>NZ_JAMDGZ010000001.1 GCF_028656935.1 Pseudomonas rubra
CACACAGCCGAAGATTTGTACCTCACAAACATCACATACCCGATTCGCTGGAGTGTCTTAAACAAGACCTTCTGGCAACAGAATTTCTTGACGACCATAGAGCATTGGAACCACCTGATCCCATCCCGAACTCAGTAGTGAAACGATGCATCGCCGATGGTAGTGTGGGGTTTCCCCATGTGAGAGTAGGTCATCGTCAAGATTAAATTCCGAAACCCCTATCTGCATATGCAGGTAGGGGTTTTGTCTTGTAGGAGCGGGCTTGCCCCGCGATAGCATTCTGTCAGCCACATTGCATCGCGGGGCAAGGCCCGCTCCTACAGCAGTGAACGCCAGCCAAAAAAAACCACCCCGCAGGGTGGTCTCTTCACATCCAACACCTTCTCAGTCGCCGTAATACTCGCAACCGCTGGTGCAGGTCTCATGAATCCGCACCTTGGAGAGCTCCGGCAGCAGCGGCTTGACCTGGTCCCAGATCCATTTGGCGATCACTTCGCTGGTCGGGTTCTCCAGGCCAGGAATGTCGTTGAGGTAGTTGTGGTCCAGTTGCTCGTACAGCGGTTTGAAAATCGCCTTGATCTCGGAGAAGTCGCGGATCCAGCCAGTATGCGGATCGAGCGGGCCGGTCAGGTGTAAGGCAACCTTGAACGAATGACCATGCAGGCGGCCGCACTTGTGGCCTTCAGGCACGTGGGGCAGGCGGTGGGCCGATTCGAACGTAAACTCTTTGAAAATTTCCACGATGTCTTGACTCTGTAAACCAATGCTGGCGGCCAGTTTACCAGCATGGTCACTTCAGTGGTTGCAGATGCGCGTGCAGCTCGCCGGTTTCTATCAGCTCAAGCAGTTCGTCGCCCAGGCGCTGGCTCTCGGCCATCGCCTTGTGCCAGTAGCGTTGCCGGCTGCCGGCATCCCCCATGAAGCGCTTGAAGTCGCTGCGGTCCGGCAGCTTGCCGTAAGGCAGGCTGGCCAGGTACTCAGGTGAGGGTGCCAGCAGCAGGACATTGCGCAGCCGCTCAGCATCGCCGCGGCGCCACGGCAGGGCCTTGTCGAACCAGCCGGGGATGACCTTGTCGGTAAAGTGCGGGTAGAGCACGAGGTCATCGCCGGCGTAGGGCAGGTCCAGGTGGTAGTCCAGCAACCCGCCATCGCGATAGGTTCCCGGGCCCACACCGGGGATATCACGTACGCCTTCCATGACCATGGGGATCGACCCGGAAGCCAGCAGGGCATGCCGCAAGTTGGCGACATCCAGGGGCAGGCAGCGCGAAGGGAAGTCTGTCAGTGGCCGCAGTGGCGGGGCACTGCGGGCATCATGAAGGATGATCCGTTCGAAGTGCCGCGACAGGCGCGGCCGGCCGATCAGGTTATCGGCGATGACCGATGACAGGCCCATGCCCAGGCGCCCACGGTGATCGTCGGTAAGCAGGCCATGGCTTTTCACCACCATGATATTCAGTCGGTAGTGCGGGCTAGCCAGGATCTGGGCGTCACGCCCCTGGAGCAAATCATCGAGCATGCATTGACTGCTGCGGCTGACCTCGGTGGGGGTCACGCCCTTGGCAAAGTCCTGCTCGGTATACAGCTGTCCCAGGCGTTGCAGGGCCTGGACCGGGTTGGGCAGGCAGGCACTGGCAAAGCGCCAGGAGCCGACCGAAGCACCAATCAACGCTCGTTCACGGGGTGCGCCAGGCAGCCAGTGGCCGAACAGAGCCAGGTCCAGGCCCTGAATGCCCAGGGCCTTGGGGCCGCCGGCCGCACCTGGCAGCACGCCTACATCGGCGGCCTGCAAACCGCCTTCGCGTATGCGCTGCAAGGCATGTCTGCCGGCCTTGAGGGTCAGGGCCGGGTACTTGATATGGATTGCGCTCATACGGGCCTCACTACCTTGAGCCGAGAATTATAAAGAACAGCGGTCCAGAAGTGGGGCAGGGCTGCGCTATCATGTCGCCAGTTGTTTTCAGCTTCAATTAAGTTCGGTTGGATATTCTAGGTCCCGTAGAAACAATTTTGATCTCAACGGAGAGACACGATGAAAACTTTGACTGCCCTGTTCGCCACCGCTGCCCTGGTCCTGAGCGCCAACGTTGCGCTGGCTAAAGACATTCTGACCAGTGACGTGGTCAAGCTGGTTCAAGCCAAGACCATCATGTCCCTGGATGACTTGAACGCCAAGGCATTGGCCAAGCACCCAGGCGCTACCATCAAGGATTCCGAGCTGGAAGACGTTTATGGCCGCTACGTCTACAAGGTCGAGCTGCGTGACGCCCAGAACGTTGAATGGGACGTGGATCTGGATGCCAAGACCGGTGAAGTTCTCAAGGACGCCCAGGACACCTGATGAGCCCTTGCATGCGAACAGCACAGACCGTTCTCATTGCGCTGTTGGCCCTCAGCTCGCTGGTATCGGCCCGCGACCTCGATCAGGATGAAGCCCTGCAGTTGCGTGAGCAGGGCATCATCCTACCGCTGGAACAACTGCTCAAAGATGCCCTGGGACGCTATCCCGGGGCAACCTTGCTGGAGGCGGAGCTCGAAGAGAAGCACGGCCGGTACGAGTACGAGGTCGAATTGCTGACCCCAGAAGGTGTGGTGCGCGAGATCAAGCTCGATGCAACCAATGGAGCGCTGCTCAAAGACGAGGAAGATGACTGATGCGCCTGTTACTGGTCGAGGATAACGTGCCGCTGGCCGATGAACTGACCCAGAGCCTGCAACGCCAGGGCTATGCCGTCGACTGGCTGGCCGATGGCCGGGACGCGGTCTACCAGGGTAGCAGCGAACCCTACGACCTGATCATCCTCGACCTCGGCCTGCCCGGCTTGCCGGGCCTTGAGGTGCTGGCTCAGTGGCGAGCCTCGGGGCTGGTGACCCCCGTGCTGATCCTCACTGCGCGTGGCTCCTGGGCCGAGCGTATCGAGGGCCTGAAGGCCGGTGCCGATGATTACCTGAGCAAGCCGTTTCACCCGGAAGAACTGCAATTGCGCATTCAGTCGCTGCTGCGTCGCGCTCGAGGCCTGGCCAACCAGCCGACCCTGGAGGCTGCTGGCCTGCAGCTGGACGAAGGCCGTCAATGCGTGACCCGCGCCGGTGTCGACATCCAACTGACGGCTGCCGAGTTTCGCCTGCTGCGCTACTTCATGCTGCACCCGCAACAGATCCTGTCAAAAAGTCACCTGGCCGAACACCTCTATGACGGTGAGACCGAGCGCGATTCCAACGTCCTGGAAGTGCACGTCAACCACCTGCGTCGCAAGCTCGGCCGCAGTGTGATCGAAACCCGCCGCGGCCAGGGCTATCGCTATGCCGGGAGCACCGAGTGAAGTCGATCCAGGCACGCTTGAGCCTTGGCCTGATCGCGGTACTGGTGCTGGTGGGTCTGGCCTTGGCCCAGCTAAGTCTGTGGTTGTTCGAGGCGGGCTTGCAACGCTACCTGGAGACCGGCCTGCGTAAGGAAAGCGAGAACCTGCTGGTGGCGCTGGTGCGTGGCCAGAGCGGTCTTGAACTGGATGAGCGACGGATTTCCTCGGCCTACAAGCGGCCTTTTTCCGGCTACTACTTCCGCATCGATTTTGAAGGCGGCAACTGGCGGTCGCGTTCGTTATGGGACCTGGACATGCCAGCGCCGCAGACGCCAGGGCTGCATGCTGGCCTGGAACTGGGGCCTGAAGGTCAGCAACTGCTGGTGTTGCGTGCTGACTACCGGCGCCTGGGCCAGGCCATTTCCATCAGCGTCGCCCAGGACTATACCCCGGTACGCGATGGTTTCAGGCGCATGCAGCAGATCGGCCTGGGCCTGGGCCTGGTCGCGCTGTTGCTGATTCTGGTGCTGCAGCGCATCACCGTGACCCGCTCACTGCGCCCGCTCGAACGTACCCGCGAACAGATCGCCCAGTTGCAGCAAGGCCAGCGTTCGCAGCTCGACACCCAGGTGCCCAGCGAGCTCGAACCCCTGGTGGCGCAAATCAACCATCTGTTGGCCCACACTGAAGACAGCCTGCGCCGTTCGCGCAATGCCCTGGGTAACCTGGGGCATGCGCTGAAGACGCCGCTGGCGGTGCTGCTTAGCTTGGCTTCGAGCGAGCGCCTTAAAGACCTGCCGGAGGTCCGCGAGCAGTTGCGTGACCAGCTCGGGCAGATCCAGCAGCGCCTGAGCCGCGAGCTCAACCGTGCACGGCTGGCCGGTGATGCCTTGCCGGGCGCGCAGTTTGACTGTGATGCCGAGTTGCCCGGGCTGCTGTCGACCCTGGGCATGATCCATGGCGAAGGCCTGGAGCTGAGCAAGCACGTGCCGCCAGGTTTGCTCCTGCCCTGGGACCGCGAGGATCTGCTGGAGCTGCTCGGCAACCTGCTGGACAACGCCTGCAAGTGGGCCGACCGCGAAGTGCAACTGAGCATCCAAGTACAGCCGCAATGCTATTGCCTGTGGATCGACGACGATGGCCCGGGAATCCCGGAAGCGGCCCGTGAGCAGGTGCTTGAGCGGGGCACCCGGCTCGACGAGCAAGTCGACGGCCATGGTCTGGGCCTGGGCATCGTGCGCGACATCGTCGAAGCTTGGGGGGGGCAAATGGCACTGCAGGAAAGCCCCCTGGGCGGCTTGCGGGTCAGCATTGAACTGCCGCGCAGGAAGGTGCTCAATTGATGATGTAGCGGTGCTCAGTCGTGCGCTTGCGCCAGGTAAGTCAGCTCGCTTTCGAGCAGGTTGTGCAACGCCTCTATTGATACCACCTCCATGCTGTCATCCAACTGAAGTTGGATCTGTACGGTGGCGCCGGCGTGCTCAAGTGCGCCGATGAGCGTCAGCAAAAGGTTGTACTGCATCGTGATGCCGTCCTTTTCACTGATTTCCAGCGAAAAGTCCTGGGTGTCGAGGCTGATCACCGGCTGCGCTGTACCGATCTTGCGCGCAATCGCGGCAACACTTTCGGTGCTGAACGCGCGTACGAGCTTGATGATGCCGGGCAAGTTCCCGGCAGCAAGTATGGCGATGGTGTACTGGGCCATGGGCGCTCAATAGAAATCGTAGTAAATGGCCCATTCGCCAGTGACCCTGTGCTTCCAGAACATCAGGCTGCCGCTGTCGACGACATTCAGGTTGATCTTGCTGTCGGACGAGATCTGGAACACGAATTCGAAGCCATCACCTGGGTCGATCCCTGATTGGCAGAACGAAGGGTAACCGCCAATCTTGTGTTCATAGGCGTGGGTGACGTGGTCGTAGTAGCTTTCGATGACGCCATCGCGCTCCAGTTTAACGATCTCACTGACCAGCTCATCCGGAGCACCGCCGCCATCCCATAGCGGATAGTCCTCGGCAACCGCTTCGGCACGCAGGGGGAAGGCCTTGAGAAACGAGTTGGGTGTGTTCAGGTCCTTGCGCACCCGTTCATCGTCCGCCCGGTATTCGCGGATCAGCCAGTTGTTGCCCATGGGTTCGAAGTGCTCGGGAAACTCATAGGCGATGAACAGCGTCAGTACCTCAACACCTTCGAGCAGTGGACTGCAGTAGGGCAGGTCGGCCAGGTGGAACTGAGCATAGGGTAGCAGTTGCTCGCCAGCATCGTTGCACGGGATGCCTTCATCGGTGCCATACAGAAATACCCGGCCCAGCCAGCTTTCGCTGTCGCTGTCATCGGGGCGAAAACCGCCGGCGAAAAAACGTGTGGCGGGTTTGGCCAGTTGTTGCTTGATGCTTTCGATGTCCATGCGGTACTACAGTCCTTGTGCTTTATACATGTGCGCTGCTGCACTGCATGGTACGGGGCTTGGGTTGTGTTGCAAAGTTGGCAGTCTGCTAATCCTTCGTCGGGCGCGGCTGAGGAGGGCGTCCATAGGCTTGGGTAATCCGGTCGATCACCATCGCCAACGCCACAATCGCCAATCCCGCCTCGACCCCTTTACCGACATTGAGTGTCTGAATCCCCGCCAATACATCCTCGCCCAGCCCGCGCGCGCCAATCATCGAGGCGACCACGACCATAGACAGCGCCATCATCACCGACTGGTTGAGCCCGGCCATGATGCTCGGCATCGCCAGCGGCAGTTGCACCCGCCGTAGTCGCTGCCAACGACCGGCGCCCAGGCCGTGAGCGGCCTGGGTCAGGCTCGGGTCGATCTGGCTCAGGCCCAGTTCGGTCAGGCGGATCAATGGCGGCAGGGCGTAGATCAAGGTGGCGAAGATCGCTGGCACTTTGCCCAGGCCGAACAGCATCAATACCGGAATCAGGTAAACGAAACTGGGCAGGGTCTGCATGACATCGAGCACCGGCATCAGCAGCTTGCGCGCCAGGGGCCGGCTGGCCAGCAGGATGCCCAGCGGAACGCCGATCAGCACGCACAGGCCGGTGCTGACCAGCACCAGTGCGCAGGTTTGCAACAGCTTGTCCCACAAGCCGACCACGCCGATCAGAAACAACAGGCCGCTGAGTACCAGGGCGCGGCTGATGCTGCGGCTGGCGTGCCAGGTCATCAGCGCGACGATCACCAACAACAGCCACCAGGGTGTCAGGCGCAGCAGGTTCTCCAGGCCAACCAGCACTTGCAGCAAAGCATCGGAGACGTTACGCAACTGATCGCCGTAAGCCAGTACCAGCCCGTCAACGAAACGGTTGACGAGGTCGGCGAAGGAAAAGTGCAGAGCTTCGGGAAAGCCTCCACTCACAGGCCCGCCTCGACTTTTTCCGCGACCTCGGCGGGTAGCCAGGCTTTCCAGATGGTCGGGTTATCGCGCATGAACTTCAAGGCAGCGTCCTTGGGCGACTCGCGTTTTTCGCTCATCTGCGCCAGGGTCTTGTTAAGCGTGTTGATGGGCAGATCGACCTTGGCGAAGAACTCGACCAGTTGTGGGTAGTCCTTTTTGAACGGCGCGGAAACACCGATGGACAATTTCGCCGGCAACGAGCGCGTGCCTTGCGGGTTCGGGTGGCTGGCGTCGGTCAGGGTCTTCCACGCCTGGGCATTGAAAGAGGGCTCCTCCAGGCGTACCAGCTCGTAGCGCCCCATCAGCGGGGTAGGACTCCAGTAGTAGAACAAAACGGGCTTTTTACGTTTGATGGCAGAGGTGATTTCAGCATCGAGGGCGGCGCCCGAGCCACTGCGAAAGTTCACGAAGTCGTTGTTCAGGCCATAGGCCTTGAGCTTCTGGCTATTGACGATCTCGGAGGTCCAGCCGCTGGGGCTGTTGAGGAAGCGGCCCTTGTCGGGGGACTCCGGGTCTTTGAACACGGCCTTGTACTGCTTGAGGTCGGCCACCGAATGCAGGTTCGGCGCCAGATCCTTGATCACGTACGCCGGCACATACCAGCCCTCATCGGCATTTTTTACCGTGTCGCCAATGCTGAACACCTGGCCGGCTTGCTCGGCCTTGATCCAGGCCGGGCTGCGGCCGGCCCATTCTTCGCCGATGACTTGGATGTCGTTGCGGGCCAGTGCGACCTCCATGCTCACGGTACTGCCGGGCAGGGTGTCGGTAGAGTAGCCATAGCCTTTCTCGACGATCAGCCGCAGGATTTCGGTGGTGAGGCTGCCGCTTTCCCAGGTGATGTCACCAAAGTGGATGGGTGGGGTGGTGTTGGCGGCGTGGCCGGTGGTGACCAGGCTCAGCGCCAGGAAGGTGCTGGCCAGCAGGGAGGTGATCGGCTTCATTGTGCCTCGCTCGCAGGGTAAGGAGTCTGGCAAGTGTAGTAGACCGATCGCGGGGCAAGCCCGCTCCTACAGATGAGTAGGAGCGGGCTTGCCCCGCGAAGCTGTTACACCCTGAACTGATCCATTAATCCCTGCTGCTGGTTGGCCAGGCTGTTGAGCGACTGGCTGACCCGCGCCGATTCGTTGGCCTGCTCAGACAGCGACTCGGTGACGTCACGGATGGTCGCCACGTTGTTGTTGATCTCTTCGGCCACGGCGCTCTGCTCTTCAGCTGCGCTGGCGATCTGCAGGTTCATGTCGCTGATCACCGTGACCGCATCGCCGATCTGCTGCAGCGCGGTAACCGCCTGGCCGACCTGTTCGACGCTGCCCTGGGCCTGGCGGTGGCTGCTGTCCATGGCGCCGACCACTTCCTGGGTGCCGGCCTGCAGCTCTTCGATGACCAGGCGGGTTTCTTCCACCGATTCCTGGGTACGGCGGGCAAGGTTACGGACTTCGTCGGCGACCACGGCAAAACCACGACCGGCTTCACCGGCACGCGCGGCCTCGATGGCGGCGTTGAGGGCCAGCAGGTTGGTCTGCTCGGCGATCGAGCGAATCACTTCAAGCACCGAACCGATTTTCTCGCTGTTTTCAGCCAGGCCCTGGACCTGGCCCATGGCGGTGCTCATGTCGGCGGCCAGGGTGTCGATGCTGCTGGTGGTGCGGTCGATCACCGCCAGGCCCTGGCGGGTGGCCTGGTCGGCATCGCGGGCAGCCTGGGCAGCTTGTGCGGCGCTGCGGGCGACGTCCTGGGCGGTGGCGCTCATCTCGTGGGAAGCGGTGGCCACCTGGTCGACCTGGCGGTACTGCTGCTCCATGCCGGCGCTGGTCTGGCTTGCGATGGCCGAGGACTGGTCGGCGGTGTCGCGCGCGGCCTGGACCGAGCGTTTGACCTCGGCAATGGTCGGCTGCAGCTTGTCGAGGAAGCGATTGAACCAGCCCGCCAGTTCGCCCAACTCATCGTGCTTGTCGTAGTTCAGGCGGCGGGTCAGGTCGCCTTCGCCGCTGGCGATGTCCTTGAGCATGGCGGCCACGCCGAGGATTGGCCGGGTCACGGTGCGCGCCATCAGCCAGATCAGCAACAGGCCGACAACCGCCGCCAGCAAGCCCAGGCCCAGTTCGATCAGGGTGCCGCTGGTATTGCGCTGATCGAGCTCTTGCTTGAGGGCCTCGGCCGGGCCGGTCAGGGCGCTTTCCGGCACATCGAGGAGCACGCCCCAGGGCTTGCCGCCGGGGATCGGCGCGAACGAGGCGAGTACTTTCAGGCGCTGATTGTGGTGGATGCTGTGCAGGGGCGTGCTGTCGCCGAGCAAGCGGATCAGCTCGGCGCCTTTTTCCGGGTCGACCTTATCGAAGCGCTGGGCCAGTTTGCTGGCGTCCGGGCTGTAACCGGCCAGCAGGCCCACGGGGCTTAAGATGCCGACCTGGGTCTGGCCCTGGTACAGGTTGCGGCTGGCCTGTTGGCTCATGGCCTGCAGGCTGTTGAGGTTGATGTCGATGGACAGGGTGGCGATGACCTTGTCGGCCACTATCAGCGGGAACACGATGCTGGTCATCAGCACCTGCTGGCCGTTGATCTCATAGAAGTAGGGCTCGACCACGCAGACCTTGCGGGTCGTGCGCGGGCACACCGACCAGGTATTGGCCGGCTCGCCGCTAGGGCCGATGCTGGTGTCGTTCATGTCGCGCTCAGGCAACGCCATGGAGGTCAGTTGGCCTGGGGTCGGCTGCGACCAGTAAAGGGCGAAGCGACCGGTCTCGTTGCTGCCCAGTTCTTTCTGGTCGACGAACAACGAATCCTTGTTGTCCAGGGCGTTGGCTTCGAACACCAGCGACAGGCCGAGCAGATCGGGGTTGGCCTGCAGCGCGGCACGCACCTGGCGGGTCATGTCTTCGCGCAGGTCGAAGGCATCGAGAAAGCGCTTCTCGGCCTGTTCACGCAAGAACAGCACCTGGCGGGAGAAGCCGGCACCGTACTGGTAGGCGTCCATGAACTGGCGGCGGATGTTCAGCGCCTGGACTTCGCCCTGGGACTCGATGCGTCCCTGGGCCGCTTCGGTGAGCATCTGCATGCTACTGGCCTTGACCAGTTGCGTACTGTGCTCCATGCGGTACAGCGAGAGGCCAACCAGCAGGGTGACGATGCCGGCCAGGCACAAGCCGGCGAGCAGGGTGATTTTCCACTGAATGGAAAGTTGTCTGAACGGCATGGCGAAGTCCTTGGATCCTGAAAGATTGAGGCTGCCGACTGTATCGGCTGCGATGCCGTTTTCTTTATTCAAACGTTCAATTCAAATGCGTCGTTTTGATTTATTCAAGCGACACGTTGTCACAGGCCGCCAAGGCGTTTTTTTGACAAGCGCGCAGGGCTGCTTCAGAGTGTGCGCCCTCCCATAAAAATACCTGTCGTTCGGCCACTGCTCCCGAGCAGTCTGTCGCCGGATCGGTCGCTTTTTGTCTGGTTTCTAGAGGTCACAGAATGAATGCAGTAATTGCCGCGGTCGGCATCATGCTGATATTGAGCCTGTCCCGCGTGCATGTGGTGATTGCCCTGATCATTGGCGCCTTGGCCGGTGGCCTGGTTGGCGGGCTGGGTATCGAGGGCACGCTCAAGGCCTTCAATGGTGGCCTGGGTGGCGGTGCCACGGTGGCGCTTTCGTACGCCTTGCTTGGTGCCTTTGCCGTGGCCATCGCCAAGTCGGGCATGGCCCATGCCCTGGCTGATCGCGCCCTGGCCATGATCGACCGTCAAGGGCACAGCAACGGTGGCAAGGTCAAATGGCTGCTGATCGGCCTGCTGCTGGTCGTGGCGATTTCCTCGCAGAACATCCTGCCGATTCATATCGCCTTCATTCCGTTGCTGGTGCCGCCGCTGCTGTACGTGCTGACCAAGCTGCAGATCGACCGGCGCCTGGTGGCCTGCGTGATGACTTTCGGCCTGATCACCCCGTACATCTTTTTGCCGGTAGGCTTTGGCAACATCTTCCTCAATCAGATTTTGCTGGGCAGTGTCAGCCGCAGCGGCGTGGATGTTAGCGGCGTAAGTGTGACCCACGCCATGGCCATTCCGGCGGCGGGCATGCTCTTCGGCTTGCTGGTTGCCGTGTTCATCAGCTACCGAAAAAAACGCGTCTATGACCTAGAGAAAATCGAACAGGTCGAGCAGGTGACGGTGAGTTACAACCCGCTGACCCTGCTGGTGGCCGGCGTCGCCATTGCCGCGGCGTTCATCATCCAGCTGTGGCTGGATTCGATGATCATCGGCGCCATGGCTGGTTTTCTGATCTTCTCGGTGTCGGGCATCGTGCGCTGGAAAGACACCGACGACCTGTTCACCGAAGGCATGAAAATGATGGCCATGATCGGCTTCATCATGATTGCCGCCTCCGGCTTTGCCGAGGTGATGAAAGCCACCGGCGAGGTCAAGACCCTGGTCGAGGCTTCGGCGGCCTGGATCAACCACAGCAAGGGTGTCGGCGCGCTGCTCATGCTGCTGGTGGGGTTGCTGGTGACCATGGGTATCGGCTCGTCGTTCTCCACCGTGCCGATTCTGGCGGCGATCTTCGTGCCGCTGTGCGTGCAACTGGGCTTCGATCCCGTGGCGACAGTGTGCATCGTCGGTACCGCCGGCGCCCTGGGCGATGCCGGCTCACCCGCATCGGATTCGACCTTGGGGCCGACCTCGGGGCTGAACGTGGATGGCCAGCATCATCATATCTGGGACACAGTGGTGCCGACGTTCATCCACTACAATCTGCCATTGCTGGCATTCGGTTGGCTGGCGGCGATGATGCTCTAGTTGCGGCAAGAGGGCTGAGCGCCAGGCTCAGCCTTTGGCGGGGGGCGGTGAGATGCGGTTGAGGACCATGTTGCCGCTCTTGTTCTGGGTCAGGTACACCGGCAGCACCTTGGGCAGGGTGCTGACCAGGCGCTTGATCTCGCTGGTGTTGTAGATGCCGCTGATGCGGATACTGCCGGTGCTGGTATCGGCGAGCAGCAGCGGTTTTTCCAGGTAGCGGTTGATCATCGGCAGGGCTTGAGCCAGGCTCTGGTTGTCGAGGATCAACTTGCCGTTGCGCCAGGCCAGGCTGTTGTCCTGGCTGTAGGTCTGGCTCAGGTGCGGCTCGTAATCGCCGGCCTTGTAGCTGGCCTGCATGCCCGGGCCCAGGCGGTAGCTGCTGTCGCTGGCATTGCCATCACTGCTGACCAGCACCGAGCCTTCCACCAGGGTCACCCTGACTTGATCATCGTACTTCCACACATTGAACTGGGTACCGGTCACCCGCGTCCAGCCGTTGGCCGCATGCACTACAAAAGGGTGCTGGCTGTCGTGGCTGACCTTGAAGAACGCTTCACCCTTTATCAGGGTGACCCGCCGCTCGTCCTTGTAGTTGGAGTAGCGCAGTTCGGTATTGAGGTTCAGTTCCACCGTGCTGCCATCACGGAGCACCACACGATTCACCCGATCGCCCGTCTCCAGGGACTGATAGCTGCTGGGCAGCCAGCCTTGTTCCCAACCGATCCAGGCGCCTGCCGGCAGAGCGACCAGAGCGATGGCTGCGGCTGTGGCGAATTGCTGCCAGTGGCTGCGCCGCGGCTGCGGCAGGGGGACGACGTTGTCCGGGAAGGTTCGCGGCAGATGGTCGGCAGTCTGCCAGATGTCCATCATCGCCTGGTATTCCTGCAGGTGCAGCGGATGGGCCATCAGCCACTGCTCGAACGCACGTCGTTCAGCGGCACTGCAGTCTTCAGCTTGCAGGCGCAGGCACCACTGCGCGGCGGCATCGGTGATGGCATCTAGTTCGGCGGCGCTGAGACTGGTGTGGTTCATTGAAACTCCCGATTTTGTCCATTCTACCTTGCAGGGTAGGTGGGCGAGAACCGAGATAATGGCGAATGACTATCAGTTGTAAGATTTTTTACCGCTAAAAACCAGCTAAATCGTGGATCTGACAATGATTGCTTACAAATCTGCGAGGCAAAAGGTCGGCCTGTGGCAAGCCCACTCCCTCAGAGTTTGAGGTTATCGATGTGGGGCGATGCGGCGACCCGACTTGCCTCGCGGTGGCTACTAAGACCTGCGGCCCAGCAACAGGCCGACCACCAAGCCAAACCCGGCTGAAATCGCCACTGTCTGCCACGGATGGCCGCCGATGTAATCCTGGGTCGCATCGACCACCGGTTGCGCTTTGCTGCGCACACCAGTGACCGCGTCACGGGCCTGCTTCAATTTCACCCCGACCTGGGCCCGCAGGGTTTCGGCTTCTTCGCCAACCAGCGCGGCGCTGTCATTGAGCAGCTTTTCCGACTCTTCGATCAACGCCTGCAGTTCGCTGAACGCCTGATCCTTGATTTGCTCGGCATCGCCTTGCACGGTGGTTTTCCTGGCCATGGGTGCTTCCTCGTCAGTTGATGGGCATTGAACAGTGGATGCCAGCGGGTGCGGAAAGTTGCAGTGGTTTGCCGAGCGTCGGCGGCTACAGTGTAAGATAGCGCCTATTTTTCAGCGGCAGGACACCCTCATGAGTTTCAATCTGGCCAACAAGAGCTTCGCCGAACGGGCGCAGATCGAGGACGAGAAAGCCCGACTCTTCGAGCTCTGGCAGACCAACCTGGGCAAGGCCAAGGCCGACGCCGCCCGGCTGATCGCGGAAAAACCGCGGCGCAAGGGCAAGTGGGCCGAATGGGTTCGGGCAGAACTGGACGGCATGTCACCGCCCGAGTACGCCAACATGGTCCGCAGTGAAGTCAACAAGCTGATGGCGGCGGCCAAGTAAGTTTCAGGCAAACACCGCGAGCACCGCTTCGCGGACTTTCTCCAGGGCCGGGTCCGGTTGCCCACCGGTGCGCCAACCCAGCTCCACCGGGTAGTGCGGCAAGGCCAGCGGGCACGCCACCACCACCAGGCCTGCGACTTCGGCAATGGCCCGGGCGGCATGGCCGGGCAGGGTGGCCAGGCGCTGGCTGCCCTTGAGCAGGTAAGCCAGGGCGGCAAAATGACTGGTCGATGCCGCCACCCGGCGGCTCAAGCCCCGTTCGGCCAGGGCCTCGTCAACGATGCCGATAAAACCTTGCGACGACACCAGAATCTGCTCCCGCGCCACGAACTCATCCAGGCTTAACGCATTTTGCCCGGGCGCCAGGCTGTGCGGGTCGAGCAGGCACAGGTAGTCCCCTTCATCGAGTACCCGGCGGCTAAGCAGGTGGGCAGAGAACCCGCCCGAGGTCAGTGCCAGGTCGAGGCTGCGCTCAAGTAAGGCGCGGCGACGATCTGGCTGTGGGTCTGGCGAAAGATCAGGCGCAGGCCCGGGGCCAGCTGTTGTACCTGCTCGATCAGGGCGCGGCCATAAGCGATCTCGAAATCATCCGACAGGCCCAGGGTCACCGCCCGGCCTTCGAACTGCTCGGCCTGCGGATCGAGCAGGGCCAGGCTCTGCCGGCATTTGTTCAGCGCTTCGCTGATCAGCGGCTTGAGCTGGTTGGCCCTTAGGGTGGGTGCCAGGCCGCGCCCGGTGCGCGTGAACAACGGGTCGCCATAAACCTTGCGCAAACGCCGCAAGGCCGCGCTGACTGCCGATTGGGTCAGGCCCAGGCGCACGGCCGCGCGGCTGGCGCTGACTTCGTCATGGAGGGCTTCGAAGACCTTGAGCAGGTTTAGGTCGATGTTGGTGATATTCGCAGGCTTCATATCATTCAGAAACGAAGTGGTCTTTATTCATGATTGGCCCGGCGCCGACAATCTGCAACACCTATCGCCCATCCGGAGCATCCACGCATGACTAGGTCCATTGTCGCCGCCTTGCAGATCGGTTCATCGCCTGAAGGCAAAGCGCATACCCTGGAGCAGATCCTTGCCTACGAGCAGGCCATCAGTAACGCCGGCGTCAGCCTGGTGGTGATGCCAGAAGCGCTGCTGGGCGGTTATCCCAAGGGCGAGACCTTCGGCACACGCCTGGGTTACCGCCTGCCTGAAGGACGTGAAGCGTTCGCCCGCTACTTTGCCAATGCCATCGACGTGCCCGGCAGCGAAACCGATGCCCTGGCGGGTTTGTCGGCACGCACTGGCGCCAGCCTGGTGCTGGGGGTGATCGAGCGCTGCGGCCATACCCTGTATTGCAGCGTGCTGTTCTTCGAGCCCGAGCAGGGTCTGGTGGCCGTGCACCGCAAGCTGATGCCCACCGGTACCGAGCGGCTGATCTGGGGCCGTGGCGACGGCTCGACCCTGCCGGTGATCGAGGGCCGTGCCGGGCGAATCGGCGCCGCCGTGTGCTGGGAAAACTACATGCCGCTGCTACGCACGGCGATGTACGCCAAGGGCGTGGAGCTGTGGTGCGCCCCCACCGTGGACGAACGTGAGCTGTGGCAGATGAGCATGCGCCATATCGCCGCCGAAGGCCGTTGCTTTGTGATCAGCGCCTGCCAGGTGCAGGACTCGCCCAACGCGCTGGGCATCGAGGTCGCCGACTGGCCGGGTGAGCGCCAACTGATTGCCGGTGGCAGCGTGATCGTCGGGCCGCTGGGCGAGGTGCTGGCCGGACCGCTGGTTGCCGAGCGTGGGCTGTTGTGCGCCGAAATCGATACCGCAGAACTGGTGCGCGCCCGTTATGACTTCGACGTGGTCGGCCACTATGCGCGGCCGGATATCTTCGAGTTGAGCGTGGATGAGCGCAGCAAACCCGGCGTGCGCTTCATCAAGCAGGACTGAGCCTTACCAGGGTGCACCGCCCGCTTGCGGCAGGTTGAGGCGGCCACTGTCGCTGAACCGGCGAGTGCCGAACGCGCCGCCGGCCAGTTTGCCGTGCACGGTGTACGGCAAGCCATCGAGGCTGCGCACCTGGCTCAGGCCCACGGCCTGGCGCAGCACCGAGAAGGCGGTGATACTCACCGGCACCACCAGCACGCTTTCACTGAAGCGACCGATGCTGCCACTTTTGTCACTCACACCGGCTGCCAGCGGCTGGCCGTTGACCTCCAGGTTGAGGGCGATGCCGTTGTAGTCGATCGCGGTTTCGTTGGGGTTCTGCACGCGGATCTTCACTGCCATGCGCAGTTCCAGGTCCTGGCCGGGCAGAGGGTCGATACCGATCACGCTGATGTTGACCGGATCGCGGGCCTGGAACAGGGCGCAGGCGCTCAGGTTAAGAAACAGCAGCAAACCAAGGCACAGGCGCAAGCTATGGCTCATTCGGGTGGTCCTTGAAGCGTAGAGATCGAC
Organism: Pseudomonas rubra; assembly: GCF_028656935.1. GTDB lineage: Bacteria > Pseudomonadota > Gammaproteobacteria > Pseudomonadales > Pseudomonadaceae > Aquipseudomonas > Aquipseudomonas rubra. The sequence continues at coordinate 15,905 of NZ_JAMDGZ010000001.1, forward strand.
CTCCATCATAGACAGGCTTTGGTCATTGAGGGCACTGGCCGCTGTTTAGGCACGGTGAAAATCCACCCGGGCGATAAAACGCTCGGTTTCCTGGCGGGTAGTCAGGTGCCACCCGCAATACGTACATAGCCGCTGCACGATATCCAGGCCATAGCCGAACCCCGACGAGGCAGCGCAGTTGCCATCCATGCCGTTGACCAGTTGCAGGTGGCTGGCCTGAGCCTCGATATGCAGGTAGTGCGCGCCATGCTGCAGGGCGTTGCCGAGCAGATTATTGACCAGCACTTGCAGGACGCTGGGAGGGGCTTCAATGGACAGTCGCGGGTCGACTTGCATGACGATGCACTGACGCTTGCTGGCGATCAACTGTGCGTGTTTGTGCTCGCATGCTTCCAGCAAAGGTCGCAGGGCCACGGCCTGTGCCGGCAGGCGTTCATCTTCGCGGCCTAGGTAGAGGAACAGTTGCACCATGGTTTCCATTTCGCCACTGGCTTGCTCCAGGCGTGTCAGGTTGCGCGCGCGTTTTTCCTCGCTGCAACCAGGCAGGCGTAACACCGCCAGGCTGTTGCGCATCACCGCCAGAGGGGTGCGCAGTTCGTGGCTGGTGTGGCGGGTGAAGGCGCGCTCACGCTCCAGCGCATCATGCAAGCGTTCAACCAACTGCGACAGTGCGCGGCTGAGGGTGCCGACTTCGTCGCGGCGTTCATGTCCGGGCAGTTGGGTACCCGGTTGCCAGCCGCGATTCACGGCGTCAGCCAGTTGCGTCACCGGGGCGGCCAGGTGGCGAGCGCCGATGACCGCCAATAGCGCGCCGGCAATGATCACCAGCCCGGCTACCCCCCAAAGAATGCTGAACAGCAGGTTGGCATGCCGGTCCAGGGAGCTGAGCTGCGACTCGTCCAGTTCGATATAGAGGTTTTGACCGGCCGCTGGCAGGTAGATCACTTGTACATGGGTGCGTTCATCATCCAGTTCATGGCGCCCCAATGGCAGGTTGCGGTAGTCGGCGGGCAGTTTCTGGTCATTACTCCAATAGCTGCGCAGGTAGCTGGTGGCAGGCAGTTGGGCCTGCTTCGGGGCGCGCGCATGGTTTTGCTGAAAGCGCGTCACCTCACGGTCCAGATAGCTGTTGACGATATGGTCTTCGGTGACGGTGATCGAGGTCCAGATCAGCAGGCTGTAGAGCACGGCGACGATCACCGTGAAGGGCAGCAGGGTATAGAGCGCGCGGGCGAAGAACGACTTAGTCGGGTATAGCAAGGCGATAACCCTTTCCGTGAACGGTTTTGATCAGCTCACGCTCGAAGGGCCGGTCCAGGGCCTGGCGCAGGCGGTAGATATGGCTGCGTAACGGGTCACTCTCAGGCAACTCGTCAGGCCACAGGGCATGCTCCAGTTTTTTGCGGCTGACCGCATCGGGCGCCGCTTCGGCCAACAGGGAAAGCAGGCGGATCGGTACGTCTTGTAGCTCGATGGCAATGCCCTGGCGGTAGACTTTGTGGCGCTTGAGGTCGATCAGCAGCTCGCCACATTGCTGCTGCTCGGCGTTGGAGGGCAGCTTGCCGCGGCGCAGCAGGGCATGCAGGCGGCATACCAGCTCCTGCGGCTCGAAGGGTTTGATCAGGTAGTCATCGGCACCCGCCTCGTAGCCGTCCAGCTTGTCGGCCAGGGTATCGCGGGCGGTAAGGAACAGAATCGGCGTCTGGTCCTGGCGCTTGCGCAAGGCCTTGCAGGCGCGCAGGCCATCGAGCCCGGGCATGGTCACGTCCATGACGATGGCGTCATAGCGCTGCTGCAGGGTGCGCTCCAGGCAAGTCTGGCCATTGAAGGCAAAGTCGATGTCAAAGCCGACTTCGCTCAGGTAGTCGGCCAGCGAGCCGGCCAAGGTGCGGTCGTCTTCGACCAGAAGTATCTCGATCATTGTGCAGTTTCCGCGTTGACCGTCCATTGCGCACCAATGGCCTTGATGCCGGCCTCGGCACAAAGGCTATCGAAGTCCTGGCCCAGGGCATTTTGCCCCGGCGCACCGGCCACGCCAACTGCGCCGATCACCTGATTGTCGAGCACCACCGGCACACCGCCACTCAAGGTGGTCAGGCCGATGGTGTGGAAGGCCAGGCTCAGGCTCTGCTCGTGGTCGTTGGCACTGGCGATGGCGGCCGTTGGCGCGCGTCGCGAGGCGGCGGTGCGCGCCTTGCGTTCGCTGGTCTGGCGGGAGTGGCCAAAGGCGTCGTCGGACACCAGCAACACCAGCGGCTGGGCCTGGCGATCGACCACACTGACTGCCACGGCAAAGCCTTGGCGCGCACAGGCCTGGCGGGCGCTGATAGCCAGTTGCAGGGCGGCCTCGAACCCCAGGGTCGCTGGCGAGTGACTTAACGGACGGGCCTGGCAGGCGCTGATCAGCGCCACCATGGCGAAACACAGGACAGTGCTGGAGCGCTTCATTGCAATCATCTCGGGAAGGGGGAGTGCGCAACCTAGCGAACCGGGCGTGACCCAGATGTGATCTGCGGTGACATGACGTTCACCTGTGCCTCCCTAGCATGGTAGGGCAGTGCCTGTGGCGCGGCCTTGGGCTCAACCGCCGGCACTGCTTCACACGTCGCGACGCTCAGTCTGACCGTGTTCGGGATTGTCATTCACCGTCATTGGACCTATCACCATGCTGACCTTGCCCCAGCCACCTTCTGGCGCTGAACCGCGCCTGAGCATCATTGTTCCCTGTTATCAGGAAGAGCAGGTTTTGCAGGCGTTTCATCAACGCATTGGCGAGCTGATCGAGCGCCTGCCGGTGCCTTGCGAGCTGCTCTACATCAACGATGGCAGCAGCGACGACACGCCGGCCTTGTTGCGCCAGTTCCAGCAACAGCCGGGGGTGCGCTGCTTGCACTTGAGCCGCAACTTCGGCAAGGAGGCCGCCCTGCGCGCGGGCCTTGATCATGCCAGCGGCCAGGCCGTGGTGTTTATCGACGCCGACCTGCAGGATCCGCCGGAGCTGATCGGGCTGATGGTCGAGCACTGGTTGCAGGGTTATGACGTGGTCAACATGCAGCGCTCACGTCGCGATGGCGATTCATGGCTAAAGAAGTTCACGGCGCGACTGTACTACCGGATCATGCGTCATTTGGTTGGGCGTGGTCAGCTACCCGCCCAAGTCAGCGATTTTCGTCTGATCGGCCCGGCGCCCCTGGCGGCCTTGCGGGCGATGGATGAACGGGTCGGGCTGTTCAAGGGCCTGGTTGGCTGGGTCGGCTTTCGTACTATCGAACTGCCGTATGAGCGAGTAGCCCGAGCCGCCGGCACTAGTAAATGGGATTACCCGGCCCTGCTCAACCTGGCCCTGGAGGGTGCGCTGGCGTTTTCGCGCAAGCCACTGCGCTGGTACAGCGTTGCCAGCCTGGTGATTGTACTGGTGTGCCTGGGCTGGATGCTGGCCGCGCTGATTGCTGGGAGTTTCTCCCCGGTGCATCTGCTGCTGGGGGTTGGCGGGTTTCTCTGTCTTGGTGTGGCCATGCTCGGCGAGTACCTCGGCGCGACCCTGTTCGAGGTCAAGCGCCGTCCGCATTACCTGCTGCAGGGCGACTCACGGGTGCCAGGCGAACCGGTTGTGCGGCGCCCATTCGCGCGCCGGAGGCAGGCATGAGCGAGTCGCTACGCAACGCAGTGCTGTGGGCGGTGCTGGGCTTGATACTGGCGTTGCGCCTGGCCGGCCTGGGCTTGTATCCGTTGATGGATACGTCTGAGGCGCGCTATGGCGAAATGGCGCGCAAGATGCTTGAACTCGACGACTGGATCACGCCGATGTTCGACTACGGCGTGCCATTCTGGGGCAAGCCGCCGTTATCGTTCTGGACCCAGGCGGCGAGCATGCACTGGTTGGGAATCAATGAGTTTGCCCTGCGTCTGCCGGCCTGGCTTATGCATTTGCTCAGTTGCCTGCTGATCATCCACCTGGGCCATCGCGAGCGTAGCCTGGCGGTAGGGCTGCTGGCGGCGATCATCTATTCCAGTTGCACCCTCGGGCTGATCGCCAGCGGCGTGGTCCTGACTGACCCTGCGCTGAGTCTGGGGCTGCTGCTGGCCTATCAAGGCTTCTGGTATGGCATGGCCCATGGTGAGGGTAATGCCGTGCGGCTTGGCTTTGTCGGGCTGGGGTTGGGCTTGTTGGCCAAAGGGCCACTGGTGCTGGTGTTGTTCGCTGTGCCGGCGCTGACTTGGGTTGCCTACCAGCAGCAGTGGCGGCAACTGTGGCGGCTGCCGTGGCTCAGCGGGCTGTCATTGATGCTGTTGCTGGCCATGCCCTGGTATGTGCTGGCCGAGCTGAAAAGCCCGGGCTTTCTCGATTATTTTCTGCTGGGCGAGCATTGGAAGCGCTATGTCATCAGCGAGTGGAGCGGCGACCTCTACGGCAATGCTCACGCCAAACCCTTGGGGACCATCTGGTTGTATCTGCTGGGGGCGTTGTTTCCCTGGAGCCTGCTGTTGCCACTGCTGTACTGGTCTGGCAACACCCACAAGGGCAGAGCGCTGCAGGGTTTTCTCTGGTGCTGGGCATTGGCCGCGCCAGTGTTCTTCAGTTTGGCCGGCAATATTCTCTGGACCTATGTATTGCCAGCACTGCCAGCCTGGGCGTTGCTGTTGGCTAACGCTCTGACGCGCTGGCGCTGGTGGCGCCCCGTGGGGGTTGGCGGCTTTGCCCTGATTTTGCCGCTGTTTGCTCTGTTGCTGGTGCTTGAGGGCAGCCTGGAGCAGCGCCCGCAAAACCAGCGTGACCTGGTGCTGACCTGGCAGCGAGCCAGCGTCGAGCAGCCGGGCCCGCTGATCTATCTGGGGCGACGCTCCTATTCGGCCGAGTTCTACAGTGCTGGCAAGGCCCGCCGGATCGATGCGTTGAGCCAATTGCCGACTGGCAAAGTGTTCTACCTGGCCCGGCGCCTGCGTGACCTGGATTCGCCTCTGCCCGCGCCTCTGAACTGCACGTCCCTGGCCCAGGCCAATGCCAGCCTGCTGCTGCGTTGCCAGCCTTTGCCTGTACCGCTGCTCTCTAAAACTGTTAGTGGAAACCCATCTTCATGAGTCGTATCAAGTCTGCATTTTCACGCCAATGGCCTGCCGTGCGACGTTCTCCCTTGGTTTGGAGTGTCTGCCTGTTTGCATTGTTGATAGCCGTGCTGTCGCTGTTTGAAATCGACGATGCCGTGGGGCAGCTCTGGCAGGAGCGCATTACCCCAGCTCAGGTTCGCCAGCGCAGTATCTGGTTGCCCGATTATCGATTTACCGGGCGTTTGCAATTGCCAGGGGTCCAAGCCAATGCCTCGGATATTGTCTATGTCGCCGAGAGGCGCAGCTACTTTGTTGTGGTAAACAGCCCGGCACAACTCTACGAATACACCGAAGACTTTGCGCTCAAAGCGCGTCATGAGTTGCACGGATTCGAAGATCCCGAGGCGCTGGCGTATGACGGCAACGGCAACCTGCTGATTGGCGAGGAGCGTCGACAAAGCGTGGTGACGCTGCCATTGAGCCGTTTGCAAGGCCCGATTGAACGCAGCGAGCTGGGTACATTGACCATCGCTGAACGGGCAGACAACAACCGTGGCCTGGAAGGGATGGCGTTCGACCCGGGCAGCCAGGTGCTGTTCGCTTCTCGTGAACAGCGGCCGCTGCGTCTGTTCGAGGTGGCGGGCGCTGTGCAGCCCGGGGCTGCAGTCAGCTACCAGGCGGCGGTCTCGGTGTTGGGTGTGCAACGCCTGCGCATGGACGATGTATCAGCCATGCACTATGACCTGCAGAGTCGGCATCTGCTGGTGCTAAGTGACCAATCACGCTTGCTGGCGGAACTAGATAGTGGCTATGCGCCGGTCAGCTTCATGGACCTGGAAGGTGGCTTCAATGGCCTGGACCACAGTATGCCGCAGGCGGAAGGGGTGACACTGGGGCCACAGCGGCAGTTACTGATCGTCAGCGAGCCGAATCTGCTCTATCGCTACCAGCGTGTGACCGACTAGCCGGGCACGGCGGAGTTTGACGTTGAAAGTTCAGTAAGTTTTGAAAGATACTGTTTCTCATTAACGTCCGATAACGCCTCTTACTGGTCTCCCTCCTTTCCATGTTGACCTCTCCCGTGTCCGGGCTGCTGGCAAGCTTCCAGGAACATTACGATGACCTGCTGCAGTTCCTGACCCGACGCATGAGCGATCGTCAGCGCGCCGCCGACGTCGCCCAGGAGACTTACCTGAAGCTGGTGAAGATCGAGCAGCAGGATTTGCCGGTCGTGCATGCGCGCAGTTTCATCTTTCGCGTGGCCGGTAACCTGGCCATCGACACGTTGCGTCGCGAGCAACGCATGAGCAGCCATCTCGATGACAGTGAAGCGGCGCGCCAGGTAGCGTGCCCGGCGCCAGCGCCGGAAGCGGCGTTGCTGGCCAGCGAGCGCCTGGAACTGCTTGATGAAGCCTTGTTGCAACTGTCGGCCAATGCCCGCCAGGCACTGTTGCTTAACCGTGTCGAAGGCCTGACCCAGGCGCAGATCGCACAACGGCTGGGCGTTTCCGAGAGCATGGTGGCAAAATACATCGGCCAGGCCCTGCGCCATTGCCGCGACTGGCTCAAACACAACCATGACTGACGTCCACGCCATGCCCACGCCGCAACCGATCAGCGATGTGTCCGATGATGCCCTCGACTGGCAGGTGTTGCTGCATTCGGGCAACGCCAGCACCAGCGACAAAGCGCGTTACCAGCGTTGGCGCGCGCTGAGCCCGGCCCATGCCCAGGCCGCCAGCGAGGCCGAGGCGCTGTGGGCAGACCTGGGGCAGACCCGCACTGCGGCTGAAGTGCTCGCACCGGCGCCACGTCGACGGCGCTGGGGCGTGGCACTGGCTGCTTCGCTGGTGTTGGCCGTGGTCGGATATGGCGGTCTGCAGCAGGCGCCGGCCTTGCTTGCCGACTACCACACGGGTGTCGGTCAGCAGCAGCGTATTACCCTGGCCGATGGCTCACAGGTCACCCTCAACAGTGGCAGCGCCCTGTCGGTGGATTTCAGCAGCGGCGAGCGTCGGGTCTTGCTCAAGACCGGCGAGGCCTTGTTTGAACCGGCGGCCGACCCGCGGCCGTTTGTGGTCGACGCTGGTGCCGAGCCGGTGCAGGGCAGTGCGGCGGTATTCAGTGTGCGCCGCGACGGTGCGGGCAATCATGTGGTGGTTGCCCAAGGCCAGGCGCGGGTGGGTGAGCACGTCATGGAGACCTCGCCTGATGCCCGGGCACAAACCGCTTGGCAACGCGGCAAGCTGATCTTCAACGCCAAGCCGCTGCGTGAAGTGCTGGCCGAGCTTGAGCGCTATCAGCATGGGCGCATCGTGCTGTCGGACCAGCAACTGGCGGCGCTGCAGGTCAGCGGGGTGTTTGACCTGAATGATCCGCAAGGGTTGTTGCGCACCCTGGAGCAGCGTTATGCGTTGAAGGTGACCTATTTGCCCTGGTTGGCTGTGGTGTACTGAGGGGCCTCTTCGCGGGGCAAGCCCGCTACTACAGAACCAGTGGGCGCGGGCTTGCCCCGCGATACTGCAAAAATATTTTTATTTTCCCACTGCAAGTTCTTCTGCGCCCAATCGTCGTAGTGAGACTGATCAGCAATTCATTCTCATTTACAACCATTTGCCTGGAAGAAAACAGTGAAGGGTCCGCTCAAGCCAATCGCCCGTTCCACCGGTTATTTCAAACACGCCCTGCTGGCTTCGACCGCCGTGGCCGCATTGCTCGGCACCCTGCAGGTACACGCCGTCGATGCGGTGACAGCCGCCACTACCCAGCAGGAACGAGAAGTATCCCTGGACCTGCCCGCGCAGCACCTTGACCAGGCCCTGACCGCTTTCGCCGACCAGGCCGGCTTGCACCTGCTGTTCACCAGCCAGGATGTGGCCGGCCGGCAAAGCCCGGCACTCAACGGCCGCTATAGCATTGCTCAGGCTTTGCAAAGCTTGCTGGCCTGCAGCGGCATGAGCTGGCAGTTCAGCGAGCAGAACACCGTGATTTTGCGCAAGAGCGCAGCTGTGCAAAGCGTCAACCTCAAGCCCATCGAAGTCAGCGTGGCTTCGCGCACCAGCACCTCGATCAGCGAAATTCCCGGTACCGTCTGGGTGGTCGACCAGCAGCAGTTGCGTGAGCAGATCGATAGCGGCGTCAGCCTCAAGGAGGCCATCGGCAAGCTGGTGCCGGGCCTGGACCTTGCGCCGGAGGGGCGCACCAACTATGGCCAGAACATGCGCGGACGCAACGTGCTGGTGATGATCGACGGTGTCAGCCAGAACAGCTCGCGTGGCTTGTCGCGTCAGTTCGACAGCATTTCGCCGTTCAACGTCGAGCGCGTCGAGGTGCTCTCCGGTGCCAGCGCCCTCTACGGCGGCGGCGCCACAGGCGGGATCATCAACATCGTCACCAAGAAGGGCGAGGCAGGCCCGGTGCGCTTTGAAACCCAACTGGGCGCCAGCAGCGGCTTCAACAACAGCGACGACCTCGCGACCCGCGTCGCTCAGTCGATCAGTGGCGGCAACGAGCGGATCAACGCGCGCCTGGGTGTGTCCGCCGAGCAGAACGAAGCCTTCTACGACGGCGCCGGCGAGCAGATCTTCATCGACAACACCCAGACCGACCTGCAGTACAACCGTACCCTCGACCTGCTTGGCAGCTTGGGCCTGAAGTTCAATGACGAGCAGAGCCTCGACCTGCTGGCCCAGTACTACGATTCGGGAAACCACGGCAGCACCGGCATCTACTTCCCCAACCTGAACTACAACGGCCCCTCGGACCTGGAAGATGCCGAGCTGCGCGGCGGTTATTCCACCGACCTTGAGCCGCGCACCAAGCGCCTGCTGCTCAATGCCAACTACCACCACAGCGATGTGCTCGGCCAAGACTTCTACTTGCAGGCCTCGTACCGCAAGGAAGACGATAACTTCTATCCGTTCCCGTACTACAACACCGGCAAGCCTGCGGGCTCCAAGGGCGTGTACTTTGCCGCGTCGCAGCAGAACTTCGAGGTCAGCAGCCTCAAGGCGCTGTTTGCCAAGCAGTGGGACAGCCTCAAACTGACGTACGGCGTGGACCTGGACCGCGAGCGTTTCAATGCCGAGCAGACCACCTTCAACGCCCGGACCTCATCCGCAAGTGGTGGCCTGGATTTGGATGAAGCCAGCAAGGCGGCGCGCTACCCCAGCTACCGGGTCGATGGCCTTTCGGCCTATGCTCAGCTGGACTGGAAGGCGACCGATAACCTGACGGTTTCCGGTGGCGCGCGGCGCCAGCAGATGGACGTCGATGTCGGCGACTTCAAGAACGTGCCCGGCGGCAACAACGATTACCAGGTCAACCTGTTCAACCTCGGCGCGATCTATGACTTCAAGAACGGTCACCAGCTATGGAGCAACTACGGCGAAGGCTTCGATCTGCCGGACCCGGCCAAGTACTACGGCAAGCCGGGCCTGAGCGTTGAAGACAACCCGCTGGCGGGGATCAAGAGCCGCCAGGTGGAACTGGGCTGGCGCTACGCCGACCTGGATTGGGACGCCCAGGCGGCGGTGTACTACATCTGGTCGGACAAGATCATCACCACCGACATGGCCACCCTGACCATCAACGTCGAAGAACAGAAAAGCCGCGACTTCGGCTTTGAAGGTGCGCTGACCCGCCACTTCGAAAGTGGCTGGGAAGCGGGCAGCACGCTGCACCTGGTGCGCTCGGAGGAAGAAGACAAGAACGGCGACTGGATCAAGCGCGATGCCCGTTATGCTTCGCTGTCCAAGTCCACCGCTTTCGTGGGCTGGAAGGGCGATGGCCGCAGTGCACGGCTGCAGGCCAACCATGCCTTCACCCTCAAGGACGATGCCGATCACACCATCAGCGGCTACACCACCTTCGACCTGCTGGGCAGCCAGGACACAGGTTTGGGTACCTTCAGCGCCGGTGTCCAGAACCTGCTCGACAAGCAGTACAGCACCGTCTGGGGCCAACGCGCGACGCTGTTCTACTCGCCCACCTATGGCCCGGCTTACTTGTACGACTACCAGGGGCGGGGCCGCACCTACACTCTGACCTGGTCGCTGGCCTACTGAGTCAGGCGAAGGCTGCCAGCAGGTCGCTTGCAAAGGCCTGCTGGGCGTCGCTGGGCACCTGGGCGCGGTGGCGCGCCAGGACAAACGGCACGGCAAAATCCAGCGCCGGGTCCAGGCCCTGCAACAGGCCGCGCTCGACCCACGGCTCGGCGTAGTGGCAGGGCAGGTAGCCGATGTGCTGGCCGGAGAGGATAAAGGCCAGGGCGCCTTCAACCTGCTCGGAACGGGCGGCGCCACTGGTGCCGTCAAAGGGCTCCTGGCGGCTCTGGAAGCGGTAGGGGTGTTCGACCTGATCGGCCTGCTGCAAGGCGTTCAGGCTCACTTCAGGCAGGCCGGCTAGCGGATGGTGGCTGGCGCAGTACAGGCGCTGGTTCTCTTCGAACAACGGCGTGTAATCGAACGCGGCCTGCTTGCCGGAAAAATAGCCGATGGCCAGGTCCAGGCGCTGCTGCAACAGCTGGCGCTCAAGGTCTGCCGGCATGGCGCTGACCAGCTCCAGGCGCACGGATTCGTCGCGCTGGCGAAAGCGCTCGATGGCCTTTGCCAGCCGCAGAGTCACGGTGCTCTCCTGGGCCTCGGAAATACCAATGCGTACCTCGCCAAGCAAACGCCCGGCCACGCCATTGGCCTGATGGCGGAACGCCTCGATCTGCACCAGCAGTTCACGGGTGGCCTTGAGCAGCGCTTCGCCTTTGGCGGTCAGGCGAAAGCCGCCCTTGCCGCGACTGCACAAGCGATAGCCCAGACGAGTTTCCAGGCGCGCCATCTGCTGGCTGATGCTCGGCTGGCTCAGCCCCAGCACACCTTGTGCGGCGCTGAAGCCACCGGCCTCGACTACAGTGACGAACAGCCGCAGCAGGTGCAGGTCGAGGTCGTGCAGTTGTCCCAACATCAAACATTGCTCCCGATGAATGTCAGGTTAATTGACTTGCCATTTTAGTAATGTAACCCGGCAGGCATGCTGGCGGCATCCACTGACAAAGGTGCCCGACATGCGTACATCCCTGTGGTTGTTGTCCCTGCTTCTGGCCTTGCCGGTGCAGGCCGAGGAAAAAGTCCTCAATCTGTACAGTTGGGCTGACTATATCGCCCCCGAAACTTTGCAGCGTTTCGAGCAGGAAACCGGCTACAGGGTGCGCTACGACACCTTTGACACCACCGAAGTGCTGGAAACCAAGCTGCTTACCGGTGGCAGTGGCTATGATGTCGTGGTGCCGTCCGCCAGCCTGCTGGCCCGCGCCTTGACCGCAGGCGCGCTGCAGCCACTGCATGCCCAGGCAATGCCCGGCTACGCCAACCTCGACAAGGACCTGCTGGCCAAGCTGGCCGAGGTCGACCCCGGTAATCAGTACGCCGTGCCTTACACCTGGGGCACCCTGGGCCTGGGCATGAACCTTGAGGCGGTACGCCAGCGGGTCGGCGATGCACCGCTGAACAGCCTCGACCTGCTGTTCAAACCCGAGTACGCCAGCAAGCTCAAGGATTGCGGGATTGCCATGTCCGACTCGCCCCAGGAGGTGATCGGCGTGGCTTTGAATTACCTGGGCAAGGATCCCTACAGCCGCAGCAAAGACGACCTGGCGGCGGCCCAGGCGCTGCTCAAGCAATTGCAGCCGTTCATCAGCTATGTCGCCAACGGTCGGCAGATCAACGACCTGGCCAACGGCAGTGTGTGCCTGGCCCTGACCTACAACGGCGATGCGGCCATGGCCGCCGACCAGGCACACAAGGCCGGCAAGCCGTATCAGGTGATCTATCGCATTCCCCGCGAAGGCACGCTGATCTGGCAGGACAACCTGGTCATGCCCAAGGACGCACCGCATCCACAAGCGGCCCGCGCCTTCATCGCCTTCATGTTGCGCCCCGAGTCGGTGGCGCCGTTGACCAACACGCTGTTCTTCGCCAATGCCAACCAGGCCGCCACGGCGCTGGTAGACGAAGCGGTGCGCAGCGACCCGGACATCTACCCCTCGGACGAAGTGCGTGCGCGGCTGTTTGCCGACCGCAGCATGAGCCTGGCCGACATGCGCCAGCGCACTCGCCTGTGGACCGCTTTCCGTAGCCGCCAATAACAACAGACCAGGAGCCCGACCATGGACCTCGCCCCCGATAACGATCAGGCCATCACCCGTGACAGCCTGTACGGCACCATTGCCGAAAACACCTTTGCCGGTATCACCAGTTTTTCTCGCCGCCGCTACAGTCGTGACCTGCGCGGGGTCGATGTGGTGGTCAGCGGGGTGCCGTTCGACACCGCCACCAGCAACCGTCCTGGTGCGCGCTTCGGGCCGCGGGCCATTCGTGCAGCGTCGGTGCAGCAGGCCTGGGCCCGGCACTGGCCATGGGAATTCGACCCCTTCGATCACCTGGCGGTGATCGATTACGGCGACTGCAACTTCGACTACGGCAGCCCGCATACCGTGCCCGAGAGCATCCAGGCCCATGCCGAGCAGATCCTTGAAGCCGGCTGCGCCATGCTCACCCTGGGCGGCGACCATTTCATCAGCTACCCGCTGCTCAAGGCCCATGCCCGCAAGCACGGCCCGCTGGCGCTGATCCACTTCGATGCCCACAGCGACACCTGGCCGGACGAGGAGGGCCAGCGCGTCGATCACGGCACCATGTTCTGGCATGCCGCCCGTGAAGGCCTGGTAGACCCGGCGCGCTCGGTGCAGATCGGCCTGCGCACCACCAATGACGATACCCAGGGCTTTGCCGTGCTCGACGCCCGTCAGGTGCATCAGCGCGGCACCCAGGCGACCATCGAGGCGATTCGCCAGCGGGTCGGCGAACAGCCGGTGTACCTGACCTTCGATATCGACTGCCTGGACCCGGCCTACGCGCCTGGCACCGGCACCCCGGTGTGTGGCGGGCTAACCACAGTGCAGGCTCTGGAAATCCTCGGTGGGCTGCGTGGTATCAACCTGGTGGGCATGGACCTGGTGGAAGTAGCACCGGCCTATGATCATGCCGATATCACCGCCTTGGCCGGCGCGACCCTGGCCATGGAGATGCTCTGCCTGTATGCCGCCCGGCACAAGGTCGATGGCTGATCCGGTAACATAATGAATCACCTGCGGGGCAAATCGAGGTTTCCCGGCGAACCTGTCGCGCCTTAGGCTATCCAACGCTTGGGCGCGCCGGTTTTCGGCGCCGACCGGAGGTGAATACCGTGAACCGATCCCTGTCGGGCCTGGCGATGGCCCTGCTCTTGAGCTCGCCGCTGCAAGCTGCGCCCGCGGCCGGGCCGTTGCAGCTGGCGGCCAGCAACAACAACCCCTACAACAGCCCGATCATGCGCGCCAACCCCAACAGCCGCCAGGGCAGCGTCCCCGCTACGCCGCCGGTGCGCGGCCCTTCGACCCAGCCCAACCCGCGCCCGCCGACCCTGGACAACCGCGGTATCGGCAACGGTGAAAACATCCGCCGCGAACAGACCACTCCGCGCCTGGAACCCACCCGGCCGCCACGTGCACCTGCGCCCGCGCCCTGAGTAACGGGCCCACCCTGGAAGGAATCGCTGATGTCCCCACGCACCTGGTTACCCACCCTGATCACCGCGGCGCTGTTGCCGCTGCTGGCCCATGCCGCGCCCGAGCGCGACTTCAAAAGCGAGGAGGGCAGCGTCAAGGTCAGCACCCTTGCCGAAGGCTTGAGCAACCCTTGGGCTCTGGCGTTCCTGCCGGACGGCCAGGGCATCCTGGTGACCGAGCGGGCCGGCAACCTGCGCATCGTCAGCCCCGAGGGCAAAGTCGGGCCTGCCCTGGGCGGCGTCCCCCAAGTGTGGGCCAAGGGTCAGGGCGGTCTGCTTGATGTGGTCCTTTCACCGACCTTCAAGCAGGATCGTATGGTTTACCTGTCTTATGCCGAAGGCGGCGGTGAAGGCGATAAGGCGGGTACTGCAGTGGGGCGCGGGCGCTTGTCGGCCGACAACGCCAAGCTTGAAGACTTCAACGTGATTTTCCGCCAGCAGCCCAAGCTCTCCAGCGGCAACCATTTTGGCTCGCGCCTGGTGTTCGATCGCGACGGCTACCTGTTCATCGCCCTGGGCGAGAACAACCAGCGGCCGACCGCGCAGGATCTGGACAAGTTGCAGGGCAAGGTGGTGCGCATCCTGCCCGATGGCACGGTGCCCAAGGACAACCCTTTCGTCGGCCAGGACAATGTCCGTCCCGAGATCTGGTCGTTCGGCCACCGCAACCAGCAAGGCGCCGCGCTCAACCCCTGGACTGGCGAGCTGTGGACCCACGAACACGGGCCCCGTGGCGGTGACGAAATCAATATTCCAAAGCCGGGCAAAAACTATGGTTGGCCGATCGCCACCCACGGCATCAACTATTCGCTGCTGCCGATTCCGGAAGCCAAGGGCGAACATGTCGATGGCATGGTCGATCCGCACCACGTCTGGGAGAAATCCCCGGCCATCAGCGGCATGGCGTTCTACGACAATCCACGCTTCAAGCCCTGGGAGCACAGCCTGTTCATTGGCGCGCTGGCGGCCCAGGAGCTGATTCGTCTGGAGCTTGACGGTGACAAGGTGGTGCATGAGGAGCGCCTGCTCGGCGAACTCAAGGCGCGGATTCGTGATGTTCGGGTGGGGCCGGATGGGTATCTGTATCTGCTGACCGATGAGAGCGATGGGGCGCTGCTCAAGGTCGGGCTGGAGTAGGGGCGGGCTTGCCCCGCGACACGCCCACGCCGCAGAATGCCCACTTTTGCCATGGACGCCGCGCATGTCCTGCTTCACCGAACAGTCTCCCCTGGGCCGCTACCAGCAGGCAATTGCCAGCCAGGGGTTTGTCAACGACCCGGCCCAGTTGCAGGCCGCCACGGCCCTGAACACCTGCTTCGAGGCCTTGCAGCGTGGCGAAACACCACGGGGCGTTTACCTCTGGGGCCCGGTGGGGCGGGGCAAGACCTGGCTGATGGACCAGTTTTACAGTTGCCTGCAGGTGCCGTCCCGGCGCCAGCATTTTCACCACTTCATGCGCTGGGTGCACCAACGCCTGTTCCAGCTCAATGGCACCGCCGAGCCCTTGCAGGCCCTGGCGTTGTCCCTGGCTGAAGAGATCCGGGTGCTGTGCTTCGACGAGCTGTTCGTCAACGACATCGGCGATGCGATCATTCTGGGCGGCCTGTTCCAGGTGCTGTTCGAGGCCGGGGTGGTGATCGTCGCTACCTCAAACCAGCCGCCAGGCCAGCTGTACAACGACGGTTTCAACCGTGAACGCTTCTTGCCGGCGATTGCCGCGATTGAGCAGCATATGCAGGTGGTGCCGGTGGCGGGGGAGCAGGACCATCGGTTGCACCCCGGCGCTGTGACACAGCGTTACTGGATTGCCGAGACAGGCCAGCCCGCAGCCTTGGCGCAGGTCTTCGAACAACTGCGCGGCGAGCAGCCAGCCACCGACCAGCCGTTACAGATCGGTTCACGCCAACTGAACGTGGTGCAACGCTGCGACAGCGTGCTCTGGTGCCGTTACAGCGAGCTGTGTGAGCAACCCTTTGCCGCCATGGATTTCATGGCCCTGTGCGACAGCTTCCAGGCCATCCTGCTCGGCGAGGTGCCGGCCCTGGGCGCCAGCCAGCGCCCGGCGAAGATTGCCCGTGGTACCGAAGATGCTGCCCAGCGGGTGGTGGCTGGGGACCGCGAACTGCCGCAGTTGTCGGTGCATGACGACAGCGTGCGGCGCTTCATCGCCCTGGTCGATGAATGCTACGACCGTCGGATCGCCCTGTACCTGGAGGCCGAGGTGGCCCTGGAAGCGCTCTACACTCAAGGGTATCTGGAGTTCCCGTTCCGGCGTACGCTCAGCCGCTTGCGGGAGATGCAACTGCAACGCTTCTGCTGAGGAGTCGATCATGGCCGAGCTTCTTTCGCACCATCTGCTGACCATGGCCTACCAGAACGGCTGGGCCAACCACAGGGTGTACAAGGCCTGCAGGCAACTGAGCGAGGACGAGTTCGTCGCCCCGCGGGCAAGTTTCTTCCCGTCGATCAAGGCCACCCTCAACCACATCCTTACCGTCGACTGGTTCTACCTGCAGGCCCTGGAATGTGAGCAGCGCGGCGAAGCCCCCGATCCGGACAGCCAGCGTTTCTTCGAGCCCGAAGAACCTTACGCCACCTGCCAGGACCTGCACGCCGAACAATCGCAGGCCGATCACCGCCTGATCGCCTACTGCAGCCAGTTGCATGACGACCAGTTGCACCGCTACGTGAGTATCGTGCGGCCTGACTGGGTGCAGCGCGAGCAACGCCTGCGTCTGCTCTCGCACCTGTTCGAGCACCAGATCCACCACCGCGGCCAGGTGCATGCGATGCTCTGCGACACGTCGGTACGCGCGCCGCAACTGGATGAGTTTTTCTGCGAAGAGGAAGCGCACCTGCGCGCCCAGGACTTTGCCGAGCTGGGCTGGACCGAGGCGCAGATCTGGGGCCGCTAGTGCTGCATCCAACCCAGCGTCAGCAATGCCAGCACCAGGTAACGGCCGGCCTTGGCGAGCGTGACCAGCACTAAAAAGCGCCAGAACGGCTCACGCATGATTCCGGCGATGAGGGTCAGCGGGTCGCCGATCACTGGCATCCAGCTCAGCAGCAGCGACCATTGGCCGTAGCGTTGGTAACGTTGCTGGGCCTTTGCCAACTGCGCAGGCTTGAATGGAAACCAGCGCTTGTCACGCAGGTGCTCGATGCCACGGCCCAGCAGCCAGTTGACGATCGAACCGAGGACATTGCCGGCGGTGGCGATCAGCAGCAGGCTGAGCAGTGCCTCGGGCTCGCGCAACAGCAGGCCGACCAGCACCGCTTCCGATTGCAACGGCAGCAAGGTCGCGGCGCCGAAGGCGCTGAGAAACAGCGCCCAGTCGCTAAGCATCAGCAGCGGATCAGTAGTTGGCGACCACTTCGTCTTTGCCCTCGCGGGTCAGGCCAATGACCTGGTAGGCGTCCTTGTGGTCGCCCATTTCCATGCCCGGCGAGCCCATGGGCATGCCCGGTACAGCCAGGCCCTTGAGGTCGGGGCGCTTGCTCAGCAGTTGAATCTGCTCGGCCGGCACATGCCCCTCGACAAACTTGCCGTCGATCACCCCGGTGTGGCACGAGGCCAGGCGCGGCTCGACGCCCAGGCGCTGCTTGACTGCGCTCATGTTTGGCTCGACATGGTCGTTGACGGTGTAGCCGTTGTCTTGCAAGTGCTTGATCCATTCCTTGCAGCAACCGCAGTTGGGGTCACGGTAGACATCGATGGTCTGCCCAGCCTGGGCCAGGGTGCTCAGGGCCAGCAGGCCGAAGGCGACGATTTTCTTGCTCAGCATGTACTTCTCCACTTCTAGAAACGCAGGCGAACCCCGGCGACCAGGCGGGTCTGACCAATGTCGCCGTACTCATCACGGATCTGCTCGGCGTTGTCGCCGTAGGCCCGGTTGAAGCTGATGCCCAGGTAAGGGGCAACGCCGCGGGTGATTTCGTAGCGCAGGCGCAGGCCGATCTCGCTGTCGGCAAGGCCGCGGCCCTGGTCCCGTGTCGCGTCATTGCGGCCATAGAAGTTGGCCTCAAGCGACGGTTCGAGGATCCAGCGATTGCTCAGCAGGATAGCGTAACTGCTCTCCAGGCGCAGCGCGGTTTGCTGACGCTCGCCGGCATACAGGGTGGCTTCCAGCTCCAGGCCGTACAGTGGCGTGCCCTGGATGCCGAAAGCGGCCCAGGTCTGGCTACTGGCCGGTTTGAAGTCCTGGCGCAAGCCGCCGACCAGTTCCCACCAGGGGCTGATGGCATGGCCCCAGAGCGCCTGCAACTCGGCCTTGTGGGTCACGCCCTGTTCGCGCTCGCCCTCGCTGCGCAGCCACAGGCGGTCGATATCGCCGCCGATCCAGGCGTTGGCGTCCCACTTGAGGGCGCTACTGCTGTCGAAGTTCTGGTACTCCAGTTGTTCGACGACCACCGCCCAGTTGGTCTGCCGGTCGTGGACCTGATGGCCGGGCAACGGTGGGAAGGCGGCCTGGCGGTCGGCGTCGGTAATCGGTCGCAGCGGCGTACGCGGCATGTCTGTTGCCATGCTGTGGTTCATGCCCTGATGGTTCATGGCACCGTGGCCCATGGCGGCGTGATCCATGGCTTGGGCGCGTGCCTCTTCACTGGCCAGCAAGGCGAGCAGGGCGAAGCCGCCGAGCAGCGGACGCAAGATCGGCTCATTCATCGACGCGTACCTCGCGGAACATGCCCATCTCCATGTGATAGAGCAGGTGGCAGTGATAGGCCCAACGCCCCAGGGCGTCGGCGCTGACCCGGTAGCTACGGCGGCTGCCCGGGGGGATGTCGAGGGTGTGCTTGCGCACCTGGAAGCGCCCGTGTTCGTCTTCCAGGTCGCTCCACAGGCCGTGCAGGTGGATCGGGTGAGCCATCATCGTGTCATTGACTAGGGTGATGCGCAGGCGCTCGCCGTAGGTCAGGCGCAGCGGCTCGGCGTCGGAGAACTTGATGCCGTTGAACGACCAGGCAAAGCGCTCCATGTGCCCGGTCAGGTGCAGCTCGATCTCCCGTGACGGTTCGCGGCCGTCGGGGTCGGCGAAGGTGCTTTTCAGGTCGGCATAGGTCAGCACCCGCCTGCCGTTGTTGCGCAAGCCGATACCGGGGTCGGCGAGATTGGGCTTGGGGCTCATGGTTTGCATGTCGACCAGCGGGTTGCCGGTCTCGCTGGCCGGATGCTGCTGCATCCCGGCCATCATCGAGTGGTCCATGCCGGCCATCTGGCTATGGTCCATGCCACCCATGTTGGCCATGGCGCCGTGGCCCATGTCGGCCATGGTCAGGATCGGTCGCGGATCGGGTTGCGGCACCTCGGCGCTCAGCCCGTTGCTGCGTGCCAGGGTGCCGCGGGCATAACCGCTACGGTCCATGCTCTGGGCATACAGGGTGTAGGCGGGCAGATCGCCGACCCGTACCAGCACATCATAGGTTTCGGCCACGGCAATGCGCAGCTCATCGACTTCGACGGGCTGCACTGGCTGGCCATCGGCGGCGATCACCGTCAGCTTCAGGCCGGGAATGCGGAAGTCGAAGTAGCTCATTGCCGAGCCGTTGATCAGGCGCAGGCGTACGGTTTCACCGGGTTGGAACAGGCAGGTGAAGTTGCCGTCCGGCGGCAGGCCGTTGAGCAGGTAGGTGTAGGTGGCGGCGCTGATGTCGGCAAGGTCGGTGGGGCTCATGCGCATGGCGGCCCAGGCCTTGCGCTCGGCAACGCTTTGCTGCCAGCCGTTGGTGGCGACATCGTCGATGAAATCGCCAACGGTGCGCTTGTGGTAGTTGAAGGCGTCCGACTGCTTTTTCAGGGTCGCCATCAGCTCATCGGGTGCCTGGTCGCTCCAGTCGCTGAGCAGCAGGACATAGTCGCGTTGATAGGGGTGGGGCTCGGGCACTTTCGGTTCGATCACGATCGCCCCGTAGACGCCGGCCTGCTCCTGCAAGCCGGAATGGCTGTGGTACCAATAGGTGCCGCTCTGCTCCAGGGTGAAGCGGTAGAGGTATTCTCCGCCGGCTTCAATACCGGCAAAGCTCAGGCCCGGCACGCCGTCCATGTTGGCCGGGAGGATGATCCCGTGCCAGTGCAGCGAGGTCGGCTCGTTCAGGCGGTTGCGCACCCGCAGGGTCACGGTGTCGCCTTCGCGCCAGTGCAGGGTAGGGCCGGGCAGGCTGTTGTTGATAGTCAGCGCGGTGCGCGCCTGGCCTGTGAGGTTCACTGGGGTCTGGCCGATGAACAGCTCGAAGTGTTCACCGCGAAGCTCATTGGCAAACACGCTGGGCGCGGCAAACGCCGGCAGGCGCCAGAGGCCGAGCCCGGCCAGGGCGCTGCCGGCGGCAAAGCCCTTGACGAAGGTGCGGCGGGTGGGGTGTCGAAGCATGGGTGCCATTCCAGGGGCTGGGATGGCACGACCTTAGCCAGTGCTGACTGTCAGCAAACTGAGCAGTGGATTACAGATTTGTCAGTTGGCCATGCACGAGGCGCTTCACTGGCGGCCGCAGGTCGGTATACTCCGCGCCGCACGGAGCCCACCACTTTGAAGGAACAGCGATACATGCAGGCAATCAAGGCCTATTTTCAACGCCACGGCCACGACGCGTTCAAGCTCGGCCAGGGGCGTATCAGCGGTTACATCTCGGCCGCCCTGGGGTTGCTCAGCCTGCTGGCGGTGCTGTGCTTCCTGTTCCCCCAGTGGCTGACCTTTGCCGAGTTTCGCAAGGTCTACAGCGTGCACTTTGCGCGGACCGCGCTGTTGATCGGGCTGATCCTGGCCTTTGCCCTGGGCACCCTGAACATCCTCCTCAACAAGCGCAAGCGCCTGGGCTTTACCGGCATCAGCGCGGCAGGGCTGGCGATGTTCCTTGGTGGCACCAACATTCAGACCCAGACCATCGGCCAGACCCCGTACTCGCTGGGGCTGGACTGGTTCGTACTGGCGCTGTTGATCTCGGCGCTGATCTTCATTCCGCTGGAAAAACTCTACGCCAAGGATCCGCAGCAGAACATCCTGCGTCCGCACTGGCGCACCGATCTCAGCTATTTTTTCGTCAGCCACATGCTGGTGCAGTTCATCCTGATTTTCGTCACTGCATCGTCTGGCTGGCTGGCCGGCTGGGTGCTCTCAGATACCCTGCAGGCCAAGGTGCAGAGCCTGCCGATCGTCGTGCAGTTCTTGCTGGCGGTGTTCGTCGCCGACCTCGGTCAGTACTGGTTGCACCGTCTGTATCACGTGGTGCCGTGGATGTGGCGTTTTCATGCGGTGCACCATTCGAGCACGCACATGGACTGGTTGGCCGGTTCGCGCATCCACTTCTGTGAAATCCTTCTGACCCGCACCGGGGTGCTGGCGCCGCTGATCCTGCTGGGCTTCTCGCCCCAGGCGATGAACGCCTATGTAATCCTGGTCGGTGTCCAGGCAGTACTGGCCCATGCCAACGTGCGTATCGACGGAGGCTGGCTCAATTACCTGCTGGTGCTGCCGCGCTATCACCATTGGCACCACGCCCGGCACAAGGACTACATCTACAAGAACTACGCGATCCACACGCCCTTGGTAGACATGCTGTTCGGCACCTTCAAGCTGCCGCCCAAGGAGTGGCCGGCTCGCTACGGTGTGTTTGGCAAGGATTTGCCCGAAGGTATCGTCCGCCAGCACCTGTACCCGCTGCGCAAACCCGAGCCAAAGGCACCAACACCACCCCCTTCGGCCTGAAGTCTTTGCGCGTGAGCCCGACTGCGTTAGCCTTGAGGGGTTAACGCCATTGGGAGCAAGGAGTATCCATGGACAAGGTTATCGTGATCACTGGCGCCAGCCGCGGTATTGGCGCCGCTACCGCACGCCTGGCGGCGCAGGCCGGCTACCGTATCTGTATCAACTACCTGAACGATGACGAGGCGGCCCAGCGCGTACTGGCCGAAGTCCGCGAGCTGGGCGCCGAGGCCATTGCGGTCAAGGCAGATGTCAGTGTCGAGGACGAGATCATCCAGCTGTTCCAGCGCGTCGATGCCGAGCTTGGGGCGGTCACCGCGCTGGTCAACAACGCCGGCACTATCGGCCAGAAGAGCCGGGTCGAGGAAGTCTCCGAATTTCGCTTGCTCAAGCTGATGAAGACCAACGTGGTCGGGCCGATGTTGTGTGCCAAGCATGCGCTGCTGCGCATGTCGACACGCCATGGCGGGCAGGGTGGCGGTATCGTCAACGTGTCGTCGGTGGCTGCACGTCTGGGTTCGCCCAATGAGTACGTCGACTACGCTGCCTCCAAAGGGGCGCTGGACACCTTCACCCTGGGCCTGGCCAAGGAAGTCGCCGGTGAAGGTGTGCGGGTCAATGCCGTGCGTCCGGGCTACATTTTTACCGACTTCCATGCCCTGAGCGGCGACCCGGAACGGGTCAGCAAGCTGGAACCCGGTATTCCCATGGGGCGGGGCGGTCAGGCTGTGGAGGTGGCAGAGGCGATCATCTGGCTGCTGTCAGACAAGGCCTCGTACGCCACAGGCAGTTTCCTCGATCTGGGCGGCGGGCGCTGATCAGCCGATCATCTCCTCGATGCGCCGGGCCAGGCTATCGAGGCTGAAGGGTTTGGTCAGCACCCGCGTTGTGGGCTCGAACACGCCGTTGCCAAGCACGGCCTGTTCGGCGTAACCGGTAATGAACAGCACTTTCAGCCTTGGCCTGAGCTTACGGGCGGCGGCGACCAGTTGCTGGCCGTTCATGCCCCCGGGCATGCCGACATCGCTGATCAACAGGTCGATGCTGACGCCCTTGTGTAGCGCCGCCAGGGCACTGTGGCCGTCGGCAAACTCAATCCGCTCATAGCCCAGGTCGCTGAGCACCTCACCCACCAGCATGCGGATGGTCGCTTCATCGTCCACCAGCATCACTGTTATGTCGCGCAACTCACGTTGCTTGGGTACCCGCGCCAGCGGTTCGCTGGAAGGCATGCTAGCTGCCTCCAACCGCGGCAGGTACAGGTGCACGCTGGTGCCTTGGCCGGGTTCGGAGTACACCCGCACTTGTCCGCCGGACTGCCGTACGAAGCCATAGACCATCGGCAAGCCAAGGCCTGTGCCCTGGCCCACCGGCTTGGTGGTGTAGAACGGTTCCAACGCCCGTGCCAGCACATGAGGCGGCATGCCACTGCCGTTGTCGCTGACGCTCAGCATCAGGTAGTCGCCGGGCGTCAGGTCCAGGTGGGTGGCGACCTGTTCGTCGGCCTGCAGGTGACGGGTTTCAATGTTGATCCGGCCCCCCGCCGAGAGGGCGTCACGGGCGTTGATACAAAGATTGAGGAGGGCGTTTTCCAGCTGCGAAGGGTCGATGCTGGCCCGGCACGGGGCACTGGCGGTGAACAGCTCGATGTCGATATGCGGGCCGACGCTGCGGCGGATCAGTTCGATC
Organism: Pseudomonas rubra; assembly: GCF_028656935.1. GTDB lineage: Bacteria > Pseudomonadota > Gammaproteobacteria > Pseudomonadales > Pseudomonadaceae > Aquipseudomonas > Aquipseudomonas rubra. The sequence goes on from NZ_JAMDGZ010000001.1 coordinate 38,935, forward strand.
ATGCCGCTCACCAGGCGGTTGACATCGATGGTGCGCGGCTCCAGGGTCTGGCGCCGGGAGAAGGCCAGCAGGCGGTGGATCAGTGCTGCGGCGCGGTTGCAGGTATCTTGCGCGGTATGCAAGTAGGCGTCGACTTCCTGGTGCAGGCCACGGCCCAGCAGTTTGCGCGACAGCTCCAGCGAGCCAAGGATGCCGGTCAGCAGGTTGTTGAAGTCATGGGCGATGCCGCCGGTGAGCTGGCCTACCGCTTCCATCTTTTGCGACTGGCGCAAGGCTTCTTCGGTCTTGCGCAGGCGCTTTTGCTCCTGCACCCGCTCGCTGATGTCGTAGGCGAACAGGTAAGCGCCGATCAATTGCCCGTGTTGGTCATGCAAGGGGCTGAAACGCAGTTCGAAGTGACGGTGCTGGTCACCTTGGCCAAATTCGGCAACTTCGGCGAACGCCTCTCCCTTGAGGGCACGGGTCCAGAGCTGCAGGCCTCGGGCGCAATCGTCGGGGCATTGGGCCATGGCCTCAGGCATGCTGTCGCCAACACTGGGGGTCAGGCCGAACACCCGTGTAAAGCCTTCACGGGCAGCACTGTTGATTGCCAGCCAGCGCATATCCAGGCCCACCACCTGGATTTGCGCCAGGGTCGCCTCGACCACATCGGTGAGCACTCTGCGCTCAGCCACCGCCTGTGCAACGCGTTCCTCCAACTCTTCATTGAGGTGCTTGAGTGCGGCCTCCGCACGTTTGCGCGCCGTGACGTCCTGGAACAGCACCGCAACCTGCTTGCGGCTGGCCGGCTCCATGCGAAAGGCGCAGACATCCAGGTGCCGGCCGGTGGCGACCAGTTCCTGATCGAAGCGGATCGGCTCACCGCTGTGCAGGACCGCCCCATAGCGGGCGAGCCAGCCATTGGCCTCGTCGGGCACCATTTCGCGCAGTTTCTGCCCGACTACATTGTCGATACCGGCATGCTTGGCGTAGGCGGCGTTGGCTTCGACATGGATGTAATCACTGAGCGGGCCATGGGGGCCGTCGAAGAACTCGATGATGCAGAAGCCTTCGTCCATTGCATCGAACAGAAAACGGTAGCGCTGCTGGGTATCGGTCAGGGCCTGCGCTGACTCGGCAGGCTCTGCGCACGTGTGCTCGGCCAGCTGGGCCCTGAGCTGGATGTTCTGTTGCTGCAGTTGTTCAAGCTGCAGGCGAAGGGACTGCACTTCACTCGACGACATGCGGGCGTTCCGACCTGAGGGACTGTGGCAAATGTAGCGCCCCCATCGGTACTCAACAACTGCGCTGTGACAACCTCAAAGACCTTGTTGGCGGGCGCTGGCCCATTCCCACCAGAGGGCATTCAGTTCGCAGTAGGGTGCTATCCGCCCGGTGGTCTCGGCGTACAGGTCATCCTTGTCGAGTTTCGAGGGAATGAAGCCCTGGTTGCGCAGGTCACGATTGATCAGCGAGGCACTGCTGTCCAGCGCCTTGATCGGCTGACGTAGGTAAGGACGCGGGTCTTCACCGTAGTAGACCTTGGCTGGGCCGAAGGGCACACCTTCCAGGCGGATATGGCCCAGGGCGTTCAAAAAGCCTTCGGCGATGCTGCCATCGGCGAACAGCACTTTGTAGGCGGCGCCGGGAACACCGCCGAGCTTGCCATCATCCAGGCTCAGCTCCAGCCAGTTGCTGGTCAGGGTCAGATCGTCCTGCTCCAGGCTCAGCTTGCCGCCATCTACGGCCGCTGGGTGAGCGCTGACAGTGGCATGTTCACGCAGGCGGTCAACGCGTCGTGACTGCGGCTTGCTGGTTTGCGCCGGGATGCTGTTGCTGCTGCCCGAAGCCTGGGCGCTGCTGTTGCGTTGCAGCGCAAGCCAAGGCAGCAGGCGTTCGTCGATACGTTCGATCAGGTCGTCCAGATGTTCACCCACCTGCTCAAGATCAGCCAACACCAGCGCCTGGTGAGGGCCATCAAGGTCCAGGAAGGTCGCACTGGTCTGTACCGCTGCAATGATCTGCGCCAGCTCGGCGCGCAGTACTTCGGCGTTCAGGCTCTCTTCGAGCAATGCATCCGGACTGGTCTTCAACTGGCAGTTGAGCAGTACATGACGCAGTAGGTCGTAGAGTTGCTCGGCGTGTTTTTCCGGGTCGCGATTGACCAGACGCAGTACCCGCTTGAGCCCGTGTCCCGGGCCGGGCACCCAGCCGAGCAGGGCCAGGGCGAGGTCGAAGAAGGCGTCGTCTTCTTCCTGTTGATCGGTCGCAAGGTTCAGCGCCAGGATTGCTTCGACAGTGTCGTAGGCATTCAGGGCCTGGGCGAGGTGGGCAACGCTTGCGGCGTCAATGGCATCGGACAGGGTGACGCCGGCCGCCTTGATGTCATAGGCGAAGTCTTCGTCGCTGTCGTCTTCGTCGATGATCTCTTCGGCTTGTTCTTCGTCCTGTTGATCTTCTGCGTCACCCAGGCACTCCCATTGAATGGCCTGGTACGCGGGCAGGCTGCGGGCGTGCTCGAGCAAGTCGTGGGGGAAAATCACGTGCAACAGCGCGCGGGTATCGATGCCATAAAGCAGGGCCACTGCCGCGGCCTCGAACGACCAGTAACCGACGTAGCCGCTTTCATCGTCGCCATGGGTGTCGTACCAGCTGGCGTGCAGGAAATGTTCGTACCATTGCTCGCAGTAGCCCTGCAGGCGGTTGGCCGCTTGCTCGGGACTGGTGGCATAAATGGTGTGCACCAGTGGCGTGGCGTAGTCCTGGTACCAGTGATCGACGTCATGGCGGTCGGGCAGTACCCGGCTCAGCAGGTCTTCATAGAGGGTGTCTTCTTCGGCGTAGCCGCCGTTGTCCATCAGCGTGACAAAGCGTTCGAGCAGGTCGTGGCGGCCCAGCAGGATGCACAGGCTGATAACCTGCAGGCATTCGTGGTGTTCTTCGATATCGTCCAGATTCAGCGGGGCGATGTCGGGCGCCTCGGTGTAGATGGCCATCTTGCGCTGCAGTTGCTCATACTCGCTGATCAGCGCTTCGAGCAGGGCGGGCAAGGCGTCGAAGGCGACGCCGGCGGTATAGCTGATCAGCAGCTTGTCCAGTGCCAGGCCCTTGAGGCGCTTGCCGCTGAACACTGCTTCCTGCTCGTCGGAGTCGGCCTGCAGGCGGTTGTTCTGCAGGAAAGCGCGCGTCTCTTCGGCGTTTTCGAGGAAGTGCTCGTAGCGCTGAGGCGTAAGAAAATGCTGTCGCTTGTGCATGCCATCCATCCCTGGGAAATTCGAGCGCGCAGGGTGCAGCAAGCGTACTCGAAGTTCAACCGCCGCTCAGAACGAGCGAACAATCTTGCCCAGGGTTTCCATGGCCTTTTCCGATTGCTCGGTCCAGGGGCTGCCGTAGTTCAGACGGATACAGTTGCGAAAGCGCCGGGTCGGGGAAAAGATCGGCCCGGGAGCGATGCTGATGCCTTGCGCCAACGCCATCTGGAACAGCTTGAGCGAGTCCATCTGCTCGGGCAGTTCCAGCCACAGGAAATAACCACCGGCCGGATGGCTGACCCGGGTTTGCGCCGGAAAGTACCGAGCAATGGCGGCGAGCATGGCCGCCTGCTGTTCTTCCAGGGCATAGCGCAGCCTGCGCAGGTGACGGTCGTAGCCGCCGTGTTGCAGGTAGTCGGCAATCGCCGCCTGGGCCGGCATCGAGGCACACAGCGAGGTCATCAGCTTCAGCCGTTCGATCTTTTGCGCGTAACGCCCGGCCGCTACCCAACCGATTCGGTAGCCCGGCGCCAGGCTCTTGGCGAACGAGCCACAGTGCATCACCAGGCCGTCGGTGTCGAAGGCCTTGGCCGGCTTCGGTGCCTGCTGGGCGTAATACAGTTCAGCGTAGACATCGTCTTCGATCAGCGGCACCTGATGCTCGCGCAACAGTTCAACCAGTTGTTGTTTCTTCTCTTCCGGCATGCTTGCGCCCACCGGGTTCTGAAAGTTGGTCATGCACCACACGGCCTTGACCGGGTGTTTGGCCAGTGTTTGGGCCAGCACCCCCAGGTCGATGCCTTCGCGCGGGTGCACGGGGATTTCCACGGCCTTGAGCTTGAGCCGCTCGAGGATCTGCAGGCAGGCATAGAAGGCCGGTGCCTCGATCGCCACCAGGTCGCCCGGCTCGGTCACCGCCTGCAGGCACAGGTTCAGTGCCTCCAGCGCGCCGTTGGTGATCAGCAGTTCTTCCATGGGCAGCATCAGGCCGCCGACCATGTAGCGCAGGGCGATCTGCCGGCGCAGTTGCGGGTTGCCCGGCGACAGGTCGGTGACCACCATCCGCGGGTCCATCTCGCGGCTGGCGCTGGCCATGGAGCGGGCCAGGCGCGGTAACGGGAACAGGTTGGGGCTGGGGAAAGCCGAGCCAAAGGCCACGGTTTGCGGGTCCTTGATCGAGTCGAGGATCGAGAACACCAGCTCGCTGACATCCACTTTGGTGGATTCGCTGGCTTGCTCGATGATCTGCGGCTCGCTGAACTGGCGCGGTGCATGGGCGTTGACGAAGTAGCCCGAGCGCGGCCGGGCGCGGATCAGCCCGCGACGTTCCAGCAGGTAATAGGCCTGGAACACCGTGGACGGGCTGACGCCGTGGGTCTGGCTTGCGTATCGCACCGACGGCACACGCTGGCCGGGGCCCAGGACCCCGGAGCGAATCAGTTCGGCAATGTCGTCGGCAAATTTCTCGTAGCGTTTCATCATGGCTCGAAAGGTTTCGGATGCTCGGGCAGTGTATGGGATCAGCGGTTCAAAGGCGCGACAAAACGGCTATGAGCAACGCTGCGGATGCCCGGCTCGTCAGTGTCGAGCAGTTCGAAGCTGATTTCCTGGGAGCTGCTTTGCGGGCGGTCGGCCAACATTGCCACCGACACCGGCACGTCGCTCATCTCCCCGGCCGCCAGGCTGAACTCGGTCTTGCCGTGCAGTTCAAAACCGTCGGCATCGAGCAGGCGCAGGCGATAGTGCTGAGTCTGCTGGGTCTTGTTGATGACCTTGAGGGTGTAGATGTTTTCGATCTGGCCCAGGTTGTTCTCGCGGAACAGGCCGCGGTCCTTGATCACGTCCATCGACACCATTGGCCGCTGATTCAGGGCGATGACCAGGGCACCGATCATCACCACCAGGGCGGTGATGTAGCCGAGCAGGCGCGGGCGCAGCCAATTGGTAGTGCCGCCTTGCAGGGTGTGTTCGGACTTGTAGCCAACCAGGCCGCGGGCATAGCCCATCTTGTCCATGATTGAGTCACAGGCATCGATACAGGCCGCGCAACCGATGCACTCCATCTGCAGGCCATCACGGATGTCGATGCCGGTGGGGCAGACCTGCACGCACATATGGCAATCGATGCAATCACCCAGGCCCTTGGCCTTGTGGTCGACGTCTTTCTTGCGCGGGCCGCGCGATTCGCCGCGTGCCGGGTCGTAAGCGATGGTCAGGGTGTCCTTGTCGAACATCACGCTCTGGAACCGGGCATAGGGGCACATGTGCATGCACACCGCTTCGCGCATCCAACCGGCGTTGATGTAGGTGGCGCCGGTGAAGAACAGGATCCAGAACAGGCTGACCCCGCCCAGTTGCAGGGTGAACAGCTCTTCGGCGAGCGGGCGGATGGGCGTGAAATAGCCGACGAAGGTCAAGCCGGTGAGCAGGCTGATGGCCAGCCACAAGGTGTGCTTGGCCGAGCGTCGAGCCAGTTTGTTCAGGCTCCAGGGTGCAGCGTCGAGTTTTATCCGCTGGTTACGTTCGCCTTCAGTGATTTTCTCGCACCACATGAAGACCCAGGTCCAGGAACTCTGCGGGCAGGTGTAGCCACACCACACCCGACCGGCGAACACGGTGATGGCGAACAGGCCGAAGGCGCAGATGATCAGCAGGGCCGAGAGCAGGATGAAATCCTGCGGCCAGAACGTCGCGCCGAAGATGTGGAACTTGCTGTCAGCCAGGTCCCAAAGTACAGCCTGACGACCGCCCCAGTTCAGCCAGACGGTGCCGAAGAACAGCAAAAACAGAAAACCCGCGCCAGCCAGGCGCAGGTTACGAAACAAGCCGGTGAAACTACGGGTATGGATGTGTCTGTCGCTGCTGGCAGGCTTCTTCTTGAAGGTGGAAGGCTCAGCAATTTCAACGATCTGGACGGGGATTCTATCGCTCATGGTTCGTCGCTCATCAGGCCTCGATCAGGCCAGAGCACTATGGCGCCCCATCTGTTTGCATAACAGGCTCAGCTATTTCGATAAAAACCATATCAGATTTTCCATGAAATCCCAGCAGGCCTCAGATAATCGAGCCTTGCTCGGTCTCTTTGAGGTGCCTGCGACCATCCACCGCACCTGCAACAGTCAGGGCATCGGCTTCCTGTTCGGTGATCGGTACGCGCACGCCTTGGCGCTCAGCCACCGACATGCGCAGGACCTCGTCGGTGACGATCCGTACCTCGCGGGCTTCACCCTGGACATGCATGGCCTCGCTGATCAGGGTGCAGCGTTGATTACTCGGGTCAATTTCAATGGGCATGGCCGCGTCCTCGTTACTGGGGTCATGTGATTGGGACCGCACGAGCACCGGGGATGCTGGCGGCAACCGATCAGCGGTCAGCGGCGCAGTTGCCGGCACTGGTGGTGAACCGCTTCGAGAAGGACGACGAGGATGAAAACGGGGAGGGCAGGAAGCACTGAGGGGAGCCTAGGCTCCCCTCAAAGACTGTTGCGTGCTCTTTTTTATTATTGGAGGGCGGCCTATTGTTGTTTTTGGCGACCGTTGCCTCTGCTTCATTGGCGATCCCCATCCGGGATCAAGAGCAAACGTATTTTTTTGAGCGCTGATAGACCTTCATCATTGCTGATCCAACCGTGACCTGAGCTACCTTGGGGTAGTTTTATTGTTTTGAGTCCGGTTGCGGGGCAAGCCCCTGGAAAGCACATCCTCTCCAAAAAAATCTGTTAGCTGCGCCTCTGTCGTGTTGTTCTTGTTATGTCAGAGTCGTTTCGTCTTATTTTTATTGGGTGTGTCGCACTTTTTATTGTTCTTGTACCTGAGATATAGCAGGTGCCGTGCCAACTTTTAAAAACTCAATAAAATCAATGGTTTGAAAGTTTTCCTAAAAAACGGTCCCGGGAAATTCTGTCGATTTGTTTCCGTGTTACCCGGAATTTCCCTGAAAAGTGCGGGGGCGGTAACACCCAGACGCCGATCCAGCTGTTACCGCGTGTGTTTACTGTGCGTGACGGGCGCGAGCCACCCGCGACCCGCTGGCGCGACCAAGCACTTCACTGATACGCAAGCCTGCGGCAATCAAGCGCTCCAGGTCGATTCCGGTGTCGATACCCAGGCCCTGGAGCATGTACAGCACGTCTTCACTGGCAACGTTACCGCTGGCGCCCTTGGCATAGGGGCAGCCGCCGAGGCCCGCAACAGAGCTGTCGAACACACTGATCCCTTCGAGCAGGCTGGCATAGACGTTGGCCAGGGCCTGGCCGTAGGTGTCATGGAAGTGACCGGCCAGTTGCTCGCGTGGTACCTGGGCGCTCACCACATCGAACAGGCGCCGGGTAGCACCTGGGGTGCCGGTGCCGATGGTGTCGCCTAGCGACACTTCATAGCAGCCCATGGCGTACAGCTCACGGGCCACAGGAGCAACCTGTTCGGCATTGATCATGCCTTCATAGGGGCAGCCCAATACACAGGACACATAACCGCGTACGCGCACCCCATGTTGGCGCGCCGCTTCCATGATTGGCACGAAGCGCTGCAGGCTGTCGCTGATCGAGCAGTTGATATTGCGCTGGGAGAACGCCTCGGACGCTGCGGCGAACACCGCCACCTCCTTGACCCCGGCCGCCAGCGCATCCTCGAAACCCCGCAGGTTCGGCGCCAGCGCGGCGTAGGTCACACCGCTGTATTGCTGGATCTTGGCAAACACCTCGGCGGAGCCGGCCATCTGCGGCACCCACTTGGGCGAGACGAAGCTGCCCACCTCTATATAGGACAGGCCAGCCGCGCTCAAGTCATCAACCAGCCGCACCTTGTCGGCGACGCTGATGGGCTGGGCTTCGTTCTGCAGGCCGTCACGCGGGCCGACTTCGACCAGGCGAACTTTTTCAGGCAATGACATGGGCAGGGTTCCTCAGGGCTCAATGGCTGTTTTTCTGGTTGTTCAGGGTCGCGGCTAGGGCTTGCTCGCAGCGCTCTTCGGCGGTGTCCAGCTCCAGTTGCATCTGCTGGATGTCGAGCAGTTGCTGCTCAAGCTGGGCGCGGCGTTCGGCGATCTTTGCCAGCATGCTGTGCAGTTGCTTGAGGTTACCGCTGGTAGGGTCATAGAGTTCGATCAGCTCACGGCACTCGGCCAGGGAAAAGCCGATGCGCTTGCCGCGCAGGATCAGCTTCAGGCTGACCTTGTCGCGGGCTGAATACACACGCTCCAGGCCACGGCGTTCCGGGCTGAGCAGGCCCTGTTCTTCATAGAAGCGAATGGCCCGGGTGGTGATGTCCAGCTCGCGGGACAGGTCGGAGATGCTATAGGTCTGGCTGCTCATTGCTTGGCTCGGAAAAGGGGCATGGAGCTAAGCTAATTGCAGGTTGACGTATACGTCAAGCAAGGATTGCTGGGGTTGCAATCCCGCGCCTTCTCAAGCCTCAGCCATGGCTGCCCGCTCATCCTGTGCCACCACGCCCTGGCACAGCTCGATGATCTGTTCACGCATCCAGCGGTTGGCCGGGTCCTGGTCGGTGCTTTCATGCCAGTACAGGTGGGTTTCCAGCGCAGGTACATCAACCGGCAGATTGACGTGGTTGAGCTGATGGCGGCGGGCAAAGCGTTCCGGCACGGTCATGACCATGTCGGTCTGCTGCAAAACCTGCGAGGCCATCAGGTAGTGCTGGGAGCGCAAGGCGATCTTGCGCTGCACGCCCATCTTGCCCAGGGCGAGGTCGACATAACCCAGGCCATTGCGGCGGCTGGAAATATGAATGTGGGTCAAGCCCAGGTAGTCATCCAGGCTGAGCTTGTCCTTGAACAGCGGGTGGCCCTGGCGCATGGCACACACGTAGCGGTCTTGCATCAACTTGACGTGACGCACCTGAGGGTCGGTGTTGAGCGGCGCATCGACGGCAAAGTCCAGGCGTCCGGCGGCCAGTTCCTTGGTGGTCTCCCGGCGTTTGCACGCAAAGCTCTCGATCACCACTGCCGGGGCCAGGCGGCGCAGGCGCTGGAACAGCGGTGGCAGGATTACCGCCTCGGTGAGGTCGGTCATGCTGATGCGAAACGTTTTGTTGGCCTGCAGCGGGTTGAAGATGCGGCTTTCCTGCACCGACACCCGTAGCAGCGAGAGGGCATTGCGCACCGGGCCGATAATGTTCTGCGCCATGGGCGTAGGCACCATGCCCTGGGCGGTGCGCACGAACAGCGGGTCGTTGAAGGTTTCGCGCAGGCGCGCCAGGGCGTTGGACACCGCTGGCTGGGTGATACCGACAATCTGCCCGGCCCGGGTCAGGTTGGCTTCGGTGTAGATGGCATCGAAGACGATGAACAGATTGAGGTCGACCTTGCTCAGGTTCATGGGCGCTGCTCTTGTTGGTGTTATAGGTGGATCATATATCGGTTATGAATGTTAATACACGCCGAGAATAGGCTAGGTGGATTTTGCTGGCTGATCTAGGATCGATAGCAGACCCCTTTCCTCTGAAGGTACTGCCCATGGATTTCGCCTATTCACCCAAGGTCCAGGCGCTGCGTGAACGTGTCGCGGCGTTTATGGAGGCCTATGTCTATCCCGCCGAAGCGGTGTTCGAGCGCCAGGTTGCCGAAGGCGACCGCTGGCAGCCTACCGCGATCATGGAAGAGCTCAAGGCCAAGGCCAAGGCCGAGGGTTTGTGGAACCTGTTTCTGCCGGAATCGGAACTGGGCGCGGGCCTGAGCAACCTTGAATACGCACCCCTGGCCGAGATCATGGGCCGCTCGCTGCTGGGCCCCGAGCCGTTCAACTGTTCGGCGCCGGACACCGGCAACATGGAAGTGCTGGTGCGCTACGCCAACGAAGAACAGAAGCGCTTTTGGCTTGAACCGCTACTGCGCGGTGACATCCGTTCGGCTTTTGCAATGACCGAGCCCGATGTGGCTTCGTCCGACGCCACCAACATGGCCGCCCGCGCGGTGCGTGACGGTGACGAGTGGGTAATCAACGGCCGCAAGTGGTGGACGTCCGGTGCCTGCGATCCGCGCTGCAAGATCATGATCTTCATGGGCCTGAGCAACCCTGACGGCCCACGCCACCAGCAGCACTCGATGATCCTGGTGCCCACCGATACCCCCGGGGTGAAGATCGTTCGCCCGCTGCCGGTGTTCGGCTACGACGATGCGCCCCATGGCCACGCCGAAGTGCTGTTCGAGAATGTACGCGTGCCTTACGAAAACGTGCTGCTTGGCGAGGGTCGCGGTTTCGAGATTGCCCAGGGGCGCCTTGGCCCGGGACGCATCCACCACTGCATGCGTTCGATTGGCATGGCTGAGCGGGCCCTGGAACTGATGTGCAAACGCTCGGTTGAACGCACCGCCTTCGGTCGGCCACTGGCACGCCTGGGTGGCAACGTCGACAAGATTGCCGATTCGCGGATGGAGATCGACATGGCCCGGCTGCTGACCCTCAAGGCCGCCTACATGATGGACACCGTTGGCAACAAGGTCGCCCGCAGCGAAATCGCCCAGATCAAGGTGGTGGCGCCGAACGTGGCCCTCAAGGTCATTGATCGGGCGATCCAGATCCACGGCGGCGCCGGTGTCTCGGCCGACTTCCCGCTGGCCTACATGTACGCCATGCAGCGCACCCTGCGCCTGGCCGACGGCCCGGACGAAGTGCACCGCGCGGCGATCGGCAAGTACGAGATCGGCAAGTACGTGCCCAGGGAAATGCTCCGCAGCAGTCATTGATGTTTGCCGTGCAAGCCCGCCTCTTTTTCAGCGGCGGGCTTGCTCCGCGAGCGGGTCGAGAACAGCGAAAACAATACCCCAGCGCTGAGCAGGGCGATGGTCACCCCCAGCGACAGCATCGGCGGCACGGCACCGATCAGGCCGTGGTAGAAAATCTTGCCACCGATGAACACCAGCACCAGCGCCAGAGCGTACTTGAGGTAGATAAAGCGGTGCATCAGCGCTGCCAGGGCAAAGTACAGCGCGCGTAACCCGAGTATCGCGAAGATGTTCGAGGTGTAGACGATGAACGGATCCTGAGTGATGGCGAAGATCGCCGGCACGCTGTCGACGGCGAACACCAGGTCAGCCAGCTCGATCAGCACCAGGGCCAGGAACAGCGGCGTGGCATAGCGCAACGCTTTACTTTGCCCAGCCGGGATGAGGTGCACGAAAAAGCGCGGGCCATGCAGCTCGTCGGTCACCCGCAGGTGGCGTCGGACGAACTTGAGTACCGGATTGTTGGCCAGGTCCGGGTGGGATTCTTCCCCGGAGCACAGCATCTTTAATCCGGTGAACAGCAAGAAGGCGCCGAATACATAGAGGATCCAGCCGAACTCCTGCACCAGCGCACTGCCCAGGCCGATCATGATCGCGCGCAGCACCACGACCCCGAGGATGCCCCAAAACAGCACCCGGTGCTGGTAGCGGCGGGGGATGGCGAAGAAGCTAAAGATCATCGCCATGACGAACACGTTGTCCATCGATAGCGACTGCTCGATCAGAAAGCCGGTGTAGAACTCCAGGGCTTTCTGCGCGCCCAGCTCGAACCACACCCATACACCGAACAGCATGCCGACGCTGAAATAGCCGCCATACAGCAGCAGGCTTTCGCGCATTTCGATTTCGTGCAGTTTGCGGTGCAGCACGCCGAGGTCCAGCACCAGCAAGGCCAGAACGATGCCGAGAAAAGCCAGCCAGAACCACAGGCTGGTACCGAGAAAGTCGTTATCGAGAAATACCTGTAGAGCTGCCATGAGCCCCTCCTTATTGTCGACGTTGCTGAGCAACAGTGACTCCGACATGGCGGCTTGGCAGCCGTCAGAGGGGCCCGGCGTCACTAAGGACAAGCCTAGACCCGCGAGCGCGGTGGGCACGGGCGGCGCTGTAACATTTCTTTGCCGGCTGTTTGGTAATATTTCTCTTTAATATTTGCAAACAATTATCATTAAGAAATACTCTCTGCACCCTTCGCCGCAGCACTTCACCGCTGCGGCGCATAAAAACAACAACAGCCGTGATTGGCCAATCACAACAGATTGACCATCGAAGGGGTTTGCAAGTGCATCAACACACAGCGTTCAAGTCAGGGGTGATGGCAGGGGAAGCCGTTACCTTGAAGCTGCAGCGTCATCCGTTGGCCATGGCAGTACTGGGCGTTAGCCTGATGCTGCAGGCCAGCGCGCTGCTGGCCGAAGAGCAAGGCAAGGGAACGCTGGAGCTGGGAGCAACGGCCATCAATGACTCGTCATTGGGCGAGACCACAGAAGGCAGCGGTTCGTACACCACCGGGGCGACCCGTACCGCGACCAAACTGACCCTGTCGCCGCGGCAAACCCCGCAGTCGGTCAGTGTCATCACCCGTCAGCAAATGGACGACCAGGGCCTGACCAACATCAGCGATGTGCTGGGCAAGACCCCGGGCATCACCGTCACCAAGCTCGACAGCAGCCGCGCCGCGTTCAAGGCCCGTGGTTTTGACATCGATAACTTCCAGATCGATGGCATTCCGACCGCATTTCGGTTTGGCAACAGCATCGACCAGACCGACATGGTCATCTTCGACCGCGTTGAAGTGTTGCGCGGCGCCACCGGCCTGCTCAGTGGTTTCGGCAGCCCGTCGGCAACCGTCAACCTGGTGCGCAAGCGCCCGACCAAGGAGCTGTCGGGCTACATATCGGCCGGTGTCGGCAGTTGGGACACCTACCGCAGTGAGTTCGACATCGGCGGTTCGCTGACGCCGTCAGGCAATGTGCGCGGGCGCTTCGTTACTGCATATGAAGACGGCCAGTCGTTCATGGATCACCTGCAAGAGAACAAGCAGGTGTTCTACGGCATTGTCGAAGCCGACCTCACCGATAGCACCTTGCTCAGCGTCGGCCTCAGCCGCCAGAGCAACCGCCCGGACGGCTCGTCCTGGGGCGCGTCGACACCGCTGGTAGACAGCAACGGCAATAAATTCAGCTTCTCCCGCTCGTTCAACCCCGGCACCAAATGGAGCCAGTGGGACAACACGGCCGACAACGCATTTGTGACTCTGGAGCAGCGCTTGGCCAACGACTGGTCGGTGAAGGCGTCGATCAGCCGCAGTGAGTCGGACTCACCGATCACCCTGGGCTCGGCGGCCAGTGGCAACCCCAACCCGGTGGATGGCAGCGGCATGTCGATCTGGCGCGGACGCTACCGCTACCAGACCAGCCAGAATGCCTACGACTTGTACGCCAGCGGTCCGTTCCAGCTGTTGGGCCGCGAGCATGAATTGGTAGCCGGGTTGTCGCACCGCGATATCCGCTCCCATGAAAGCAACTGGCCGTTCTTCTTCGATAGCGTGCCGACGGTCAATGGCTGGAGCGGTGACTTCCCCGAGCCGGATTGGGGACGCCCGATCAGCAAGGCCGATACCGACCTCAAGGAAACCGCGGCCTACCTGACCGGGCGCTTCAAGCCCACCGACGATCTGGCGCTGATCGTTGGCAGCCGGGTGTCGAACTGGAAACTCGACAGCTCATCGCTGGATGTTGCCAGTGGTCAGCGCAGCAAAACCCAGGACCTGCAGGAAACCGGCGTTGTCGTGCCCTATGCCGGGGTGGTCTATGACCTCAACGACAACTACTCGGTCTATGCCAGCTACACCAGCATCTTCAAACCTCATGAAAGCGAACAGGATGCCAACGGCAAAATGATCGAGCCGGAGGAGGGCGATGCCTACGAACTGGGCCTCAAGGGCGAGTTCTTCGACGGGCGTCTGAATGCCAGCCTGGCGGTGTTCGAGGTCAAGCAGAACAACCTGCCGGAAGATGTCGGCTTTAACCCGGTGACCAACAAGACCGTGTACCGGGCGGTACAAGGCGCCAAAAGCAAAGGCTTCGAGCTTGAGGTGGCCGGTGAGCTGACACCTGGTTGGCAGGTACAGGGTGGCTTTACCCATCGCATCACTCGCGATGGCGAAGGCGACAAGATTTCCACCGTCGAACCGGAGAACCTGCTGCGCCTGTCGACCAACTACCGCCTGCCGGGCCAGTTCAACAAGCTGACCATCGGCGGCTCGGCCAACTGGCAGAGCAAGGTCTGGAAAGACGTGTGGAACCCGGCCAGCAACAGCAGCGATTTTCGTTACACCCAATCCAGCTATTGGGTGCTCGATGCCATGGCCAAGTACCAGGTCACCGACCAGCTGTCGGTTACCCTCAATGGCAACAACCTCACCGACAAGAAGTATTTCAGCAACCTGGGCTTCTATGAAGGCGGTTACTACGGTGACCCGCGCAACTTCATGCTGACCACCCGCTACGACTTCTGACCCTCTCGCGCTCCTGCCCTGCATGGGGCAGGGGCGTGCCTTCAATAGGTCCACACCTCGACCCGACGGTTGCGGATCCTGCCTTCTTCAGCGGTATTGGCTGCTACCGGCAGTTCATCACCCAGGCCGATGATTTCGCGCAGTTCGACGCCGCTACGGGCCAGTTCCCGGCGTACCGCCATGGCACGCAGACGCGAGAGCAGGGTTGCGCGCTGCGGGTCATCCTTGGTATCGCCGAACCCCACCAGTACCACTTTGCCGACCAGCTTGTGCTTTGCCTGCAGGTAGTCAACGACCCGCTGCACATCACGCAGGGCCTTATTGTCGAGGCTGGCGTTACCTTCCTGGAAACGGAAGTTGACCGACAGGCGCCGGGCATCGTTGGCAAGCGTCAGGTAACGCTGGGGCATCTCGCGGCGGGGCTGAACCTTGACACTCTGCAGCTCTTGGCCGACAAAACCGTTACGGGCAACGATGGCCTGGCCCAGGGGGCTTTGGGCGAACTCGACCAGGGCACGGGCCAGCGGGTTGGCCTGGCCCGGTGGTAGATAGAAGTACAGTCGCCGCGACAGCGGATAGTCTTCGCTGGCCACCAGGGCCGGTGTCGGCAGCATGGCCTGGGACTCACCGTCGGCAATCGCCACGACCTTGGTGCCATGCACCGTGGCCAGGCTGCTGAAACCGATGGCCTGACGATCGCCAAGCACGCTGTTTGCCAGTTGTTCGGCCGATTCGAAGCGCCGGGCGTTGTCGGCCAGAGGGTGCTGTGCCGGGTCGAGGACCAGGGCCTTGAAGGTCTCGAAGGTGCCGGAGCGGTCATCGCGGGCGTACAGGTTGATGGGCCCGTTAGCGACACCCAGTTGCTCCCAACGGCTGATCTGCCCAGAAAAAACCTGCGCAAGCTCAGTGGTGGTCAGCTGTGGCAGCGGGTTGTCGGGATGGACGATCACCGCGACACCATCCAGGGCAATGATCTGTTCTGCGGCGGCACTGTTGAGGTCGCCCAGGGCTCGCAGTTCGCTCAGCTCAGTGTCCTTGATCGGCCGAGACGAAGCCGCCAGCGCCGCCTGGCCGGACTTGAGTGCGGTGAAACCGGTACTGGAGCCGTGGGCGGCGATATCAATGCGCAACGCTTGTCCGTTGCTGCCTTGGGCGCGAACCTGGAGTTCGTTGGCGGCATCGGTTCTCAGGATGCTGATGGCGCTGGCACCTTGTTGCTCGAGCATCCCTGTGACCAGCGCCGGTGCCAGCGCGGCACCGATGGTGTTGGAGCCTTGGATACGCAATTGCGCCTGCGGGTCAGCGGCGCCAAGCAGCGGGAGCAGGCAAAGCACAAGCAGGGGGAAGTGGCGCAACATGCCGTCTGGCACTCATGGGCAAAGGGTTTGCCGGGAGATTAAGACGATAAAGTGACCAAAAGATGACACTGAATTACATCCCTGTGGGAGCGGGCTTGCCCCGCGATAGCGGCGGTGCGGCCACGCACCAATCGCGGGGCAAGCCCGCTCCCACAGACAGTTGCTCACACAGGTGCAGTCAGTTCAGCTCAAGCCAGATCGGCGCATGGTCCGAGGGCTTTTCCATTGCGCGCAGGTCGTAGTCGACCCCGGCATCCTTGATCCGTGGCAGCAGCCCGTGGGAGGCCATGATCAGGTCGATGCGCAGGCCGCGCTTGGGCTCGTCTTCAAAGCCGCGGCTGCGGTAGTCGAACCAGCTGAAGCGGTCGGCTACGTCCGGGTACAGGTGGCGGAAGCTGTCGACCAGGCCCCAGTTCTTCAGGCGTTCCATCCACTCGCGCTCTTCGGGCAGGAAGCTGCACTTGCCGGTCTTCAGCCAGCGCTTGGCATTGTCGGCACCGATACCGATGTCGCAATCTTGTGGCGAGATGTTCACATCACCCATCACCAGCAACGGCTGGTCGTTCTTGAACTGGTTTTCCAGCAGCGCCTGCAGATCGTTGTAAAAGCGTTGCTTGGCCGGGAATTTGGTCGGGTGATCACGGCTTTCTCCCTGGGGGAAGTAGCCGTTCATGATGGTAATCGGCGTGCCATCGGCATCGGCGAAGGTGCCCCAGATGAACCGGCGCTGGGCGTCTTCCTCGTCGGTGCTAAAGCCCTTGTGCAGGCTCAGTGGGGCCTGGCGCGAGAGCAGGGCGACACCATAGTGGCCTTTCTGCCCATGAAAGTGCACGTGGTAGCCCAGAGCCTGGACTTCGGCGAGCGGGAACTGCTCGTCGCTGACCTTGGTTTCCTGCAGGCCGATGACATCGGGCTGGTGCTTTTCGATCAACGCCGCCAACTGGTGGGGCCGGGCTCGCAGGCCATTGATGTTGAACGAGACGATCTTCATGGCAAGCACAATCCTGGTAAAACCCAGGATGCTAGCCGACATTGGCGGTGTCGGCCAGCGTGGCGAGCCACTCGATAGGTTGCTAACCTGTGGCACGAGGTGAACGTTGGCACCCCGAACACCTCAAAGGCAATGAATGCCCATTTCCGGAGGATTGCCAGCATGCCCGAACCGACTGCCGCACAGGCGCAAGTCCGCCTGCTCGATGGCGGCTACAGCCGCGAAGCGCGCTCGCT
The DNA here is from genome assembly GCF_028656935.1 of Pseudomonas rubra. Classification (GTDB taxonomy): domain Bacteria; phylum Pseudomonadota; class Gammaproteobacteria; order Pseudomonadales; family Pseudomonadaceae; genus Aquipseudomonas; species Aquipseudomonas rubra. The sequence goes on from NZ_JAMDGZ010000001.1 coordinate 56,011, forward strand.
GCTGTATCACGCCTATCGCCACGAACCGACCTTTGCATTTCTGTTCGAAGCCCAGCGCCCGGGATTTGACCAGCGCATTCGTGCCACCGTGCGTGAGCGGGTCAAGCAGCATTTTCTCCAGGAACTGCCAGCGATTGGCCTGCTGGTTGAGGACCGGCTGATCGGCATTGCATTGATTGCACCACCACAGCGGCGCCTGGGCATCACCGAAAGCTGGGCCTGGCGTATGCGCATGGTGCTCAGTACTGGCTTTCGTTGTACCCGCCGCTACCTGGATTACCAGGCCGCCCTGATGGCTTGCCTGCCCAGTGATGCGGTGCATGTGTTGCCGCTGCTGGGGATTCATCCGCAGTTTCAGGGCAAGCACTACGGCGAACAATTGTTACAGGCAGTGCACGACTGGTGCGCTGTGGATGAGCATTCCCAGGGGGTGGTGCTGGACACCGGCAACGAACACTACCTGGCGTTCTATCAGCGTCAGGGTTATGAGGAAATTGGCGAGATTGCCGTAGGACCAGTTCGCGAGCACGTGTTCTTTCATCCGAATCCTCAGCCTTCGCAGCAGGCTCGGGCCTGAATTGCGTAACAGTGAGGAAAACCTTGGGCTCCATGCTGCCACCAAGCTCTGGTAGCATCCGCGCCTATGACGTATTCAGGACGATTCACCTGCGGTTTGATTCTATGGGTTGCCAGTGTCGGCGCGTACGCGCAAAGCGAGCTGGTGGTCCGGGTCAAACCTGCCAATAACGAACTCAAGGCCAATGTCGAAGGTTATATCGGCAGCCTTGGTAAACGCGATGAAGAGGCGCTGTTGCGCTTCAGCCGTGGCGCTGTCGAGCAGGCGCGCAAAGCCTCCCAGGCCCTGGGTTATTACCAGGCGCAGATCGACAGCGAGGTCAAACCGCCGGCCAAGGCCGACAAGGGCCCGCAACTGGTGTTGCGTATCGAGCCCGGCGAGCCGGTGCACCTGCGTGATGTGACCATCCGCATCGATGGCCCGGCCAGCGAACTCAGAGCCTTCCGTATTCCCGACAGCAAGGCGCTGCGCTCAGGCGCGGTACTCAACCATGGTCATTACGAAGACGCCAAGCGGCTGATTCAGAACCAGGCCTCGCGCTACGGCTTTTTCAGTGGCCACTTCGTCCGTCAGCGCCTGGCGGTCGATCCCCAGGCCGGGGTCGCCGACATCGAGTTGGTCTACCAAAGCGGCCCGCGCTACCGCCTGGGCAAGGTCAGCTTCGCCGGTGATACGCCGCTCGATGACGATCTGCTGCAACGCATGGTGCCGTTCAAGGCTGACACCCCTTACGATTCCGAACTGATCGCCGAGCTCAACAACGCCCTGCAGTCCAGCGGCTACTTCGAAGGCGTTCGAGTCGATGCGGCGCCCACCGCCGCTGTCGAGCAAAGCATCCCGGTGGCCGTTCAGCTCGATACCCGCAAGCCGCGGACCATGGGCCTGGGCCTGGGCTTTTCGACCGACGTCGGGCCACGTGGCAAGGCCAACTGGACGCGCCACTGGGTCAACCCGCAAGGCCACAGTTATGGCTGGGAAACCGAGCTGTCAGCACCGCGGCAGAACGTCGGCCTGTGGTACGACATCCCCCTCGACCCGCCACTGACTGACAAACTGCGTTTTGCCGGTGGCTACCAGAATGAAGAAATCGCTGGCACCGACACCTTGAGCAAACTGCTCACCGTCGGCCCGGAGTGGCACAGCAAGTTGTCCAGCGGCTGGCAGCGGGTGATTTCGCTCAAGTACCAGCGCGAAGAATACAAGCTCGGAGACGATTCAGGTTTGAGCAACCTGTTGATGCCGGGCATCAGCTATTCCTACCTGCGCAGCGACAACCGCATCGACCCGCACAATGGTTATCGCCTGCAATTCGATGTGCAGGCGGCCAAGGAAGGACTGGTGTCCGACACCAACCTGTTGCACGCCAATGTGTTGCTCAAGGGCTTGACCACCCTGGGCCAGAACCATCGTTTCCTCGGCCGCGTGCAGTTCGGCGGCAGCGCCACCAACAGCTACAAGAACTCGGTGCCGCCCTCGTTGCGCTTCTTCGCCGGTGGCGACCAGAGCGTGCGCGGTTACGATTACCAGACCCTGTCGCCGAAGAACTCCGATGGCGATCGCATCGGCGGCCGCTACCTGGTGGCCGGGAGCGCCGAGTATCAATACTCGGTCGCCGAAAAGTGGCGGCTGGCGACCTTCATCGACCAGGGCAACTCATTCAACAATCTGGAGTTTCCCAGCCTCAAGACCGGTGTCGGTATTGGTGTGCGCTGGGTGTCTCCGGTCGGGCCGCTGCGTCTGGATCTGGCCCGTGCGCTGGATGACGATGGCGGTTTGCGTCTGCACTTCTCCATGGGGCCGGAACTGTGAGTCGGGTTATCAAATTCATCATCGCCGGGCTGCTGGCCGTACTCGTACTGGCATTGCTGGCCGTGGGCCTTGTGCTCGGTACCCAGACCGGCGGCCGTTGGGCGCTGGGGCTGGTGCCGGGGCTGCAGTTGGACAACTTCCAGGGGCGCCTGGCCGGGCAGTGGCAAGCCGAGCGCTTGCTCTGGGAGCAAGGCGGCGATCGGGTCGAGCTGGTGGCGCCGGTACTGGCCTGGTCGCCTGGCTGTCTGCTGCGCATGACCCTTTGCATCGACCAGTTGCACGCCGATCAGGCCAACCTGGCTTTTGCGCCCGGCGAAGCCAAGCCTGACAGCGGGCCGTTGCAACTGCCGGAGCTCAAGCTACCGGTGGCGATCGAACTGGGTGAGGTGCGCGTGGGTGTACTGCGCCTGGACGGCAGCGAGCAGTTGAGCCAGTTGCAACTGGCTGCGCATTGGACTTCGAGCGGTCTTCAGATCGACAGCCTGCACCTGCAGCGCGATGACCTCAAATTGAGCCTGCAAGGCCTGCTCAAGCCCGAGGCCGACTGGCCACTGCAGGCCCAGGGCCAACTGCAGCTGCCCAATGTCGACGGGCAGCCCTGGCAACTGGCATTGCAGGTGGATGGCGAGCTGCAGAAAACCCTCAAGCTCAAGGCTGACAGCAGCGGTTACCTGCAAGCGCGATTGACCGGCGAGTTGCAAGCGCTGGCCGAGGATCTGCCAGCGCAACTGCAGATCAGCAGTGAGGCATTCAAACCCTCGGCCGAACTGCCCGACACCCTGCAACTCAACAGGCTGCAACTGAGCGCCAAGGGCAACCTGCAAAGCGGTTATCAACTGCTTGGCTCGGCCAGCCTGCCGGCCGAACAGGGGCCGGTGGCGCTCAACCTGCAGGGCCGGGTCGATGCCAAGGGCGCCGAACTCAGTGCCCTGGATCTTACCGCCAGCGCCGAGCAAGCACTCAAGCTCAAAGCCAAGGCTGACTGGCAGCACGGCATGAGCGCCGAAGCCAGCATCGACTGGCTGGACTTCCCCTGGCTGCGCCTTTATCCAATGCAACCGGCACCGGACGTTGCATTGCGCCGCTTCACAGGCCAAGTGCAGTACCGTGATGGCAACTATCAAGGTGAGTTCAAAGGTGAGCTGGATGGCCCGGCCGGTGCCTTTAGCCTTGCCAGTCCGTTCAAGGGTGATCTGCAGCAGGTCAGTCTGCCGCAACTTCAATTGGCGGCTGGCCAAGGCAAGGCCGCCGGCAGTGTTGGTGTGCAGTTTGCCGAGGGCGTGGCCTGGGATGCGGCGCTGGAGTTGTCGGCCTTGAACCCGGCGTACTGGTTGGCCGAATTGCCCGGCACCCTGGCCGGCCCGTTGCGCAGTAAGGGTGAAGTGAAAAACGGCGAATTGCGCCTGGATGCCGACCTTGACCTCAAGGGCCGCTTGCGTGGCCAACCCGCTGTGCTTAAAGCGGTGGCGCAAGGGGCAGGGCAGCAATGGACTCTGGGCACCCTGGACATCCGCCTGGGTGACAACCACATCAATGGCAGTGGTAGCTTGCAACAACGTCTGGCCGGGCAGATTGATATCAACCTGCCGCGCCTGGGCCAGCTCTGGCCGCAGTTGCAAGGTCAGGTCAAAGGCCGTCTGGAGGTCGCCGGCACCTTGCAAGCCCCCCAGGGCAGCTTTGTGCTGCAAGGCCAGCAACTGGGCCAGGCCGACAACCGCGTGCAGCGCCTGAGTCTGGATGCACGTCTGGATAACGCGCAGCGCGCGATCATCGATCTTGAGGCCGGCAGCATCCGCCTGGGCGATACCAACCTGGGGATGTTCACCGCCAAGGGCACAGGTGATATTCGCCGGCAAACGCTGCTACTGGCCCTGGACGGGCCGCAACTCAAGCTTGACCTGGGTTTGGATGGGCAACTGGACAAGGGCAACTGGCGTGGTCGCCTGGCCAGCGGCGAAATCCAGGCCGGTGGCCAGGATTGGCGCTTGCAGGCACCGGCCAAACTGCAACGCCTGGTTAGCGGCCAGGTGGATTTCGGCGCCCATTGCTGGCGTTCCGGCCCGGCCAGCCTGTGTGGCGAAGACCAGCGTCTGGCGCCAGAGCCGCGCCTGCGCTATCACCTCAAGCAGTTCCCGTTGCAAAGCCTGGCACAGTGGCTGCCCAAGGATTTTGCCTGGCAGGGACTGCTCAATGCCGACATCAATCTTGATGTACCGGCCAGTGGCCCCAAGGGCACCCTCCTCATCGATGCCAGCGGCGGCACTTTGCGTGTGCGCGAAAAGGACCAGTGGCTGGACTTCCCTTATCAAGTCCTGCGTCTGCAAAGTACCCTGGGGCCCAGTCGCATCGACACCCGCCTGGATTTTCAGGGCGGCAAGCTCGGCGAGCTGGCGGTGAATACCCGGCTCGATCCGCTGGCAAAAAACAAGCCGCTGAGCGGTGACTTCCGCCTCAGCGGCCCAGACCTGGCCATCGCCCGTCCCTTCGCCCCGATGGTTGAGCGCCTCAATGGCCAGCTTAACGGCAGCGGGCGTCTGTCCGGTACCTTGCTGGCGCCTCAGGTCAATGGCAGCCTGAACCTTGCACGTGGCGAAATCAGCGGCGCGGAACTGCCGATCAGCCTCGAGGACTTGCAACTGCAAGCGTTGATCGCCGGCGAACAGGTGCAGCTCAACGGCAGTTGGAAAAGCGGCGAGAGCGGTCGGGGGAGCTTGAGTGGGCAGGTGGGCTGGGGCCAGGCCCTGGCGGTCGATCTGGCGCTGCAAGGCCAGCGTCTGCCGGTCAACGTCGAACCCTATGCGGCCCTTGAAGTCGCCCCGGACCTGAAGATCAGCCTGGTGGATGACAAGCTTGCGGTAACCGGCAAGGTGCTGATACCCAAAGGCAAGATCACTGTGCGTGAACTACCGCCCTCGACAGTAAAGGTCTCCGATGACACGGTGATCCTCGGCCAGCAGACCGAGGAGGGCAAGCCAGCGATGGCCATGGCCATGGACATCGACGTCCAGGTCGGTCAGGAGAAACTCTCGTTCAGCGGTTTTGGCCTGACCGCCAACCTGCTCGGTCACGTGCATATCGGTGACAACCTCGATACCCGCGGCGAACTGAGCCTGGCCGACGGTCGCTACCGCGCTTATGGCCAGCGCCTGACCATCCGCCGGGCGCGACTGTTGTTCGCCGGCCCCATCGATCAGCCGTATCTGGATATTGAGGCGATTCGCAAGACCGATGACGTGATTGCCGGTATCCGCTTGAGCGGCAGCGCTGAACAACCGACCACCCAGGTGTTCTCGGAACCGGCCATGAGTCAGGAGCAGGCCTTGTCCTACCTGGTGCTTGGGCGCCCCCTGGGAACAACGGGCGAAGACAACAACATGCTCGCCGAAGCGGCGCTGGGCCTGGGCCTTGCCGGCAGTGCCGGCATTACCGGAAGCCTGGCGTCGAGCCTGGGCATCGATGATTTCCAGTTGGACACCCAGGGCAGCGGCAACACTACCGCCGTGGTCGCCAGTGGCAACCTGACCGAGCGCCTGAGCCTGCGCTACGGTGTCGGAGTGTTCGAGCCGGCCAACACCATCGCCTTGCGCTACAAACTCAGCAAGAAGGTTTACCTGGAGGCGGCCAGCGGCCTGGCCAGCTCCCTGGATATCTTCTACAAGCGTGATTTCTAAGGGCGGTGTCAGCGTACGGCGGCAGCTTCGATGAATTCGTTGCTGTCGTCCTGGCCTTCATCGGCGTACCCAGTGCGTCCGAGTCATAGTCGAAAAACTGGTCGAAGAGCTGGATGTAATGTATGGCTGGAGCCCCTTCCATTGGAAGGGGCCGGTGGTCATAGGGCCTTGCAGCTACTCGGGTGAGCGGCCGACCAAGTTGCTGCCGCCACACGGATGATTTCCTTATCGAGGGTAAACAGTGACTGTGCGGGTTGGGGGTTGCTGGTGATTACTGTGGTGGGTCTTGCTCAGCGGGCCTCGGCTTCCTGGCGGCGGATGTTGCCGATCTGGCGCAAACTCAGGCCGTATTTGTTGGCCAGCATGCTGCGTGACTGGCCATTGGCGCTTTCGCGCTGGATTTGCTGATTGCGCAACTGGCGCAGAAAGTGGTCCACCTTGGGGATCTCCAGGGCCATGCCGGCGAAGCGCTTGATCAGCGCATCCAGCGCCGGGGCGGGCAGAACCTGCGCCAGGGCGGTTCGTTCGCGATGCTTGGGGATGTACTTGGGACGCCCGCCATAGGCACAGGTCAGGTTGTAGGCGTTTTCGATGCCCAGGCACTCGATCAGCATCTGCAGGGAATGCGGCAGTTGCTCGATATCTATTTGCTTGAGGTCGCTCAGTTCCATGATGACTTCCTTGTAGGCGATAGGTTGGCACGCAGATGCTTGAACATCCGTGCCAAGCGGTTCGAGCCATTCCAGGCAGCATCAACACCACGTTGTGCCTGTCTAGCTTGAGCTGGATTCTCGGCCAGCGGGTAGAACGGAGGCTAGGCAGCAAGTGGGGCGGGGAAGGTGGGCTTTGTGCATGCTGTTTGTAGGCCTTTTGGGTGGCTTCAGTAGGCATGGGGCACGGTTTACGCCGCGAGGCCTTGATTACTGGGGGCTGCCCAAAACAAACCCCGGCCTGGTTGCGCAACCCATGCTCAACCGCAGGGACGGGCCAGCAGCATGCTGACCTGCTGCTGGCGTTGTTGGCCAGTGCAGTGCCCAGGTTCTTGAGCACGCTGGAGGGCAGGTTTCCGGTTGGAAAGGCGTGGGCCTTGAGGGTGCTACCCCGCAGTACCAGGCAGCGCAGCAGGATGCGCATGAACATGGTTGTTGTCCGCCCGTCTGGGCATCAGCCCGGGACACCATGTTGGCCAGGCCCAGGTGTCGACAGAAGCGGGAAATTGTCCGCTGGTTGGCACATGACGATGTATCATGCGCACGGCCCACGTCGGGCCTCTTCGCCGATGTCGCAAGGAACTACCCATGACTCAAGGTCAACGCCTGAAATATTCCATCCTGATCTCCCTGCTGGTGCTGGGGATCATGCTCGGATTGTCGTACCTGCAAAAGCAGGGGACGATCAGTGAGCAGGTATTCCAGTACATCGCCATTGCGGTGGCGGTCGTTGTGGTGGTGGTCAACGGCATCATGCGGCGCAAGGTCAAACCCTGAGGCCGCAAGCGCGGCCGGCTGCTGGCCGGCCGGGCGCTCAACGCGAAATGGCTTGCTCCAGCACCGTACGGGCCTGGGGGTTGAGGCTGTAGCACTTGTCGCTGCCCAGGTTGATCACGCCTTCGGCACACAAGCGCTTGAGCACTTCGCGAACGCTGAGGAACGACAGCGGAATATCGAGCTGTTCGAGTTGGCTGTGCACCCCGCGTACGCCAATGCTGCGGCCATTGCGATCGGCCACGTGCAAGGCATCGATGACCTTCAGGCGGATCAGGCTGGTGCGCAAGCCAAAGGCCTTGAGCAGCTCGCGGATGTGTTCGTTGCCAGCGCGCTCGTACTCGCCGGTGGTGGTTTTCTCAGTCACCGGTTGGCTGTGGCTGTGCCCAGTTCCAGCTATTGCCGCTGACTGTTGCTGGTTGTACATGTGAATGCTCCATTTCGTGGCCGGTCCGTGGCCTATCCAGGTAAGCAAAAGTGTTTGCCTACACCTATAAGACGAATGAGCGCGGCAAAACTGCAGTACCCGGCGAAAAAAATCTGCAGGTTTACCTTCTAATGACGAATTAACCGGGCTGATCCGGTAAATTTTTCCAATGAATTTCGTTCAGTCAGGATGATCTTTCCCCTGATGAAGCCGGAGTTCGCGTGATCAAGCCTCATTCCTTTGCAAGCCTCTGTGTGGCCGGGTTGCTCGCCGGGCTCAGCCTTCCAGCCCAGGCTCGGGTGGCGGTGGGCGATGCGTCTGCCGAGATCCGCCGCACCAGCTTCGGGGTTCCGCACATTCTGGCGCGGGACGAGCAGGGGCTTGGCTATGGCATCGGCTACGCCTATGCGCAGGACAACCTCTGCCTGCTGGCTAATGAAGTGATCACCGTCAATGGTGAGCGTTCACGCTATTTCGGCCCTGGGGAGCGAACCTTCGAGCAGCGCGAGAACCTGCCCAGTGATGTGTTCTTCACCTGGCTGAACCCACCCACGGCGGTGTTCGGCTTCTGGCAGGCGCAACCACCGGCGATGCGCGCACGCCTTGAAGGCTACGCCAAGGGTTACAACCGTGCGTTGGCCGAATTCAAGGCGCAGGGGCAGGGCCCTGAGTGCCTGCAGGCGCAGTGGCTGCGCCCGATCACGACGCTGGATTTGGTCAAGCTGACGCGCAGGCTGCTGGTCGAAGGCGGCGTCGGCCAGTTTGCCGAGGCGTTGGCCGGGGCCACCCCACCTCATGTCGCCGCCCAATTGCGCCCGGATCTTGGCGCCGCCCAGGCGCGTCAGGATCAGTTTGCCGTGGAGCGCGGCAGCAACGCCGTGGCGGTTGGCAGCGAGCGTTCGTTCAATGGCCGCGGCATGCTCCTGGCCAATCCGCACTTCCCCTGGGCCGGTGGCATGCGCTTCTATCAGATGCAACTGACCTTGCCAGGCGCGCTCGATGTCATGGGGGCGGCGTTGCCCGGGCTGCCGTTGATCAATATCGGTTTCAACCGGCACCTGGCCTGGACCCATACCGTCGATACCTCCAAGCACTTCACCCTGTACCGGCTTGAGCTGGACCCCAAGGACCCGACCCGTTACCTGCTCGACGGCAAATCGTTGCCGCTGACCCGCCAGCGCCTGAGCGTGACGGTCAAGGGCGACGACGGTCAGCTCAAGACGCTGACCCACGATGCCTACAGCTCAGTGTTCGGCCCGATCGTGCAATGGCCCGGACGCCTGGACTGGGACAGCCGACATGCTTTCAGCCTGCGTGACGCCAACCTGGAAAACACCCGGGTGCTGGAGCAGTGGGACAGCATGAACCGCGCCGATAGCCTCAAAGGTCTGCAAGCGACGGTGCAGCGCTTGCAGGGCATTCCCTGGGTCAACACCCTGGCAGTAGATGCCAAGGGGCGGGCGTTGTACCTGAACCAGTCGGTGGTGCCCTATGTCGATGCCGCCTTGCTCGCTCAGTGCAGCGACCCGGCAGCGGGTCAGGAGATGATCGTGCTCGACGGCTCGCGCAGTGCCTGTCACTGGAAGGTCGACCCGCGCGCCGCGCAAGCCGGCATTTTCCCGGCGCAATTGCTGCCGAGCCTGAGCCGCACTGATTTTGTCCAGCACTCCAACGATTCGGCCTGGATGGTCAACCCTGCCGCGCCGCTGCGTGGGTACTCCGCACTGGTCAGCCGTGACGATCAGCCCCTGGGCCCGCGTAGCCGCTTTGCCCTGCAGCGCCTGGCGAGCCTGAACGAGAAGGGCAGGATCAGCCCGGCCGACCTGCAGCAGATGGTCATGGACAACCAGGTCTATGTCGCCGAGCTGGTCATGCCCGACCTGCTCACGTGGTGTGCAGGACAAGGGGCCGACAAGCAGCTCACGGCACTATGCGCCAGCCTCAAGGCCTGGGACCTTCGCGCCAACCTCGACAGCGGCATTGGCCTTGTGCACTTTCAAAACATCATGGAGGCGTTGCAGAACCAGCAGGATGTCTGGCGGGTCGGTTTCGATGCCAAGGACCCGCAGCACACCCCGCGCGGGCTTGCCGTTGATCGGCCTGAAGTTGCCCGAGCCCTGCGCGAGGCGGCCCTGGTCTCTGTGGCAGAAGTGGCCAAGGCCGGCGATGGCGCGGGGCTGCGTTGGGGGCAAATCCAGCAGGCAGCTGACGGTACGCCGATCCACGGCGGTCCGGCTAGCCTCGGGGTGTACAACGCGATCCAGAGCGTGCCGGTCGCACCGGGCAAGCGCCTGGTGGTCAGCGGCACCAGTTACCTGCAAGTGGTGACCTTCGATGATCAGGGGCCGCATGCCCTGGGCATGTTGGCGTTCTCCGAGTCCAGCGAAGCAGGTTCGGCCCATTCTGGCGATCAGACCCGGGCGTTCTCGGCCAAGCAGTGGCAGGTGATACCGTTCACCGAGGCGCAGATCAAGGCCGACCCGCAGTATCGCCTGCAGGTGATTCGCGAGGTTGAGGGGGCGACCGTGGCCAAGTCTGCGCCATGATCCAAGGTTTGCACCGCTCCTGTGGGCGATGCGGCGACCCGACTTGCCTCGCGATTCACTGCGCCAAATCCCTGAGCAACAAGCCGAAGGCCAGATCGACCTGCTCAGGGATCGGAAGGTACACCGTGTGCCCATCCCCGGGCGCCACGTCTATCGCAGCGCCCTGGCGATCGTGCAACTGATGCAGGTCGAAGTGGTAGTTGCCCTTGGGTGTCATCAGTTCCAGGTGGTCACCCACAGCAAAGCGGTTCTTCACCTGCACCTGCGCCAGGCCGTTGACTCGCTCACCGCTGAGCTCGCCAACGAACTGCTGACGCTCGGAGACTGAATTGCCACGTTGATAGTTCTGGTACTCATCATGCACATGCCGACGCAAAAAACCTTCGGTATAGCCACGCTGGGCCAGTGACTCGAGGTTGAGCATCAGGTTGCGGTCAAACCCGCGCCCGGCCGCGGCATCGTCGATGGCCTGGCGATAGACCTGGGCGGTGCGTGCGCAGTAGAAGTGCGACTTGGTCCGGCCCTCGATCTTCAGCGAGTGCACACCCATGCGCGACAGCCGCTCGACATGCTGCACCGCACGCAGGTCCTTGGCGTTCATGATGTAGGTGCCGTGCTCATCTTCGAAGGCGGGCATGTCTTCATCGGGGCGGTTGCTTTCCTGCAACACGAAGACCTGCTCGGTCGGCGCGCCGAGGCCCAGGGTCGGTTGCACCTCGCGGACGATTTCCCCGGTGATGTTCTCGCGGGCCGCAGTGGCCTTGTACTGCCAGCGGCAGGCATTGGTGCAGCTGCCCTGGTTGGCGTCACGGCGGTTGAGGTAGCCCGAAAGCAGGCAGCGGCCGGAATAAGCCATGCACAAGGCGCCATGGACGAACACTTCCAGCTCCATCTGCGGCACGTGCTGGCGAATTTCTTCGATCTCCTCCAGCGACAGCTCGCGCGACAGGATCACCCGGGTCAGGCCCTGGCTGCGCCAGAACTCGACGCTGGCCCAGTTCACCGTATTGGCCTGCACCGACAGGTGAATCGGCATCTGCGCGAAGTGCTGGCGCACCAGCATGATCAGGCCGGGGTCGGACATGATCAGTGCGTCCGGGGCCATGTCGATCACTGGCGCCAGATCTTTGAGGAAGGTCTTGAGCTTGGCGTTGTGCGGGGCAATGTTGACCACCACATAGAAACGCTTGCCCTGGGCCTGGGCTTCCTTGATGCCCAGCGCCAGGTTGGCGTGATCGAATTCATTGTTGCGCACGCGCAAGCTGTAGCGCGGTTGCCCGGCATAGACGGCGTCGGCGCCGTAGGCGAAGGCATAGCGCATGTTTTTCAGCGAGCCGGCGGGGGCGAGCAGTTCGGGTTTGGCGAAATGGGTCATGATCAGGCTGCGGCAAAAGGCGCGGATGCTACCCCGGTTGCGCTCGACAGCTATTGATCTGCATCAACGGCACTTTTGCCACTGCCCGGCGCACTAACGAATACAACACACTAGGAGCGCACATGAACGAAACCGTCATGCAACACAAGGCGCTGCTGCTGTTGCTGGTGCTGGTCACCCTCGCCTTTATCTGGATCTTGCTGCCGTTCTACGGCGCGGTATTCTGGGCGGTGATCCTTGCGATCGTCTTTGCCCCGTTGCAACGACGCCTGCTGGCCCGCCTGGGCTGGCGGCGCAACCTGGCCGCGGGGCTGACCCTGTTGATCTGCCTGGTGATCGCGATTTTGCCGGTGATCATCATCAGTACTCTGTTGGTGCAGGAGGGGGCTGCGCTGTACAAGAACATCGAGAGCGGCGAGCTGGACCTGGCGGCTTACATCGAACGCTTCAAGAATATCCTCCCGGCCTTCGCCCAGAATGTGCTCGAGCGCATGGGCATGGGCGATCTTGCGGGCCTGCGCGACAAGATCACCAAGGGCGCCCTGCAGGGCAGCCAGTTTTTCGCCACCCAGGCTTTCAGCTTTGGCCAGGGCACCTTCGATTTTCTGGTGAGCTTCGGCATCATGCTCTACCTGCTGTTTTTCTTTTTGCGTGACGGCGCCGAGCTTGCGCGCAAGATCCGCACGGCAGTGCCGCTGGCCGAGCAGCAGAAGCGTCGCCTGCAACTGAAGTTCAACCGCGTGGTGCGCGCTACGGTCAAGGGCAACCTGCTGGTAGCGGTGACCCAAGGCGCCCTGGGCGGGATTATTTTCTGGATTCTGGACATCCCCAGCGCCCTGGTCTGGGCGGTGCTGATGGCCTTCCTGTCGCTGTTGCCAGCAGTAGGGGCAGGGATCGTCTGGGCGCCGGTGGCGGTGTACTTCGTCGCCACCGGCGCCTTCTGGCAAGGTGTGGTGCTGGCTGTTTTCGGCGTGTTCGTGATCGGCCTGGTGGACAACGTGCTGCGCCCGATCCTGGTCGGCAAGGATACCAAGATGCCCGACTACCTGATCCTGGTCTCGACCCTGGGCGGCCTGGCGGTGTTCGGCCTCAACGGCTTCGTCATCGGGCCCTTGATCGCCGCGCTGTTCATGTCCAGCTGGGCAATCTTTGTCTCGACCAAGCCGCAGGTGCAGTTGCCCAGTTAACGGAAGCTGTACGATACCCCGGTATACACCGCAAATCCTTCGCCCGGGGTCGAGCGGGCAATGTCCAGGCCCTTATCGTCATAGCCAGGCGTGACGGTGGCGGCATAGCGCTTGTTGGTCAGGTTGCGCAGGTCCAGCCAGGCCTGCCAGTCCTGTTTCGGTGCGTTGTAGCCCAGGGTGGCGCCGAGAATGGCATAGGCGTCGGCCGGGTAGCTGTTGGCGTAGTCGACCTGGACCTTGGAGGCCATCTGCGTGTTGATCCCGGCATACAGGCCACTGGGCAGGTCGAAGCGCAGTTCGGCCTGGTAGTAGTGCATGGGGATGCCTGGCAGACGGTTGTCGCCAAAGGTTTTATCGTCGCGGTAGTGGAAGTCGCTGAAGGTATAGGCCTGGCGCAGGCTCAGCTTGCCGACCGCAGCGCGCTCCCAGAGCAGGCTGTCGAGGCCGGCTTCGACGCCCTGGTGGACAGTGGGGCTGGCGTTGTATTCCTTGGCGGGCATCCCCTGCACGATCTCCACGGCTAGCAGTTCATGGCGCACCTGCGAGTAGTACCAGGCAAGGTCCCAGTGGCCGATTGCCGAATCGCCGCGGGCTCCCAGTTCCAGGGTGGTGGCGGTCTGATTCTGCATTTCGATCGGCTGGGTGGTGCTGGTCGAGCTCCAGATCAGCGACCATGGGTGTGGCGGTTCCACCGAGCGGCTCAGATTGCCATAAACCTGCAACTGCGGGTTGATGTCGTAGCGCAGGCCCAGGCGCGGGGCGTAGTCCCAGTCATGCTGGCTGACTTTGCCGCCGTTGTCGGGGTAGGTCACGGCACTTTCGCGACGGGTGTAGATCATCGCCAGGCCGCTGGTCAGCCACAGGTCGGGGATCAGCTCCAGGTCGTTGCTCATATGCAGGACAGTGTCCGAGCCCTGGTAGGTGAAATCACGGATTTTCGCACCGAACACGCCATTCACCCGCGCGTATTGCGAAGCACCGCTGTTGGGCAGGTGCTTGGTGGTGCGCCAGCCGACGGTGGTTTTGCTCTCGTGTCCAAAGAGGGTGTGGCGGCGCTGATAGTTCAGGGTACCGCTGACGTCGCTGTAGGCGACCTTCAGGCGCATCGGGCCTTCGCGCAGGTCCATCGGATAGTCGTGATAGACAAGGGCTGCTTCGAGTTGCGAATCGTCATCGAGGTAGAAGGTGGTCTTGTTTCCCAGCCAGGTACTGCCCGGTTGCGGGCGGCTGTCATCGCGGCTCAGGTAGGACGGGTTCGCCGCACGCGGATCATGCTTGATCTGCGCCTTGGTCAAGCGCCCGGCAAGATCGTTCTCGGTCTCTCGATAACGCAGGTAGAAGCGGGTTTCCAGGTTCGGGTTGAAGCGGTAGCCGACGTTGGCGGCGATGCCCTTGCTGCTGCCGCTGCTGTGATCCTGGTAGCCGTCGTACTCCGAGTCGGTCAGCGCCACGTAGTAGTCCAGGTCGCCCAGGACCTGGCCGGAGCTGATCTGGCGCTTGGCATAGCCACGGCTGCCCAGCTCGTAGCGCAGTTGCAGCGGTGCGGCGTCGTGGCCGGTGTGGGTGACATAGTCGATAGCGCCGCCCAGGGCCAGCGAGCCCTTGTCGAAACCGTTGGCGCCGCGTAGCACTTCGGCGCGGCTTAGCCACAGCGGTTCGAACAGCTCATAGGGGGTGCCGCCCGGGCCGGTCAACGGCAAGCCATCGAACATCGTGTAGACGCCCGAGCCATGGGCGCCGGGTGCACGGTTGATGCCCGAACCACGGATCGACAGTTTGATGCCATCGTTGCCGGCCGACTGGGCGAACACCCCCGGTTGGTACGCGAGCACATCCTGGTTGCTGGCGACCCGGCCTTGCTCGACCCGCTGCATGTCGATCAGGTTGCTGGCGCCGGGCACCTGTTGCAGGCGTTGGCGAGCGTCCTGCAGCTCGCTGTGCTCCTGTTCGTGGATCAGCACCTGGCCGAGCTCGATGCTTTCGTTGGCGTAGCTGGAGGTGCTGCAGGCGACCAACAAGGCCAGGTAGGTACGAGGGGGCAGAGGGGAACGCATCGGGGCTCCGAGTCAAGGCGCAAAGGGCTATTGGCATGTCAGACGCTCGAACGGGCGAGCAGAGCACGCGGCGTTGTTCTGCGCGGTTTTGTAGGCTGGCGCGGGACAAATGCCGCAGCTCGCCTGCACTGTCGCGCTCTTCGTATGGTGGACACCTTTCCTTTCCGCCCCGGGCTTCCCGGGGTCGTCCATACGGAGACTGACCATGCCTGCATGTTTGCCAGTAACACAGAGCAATACAGACGCTAACGATTCCCCCATCTATCTGACCGGCCGGGAGGAGCAAGTATTGCTCTGGTGTGCCTATGGCAAGACGTCATGGGAAATTGGCCGGATCCTTCAATGCACGGAATCGACCGTGAACTTCCACATCGGCAACATCCTGCGCAAGTTTGCGGTGAACACCCGCGTCGGCGCCGTGATCAAGGCCCTGCGATACGGCATGTTGCGTCACCAATAATGGCGGTGAACGTACAGTTTGAGGAGCACGTCATGCATGACGAAGTCTGTTCAGCGGTCGCTGATGGTGTTTTGTCTCATCAGGATCCGTTCTGGCCCAAGGTTGAGGTAAAGGTCTTGCGCGAGCACTTGCGCCTGACACCGGCAACCAGCGATGCACGGCTCAGGGTGGCTGCACACAGTGCAATGATCCAGGTGGCCAGGGAGTTTGCCCAATGGCGCTGGCAGCTGCGTGACCGGGGGTACAAGCAACTGGCCGATCTGTGCGACGGCGACAGTTGTTCATTGAATTTCTGCTATTTGCGCGCCCTGGTCGAGCACACTCGCAAGGCGCTGCAGGCGTATCGCCTGAGCATTGACCTTGAAGCGCCTGCCGGGCCTGGCGAGGTGGGGGATGAGTGATGCGACCAGTGCCAACCTCTCCAGTATGTTCGTCGGCCTGGGCCTGGCGTTCTCGGTACCGGTGGTGGACGGCGATGCCATTTTTGGTGCGCTGCTGGGTGCCTGGCTGGTGGTCAGTACCCGCGGGGCATTGAAAGTCTGGCAGCGTATTGGCTCGCTGCTTCTGTCTGCCGGTGTCGGCTATCTGTTCACCCCTTTGGTACTGCTGACGGCGCCCTTTTTGTCGAACGGTGTCGCGGCGTTCATCGGTTCGGTCGTGGTGATTCCGATTTGCATCAAAGTGATGATCTGGCTGGACTCAGCCGACCTCAAAGACATCCTGCAGCGGCTGCGAGGTTGATCAAGGTGTTTGAGCTGCCGGGACAATCAGGCCGCACAACTGCTCGAGCTTGTCTTCCAGCACGCGCAGCCGTTGCTTTTCTTCAATCATCAGCGCGATGACCTGCAAGTCAGCTGCGCTCAGGCTACGCAATTGTGCCAGCAACTGCGTTTCCAGGTCCTGGCTGGGCTGGTCTGTTGCTGGGGGGCGCCGTTGCGGACCTTCGCCGAGCAGCAGCCAGTCCAGGCAAATGCCGGATCGGGCGGCAATGTCTATGCAGATCGCGTAAGGGATGCTGTTGCGTCCTTTCCAACTGCTGAGGGTTTGCGGGCTGACTCCCAGTGCATGGGAAAGCCCGGAATCGGTGCTGGCGGCGGTGATGAGTTTGAGTCGGCTCAAGACGGCAGCAAAATCTTGGTTACTCATTTTGTGTATCCGAAAGGCCTGTTGATATAATTTTCCGTAATAAAATACGCAAATTGAGTAATCTTATTCTGTAACATTCAACGCCACTTCAAAGGAACAACTTCAATGATGAAAAGAAAACATGAGGCGAAGACAAAATCCTACTTAGATCTGTCGGGAAGCTTACAGCAGATTAGCAGGTTGATGAACGAGGCACGGACGGGCAAAGGGGCTACCACTGTGGCTTTTCCAGGTTTCATTCCGGTGGCAGCTGATTGCTCAGGGAGGCGCCGTTGAGTACCTACAAACTGGTATACCCTCACTGCAAAGGCCGTATGCGTATACGCACCAGTGAAGGGCGTCATATCTTTCTTCGAATCGCGTATCTGCAATGCACTACCGAGGCGTGTGGCTGGTCAGTACGGGCCGAGTTCGAAATGACCCATGAGTTGTCACCCAGCGGGATGCCAGACCCGCAGGTCTATCTACCCCGTGCCAATGGCGAGGTGCGCAAGGCCGCACTGGAACCTGGCCTGCTGAAAAAGCCTGGCCTGCGCGCGCGCAGAGCGTCATCAGTCAAGGCGAACAAGGCCCTTGGGCCCAATTGCGCCTGAGTGACAAGGCGAAAACGAAAACACCCCGCCGAGGCGGGGTGTTTGTCATTGCAGCAGTGATCAGCCGATCAGTTGCAGGCCAGCATGCTGAACCATGTCCAGCAATGGCTGCGGGTACACACCCAGCACGAAGGCGAGGATCGCGATGGCCAGCAGCATTACGCCGCCGGTGCGCTGTTCCCAGTTCAGCGGGGCGTCGTGGCGACGCAGGTTTGGCTCGATCAGGAACAGGGTGACCATCACGCGCAGGTAGTAGAACACGCCAATGGCGCTACCGATCACCAGGGCACCGACCAGCCACCACAGCTGCGACTCGACGCCGGTGGCGATGATGTAGAACTTGCCGATGAAGCCTGCGGTCAGCGGAATACCGGCCAGCGACAGCATCATCACGGTCAGTACCGCCGTCAAGTACGGACGGCGCCAGAACAGGCCGCGGTACTCGTACAGGGCGTCGGCGTCACGACCGTTGTACGGCGAGGACATCAGGGTGATCACACCGAAGGCACCGAGGCTGGTGATCACGTAGGTGACCAGGTACACGCCGATGGCTTCCACAGCCAGGCCCTTGCTCGCCACCAGGGCGATCAGCAGGTAACCGAAGTGGGCAATCGAGGAGTAACCCAGCAGACGCTTGAGGTTGCTCTGGGTCAGCGCCAACAGGTTACCGATCAGGATCGAGGCCACGGCAATCACCGACAGCACGGTGGTCAGCACGCCACTGCTGGCAGCAGGGGAGAGCATGAACAGGCGTACCACCACGGCGAACACGGCAACCTTGCTGGCGGTGGCCAGGAAGGCGGCAACCGGTGCCGGAGCACCTTCATAGACGTCCGGGGTCCACAGGTGGAAAGGCACCAGCGACAGTTTGAATGCCAGGCCGACCAGCATCATGCCCAGGCCCAGCTGGGCGATCATGCTCGGCATGCTGGTGGTTGCCAGGGCCTTGCCGATACCGTCGAAGCTCAGGCTGCCAGCGTCGGCATACAGTAGCGCCATGCCGAACAGCAGGAAGGCGGAACCGGCGGCCGAGAGCACCATGTACTTGATGCCGGCTTCCAGCGAGCGCTTGTTGAAGAACGCATAGGCGACCAGGCCGTAGACCGGTACCGACAGCAGCTCCAGGCCAATGAACAGGCCCGCCAGGTGTTGCGCACAGACCAGCACCAGACCACCCAGGGCAGCCATCAGAATCAGCAGGTACAGTTCTTCGCGGTTGCCCGGGTAGCCCTTGCCGCCATCACCCAGGTAAGCATGGGCGAGGGTGACGCAGGCCAGGGTGGCGACCAGGATCAGCGCCATGTACAGGCAGGCGAAGTTGTCGATGGTCAGCAGCGGGGTCACTGCCAGTGGCGCAACCTTCAAGCTCGGGATGATCGACAGCAGGGCCAGGTTCAGGCCCACGGTCGACAGCAGGAAGGTTTGCGAGTGGTTGCGGCGCCAGGCGATCGCCAGCATCACCACGACAGTGGTGATGGTGAGGATCAGCAGCGGCGCAAGCGCGATAAAGTGTTGAATCGTCAGGTCCATAGCGCTCTTACCGGGCCGAAGCGAGTTGAGTGAAAGCGGAGCCGAACCACTGCTGCACACCTGTCATGGTGGCGGCGGAAGTGTCGAGGAACGGCTGCGGGTAGACGCCCAGCAGGATCAGCAGGCCAGCCAGGCCCAGTACCATGATCAATTCGCGGGTATCCATGCCAGCCAGGACTTCATCCGACTTCGACGGGCCGAAGTAGGCACGGTGAATCATGATCAGCGAGTAGACCGAACCGAACACCAGGCCGCAGGTAGCGATGACGGTGATCCATGGCGAGACGGCGAAGGTGCCGATCAGGATCAGGAATTCACCCACGAAGTTACCGGCGCCCGGCATGCCGAGCGAGGCGGCGGCGAAGAACAGGCTGACGGCTGGCAGGTAGGCGATACGGTGCCACAAGCCGCCCATCTGACGCATGTCACGGGTGTGCAGACGCTCGTACAGCTGGCCGCTGAGGATAAACAGCGCCGCAGCCGAAATGCCATGCGCCAGCATCAGAATCACTGCGCCTTGCAAGGCTTGCGGGCTGCCGGAGTAGATACCGATCAGCACGAAGCCCATGTGGGACACGCTGGAGAAGGCGATCAGGCGCTTGATATCAGTCTGGGCGAAGGCCAGGAACGCACCGTAGAAGATCCCGATCAGACCCAGGGTCATGGCTATTGGTGCGAATTCGGCCGAGGCGTTGGGGAACAGCGGCAGCGCGAAACGCAGCAGGCCGTAGGCCGCCGTTTTCAGCAAGATACCCGCCAGGTCCACGGAGCCTGCGGTCGGTGCCTGGGCGTGAGCGTCAGGCAACCAGGAGTGGAACGGGACAACCGGCAGCTTGACCGCGAAGGCGATGAAGAAACCGAGCATCAGCAGGTACTCGGTGCCCGCCGGCAGGTCAGCCTTGAGCAACTGGGTGTAGTCGAAGGTGATTACCCCGGTGTTGCTGTAGTTGACCAGAACCAGGCCGAGGATCGCCACCAGCATGATCAGGCCGCTGGCCTGGGTGAAGATGAAGAACTTGGTCGCGGCGTAGATCCGGGTCTTCTTGCCATCCGAGGAACTGTGACCCCAGAGCGCGATGAGGAAATACATCGGCACCAGCATCATTTCCCAGAAGAAGAAGAACAGGAACAGGTCCAGGGCCAGGAACACACCGACCACGCCGCCGAGGATCCACATCAGGTTGAGGTGGAAGAAGCCTACGTGGCGGGTGATCTCTTTCCAGGAACACAGTACCGAGAGCACACCGAGCAGGCCGGTGAGCAGGATCATCAGCAGCGACAGGCCGTCCAGGGCCAGGTGCAGGCTGATGCCGAAGCGCTCGATCCACAGCACTTTGAACTCGTAGGCCCACTGCGGTGCGGCACCCGGCGCAGGGGCCAGGGTGTAGTCGCCGTTGGCCCACAGCCAAAGGCCGGTAGCCAGCAGCAGGGACATGGTCAGCAGCGCAATCCAGCGCGGCAGGGTGGCGCCGAAGCGCTCACCCAGCCAGCACAGCAGGCCGCCGATGAAGGGGATCAGGATCAGCCAAGGCAAAATCATGACGGGCTCAATTCCTTTCGCAAAGTCGCAAGGTTCATATCAGACCGCAGCCATAACAACGGCACCGAGAACAAGCACGGCACCTACGGCGATCGAAGCGGTGTACCAGCGCAGCTGACCGGTTTCGGTTTTGCTCATGGCGGCATGACCGCCTTTCGCCATACGCGGAATCAGGCCAATGCTGCGGTCAACCGGATCCTTGCGCAGGATGTGGGCGATCAGCAGGTAAGGTTTGACGAACAGCTTGTCGTAGACCCAGTCGAAGCCCCAGGCGGCGAACCACCAGGCCGACAGCACACGACCAATACTGCTATTGGCGATCACGGTGACCAGGCGACGCTTGCCCAAGAACAGCATAGCGGCCAGCAGGATACCGGCGATGGCGATGGCGCCCGAGGCAATCTCCAGGCTGTGCTTGGCTTCACCGCCGGCATGGCCGACGCTTTGCGGCAGCACGCCCGCAAGTGGTGGGGTAATCCAGGCACCGACGAAGGTCGACAGCACGATCAGCACACCCAGTGGCAGCCAATGGGCGATGCCGTGGCCAGCGTGAGCTTCGGTCTTGGCTTCACCGTGGAAGGTGATGAAGATCAGGCGGAAGGTGTACAGCGAGGTCATGAAGGCGCCGAACAGGCCGGCATACAGCAGGCCGTTGTTGCCGCTGGCGAAGGCTTCCCAGAGGATCTCGTCCTTGGAGTAGAAACCGGCGGTCAACAGCGGCAGGGCAGCCAGGGCCGCGCCACCGACGATGAAGCTGGCGTAGGCCAGTGGCAGTTTCTTCCACAGGCCGCCCATCTTGAAGATGTTCTGCTCGTGGTGGCAGGCAACGATCACCGCACCCGAAGCAAGGAACAGCAGGGCCTTGAAGAAGGCGTGGGTCATCAGGTGGAAGATCGCGCCTTCCCAGGCACCCACGCCCAAAGCCAGGAACATGTAGCCGATCTGGCTCATGGTCGAGTAGGCGAGGATACGCTTGATGTCGGTCTGAACCAGAGCCGCGAAACCGGCCAGTACCAGGGTCACGCCGCCGACCACACCGACCAGGTGCAGCACGTCGGGGGCCAGGGCGAACAGGCCGTGGGTACGGGCAATCAGGTAGACGCCAGCGGTGACCATGGTTGCCGCGTGGATCAGCGCCGAAACCGGGGTAGGGCCGGCCATCGCGTCGGCGAGCCAGGTCTGCAGTGGCAGCTGGGCCGATTTACCGACTGCGCCGCCGAGCAGCATCAGGGTCGCCAGGACCATCCAGAAGTCACCCGCCTGGAACTTCTGCGGGGCCAGCACCAGCAGTTCCTGAATGTTCAGGGTGCCCAGTTGCTGGAACAGGATGAACAGGCCGATGGCCATGAACACGTCGCCGATACGGGTGACGATGAAGGCTTTGAGTGCGGCGTTACCGTTGTTGCGGTTGCTGTAGTAGAAACCGATCAACAGGTACGAGCACAGGCCCACGCCTTCCCAACCGAAGTAGATGAACAGCAGGTTGTCGCCCAGGATCAGGAACAGCATGCTGGCAATGAACAGGTTGGTGTAGGCGAAGAAGCGCGAGTAGCCGGCTTCACCGCGCATGTACCAGGAGGCGAACAGGTGGATCAGGAAACCCACGCCGACGACTACGCCGAGCATGGTCACCGACAGGCCGTCCAGGTACAGGGTGAAGTTCGGCGCAAAGCCGTCCACCGACATCCACTGCCACAGCAGTTGGCTGTACGCGCCGCCTTCAGGCGGTGCGACGTTGAACTGCCAGATCACGTAGGCGGTGACGATGGCCGACAGGCCAATGGAGCCGACACCGACCAGCGCCGACAGGTTCTCGGACCAGCGACCGCGCGAGAACGACAGCAGCAGGAAGCCGATCAGGGGGAATACGAACGTCAGAAAGAGAAGGTTCATCCGCGCATCTCACTGGCTGCATCGATGTCGAGGGTGTGGAAGCGGCGATACAGCTGCAGCAGGATCGCCAGGCCAATACTGGCCTCGGCCGCTGCCAGGCTGATCACCAGGATGAACATGATCTGCCCATCCGGTTGCGCCCAGCGGCTGCCCGCGACGATGAAGGCCAATGCCGAGGCGTTCATCATGATTTCCAGGCTCATCAACACGAAAAGAATGTTGCGGCGCACCATCAGGCCAACGAGGCCGAGGCAGAACAGGATGCCGGCGACTGCCAGGCCATGTTCGAGAGGAATTGCTGGCATGTGATTACTCCTTCGCCTCGTTGCGGCCGAGGTGGAAAGCCGTCACCGCTGCGGCGAGCAGCAGCATCGAGGCCAGTTCCACCACCAGCAGGTAAGGGCCGAACAGGCTGATGCCGACGGCCTTGGCGTCAACGGTGGTGTGGCCGATGCCGGCGCCGCTTTCGCTGGCGAACAGCACGTACAGCAGCTCGACCAGCAGCAGTGCGCCAAGCACCACCGGGCCGAGCCAGATGCCCGGCTTGAGCCAGCCGCGCTCCTGGGCGACCGAAGCCGGCCCCAGGTTGAGCATCATCACCACGAAGACGAACAGCACCATGATGGCGCCAGCATAGGCGATCACTTCCAGGACACCGGCGAACGGCGCGCCGAGGGCGAAGAAGGTCATCGCCACGGAGATCAGCGAAATGATCAGGTAGAGCAGGGCGTGCACCGGGTTGGTGTTGGTGATCACCCGAAGGGTGGACACCACAGCGACACCGGATGCGAAATAGAAAGCGAATTCCATCTTTCTTCCTTAAGGGAGCAAGCTCTTCACGTTGATCGGCTCGGCTTCGTTCTGCGCGGCGCCTTTGGGCTTGCCGGCAACGGCCATACCTGCAACACGGTAGAAGTTGTAGTCAGGGTTCTTGCCGGGGCCGGAGATCAGCAGATCCTCTTTCTCGTACACCAGGTCCTGACGTTTGAACTCGGCCATTTCGAAATCCGGCGTGAGCTGGATCGCGGTGGTCGGGCAGGCTTCCTCGCAGAGGCCGCAGAAAATGCAACGGGAGAAGTTGATACGGAAGAACTCCGGGTACCAACGACCGTCTTCTGTTTCGGCTTTCTGCAGCGAGATGCAACCCACCGGGCAAGCCACGGCACACAGGTTGCACGCTACACAGCGCTCTTCGCCATCCGGGTCGCGGGTCAGGACGATGCGGCCACGGTAGCGTGGCGGCAGGTAGACCGGCTCTTCGGGGTACTGCAGGGTGTCACGTTTGCGAAAACCGTGAGAGAACACCATCACCAGGCTGCGCAGCTGGGTACCAGTGCCCTTAACGATGTCGCCAATATACTTGAACATGGGTCAAATCCTCACTGGGCCGCAACAGCTGGCGTGTTGAGCAACACAAGCGCAGCGGTCACCAGCAAATTGATCAGGGTCAGCGGCAGGCAGAACTTCCAGCTGAAGTCCATCACCTGGTCATAGCGCGGGCGCGGGATCGAGGCGCGCAGCAGGATGAACAGCATGATGAAGAACGCGGTCTTCAGGGCGAACCAGACAAACGACAGTTGCGGCAGGATGCCGAACGGGCCGTGCCAGCCACCGAAGAACAGGGTTACCAGCAGCGCCGAGATCAGGATGATGCCGATGTACTCACCGACGAAGAACATGCCCCATTTCATGCCGGCATATTCAATGTGGTAACCGTCGGCCAGTTCCTGTTCTGCTTCAGGCTGGTCGAACGGGTGACGGTGAGTCACGGCGACGCCAGCGATGAAGAAGGTGCAGAAGCCAAAGAACTGCGGAATGATGAACCACAGGTTCTGCGCCTGGTAGTCGACGATGTCGCGCATGTTGAACGAGCCGACCTGGGCGACGATGCCCATCAGCGCCAGGCCCATGAACACTTCGTACGACACGGTCTGGGCCGAGGCCCGCAGGCTGCCGAGCAGGGCGTACTTGTTGTTCGACGACCAGCCGGCGAACAGCACGGCGTATACCGACAGACCGGCCATGGCGAAGAAGAACAGCAGGCCGATGTTCAGGTCCGCGACACCCCAGGTCGGGGTGATCGGGATGATCGCGAAGGCGATCAGCAAGGCGCTCATGGCCACCACCGGCGCCAGGGTGAAGATCACCTTGTCGACGAAGGGTGGGTTCCAGTCTTCCTTGAAGAACATCTTCAGCATGTCGGCGGCGATCTGGAACATGCCGAACGGGCCGACGCGGTTCGGACCGTAACGGTCCTGCCACCAGCCCAGCAGGCGTCGCTCGACGAAGCTGAGCAGCGCACCGCAGACCACCACAGCCAGCAAGACCACGATGGCCTTGATGACGGTGATGATCACATCGATCACTTCAGGGGTGAACCAGGTCATTGTGCTGCCTCCTGCAGGCCTTCGACGGATGCACCGAAGATGGCTGGCGGAATGCCGGCCAGGCCTTTGGGCAGGGCAACCAGGCCGGCGCCCAGTTCTTCATTGATGCGCAACGGCAGACGCAGGGTCTGGCCTGCGACGTTCAGGCTGAGCAGGGCGCCATCGTTGACACCCAGGCGGTCGGCTTCGGCCTTGGCCAGGCCAACGTAGGCCTGCGGGATACGCTCTTGCACCGGTGCTGCGCGCGAAGAGTTCTCCTCGCTGCCGAACAGGTGGTAGAACGGCACCGCCTGCCAGGTACCGCGGGCCGGTGCGAAGGCCGCCGGAACGCTGGCGAACCAGTTCAGCTTGTCGCCCTGGGTTTCGATCAGGCGGGTACCCGGGTCGCCTGCGCGCAGGTGACCGCCGACCTCGTCCTGGAACTTGTTCCAGGCTTGTGGCGAGTTCCAGCCCGGCGACCAGGCGAACGGCACTTGCGAGCGCGGTTCGGCCGAACCCGAGTAACCTTCCATGGAGAAGGCGAACGGGGTGTCCTTGTCTTGCGGGGTACGCGGCTCGTGCACACTGATGTTGGCGCGCATGGCGGTACGGCCGGAGTAGCGCAGCGGCTCACGCGCAAGCTTCATGCCCTTGATGCGGAACGAAGCGGACGGCGCGGCGTTGACGATGCCGCTCAGTTGCGGCGTAGCGGCGGCGCAAGCGCTGGTGACGTGGTCCAGTTGGGTCCAGTCCACCGGCTTGTTGAGCAAGGTGGCACGCAGGGCGTGCATCCAGCGCCAGCCTTCGTGAACCAGGATGCTGCTGTCCATGTAGGTCGGATCGAACACCTGGAAGAAGCGCTGGGCGCGGCCTTCCTGGCTGACCAAGGTGCCGTCGCCTTCGGCGAAGCTCGCCGCCGGCAGCACCAGGTGGGCGCGCTCGCTGGTGGCGGTTTTCTGGTGGTCGGCAACGATGACCACCTTGGCGGCGGCCAGGGCAGCGTCGACCTTGGCAGCGGCAACGCGGCTGTACAGGTCGTTTTCCAGCACGACGATGGCGTCGGCACGGCCTTCGATTACTGCGTCCAGGGCGGCATCGATCGACTCGCCACCGAGCATGGCCATGCCGAGGCTGTTGGCCTCAGGAACCACCAGGCTCAGGGAGCCGTTCTTCTCACGCAGCTTCAGGGCCTTGGCGATGTTGGCCGCAGCCTCGATCAGGGCGTTGGAGCCCAGCGAGGTACCGGCAACCACCAGCGGACGATTGGCCGCCACCAGGGCGTCGGCGATACGCTTGGCCAGGGCCAGGGCTTCGGCGTCCAGGCCGTCGACGGCAGGCGCGCTCGGGTCGATGGCGTGCGCCACGGCGAAACCGATGCGGGCGAGGTCTGCAGGGGCTGCGTGCACGCACTCTTCAGCAACGTCATCGAGCTTGGTTTCGGCCAGGCTTGCGATGAACAGCGGGTACATGGCGTGCTGGCCGATGTTCTTCACCGCGGCATCGAGCCAAGGCTGAACGCGCATGGCATCGGCCATGGCTTCGGCCTTGCCTTTGACCGACTGGCGCAGAGCCAGGGCCACACGGGCAGCGGTCTGGGTCAGGTCTTCGCCGAGGACGAACACCGCGTCATGGTCTTCCATGTCGCGCAGGGTCGGGACCGGCAGCGGGCTGTCGTTGAGCACTTGCAGGGCCAGGCGCACGCGCGCCAGTTCACCAGCTTCCATGCCCGAGTAGAAGTGCTCGGCACCCACCAGCTCACGCAGGCCATAGTTGCTTTCGAGGCTGGCGCGCGGCGAGCCGATACCGACGATGTTGCGCCCGCGCAGCATGTCGGCGGCCTTGTCCAGGGCGGCATCCAGGCTCAGCTTGCTGCCATCGGCCAGCAGTGGCTGGCGTGGACGGTCTTCGCGGTTGACGTAGCCATAGCCGAAACGGCCACGGTCGCAGAGGAAGTACTGGTTGACCGAGCCGTTGAAGCGGTTTTCGATCCGGCGCAGTTCGCCGTAACGCTCACCCGGGCTGATGTTACAGCCGCTGGAGCAGCCATGGCAGATGCTTGGGGCGAACTGCATGTCCCATTTGCGGTTGTAGCGCTCGGAGTGGGTCTTGTCGGTGAACACACCGGTCGGGCAGACCTCGGTGAGGTTGCCGGAGAACTCGCTCTCGAGGGTGCCGTCTTCAACGCGACCAAAGTAGACGTTGTCGTGGGCACCGAACACGCCCAGGTCGGTACCGCCGGCGTAGTCCTTGTAGTAACGCACGCAACGGTAGCAAGCGATGCAGCGGTTCATCTCGTGGGAGATGAACGGGCCCAGTTGCTGGTTCTGGTGGGTACGCTTGGTGAAACGGTAGCGGCGCTCGTTGTGGCCGGTCATCACCGTCATGTCTTGCAGGTGGCAGTGACCGCCTTCCTCGCACACCGGGCAGTCGTGCGGGTGGTTGGTCATCAGCCATTCGACGACGCTGGCACGGAATACCTTGGCTTCTTCGTCTTCGATGGAAATCCAGCTGCCATCGGTGGCAGGGGTCATGCAGGACATGACGATACGACCACGGGTGTCGTTCTCGTCGGTGTATTGCTTGACCGCGCACTGGCGGCAGGCACCAACGCTACCGAGCGCCGGGTGCCAGCAGAAATAGGGGATGTCGAGGCCGAGCGACAGACACGCCTGTAACAGGTTGTCTGCGCCGTTGACTTCGAGCTCTTTGCCGTCTACGTGGATAGTGGCCATGGTTCAAAGTTCTTCGTTGGCCCGCGTCTGCGGGCGTGGCTAATGGAAATCTGTGTGCCTGCAGCCCGCGCCAGGTATCCCCGGGCGAGCTGTACAGGCAGCGGGCGGCACGGACCGCCCGCCTTGTTATTCGTTATGCGCCGACGACAATCGGCTTCGCCAGGTCCGGGCGCAGGCCGGCAGCAGCCGGTGCCTGGGCGGCAATGCCAGCCTCGAACTCAGGGCGGAAGTACTTGATCGCGCTACCCAGCGGCTCAACGGCGCCCGGGGCGTGTGCACAGAAAGTCTTGCCTGGGCCGAGGAAGCCGACCAGACCCAGTAGGGTCTCGATGTCGCCCTGCTGGCCCTGGCCTTTCTCGAGGGCGCGCAGGAGCTTGACGCTCCATGGCAGGCCATCGCGGCACGGGGTGCAGAAGCCACAGGATTCACGGGCAAAGAACTCTTCCATGTTGCGCAGCAGCGAGACCATGTTGACGCTATCGTCCACGGCCATGGCCAGGCCGGTACCCATGCGGGTGCCGACCTTGGCGATGCCACCGGCGTACATTTGCGCATCCAGGTGCTCGGGCAGCAGGAAACCGGTACCGGCGCCACCTGGCTGCCAGCACTTGAGCTTGAAGCCATCGCGCATGCCGCCGGCGTAGTCTTCGAACAGCTCGCGGGCCTGGACGCCGAACGGCAACTCCCACAGGCCGGGGTTCTTGACCTTGCCGGAGAAGCCCATCAGCTTGGTGCCGTGGTCTTCAGAACCTTCGCGGGCCAGCGACTTGTACCAGTCGATGCCGTTGCCGACGATGGCTGGCACGTTGCACAGGGTTTCGACGTTGTTCACGCAGGTTGGCTTGCCCCACACGCCAACGGCGGCCGGGAAGGGCGGCTTGGAGCGCGGGTTGGCGCGGCGGCCTTCGAGGGAGTTGATCAGTGCGGTTTCTTCACCGCAGATGTAGCGACCGGCACCGGTGTGGACGAACAGCTCGAAGTCGAAGCCGCTGCCGAGGATGTTCTTGCCCAGCAGGCCCGCCGCCTTGGCTTCCTGAACCGCACGGTTGAGGTTGGCCGCTGCGGTGGTGTACTCGCCACGTAGGAAGATATAGCCGCGGTAGGCTTTGAGCGCCCGGGCACTGATCAGCATGCCTTCGATCAGCAGATGGGGCTGTTGCTCCATCAGCATGCGGTCTTTCCAGGTGTTGGGTTCCATTTCGTCCGCGTTGCACAGCAGGTAGCGGATGTTCATGGATTCGTCTTTGGGCATCAGGCCCCATTTGACGCCGGTCGGGAAGCCCGCACCGCCACGGCCCTTGAGCCCGGAATCTTTCACGGTCTGGACGATATCATCCTGGGACATCTGCGCCAGGGCCTTGCGGGCCGCCGCGTAGCCGTCCTTGGCCTGGTACTCGTCGAGCCACAGAGGCTCGCCGTCGTCACGCAGGCGCCAGGTCAGCGGATGGGTTTCGGCTGCGCGCGCGATGCGGTTGGCCGGGCCGAAGGAAGTGATGGTCATACGTAACCCTCCAGCAACTTGGTAACGCCAGCAGGCTGCACGTCGCCAAAGGTGTCGTCGTCGATCATCAGCGCCGGGGCCTTGTCGCAGTTACCCAGGCAGCACACCGGCAGCAGGGTGAAACGCCCGTCGGCGGTGGTCTGGCCGAGACCAATGCCCAGCTCACTCTGGATCTGGCTGACCACTGACTCATGACCGCCGATGTAGCAGACCATGCTGTCGCAGACGCGGATGATGTGCCGGCCAACCGGCTGACGGAAGATCTGACTATAGAAGGTCGCCACGCCTTCGACGTCGCTGGCAGGAATGCCGAGCACTTCGCCGATGGCGTAGATGGCGCCGTCCGGCACCCAGCCGCGTTCCTTCTGAACGATCTTCAGGGCTTCGATGGACGCCGCGCGCGGGTCCTCGTAGTGATGCATCTCGTGCTCGATGGCCGAGCGCTCGGTTTCGCTCAGGGCGAAACGGTCGGTTTGGATAAGCGTGTTGTTCATGCTTAGCGGTCCACGTCAGCCATAACGAAGTCGATACTGCCCAGGTACGCAATGAGGTCCGCAACCATGCTGCCGCGGATCACCGAAGGGATCTGCTGCAGGTGCGGGTAGCTCGGGGTGCGAATCCGGGTGCGGTAGCTCATGGTGCCGCCATCGCTCGTCAGGTAGTAACTGTTGATGCCCTTGGTCGCTTCGATCATCTGGAAGGATTCGTTGGCCGGCATGACCGGGCCCCACGAAACTTGCAGGAAGTGCGTAATCAGGGTCTCGATGTGCTGCAGCGTGCGCTCTTTGGGTGGCGGCGTGGTCAGCGGGTGGTCCGCCTTGTACGGGCCTTCGGGCATGTTGCGCATGCACTGGTCGATGATCTTGATGCTCTGGCGCATTTCTTCGACGCGAACCATGCAGCGGTCATAGGCATCGCCGTTGCTGGCCAGCGGTACTTCGAATTCGAAGTTTTCGTAGCCGGAATACGGGCGCGCCTTGCGCAGGTCGAAATCGCAACCGGTCGAGCGCAGGCCGGCACCGGTGACGCCCCATTCCAGGGCCTCTTTGGTGTTGTAGGCGGCAACGCCGATGGTCCGGCCCTTGAGAATGCTGTTCTGCAGGGCGGCCTTGGTGTATTCGTCGAGGCGCTTAGGCAGCCAGTCGACGAAGTCCTTGACCAGTTTTTCCCAGCCGCGTGGCAGGTCGTGGGCGACGCCACCGATACGGTACCAGGCCGGGTGCAGGCGGAAACCGGTGATGGCTTCGATCACGGTGTAGGCACGCTGGCGGTCGGTAAAGGTGAAGAACACCGGGGTCATGGCGCCGACGTCCTGGATGTAGGTACCCAGGAACAGCAGGTGGCTGGTGATCCGGAAGAACTCGGCCATCATGATGCGGATGGTGTCGACCTTCTGCGGCACCTTGATACCTGCCAGCTTCTCGACGGCCAGCACGTACGGCAGGTTGTTCATCACCCCGCCGAGGTAGTCGATACGGTCGGTGTAGGGGATGAAGCTGTGCCAGGACTGACGCTCGGCCATCTTCTCGGCACCCCGGTGGTGGTAGCCGATGTCCGGGACGCAGTCGACGATCTCTTCGCCGTCCAGCTGCAGGACGATACGGAAGGCACCGTGGGCCGAAGGGTGGTTCGGGCCCAGGTTGAGGAACATGTAGTCCTCGTTGGTGCCCTGACGCTTCATGCCCCAGTCTTCAGGGTTGAAGCGCGCTGCTTCTTCTTCGAGCTGCTGCTTGGCCAGGGTCAGGCTGTACGGATCGAATTCGGTGGCGCGGGCAGGGTAGTCCTTGCGCAGCGGGTGACCTTCCCAGGTCGGTGGCATCATGATCCGGGTCAGGTGCGGGTGGCCGGCAAAGTCGATGCCGAACATGTCCCAGACTTCACGCTCGTACCAGTTGGCGTTCGGCCAGATACCGGTGACGGTCGGGATGTTCAGGTCGCCTTCGTTCAAGGCCACCTTGATCATCACGTCGCTGTTACGTTCTACCGACATCAAATGGTAGAAAACAGTGAAGTCGGCGCCTGGCAGGCCGCGGCGCTGGGTGCGCAGACGCTCGTCTACGCCGTGCAGGTCGTAGAGCATGCTGTAGGGCTTAGGCACGTTGCGCAGGAAGTTCATCACTTCCATCAATTTGGCGCGGGCAACCCAAAGCACCGGCATGCCGGTGCGGGTTTCCTGGGCGGCGAACGCCTCAGGGCCAAACTTGTTGTTCAATTCGACAACCACATCCTGGTCGTCAGCCTTGTAAGGCGGGATATAAATAGCGGTGTCCGCTGTCATGGTCTCGGTCGCTTTCGGTCAACGTAGAGAATGAAGCCAGGCTGCCTTGCGCAAGGGCGCAGGCAACTGATAGCTGGATCAGACTTCGTCGGGGCTGCGCAGGTTGGTGACCTGGATGCGCTGTTCACGGCGTTGCTCTTTCTGCGACGGCATCTCGGCACGGTAAATGCCTTGATCGCCGACAACCCAGGAAAGAGGACGACGCTCCTTGCCAATCGACTCCTGCAACAGCATCAGGCCTTGCAGGAAGGCTTCAGGGCGAGGCGGGCAGCCAGGGACATAGACATCCACGGGGAGGAACTTGTCGACCCCCTGAACGACCGAGTAAATGTCGTACATGCCACCGGAGTTGGCGCACGAACCCATGGAGATGACCCACTTGGGCTCGAGCATCTGCTCGTACAGGCGCTGGATGATCGGCGCCATCTTGATGAAGCAGGTGCCAGCGATGACCATGAAGTCGGCCTGACGCGGCGATGCCCGGATGACTTCGGCGCCGAAGCGGGCGATGTCGTGGGGCGCCGTGAAGGCCGTGGTCATTTCCACGTAGCAGCAGGAGAGGCCGAAGTTGTAGGGCCACAGGGAGTTCTTACGCCCCCAGTTGACCGCGCCACTGAGCACATCTTCAAGTTTGCCCATGAAGATGTTCTTGTGGACCTGGTCCTCTAGCAGCGAATCGGAGACGGTTTCCCGTTCTCCGATTGGATATTGCTCGTTGGGAGCATCCGGGTCGATTCTGGTGAGATTGTATTGCATTGCCAAAGCCTCATTGTTTCAGCTTCGCTTGCCGCTTGCGGCGACCTTCGGGAGCCCAATCAAGTGCCCCGACGCGCCATAGGTAGACAAGACCTGCCAACAGAATTGCTATGAAAACGAGTGCTTCGACGAATCCGGTCCAGCCGCTTTCGCGGACGGACACAGACCATGCAAAGAGAAAGAGGGCTTCGATATCGAAGATCACGAACAGCATCGCGACCAGATAGAATTTGGCTGACAGGCGCAAGCGGGCGCCGCCAGTGGGCAGCATGCCGGACTCGAAGGGTTCGTTCTTGCTGCGGCCCCAGGCCTTGCTGCCGAGCAGGGCGGACAGACCGAGCATGAAGGCACACAGGCCTACGACACCCAAAAGGAAAATGGCAAAGCCCCAGTTGTGGGCGATGAGTCCTGTCGAATCGGGCATGCTGAAAATCCTTATACAGAGACCAGTCTCTGCGGCTTGAAAAGAAGTAGAGCAGTGACGATATGTCGCAGCGAAATCTATCGCGCTGATTTTATGGGTAAACCCGGTGCAAGTAAAATTTCTGCAGCAAATTTATTCGTAAGATTAAGAACAAAAAACTTTCGTAACAGCCTGCAGGCCACGTGGACCGGGCATTGGCTCGGGTTCTGTTAATTATGTTTCTTGCAACGCGTAATGAACTGGAAATATCGTAATGATAATTAATATCATTTAAGGTCGTGCGACTAGTCCTAGTATTCGAGTCAACTACAAAGTTGTGCAACATCGCCGCCACCTGCAAGTTTCCACACCCTGTGTTTTAACCTGTTTTTTCTTGCCCTGCCGCGCTCTGGATCAAGGCTTTTGCCGATTGCCTGGTGTAGGCCGAGGCCGCAATCGCCCACTGGCCCAGCCAGTAGGCAAGGATGATCAGGTACTGGGCGGCGCCAAACGGGCTGACGAAGCGGTCGATGCCGATCAGGCTGTCGGAAAACACGAACGCGACTGCGCCCAGAGCCGCCAGCCCGCCGCAGGCCAGGGCGCGCCAGAGCATGGCGCTGATGGCCAGGGCATACACGGTGACGGGAACCAGCAGCTCACCCAGGCCGGAACTGATCAACAGCCCCAGCAGCGCGGCCCCGGCAACTGCCGAGGCCAGCAGCGCGGCGGATGACAGTTGGCGGTTTTCGCCCAGGTAACCACGCAGGTAGGCCAGGTGCGCGAAGAGAAAGGCTCCCAGGCCAAACACGAACAGGTCGCCCGGCACGGCCAGCAGAATGTCACCGAGCAAGGAAAAGCCCAGGCCGATGATGATCCAGCGCCGGTAGTGGGTCGGTTCTGCAGTGCTGAGCCAGTAGATCAGTGCCAGTACCGGGATCGGCTTGACTGCCAAGCCCAGCAGCGCATTGCCGCTGGCCAGTGCATATAGATAGAAGGCAGCGCCGATCAGGGCCAGGCAGAGCAGGGTGACGGGGCGGGGCATGGCCAATCCTTGGTGTTGTTATGCACCTAGCATAGCCTCCTCCCACAAAAACAAAACCCGGAGCCCCATCACAGGCCCCGGGTTTTGCGTGTTACCCGAATTTCAGCAAGCGTTCCGTGATCAGTGGAACTGCTCTTCCTCGGTCGAACCGGTCAGTGCGGTTACCGAAGACTTGCCACCCTGGATAACGGTGGTCATGTCGTCGAAGTAGCCGGTGCCGACTTCTTGCTGGTGCGCTACGAAGGTGTAGCCTTTCGACGCGTCAGCGAACTCTTGTTCCTGCAGCTTTACGTAGGCGGTCATGTCGTTGCGGGCGTAGTCGTGCGCCAGGTTGAACATGCCGTGCCACATGTTGTGGATACCGGCCAGGGTGATGAACTGGTGCTTGTAGCCCATGGCCGACAGTTCGCGCTGGAACTTGGCAATGGTTGCGTCGTCCAGGTTCTTCTTCCAGTTGAAGGAAGGCGAGCAGTTGTACGACAGGATCTGGTCCGGGTATTCCTTCTTGATTGCTTCAGCGAAGCGACGGGCTTCGTCCAGGTCCGGCTTGGCGGTTTCACACCAGATCAGGTCGGCGTACGGGGCGTAGGCCAGGCCGCGGGCAATGGCTTGGTCCAGGCCGGCGCGGACTTTGTAGAAGCCTTCGGGGGTGCGTTCACCCATCACGAATGGCTGATCGTACGGGTCGCAGTCGCTGGTCAAGAGGTCAGCGGCGTTGGCGTCGGTACGGGCCAGGATGATGGTCGGTACGCCAGCAACGTCAGCAGCCAGGCGGGCAGCGCTGAGCTTTTGCACGGCTTCCTGGGTTGGCACCAGTACCTTGCCGCCCATGTGGCCGCATTTTTTCACCGAGGCCAGCTGGTCTTCGAAGTGAACGCCAGCGGCGCCTGCTTCGATCATGTTCTTCATCAGTTCGTAGGCGTTCAGGACGCCGCCAAAACCGGCTTCAGCGTCAGCCACGATCGGTGCGAAGTAGTCGATGTAGCCGTCGTCACCCGGGTTCTTGCCGGCTTTCCACTGAATCTGGTCGGCGCGACGGAACGAGTTGTTGATGCGCTTGACCACAGTTGGGACCGAGTCCACCGGGTACAGCGACTGGTCCGGGTACATGGACTCGGCCGAGTTGTTGTCGGCAGCCACTTGCCAGCCGGACAGGTAGATCGCCTGGATACCGGCCTTGACCTGTTGTACAGCCTGGCCGCCGGTCAGGGCGCCCATGCAGTTGACGAAATCTTTCTCTGGACGGAAGGCCGGGTGTGCACCCTGGGTGACCAGTTTCCACAGCTTCTCGGCACCCATGCGGGCCAGGGTGTGCTCAGGCTGGACCGAGCCACGCAGACGAACGACATCAGCGGCGGTGTAGGTACGGGTCACGCCTTTCCAGCGCGGGTTCTCGGCCCAGTCTTTTTCGAGGGCTGCAATTTGCTGTTCGCGTGTCAGTGCCATGGAAATAAACCTCGTCGCATCGGTCTTGGGTAAAAATTCGCGCTCTCTACTGCGCAGATCAGAAGCCTGGCAACGATCAGTATGGGCGAAATGTGCGACGGTCGAACGATGGGGCTCGAAGGGGGGAAGTGAACAGGTGGGCGAGGTTTTCGCTGCAGGGTGGCTCGTGGTTGCCGAACTGCAGTGAACAGTGCTGCCGGGTACCTTTTGCTGCGCTTCCGTCCCTCGGGACAACTTCGTTGCAGTCGCAATCTCGTCCAACTGCCTTGTGGGCGGTACAGACACGAAGCGGCTCAGGTGGGTAGCTTAGAGCGCGCCTCGAAAGCCCTTGCCAGGGCCTCTGATGAGCGGGAGCGGGGCCATCATGCCTCGACGTTTCAGGGGCGTCAAACGTTTTGTAGTGCTTTTTTTGTGGCACTACATCTTTGGTCTAATACGACTTGTCGGTCAGTTTTAAGGCCTTGGGTCGAGGCCTTGATTTGTCTGGGTTCAGTCCAGAGCGTCGACTTTTACCCGTAATGTCATGTTTTCACCGCGCTGGGTGCTGTAAGTGAGGGCTGAGGCACTGCGTTCGGCCTGACTCTGCTGATTGACCCCTGCCAAGGTGATCCATTCACCCAGCTTGCCGCTGACTTTTGTGTCGGTACTTTGCACCTTCACTACATCGGGACGCTCCTGGCTCATCCGGTCATTGTTGGTGCTGATGTTCAGGTGCACGGTGTCGCCGGTGACGCTGGCGGTGACGTAGAAGCCCTGGGTGACATTGCGGTATTGAGTGTCGCTCTGCACCCGCCCGTAGCCATCGGTACTGGTGCTGGTGATGGGGATGCTCTGGCCGACCTGGATCAGCGCCGGGCTGCCTTCGCTGGCTTGCACTTGTTGCAGGCCACCTTCGCGGTTGGCGGTGCCGTAGCGAATGACCCGGGCGTTGCCGCGGTTGTCCTGGAAGTTGCTGTCGTTGTTGTCGACACTGATCAATAGCCGACGCGGCGCGGTGTCCAGTTGCTGCAGCAGGGTGCGCAGGTCGTCGATGCGCTCGGGTTCGGCGTTGACGATCAGTTTGTTCTCGAAGGCGCTGACGCTGCCGTCCTTGCCGATGAAGGCTTGCGCGGTGGGGAGGATTTCAGCGCTGGTGCGGTGGCTCAGCGGCAGGACTTCAGTGGCAGCCAGCGCACTGAGGCTGAACGACAGAAGCAGGGAGGCGAGAAGGGGGCGTAGCGGCATGTCCATGATCTCCGCGGGTGGAGTGGACATGATGGCAAATTTGTTAGGGTTTTGCTGGCCTCATCGCGGGGCAAGCCCGTTCCCACAGGATTGTTTGAAATCACTGTGGGAGCGGCGGTGCGACGCCTCGACTTGCCCCGCGATGCTTTTAGGTCAGTTCGCGCGACTCGCGAACCATGTCCACGTGCGGAATGCCTGCCTCGAGGAACTCTTCACTGACTACCTTGAAGCCAAGGCGCTCGTAGAACGGCGTGGCGTGCACCTGGGCGCTGAGCATCTGCTGCTTGAGGTCGCGGTTCTGCGCCTCGACGATGACCGCCTGCATCAATGCGTCACCGACCTTCAGCCCACGCCAGTCCTTGAGCACCGAGACCCGGCCAATCTGGCCATCGGGCAGCAGGCGGGCGGTGCCGATGGCGTAGTCACCCTCCAGGGCCAGGAAATGCGCGGCGCTGTTGTCGTCGGCATCCCACTCCAGCTCCGGTGGCACGTTCTGTTCGGCGATGAACACGGCTTCACGAATACGGCGGATGTCGGCGTTGTCTTTCTGCCAGTCGGCAAGACGGACGCGAATCTTATTCATTGGCGAACCCCAGGCTTCCTTGTTTGACCAGTTCGCAGATCAAGGTAATGCCTTGATCGTTTTCAAGCCACTGCTCAAGGTTTTCAATGTGCAACGCGTCGGCGGCGCAGATCAGCTTGAGCAGTTCGCGCAGCTCGCCCGACAGCAGGCGGCTCTGGCCACTGGCGAACAGCAGCAGGTTGTCATCGACTTCCGACCAGGCCAGGCGCGCGCTCGGGTTGCGGATCAGGATCGCGCCCTCGGCCAGGCTCTCAATCAGATCGGCTTCGTCCAGCGCTTCGCCGCTGACCAGCTCAGGATAACGCGGTTCGGTCATGAACTGGCCGAACCAGGTCAGCAGCAGGCGCTCGTCACCCATGTGCTCGGTGAGCAGCTTCTTCAGGCGGTCGAGGGCGTCGTGCTGGATCTGGTGCGGGTCGCTGACCGGCTCGGCGTCGGCGTCGGTGTAACGCTCTTCGTCGGGTAGGAACTGGCTGAGGAAGTCGGTGAAGTGAGTCAGCACTTCAGCGGCGCCCGGTGCGCGGAAGCCTACCGAGTAGGTCAGACAGTCATCTTCGGCGATGCCGTAGTGGGCCAGGCGTGGCGGCAGGTAGAGCATGTCGCCCGGTTCCAGGGTCCACTCGTCGCTCTGCTCGAATTCGGCAAGGATGCGCAGGTCGGCGTGCTCGAGCAGCGGGCTGTCGCTGTCGCACATCTGGCCGATCTTCCAGTTGCGCTTGCCCTGGCCTTGCAGCAGGAAAACGTCGTAGTTGTCGAAGTGCGGGCCGACGCTGCCGCCTGGCGCTGCGTAGCTGATCATCACATCGTCGATGCGCCAGCTGGGCAGGAAGCGGAAGTGCTCAAGCAGCTCGCCGACTTCCGGGACGAACTGATCCACTGCTTGCACCAGCAGGGTCCAGTCGCGCTCAGGCAGGGTGCTGAAAGCGTCTTCTTCGAACGGGCCGCGGCGCAGTTCCCATGGGCGTTCGCCGTGCTCGATAACCAGGC
Organism: Pseudomonas rubra; assembly: GCF_028656935.1. Classification (GTDB taxonomy): domain Bacteria; phylum Pseudomonadota; class Gammaproteobacteria; order Pseudomonadales; family Pseudomonadaceae; genus Aquipseudomonas; species Aquipseudomonas rubra. The sequence goes on from NZ_JAMDGZ010000001.1 coordinate 93,621, forward strand.
GCGATTCAACTTCTTCTTCCAGGGCCAGGCCGGCCAGTTCGTCGGCGTCGATCGGGCTTTCGAAGTCGGGGAAGGCCTGGCGTACCAGCAGGGGCTTTTTCTGCCAGTAGTCGCGCATGAATTCGCGGGCAGTGAGGCCGCCCAGAAGCTGCAGAGGAGTATCAGGATTCATGTGTAACCTATTGAAAAAAATTAATTTTCTTTCTGGAATAAAAACGCCCGGCTGAGCCGGGCGTTTACGCGCAGGGCGCAGATCAGATGCGTTTGGCTTGAGCCACAGCGTTACCGATGTAGTTCGCCGGGGTCAGCTTCTTCAGCTCGGCACGGGCTTGGGCCGGCATGTCCAAGCCATCGATGAAGGTCAGCAGTGCTTCAGGGCTGATGCCTTTGCCACGGGTCAGCTCCTTGAGCTTCTCGTAGGGGTTCTCGATGTCGTAGCGGCGCATGACGGTCTGGATCGGCTCGGCGAGGACTTCCCAGCAAGCGTCCAGGTCCTGGGCAATGCGGGCTTCGTTGATCTCCAGCTTGCCGATGCCCTTGAGGCTGGCCTCGTAGGCGATCACGCTGTGGGCGAAACCGACGCCCAGGTTGCGCAGCACGGTGGAGTCGGTCAGGTCGCGCTGCCAGCGCGAGATCGGCAGCTTGCTGGCCAGGTGCTGGAACAGCGCGTTGGCGATACCCAGGTTGCCTTCGGAGTTTTCGAAGTCGATCGGGTTGACCTTGTGCGGCATGGTCGAGGAGCCGATTTCGCCAGCGATGGTGCGCTGTTTGAAGTAGCCCAGGGAAATGTAGCCCCAGATGTCGCGGTCGAAGTCGATCAGGATGGTGTTGAAGCGCGCGATCGCGTCGAACAGCTCGGCGATGTAGTCGTGCGGCTCGATCTGGGTGGTGTAGGGGTTGAACACCAGGCCCAGCTCGTCTTCGATGAAGGCGCGGGCGTTGGCTTCCCAGTCGATCTGCGGGTAGGCCGACAGGTGGGCGTTGTAGTTGCCCACGGCGCCGTTGATCTTGCCCAGCAGCGGTACCGCGGCAACTTGGGCGATCTGGCGCTCCAGACGGTAAACGACGTTGGCCAGCTCTTTACCCAGGGTGGTGGGCGAAGCCGGTTGACCGTGGGTGCGCGACAGCATCGGCACCTCGGCGAAGCGGTGCGCCAGCTCACGGATGGCCTGAGCGATCTGGCGCATCAGTGGCAGCAGCACGCTGTCGCGGCCTTCGCGCAGCATCAGGGCGTGGGACAGGTTGTTGATGTCCTCGCTGGTGCAGGCGAAGTGGATGAACTCGCTGACCTTGGCCAGTTCTGGCAGCTTGGCGGCCTGCTCCTTGAGCAGGTACTCGATGGCTTTGACGTCGTGGTTGGTGGTGCGCTCGATCTCTTTGACGCGCTCGGCGTGCTCGAGGGCGAAGTCATCAGCCAGGGCGTTCAGTACGGCGTTGGCTTCGGCAGAAAACGCTGGTACTTCAGGGATTTGCGAGTGGGCGGCCAGGCGCTGGAGCCAGCGAACCTCGACCAAGGCGCGGAAACGGATCAGGCCGTATTCGCTGAAAATAGGGCGCAGGGCCTGGGTTTTGCCGGCATAACGGCCGTCAACAGGGGAAACCGCAGTGAGCGAGGAAAGCTGCATAGGGTGTTCTCGGACAGTCAGGCTTTTAAGAGGGCGCATATCATACATGAAAAATGCGCCTGGGTCGGGTGGCTGACAAAAGGTAACGCCAGCAAAATATTTAGTATCGTGGCAGCTTCAAAGGCCTCATCGCTGGCAAGCCAGCTCCCACAGGTGCAGTGCATGCCGTCCCTGTGGGAGCTGGCTTGCCAGCGATTGGCCTTCAGCCACGCAACATCGGATACAGCTCTTTGAGCAATTTGCGCCGGCTCACCACCAATTGCCAGCGATGCCCGCCCAGCTGTCGCCACAGGCGTGCAGCGCGGATGCCGGCAAGCAGCAGGGCGCGAATCTTCGAGGCATTGCTGGGTTGCTGCAGGTGGCGCATGTCGCCGTGTACCTGAATGCGCTGGCGCAGGGTGCTCAGGGTGTCCTGGTACAGGGCGCCGCTGGAGGCGATGACGTTTTCATGCACCAGGCCAAAATGCTCGGCCTGGGACTGGATTTGCGGCAGGCGGTTGCCGATCACATCGAGCATGTCGCCACGCTTGGCCAGTTGGCGCTCCAGGCCCAGCATCGACAGCGCATAGCGCAGCGGCTCGCGCTGCAGGCTGCCCGGGTCGCGCTCCAGGGCGCTGGCCAGGGCGCGGTAACCGTCGCGCAGGTTCAGGTCGTCGCCGCCGAATACCTCGAGGGTATCCTTGGGGTCGCGCACCAGCAGGCTGCCGAGCATGCAACCAAGGTTGGCCTCGCTGGCCTGGCCGGTACGGGCAATACGGTCAACCAGTACTGCGGCCTGAAACACGCCACCCAAGGCAATCAACTGTTCTTGCATGGCATTCATGCGCGCGCGCTCCACGGCTCGGCAGTTTCGATCACGCCGCCGCCGAGGCAGATTTCGCCGTCATAGAACACCACCGACTGGCCCGGGGTCACGGCCCGTTGTGGCTCGTCGAACACCGCGCGGTAGCCGCTCGAGGTTTGTTCCAGGGTGCAGTGCTGGTCGCTCTGGCGGTAGCGCACCTTGGCGGTCAGGCGCCGTGGGCTGGACAGCTCGATCGGGTTGACCCAGAAAATCTCCGACGCCAGCAGGGCGCGGGAGAACAGCCACGGGTGTTCGTTGCCCTGGCCAACCACCAGTACGTTGCGGCCCAGGTCTTTTTCCAGGACGTACCATGGTTCGTCGCCGGCGTCTTTCAGGCCGCCGATGCCCAGGCCCTGGCGCTGGCCGATGGTGTGGTACATCAGGCCGTGATGGCGGCCGATGACTTCGCCGTCGGTGGTCTGGATCTCGCCCGGTTGCGCTGGCAGGTACTGCTTGAGAAAGTCGCTGAAACGGCGCTCGCCGATAAAGCAGATGCCGGTGGAGTCTTTCTTCTTTGCCGTGGCCAGGCCGTGCTTTTCGGCGATGGCGCGGACTTCGGGCTTTTCCAGTTCGCCGACGGGGAACAGCGTGCGGGCGATTTCCTTGCCGCCAACGGCGTGCAGGAAGTAGCTTTGGTCTTTGTTCGGGTCCAGGCCCTTGAGCAGTTCGGTACGGTCGTCGGTGTCGCGGCGGCGCACGTAGTGGCCGGTGGCGATCAGGTCGGCGCCGAGCATCAGGGCGTAGTCGAGGAACGCCTTGAACTTGATCTCGCGGTTGCAGAGGATGTCCGGGTTCGGCGTGCGCCCGGCTTTGTACTCTTCGAGGAAATGCTCGAAGACGTGGTCCCAGTATTCGGCGGCGAAGTTGGCGGTATGCAGCTTGATGCCGATGCGGTCGCACACGGCCTGGGCATCGGCCAGGTCTTCGCGGGCGGTGCAGTATTCGGTGCCGTCGTCCTCTTCCCAGTTCTTCATGAACAGGCCTTCCACCTGGTAGCCCTGTTCCATCAGCAGGAGGGCGGAGACGGAAGAGTCCACGCCGCCGGACATGCCGACGATAACGCGAGTCTTTTCGGGTTCGTAAGGGGCTGGACTGGTCATAGGTACCGGCTGTGTATCTGGAAAAAGACAACGATTCTATCAGGCTGCGGCCCTCAAGGCATCGTTGCTGTCAGTCGCGGATCAGCGCCAGGCTGTACAGCGGGCCTGCCAGGTAGTCGTCGATGCAGCGCGGTACCAGTTCGCTGCGCCAGCGTCCGGGGTCGGCAAGTAGTTCTTCGCGGCTCAGCCACACGGCGCGGACGATGTCGCTGTCCAGGGCGCGCTCGGGTTGGTGCTTGAGCGGGCGCGCGGCGAAGCAGACGCGCTGGTAGGTCACGCCGTTGCTCGGGGCGGTATACAGGTAGATGCCGACCACGCCGGTCAGTTCGACCTCCCAGGCGGTTTCTTCGAGGGTTTCGCGAAGAGCGGCTTCGGGCAGGGTTTCGTTGGCTTCCAGGTGGCCGGCCGGCTGATTGAGCACGTGCTTGCCGGCTTTAAGTTCCTCAACCAGCAGGAAGCGGCCCTGGTCTTCGATGATGGTGGCGACGGTGATGTGCGGTTGCCAGGTCATTGGCGAATCCCGGGGCTGGAGTGGGGCCAGCGAGCTTAACCGCTCTCGCTGGCGTTGGGCAGCGCTTGTGATCAAGGGCGTCGCGAAGGTCCGGGTTGCGGCGAGTTGTCTTGATGCGCCTGACTCAGCAGGATGTCCCGGGTGAGGTCGAGTTCAGCCCGCTCCACCAGGCGTTGCAGCGCATCATAGGCGTCGCGGACCTGTGCGCTGTTCAAGCGCAGGTCCGGGCGCAGGGTCTCCAGGGGGGACAGTAGCCCGCTGTCGATCAGCACCTGGCGCAGGTAACCCTGTTCACGTTCGCTCAGGGTTGGTGGCAGCTCATCAGCACTGCCCAGGGCATCCAGGTATTCGCCAACGCGCTCGCGCCAGCGGTGAATGACCGTCAGGCGTGGGGCATGGGCATATCTGAGGTAGCGCTGCCAATAGGGTTGGGCCTGTAGGTAGCCGGGGAGCAAATGCGCCTGGTCGGCGAGCACTGCAGCTTCACCCGCATCCAGCATGGCCGTTGTGACCCAGGTGGTGTAACCGGTGTACACCTGGGTGACGGGTTGATTGCGCAGCCCCAGGCGTTTGGCCAGGGCAATGCGGAAAAACAGCTCCAGTTCGCTGTACTCAATGCCATGCCCTTGCTGTCGCCAGGCAGTGACATTGCTGGCGACATACTCGGCGAGGCGATGTGCTCGCCAATGGCTGGTGCCCAGGGCCAGCAAGGCTGCAGTCGCCGTCTCGTCGGTGTGGCTTTGCAGGGCCTGGTCAGCTTCGACCAGGGTCTCGAGCTTGGAGAACACCAGGGCATCTCGGTCGGTGCAGGTAACCGCCTCGCCAGCCGTTTCGTATAGCGCCTGGCGTAACTGAGTAGAAAGCGCACCGCGAATGACAGCGTGTAACCGCTTCTGCATGGTTGTGCCGATGTCGCGAGCCTGCCGGGAGTTGCTCAGGCGCAGTAGCAAACTGAAAAACTCGACCCGTGACGGATGCGTGCCGTTGATCAACTCGGATGCCTGTTGGTGCTCGCTGGCGGACATGCCGGCAAGTAGGGCTATCGCTCGCGTTTGCCAGTTTGCTTCAGGTGTGATGGGGTGTTCTTCGGAGTCATCGGAGCTGGTCTGGCTATCACTGTCGCTTTCGGTGTCCGGCGGCTGGATGGGCAGGTGCGCTCTTTGTCTTTCCATCACGAAGCGTGCGTACGAAGGCATAGATATATGTGCCGAGTGTATTCGCAGGCCGCGTAGGGCGCCGGCGCCCACGGGGACCTCGCTGAGCAGTGTGCGCCTGAGGTCGATGCAATGAATTCTGGGTAGGTGCTCAACGCCGTTGGGCCATTGCGTGAGTGGTGTCAATGAAGAAGACAGGTCAAGCTCTTCCAGTGCCAGCATCCTGCTGACATCCGGGGTCAGTCCCAGCGGATTGTTCGACAGGTTCAGGCGGCGCAGGTGTGTAAGGTTCGCCAGGTCCTGAATGTCCTGGCGGGTGAGGGTGATCTGATTGGAGTTCAACGCCAGAGTCTCCAGCGCTGGTAGGGTGGCCAGGCGGGCAAACACGCCGGGGCCAAACTCAGTGCTCGATCCAGCTATTTCCAGGCTGCGCAAGGTTTGTACTGAGGTTATGTAAGCCATCTGCTCGGCAGTCCAGTTGCTCAGCGTGCGGTCAATGTCATTGAGCAAGAGGTACTCCAGCCGCGGCAGGCTGGCCAAGGGGCTCAGCGCTGTGGGGGTAAGCCGGGTTTGCGACAGGTCCAGGCGACGTAGCCGTTGCAGTGTGCCGAGGGTCTGAGGTAGCCCTTGCAGGGGGAGTGTGCTGAGGTCGAGCGCCTGCAGGTTTGGCAAGTTACTCAGGAGGGTTTCAGGCAGTTGAGTGATCGGTAGATTCCGTATAACCAACTGGTTAATGCCGGGTAGCTGCACGGGAAGGGGTGGCAACTCCTCCAGTGCTGGGTCGTTCAGGGTGATCGAGTAGGCGTGCTGGGTAATGCGCGCTTGCCATCCGATCAGCAGTTCGACGGTGGCGCGCCGACGCGCCCGTCGACTATCGTTCGAGCTCGCTTGGGCGACCCAGTTATCAAGGGTGCGGTTAAGCAGTATCAGTTCATCTTCCAGTTGCTGTACCTGTTCGCTGACGGGCTCGTTGTTGCGCAGCAACTGCTGGATGAAACCCTCGACCTCCGAGCTCGGGAGTGCGTAGTTGCGCGGATGTGCCTGGGTTATCAACCGTAAAAGGCGTTGAACTATGGGTTCCTGGTCGAACAAGCGGTCGCTGGCCAGTGCGTTGGGCGCACGAAAGGCGGGTTCGGGCGCAGGGGCCACCAGCCAGTGGCGACGCACGGGGAGGTCGAGCAACAGGGCTGCGCGCAGTGGGCGTGCCGTGGCCAGTTCGCGCAAGCGTTGAAACAAGCGCTCGGGTTCGTTTTGACCAAAGCCGATCTGGCTACGCTGGGCGTCGTTCAAGGTGTGCAGAATGCAGCGATAGAAACCGTACTCGCTCATGTCCTGGGCCAGTATGTGATCGTTGCCTTCGGTGAACCAGCCTTCCTCCTCGTCCAGGTAGATGGAGGTGGTCTCGACGTCGGTGGTGCCCAGGCTGGCCAGTGCTGCCCCGAAGCGTCCGCCGTCGCGCAGTACCAGTGCGATGCCGGTTGGCCAGCCGGGCAGAAACTCCAGCAGGCGCATGGCCAGGACCCAGGTGTTCTGGTTAGCGCTCGCGGGCTGCATGAAGCCGTCCAGCGCCTGTGCCAGGCGTCCTTGTTCGGCACTCTCCAGGGCTTGCTCGGCCAATTCTTCGGGCAGGGGCAAATTCAGGTTCAGTTGCTGGGCAATTCGTTGTCGGTTCTCATCAAGAAATTGTTGGGCGACGAGCACTGGCATGTCTGTAAAGCGCCTACGTAGCGCTTGCACAGTAATGTCAGGTGCAATCTGTGTCAGTTCAAAGCGGTGCTCGAAGATGCCAAGGTTCAGGCGTGCCTGCCAGCGGTCGAACAGCTCGGTCGAGGGGACATTGCAGCGCGTATCGCAGTGCCCTTCAGTTGGCGGTGTCGGCTCGTCGGTACCGCGCCGACCTCGGTGTCCGTTGATGACTTCGTGAAGCGAAGCGGCTTGTTTTGCCTCGAAGCTGGCTGCCCGGCGAAAGGATTTGACGATGGGGGCCTCGTAGCCAGGTGGCAATGGCTTGCCGTGTTTGAGCAGGTCAACGGCCAGAGCGGCCTCATTGCGTGCTCGTTCACGAACCAGGGCATACTGGAGGAGGGCTGGCATGGCTTGGTCTAGCAGGTAGACGCGGCGTAGCTGGGCGTTAGTTACGCCAGCGACCCGCGCCAGCAACAGCAAGCGCTCGTCGCTGATATCCAGGGTCAAGGGGCCCAGCCTTCGCAGTAGCGCCAATCGCTCCCAATGCTGTGGCTGTTCCAGGCAGTGGTGCCAGGCGCCTGCGCCGTTGTGATAGAGCGGGGGGCTGAAGGCCTGGGTGTCGCGCGGCATGTGTATGCGCCAAGTACCTTGAGCGTTTTTGCTGACCCGATAGAACGCATCATTGATGCGAATCGCTTTATCCCCTGCAATGTCATACAGGCCGTGGGCGTCTGGTTCGCCAGCATCGCCGCTGCCCAGTTGCCACTGGTAGGGGCTCAGGTCGGCGCGCCAGCGCATGTTCACTCGATTCGTCAGCTTCACAGGATGCAGCGGGGCGATCCAGTCGGAAGGTGGCAGGCCTTGCTCTTCCTCGCCTGAGCGGATGCCGACCCCGGCGCCAATCATCAGGTGTTCCTCGATCATCGAGGCAAAGTCGGCGTCGAGATCGTTCAGTGCCTGGACTTGCGCAGCGTTTTCCGGCAGCAGATAGCGGGCATCGTCCAGCAGGCGCTTGACCATTTGTGTCGATACGTAAGGCCGTAGCCCTTGATCCAGTGGGATGCACGTCATTGCCAGAGTAAGCACGCGATCGGGGGTGCGCCAGTTGGCAAATACCGATTGCTGCCATGACAAGGGGATGAAACGGCGCATGAAGGCCTGGAAATCGGGGTGCTGCCAGTCACTGCGCAGGCTGGCGAAAAAAGCCGTGCGCTTCTTGTACTGCTTGAGTGGATGCCGGGGGTGGCCCGGCACATAGGCAATGCAAGGTGCGTCGTCCAAGTCGGGGCCGAACACGATGATCTGGTCAAGATCGACTTCTGTGCCCAGGCGAAGTGTTGAAATTTGCGTCAGCATGGCGTCGACGGCAGGGGTCTTTTGATCTAACTCGGGGGAGCCGGATTCAAAGTCATCCAGTATCCCTTTGAGAATCGCAATACCATCTTTGCCCAAATCACCCTTGATGGTGGCGATGGTCGCTTCTTCGCGCAGTGTCGCCAGATAGGCTTGCTGCTTGGCGGTGCGTAGCGTTGACGGCTCGAGCATGGCATCCAGGTAACGCCGGTAGCTTCGGTCTGTGTATCCTTGAAGGCCGACACTCAGCCGCAATTGCTGGTTGACCGCAAGAAAGGTCGCCGGTGTGAACGTTGAACGGTCAGCTGTGGATAGTGAGGTTTTGGCAAAGTCGTACAAGCTCATGAGCATTGCGAATGTTTGCATGGCATGTGCGCGGGCTTGGCGGCCAGCCTTTTGATGCTCTTGCAGGCGACGGCGTTGTTCGGGTGTCGCGCGTTGAAGCCAGTCAGGTTCTTCCTCGGTTTCGAGCGGCGAGAACAGGGTGTCGTAGTGACGGGCGACAGGTTCGGGCTGTGAGTTGGGCATGATGGGCCTGGCGGTTGCGTAAGGGAGGCTCATTGCAGCTCGCCGGTCTGGCGGACGGGCACTACATATTGCTAGGCAGTGCCTGACGAAAAACAAGCACGCGTTGCCGAACATATCGATGGCTGCTGCGCATACACTGGGCAACTACTTCCCTTCGATCCGCGAGCCAGGCCATGTCCGAGCGCAAAAACAGTTTTGCAACCCGCACCATCCATGCCGGCGAACAATCGGCCTTCGCCGATAACGCCATCTTCCCGGCCATCTACACCGCCAGCTCCTTCGCCAAACGCGGCTTGGATGACCATCCCGAATACGCCTACAGCCGGGTGAGCAACCCTACCCGGCACGCCTACGAAAGCTGCGTGGCAGCCCTTGAAGAGGGCTGTGGCGCCCTGGCCTGCGCCTCGGGCGTGGCGGCCACCGCCACGGTGCTTGAGCTGCTGCCCAAAGACTCCCACGTGGTAGTGATGAGCGGCGTCTATGGCGGTACCTTCCGCCTGCTGGAGGATTACCGCAGCCGTACTTCGGGGCTGACCACCAGCTACGTCGATCTGAACGACTTGCAGGCGGTGGCGGCGGCCATCCAGGAAAATACCCGGCTGATCTGGATCGAGTCGCCGACCAACCCCTTGCTGGAGCTGGTCGACATTCGCGCGCTGAGTGAGCTGGCGCGCCAGCGCGGCATTCTCACCTGCATCGACAACACCTTCTGCTCACCCTGGAATCAGCAGCCGATCACCCTGGGGGTGGATCTGGTCATGCATTCGGCGAGCAAGTACATCGGCGGCCATTCGGACCTCACCGGCGGCGTGGTGGTGGCGGCCAATCAGGAGTTGCTTGGGCGTTTGCGCAAGATCGGCATGGCAGTAGGGGCGATCCAGGGGCCATTTGACTGCTACTTGGCCCTGCGTGGCCTGAAGACTCTGGATGTGCGTATGGAGCGCCAGTGCGCCAACGCACTCAAGGTCGCAAGCTTCCTGGAGGGCCATCCGTTGGTGGAACAGGTCTACTATCCGGGGCTGCCGAGCCATCCGCAGCATGAGCTGTGCCAGCGGCAGATGCGCGCCGGCGGCGCGGTGGTGGCGATGAAGATCAAGGGTGATCGGGGCACTGTCAACCGGGTGGTCGAGCAACTGGAGATTTTCGTGCTTGCCGACTCGCTCGGTGGGGTGGAGAGCATGATCAACCATTCCTACAGCATGTCGCACAACTCCCTGAGCCATGAGCAGAAGGCGGTCATGGGCATTGGCGAGAACCTGCTGCGCCTGTCGATCGGCATCGAGGATCATCGCGACCTGATCGAAGACCTCGACAAGGCCCTGCGTTCAGCGGTGGCCTGAGCGCCAGCGGATCCCTGAAAAGCAGAAGCCCCGGTGCGTGGCCGGGGCTTCTGGGGTTACTTCAAGCGAACCTTACAGCGCGGCGATCGCGCCGTTGAAGGTCTGGCTTGGGCGCATCACCTGGCGGGTCAGCTCGGCATCCGGGTAGTAGTAACCACCGATGTCAGCCGGCTTGCCCTGAACGGCGTTGAGCTCGGCGACGATGGTCGCCTCGTTCTCGGCCAGGGCTTTTGCCAGTGGGGCGAAGCGCGCTTGCAGGGCGACGTCGTCGCTCTGAGCGGCCAGTGCCTGGGCCCAGTACAGGGTCAGGTAGAAGTGGCTGCCACGGTTGTCGATACCGCCAACCTTGCGTGCCGGGGACTTGTTGGTGTCGAGGAACTGGCCGGTGGCCTGGTCCAGGGTCGCCGCCAGTACTTTGGCTTTCGGGTTGGTGTAGGCGCAGCCCAAGTGCTCCAGGGAGGCTGCCAGGGCCAGGAACTCGCCCAGGGAATCCCAGCGCAGGAAGTTCTCTTCAACCAGTTGCTGTACGTGCTTGGGCGCCGAACCGCCAGCGCCGGTTTCGAACAGGCCGCCGTTGTTCATCAGCGGTACGATCGACAGCATCTTGGCGCTGGTGCCCAGTTCCATGATCGGGAACAGGTCGGTCAGGTAGTCACGCAGTACGTTGCCGGTGACCGAGATGGTGTCCTGGCCTGCGCGGATGCGCTGCAGGGAAACCTTCATGGCGTCCACGGGCGACAGGACACGGATGTCCAGGCCGGCGGTGTCGTGGTCTTTGAGGTACTGCTGGACCTTCTCGATCAGCACGCCGTCGTGAGCGCGCAGCGGGTCGAGCCAGAACAGCGCCGGAGTGTTGCTGGCGCGGGCACGGTTGACCGCAAGCTTGACCCAATCCTGGATCGGCGCGTCTTTGGTCTGGCACATGCGGAAGATATCGCCCGCTTCGACGTCCTGGGCCAGCAGCAGGTTGCCCTTGCCGTCAACCACGCGGATCACGCCATCGGCCTTGGCCTGGAAGGTCTTGTCGTGGGAGCCGTACTCTTCGGCTTTCTGCGCCATCAGGCCAACGTTCGGTACGCTGCCCATGGTGGTCGGATCGAAGGCGCCGTGTTGCTTGCAGTCTTCGATGACGGCCTGGTAGATGGTCGCGTAGCAGCGGTCCGGAATGACAGCCTTGGTGTCTTGCAGCTGGCCTTCGGTGTTCCACATCTTGCCCGAGTCACGGATCATCGCCGGCATCGAGGCGTCGACGATAACGTCGCTCGGCACGTGCAGGTTGGTGATGCCCTTGTCGGAGTTGACCATGGCCAGGGCCGGGCGGACGTCGTAGACGGCTTTGACGTCAGCTTCGATCTGCGCCTGCTGCTCGGCTGGCAGGGCCTTGATACGGGCGTACAGGTCGCCAATACCGTTGTTCAGGTTGAAGCCGATCTGCTCCAGTACCGCAGCGTGCTTGTTCAGCGCGTCCTGGTAGTACTCGGCGACGATCTGGCCGAACATGATCGGGTCGGAGACCTTCATCATGGTCGCTTTCAGGTGAACCGACAGCAGTACACCCTGGGCTTTGGCGTCTTCGATCTCGGCGGCGATGAATTTACGCAGCGCCTTGGTGCTCATGACCGCGCAATCGACGATTTCGCCGGCCTTGACCGCGGTTTTTTCTTTCAGAACGGTGGTGTTGCCGTTCTTGTCCAGCAGTTCGATACGCAGGCTGTCATCGGCTTCGATCAGTGCGGCTTTCTCGCTGCCGTAGAAGTCGCCCTGGCTCATGTGGGCCACGTGGGACTTGGAGTCGGTAGCCCAGGCGCCCATCTTGTGCGGGTGCTTGCGCGCGTAGTTCTTGACCGACAGCGGGGCGCGGCGGTCGGAGTTGCCTTCGCGCAGGACCGGGTTCACGGCGCTGCCCTTGATGCGGTCGTAGCGAGCGCGGGCTTCTTTCTCGGCGTCGTTGGTCACGGTGTCCGGGTAGTCTGGAACGTTGAAGCCCTTGGCTTGCAGTTCCTTGATCGCAGCCTTCAGTTGTGGAACCGAGGCGCTGATGTTCGGCAGCTTGATGATGTTGGCTTCTGGCGTGGTTGCCAGTTGGCCCAGTTCTGCCAGGTGGTCGGCCACTTGCTTGTCGGCGCCGAGCTGTTCAGGGAAGGCAGAAAGGATGCGGCCGGCCAGAGAGATGTCCCGGGTTTCTACTGCGATTTCGGCACAAGCGGTAAAGGCTTCGATGACGGGGAGCAGTGAATAGGTGGCGAGGGCGGGGGCTTCGTCGGTGAAGGTGTAGATGATCTTGGATCGGGTGGGCATATTCGGGTTAACTCTCTGTTTTGCTGAGCGTGCGCAGAATCTCGAGGTGCGCAGGGTAGGCGCTTCGCTCAGACACATCCATGAGCAGAAGGTCGAAGATTCTGGGCGGTGATGGTGGATTGCATCAGTCGAGTGTCAAACGGCTGAACTGCGGTAGCAGCCCAGTCTGGTCGGGGCCGCAGGTCTGGTTTCAGACGTTTCGCCCCCAGTGACCCTTTGGTCACCGGGCGAGTATACCAAAGCCTTGGTCGTATTGATCAAGATCAACAGGTCGTCGGGGCTTTTTTAGACCAAAGACGTAGGTGTTGTTGCCTGTTTCCCGGCCATTTGCGCCCATGGTTCCCGTTGCTGTTCAACTGGGGTACGCTCAGGGGATCCAGATGACGAACCACACCAAAAAAAACGGAGTGCAGCATGGGATACCAGAAAATCAAGGTTCCGGCAGTCGGCGACAAAATCACCGTCAATGCGGACCATTCTCTCAATGTTCCTGATAATCCGATCATCCCGTTCATCGAAGGCGACGGCATTGGCGTAGATGTAAGCCCCGTCATGATCAAAGTGGTTGATGCTGCTGTAGAGAAAGCCTATGGGGGCAAGCGCAAGATTTCCTGGATGGAAGTCTACGCCGGTGAGAAAGCCACCCAGGTCTACGACCAGGACACCTGGCTGCCCCAGGAAACCCTCGATGCGGTCAAGGACTACGTGGTCTCCATCAAGGGCCCGCTGACCACCCCGGTCGGTGGCGGTATCCGTTCGCTCAACGTTGCCCTGCGCCAGCAGCTGGACCTGTACGTCTGCCTGCGTCCGGTGGTGTGGTTCGAGGGTGTGCCAAGCCCGGTTAAAAAACCAGGTGATGTCGACATGGTGATCTTCCGTGAGAACTCCGAAGACATTTATGCCGGTATCGAGTGGAAGGCCGGCTCGCCCGAGGCGACCAAGGTCATCAAGTTCCTGAAAGAGGAAATGGGCGTCACCAAGATCCGTTTCGACCAGGATTGCGGCATCGGCATCAAGCCGGTCTCCAAGGAAGGCACTCAGCGCCTGGTGCGCAAGGCCCTGCAATATGTAGTGGATAACGACCGCAAGTCGCTGACCATTGTGCACAAGGGCAACATCATGAAGTTCACCGAAGGTGCCTTCAAGGATTGGGGCTACGAAGTGGCCAAGAACGAATTCGGCGCCGAACTGCTCGACGGCGGCCCGTGGATGAAGTTCAAGAACCCGAAAACCGGCCGTGAGGTCATCGTCAAGGACGCCATCGCCGACGCCATGCTCCAGCAGATCCTGCTGCGCCCGGCTGAATACGACGTGATCGCCACCCTCAACCTCAACGGTGACTACCTGTCCGACGCCCTGGCGGCGGAAGTCGGTGGTATCGGCATTGCACCGGGCGCCAACCTGTCCGACACCGTGGCGATGTTCGAGGCCACCCATGGCACTGCGCCGAAATACGCCGGCAAGGACCAGGTCAACCCGGGTTCGGTGATTCTCTCAGCCGAGATGATGCTGCGTCACCTGGGGTGGACCGAGGCGGCCGACCTGATCATCAAGGGCACAAACGGCGCCATCGCCGCCAAGACCGTCACCTACGACTTCGAGCGCCTGATGGACGGCGCGACGCTGGTCAGCAGCTCCGGTTTCGGTAATGCGTTGATCAAACACATGTAAGTGGCACAAGAAAACCGGTCAGCCCTTGCGGGCTGGCCGGTTTTTTTGTCTGTGGAATGGGTCAGGCGTCAGCCTTTTCCGCGTTGGGGATGGGGGAGGCGGTGGTTTGCGCGGTGAAGTTCGATATATTCACCGCATGCAAGCCTTTGGGGCCCTGGATGATCTCGAAGTTGACGGGTTGCCCGGCTTTCAGGGTTTTATAGCCGTCCATCTGGATCGCCGAATAGTGCGCGAACAGATCGTCCGTTTTCCCGTCTTCATTAATGAAGCCATAGCCCTTGGCGTTGTTGAACCACTTGACTTTACCGCTTGCCATCCTCATATCCCTCTGCAAAGGACTCCATCACTGGAGTATCATCCACTCCATCCGCATATGAACCTGCGAAAATTCTGGTTGACTGCGCGGATCTTTATCGACCACGGTGGGTTCTTATTGGTTGTAACACCGTTTTGCCGATAGTCAAGGTGAGGCGACGGCTGTCCCCGCGTCGTCTGTGCGGTCAACCTATAAACCAACCTGTCGAAATGATGAAATTCTTTCCATGCATGCACATAGCCAGATTCGACTAACATTCAATCAGGATCGCCCGCAATCGCATGAGGACGATGGTTCTGGCCTGGCGGTACAGGAGGCCAAACCGGCCCTGCAGGCACCACCGATGTACAAGGTGGTTTTGTTTAATGATGACTACACACCGATGGATTTCGTCGTCGAAGTGCTCGAGGTGTTTTTTAACCTGAATCGCGAGCTGGCGACCAAGGTCATGCTGGCCGTCCATACAGAAGGACGGGCAGTGTGCGGATTGTTTACCCGTGACATCGCCGAGACCAAGGCCATGCAGGTCAACCAATACGCAAGGGAAAGCCAGCATCCGCTACTCTGTGAAATCGAGAAGGACGGTTAATCGCCGGCCACTTGGGTATGAGGTGAAGCTATGTTAAACCGCGAGCTCGAAGTCACCCTCAATCTGGCCTTCAAGGAGGCACGCTCGAAGCGTCATGAGTTCATGACCGTCGAGCACCTGCTGCTGGCACTATTGGATAATGAGGCCGCCGCGACCGTTTTGCGTGCCTGCGGCGCGAACCTCGACAAACTCAAACACGACCTGCAGGAGTTTATCGACTCCACCACGCCGTTGATCCCCGTCCATGACGAGGACCGTGAAACCCAGCCAACCCTGGGCTTCCAGCGGGTGTTGCAGCGCGCAGTCTTTCATGTCCAGAGCTCGGGCAAGCGTGAAGTTACCGGCGCCAATGTGCTGGTAGCGATTTTCAGCGAACAGGAAAGCCAGGCCGTGTTCCTGCTTAAACAGCAGAGCGTGGCCCGCATCGACGTGGTCAATTACATCGCCCATGGTATCTCCAAGGTGCCTGGCCATGGTGAGCACTCCGAAGGCGAGCAGGATATGCAGGACGAGGAAGGCGGCGAAACCTCTTCCTCGGGCAACCCCCTGGATGCCTATGCCAGCAATCTTAACGAGCAGGCGCGGCAAGGGCGCATCGACCCACTGGTCGGTCGTGAGCTCGAAGTCGAGCGCGTGGCGCAGATTCTCGCCCGTCGACGCAAGAACAACCCGCTGCTGGTCGGTGAGGCCGGTGTCGGTAAAACCGCTATCGCCGAAGGCCTGGCCAAACGCATCGTCGACGGCCAGGTGCCGGATTTGCTGGCGCAAAGCGTGGTCTACTCGCTGGATCTGGGCGCCTTGCTGGCCGGTACCAAGTACCGCGGCGATTTCGAGAAGCGCTTCAAGGCGCTGCTTGGCGAGCTGCGCAAACGCCCGCAGGCGATCCTGTTCATCGACGAGATCCACACCATCATTGGTGCCGGTGCGGCCTCCGGCGGGGTCATGGATGCCTCCAATCTGCTCAAGCCGCTGCTGTCGTCGGGTGATATTCGTTGCATCGGCTCGACCACCTTCCAGGAGTTTCGTGGCATCTTCGAGAAAGACCGGGCCCTGGCGCGGCGTTTCCAGAAAGTCGATGTCAGCGAGCCGTCGGTGGAAGACACCGTGGGCATCCTGCGCGGGCTCAAGGGCCGTTTCGAGAGCCATCACAACATCGAGTACAGCGATGAGGCCCTGCGCGCTGCCGCTGAACTTGCCGCGCGCTACATCAACGACCGGCACATGCCCGACAAGGCCATCGATGTGATCGACGAGGCGGGCGCCTACCAGCGCCTGCAACCGGAGGCGATGCGCGTGAAGCGCATCGACGTGCCGCAAGTCGAGGACATCGTCGCCAAGATCGCGCGAATTCCGCCAAAACACGTCACCAGTTCCGACAAGGAGCTGCTGCGTAACCTGGAACGCGACCTCAAGCTCACGGTGTTCGGCCAGGATGCGGCGATCGATTCGCTGGCCACCGCCATCAAGCTGTCCCGTGCCGGCCTCAAGGCGCCGGACAAACCGGTGGGTTCGTTCCTGTTTGCCGGCCCTACTGGTGTCGGCAAGACCGAAGCGGCGCGGCAGTTGGCCAAGGCCCTGGGTGTTGAGCTGGTACGTTTCGACATGTCCGAGTACATGGAGCGGCATACCGTTTCGCGGCTGATCGGCGCGCCTCCGGGCTATGTCGGTTTCGACCAGGGCGGCTTGCTCACCGAGGCCATCACCAAACAGCCACACTGCGTGTTGCTGCTCGATGAAATCGAGAAGGCCCACCCGGAAGTCTTCAACCTGCTGTTGCAGGTGATGGACCACGGCACCCTGACCGATAACAACGGGCGCAAGGCGGACTTCCGTAACGTCATCGTCATCATGACTACCAATGCCGGTGCTGAAACTGCTGCGCGGGCCTCTATCGGCTTTACCCATCAGGATCACTCCTCCGACGCCATGGAAGTG
This sequence comes from Pseudomonas rubra, assembly GCF_028656935.1. Classification (GTDB taxonomy): domain Bacteria; phylum Pseudomonadota; class Gammaproteobacteria; order Pseudomonadales; family Pseudomonadaceae; genus Aquipseudomonas; species Aquipseudomonas rubra. The sequence continues at coordinate 110,571 of NZ_JAMDGZ010000001.1, forward strand.
ATCAAGAAGAGCTTCACGCCGGAGTTCCGCAACCGCCTGGACACCATCATCCAGTTTGGCCGCCTCAGCCACGAGACGATCAAGAGCGTGGTGGACAAGTTCCTCATCGAACTGCAGGCGCAGCTGGAAGACAAGCGCGTGTTGCTTGAGGTGAGCGATGCGGCGCGCGGCTGGCTGGCGGCCGGTGGCTACGATGCGCAGATGGGCGCACGGCCGATGGCGCGGTTGATTCAGGACAAGATCAAGCGGCCTCTGGCCGAAGAGATCCTGTTCGGAGAGTTGGCCGAGCATGGCGGCGTGGTGCACATCGACATGCGCGATGGCGAACTGGTGTTCGACTTCGAGACCACGGCCGAGATGGCGTAAAGCAGGCCGGGGCTGCTATGCAGCCCATCGCTGGCAAGCCAGCTCCCACACAGTCCCCGTGGGAGCTGGCTTGCCAGCGATGCTTTTCAAGGACCAACAAAAACGCCCGGCAGTTAGCCGGGCGTTTTTGTTGGTGTCGCTTAGCGGGCGCGGTAGGTAATGCGCCCTTTGCTCAGGTCGTAAGGCGTCAGTTCGACGCGGACCTTGTCACCGGTCAGGATACGAATGTAGTTCTTGCGCATCTTTCCGGAGATGTGCGCGGTAACGACGTGCCCATTTTCCAACTCCACACGGAACATGGTGTTGGGCAGGGTGTCGACGACAGTGCCTTCCATTTCGAAGCTGTCTTCTTTCGACATGCAGTAAAGCCCTCGGTGTCCAGTTAATGGCCCGGTGCACAACTGCGCCAGGCAAAAAAAGTGGCGTGCATTGTGCCCGAAAAATGGACCTCAAGCCAATGATTTCAGTTCAACGTCACCCAGCGTTGGTTGATCAGCAGCTCGATGGGGCGGTACTGGGTCTTGTAGTTCATCTTTTTGCAGTTTTTGATCCAGTAGCCAAGGTAGACCGCGTCCAGCTCCAGGCGCAGGGCTTCGGTAATCTGCCAGAGGATTGCGAAGCGGCCGAGGCTGCGCCGTTCTTCGTCCGGCTCGTAGAAGGTGTAGACCGCCGACAGGCCGTTGGGCAGCAGGTCGGTGACCGCCACCGCGAGCAGGCGGCCGTCCAGGCGGAACTCGTAGAAGCGCGAAAAGGGCAGGTCGCGGACCAGGAACGTGGAAAACTGGTCACGGCTGGGCGGATACATATCACCGTCGGCATGGCGTTGCTCGATATAGCGCCGGTACAGCTCGAAGTACTCTTCTTTGAATGCCGGGCGGGCAGCACTGACCGTCAGGTCGGCGTTACGCTTAATAATGCGCTTTTGCTGGCGGTTGGGCAGAAAGCGCGCGGCCGGAATTCGCGCCGGCACGCAGGCATTGCAGTTCTGGCAGTGCGGGCGATACAGGTGGTCGCCACTGCGCCGGAAACCCATTTCCGACAGGTCTGCGTAGACATTGACATCCATCGGCTGGCTCGGATCGAGAAACAGCGTGGTGGCTTGCTCGTCAGGCAGGTAGCTGCAGGAATGGGGTTGAGTGGCATAAAACTTCAACCGCGCCAACTCTGTCATGATCAACCCCTCGGGAGGTGCTTTAGTTTTAAGTGTATGCCAGCTGGAAAAACTCGCCTAGCAAACCCAACTGGCGCTGTTGGGCTGATCGAGGTAGCGCTGCAGGTAGTCGGCAAAGGTGGCCCGGCTTATAGCTCGGGCGCCGAGGCTGTGCAGGTGGTCGGTCGGCATCTGGCAATCAATCAGGACAAAGCCCGCCTGTCGCAGGTGTTCGACCAGGGTTACGAAACCAACCTTGGAGGCATTGTCGGCACGGCTGAACATCGACTCGCCAAAGAACAACCGGCCCATGGCCAGGCCGTACAGACCGCCCACCAGCTCGCCGCCCTGGCGCACCTCGACCGAATGGGCAAAGCCCTGCTGGTGCAGGGTGAGGTAGGCCGCTTGCATGCTGTCGGTAATCCAGGTGCCATCGGCGTAGTCGCGGGGTGCGGCGCAGGCCTGGATGACGGCGGCGAAGTCCTGATCGAAACTGACCTGGTAGTGACCTTGGCGGATGAATTTGCGCAGCGAACGCGACACGTGCAATTCGTCGGGAAACATCACCGTGCGTGGGTCGGGCGACCACCAGAGAATCGGCTGACCGTCCTGGTACCAGGGGAAGCAGCCATGACGATAGGCCTGTACCAGGCGCTCGGCGCTCAGGTCGCCACCGGCGGCGAGCAGGCCGTTGGGATCGCGCAGGGCTTTGTCCAGCGGTGGGAAGGTCAGGGAGTCGCGGCTCAGCCAGGTCAGCATCGTGGTCCAATGGGAGAGGAGGGGAGGGCGCCCAGCATTGCTCGAAAGCTCACCGCTGGGCAAGTGGGAGCGGGCTTGCCCCGCGATGCGGTGTGCCTGGCAACCTGCAATCGCGGGGCAAGCCCGCTCCTACAGGCAACTTGCGGGGGCCTTTGTTGTCACACTTGTACAAAAACAGCGCATAAGCCTTTGTCACAAAAGAAAATGCGTGCTCAAATTGCTGTATAGGAAATTGGCCCCCGTTTACGCTGCCTTCTGGCGTACCGTCATAGCGGTAGGCGGGCAGTAATGTTAAAAGTAGTGGTTTGTTGACTGTTCAGTTGGGTCAATCACTGTTGGACGCGCAACGAGCGCAGGAATAGACGCGTTTTGAAGAAATCCACCGCAACACCCAGTCCCTTGCCCGTGCCGCTCTGGCGTCAGCAGCTGCACTATCGGCTCAAGGAAGGTGCACTGATCGCCGTGGGCGCGCTGTGCCTGTACCTGTGGATGGCCTTGCTGACCTATGATCAGGCCGACCCGGGGTTCAGCCACACCAGCAACGTCGAGCAAGTGCAGAACGCCGCTGGCCGTGCCGGTGCCTACTTCGCCGACATCCTGTTCATGGTCTTGGGCTACTTCGCCTATATCTTCCCGTTGCTGCTGGCGATCAAGACCTGGCAGATCTTCCGCGAACGCCATCAGCCGTGGCAGTGGAGCGGCTGGCTGTTCTCCTGGCGCCTGATTGGCCTGGTATTCCTGGTGCTGTCGGGCGCGGCGCTGGCGCATATCCATTTCCATTCCGCTGCCAGCCTGCCGGCATCGGCCGGTGGCGCACTGGGTGAAAGCCTCGGCGACCTGGCCAAGAACGCCCTGAACGTGCAGGGCAGCACCCTGATGTTCATCTCTCTGTTCCTGTTTGGTCTGACCGTGTTCACCGACCTGTCGTGGTTCAAGGTCATGGACATCACCGGCAAGATTACCCTCGACCTGTTCGAACTGTTCCAGGGCGCCGCCAACCGCTGGTGGGAGGCGCGCAACGAGCGCAAGCGCCTGGTGGCGCAGTTGCGTGAGGTCGATGACCAGGTTCACGACGTGGTCGCCCCGGTAGCGCCGGATCGTCGCGAACAGGCCAAGGCCAAGGAGCGCATCATCGAGCGCGACCAGGCCCTGAGCAAACATGTGGCCGAACGCGTCCAGCAGCCGGCGCCGGTGATCATGCCTGCCCCGGTCAAGGCGCCGGAACCGAGCAAGCGCGTGCAGAAGGAAAAACAGACGCCGCTGTTCGTTGACAGCGCCATCGAAGGCACCTTGCCGCCGATCTCGATCCTTGATCCTGCCGAGAAGAAGCAGGTCAACTATTCGCCAGAATCCCTGGCCGGTGTCGGTCACCTGCTGGAAATCAAGCTCAAGGAGTTCGGCGTCGAAGTCTCGGTGGACTCGATCCACCCGGGCCCGGTGATCACCCGTTATGAAATCCAGCCGGCCGCTGGCGTGAAAGTCAGCCGCATCTCCAACCTGGCCAAGGACCTCGCCCGCTCGCTGGCGGTGACCAGCGTGCGGGTGGTTGAAGTGATCCCCGGCAAGACCACCGTCGGTATCGAGATTCCCAACGAAGACCGGCAGATCGTGCGTTTCTCCGAGGTGCTGTCGTCGCCGCAATACGATGAAGCCAAGTCGCCGGTGACCATGGCCCTGGGTCATGACATTGGCGGCAAGCCGGTCATCACCGACCTTGCGAAGATGCCGCACCTGCTGGTGGCCGGTACCACCGGTTCCGGTAAGTCGGTGGGCGTCAACGCGATGATCCTGTCGATCCTGTTCAAGTCCGGCCCTGAAGACGCCAAGCTGATCATGATCGACCCGAAAATGCTCGAGCTGTCGATCTACGAAGGCATTCCGCACCTGCTCTGCCCGGTGGTCACCGACATGAAGGACGCCGCCAACGCCCTGCGCTGGAGCGTGGCCGAGATGGAGCGGCGCTATAAACTGATGGCGGCCATGGGCGTGCGTAACCTGGCCGGCTTCAACCGCAAGGTCAAGGACGCCGAGGAAGCCGGCGAGCCGATCTATGACCCGATGTTCAAGCGCGAAAGCATGGATGACGTGCCGCCGCTGCTGAAAACCCTGCCAACCATCGTGGTGGTGGTCGACGAATTCGCCGACATGATGATGATCGTCGGCAAGAAGGTCGAAGAGCTGATCGCCCGCATCGCGCAGAAGGCCCGTGCTGCCGGTATCCACCTGATTCTTGCGACCCAGCGGCCGTCGGTGGACGTGATCACCGGCCTGATCAAGGCCAACATCCCGACGCGGATGGCCTTCCAGGTCTCGAGCAAGATCGACTCGCGAACCATCATCGACCAGGGCGGCGCCGAACAGTTGCTTGGTCACGGTGACATGCTCTACATGCCGCCGGGTACCAGCCTGCCGATTCGCGTGCATGGTGCTTTTGTTTCCGACGAGGAAGTCCATCGCGTGGTCGAGGCCTGGAAGCTACGTGGTGCGCCGGACTACAACGACGACATCCTCAGTGGCGTCGAAGAGGCTGGCAGCGGCTTTGACGGCGGCAGTGGCGGCGGGGACGGCGACGATGCCGAAACCGACGCGCTGTACGACGAAGCCGTACAATTCGTGCTGGAAAGCCGTCGTGCCTCCATCTCCGCCGTGCAGCGCAAGCTGAAGATCGGCTACAACCGCGCCGCGCGGATGATCGAGGCGATGGAAATGGCCGGTGTGGTCACCGCCATGAACACCAACGGTTCACGCGAAGTGCTTGCTCCTGGGCCGTCCCGCGACTAATGACTCAACCTGCTGGCGGCCAGTGACGGCCGCCGGCCCCTTCATACTGCAACGAGGATTTCCATGCGCCTGATTCGCATGCTGTTGGTTTCCGCTATGGCCCTGTCCAGCGCTTCGGCAATTGCTGCCGATGCCGATGCGGCACGCCTGACCCAGTTGCTGGACAAGTCCAGGACCATCAGCGCCAATTTCTCCCAACTGACCCTTGATGGCACCGGCACCCAGCTGCAGGAAACCACCGGGCAGATGGCCGTGCAGCGCCCGGGCCTGTTCTACTGGCACACCGATGCGCCACAGGAGCAGGTGGTGGTGTCGGACGGCAAGAACGTCACCCTGTGGGACCCGGACCTGGAACAGGCTACGATCAAGAAACTTGACCAGCGCCTGACCGAAACCCCGGCACTGCTGCTGTCCGGTGATGTCTCGAAGATTAGCCAGAGCTTCGACATCACCTCCAAGGAGCAGGGCGAGGTCATGGATTTCGTGCTCAAGCCGAAAACCAAGGACACCCTGTTCGACTCGCTGCGCCTGTCGTTCCGTCGTGGCCTGGTCAATGACATGCAACTGATCGACAGCGTTGGCCAGCGCACCAACATCCTGTTCACCGGGGTCAAGGCCAATGAAAATATCCCGGCGAGCAAATTCAAGTTCGACATCCCCAAGGGTGCGGATGTCATCTCCGAGTAAGAGGTAGTAGCGCCGCCCATGGACCTGTTTCGTAGCGACCCCGTAGCCCAGCCCCTGGCCGCGCGCCTGCGCCCGGCCAACCTGGACGAGTACGTCGGCCAGGAGCACCTGCTGGCCCGCGGCAAACCGCTGCGCGAAGCACTGGAAGCGGGCGCCCTGCATTCGATGATCTTCTGGGGCCCGCCCGGGGTTGGCAAGACCACCCTGGCGCGGCTGCTGGCGCAATTCTGCGACGCCCACTTCGAGACCGTCTCGGCGGTGTTGGCCGGGGTCAAGGAAATCCGCCACGCGGTGGACATCGCCAAGCAGCAGGCCGGGCAGTACGGGCGGCGCACCATTCTCTTCGTCGATGAGGTGCACCGTTTCAACAAGTCCCAGCAGGACGCCTTCCTGCCGTATGTAGAAGACGGCACGCTGATCTTCATCGGCGCCACCACCGAGAACCCCTCGTTCGAGCTGAACAACGCGCTGTTGTCGCGGGCGCGGGTCTATGTGCTGAAAAGCCTCGATGAGGCTGCGCTGCGCAAGCTGGTCAACCGCGCCCTGAGCGAAGAGCGTGGTTTGGGCAAGCGCCAGCTGCGGGTTGGCGACGAAGCTTTCGGGATGCTCATGGCCGCCGCTGACGGTGATGGCCGGCGCATGCTCAACTTCCTTGAGAACGCTTCGGACCTTGCCGAAGACGGCGGTGAAATCGGCGTCGAGCTGCTGCAGAGCCTGCTCGGCGACAGTCGCCGGCGTTTCGACAAGGGCGGCGAAGCCTTCTACGACCAGATATCGGCGCTGCACAAGTCGGTACGTGGCTCCAATCCCGATGGCGCCTTGTACTGGTTCGCGCGGATGCTCGATGGCGGCTGCGACCCACTGTACATTGCCCGCCGTGTGGTGCGCATGGCCAGCGAAGACATCGGCAACGCCGACCCCCGCGCCCTGAGCCTGTGCCTGGCGGCCTGGGACGTGCAGGAGCGCCTGGGCAGCCCCGAAGGCGAGCTGGCGGTGGCCCAGGCCATTACCTATCTTGCCTGCGCGCCGAAGAGCAACGCGGTGTACATGGGCTTCAAGACCGCTCTGCGCGAGGCTGGCGAGCACGGTTCGCTGGAAGTGCCGCTGCACCTGCGCAACGCCCCGACCAAGTTGATGAAGCAACTGGGCTATGGCGACGAGTACCGTTACGCCCACGACGAGCCGGATGCCTATGCTGCGGGCGAAGACTACTTCCCCGATAACCTTGCGCCGCGCCACTATTATCAGCCGGTGCCGCGCGGCCTGGAGCTGAAGATCGGCGAGAAGCTCAAGCACCTGGCCGAACTCGACCGCAACAGCCCGCGGCAGCGCAGAAAACCATGATTGCCGTGATCGCCGCAGTCAGCGCCGGGGGCATCGCCGGCACCTTGCTGCGCTTTGCCACCGTCAATTGGGTCAATGCCCACTGGCCACGCCACTTCTATCTCGGTACGCTGGCGGTCAATCTGATTGGCTGCCTGCTGATCGGCTTGCTCTACGGGCTGTTTTTGCATCGCCCGCTGGTGCCGGTCGAGCTGCGCGCGGGCCTGATCGTCGGCTTTCTCGGCGGTCTGACAACCTTTTCATCCTTTTCACTGGATACCGTGCGTCTGCTCGAAAGCGGGCAGGCGCCGCTGGCCTTCGGGTATGCCGGAGCCAGCGTATTTGGCGGGCTGCTCGCAACCTGGGCTGGCCTGTCTTTGACCAAATTCTGAACCAACGAGAGAACGATATGCTCGATTCCAAACTGTTACGCGGCCAACTTCAGGAAGTGGCGGACCGCCTGGCCTCCCGTGGCTTCAGCCTGGATGTCGCGCGCATCGAGGCACTGGAAGAACGCCGCAAGGTGGTGCAGACCCGTACCGAACAACTGCAAGCCGAGCGTAACGCCCGTTCCAAATCCATCGGCCAGGCCAAGGCAAAGGGCGAAGACATCGCCCCGCTGATGGCCGACGTCGAGCGCATGGCGGGCGAGCTGGCCGCAGGCAAGGTCGAGCTGGACGGCATCCAGGCCGAGCTGGATGCGATCCTGCTGACCATCCCCAACCTGCCGGACGCTAGCGTTCCGGTCGGTGCCGATGAAGACCACAACGTTGAAGTGCGCCGCTGGGGCACCCTGCCGACCTTCGACTTCGAGATCAAGGACCATGTCGCCCTTGGCGAGCTGAGCGGCGGCCTGGACTTCGAAACCGCCGCCAAGCTGTCGGGTGCCCGTTTCGCCCTGCTGCGCGGCCCGATCGCACGCCTGCACCGCGCCCTGGCGCAGTTCATGATCAACCTGCACACCAGCGAGCACGGCTACGAAGAAGCCTACACCCCGTATCTGGTCCAGGCCCCGGCGCTGCAAGGCACCGGCCAGTTGCCCAAGTTCGAGGAAGACCTGTTCAAGATCAGCCGTGACGGCGAGGCCGACTTCTACCTGATCCCGACCGCCGAAGTGTCGCTGACCAACATCGTTGCCGGCGAAATCCTCGATGCCAAACAGCTGCCGATCAAGTTCGTCGCCCACACCCCGTGCTTCCGTAGTGAAGCCGGTGCCTCGGGCCGCGACACCCGCGGCATGATCCGCCAGCACCAGTTCGACAAGGTCGAGATGGTGCAGATCGTCGAGCCGGACAAATCGATGGAAGCCCTCGAAGGCCTGACCGCCAACGCCGAGCGCGTACTGCAAGCCCTGGAGCTGCCGTACCGGGTACTGGCGCTATGCACCGGCGACATGGGCTTCAGTGCGGTGAAAACCTATGACCTGGAAGTCTGGGTGCCGAGCCAGGACAAGTACCGCGAAATCTCCTCGTGCTCCAACTGTGGCGATTTCCAGGCCCGCCGCATGCAGGCGCGCTGGCGCAACCCGGAAACCGGCAAGCCGGAGCTGGTGCACACCCTCAACGGTTCCGGTCTTGCTGTGGGCCGTACCCTGGTGGCGGTGCTGGAGAATTACCAGCAGGCCGACGGTTCGATCCGCGTGCCGGACGTGCTCAAGCCGTACATGGGTGGCCTGGAGGTCATCGGTTAAATGGAATTCCTGCCGCTGTTCCACAAACTGCGCGGCAGCCGTGTGCTGATCGTCGGCGGAGGCGAGATTGCCCTGCGCAAATCGCGTCTGCTGGCCGATGCCGGAGCTGTACTGCGGGTAGTGGCGCCTGAGATCGACGCGCAACTGGCCGAGCTTACCCGGCACAGCGGTGGTGAACTCCTCGACCGTGGTTACCAGCCTGGCGACCTCGACGGTTGCCAGCTGATCATTGCCGCCACCGACGACCAGGCGCTCAACGCCCAGGTCTCGGCAGATGCCCAACATCGCTGCGTACCGGTCAATGTGGTCGATGCACCGGCGCTGTGCTCGGTGATCTTCCCGGCTATTGTCGACCGCTCGCCGCTGGTGGTTGCGGTGTCCAGCGGCGGCGATGCGCCGGTGCTGGCGCGGCTGATCCGGGCCAAGCTTGAAACCTGGATCCCTGCCGCCTATGGCGAGCTGGCCGGGCTGGGTGCGCGTTTTCGGCACAAGGTCAAGGCGCTGTACCCGGACGTCAATCAGCGTCGCGGCTTCTGGGAAGATGTCTTCCAGGGCCCGATCGCCGAGCGGCAACTGGCCGGGCAGGGCGCCGAAGCCGAGCGTCTGCTGCAAGCCAAGATCGACGGTGCCAGCGACCAGGCGCCGGGTGAGGTGTATCTGGTCGGCGCAGGCCCCGGTGACCCGGACCTGCTGACCTTCCGCGCCTTGCGCCTGATGCAGCAGGCCGACGTGGTGCTCTACGATCGCCTGGTCGCCCCGGCGATCATCGAGTTGTGCCGGCGTGATGCCGAGCGCATCTACGTCGGCAAGCGCCGCGCCGACCACGCCGTACCGCAAGCGCAGATCAACCAGCAACTGGTCGATCTGGCGCGTCAGGGCAAGCGTGTGTTGCGTCTCAAAGGTGGCGATCCGTTCATCTTTGGCCGTGGTGGCGAAGAAATCGAAGAGCTGGCAGCCCAGGGCATTCCGTTCCAGGTGGTGCCGGGGATCACCGCGGCCAGTGGTTGCTCGGCCTATGCCGGCATTCCGCTGACTCACCGTGACTACGCCCAGTCGGTACGTTTCGTCACCGGCCACCTCAAGGACGGTACTAGCGACCTGCCTTGGCATGACCTGGTGGCGCCAGCACAGACCCTGGTGTTCTACATGGGCCTGGTAGGCTTGCCGACCATCTGTGCCGAGCTGATTCGCCACGGGCGGGCAGCGGATACCCCGGCGGCGCTGGTTCAGCAGGGCACCACGCCGAATCAGCGGGTGTTTACCGGCACCTTGGCCGACTTGCCGAAACTTGTGGCCGAGCATGAAGTGCATGCGCCGACCCTGGTGATCGTTGGTGAAGTGGTGCAGCTTCGCGAGAAGCTGGCCTGGTTCGAAGGCGCCCAGCAGTCGTAACCGCATCGCGGGGCAAGCCCGCTCCTACACAATCTCTGTAGGAGCGGGCTTGCCCCGCGATGAATCCACCTCTATTCCCCGGCCTTATGCCAAATCCCCCGCCCCAACAACCGCTCCCGATCGTGCCCCAGCGCAAAATCCTGCCACGGTCCCCTGGGCACGATCCCGTTCGGGTTGATGGTCTTGTGGCTCATGTAGTAATGCTTCTGGATATGCTCGAAGTTCACCGTCTCGGCGATCCCCGGCCACTGGTATAGCTCCCGTAGCCAGTTGGACAGGTGCGGATAATCGGCAATACGCCGCAGGTTGCACTTGAAGTGCCCGTGGTACACCGCATCGAAGCGAATCAGCGTGGTGAACAGGCGCCAGTCGGATTCGGTCAGGTATTCCCCGGCAAGATACCGCTGGGTACCAAGCAAGCGCTCCAGATGATCCAGTTCGGCAAACACCTCATCAAACGCCTGCTCATAAGCCGCCTGCGAGGTGGCAAAGCCTGCCCGGTATACACCATTGTTGATTGCCGGATAGATCCGCTCGTTAAGCGTCTCGATCTGCTTGCGCAAGGGTTCTGGATACAGGTCCAGGCGATTGCCGGTCAGGCCGTCAAACGCGGAGTTGAAGATACGGATGATCTCTGCCGACTCGTTGTTGATGATGCGCTGCTCTTTTTTATCCCACAGCACTGGCACCGTGACCCGGCCGCTGTAGTGCGGATCGTCGCGGGTGTAGCGCTGGTGCAGGAAGTCCAAGTGGTCGAGCTTGTCGCCGCTTGAGCCGTTGCTTGGGTCGAAGGTCCAGCCGTGCTCGCCCATCAGCCAGCTGACCACCGATACGTCGATGAGCTGCTCCAGGCCCTTAAGCTTGCGCAAGATCAGGGTGCGGTGGGCCCAGGGGCAGGCCAGCGAGACATACAGGTGGTAGCGTCCGGGTTCGGCTGCGGGCAGGGCGTTGCGCCGTTGTGCGCTTTCGCGCTGGAAGGCGCCGTCTTTGCTGCTTGCATACCACTGGTCATGCCAGCGTCCGTCGATCAACAGGCCCATGCTGCGCTCCTTGGCGATTCATTCTGATATAGAACCCAGTGTACGGAGCTGGGTTCGAACGAATAGCGCAAAGTCCGGGCCTGTTTGATCGGCTTGTTCGATCAGTTGCGTTGGTCCCAGTAGCGCTGGGCCAGGGCGAAGGCATCTTCACGGGCGTGCCCCAGGCCGCGCAAGGCCAGGGCCATGGTCGCCACCACGGCCAGTTCGCCATAGCTGTTGTGTTCATCACCGCACCATACGGCCAGCAATTGCTCGGGTTCAAGGCTCGCCGGTTTGACGTGACGCTGGGCGGCCAGGGCAGGCCATTCTTCATCCCAATCGATGCCGCCAGCGGTGCCATACAGGTGGCTGCTGGTGTCCGGGTTGATCTCTATCTCGCCGCCATCGCCCTTGACCACGATCGCGGTATCGCCGAGCAGGCGGCTGGCCTCGCGGTGCACGGCCTGGTAGCCGGGGTGGAAGATGCTCTGCAGGCCGCAGCGGGCATTGAGCGGGTTGAGCACCCGGGCCAGGGAATGAATCGGTGAGCGCAAGCCCAGGGTGTTGCGCAGGTCGATCATGCGTTGCAGGCGCGGTGCCCAGTCCTGCAGCGGGGCAAAGGCCAGCTTGTGGCTGTCCAGGGCCTCTGCGACAGCGTTCCAGTCCCGGCACAGAGGAATGTTCAGCACCTCCAGCACCTGCTCGCTGTACAGGCGCCCGGCCGTGTGCGCGCCGCCGCCGTGCAGCAGGATACGCACGCCATTGGCTGCCAGGCACTTGGCGGCCAGCAGGTACCAGGGCAGGTGGCGTTTCTTGCCGGCGTAGCTCGGCCAGTCCAGGTCTACCGCGATCGGCGGCGCTTGCAGGCGCTGGCGCAGGGCTTCGGTGAAGCCGGCCAGTTCTTCAGGGCTTTCTTCCTTGTGTCGCAACAGCATCAGGAAGGCGCCCAGTTGGGTCTCTTCGACCTTGCCATCGAGCAGCATGCCCATGGCCTCACGGGCTTCCTCGCGGCTCAGGCCACGGGCACCGCGCTTGCCTTTACCAAGGATGCGCACGAACTGGGCAAACGGGTGTTCGGCGGGGGTTTCGGTGATCAGCGGGCGGTGGTCGGTCATATGCAGTTGGTCGGCTTTGGCAGGCCCGCAAGTTTCGCGGCGAGTTTGGCAGGGGTGCCCTTGAACAGGCGGTTCAGGTGCAAGCTGTTGCCTTTGTCCGCGCCCAGTTTTAGCGCGGTGTACTTGATCAGTGGGCGGGTGGCCGGCGACAGCTCGAACTCCTGGTAAAAGGCGCGCAACAACGTCAGCACTTCCCAGTGTTCGGCCGTCAGCTCGAGGTTTTCATGGGCGGCGAGGGCGCTGGCGACCTCTTCGGACCAATCAGCGAGCTCAACCAGGTAGCCGTCTTTATCCAGGGCGATGCTGCGCTCGCCGACAGTCAGGGTGCTCATAGCCAGCTGTTGACCTTGTCGTAATGCAACGACAGTTCGACGAACGCCGGGTAATCGATGGCCTGACCCAGGTCGCTTATGGCAATGGCGCGGGCTTGCAGGTCTTCGTCCAGGGCGAACAGGCGCCCGTCCAGCTGGCTGGCCTGCAGGCTGCGCAGCGGTTCGCTGCCGGGCTGCAGGGCATACACCGCATCACCACACAGCAGCAGGCCGTCCGCCTGGCCCAGCAGGCGCAGGCAACTGCTCAGGCGGTTGTCGCCGAACGGCGAGTGGGAAATCACGTGCAGGGTGCTCATCAGAGGGTTACCACCTGGTCGAAACGGTCGATCAACGCCGACAGCGCGGCGTCATCCAGCACCTGAACCGGCAGGCTCAGCGTGTCGGCGGCAAGCCCGCGCTCGCGCAGGCTGCTGCTGGCGGCGAACAGCTCCTCGACACCAAACATCGGCAGTGCCTGCAAGTTGGCCGCAAGGTTCTTCTGCTGCACCTGTGCCGGTTGTTGGCCCGGAGCGAGTTGAAACACGCCGTCATCGAGAAACAGCATGGCCAACGGCAAATCGAAAGCACCGCCGGCCAGGGCGATATCCAGCGCCTCGCGGGCGGACGGCCCGGCCCAGGGTGCCTGGCGGCTGATAATCAGCAAAGACTTGGCCATCTCAATCGCCTCCAAAGCACATCAGCCGGTCGGCAACTTGCGCCGCTTCATGCAACTGGCCAAGCCCGGACAGCTCCCAGGGCGCCGGCAGATTGACCGCCGGGCGCTGATAGCGCTGGGCTTCCTCGGCATTGAGCACACCGCGACGCAGGGCGGCGGCGATGCACACCACCGCATCGAGCTGCTCGGCGCTGACGAACGCGCGCCACTCGGCGGGCAGGTCCAGCTCATCCTGGGGCGCCACGACATTGCCCGAGGCGCTGTGCACACCGTCCTGATAGAAAAACAGCCGGACAATCTCATGCCCGCCGGCCAGCGCCGCCTGGGCAAAGCGCAAGGCGCGGCGCGAGGAGGGCGCATGGGCCGGAGAGAAAACCGCAATGGCGAACTTCATGGAAGGCTCTTTCAGCAAATCTGCGGGCATGATAAAGCAAAAAGCCCGCTCCTTGTGGGGCGGGCGATTACGTGTGGGCCGTCAAGTGCACGCCGAAAGATTTGCTCTCTCGACACGCGCTCTCGCCTTGCACCAAGGCTGACAACGCCGCTCTCACAGGCCATGGCACGTTGCAACAAATGTGGGAGCCGGCCTTGCCGGCGATGCGCCGCGCGGGCGGCGCTCGATCTCAAGAGCGCAATAAGCCTTGCGGCATACACCTGGCGCTGCGATTAGGGCCGCCTCAACCTCAATCCGTTTCTTTAGGCTCCGGCAAGAACCAGTTCAGCACCAGGGCACAAATCCCCCCGGTCGCCACCCCCGACTCCAGCACATTACGCAGCGCCGACGGCATATGCGCGAGGAACTCCGGCACCTGCGCCACTCCCAGGCCCAGGGCCAGCGATACTGCAATGATCAGCAGTGCACGGCGGTCCAGGCTGATGCTGGCGAGGATATTGATCCCCGAAGCCGCCACCGCACCGAACATCACCATCGCCGCGCCACCGAGCACCGGCTCCGGCACCGCCTGGATCACCCCGGCCACGCTCGGGAACAGGCCAAGGATCACCAGCATCGCGGCAATCCACACACCGATATGGCGGCTGGCAATCCCGGTCAGCTGAATCACGCCATTGTTCTGGGCGAAAATCGAGCTGGGGAAGGTATTGAACACCCCGGCCAGCAGCGAGTTGGCACCGTTCACCAGCACGCCGCCCTTGATCCGCTGCATCCACAGCGGGCCCTCCACCGGCTGGCGTGAGACTTTACTGGTGGCGGTGACATCACCAATGGCTTCCAGCGAAGTCACCAGGTAGATCACCAGCATCGGAATAAACAGCGCCCAGGAAAAACCCAGGCCGAAATGCAGCGGTACCGGCACCTGGAACAACGCCGCTTCATGCATGCCAGTGAAGTTCAGGCGGCCCAGGTAGCCAGCCAGGGCATAACCCACGGCCAGGGCGATGACGATGGCGCAACTGCGCATCCACACCACCGGAATACGGTTGAGGATTACGATGATCGCCAACACCACGCCCGACAGCAGCAGGTTCTCGCCATTGGCGAAGGTGCCGTTGCCCATCGCCGCAAAGCCGCCGCCCATGCTGATCAGGCCGACTTTGATCAGGGTCAGGCCGATCATCAGCACGACGATACCGGTCACCAGCGGAGTGATCAGGCGTTTGACGAACGGCAGGATGCGCGAAATGCCCATCTCCACGAACGAACCGGCAATCACCACCCCGAAAATCGCCGCCATCACGCCCTCAACGGGCGTGCCTTGCTTGACCATCAGCGCGCCACCGGCGATCAACGGCCCGACAAAGTTGAAGCTGGTGCCCTGGACAATCAACAGCCCGGCGCCAAAAGGCCCGAAGCGGCGGCACTGGACGAAGGTAGCGATCCCGGAGATCACCAGCGACATCGACACGATCAGGTTGGTATCACGGGCCGACACCCCCAGCGCCTGGCAAATCAGCAGGCCAGGGGTGACGATCGGCACAATGATCGCAAGCAGATGCTGCAATGCCGCCAACATGGCAATCAACGGCCGCGGGCGGTCTTCAAGGCCAAGGACCAGTTCATTGGCCTGCGCGGGTGCGCCAGGTCCTTGCTCGATTGAACTCATGGGAGTGCTGCCCCGGAAGAAAAAAGGAGCGCATTCTACGGGCCCGCACGGGTTTGGGGTAGTGCAACAGGGCGATCAGGTGCGCAGATCTTGTTCATCAACGCTTGCTTGTGCGCACGATGAGTTGAATTGCTCGACTCGGCTGGAAAATTCGTACCTGCAGGACCTTCAGTTTCCGCATGCGAGGAGCGCTTTGCCGATAGTGGCGTTGAGTCACGCAGGGTAGGGTTTACCTCGTCATTTTTACTGATATCGAGGTTGGCAGAGTAATGAAGATCGTGTCCCACGCCTCAAGTGGCATTGTTCCGGCGGGAGCGAGTGCGCAGCGCGAATCGATTGCCGAAGAAATTGCAGTGGTTAATCGCTTGAAGGACCCAAGTGCTCAGATAGCAGGGTACGAAAAAATCCTTTCAGGGAGTCCGGAGGGGATGCTATCTGGGGACGAGATTGCGGATGTGCATTGGAACAAAGCTCTTGCGCATACGGAGGAAAGTGAAAAGGCCTTCAACGATGCCAGGCAACCTGTCACCGCCCACAGGCATCTGGAAATGGCAATCGAGCACATGGAGTCTGCGAAGGCACTCTATGGATCTGCGGATAATCGTGAAGCGGCTGAGCAACAAATCGATCAGATCAGTGGGAGCAAGGAGAAAGTGATTAGCTTTTTGGAGGGGCTGGTTGCAATACCGGTTGTACAAGAGAGGATTGAGCAGTTGATAGGGGTGGAGCCGCAACCTCTTGAGGTGTACCAATCTGGCCGTCATCCTCATCGCTAGTACAGTGCATAAAGCAAAACGCCCGATGCAAGCACAAGCATCGGGCGTTTTTCAGCAGGAGCAGGAATGATGATTCCGATCAGTCATCGCGGCTCATCAGGCCGAACAGCTGCAGCAGGCTGACGAACAGGTTGTAGATCGATACATACAGGCTGATGGTCGCCATGATGTAGTTGCGCTCACCACCGTGAATGATCGCACTGGTCTGGAACAGGATGCACACCGACGAGAACAGCACGAAACCGGCGCTGATCGCCAGCTGCAGGCCGCTGATCTGGAAGAAGAAGCTGGCAACCACAGCACCCAGCAGCACGAAGAAACCAGCAGTGATAAAACCACTGAGGAAGCTCATGTCCTTGCGCGAGATCAGCACATAGGCCGACAGGCCACCGAACACCAGGGCGGTCATGGCGAATGCCGAACTGACCACTTCAGCGCCACCGGCCATGCCCAGGTAACGGTTGAGGATCGGGCCGAGCAAGAAGCCCATGAAGCCGGTGAGGGCGAAGGTGGACACCAGGCCCCAGACCGAGTCACGCAGCTTGTTGGTGAGGAAGAACAGGCCGTAGAAGCCGATCAGCACCACGAAAATGTTCGGGTAGCCAACGCGCATCTGCTGCGCCACGTAGGCCATGATGCCGCTGAAAGCGAGGGTGATAGCCAGCAACCCGTATGTGTTACGCAGGACGCGGCTGACCTCCTGCTGCTCGACCTGCTGGCCGTGATTGACGGCGTAATCCTGTTCGCGCATGGCGACACTCCTGTGGGTTTGTAACGTTCAGATGCAAAGATCATAACAGAGCCGCGCAAAGCAGCCACATAGAGAGTTTGACAGCTTGTTTCATTTCGGTATTATGGCGCCCGCAATACGAGGAAGCGTGGCCGAGTGGTTTAAGGCAACGGTCTTGAAAACCGTCGATGGGCAACTATCCTAGAGTTCGAATCTCTACGCTTCCGCCATATTCAAAGCCCTGATTATTCAGGGCTTTTTGCGTTTTTGGAGGGCGGAAAACTTGACGCTGAAAAGGCCAAGTGTTCCGCAACTTTTCGATGGTGTTCCGCAACTCCTTCGTAAAAGATGTTTCATCGGGTTGGTTTCACGATCTCCCCGACGCGGCGGTAAACGGTCTGCGTGATCCGCTTATCGGTGTGCCCTAGTAGCCTACTCGCGTGCGCCAGGTCTTCAATTTCGCTCGCTGCTTTGGGGCGGATATCGCGAAACTGGAATTGACGAATGCTGTCGGCCAGGACGCTATCGAGGTCTTCCATCGCTTTGGCGGCGGCCTTGGATCTAGCATCATCAAAGCGAAGGCGTAGCATCGCTGGCGTCACGTTACGGCCGTCCTCTGTCACGATCAGGTAAGGGTTGCGCACCCCGCGCGCCTTGCGTTGGCTCAGAAGGCGCTCAACCAGTATCCCCAGCTGGCTGGTCTCTGTTTCCGACTCAAGACGTATCCTCAGTTTTTTTGTCGTTTTGCCCTGGGCGAATTGCAGAAAACCATCAACCACGTCTGTCGCCCGGGTGGCCAGTACATCAGCTGGGCGTTGACCAGTCAGATAGCCCAAGTCCATTGCATCGCGCAGCTCGGAAGTGGCGTATTTGTACACCGCATCCCAGATCGCCGGTCCTGCATAGAAGTCCCGAGGAGTCTCCTTGTTCTTGCGGATACCGGTCGCTGGGTTTGGGCGGTCAGTAATGCCCCACTCCCTTGCCATGTTGAAAATGTGAGAGAGAAGGGCGATCTCTCGATTCGCCCTAACCTTGCCTGTCCGTCTATCTCGATACTGGGCAAGTACTTGAGGTGTAATCAACTCCATCGGGGCATCATCGAAGGCTTTGCGCAGCTGTTTGAGCTCGGCCAGGTTGTCCTTCTGGGTGCGCGGCTTTTTGCCCGGAATGACATCCCGCTCATAGCGATCGAATAGCTGCCCCATCAGGCGCGTTATCTTTGGAATGGCCTTTCTGTCGAGCTTCGCCCATTCCACTTTGGCGATGTCCAGGTCGTTACCTAAAGGTATCTCTCGACGCCTGCCATCTTCGTCCCTGCCGTCGTAGTAGTAAGCAACCCAGATGTTGCCGTTTTTGCGCTTTCGCGTACGCCGAATCATTCGCGGCGGAAGATCTCTATTAGCGGTTTGTTTCGGACGCATCTTGCTAACCCACCCGAGACAAATCGAAAGTCCAAGTCTCTGCGACGGCGTTCATTGCTGTTGGCTTAACTCCAGCCAGCTTTAGGCGAGCGTACACTCGGCCAACGACCGGACGTCTGGCGCAAGATAGGGCGTATTGCCATCCATTACTAGCTAGCCATTGAATTTGTTTCGATGGCAGTTGATAGCCAGTGATAGCTGCAATTTCCTCTTCACTCAGAGTTTCAGTCTGAATTTCCATGATTTTCTCCGCGCCGCGCTTGGCGGCAGAGGTGATGAGGAATTCGTTCAGGCGCATGCTTGATAAGAACCCAGCGCGGTGTGCTCATTGGGGTGTTCGCTCCCTGCCAGGGAATATGTTTGGGATCATTTTCAGCGCTCCGTATCAGTCCGTTTGAGAACAAGGTACTGGGGCTCAGGAGGGATAGGTTTCGCTTTCAAACGCTTTTAGCGTCGGAAATTGAAATTGCCGTAAAAGTTATAATTTTATTGTCTGGGTTCGCTTTTGCGTGGTTTTTTGGCAGGAATCATTGGTTTGCTCAAAATATATGCGGTTCATTGTGCATATGGGGATTGAGTACCCCTGAATGCTCGTCAGTATCGTTTCGTCCCCCTCCGCAACCATGAAGCAGGGATGGCCACGACGGAAACGCATTCCCCGCCCGGTGTAATTGCGCAGGATGATTTCCCAGGCCTCATTGTCGTAGTAGACGCCCGTGATTTCAGACCAGTTGGCCGAAACGCCGCTTCCAACGATGCCTTCAGGCGTCAGGCAGAAAATTTCTACGTGGTTTTCCTGTGTGGCAGGTACGGCGTAAATCCGGCCATTCGGCGCTATGGGTGGGAAAGTCTGTCCATTGCCTAGGTGACGAAATTCCATGGTGGTGCTCCGCATGCATGAGGTTGCTTGACACGCTATGCCAGGCTCTGGAAATCCCAAGCCGGAACAGCTCACAGGCTTATACCGTTGGGTTTCCTAAAGGTCTCCGTAAGCTGTGGCAATCAAAACAGGGAGTGGCGCCATGGGTAACAAATCAACAACGATCCGAATCGGCTTGCTGGCCGCGACTGTAGCTCTTCTGGTCGGGTGCTCTGGCACCCAGGGGGCTAAGACTGTGCAGCTTCCTGAGCCGAAAGATGTACCGAGGGAAAAATGGTCGGATGCTATGCATGTTTTGGCCGCCATGGGGATTTCCGGGCAGCGTGACGTTCCAATCGAGCTGGCAGGGGCAGTTGATAGGGCGAGCCCGGTCAGCGGCTCTGGAACAGTGCTCGGGGATGCAGGATCAAGCGCGGTTAGCTTCGCTTCGCCACCTACAGGTTTGAGTGTTGGCGCAGCAGCGGGAATTGGCTTGGGCTTGATGCTGTTGGGTGGCTCGAGCGATCCGGCGCGTGCAACTCAGGTTGTCGCGTGGGTGCCTGCTGACCAGGCAAGCTCGCCGGAGGCGGCGTCTGCTCTCGCATTGCGTAAGGTCGAAGATGCTCGCAAGAGAGTTTTTGCCAATGGCCTATCGAAGCTGCCAATGCAGACCGGTAAATATCCTGATGGTCATCACTTCGGCTATGCATCCCTGGCAGATAGTTATGCGGAGCGGCCGATTCCATACAGTGAAGAGGCTGCTAAATCGCCGAGCTTTCTGAGATCGCCATTCAGCTTCGGGCCGATCTTCATCCGTGACAATCAGTTCACGCTTGATGCCTACAAGAACGACATGACAACGTCGGAAGCCATGCAGCTTGTTTCGAAAGGCCTGCCAGAGTGGATCTACATCTACCACCCTGGCCAGCGGCTGAGGAAAAACTCGATTCCTGCGGCAATTTTCAATCAGGGTAGGGTGCTCCACTTCGTAGGGAAGTAATTGCACTCCACTTGATCACCCATTTTCATCGAATTTGACACGCACACGGAGTGTCCCTGACCGGCAGAAAGCGACCCGTTGCTGACGCTCACGGAAAGGGCCTTTTACCAGAGAGAAACGTTTTCGTGCTATTAGGCCCCTCGGTGCTTGGTCAGATCATCCCGAACAGACTGCTATACGCGCGATTCATGCCCGTTGCGCCAGACTAGGTGAGTTCGAACCCGAGCAACCTTTGGGGGCAAGGGGAGCGCTCTGACCAAGCTTTCCACGTGTACAGCCTGGAGCACGGACTGCGGCATGATAGCCACTCCCGCCCCGGCTGCTACACGCGGCTATCGCATGGTAGGACGCGAGTTCGAGCACCCTGGCGGGCACGATTTCACAGGTCTGACTGGATCTTCGACCAAGTCGACCGCGGTGTTGACGTGCTGCCCACCAACCCGGAACTGGTCAAGACCGGCTTGGACCTGTTCGACTTCCCAACCATCGCGTTCCTGCAGGCGTGTACACCCTACAACGAGCCGCGCGAGGGTCGTGGAGGATCGGCAACAACACCCGGTCCGAATGGCCTTCTTCGGCTACGCCGGCAGCTCGCAGATCACCTGCTTGCAGCTGATGGCTAAGAAGATCGCAGTGGCGCGAAGCACTTCAGGCGATGTACCGGAATCGGCGCTCAACTCACTAAACCAGGACGGTGACTCAGTTGAAATGGCTTTAGCTAGACCGCTAATCGCGGCATAGCGCATGGCTACCTTCGGGTGGCTTTTTTAGTTGGGAGCATATTGAAGTTCTGCTGCGGATGAACAAGGCAACAGTGGAAACTCTTCCGGGATATTAACAGGTTGCAGCCATTGAGCACGAGAGGGCCCTACATAGAGCTCAGATATTTTTGGCGCTACAAGGACCTTTGTTTTTTCAGGGTTCGCAAATACAACACTATATTCCGCATCATTCACCCCTTCACATCGAAACGAAGCGTTGAAATCAGCGAAATGCGCTACCCGGTAAATTGTGGCCTTTTTTTGATTACTTGTAGCCACCCATCCCCATACCATTGCTGCGAAAATAATCTGTGCACCCGCCCCCACTAACAGCGTGATCAGAATGGCAGCGCCATCATATGAGCCTGCAAAATCATTACGCCACAAATACGTAATGCCGAGCGTGATAACAAAAGCCACCAGCACCGGCAAAAACAGCATGTCAACGACTTGTAGCGCAGTAGTCGCGAATAATGTCATGGGGAATAAAGAAGCATCAACGTGAAATATTGCATTGATTTCTGCCATGGCCTGAGCTTTTGCTACATAAGTAAAATATGCAAGCATAAGCAACCACGCGGACAATGATGCCTTCAGACCGATAAGATGCTGCAGAATTGTGGTCTCGATCGTACCAATGAACACATACAGCCCAGTAAGGACAAAGAACATCATAAGAAAAAGCGCAGTATCAGGTTTGTCTTCAGTATACCCGCACGCCACCAGAAATACTAAAAAACTCAGTATCGCAATGTAGAGCAAGGCAGATCTTGTCTGACTAAGCTTGACCTTATCAGTGGTCAGCTCCGATGTAGCATTCGACATCACTAACTCCTTAAAAGCATTACGATTCACCTGACATTGCGCAGACAAATTTAATAATCATACAGTGCCCGAGTTCGCAACTACAACCCAGGCATCACGCATCGCTCGTAGAAAATCGAACATCCCACTCGCCGTTATCGAGATAGCTGCGACAGTAAATACCGTCCAAAACATCACTCCTAACTCGAAACGGACTAAGCCTATCCCGCCATTAAAATCAAAATCTCTTAAAATTACAAGCTTGATCAACATCGTGCGAGGCAGCCGATAAAAAGCCCCCATTAAGTTTAGTTCACGAAAGACCCTCGATGCTGCATAGCTCCCAATAAGAAAAACTGCAACCATAACACCAATCCTTACAACGACCCCGTACCGGGCTTCCAATATAGGGAAGCTGGTCGTACTGACGACACTAGCAATAGCAAAGATAAACGTATTCATGAAATACAACACAGCAGCCAGAAGCACACTCCCAACCCCAAGCACTACTGAACATCTAGCTAACATCCTCCGCATTTTTACGCTATGTCGTGCGCGAGATCGTTGGCTTTCAATAAGCGACCAGCGGAACAATAAAGCGACTAAAGCTACTAAAATATCAAAGTGAACTACGCCCGTCTTAGTGACAAAGAATGCGGCGAAGAAAGTAACAATCCCACTAACACACCTCCATAAAACCTTTCTATCCTCACTAAGGCCAGCCCAGTATTCCTCGGTTATACCCATGTTCGAGCTCTGCTTTTTGACCACTTGTCTCTCCCTATGTAAACAACCGCTACGTAATCATCTCACGATGGGTGACCTGGATCCCAGTTTGCAGGATTGGTTTAGCTCACGGAAAATCAGGTTGGCCGACGAGGGATTTCTGAAGTGGGCTGCAATCGGGCCCATACGGACACTTCTGCAAGGGTATGCCTAGGCTGATACAGGCAGATTCCACCTTTACCAGCCTTTTCACTTGATATGTGACACCCAAAATGCAACGCTGTTAGGGCAACACCCTAACTGATACAGGTTGCATTATGTTCATCCGTGCTTACCTTCGAGCTTCAACCGACGAGCAAGATGCCGGCCGCGCCCGCACGGCTCTCGAGAAGTTTGCCAGCGACCAGAACAAAGTCATTGCCTGCGAGTACCTGGAGAACGCCAGAGGAGCGACCGCAGATCGGCCTGAGCTGCTGCGCCTGCTCAAGGATGCCCGCAAGGGTGACGTGCTGCTGGTGGAGTCAATAGACCGCCTCTCACGCCTTCCTGTGGAGGACTGGCAGAAGCTCAAGGCTGCGATTGATTCCAAGGGGCTGCGCATCGTCGCGCTCGACCTGCCAACAAGCCACCAGGGAATACAGGACACCAAAGGCGACGAATTCACCAGCCGTATGCTGGGTGCGATCAACTCGATGCTGGTGGAGATGATGGCGGCGATCGCACGCAAAGATTACGAGCAGCGACGTGAGCGTCAGGCCCAGGGTATTGAGAAGGCGAAGGCCGCTGGAAAATATCAGGGCCGGCCAGTAAACGCGGATCTGCACAAGCGCGTAACGGAGTTGCTCGAAGCTGGCCTAGGCATCCGCGCAACGGCCCGGCACGCAGACTGCTCTTCCACGACGGTTCTAAGAATTAGGGACGCTGCTAGGCAATAGCGGGCATCCTCCGAAGCAAATGCTGGCATTGAGCTACGCTACCTCGACAATGGCTCACTTTCCTGTGCGCCAGTTTCGTCAAATAGTTGAGGGAGCAACATGGGACTGAATCAAAAGGATCTCAATCCAGAGATCCGCGGGTTGATGGTTCAAGAGATGGATCACGATCTAGCAGGCCAAAATATTTATCTGAGTTCACGGCTCAATGCCCAGGGAAGAGATGTCTGGTATCAACTTTTGAAGGAGGCTTCCGCCAACCATTCGGATGACTGGTTGGCAAATGAGATTGTTCGGCAACGCCTACTCAATCCCTACGATCTCCGTCAAGGAAAGCAAATTGCGATGCGCCAAGATGCACACCAAATGCTAGCCGAGGGGGAGTTCAATCGATTCTTTATGCGCGGGATTTGTTTGAAGGCCATTCAATTGGGAGCCCCGGCAGTGGTGGGCTATAGGGCAAGAGCATCGCAGAATCCCAGGCCGGATTCCCAGGCCATCATTGGTAAGAAATTTGAGCCACGCGAGTTTCTCGAACGGCTTCGCTCAGCGATTGGTGCTGACACCCCTTTCGGATATCCAGGTAGTGCCAACTCCGGTCTTTCAGTTGAGCTCACGTAAGTTTTGATCACAAATAAGCCCCGCCAGATGAATGCCTGAGCGGGGCTTTTTGTTGCCTATAGCATTCCTCCTGCACCCGCCTTGCACCCATGAGAACTTAGCGAAAACAACAGAAACTGCTGAAGGCCTTGATTTATATGGTGTCACAGGGCGGGTTCGAACTGCCAACCTTCCCCTTTGGAGGGGCAAAACTTCGGTGCTTACAAAAGGGCGGCCTGGAAGGGGGCTGCATCAGCGTGTTGATGAGCTGCTCCGCGCTGGCCTGGGGATTCGGGCTGCCGCTCGCCATACAGGGGGCAGTAACACCACAGTACTTAAAATCCGCGATCAAATGACCGAGTAGCGACGCAGTTTTACGTGCTGTCGAGCAGTAGTGACATCCGTGCGAATTCTACCCCGGCTGTATTCTCCGCTTGGGTAGTATTCCGGTCGCCTGGGGTGAACTGGCTCGTTTAACGGCCCAGGCGACGGCGCAGGGCTCGAATCATCCTGGCGCGCATGAAAACGGTTGCGATTGACACCGCAAGCGCTATACCGCCCGCCATTTCACCGAAACGGACGAACGCAACGATGTTCACCAGGGCGAGAACCATAAGGCCGTAGAACTCGGCATTGGCCTTGCCGGCAGCCAGAGCCTGATGTTCGGTGAGCATCCACTTCGGCGACAGGCAGAAGGGGCATACGGACGCCGCCGGGTCACGGCCGCCCACGGGTACTCCGCTGATGTAGAACGGCGCGCTGGTTATCACTTTCGGAACCATCTTCTTCTTGCAGCACTGGCACTCAACTTTGCTCATGACGTGAACCTGCTGGACTTGGCACATGCCTGAACGTACCCGAGCACTTGCGAATCCCAAGTCAGCGGCTTGCGGGCCTGCCGATGTGCTGCAAATCAGTCGGTGTGATGCTTCTTGTCGAGATGATCTGCGACCTTGTAGCCAATCACCGCAGCCACTCCCAGCGTGCCGACCACGCCGATGACCGCGTAAACCAGTAGCTCAATCGAGTCCATGTCTTGCTCCTTCTGGGCTGAAAATTTTCGCTGAATCCAGCTTCTCACCTGCTGTGCCAATCCCAAGGATTTCATCCGCCTGAAATCCCTTTCCGCCAGTATCTGGCTGATTGAACTCGAGGGCGACCGGCGCACCGCTCATACCCGCTGCGCGACACTGGTTGCAAAAAAGCATGTTCACACCACCTCTCTTGCTTATGGGAGTCTGACAGTTCACCTCACATAGAGAGAATCTGCCGATTTTGGTCGAAGGGGTGTCGTGAAGGGGTGTTGCCGCTGTAGCCTGCATGGTTACTGGGTTTCAGGCTTTTCAGGGCGTCTTGTACAGGTTAAGGGGTGTCGTAAAGGGGTGTTGTCGCCCAGGTAAGGGGTGTCGTCAAGAGGTGTCGTCGCTGCAGCCCGCATGGTTACTGGGTTTCATGTTGTTCAGGGTGTCTTGTACAAGTTTAGTGGTGTCGTAAAGGGGTATTGCTGTCCAGGTAAGGGGTGTCGTGAAGAGGTATCGTCGTTGCAGCCGCATGGCTACAGGGCATCGGCTCTTCGCTGTGTGCCATAACGGCAGCGGCAGATCGACGACGGATGACGATTGGGCATCAGGAGGCATTCGGCAGGCGCGCACTGTGACAACAAATGGTCGATAAATGACGACGCTACGGGCTGAGCGAAAGGGCGCGTGCAATGAATGCGCAACAGATGACAACGGTGAGTTGCGTGAGAGATTCCGCTACTCAAATGGCAAAGCCGGCTGATCCATTACCTGCCGGATAATCACTGCATAGGTCGCTAAAACCCGATTTCAAGAACACGTGCAGCAGACATGTCGTTGCTGGCGACACGTTCGGGTGAGGACTGAGCATCTTCGAGTATTGGGAACGGAGCGCAAATGAGCCGTCGGGCCTGTGACATGCAGCCAGCTCGAAGGGGTAAACTCGCGTTTTTGCCCGTACTCCAAGGAATTATTGCGTGAACACGGAGAATCATTCCCAAACGGCCACTTTTCTCTGGTCGATTGCCGATCTGCTGCGCGGTGACTTCAAGCAGTCCCAGTACGGCCGCATTATCTTGCCGTTCACCCTGCTGCGGCGCATGGAGTGCGTGCTGGAGCCGACAAAAGATGCCGTGATCAGCCAATCCTGCGCCCAGGAAGGGCGGCCTGACCTGGTGCGCGAGAAACTGCTGCTGCGCGCTGCCGGTCAGCAGTTCTTCAATGCATCGCCGCTGTCGCTGGGCACGTTGTCCGATACCCAGACCAGCGAAGACTTGCTGAGCTATGTGCAGTCCTTCAGCACGGACGGACGCGAGATCTTCGAGCATTTTTACTTCGAGGACTTTGTCCAGCAGCTGGCCAGCGCCGACTTACTGTATCAGGTGGTGCAGCGCTTCGCGGCGGTCGACCTGAGCCCCGAGCGCATCAGCAACTTCGGCATGGGCATCATCTTCGAAGAGCTGATCCGCAAATTTGCGGAAAGCTCCAACGAAACTGCCGGGGAGCACTTCACTCCGCGCGACATCGTGCACCTGACCACCTCGTTGGTGATCACCGGCCAGGACGACAAGCTCAAGCCCAGCAGCATCGTCACCATTTACGACCCGACGGCGGGCACCGGCGGCTTCCTGTCCGAGGGCGACGAGTACATCCAGTCGATCAGCGAGCAGGTCACCGTGTCCCTGCATGGTCAGGAGCTCAACCCCGAGTCCTACGCCATCTGCAAGGCGGACATGCTGATCAAGGGGCAGAAGGTCGAGAACATCAAGCTGGGTAACACCCTCTCGGACGACCAACTAGCCCGCGGCAAATTCGACTTCATGCTCAGCAATCCGCCGTTCGGCGTCGAGTGGAAGAAGGTGCAGAAGCGGATCACCGACGAGCACAGCGAAAAAGGTTTCGCTGGCCGCTTTGGTCCCGGCCTGCCGCGTGTGTCCGATGGTTCGCTGCTGTTTTTACTGCACCTGACTAGCAAGATGCGTGACCCGCGTGAAGGCGGCTCGCGTATCGGCATCATCCTCAATGGTTCGCCGCTGTTTACCGGCGGTGCCGGCAGTGGCGAGTCGGAGATCCGCCGCTACCTGCTGCAGAACGATCTAGTCGAGGCCATCATCGCGCTGCCCACCGATATGTTCTACAACACCGGCATCGCCACCTATGTGTGGGTGCTGTCCAACCACAAGGCCGCCGCGCGCAAGGGCAAGGTGCAACTGGTCGACGGCACCCAGCACTACAGCAAGATGCGCAAATCCCTGGGCAGCAAGCGCCAGTTCATCACCGACGAGCAGATCGACGACCTGGTACGCCTCTACGGCCGCTTTGAGCAAACTGCGCAGAGCAAGATCTTCCCCATCGCCGCCTTCGGCTACCGGCGCATCACCGTCGAGCGCCCGTTGCGCCTGAGCTTCCAGACCACCCCGCAACGCATTGAGCGCGTCCTTGAAGAAAAAGCCATGCAGAAGCTGGACGACGACGCCCGCCTGCGTCTGCTGTCCGCGTTGCAGTCAATGGATGCCGGCATCGTTCACCGCAACCGCGAGCAGTTCGCCAAGGTGCTGAAAAAGGCCCTGGCCGGCCATGGCATCAGCCTCAGTACAGCCGAGCAGAAAGCCGTGATGAACGCGCTCGGCGAACGCGATCCCGAGGCTGATATCTGCATGACCAAGGGCCAGCCCGAGGCCGATAGCGGCCTGCGCGACAACGAGAACGTACCTTTAGGCGAGTCGATCTACCACTACTTCGAGCGCGAAGTGAAGCCTCATGTGCCGGACGCCTGGATCGACGAGAGCAAGCGTGACGCCCAGGACGGCGAAGTCGGCATTGTCGGCTTCGAAATTCCGTTCAACCGTCACTTCTACGTGTTCCAGCCGCCGCGCCCGCTGGAAGACATCGACCGGGACCTCAAGGCCTGCACCGACCGCATCAAGCAAATGATCGAGGCGCTGTCGGCATGAGCGAACCAAACACACCCCGCAGTGCAACGGACGACCGCTTCGATGAGGTGCTCGCGCTGATCCACAGTGCCAAGCAGCAGGCCATGCAAGCGGTGAATACCCGGCTGATCGAGCTGTACTGGCAGGTCGGCGCATACATCAGCGGCAAGCTGGAACAGGCCGAGTGGGGCGATGCCGTGGTCAGCCAGTTGGCCGATCATCTGGCCCGGACCCAGCCAGGGTTGCGAGGTTTTGCCCGGTCGAATCTGTTCCGCATGCGGCAGTTCTACGAGACCTACCGCGCCGAGGAAAAAGTCGCACCACTGGCGCGACAATTGTCCTGGTCGCACAACCTGATCATCTTCAGCCAGAGCAAGCTCCCGGAGGAACGGGAGTTCTACCTGCGCATGGCGGTTCAGGAGAGGTGGTCGAAGCGCGAGCTGGAGCGCCAGTTCAAGGCGGCGCTGTTCGAGCGCAGTGTCACCCGGCCGGCAAAAATCTCGGCAGTGCTGAGACATACTCACCCCGCCGCGCTGGAAGTGTTCCGCGACGCCTATATGGTCGAGTTTCTCGACCTGCCCGGCGGTCACGCCGAGGTCGATCTGCATCAGGGATTGTTGGCACGCCTCAAGGATTTCCTGATCGAGTTGGGCCGCGACTTCTGCTTTGTCGGCTCCGAATACCCGCTGCAGGTCGGCGGTCGCGACTTCGCCCTGGATCTGCTGTTCTTCCACCGTGGCCTCAACTGCCTGGTGGCCATCGAACTCAAGGTCGGCCGCTTCGAGCCGGAGTACCTGGGCAAGCTCGGCTTCTACTTGGAAGCGTTGGACCGCGACGAGCGCAAACCCCACGAAAACCCCGCCATCGGCGTGCTGCTCTGTGCCAGCAAGGACGACGAGGTGGTCGAGTACGCCCTTAATCGCAGTCTGTCGCCGGCGCTGATCGCCGAATACCAGACCCGCCTGCCGGACAAACAATTGCTGCAGGCCAAGCTGCATGAATTCTATGCGTTGAATACCGCGCAAGGAGAGGCGCAATGAGCCAGTTCAAGCCGTACCCGGCCTATCAGGATTCCGGGGTGGAGTGGTTGGGGGAAGTGCCCAAGCATTGGATGTTAACGCCTATAAAACATCTCGCGCTACTCAACCCGAGGAAGTCAGATTTCGCCGGTGATACTGAGCAACTATGTAGCTTTGTGCCCATGGAGAAGCTGAAAACTGGCGTCGTGCAGCTGGACGAAGAGCGTCCCATCGAAGAGGTTATTGGTGGCTATACCTACTTCGAAGATGGGGACGTCCTGCAAGCCAAGGTCACGCCGTGCTTCGAGAACAAGAATATTGCGATTGCCAAGGGACTGACCAATGGCATTGGGTTCGGCTCCAGCGAAATCAACGTACTAAGACCCTTCCAGGGTGTCACTGCGGAGTACCTTTATTACCGCGTGCAGGAAGACAGCTACATGAGCTTCTGCTCTTCCAACATGATCGGTGCTGGAGGACTCAAGCGGGTGCCCACTGATGTGATCAATAACTTCAAGGTCGCTGCGCCCGAGCTATTCGAACAAACCCAAATCTCCCGCTTCCTCGACCACGAAACCGCCCGGATCGACGCACTGATCGAAGAGCAGCAGCGTCTGATCGAACTGCTCAAGGAAAAGCGCCAGGCCTTGATCTCCCATGCCGTCACCAAAGGCCTCGACCCTGCGGTGCCTATGAAGGATTCCAGGGTGGAGTGGCTGGGCGAGGTGCCGGCGCATTGGGCGGTAGCCCCAACCAGCTATCGCTACGAAATTCAACTTGGGAGGATGTTGAATGAGCAGCGTGCGCAGGGCGAACATTTAAAGCCCTACCTTCGTGTTCTTGATGTTCAGTGGAACTCAATTAATACGTCTGACCTGCCTTTGATGGATTTCCCTCCGGATGCACAGCTTATATATCGCCTAAAGAATGGCGATCTTTTGGTCAATGAGGGTGGTAGCTATGTTGGTCGCTCAGCAATATGGCGAGGCGATTTGGACGAATGTTATTACCAAAAGGCCCTCCATCGACTGCGCGCTCGTGATGCGAAAAGTGATACTGCCGAATTTTTCCTTTACGTTATGGAAATGGCTACTCAGCGGGGAGTTTTCATTGCGGGCGGCAATCAAACAACGATCGACCACCTGACCGCAGAGCAACTGCGAAAGTACCGATTTGCCTTCCCACCTTTAAAAGAACAGCTACAGATCGCCGAGTTTATTTCCACGGAAGCCTCAAAGATTTCGAATACGACCTCGGAAGCAGAAAATCTGATTGTTCTTCTTCAAGAACGCCGCTCCGCCCTGATCTCCGCCGCCGTCACCGGCAAGGTCGACGTGCGCGGCTGGCAGCCACCTGCCAGCGTGTCATCCCCCGAATTAGAAGAGGCCGTGTAATGGCTGACAGCAAGGAAGCCCAGTTTCAGCAGGACATCATCAATGCCATGACCGCCCAGGGCTGGCTCACCGGTCCGGCCAGCGGTTACGATCGGCGCACGGCGCTGTACACCGAAGACCTGCTGGCGTACTTCAAGGATGCCTGGCCGGAGCGCTGGGACAAGTTCAGCAAGGCCAACCCGAACGACTCGCAAGGCGTGCTGGTACAGAAGGTGGTGCGCGAGCTGGAGCAGAGCGGCACCCTGGATGTGCTGCGCCACGGCTTCAAGCTGCCGGGGGTGAAGGTCGATCTGTGCAGCTTCCGTCCCGACCACGGGATGAACCCGGATACCCTCAAGCGCTACCAGTGCAATCGCCTGCGCGTAGTACCAGAAGTGTCTTACTCGCCCCATGCGCGTGGAGCCGCGAATGGCGGACAAAGCTACAACCCGCGCCTGGACCTGGTGCTGTTCGTCAACGGCATCCCCACCGCCACCCTGGAACTGAAAAGCGATTTCAAGCAGTCGGTGGAAAACGCCAAGCGTCAGTACTGCAAGGATCGCCCGGTCAAAGACCCAATGACGCGCAAGCCCGAGCCACTGCTGACCTTCAAACGCGGTGCCCTGGTGCATTTCGCCGTCGGACAGAATGAGGTGGCGATGACCACCAAGCTGGCCGGCAAGGACACCTTCTTCCTGCCGTTCAACCTCGGCAGCGAAGACGGCGGTGCCGGTAACCCGCAGCCGCAAGACGACAGCCAGTACGCCACCGGCTACCTGTGGCAGCGCCTGTTCCAGCCGGATGCCTGGCTCAAGGTGCTGGGCCGCTTCCTGCACCTGGACAAGAAAACCTCGGAAGACTTCGAGGGCAAGCTGGCCACCAAGGAGACCATGATCTTCCCGCGCTATCACCAGTGGGAAGTGGTTAACACGCTGATTGACACCACCCGCGCCGAGGGGCCGGGGCGGCGCTACCTGATCCAGCACAGCGCCGGCTCGGGCAAATCCAACTCGATTGCCTGGACCGCCCACCAACTCGCCTCGCTGTACGACGAGGCCGGGCAGCGGCTGTTCAACTCGGTGATCGTGGTCACCGACCGCACTGTGCTCGACAGCCAGCTGCAGAACACCATCTACCAGTTCGAACATGCCCAGGGCGTGGTCAAGCCGATTACCCGCGACGTCGGCACTACGAGCAAGTCCGAGCAGTTGGCCGAAGCATTGGCCGAGCAGACACGCATCATCATCGTCACCATCCAGAC
Source organism: Pseudomonas rubra (assembly GCF_028656935.1). Classification (GTDB taxonomy): domain Bacteria; phylum Pseudomonadota; class Gammaproteobacteria; order Pseudomonadales; family Pseudomonadaceae; genus Aquipseudomonas; species Aquipseudomonas rubra. The sequence goes on from NZ_JAMDGZ010000001.1 coordinate 142,117, forward strand.
CTTCCCGGCGTTGTTCGATGCCCTGGACAAGTACCCCAAGCTGGCGTCCGGGCGCTATGCGGTGATCGCCGACGAGGCCCACTCCTCGCAGACCGGCTCATCGGCCAGCAAGCTGAAACAGATTCTCGGCAGCGATGCGCCGGATAAAGGAGACGAGGACGAATCGGTCAGCGCCGAAGAGCTGCTGGACGCCGCCGTGGCCGCACGCAGCCCCAACGAGCGCATCAGCTACTACGCCTTCACCGCCACGCCCAAGGCCAAGACCCTGGAGCTGTTTGGCCGCCCGGCCAATTCTGAGCTGCCGCCGAGTGCCGGCAACAAGCCCGAGGCGTTTCACCTGTATTCGATGCGCCAGGCCATCGAGGAGGGTTTTATCCTCGACGTGCTGCAGAACTACACCACCTACAGCACCGCCTGGAAGATCGCCCACCCGGATGCCGAGGACGAGGAAGTCGACTCGAAGAAGGCACGCAGCAAACTGGCGCGCTGGGTACGCCTGCATCCATACAACATCGGCCAGAAGGTCGAGGTGATCGTCGAGCACTTCCGGCAGAACATTCGCTACCTGCTGGGTGGCCAGGCCAAGGCCATGGTGGTGACCAGCAGCCGTCAGGAGGCGGTGCGTTACCAGTTGGCCATGCACGAGTACATCAAGCAGCAGGGCTACAGCGATGTGCATCCGCTGGTGGCCTTCTCCGGCAGCGTGTTGCCCGATGGGGTGATTCCCGAGGAAGTCACCGAGAACAGCAGCGTGCTCAACCCCGGCCTGAATGGCCGCGACCTGGCCAAGGCGTTCGACACCCAGGACTTCAACGTGATGATCGCCGCCAACAAGTACCAGACCGGCTTCGATCAGCCCAAGCTGTGCGCCATGTACGTGGACAAGAAGCTGCAAGGCGTGGACTGCGTGCAGACGTTGTCGCGGTTGAACCGCACCTTCCCGGACAAGCGCACCTTCATCCTCGATTTTTTCAATGATCCCAAGGACATCCTGGAGTCGTTCCTGCCTTACTACACCAAGGCCGAACTGACCGACGTGACCGATCCACAACTCATCTACGACCTGCAGAAGAAGCTGGATGCCGAGGGCATCTACCACTGGCAGGAGGTCGAGGCGTTCGCCAGCGCCTTCTTCGACCCCAAGGCCGCCGCCAGCAAGCTCAGTTACTACTGCCAGCCGGCCAAGGAGCGTTTCGCCAAGCGCTACAAGGTCGCCGCCGAGGCGCGCGTCCAGGCGCTGGACTTCAAGCGCACCGCCGCAGCCAATGGCGACAGTGCCGGCCTGAAAAAGGCCGAGCACGCGGTCAAGGAGGCCGGCGAGCAGGTCGATCAGCTGGACCTGTTCCGCAAGAACCTGCAGAGCTTCGTGCGCCTGTACGAATTCCTCTCGCAGATCGTGCCCTACGAGGATCGCGAGCTGGAGCAGCTCTGTGTGTTCGCCAAGCACCTGTACCCGCTGCTACGCATCGACCGCCTGGACGAAGACGATGTGTATGTGGGCGAGCTGCAACTGACCCATTACCGCCTGACCAAGCGTGCCGAACACCAGTTGCGTCTGAGCGAGGAGGAGGGCGAATACGGCTTGGAGCCCGCCACCGACATCGGCAGCGGCAAGGCCCACGATCCCGAGAAAAAACACCTGTCGGAAATCATCGCGGCGCTCAACGACATCTTCGGTGCCGAAGTCAGCGACGACGACCAGTTGCATTTTCTCACCGGCATCGCCCAGCGCATCAGCCGCCAGGACGACGTGATGGCCCAGGTCAACAGCCAGCCAGCCGACCAGGTGATGCACGGTCTGTTCCCCAAACGGGTGGAAGACATCGTGCTGGACGCCATGACCGACCATGAAAAGCTGTCGCTGGAAGTGCTGGATAACGTGGCCAAGAGCCGGGCGTTTGCGCTGGTAATCTACAAAATGCTGAAGGCGATGAGCGGCGTAGATGAGCAGGCAATGCGCGGGTTCTGATGGTTTTTCAGCGGGCTGAGTTGCGATTATGGAGAAGGAACCAGGATGTCGATTCCGGATTTTCAAAGCGTCATGCGCCCGGTGCTGGAGGCGGTTCGAGACGGTGTAGCGATTCCGCTCAGCGTGTTGCGCGAAAGCATCGCTGATGTATTCCAGTTAACCGAGGAAGAGCGCAAAGAGCGGCTGCCGTCGGGGCATCAAACGGTGATCAACAACCGGGTGGGCTGGGCTAGGACCTACCTGAACAAGGCCGGTCTGCTGACTATTCCGAGCAAGGGCATGGTGCAGATCACTGCCCGTGGTCGGGAAGCCCTGGCCAACGGCCCGGAGCGCATTACAGTGGCCTGGCTGAAGCAGTTTCCGGAGTTTGCCGACTTCCATACCGCTAAACCGCAGACCGTTGATGTGCTTGGAGTGCTTGAAGTCGAGGCTGCCGAGACCACACCGGACGAGCAATTGGCCGAGGCTCATCAGGCACTGGTGCAGTCACTAGCCGATGAGCTGTTGGCGCAGGTCAGGGCGGCCACGCCAGGGTTTTTCGAGCAACTGGTGGTCGATCTGATGTTGGCCATGGGCTATGGCGGCTCGCGCAAGGAGGCCGGCAAGGCAACCCAGGCCACCAGCGATGACGGAATCGACGGCATCATCAAGGAGGACAAGCTCGGCCTGGATGTGATCTACCTGCAAGCCAAGCGCTGGACCAATACGGTGCATCGTCCCGAGATCGACAAGTTCATCGGCGCGCTGACCCGGCAGCGGGCACGCAAAGGCGTATTCATCACTACGTCGGAGTTTTCCGTAGGCGCACGCGAGGCGGCACTTGGCCTGGATATCAAAGTGGTACTGATCGACGGCGTCGAGCTCGCGCGGCTGATGGTCGAGAACAACCTGGGCGTGAGCGTTAAGCAGGTGTACGAGGTGAAGCAGCTCGACAGCGATTACTTTGCTGAAGAGTGACTCACAACCCTGGTGGTTGGTTCAGCCCAGCAGGTATGAGGTCGGATATCACTGTTGGGCTGGCAGTTAGTATCCCAACCAGGGGGTAGGGCTACCTACAAAACCTACAGAACTAGGTTTCGTAGGTTTTGTAGGTAACCCTGCCGGCCTTTTGAGTAAACAGGCTGGGTCGAGGCTACGTTTTTCGCCAGACATAGCGTGTCGATGGGCGGCCACCTTTCTCACCGGCAACCTCGTAGCCAACGATGAAGTCGTGTTCAACCAGAATTGCGAGCGCATTATTCACGGCGTCCTGCGAGCCCAATCCCGTCCAGTCCTTCTGGCGCACCTCTCGTGCGGTAAACGGCTCGGGTAATTTCTGCTGACGTTCCAGGAGCAACCGGGCCCCCAGTAGTGGGGCGTTAATTGCTGCACCGTACAACCGCTGTGCATGGCTCATCAGGTAGGCCGCCCAGCCAATTGCTCGGGTAGCAGCCTCTGCACTGACCACTTGCTGTCCTCCGCCGATAAGCTCGAATAGAAGTGCTAATCCGGCAATGGTCTGCGGCATTTTCAGTAAGTGGGATTGCAATGCTGGATGTAATTCTTCCCTTCGGCTTTCCTGCATGTGACGGGTATACCAAGCGTTAAATATCTCCTGTGCCTCCGGGCTGAACCTGAGTGCAGAACGAGGCTCATCGGGTATTTGGTCGAGCTGCTCGATAACCCAATCCACGCGCTCAGTGGCGGCTTTGTTCGGCCAGCGGTCCACCAGACGCCATTCGCGGACATCGTCGGGATAAACGGCGAGTTGCAGGCGCTGTATCAGGCCGTCATCCAATTCGCCGCTGATCGCGGCGCGCACCAGCGATGCGATTCGTGACGGTTGAATGCCGCCGATCAAGGATAAACAGCATGACTCGATGAAAATGGTGCCGCGCCCAATGCGGTCGTAGGTGAATGAGCCGTTGCCATCGAAACATTCCAGGTAGAACGCTCGCGCAACAGAACCGTCCTCGCTCTGTATCGTCGCCAGCCAGCCTCCCAGCTCGTCACGCACAAGCAGTAGGCCGTTGGGGTTTTCGTTGAGCAGTTCGCCGAGTTTCTCGACAGTTGAGTCGTTGACGATGTACCGGCGCAGGACTGGAGCCTGCATGTCGCTGGAAAATCTGTTCAGTTCCGCCAAAGCTGCGTTCTTGTCGCCGCTACCTAGAAGTTTTTTTGCCTTGACCTTGGCGGCGTTGCGCTCCATTTCGAGCAGCTCGCTGCTGGCCTTGTGTTCGGCCTCAGCCAGGCCGTACTGTTTTCGCTCCCTGGACTCCAGGGCATGCAGTGGGCGCAGTGCCTGTTTGAGTGCTGGCGATTTCATCGCTGATGGCCGACCGATGATGACGCCCCATTGATTGGGGACGACCATCCAGTCGTCGTGCTGTTTCGGGTGGATGGTAAATTTGCGACCCACCACAGCACTGGCAGCAACCACGAGTGCGACCCCAATAAAGTCTGGTGGGCACTGGGTGCGTTCAGCGACATCGCGTACATATTCCCGCAGATCGGCTGGCAATAGCTCGTCACGCCAGGGCATGACCCGAGACAGCCCGCTCGGGAGCGGCTTTGGCGCAATTTCCAGACTCAGATATGAGGTAAGTGCCGGTTCGGGCATCTCTGCCAAGAACGGCGGCATCTGCTCGTGTGTGGTCATTGCTCATCTCTCTCGGAGAGATCCTGAGTGACGCCATCACGCTCGCTGATCTTGCTCTCCAGCCAGGCCTCCACCTCCGCGACGACGAAGTAAACGCCAGCCTGTTTGCTCGGGCCAAATTTGATGGGGCGAGGGAAGCTGGGGTCGGTTTCGCGCAGCTTTTCGAGGCCGGAGCGGCTCTTGTCAAAGCAGTGCTGCAGAGAGGTGTGACTAATCAGGTATTTCTTGGGGGCATGTGTCGGCATGTGTGGGTCTCTGTGTGTAAGCCGACACAGATTTAATACCCCCGACAGCGCTTTGGGGTGCGATTTCAAACCAAAAAAGCGACGGAAAACGTTTTCTCGGTTGTTGAGGTAAAGGCGGCAGCCGCGGATAGGCTTCGCGGGCAGGGAGGCTGTCATAAAGCTGGCATAACCCAGCCAAAACAGCCCCAAAAGGCACAAAAAAGGCACTGTAGCTATTCGCTAAGCGCCTGATTTTTAACGCTTATTTGGTGGGTCCGGGGGATTTGAACCCCCGGTCATTCTCTGTGATGGGCGTACAGGATTCCGTCATTGATCGCGGGGGGATGCGGAGCCAGAGCTTTACGACGAGAGTGGATCGGTTGTGAAAGGTTTACAGCAAGTGAATCTAAATGGTCGCCTTGGAAGGTAGAGTGCTCGGTGATTTGGCGGTGGCCGCTGTCAATACGGATCTCGCCGCGAATCATGTTTCGCTCTATGGCCTGTGGGCCCACATTTTTCACCTTCCAGTAGATCTTATAGGGTGGCGGCACATCGATCTCGGCGACCCAGAATGTCAGCTCACGCTGCTTCGGTAGACGTGAGCACGCTTGTGTATATGCTGGTGGTCTTCGTAGTACTCGTGCAGGTTGTGCGCCTCGGCCGACCGGTGATGAAAGCCACGCTCTCCCCACATGAGCCACACCAGCTCCTTACCGGACTGCGTCAAGTAGCTTTCAAGAAGGTCACGACGCAGATAGCTGAAAGAGCCACTGACCTGCGAGCCATACTCGCCAACTTCACGGTACAGGGACGCCACCCCTGTAGCATCGTGCAAGTCCCATTTGTTGGCGAGGTACCTGAGACTTAAAGCCTCACAGAGCAGTTTAGAGGGCAGGCTTGCACCGTTGTTCTGGTTCACCACACTGTGGTAGCTCTCCCAGTTGTACTTCTGCACAGGGATGTCGACCGCGACGCCATTGTCCGACCACCGATCAGCGGACACCATGTATTCGGCGCGGTCGCCCTCTTGCTCATCAGCGACAAGCAGTCCCGGAATCGAAGAGAAAGGCATCTCACCCGCATAGGTGTAGTAGTAGCCTGGCTCCTCCGGAATAGCATCATTGCCGGGATATTCGAGACCAGTGAACAACGTGCACAGACGGTCGACTTCTCCGCTGTCCACGAGTATACCACGGAGGAAGGTGAAGACTTGTCGGTCATCAGCGGGAGCGTTTTGTTCGAGGAATCCGTCAAGTACTACCCACGGTCCCGTCAGACCATCAATCTCCGCGATCTCGAGGATGCCGCGGTAATCTGGTTGCGGCCCTCTTATCATCCAGTCACCAGCAACCGTAGGCTGACCACTGAACAAGGCTGGGAGCGGCAGGTCTATGCTCGCGGCCTCGAGTGGGAACGTCGGGTCGATGTCCGCATCTGAAGGGCGAGCGCCGCGATCCTCGGCAAGGAGGCCCTGCGCGTACCGGACACCCCACATCTCGAAGTAAGCGATCCAGCCGTATTTCTTCCCGTACCTGTCGACCTTGTGCTTGTCATTTCCCATACGAGGGCCGGAATTCATTTGACGGTCAACAGCTTCGAACTGCTCAGGGTCATAGCCAAGCACCAGCATTCGCGAAACGATTGCTGGCAGCACCTGCTGGTACTCTGGGTTACGGTCGTCGTAGTTCGACCGACCTGGAATCAGTCTCCCCAGCGTGTAGTTGCCGAAGTCCATTCGAATCGCCGCGCTCTTCGCACGTTCGATCACCGCCGGGGCGTATTGCGGCATATTCGCAAACGGGCTGGGCAGATGACTAAACGGTGGAAGGAGATGAGCTGCCTCGTCCTCAGACAAGCAAGCCGGATCTACCATCCTTGCGATGGCAATGGTTCCCAGGCAGTACTGCTGAAAGAGAGCATGCCAAGTAGGATGCGTCGCGCTAGGCGCGAACATCGCTCGATAAATCTCACGAGCGACTCTAGGCAGTGCCTCACGCATCTCCACAGCATTGATATCCGACCAAGTGGTCAGCGCCGCACCGTAGGCTGCGGCGAACATCCGCTCGGGGACGTATGGGTCTGAAACGGCAGTTGACTCCACTGCCAGCCGGAAAAACTCCACAGGCCGCTTGGCTGCGAATTCGTATAGGGTCTTGGTGGCCACGTCGCGCAGGCTTCTGGACGTCGACGTCAGCGTCCACATTACCCAGCGCGCCCGTTGGATCTCTCGCTCATCTAGGTCCCCCGACTTCCACCTGGTCGACAGGAATTCAAAGTCGTCTTCAACTTCCTCAGATCTCTCGCGAACCCACTCCGACCAGAAAAGATCTCGCTGCGTATTCGGCATGGCCAGGAGTACGCCGTGCAGGAAGTCCATATCAAACGGATGCGCACGCGCTGCTCTAGTTCTTCGAAGTCTCGTGAAGGCAATACGCGCAAACTGCTTCGACTCCTGCATTGCGCGCGCGAACCGTTCCACTGTCTCCCGCCCGATGTGCCTCGGATCTGATTGCGCCGTCAACAACAGAGCGCTATTGATGAGGTTTTCGTCTGACAAGTCTTGCCAAAGCTGGCGCCTGTCAAGGCGTTGCGGATACAGGCCAACCAGAGCCTGGAACACGTCATAGGCAAAGGTATGCGAACCACGTTCACGAAATTGAAAGTTCGCGCGTCCTTCATCGCTTCGCAGCCACTGCGCCAAAGCCGGTCTGGCAAGCAGGGAGCGCGCCATCATATGTCCGGCCATCAGGTCGTATGAAAACGCGATTCCTTGGCCGCCCTCTACAGAGGTTGTTCGAACAAGGACGCCTTCGGACTCAAGCGCACGAATGATGCTGACGTCCCAACGGCCCGTGTCATGAACTGCCGTCCGAGCAGCTTTGAACTCCACGCTTCTCGCGTTGCCCTCCCAGAGGAGACCCGCGATCGTTAGCAGTGCCTCTTGGACTTCATCTTGATAGATGCGATGTGCCATTGGTGCAAGTTCAGCAACTCGTTCGGCAACCTTGTTGAAATGCGCTTCAAACAGGCTTGCAAGCGAACTGGGTAGCGCCTCTACTCCTACAACGTGCTGGCGCCGAGGGTTTGCCACCTCGCAGAAAATTCTCAGCGTCAACGGATGCTGTAAGAACTCGATTGGCAGATCCGCGTCCGTGGCGTCGATCTTATAGTACTCAAAGTACTTGTCGATGGCCGTCTGCGGGTCTTCCTGGAACCCGTTGTGCTCAACTTGAGGAAACTCCTCCGGCAGGCACATCTGTGCGAACTCATTGCGCAGAGTGACAACCAGCAAGACGTACGGAAAGTCCTTCAGGAGCTCATCCGCCCGGAAGAGCTCGTCCCTCCAGTTTCTCGGGTCTTCCGCCTCATTCAGACCGTCGACGACAATTGGGATGCGCTTGCCCGCGCGCTGCCCCGCCGCATCAACGGCCTCAACCAGCCGGTCGAAGCTCTCCGCTGGCCTGCCAGAAATCTTGAAGGCAGACACAAGATCGTCAAGTCCCTGGCCTGCATGGAGATTCTTGCCCAGCAGCAAGACACCACCGGTGAGGTCTCCGTCCGGCTGCGTCACCTTGATGGCAAGCTCGGATTTTCCTTCACCCGCAGCTGCAAGTACGGCCAGGGCTCGAACGCCGATCGACTTCTCCATACTAAGCAGCGCCGATGAAACTGCGTGGATGTCCGCTACGAGATTTGCGGTTAGCGGAGCTCCACCTGAACGAGCCCCACGCAGCTTCGAGAGAAGCCTGTCGTAGCGCAACGCTTGCGGCGGATTCGCCGCAAGCATTTGCTGTACAGAGTCGAAGTCGCCCTTGCCGAGCGATGTGTGCAGGTCATCTAGCAGGCCAGCTAATCCGATGGCTCGAGCCAAGAGCGAGTCGACTTCGGCCTTGAGTTCGGCTTTGAGTTGCCCCGTGAGCGAAGCGATGCCCATGCAATTCGTCTTGAGGGCATTTGAGAGTTTCTCCAGTGAGTCCCACGCGCCCTGGCCGCCCAGATGCCTGAGCACCTTCTGTTCTGCTCCAACGACAACATGAACTTCCTGTTGGTATCGGCGCTTGAATGGAGCTGCAGCGAGCCTATGCTGTTCAGCAAGTAACGTAGGCGTCAGAACGAGCTCGCCGAAGTAAGTTTCTCGAAGTAGTGCTCCCGGCCCCACCAGGAGGTCTTCGATGTCCGTCGCCGTCAGCAGCTCCAACTTCAACTCAGGGAAGCGGTCCTTCTCAAGTGCGAAGAACCACTCTTGGTCCCCCTTTGTCAGCGTGTGGTGCGTCCAAAGCTTCCAATCGGTCACACCTGGGACATGCTTGCGCGTCTTCTCCATGCCCTCGATGATCTTTTGTTTGCGCGTGGCCCCCAAGTCTTGTCCGTTTGCCAGCTCATACCATTTGCATTGCCAGCCAATCCAGCGTGGCGGCGCTCCGAGATCACAAGACTCCGTCAGCTGAAGATGAAACTCCACGCCAGGCTGGTTTGCGAGTTGCTTGAAGCGACCGTAGCGTCCGTAGTGTCGGCGCACCAGAGAGCGGCAAAGCTTTTCGAAGTTTTCGTCCGGGGCCCCAGGTAGCTCGCTGAATACATCCCAATTTGCGGCAGGCATCGGCGTTTTCCTTGTCAGCTAGCATCGGCAGAATCGGACGGGTAGTCGTGCGCAGAGAAAACCTCGACCTTAGCCCCTGCCTCAATGAAGAGCTTCACGAACGCGGAAACCTCCGCCTCGTCAGTCGTGACAGTGATTCTATCGCCTTCACGCGAGAGCTGATGATCGGATTCTAACTGGCCGAGATCGGCCGGCCCTAAGGTGTTGAGGTTCAGAGTACACAGCAACGAGAGCATCTCATCTGAAAATCTCTGATTCTCAGGTTTAGCAAAAGGGATGGAGTAGCTGTCGTCTTTTGCAGCCTGAGCGCTGAGCTTGTCAATGTCCTTCTCGACCTTCTCGGCATCTTGTTCTCGCTTGAACTTGCCGATGAGAACCAGGTTCATCGAATGCTCAGACCCGTATCCGCTCCAAATCTTCATGATTGTGTCTCTCCTTGGACCTCGAAGGTATTTCTGAGTCGCTGAAGCGCTGACAGAACGCCTGCGTCTCCAATCTTCGCGCCGGCGGGCGAGTAAGAGCTCGCGCGAAGCGTGCCGGACGCATCTATGTGCGCATAGGCCTGAAGGCCTCGTTCATCGGGGAGCGGGTTGCAAGTAGGCAGTCCTGACGCCCCCGCCTCACTGACCGCAAGACGAACTTTACCTCTGTAGTTGGCGACCCAGACCTGAAGGGCTCGGCCGACCACTCCATCCATGCTTGCGACCGCAGTTGTTGCTTGCTGAGGAAGCAACAGCAATTCACTAGCTCCAACGTTTTGCGCGAGCTCACTCATCGCGTCAAGTTCTGCAACCGTGCGCTCGTTGACCACGACGTTGAGCCCAAAGGGCGACAAGGCCGCAATCGACTCCATGCCTTTGAGCAGGCTGGAAAACTGCCTTCCGCGCTGTTCTTCGTAGGTCCGACCGACCCCGTCGACGCTAATGCGTGCAAAGTGGATCGAGCCCTTGAGGCGCTCGACCAGCTGTGGCGTCAGGCGATGACCGTGAGTCGTGAATGTGACCGCGAGCTGAGTTTCCCCCGCAACCCGTTTGCATATGTCGACGAAGTCAGGATGCAGCGTGGGCTCGCCGCCGCCAAATCCGACGCCGAGGCACCCCTCAGTATCCAGTTCTTTCAACCAGCCGAGCACCTGATCGGTATGTAGCGACGCCTTGTGCTTCGGCGCGTAGCAGTACGCGCAGTGAAGGTCGCAGACATTGGTGAGTGCAACGGATATCTGGCGGGGGGACGTCGACCAAACCGTCTCTTCCGGGCGCAGCTCGTCCAGCAGGAGATTCAGGCCTGAAATACGATCGAAAAGATGCACCCCGTTTGGGCCGTTTCTGGATTTCATAAGGCATTATCACCGAAAGCAGTTCTACCTTAAATGGGTCGTCTAACGTGTTAATGCTTTCGAGTAGCATCTTCATAAACAGGCAGAGGCATTTTTTGAAGCTATTTAGGCATACCAGCTGCACGCACTGGGTGGTGTAGCTCCGCCCCTTCAGTGCGGTGACGACTTTAGACATGGCCTTACAAATCAGTTCCGCAACTGAAAAATCTACCCTTGCAGCGTAAGGATTTCAGCCCCTTCAGCTTAGGATTTTTGCGGAATGTAAGTCTACGTATGCCACTGTTTTTAAAAGAAAATATAGTGGACTTGAAAACCGTCGATGGGCAACTATCCTAGAGTTCGAATCTCTACGCTTCCGCCACTTCTAAAGCCCTGATTGTTCAGGGCTTTTTGCGTTTTTGAGGGTCGAAAAATAGGGCCTTGGGAACACGCTTGGGAATAACTACAGGCGATATGTTTTAGGACGCGTCCTAAAACTATTGCTATTTGGTCGGCTTGGCGACCGCACCGACCCGCCGGTAAACACGCTCAGTAATGTCTCCCTTGGTGTGGCCCAGCAGCAGGCTTGCGTCCTCGATGTCTTTGATTTCGGATGCGGCTTTAGGGCGGATATCCCTGAATTGGAATTGGCTTATGCGCCCGGCCAGCAGGCTGTCACCTGCTTCCTCGGCGGCTTTAACTGCTTTCTCTCTCGCATCATCCCACCTGTGCCGGAGCATTGCGGCAGTCACCCGCTTACCCGCTTCGGTCAGGATCAAGTAGGGCGAGCTGTGCCGCTCATTCTGAGCCAGGATGCCGCTGATCAGCGCACCTAATCCCGTCTCCACCCCGTCAACCTCAAGCAAGATCCGCAGTTTTTTATTTGTCTTCCGCTGCTTGACGCCCAGGGCAACGCCCTCGATGTCGTCCCTCCTCATCACCAGCACGTCCGCCGGACGCTGGCCTGTCAAATACGCCAGATCCATGGCAACTTTCATCTCGCCCACCGCTTTGTCGTAGACCGCGCTCCAAATTGCATCATTCGCGTAGAAGTCCCGCGGGGCTTCCTTGTTCTTGCGCACTCCCTGGCAAGGGTTCTCCCGAGTTGTGAGCCCCCATTCTCTGGCCAAGTTAAACATATGCGACAAGGTAGCCAGCTCCCGGTTTGCCCGCACTTTGGCTGTCCTGGCATCGCGGTATTGAGCAACGAGGGCGGGGGTGATCGCATCGATCGGTGCATCATTGAAGAAGGGGCGCAGTTGCCGCAGTTCGGCCAGGTTGTCCTTTTGGGTTCGCTCAGCCTTCTTCGGGATAACGTCCCGCTCGTATCGGTCGAAGACGGCCTTCATGATGCGCAGGTCGTGAGGCTTATCTTTCGACTCCAGGTCGGCCCATTTCAGGCGGGCGAGATTGATGTCGCTACCGAGCGTGATTTCTTTACCCGACTTGTCCAGGTAGTAGTAGCTGATCCAGACCTTGCCGCTTTTGCGCTTGCGAGTGCGTTGGTACATGTGCGGAGGAAGGTGGCGGTTCTCTGTCTTGCGCGGGCGCATATCACCTCACTTTCGAAATATCAGGCGTCCATGCCGGCACTGGCAGTGGCGGGGGCGTTACGGGCATCACTTGAAGGGTCATACCCAGCTTCATTCGGGCGTACTGCCGGCCAACCAGTGGTCGACCACCGCGGCTTTCAACAAAGTGCCAGCCGCGTTCGTTGAGCCAGCGGCGCTGGTAGCCCCTGGCCTTGTAGCCGGTCAACTCGGCCAGTTCTTTCTCCGAGAGAATTTCGGTTTCCATGGGATAGGCTCCACGCCGCGCATGGCGGCAGAGGTGGGGAGGGGTTAAGTCAATTGACCTAATGCGTAATGTGAGATGTCAAACCGGTACAGGCAGGGTCTTGGATCAAGGCCCCCCACAAGAGCGAGTGCTTCAGCCATGACCAGAGCGGATGAATCTCAGATAGAAGCCCACAAGCTACTGATGCTGCTCGACGCGGAAACGTCCTTGGCCATGAAGCTTGTCTCGATGAACACGATGGCCGGGCCTGAATGGCATGCTATGCGCAAACGGCACCGGGCTTGCTTCGAAGCATGGAGCAAATTCACCAAGGAGCTTGCTGCAGTCGAGCCAGTTATCATCAAGTAGGCCCCTGCCAGATCATCCAGGCCATGTAGAGCGGGGCGGCGATGGGTAGGAGGATCATGGCTGCAACTCAGCGTTGTAGCGCTTGTAGTCCTCGCCAAACTCCCAGCAGTAGGTCGCTGGCCACGCGCCTGGCGTACCTTCATCGACGAACGCGTACCGGGATTCAAACTCTCCGGAGCGATCCGGCACCGTCTTGCACCATTTGTGTTGTGGCCCGCCTAGAAACCAGCCTGGGCATTCCTTCACAGCTGCAGTCATGAACTCTTCAAGGTCGTGGTGGCCCTTGCTCATGGCGATGTAGGTGTCGCTGCCGACGCTTTGGACATCCAGCGGGTACTTTTCTTCAGGCATGACTTCGTCCTTGCCGCCATATCGCGGCTTTTACAAAAATTATACGTAAGGGGTTTGTGTATCGATTCTGTATAGATTTTAAGGCCGGTTGTCAGGTGGACCTTAAAAATCGGGAACGTGAAGTGGCGTAGTCCGTCAACCTTATTACCCTAACAAGCTCAATTCACTGTGAGCAGGAGGCTAGTCTATGAGGTACAGAGGAGAGAAATTCTGGGCATGGGCGGACCCTACTCTTCATCACCGATATCATGATGAAGTGCTCAATGACGGAACCAAGATTGATGTTCAGGTCCGCCTGTCACGAACCGGCGAGACGCAGCTATTTATCGGTGTTTACGGGGAAAGCGGAACCCTGATTGCAGAAGAGGCCTACTACACACGCCCACACGAAACCATGAGCCGCGCACTGGTCTGGGGCGTAGGTCGAGCACGTTCGTTTGCTGCTGGATCTATTTCCGTCAAGTCTATCCAAAATGCGTAACTATTGGAGGCCGGAGCTAATTACTTCGGCCTCCGCGCGGCCGCCTTACACAGGCGTAGTAAGGTAAACAGTTGATCGAAATATTTGAACCCTCACATCAGCTTTGCTGCCAACCCTGTATCAGCACCCTTTGGGAGTAGCAGCTATGTCAGATCCAATCAGCTATTTCTGGATGTTCGTTGCGGCGGTCATCGTTCTTGTTGATCTCTGGGCCATCATCAGCGTCTTCCGAAGCGAAAAGTCCGATGGCGTCAAGGTTATGTGGTTCCTAGGCATTGTGATCTTCCCCGTTCTGGGCCTGATCATTTGGGGCCTGTTCGGTCCTCGCGGCGTCAAGCCTGGGTCAGGGCCTACATCGCCGGAGCACAGCAAGGGGTAGAGTGCAAATGTGCTCTTTGATCATTCGCCTTGGTAAGGGTGTCTTGTTCGTGCGGGGAGAGCTGGCGCTCGTTGCCGGCCTGGTGGTTTCCACCCGAGATTTCTTGCGCTGGGTTACAGCCTTTGCCGCAGTCCTGGGACCATGACGCCGACCCTGAGCAGTTGGTGAAATAGCGATCCCGCCCGCCATCAAGGAAGCGGTAGACGGTGCAGCCGTCGACGGTGAAAAGCTTGTCGACCTTGTATGTACCGGCGACGACTGTGGCGGCAGGCTTATCAGGCTCCCGGCAGCCGGCCAGGGTGGCCAGCAGCAGGAGGCAGAGGGCGAGGCGGGTCACAGCAGCACCCCGCTGGCCTTGGCCAAGCTCACGTCTTCTTCGGTGATGAGGTGCACAGCCATTTTCTCGATGGTGAAGAAGTTCGGTTGGCAGAACTTTCGGGCCCAGGCCTGCAGGGGCTCAAGGGCCTGCTCAAGAGCCGCTTTCCCCTCGTCGTCAATGTCGGGATAGTTGTCGACCCATTCGCCCGCATCGCTCCCAGCGGCAGCTTCGAACATGTGGTCGAGCAACTCCTCTGCGTCTGGGAGGAACCCAGCCGGGTCAGCCTTGCAGACGATTCCTGTATGCACGGTGTCGCCGACCTTGAGACCTCTGCCCAGGCCCGGGCCGAAGCTGGTGCCTTCCGCCGAGCTGCCGAAGTTGTCACGGAGTAGCACCGCAAGGCTCGGGTAGTCCCACGATCCGTCATCACCATTAACCGACCAGGCCTCTTCAGCCTTGCGGCGTGCCCAGCTGACGCACGGGCCGTCCTCCGTGTCGAAGATCCCGAGCAGGAACCATTCAGGCCCAGGGCTTTCCGGCTCCCAGCCGAGGCAATGACATGCGCCATCGTCGTAGGGGTGGTGATCAACGATGTCTGCTTCCATGTGCCACTGCTTAAGCTCCAGGCCCTGCTGTACCAGCCAGGCGCTGAATGCGGCCAGATCCTCGTCGAAGTCCGGTTCGTCGGGGTGGCTCCACCAGCCGTCTTCATCGCGCTCGACGGCCACACGTTGGATCAGCTTCATTTCTTCAGACATGACTTCGTCCTTGCCGCCGTATCGCGGCTGTTCAATAGAGGGGAGTGGGGTTAAAGCTGGGTGGAGTACAAATGTACTCTTGTCACGATTTACGCTTAGTGGCGGCGATGGCCTTGGCATACTCGGGGAAGTCAGCCAGCATCCTGTCGACGCTGTCACAGTCGCCGCCCAAGGCAGTTATGCGGGCGTGGCCTGCTTGGACTGCCATGCGATATCCGCAAGTCATCGCCCGCAGTAACTCGCGCAGCTCCTCAGCCTCACCATCACGCGCAGCGAACGCCTTGGCACCCTGGTCAGCCATATCACCGGCGCTGAAGCCGTCGGAGGTTGGTGGATGGAGATAGAGCGGGCCGCTCCATTCGAACTCGGCGTTAATATCATCCACTTCATACCAGTAGCCGGTATCGCGCTCTGTGGTCGACTGATGGAGATTTACCATTAAGCAGTTGGCGTCTTCGTCACGCGCCACCTGAACCAAGGCCGCCTCGTTGAATTCGCCGCTGAGATTGAAGCCTCGAATCCAGTAGGCTCCGGGTGTTTCTGGCTTGTCTTTTGACCAGGCTGCTGCTTCGCCCTGGTGCTGGGCGGCTGGGTAGGCGAATTCGCAGATTACCTCCCAGATTTCGAAGGCCCCACCGCCGCAGACATGAGCCGCCCTGGCGATTCGCTCAGCCATCTCGTCGGTCAGTTCGCGGGGGAAGCTGACCATCTGTTCGGTGTTGCTGGATCGGTTTTCTGTGGGCATGGGGTGGCTCTCCATGATGCTGGCATAATGCGCACTCATCTACTGCGGCGGGGCGCCATGAGAAAGGATTGGGTTGTATGGGTTGGTTGCGTTTCACTCTTCGCTACAGGCGTGATCTGGGGGAGGGTGCCGATAGCGACTGACTTCTTTAAGGTTAAAGACATTCATGACCTGTTCGAAGTTGCTGGCGCCGGAGCAACAGTGATAGCTGTCTGTTTAGCTGTGGCCGGGCTCAATGCTTGGAGGCTAGAAACTTTGGCTACGTCGGACCATGATCTAGCTAGAAGGGCGGCCATTGCGTTGCATGGCTATAAGTCTGCGGTTATACGGGGCTGTCAGGTTGCCGAATTTTTGGTAGATCGAATAATTGAGACTGGCAAGTACAAGGCAGTAGCGAAGTCGCATCAATTTGAGGATATGAAAAAGGAGTTTGAAAGTCTCAATGCAGCAATTACAAGTGCCAAAGCAGTAGCTCTAGAATGTAAAGTCGTTTGGGGGGAGAGTGTTTGGGCGGAGTTTCAAAGCGTGCTTGTGCCGGGCGGCAAATACCTTGATTGCATAGATGGCTATCTGCGGCTGTCACGAGATGGTGTTTCAGATACAGCTAAAGAAGCCATTGCTGAGCAAGTCAGTGACTCACTAAATTATTTGATACCGATTGTTGGCCTCGGAAAGGCAAGCGTGGAGCAAGCTATGGATGAGGCTCTTTCACCGCTTTATTCTGAAATTCAGAAAAGATTTCTCAGGAGAAATGCTTCGTGACGTTTTAGAGCCAATCTATCCAGCCATGCTTTGGCATTTTTGTTTTTGGGTTGATCACCGGCTTGCCCTCGGCGTCGGTGATTTCGCACTTGGCCCTGATGCGCAGGTCGCGGCACTTGCCGGTCTTCCTCGCAAGTTCCATGAACTGCTGGGCGTACTGCGGTGCGTCGAACATCTGGCTCAGCTGTTTCACCTTCTCGCCGGCCATGATCTTGGCCGCCTGCTGCTCAACGGCCTGATTCCACTCAGCCTGGGACAGCTCCAGGGGGGGGCAGCCAGCTTTACCGCTCGGCCTGGTCGTCTTGGTGATCTTCCTGGCCTCAGCCAGCGCTACGTCGGCCGTCATGCCGAAGACTGCGAATGTGCTCATGGTGTTCTCCAGGCAGCCACCAGCCTCGCCGGGGTGGCGTGATTCGTTGAAGTGGGCTATTCGTTGTTGACCGGCATCGGGCCGGGCCAAGGAGGGGCAGGTGGACATTGCGAAACGTAACAAGATCGTTGCCAGGGCATCCGGAATTACACTGGGCCAGGTTGAGTCCTATTTAACCGAGGTGGTAGTGCGGCCAGATGGTTCATGGCTCGCCTACTTCGGGCAGGAGGTTGAACGCGACTCTGAAGTAGCCGGCAAGCTCCCTGCGTCGAAAACCGTTGAAATTTCGAAGGAGGCAGTTCGTAGCGGGGGCGGTTTCGATCACGACAACGGCTGAATTGCTGGCGCGCAGCGCGTAGGGGTCAGGCGGCGCGGACTTTGAAGGTGAGCATCGCCGTGGCGTCTTCGAAGCACTCGTCCAGCTCTTGGTAGGCCCGATACTTGGCCTGGCTGCGAGTGGCCGCCCAGACGCGCTGTACGTAATGGCGAGCATCGCCCAGCATGTAACGGACGTCATCCCAGTCGTACATGCCGTTGGTGAGAACTTCCCACTCTTTGAGCGGCAGCTTCTCGGCCATCTCGCCGTACTGCATTTCCCAGGTTGGGTGGTAGTTGCGGATGCGCTTCTTCGGGTCGCTGTCGAGGATGACGCCGATGTAGTGGCCGCGGTCGGCGATGATAACGCCAGGCTCGCCGTTGGCGATTACGCGGCGCCCGATCTCGGCCGGCACATCATAGTGGCGGCGAACGTAGTCGCAGTCGCAGTCGCAGTTGTAGTTGCTCATGGCTTTCTCCACGCATGCGCCGCTCCTCAGCGGAGAGGCTAGAGTTTTTGGTGTGACTATCCATTCTTGACGGCTAAGAGCCGGACAAAAGGAGTGATTGATGACTACGCAGAAAAATAAGGTCGACGCCTTAGAGCAGCTACTACTCGCGGTGTAGTGGTCAACTCATTC
>NZ_JAMDGZ010000002.1 GCF_028656935.1 Pseudomonas rubra
AAAACCATAGAATCTCCCACCTGTTGAATGTGCGATACCATGCAGGGAACCGCACAGCAGGAGCAGACATGTCCCACCCCTTTGAAACACTCACCCCCGACCTGGTCCTGGACGCCGTGGAAAGCATCGGCTTTCTCAGCGACGCCCGGGTGCTGGCACTCAACAGCTACGAGAACCGGGTATATCAAGTGGGCATCGAAGGGGCTGAGCCGCTGATCGCCAAGTTCTACCGCCCGGACCGCTGGAGCGACGCGGCGATCCTCGAGGAACACAGCTTCACCGCTGAATTGGCCGAATGCGAAGTGCCGGTGGTGGCGCCACTTATCCACAATGGCAAGACCCTGTTCGAACACAGCGGCTTTCGCTTCACCCTGTTCCCGCGCCGCGGCGGCCGTGCGCCGGAGCCAGGCAATCTCGATCAGCTGTATCGTCTCGGACAGTTACTCGGCCGCCTGCATGGGGTTGGCGCAACCCGCCCATTCGAGCACCGCGAAACACTGGCAGTGGATAACTTCGGCCACGCCTCGCTGGCCACGCTGCTTGAAGGCAACTTCATCCCTAAAAGCTTGCTGCCGGCCTTCGAGTCAGTGGCCCGCGACCTGCTCAAACGCGTCGAGGCCATCTACGCCAGCACCCCACACCAGGTCATCCGCCTGCACGGCGACTGCCACCCGGGCAACATGATGTGCCGCGACGAGGTGTTCCACATTGTCGACCTCGATGACTGTCGCACCGGCCCTGCGGTGCAAGACTTGTGGATGATGCTCGCCGGCGATCGCCACGAGCGCCTGGGCCAGTTGGCCGAGTTGATGGATGGCTACAACGAGTTCCACGATTTCGATCCGCGCGAACTGGCCTTGATCGAGCCCCTGCGCGCCCTGCGCCTTTTGCACTACAGTGCCTGGCTGGCCCGGCGCTGGGACGACCCGGCGTTCCCACGCAGCTTCCCCTGGTTTGGCCAGGAGCGTTACTGGGGCGATCAGATCCTCGCCCTGCGCGAGCAGATGGCGGCGCTGGATGAAGAACCGCTGAAATTGTTCTGAAGCGCGCGCGAGTCTGTCTACAATAGCCCCTGCTTTTAGATAGCTACCTAAGCAAGGAATCTGCATGCACGCCGCCAACCCGCGCCGCGGGTACATCCTGGGCCTGAGCGCCTACATCATCTGGGGCTTGTTCCCGATCTACTTCAAAGCGCTGCAAAGCGTTCCAGCAGTGGAAATCATCGTTCACCGGGTGCTTTGGTCGGCCCTGTTCGGCTCTTTGCTGCTGCTGGTCTGGAAGCATCCGGGCTGGTTGCGCGAACTGCGCGACAACCCCAAGCGCCTGGCGATCCTGGCCTTGAGCGGGTCGCTGATTGCTGGCAACTGGCTGACCTACGTCTGGTCGGTGAACAACGGGCGCATGCTCGAAGCCAGCCTGGGCTACTACATCAACCCGTTGATCAACGTCCTGCTCGGTATGCTGCTGCTCGGTGAACGCCTGCGCCGCCTACAGTGGATCGCAGTGGGGCTGGCCGCGTTGGGGGTAGCGCAACAAGTCTGGCAAGTGGGCAGCCTGCCTTGGGTGTCACTGGTGCTGGCATTGAGCTTTGGCTTCTACGGTTTAATCCGCAAGCAGGCGCCGGTAGCCGCCTTGCCCGGATTGGTAGTGGAAACCTGGATGCTGGTGCCGCTAGCCATCGGCTGGATGCTGCTCAACCCCCTGGCGCACAGTGCCCAGGCCAGCTTCTACACCAGCAGCGAAGCGCTCTGGCTGATCGCAGCAGGCCCGGTAACCCTGGTGCCACTGGTCTGTTTCAACGCTGCCGCACGGCACCTGCCCTACACCACCCTGGGCTTTCTGCAGTACTTGGCGCCCACCCTGGTGCTGCTACAGGCGGTGTGGTTGTTCGACGAGCACTTGTCGAGCAGCACCCTGGTGGCGTTCATGTTCATCTGGGCGGGCCTGGCGCTGTACAGCGTGGATGCCTGGCTGAGCCTGCGCCGACGCCGCTGATCAAAAAACGAACAGCACGCTACAGGCCACGTAAAACGTGGCCTGCAACAACATCTCCCAAGCTTATCCACAGGCGCATCCCCGATAAACCGGGATAACTAATCTTCGGGGCGCAGCTTCAACTCGACCATCAGGTCATCGGCCAACGCCTCCAACTTGCCCTGCAAGACGTCCAGCGACAGCGTCAGCGGCACCGCCAGCAAGGCATCGGCATGGAACAGCGGCTCGCTGCTCATCGGCGCCGGACGCACCTCGGTGGTCAGGCGCTCGACGTTGACGCCCTGATCGGCCAGCAGCCTGGTAATGTCACGAACGATACCCGGGCGGTCATTGCCCACCAGCTCCATGGCGATAGGCTTCCAGGTGCAGGACGGCTCGATACCGCTTTCGGCGATCAGCACGCGAATGTCATATTTCCCCAGCGCCTGTAGCGATTCGACTAATTCATCGTAGGATTCTGCCGGCACCGCCACACGCAGAATACCGGCAAACTGCCCGGCCATCCGCGACATGCGGCTCTCCAGCCAGTTACCGTTATGCTCGGCAATGCATTCAGCGATACGCTCGACCTGCCCGGCCTTGTCGGGGGCGATCACTGTCAGTACGAGATGATCCACGCGGTAACCCTCTGCTTTTACGTTCAGCCCCGAAATCAAAGGGCGCGCAGAAAGTATAGGCAAGGCGCGGCAACCTGCCGCAGGAGCTTGGAATAACTAATCGTGTACTGTTTCAAGATTTATCTGGAACAATCTGCAGTTTTTTTGAGAACATACCGGCTCCCAGCGTGACCCTATGCGACCAAATGGTCGCAGAACGACGTATTTAGTCTAATTTTCACAACCGCAGCGCATCATGTAGTATGCCGCAGCGTTGACTACAAAACGTTGGATCGATGTCTGCCAAGGCGCCTGTGAAAATACGCCAACGCCCGCCAGCCCGTCTGGCAGGCCGCACCCAGCCGCCCATGAGGGCATGTTCTGGTGCCGTGTTTAGAGAAGCGCGCAAGGCTTAAATAGAAGAGCTGAATAGCTGAGCAGAGTGAGGCAAGCAATGACTGAACACGTTCAAGTCGGTGGCCTTCAGGTCGCCAAAGTCCTGTTCGACTTCGTGAACAACGAAGCCATTCCCGGAACTGGCGTCAACGCCGAGCAATTCTGGGTGGGTGCGGAAAAGATCATCAACGACCTCGCTCCAAAGAACAAAGCACTGCTGGCCAAACGTGACGACCTGCAGGCGCAGATCGACGCCTGGCACCAGGCGCGCCAAGGCCAGGCTCACGATGCCGTGGCTTACAAAGCCTTCCTTCAGGACATCGGCTACCTGCTGCCAGAAGCTGCAGACTTCCAGGCCTCGACCCAGAACGTCGACGACGAAATCGCCCGCATGGCCGGCCCGCAGTTGGTAGTGCCGGTGATGAATGCGCGTTTTGCCCTGAACGCTTCCAACGCCCGTTGGGGCTCGTTGTACGACGCGCTGTATGGCACCGACGCCATCAGCGAAGCCGGCGGCGCGGAAAAAGGCAAAGGCTACAACAAGGTTCGCGGCGACAAGGTGATTGCCTTCGCCCGCGCCTTCCTCGACGACTCGGTGCCACTGGCCGCCGGCTCCCATGTCGACTCCAGCGCTTACCGCATCGAAAGCGGCAAGCTGCTTGTCGCCCTCAAGGGTGGCAACAACAGCGGCCTGCGCGACGAAGCCCAACTGATCGGTTACCAGGGCGACGCCTCGGCGCCGACTACGATCCTGCTCAAGCATAACGGCCTGCACTTCGAAATCCAGATCGACGCCAGCACCCCGGTCGGCCAGACCGATCCAGCGGGTATCAAGGACGTGCTGATGGAGGCCGCCCTGACCACCATCATGGACTGCGAAGACTCGGTCGCCGCCGTCGATGCCGACGACAAAGTGGTGATCTACCGCAACTGGCTAGGCCTGATGAAAGGCGACTTGGCTGAAAGCGTCAGCAAAGGTGGCCAGACCTTCACCCGGACCATGAACCCGGACCGTGAATACACCGCACCGAACGGCGGCACCGTAAGCCTGCACGGCCGCTCGTTGCTGTTCGTACGCAATGTCGGTCACCTGATGACCATCGATGCCATCCTCGACAAGGACGGCAACGAAGTGCCGGAAGGCATCCTCGATGGTTTGGTCACAAGCCTTGCCTCGATCCACAACCTCAATGGCAACACGAGCCGCAAGAACAGCCGCACCGGCTCCATGTACATCGTCAAACCGAAGATGCATGGCCCGGAAGAAGCCGCGTTCACCAACGAGCTGTTCGGCCGTATCGAAGATGCACTGGGCCTCAAGCGCAACACCTTGAAAGTCGGCATCATGGACGAGGAGCGCCGCACCACGGTCAACCTCAAGGCCTGTATCAAAGCCGCCAGCGAGCGCGTGGTATTCATCAACACCGGCTTCCTCGATCGTACCGGTGACGAGATCCACACCTCCATGGAAGCCGGCGCCGTAGTGCGCAAGGGCGCCATGAAGACCCAGAAGTGGATCGGTGCCTACGAGAACTCCAACGTCGATATCGGCCTGGCCACCGGCCTGCAAGGTCGCGCCCAGATCGGCAAAGGCATGTGGGCCATGCCGGACCTGATGGCCGACATGCTCGAGCAGAAGATCGCCCACCCGCTGGCCGGCGCCAACACCGCCTGGGTGCCTTCGCCAACGGCGGCCGCATTGCATGCCTTGCACTACCACAAGGTTGACGTGTTCGCCCGTCAGGCAGAACTGGCCAAGCGCGCCCCAGCGTCGGTCGATGACATCCTGACCATCCCGCTGGCGACCGACACCAACTGGTCGGACGAAGAAAAGCGCAACGAGCTGGACAACAACGCCCAGGGCATCCTCGGCTACGTGGTGCGCTGGATCGACCAGGGCGTAGGCTGTTCGAAAGTGCCAGACATCAACGATGTCGGCCTGATGGAAGACCGCGCCACCCTGCGAATTTCCGCGCAGTTGCTGGCCAACTGGCTGCGTCACGGCATTGTCAGCCAGGCGCAGGTTCTCGAAAGCCTCAAGCGCATGGCGCCGGTGGTCGACAAGCAGAACGCCAACGACCCGCTGTACCGTCCGCTGGCACCGGATTTCGACAACAACATCGCCTTCCAGGCAGCGGTCGAGCTGGTCGTCGAAGGCAGCAAGCAACCGAACGGCTACACCGAGCCGGTGCTGCATCGCCGCCGTCGTGAGTTCAAGGCACGTAACGGCCTGTAAAGCGCGCTGGCACCACAAAAGCCTCACACCCCCGGGTGTGGGGCTTTTGTGTTTTAAAGTCCTACACAACACAACGAACAATGCTCGCCAACTTGCAGAGCAGCCCGATTTAACCTGCCTGCACCAGAGCCAAGAATGCAGTTCGACCCAGCCCATACGGTAAAGGATGGACACAGCATGAACGATGCTCCCGGTTTGAATCGGCGCCAGCTCCTGCAGGGCCTCGGGCTGGCCTCGGCAGGGCTCGCCCTGGCCCCCGGGGCAGTGTTCGCCGGGCAAGAAGAACAACTGTTCGCCAACGGTACGCGCCCCTTGGTCGACTACCCCCCAGAAGCGGCCGATGATGCTGATCACCGCGCGGCCTCCGCACCTGGAAACACCCTTCAGTGTCTTCAATGAAAGCCTGCTGACCCCCAATGACGCTTTTTTGTGCGCTACAACCTGGCCAACATTCCTACCAGCATCGACGCTACGCAGTATCGACTGACCCTCAAAGGAAAGGTCGAACGCCCGCTGTCGCTTAGCCTTGAACAACTCAAGCGCCTTGGGCCCGCCATGGAGCTGACAGCAGTCCACCAGTGCTCGGGCAACAGCTGTGGTTTTTCTTCGCCACGGGTGTGGGGCTCACAGGTGGGCCATGGTTCCATGGGCAACGCACGCTGGACCGGCCTGCCAGCATGCCGGAGTCAGGCCCGGTGCGCGCCAGGTGAGCTTCCAGGGCATGGACCAGGCCCAATGGACTGGGCTCGTCAGCAAGATGCGCGACAACTACAGGACGCCTTTGAGCGACAGCGACATACAGAGCATCGGCCTGTACCTGAGTGCAGCCTATGGCAGCGAAGAGCGGGCGCCACTGCCTGTGGCTCAGGCCGGCAATCTGGATGATCTGCTCTCGCGCAATGCCTGCCTTGGTTGTCATGCGCTGGAGCAGAAGATCGTCGGTCCGTCCTTCAAAGACATCGCTCAGCGATACCGCGAACAGCCCGAGGCATTGAGGACCGTGGCCGGGCATATCGGCGAAGGCGGTTCCGGCCGCTGGGGGCAAATTCCCATGCCACCGTTCACTGGCCTGTCCAGCGAAGAGCTTGAGCATCTTGCACGTTACGTTCTTGAGCAATAACCGTGACCTTCTCCCTGGCCACAGTTCACCCATGCCTGCAAATCCTACGCAGCAGGGGGAAATTTAAGCCTCCAATCGATGCCTGCACCTGATAGTCCGCCAAGGCTGGCTTGCCCAACATGGAAGCCCATTAACGCTTGCCAGCCTTTGGAGACAAGGATGTCATCTCACAAGATCGCCACCAGAGATGTAATCGTCATTCTGTTGGTTGCCCTGTTGTGGGGCGCCAACTTTTCGTTCATCGGTACCAGCCTGGGTACCATCGATCCGTACATGCTGACCGCGTTGCGGTTCTTTTTCTGCGTGTTCCCATTGATCTTCTTCATCAGCAAGCCCAAGACCGTCGGCCTGGGCGTCATAGCCCTTTACGGGTTGCTGTTCGGGGCCGGCATGGCCTGGCTGCTCAACCTCGGTATCGCCTGGGGCGTCAACCCCGGCATCGCCTCGCTGCTGCTGCAGTTCAGTGCCTTCTTTACCGTGGGCTGGGGGGTGATGTTCTTTGGCGAAAAGCTCAACCGCATCGAACTCGGCGCCATTGTCCTGGCCCTCGCCGGCCTTGGCCTGGTCATTCACACCAGCGGTGACAACCTGTCGATAACCGGGGTGCTGTTCGTGCTGCTGGCCGCCCTGTGCTGGAGCCTGTGCAACATCATCATCAAGTTGTGCGGGCTCAAGGATGCCTTCGCCTTCCTGGTGTGGTCATGCCTGTTCGCCATCCCTGCGCTGTTCCTGGCCACTTACCTGGTCCAGGGGCCAACGCCCTTTGTACAATTGTTCCAGGGCTATGAGGCATCTACCTACTTCTCGGTCATGTACCAGGCCTACATCTCTACCCTGCTTGGCTACTGGATCTGGAACAAGCAAATGCACAAGTACCCGGTCAGCCAGATTGCCCCTTACTCGATCCTGGTACCGATCTGGGGCCTGGTCATTTCCTGGTGGGTATTCGAAGAGTCAACCAGTGCCGCCAGGCTGGCGGCCATAGGTCTGACCCTGAGCGCCCTGGCCTTGTTCATCAGTGCCAGGCGCCTGGAACTACTGATGGGCAAAACCACCCAACTGACGCCCCGCTGATCCGGTTCAGTCTCTGTGGATGCCCAGCTCGCGCTTGATCAATCTGATCAGGCCCTCCAGTTTTTCGTCGTTCAGGGGTTTGAGCAGGAAATCAACGACACTCAGGTGCATGGCGGCAATGGCATCCTCTACCTCGGCATCACCGGAGACGATGATGATGGGTAGCTCCGCGCGCTTTGACTCACGAATCTTGCCGATCAGATCGAGGCCGTCCAAGGGGGCCATGCGCAGGTCGGTGATCAGCACGCCGACACCCGATTGTCTTTCCAGATACTGCAGTGCGGCCTCGGGTCGCCCTTCAGTGATACAGGCAATGCCGTGGCTCGACAGGTAGGCAGCCAGTGCCTCACGGCTCGCTTTGTCATCATCGACAATCAATACTTTCAGCGGCGCAGCCGCCGGCGCCGTTACCGATGCCAGCGCCTCACGTTCGGCTTCGCTCAGTATGTCGTCATGGTCGGACATGGCTGTCTCATCATCAATGACCTGCAAAAATGTCCTGTGAATCAAGTTCAGACCGCATTCAGATTAGATGCAAACTGCCTTTCGTCGGGTAATTGACACATGACGCAAAGCTTCAACACCCTGACGCCATGTATAGACTTACGTCCAATGGGCACTGGGCAGTCCGCGGCCGACCATGAACAACGACAACAACAAGGTCGATGGTCACAGGTCGGCACAACGACGCGGTAATGCTCATGAGCAAAATGGACGCCTTCACCCAGGCAGGAAAGACTGCGGTCATGCAGAACATCCAGGGGACCATGCAGTTTCTGCAACGCTTTCCACCGTTCAACCAGATGGAGAACGCCCACCTGGCGTTTCTCGTCGAACAGTGCCAACTGCGCTTCTATGCGGCCAATGACAGCATCATCAAGCCCAGCGACGGCCCGGTCGAGCACTTCTATATCGTCAAGCAGGGTCGGGTGGTCGGTGAGCGCCAGCACGTGACCCGCCCTGGCACCGAGACCACCTTCGAAATCACCAGCGGCGAGTGCTTCCCGCTCGCGGCCCTGCTTGGCGAGCGGGCTACCCGCACCGAGCACCTGGCCGGCGAAGACACCTTCTGCCTGCAATTGAACAAAGCCGCGTTCATCCGCCTGTTCACCCTGTCCGAAGCCTTCCGTGACTTCGCCCTGCGTGGGGTGAGCAGCCTGCTCGACCAGGTCAACCAGCAGGTCCAGCGCC
Organism: Pseudomonas rubra; assembly: GCF_028656935.1. Classification (GTDB taxonomy): domain Bacteria; phylum Pseudomonadota; class Gammaproteobacteria; order Pseudomonadales; family Pseudomonadaceae; genus Aquipseudomonas; species Aquipseudomonas rubra. The sequence goes on from NZ_JAMDGZ010000002.1 coordinate 8,609, forward strand.
GTGCGGTGGAAACCCTTGGTAGCCAGTATTCACTGAACACCCGCCTGGGCGAGCTGGCCATGCGTCACCCCGTGGTCTGTGATCCGGATACACCGCTACGTGAAGCCGTACGCCTGATGCACGAGCAGCAGGTCGGCAGCATTGTCATTGTCGACGAGCAGCGCTTCCCCATCGGCATCTTCACCCTGCGCGACCTTCGCCAGGTCGTGGCCGATGCCAGCGCCGACTTCGCCAGCCCCATCAACCGGCACATGACCGCCGCGCCCTTCTACCTGAGCCCGCAGGCCAGTGCCTTCGATGCGGCCATCGCCATGACCGAGCGGCATATCGCCCATGTCTGCCTGGTCGAAGAGCAGCGCCTGTGCGGCGTGGTATCCGAGCGCGACCTGTTCTCCCTGCAGCGCGTCGACCTGGTGCATCTGGCCCGCACCATTCGCCACGCCAGCCGGGTTGAAAACCTGGTATCGCTACGCGGTGAGATCAGCCAGCTGGTCGAACGCATGCTGGCCCACGGCGCTTCATCGACACAGATCACCCAAATCATCACCCTGCTCAACGACCATACCGTGTGCCGGGTCATCGAGTTGGCCATCGAAGACAAGGGCGACCCGGACGTGCCGTTCAGTTGGCTGTGTTTTGGCAGTGAAGGCCGTCGCGAACAGACCCTGCACACCGACCAGGACAACGGCATCCTCTTCGAAGCCCGTGATGCCGCCCATGCCGCCGAGCTACGTGGGCGCCTGCTGCCGCTGGCCCAGCACATCAACCAGGGCCTGGCGCAATGTGGCTTCAGCCTGTGCAAGGGCAACATCATGGCCGGCAACCCCGAGCTGTGTTTGTCCCGTGCCGAATGGTCGCGTCGCTTTGCCGCTTTCATTCGAGAAGCTACGCCGGAAAACCTGCTGGCCTCGAGCATCTACTTCGACCTGCGGGTAGTTTGGGGCGATGAGCTCGCCTGTGAACAACTGCGCCAGAGCATCCTCGAACAGGTCGCCGACAACCGCCTGTTCCAGCGCATGATGGCCGAAAACGCCCTGCGCCAGCGCCCGCCGGTTGGGCGCTTTCGCGAGTTCGTACTGACCCGCCAGGGCAACGACAAAGCCGCGACCCTCGACCTCAAGGTCCAGGGCCTGACGCCATTTGTCGATGGCGCGCGCCTGCTGGCCCTGGCCAACGGCATCGGCGCCAACAACACCCTGGAACGCTTGCGCCAACTGGTGGCCAAGGAGGTCATCGAGGCGCTCGACGGCGCCGCCTACGAAGAGGCCTACCACTTCATCCAGCAAACCCGTATGCAGCAGCATCAGTTGCAAAGCCGGCAGAACCTTGCGTATTCCAACCGGGTCGACCCCGACAGCCTCAATCATCTGGACCGGCGTATCCTGCGCGAATCCCTGCGCCAGGCTCAACGCCTGCAAAGCAGCCTGGCCTTGCGGTACCAGCTATGAGTCTGTTTGCCTGGCTACGCCCCAATCAACTGCGCCTGGACGAGCAACTGCGCCTGCGCGTGGAACAGTTGGCCGCCCCGGCGCCGCTGGCTGAACACAGCCTGCGCCAGCAACGTTGGGTGGTGCTCGACCTGGAAACCAGTGGCCTGAACCTCAACCGTGACCAGGTGCTATCGATTGGCGCCGTGGTCATCGAAGACGGCGCCATCGACTTCAGCCAGCAGTTCGAGCGCACCCTGCACCAGCGCGACCACAAACTTACTTCCAGCGTGCTGATCCACGGCCTGGGCCCCAGCGCCATCGCCGCAGGCTGCGAGCCGGCCGATGCGCTGATCGATCTCATGGATTTTATTGGCGACAGCCCGCTGCTGGCCTTTCATGCGCCTTTCGACCAGCGCATGCTCGGCCGCGCCTTGAAAGACCACCTGGGCTATCGCTTGCAGCATCCGTTCTTCGATGTCGCCGAGTTGGCCCCACTGCTCAACCCGCAGATCACCCTGCGCGAAGCCGGGCTGGATGACTGGACCGCCTGCTTCAACCTGGAGGTCGCCGAGCGCCACAACGCCAGCGCCGATGCCTTGGTTACCGCCGAATTGGCCCTGATCCTGTTAAGCCAGGCCCGGCGCCAGACACTGGACAGCCCGGCACTGCTCGATCAGCAACTGCAGCGCCTGCGCAGGCGTCGGCAACAAAGTCATGGCTTTTGAACATCATCCGATGAGCGTGAATTGCGTCTTACCGGGAGCATCTGCGACAATCGCGAATAATTCTCGTTAGTTAACGTATCTTTTCGGGGAACGCCTTGTCGTCTGTGCAAAGCCCACACACTGAGCTGGTCGGTGCGCTGTATCGCGACCATCGCAGTTGGCTGCTCGCCTGGCTACGGCGCAGCATCGCCTGCGCCGACCGTGCCGAAGACCTGAGCCAGGACACCTTCGTGCGCCTGCTCGGGCGCGAGCAATTGCCTGCGCCACGCGAACCCCGGGCGTTCCTTCTGGCCATCGCCAAGGGCCTGCTGTTCGATCACTTTCGCCGCGCCGCACTGGAGCAGGCGTACCTGGCCGAACTGATGCTGATTCCCGAAGCCGAGCAACCCTCCCCGGAACAACAGCATCTGATTCTCGAAGACCTCAAGGCCATCGACCGCCTGCTTGGCAAGCTGTCGAGCAAGGCCCGTGCGGCCTTTCTGTACAACCGCCTGGACGGCATGGGTCATGCCGAGATCGCCGAGCGTCTGGGCGTCTCGGTCTCGCGGGTGCGCCAGTACCTGGCCCAAGGCATGCGTCAGTGCTATGTAGCGCTGTACGGTGAGCCGACATGAACAACCAACCGGTTTCAACCCGGGTCCTGGATGCCGCCATCGCCTGGCAGCTCTGCCTGGATTCGGGCAGTGGTAGCGCCGATGAGCGCGCCGAATTCGCCAGCTGGCATGCCGCCAGCGAAGAACATGCCCGCGCCTGGATGCAACTGGGCATGCTTGACCAGCGCTTCAGCGCCGCCGCCGGCCCTGCACGGCAAGCCCTGCTGCAATCACGCGCCGGCCTGCGCCAACGGGTACGCAAGCTGGGCCGCGGCGTGGCCAGCCTGGTGCTGGTGGTTGGCCTGTTGAGCTGGGTCAGTGCCCATCAATCGCTGGGCTATTGGCTGGCCGACCAGCGCACCGGCACCGGCGAGCAGCGTACCCTGCGTCTGACCGACGGCACCCTGATCAGCCTCAACACCCATTCGGCAGTGGATATCCGCTTCGATGGCAAAGAGCGCCTGATTGTCTTGCACGAAGGCGAAATCTCCATCGAGACCGGCCACAAGGATGACCGTCCCTTTGTAGTCAGCACCGCCGATGGCCGCCTGCGAGCGCTGGGCACGCGTTTTCTGGTCAAGCTTGAAGACCAGGGCACGCGCCTGAGCGTGCTGCAGTCGGCAGTGGCCGCCCGGCCACAAAACAGCGGCGACGAACAAATCTTCAAAGAAGGTCAGCAAGTGCTGATGAACCACGACCGTCTGGGCCGGGCTGATGGCCTGCACGCCGGTGCCGATGCCTGGACCCGTGGCATGCTGGTCGTCGACAACGTACGCCTGGCAGACCTGGTCGAAGAGCTGGGGCGCTATCGCAGCGGCCACCTGGGCGTTGCCGCAGAAGTAGCTGACCTGCGCATCACCGGCAGCTTTCCGCTCAATGACACCGACCTTGCGCTGACATCGTTGCTACCGACCTTGCCGGTGCAGATCGAGCAACGCACGCCGTGGTGGGTGACGGTAGTGGCCAAGCACAAGACGCCCTGAAAACCCGTGGGAGCCGGCGTTGCCGGCGATGGGCTGCGTCAGCAGCCCCTTGTGCAATACAAATCAAAATTATTTTCACTCCCCCCTGACACTTTTCCCAACTCACTCGGCAAGGAAGCTAGTTAGCACTTACTTCCGTCGAGGAGCCGCTGTATGTCCCGCACTTTTGAGAACTTCCTGCGTCCCAGCTTGCTGGCCATGGCCATTGCCCTGACAGCACCTCTGGCGAGCAGCCCGCTGATCGCCGCCGAGCAAACGGGCGGCCTGCGCAGCTACAACCTACCTGCCGCCCCGTTGTCTGCCACGCTCAACCAGATTGCCAGCCAGGCCGGCATTGCCCTGGCCCTGGACCCGAGCCTGGCCAGCGGTCGTACCTCGGCGCCAGTCAGCGGCCAGTACGATGCCGTCGGCGCCCTGCAAGCGGCCCTGCGCGGCACCGGCCTGCAATTGCAGCAGAGCAGCGCCGGCACCTACAGCCTGGTCGCCGCGCCCGAGGGTACCGTCGCCCTGCCGGAAACCAGCGTCAACGCGCGCAGCGATTATGAAAGTGCCTGGGGCCCGGCTACCGGCTTCACTGCGACCCGCACCGCAGCCGGCACAAAAACCGACACGCCGATCGTTGAAGCGCCACGCTCAATGAGCGTGATCACCCGCGAACAACTGGACGATCGCCAGGTCCTCAATCTCAACGATGCCCTGCGTTACACCGCCGGCGTGCAAAGCAGCGGCTATGCCTCCGATACCCGCGCCGACTGGCTGCGGGTGCGCGGCTTCGACCCGACCCAGTTCCTCGATGGCCTGCCACTGCCCAAAGGCTCGTTCGCCAACCCGAAAGTCGAGCCGTGGAACCTTGAGCGTATCGCTGTGCTGCGCGGCCCGGCGTCCTCGGTGTATGGCCAGACCCCGCCCGGCGGCATGCTCGATATGGTCAGCCGTCGCCCCCAAGCGCAAAGCGCCCACCAGATCGAGGCTCAGGTGGGCAGCAACAACCACCGCCAGATCAACTTCGACAGCACCGGCAAGATCGACGACGAGGGTCAGTTCCTCTACCGTGTCAGCGGCGTGGTACGCGACAGTGGCGCACCGACCGATCATGTACCGGACAAGCGCTACAACCTTGCGCCGAGCCTGACCTGGAACATGGATGAAGACACCAGCCTGACCTTCATCACCCAGTTCACCCGCGACGATACCGGTATCAGCGGCCAGTTCCTGCCGCTGCAGGGCACCAAGCTGGGCTCGCCGGCGGGTGACATCTCCCACCACAAGAACCTCGGTGATCCGGACTGGGAGTTCTACGATCGCACTTACTACGCCCTGGGCTATGCCTTCGAGCACCGTCTGAACGATGTCTGGCAGTTCCGCCAGAACCTGCGCTACACCAAGAGCGACCTGTCGTTCCAGGGCATCAACGTTGCGACCATGAACAACGGCACGATCCAGCCTGACGGCAGCGTCCCGCGTGAAACCGGTATCGTCAACGAAGACATCAGCCAGTTCGCCGTCGACAATAACTTCCAGGCCGACTTCCAGACCGGCGCCCTGAGCCACACCTTGCTGATTGGTCTGGACCACCAGCGCTCGAACACCAACTACCGCTGGGACTATGGCCTGAGCGGCAGCGTGCCGCCAGGCAATGTGATTAATCCTCCGTACGGCCAGGACTTTTCCAAGGTGTCGTACTTCACCATGTACGACTATGGCCAGAAAACCCGCCAGACCGGCTTCTACGTTCAGGACCAGATCGCCCTCGACAACTGGCGCCTGACCCTGGGCGGGCGTGAAGACTGGATTCACACCGGCACCACCTTCCACAACCTGAACGATGCCACCAGCACCGAGCGCGACAAGGCCTTCACCGGCAACGTCGGCCTGAGCTACGTATTCGACAACGGCGTGACCCCGTACGTCTCCTACACCGAGTCGTTCCAGCCAACTTCCGGCGCCGCAGCCAATGCCACCCAGTCGTTCAAACCGACCGAGGGCCATCAGTACGAAGTCGGTGTCAAATACCAGCCGGTCGGCAGCAAGAACCTGTACACCGCTGCCGTGTATGACCTGCGCCAGGACAACGTGGAAGTCACCGAGGGCAACATCACCCGCCAGGTGGGCCAGTTGCAGGTCCGCGGCCTTGAGCTCGAAGCCACCACCCAGGTGACCGAAAACCTCAAGCTGATCGGTTCCTACAGCTACACCGACACCGAAATCCTCAAGGGCGCAGCCGACGAACAAGGCAATCGCATGGCGCTGATCCCACGCAACCAGGCGACCCTGTGGGCTGACTACACCTGGCACAACGGCCTGCTCGACGGCTTCGGCGTTGGCGGTGGCGTGCGCTATGTCGGTGACAACTACGGCAACACCACCAACACCGATCTGGGTTATGTCGGCTCCTACACCATCTACGACGCGTCGCTGCACTACGACCTGGGCCGCAAGGTCAGCACGCTCAAAGGCATGACTGTCGCCGTCGAAGCCAAGAACCTGTTCAACAAGGATTACCTGGCCAACTGCGACGGCTACTGGTGCTACTACGGTGACGAGCGCAACGTGGTTGCCAGCGTGAACTACAAGTTCTGATGAAAAGCCAGACCATACGCCGCTGGTCCTGGGTTCACACCTGGACCAGCCTGATCTGCACCCTGTTCCTGCTGATGCTGGCGCTCACCGGCTTGCCGTTGATCTTTCATCACGAAATCGACCACCTGCTGGGCGATGCCCCGGTGCTCAAGGAGATGCCAGCCGATACGCCCAAGCTCGACCTGCAGGAGCTGGTGCTCAAGGCCCAGGCCCATCGCCCGGGCGAGGTCATGCAGTACTTTGGCTGGGATGAGGACGACAGCAACGGCGTGATCGCGATCATGGCCGCCACCGCAGGCACCGAGCCGAACTCGTCGCACACCTTCATGCTCGATGCGCGCACAGGCGAAGCGGTGGCAATGCCTTCGGCCAATGGCGGTTTCATGATGACCATGCTGCGCCTGCACGTGGACCTGTTTGCCGGGCTGCCCGGCAAGCTGCTGCTGGCGTTCATGGGCCTGTTGTTCGTGGTGGCGATCATCTCCGGCGTGGTGCTCTACGCGCCGTTCATGCGTCGGCTGAAGTTCGCCACCGTACGCAACGACAAGTCCAGGCGCCTGCGCTGGCTCGACCTGCACAACCTGATCGGTATCGTCACCCTGACCTGGGCGTTGGTAGTAGGGGTAACCGGGGTGATCAGCGCCCTGTCCGACCTTGTCATCGCGGCCTGGCGCAATGAGAGCCTGACAGCAATGGTTGCGCCCTACCGCGATGCACCACCACTGACCCAGCTGGCGCCTGTCAGCCGGGTACTGGATATCGCTGGCGAAGCCGCGCCGGGCATGGTCCCGGACTTCATCGCCTTCCCCGGCACGCGCTTTTCCAGTGAGCATCATTATGCGGTGTTCATGAAAGGCGGCAGCCACCTCACCTCGCACCTGCTGACCCCGGTGCTGATCGATGCCAGTAACTTGCAAGTCACCGCCATCGGTGACCGCCCCTGGTACATGGATGCCATGGGCCTGTCGCAGCCATTGCATTTTGGTGACTACGGCGGCCGGCCGATGCAGATCCTCTGGGCCGTGCTGGATGTGCTGACCATTATCGTGCTGGGTAGCGGTGTGTATTTGTGGGTCGTGCGCCGTCGGGCTTCGGCGCCCGGAGGCAACCAATGAAGCGCAAGTCGTCGAGCCTGTGGGCAGTATTTGCCATGCCCACACTGATCGGCCTGATCAGTGTGCTGGGCCTGTTCGCGGCGTTGCTGGGCGATGGCGGGTGGGACGTGCTGGCCTGGGTGGGATTGGGCTTGCCAGCCTTGTACAGCTTGCGCGGTCTGAGCAGATAGCAATCGCGGGGCAAGCCCGCTCCCACCGTGGGAGCGGGCTTGCCCCGCGATGACGCCGTATCAGTCAGCCAACTTCGGCAGGCATTCATCCAGCCGCCTGTACAAGGCACTACCGCTCGGCCAGTTGCGCAGCAACCGCGCCCGGTCACGGGCAAAGGCCTGGGCGAAGCTCATCTGGGTGGCATGCTGGCACATGGCATCCAGATCAATCAGCGACCATTGGCCGTCCTGCCAGAACAGGTTGTGGCCCTTCATGTCGCCATGGCTGATGCGCTCGTGAATCAACTCACCCAGCAGTTGCTGCAGGGCCTGCAACTGCTGCTCAGGCACTTCGCCAGAGTCGACATAAGGCGCAAAGCAGGCCAACAGATCCGGACCATCGGCGTACTCGGTTACCAGGTAAGCGCGGCTGCGCAAGCCCATGAAGCGCAGTTCCTGCACCGCCAGCGGTTTGGGCGTGGCGATGCCAAGAAACTCCAGGCGGTGCCCTTCGATCCACGAATGCCAGGCCCGGCTAGGGCGCCAGAAACGTTTGAACCAGTGAGCGGTGTTCTTGATGTTGTAGCGCTTGAGCACCAACGGCCGGCCATCGATATCAACCCGCGCCACACTGGCAGCTCCACCGGTCTTGAACAGGTGGCCCTGGTCGATCAGGGTATCGGCCTGTTCCAGCACCGGCAGCATGGCGGCCATTTCCGTGCGGCGAATCGAACGCAGCCCTGAAGGGCCACGCTCGACGCTGAACAGCGTACACTCGCGCCCGGCCTTGTCGAGGTAATCCTTCAGGCGCCAGTTGCGGACCTTGTCGATCTGCTTCTGCAGGGTTTCCAGCGGCAGCGCGTGCTCGGCGTTGGCCAGCAGGTAATGCACCAGCAGCTCTTCGATAAAAGGCTCAAGGCGCTTGGGCAACTGGGCGAACAGCACCCCGAGGTTCTGCAACACTTGCTGACGCGACAGCGGCTGGCCAAGGGTTTCGGCCTTGATCCCGGCGCCATCGATCAAATACAGCTGACCATTGTGGCGCAGCAGATTGTCCAGGTGCAGGTCGTCCTGCCACAGGCCCTTGGCATGCATCTGCGCCACGGCGCTCAGCGCTTCGCCCAGCACCAGGTGCTGTTCATCAGCCAACGGTGGCAGGGCTTCGACTTCAGCCCAGGCATCGGCCAGGCTCACTGCCCCTTCAAGAAACTCGAACAGCAGCCAGCCACCCTCGCCTTCGCGCAAGCCATCGGCCAGCAGCAGCGGTGTGGTCAGGCCTTGGGCGGCCAGCAGCCGTGCACCTTCGAGCTCACGTTGGAAATGGCGGGCGGCGCTGTTGCCGACCAACAGTTTGGCCAGCACCGGCTTGCCGCGCCAGATCCCGGCGCCAACGTAACGCTGGCCCGGTAGCACCCGCAGCAGGCTGAGCAACTGCAGCTCGGCGCTGCCAGCGGCATCGGCCAGGCTGATATTCAGGGGCAGGTCCGGGCTACGCCCGGCATCCTTGAGTTCGGACAATCGCATCAGCGCGCCTCTTTCTCACGGCGGCGGCGCGTCAGACGCTGCAGCCAGGTATCGACCAACGCACTGTCGGTGGGCTGGTCCAGATAGGACGAAAGCATCACCCGCACTTCAGCTTCACTCCAGATCGGCGCCCGGCGCAACAGCGGTTCAAGGTCTTTGAGCCGGTCGCGCATGCCCAACAGCAGCGGCCGGGTTTTCTCCAGGTCAATCAGTTGTGCCTGCCAGCCATCGCTACGGGTGCGCAGAAAGATATGCTTGGGGTAGAAACAGCCATGCACCTGATTCGCCGCGTGCAGGGTCCGCCCCAGCTGCCCACAGGCACGCAGAATGCCCTGGCGTTGGCCGATGTCCAGTTGCGGCCACTGCGCCAGCAGGCTGTCGAGGTCGCTCCAGTCGTCCAGGGCGCGGGTCATGAGAATCGCCCGGCGCTCGCCTTCAACCTTGCGCTCGCCGTAGTACACAGCCTGCAAAGCCGGGATACCCAGCTTCTGGTAGCGGCTGATATTGCGAAACTCGCGGGCGAAGGTCGGCTCGCCGAACGGTCGGTGCAAGGTGCGGGTCAGGTAGTCGCTCTGGCGCTTGAGGTAATAGCCCTTGCCTTCAAGCTCCAGGCGAAAGACGCTGCTCCAGCCACCACGGCCGGTATTGGGCTCATCCACCGCGTCGAGCTGCAAGGCCCACAGCTGGTCGAAGCCATTTAGGCCATGGCGCTCAAGCAGTGCCATATCGACACTGGCGAGAAAATCAGTCATTCGCGTCCCTCGAAAAACGTCACCACATGACGAATGCGGCGCTTGTCCGACGCATTCAGACGCTCGCGCCCGCGGTACTGCAGGTAAAAGCGCAGACGCTGGGTATTCGACAAGTGGTACTTGGCGACTTTATCCAGGCACGCAAGGTCTTTGGTGATGCGGTAGCGCAGCATGAAGCCCCACCAGAAATCGCCGGTCGGGCAGTCGATGAAGAATAGCGTGGCCTGGTCATCCACCAGCAAATTGCGCCACTTCAGGTCGTTATGGGTGAAGTGGTGGTCATGCATGATCCGTGTGTGCCGGGCCAGTTGGCGACTGATGTGGTCTACCCAACCGCGATCGACCAGGCGTGCATCGTTACGCTCGGCCAGCGCCGACAGGTCTTCAGTGCGCGGCAGCTCGCGGGTGATCATCGCCCCGCGGCCAAAGGCCAGGCCATTGCGCTCAAGGCCAAAGGCGACCACCTCGGCAGTGGGAATGTCCCACTTGGCGAACTGCTTGAGGTTCTGCCATTCAGCCTTGATCCGCGGACGCCCCAGGTAGCGGCGCAGGCCTTTGCCGGCGCCGGTGTAACGTTTGACGTAATAGTTGACCCCGTCACGCTCGACCCGGATCACCTCGCTCAGCGGGTCACGCGTCAAACGCTCGCCCTGAAGGCCGAACACCGCGTCGAGACTGCCGAAATCCTGCGCCAGGGCCTGATAGCCAGGCTCCAGTTTCCAACCCGCCATCAGAGCGCGTCTCCGTACCGTTGTTTACGCTCGTAGAGTTTCTGCGCCTTGCCTTCCAGCCAAGCCAGCAGCCCGGCTTCTTCAGCGAGGATCTGCCTTAGCGGTTGCTGGAAATAGCCACGCAAGAAACGCAATTTGTCACGCCGGGTCAGGCCGATGTCCAGCGCCGAGAAGTACAGTGCGGCCAGGTCCTTGTCACGCCAGCGGCGGGAGATTTTCGCGCGGGTCTGAGCGCGGTGCAGGTCGATAACCGACAGTTTGAAATCATCGGCCGTCACCGGCCGGTCGGTGTGCAGCAGGAAATGGCAGATGTAGCAGTCGCGGTGGTTGACGCCTGCGCGGTGCATCATGCCAGTCATGCGCGCCACTTCAGCAATCAGTGCACGCTTGAGACGCGGCTGCGGCGGCTGCTTGAGCCAGTCGATGCTGAAGTCTTCCAGGCTTACGGTCGGCGCCAGCTCTTGGGTGACAATGAACGAATGCTGGGTCGCCGGGTTTTCACCACGCTCGCCATAGGCGACCGCCGTCATGGTCGGCACGCCGACTTCATGCAAGCGCTGGATGGCCTGCCATTCCTGGCCGGCACCAAGTACCGGCAGCTTGGCGGTGAACAGGTTCTTGAAGATCTCGCCCCAGCCAATGCCGCGGTGGATCTTGACGAAGTAGCCACGGCCTTCGACTTCGGTGCGCAGGGTACGGCGGCCTTCCAGCTCGCGGTACACCTCGCCCTGCAGGGCCTCGACGGCCTCAAAGGCATCGCGCCCGGCCCACAGGCGCTTGAACGGCTCAGCCAGTATCAGTTTCATGCGCGCTCCTGCGCCAGGATCACATCGGCGGCATGCTCGGGCATGCTGTAGAGGTCCGCGCTGTCGGCAAACGCCAGGCCATTGCGCGCCCACTCGGCACGGGCATTGCCGTCGTCGAGCATGCGTTGCAGGTAGCGGTTGAGTTGCTCCTGATCGAACGGCTCATCGAGCACCAGGCCGCTGTCGGCTTCAGCAATATAATGGGCATAGCCACACACCGCCGAGACCAGCACCGGCAACCCGGCAACCAGCGCTTCGAGCAACACAGTACCGGTATTCTCGTTGTAGGCGGGATGAATCAGCAGATCGGCGCCGAGCAGAAAACGCGGGATATCACTGCGCCCCTTGAGGAACTGCACCTGATCGGTCAAGCCCAGAGTCGCGCTTTGTAGCTGGAATACCTTGGGGTCGTCCTGGCCAATGACCATCAGTCGCGTGCGCTTGCGCAGGGCCGACGGCAAGGCGGCCAGCGCCTTGAGGCTACGGTCGACGCCCTTGGTCTTGAAGCCCGAGCCGATCTGCACCAACAGCAACTGATCATCTTTCAGGTCGAATTCACGGCGGAACTCGGCGCGAACCTCGGCAGCATTGGCCGGCGCGCGACGATCCTGGCTGATGCCCGGCGGCAGCAGGTGAAAACGCTCGCTCGGCGTGTCGTAGTGCTTGATGAACAGCGGCTGCTGGACTTCAGAGATCATCAGGATCTGGGTCTTGGCCTCCTTGGCGAACACCGCTCGCTCGTACTCGGCAAAGTGCCGGTAGCGGCCCCAACGCCGGTACAGCGAATTGCGCAGGTTCTGCGCCTTGTCCTCGAAGCAGCCGTCGGCGGCGTAATAAACGTCCAGCCCGGGCATCTTGTTGAAACCAATCAGGCGGTCGACCGGGCGCTTGGCCAGGTCCGCTTCCATCCAGGCGCTGAGCTTCTCGTTGCGCCGATGGTTGAACAGCGCCTTGACCGGCGCCACCAGCACTTCAAAGCCCTCGGGCACATCACCCTCCCAGATCAGCGTGTAAACACGGATCTGGTGACCGCGACGCTGGCACTCCAGGGCAATGCGCATGAAGTCGCGCTGCAGGCCACCGAAAGGGAAATATTTGTACAGAACAAAAGCCAGTTGCATCAACGAACATCCTCAGCCAGCAGCAACGCGCGCAATTGGCTCGCCACACGCTCGGGATTCAGGCGAGTGAAGCACAGCGGCCACTCGCGTTTGAGATCGAACCGGCGCTGATCGTCAGCACTCGGTTTATAAGTACATTTTTTCTGCAGGCACGGCGCACAGGCAAAGTCGCTGGCGATGTGCACCTGGGACTTGCCATAGGCCCCGGTAAGCCCCGGGTTGGTCGGGCCAAACAGCGACAGGGTCGGTACATCCAGTGCCGCCGCCAAGTGGCCGAGGCCAGTATCCACGGCAACACAGGCCTTGGCCGCAGCCAATACCCGGGCCACACCCACCAGGTTGAGCTTGGGCAACACCTGGCAGTTGTTCAGGCCCTTGGCGATACGCTCGGCACGTGCCTGCTCGGCTGGGTTGCCCCACGGCAGGCGTACTTGCAGACCTTGTTGCCCCAGACGCTCGGCCAACTGGCGCCAGTAGGCTTCGGGCCAATGCTTGGTCGCCCAGGTGGTGCCGTGCAGGAACACCACGAACGGCGCCGCTGGCGGCAGTTGCAGGCGGTTCAGGTCCAGGCCGTAGTCGCCAAGGCCGGGCGGCAGGTTGTAACCCAGGGCCAGGGCAAACAGCTGGCGCACTCGCTCTACCGCATGCTGGCCGCGCTCCACAGACAAACGCCGGTCATAGAAACGGCTGGACAGCCCTTCACGGGCCGAGTAGCGGTCCATACCGGCCACCGGCGCCTTGACGTAACGGGTCAGCCAGGCCGATTTAACCAGGCCTTGGGCGTCGATCACCAGGTCGTATTTGCTCTCGCGCAGACGCTGCTTGAACTGGCGCCATTCGCCACTCTTGAAGGTCTGCCAGAGGTTTTTGCGCCAGCGGCGGATGGCTACCGGAATGATCTTGTCCACTGCCGGGTGCCAGCCGGGGATCTCGGCGAAGCCTTCTTCCACCACCCAGTCGAAACGGATACCGGGAATGGCCCGGGCAGCGTCGGTCAGCGCCGGCAGCGCATGGATCACATCGCCCAGGGACGAGGTCTTGATCAGCAATACCCGCACTTAATCGACCTCGGCCATGACATCGAGCAGGCTTGGGCCGTTCAGGCGCTGCAGCGCAGCTTCCACGGCTTGCGGCTCAAGCTGACGCAGGCAGTTGTAATGGCCGAAACGGCAGGTACGGTCGAAGCAGGGGCTGCAGTCCAGGCCCAGGCGCACCACCTCGACCTGATCGGCCAGGGGTGGGGTAAAGCCCGGCGAAGTCGAGCCGTAGACCGCCACCAGCGGACGGTTCAGCGCCGCCGCCACGTGCATCAAGCCGGAATCGTTGGACACCACCGCGTCGCTGCACGACAACAGGTCGATAGCCTCGGCCAGCGAGGTCTCGCCGCTGAGGTTGACCGCTTCTTCGCGCAGGCCCGGGATCAAGCGGGCGCGAATGGCCTCACCGACAGCGTGGTCGTTCTTCGAGCCGAACAGCCAGACTTGCCAGCCTTCGCGGATCTTGCTCTCAGCGACCTTGGCGTAATGCTCCGACGGCCAGCGCTTGGCCTCACCGAACTCGGCGCCAGGGCACAGCGCCAATACCGGGCGGTCCAGGCTCAGGCCGAACTTGGCCAGGGCCGCGTCGCGGCTTTGCGCCTGAATCTGCAGGCTCGGTCGCGGGTACGGTTGTGCCAGCTCAGTACCTGCCGGATAGGCCAGGGCCATGAAGCGCTCGATCATTAGCGGATACTTGGCTTTGTCGAGCTTGCGCACATCGTTGAGCAGGCCGAAACGCAGCTCGCCGCGCCAACCAGTGCGCTTGGGGATGCCGGCAAAGAACGGCACCAGCGCCGATTTGAGCGAGTTGGGCAGCAGAATCGCCTGGTCGTACTGGCCGGCCAGGGATTTGCCGATACGCCGGCGCGTCGCAAGCTCCAGCGCGCCATGGCCGAGCGGGAAGCTCAAGGCCTGGCGCACTTGTGGCATGCGCTCGAGGATCGGCCGGCTCCACTCGGGCGCCAGCACGTCGATCACACATTCCGGATGACGCTGCTTCAGGCACTGGAACAGGGTCTGCGCCATTACCATGTCGCCCACCCAGCTGGGGCCAATGATCAAAATTCTCATGCTTTATCCAGAAACGATCAGGGAGGCTGCAAACTGTCCGTAAACAGCCTGGCCTCCCCTCTTTATATTCAGGCTATATGTCGACCAGTGTACGCCACTCGGGCTGTACTGTGGTCGTGGCAGGCGTCCTGGTGCCTGAACCGCCTGGTCGATGTATTACCTCAAGCCTAGCTGCGACCAGATCCGCCGCACCTGCTGGCGCTCCTGAACGAACTGATCGGCGCCGATCACCCCGGCCTGCTTCTGCAGGGCCTGGCGGTGCGCGGCGGAACGAAACGCCTTGTACACCTCGCGCAGCAGCACGGCATCGCTGGCGGGCATCAGCCCAGCCTGCTCAAGCTCTTCAAGGATGCGGATGTTGTCGGTCCAGCGCAGCAGTTCCGGATGGTCGTGAGACCAGGCCAAAGCTGCGTATTGCACCATAAATTCGATATCGACGATACCACCGGCATCCTGCTTGATGTCGAAGGGCACCCCGGCATCGAATGCGTTGGCCGCCGTCCCGGCAGCGCTGAGCCTGGTACCTAGGTTGTCGCGCATCTTGGCGCGCATATCGCTGACTTCGGCCTGCAGCTTGGGCAGGTCACGGGCCTGGCCGAGGATACGCGAACGCACGGCCTCGAAGGCTGCGCCCACCTGCGGGCAACCGACCAGCACCCGGGCGCGGACCAGGGCCTGATGCTCCCAGGTCCAGGCTTCGTTCTGCTGGTAGCGCTCGAAGGCGCCCAGAGAGCTGACCAACAACCCCGAAGCACCCGAAGGCCGCAGGCGCATATCCACGTCGTAGAGCTGCCCGGAGTTGGTCTGGGTGGTCAACAGGTGAATGATGCGCTGGCCCAGGCGGGTGAAGAACTGCGCGCTGTCGATCGGCTTGGCACCGTCGGTTTCGGCCTGCGGATCACCGTCGTGAATGAACACCAGGTCAAGGTCCGAACCATGGCCCAGCTCGATACCGCCCACCTTGCCATAACCGACAATAATGAAGCCGGGGTCGCACAGGCTGCCATCGCTACGTTTGGGCTGGCCATGGCGGCTGACGGTCTGGCGCCAGGCCAGGGCCAGCACCTGATTGAGGATGGCTTCGGCCAGCCAGGTCAGGTAGTCGCTGACTTTCATCAACGGCAGGTTGCCGGCGATTTCCGAAGCCGCCACACGCAGGCTGTGGGCCAGCTTGAAGTGGCGCAGGGCCTCCATCTGTTGTTCGAGGTCGTCTTCAGGAATGCGCGTCAGCCGCTCACGCAGCTCGGCGGCCAGCTCCGGCGCCTGCGGCGGGCTGAACAGCCGGCCTTCGTTGAGCAACTCGTCGAGCAGCAGCGGGAAGCGGGTGATCTGTTCGGCGATCCACGGGCTGGCGGCGCACAGGGTCAGCAGGCGGCGCAGTGCACCAGGGTTTTCGGTGAGCAGCACCAGATAGGCCGAGCGCCGGGCCACGGCTTCGACCAGCGGCAACACCCGCTCCAGCACCAGGTCCGGGTCGGCGTGCTCCACCGCCTGGGCCAGCAAGCGCGGAATAAAGGCATCCAGCCGCTCACGCCCCAGGCGCTGCATGGCCCGCAACTGTGGGCTGGCACGCAGGCCGGCGAGTTGCTTGAGGGCTTTTTGCGGGTCGGCGAAACCGGCGCCCTGCAACTGACGGCAGGCAGCTTCTTCATTTTGGGCTTCTTCCCACAATGGCAACCATTCGCCGCCGACGATCACTTCGCCTTCTTCATTCTCGTCTTCATCCGGGTCGGCAATCACCTGACGGAAGTGCCAGTCGATACGCCCACGCCAGTGCATCAGTTGTGTGTGGAAACCCGGCCAGTCGGCAAAACCGAGCATGAAGGCGATGCGCGCGCGGTCCAGCTCATCGTCCGGGAGCATCTGGGTCTGGCGGTCGGCAATCGCCTGGATCGCATGTTCGGTATAACGCAGGAACTCATAGCCTTCGCGCAACTCGGCAATCACCGCCGACGGCAGGTAGCCCTGACCTTCAAGAGTCGAGAGCACCTTGAGCAAGGGCCGTTGCTGCAGGCTCAGATCGCGCCCGCCGTGGATCAGTTGGAAAGCCTGGGCAATGAACTCGACCTCGCGAATACCACCGGCACCCAGCTTGATGTTCTCGGCCATGCCCTTGCGCCGTACTTCCTGCTGGATCAACTGTTTCATGGTGCGCAGCGCTTCGATGGCCGAGAAGTCCAGATAACGCCGGTAAACGAAAGGCCGCAGCATATCCAGCAACTGCGCGCCGGCAACCTGGTCACCGGCCACCACCCGCGCCTTGATCATCGCGTAGCGTTCCCAGTCACGCCCCTGATCCTGGTAGTACTGCTCCAGGGCATTGAAGCTCAGTACCAGGGCGCCGGCCGAGCCGTAAGGGCGCAGGCGCATGTCGACACGGAAGACAAAGCCGTCAACGGTGATCGGGTCCAGGGCCTTGATCAAGCGTTGGCCCAGGCGGGTAAAGAATTCCTGGTTATCCAGCGAACGCTTGACCCCTTCGGTCTCGCCGCCCTCGGGAAAGGCAAAGATCAGGTCGATGTCCGACGACAGGTTCAGCTCCACCGCACCGAGCTTGCCCATGCCCAGCACCACCATATGCTGGGGTTGGCCACTGCGGTGGCCAATCGGCGTGCCGAACTGCTGGCAGTGGCGCGGGTACAGCCAGTGATAGGCCTGGTCGATAGACGCGTCGGCAAGATCGGAAAGATCGCGGCAGGTCTGCACCAGGTCGGCCTGGCGGGTCAGGTCGCGCCAGATGATCCGCACCTGCTGGCGGCTGCGCTGGCGGCGCAGGTTGCGCGCCAGATCGTCTTCGCTCTGCGCAGCCTGGCTGGCGGACGCGACCTGCGCGCACAGCTCACCCGGGGCAAAGGCGCGGTCCAGTTCGCCGCTGGCGGCAAGCTCGACCAGCATCGCGGGGTCACGCACAACCTGCTCAAGGACGAAATCACTGGCCGCGGTCACCCGGGCGAACTGCGCCCAACGTTCGCCATTCCAGTCATCAACGCTCAATTCAGGCTGTTGGGCAACCGCTGCACGAAACGATTGCTCGTTACGGCTGACCAACGCAGTGAGGGTGGCCGGCAGTTCGGCCAGCAAAGGCAGGCTCATGGTCTATCCTTGATCGGCGAGATTGGGTTGGCAGCAGTGGGAGCGGTACGGTTGGACTGTCGTACAAAAGTTAGAAATAGCTGAAATATCTGATTTTCTGGCATAAATCATCGCAGCAAACCTTTTATTAACTTGCTTTTAACCACCGGTATCGATTTTTCCCACAACCCGAACAGCGGCCACGAGCCTTTTTTGTGTAGTTTTACTACTGTCAAATCACTTCAAAAGCATGAAATGGTGATTCATTTGTAGTAAAACTACACAACGCCGGTACACTCTCCGGCAATCCAAGAATTTCATGTCGTCTGCCCAAAAGGCCAGTCGCAAACTCAGGCAACCGATTCTGGAAGCCTTTCCGCCCTGGAGCAAGCCATGCAAGACCTCGATCCCGTCGAAACCCAGGAATGGCTGGACGCCCTGGAGTCGGTTCTCGACAAAGAAGGCGAAGACCGCGCTCACTATCTGATGACCCGTATGGGCGAGCTGGCCACCCGTAGTGGCTCCCAGCTGCCATATGCCATCACTACGCCGTACCGCAACACCATCCCGGTAACCCACGAAGCACGCATGCCTGGCGACCTGTTCATGGAACGCCGCATTCGCTCGTTGGTGCGTTGGAACGCGCTGGCCATGGTGATGCGCACCAACCTGAAAGACTCGGACCTGGGCGGCCACATTTCGAGCTTCGCCTCCAGCGCCACCCTGTACGACATCGGCTTCAACTACTTCTTCCAGGCGCCGACTGATGAGCACGGCGGCGACCTGATCTACTTCCAGGGCCACGCCTCGCCAGGCGTCTACGCGCGTGCCTTCATGGAAGGTCGCATCAGCGAAGACCAGATGAACAACTTCCGTCAGGAAGTCGATGGCAAGGGGCTGTCTTCGTACCCGCACCCATGGCTGATGCCTGATTTCTGGCAGTTCCCGACCGTATCCATGGGCCTGGGTCCGATCCAGGCGATCTACCAGGCGCGTTTCATGAAGTACATGGAAAGCCGTGGTTACATCCCTGCAGGCAAGCAGAAGATCTGGTGCTTCATGGGCGACGGCGAGTGCGACGAACCGGAATCCCTGGGCGCGATCTCGCTGGCTGGCCGCGAGAAGCTGGACAACCTGATCTTCGTCATCAACTGCAACCTACAGCGCCTCGACGGCCCGGTTCGCGGCAACGGCAAGATCATCCAGGAACTCGAAGGCGTGTTCCGTGGCGGTGGCTGGAACGTCAACAAAGTAGTCTGGGGCCGTTTCTGGGACCCACTGCTGGCCAAAGACGTCGACGGTATCCTGCAGCGCCGCATGGACGAAGTCATCGACGGCGAGTACCAGAACTACAAGGCCAAGGACGGCGCGTTCGTCCGTGAGCACTTCTTCAACACCCCAGAGCTCAAGGCCATGGTCGCCGACCTGTCCGACGACGAGATCTGGAAGCTCAACCGTGGTGGTCACGACCCGTACAAGGTCTATGCGGCCTACCACCAGGCGGTCAACCACAAAGACCAGCCAACCGTCATCCTGGCCAAGACCATCAAGGGTTACGGCACCGGTGCTGGCGAAGCCAAGAACACCGCGCACAACACCAAGAAGGTCGACGTCGACAGCCTGCGTCACTTCCGCGATCGTTTCGACATCCCGGTCAAGGACGAAGAGCTGGAAAACCTGCCGTTCTTCAAGCCTGAAGAAGGCAGTGCCGAAGCCCGTTACCTGGCCGAGCGCCGCAACGCCCTGGGTGGCTTCGTGCCACAGCGCCGCGCGAAGAGCTTCAGCATCCCGACCCCGCCACTGGAAACCCTGAAGGCGATCCTCGACGGCTCGGGCGACCGTGAAATCTCCACCACCATGGCCTTCGTGCGGATCCTCGCGCAACTGGTCAAGGACAAGGAAATCGGTCAGCGCATCGTCCCGATCATCCCGGACGAAGCCCGTACCTTCGGTATGGAAGGCATGTTCCGCCAGTTGGGCATCTACTCGTCCGTCGGCCAGCTCTACGAGCCAGTCGATAAAGACCAGGTGATGTTCTACCGCGAAGACAAAAAGGGCCAGATCCTCGAAGAAGGCATCAACGAAGCAGGCGCCATGTCCTCCTTCATCGCTGCCGGTACTTCGTACTCGAACCACAACCAGCCGATGCTGCCGTTCTACATCTTCTACTCGATGTTCGGCTTCCAGCGCATTGGCGACCTGGCCTGGGCCGCTGGCGACAGCCGCACCCGTGGCTTCCTGATCGGTGGCACCGCCGGCCGTACCACCCTCAACGGTGAAGGCCTGCAGCACGAAGACGGCCACAGCCACATGCTGGCCGCGACCATCCCGAACTGCCGCACCTATGATCCGACCTACGGCTACGAGCTGGCGGTGATCATCCAGGACGGCATGAAGAAGATGACCGAAGAGCAACAGGACGTCTTCTACTACATCACCGTGATGAACGAGTCCTACCAGCAGCCTGCTATCCCGGCCGGTGTCGAGGAAGGCATCATCAAGGGCATGTACCTGCTCGAGGAAGACAACCGCGAAGCGGCGCACCACGTTCAGTTGCTGGGCTCCGGCACCATCCTGCGTGAAGTGCGTGAAGCGGCGAAGATCCTGCGTGAAGAGTTCAACGTTGGCGCCGACGTCTGGAGCGTTACCAGCTTCAACGAACTGCGTCGCGACGGCCTGGCCGTAGAGCGCAGCAACCGCCTCAAGCCTGGTCAGAAACCTCAGGTTACCTATGTCGAAGAGTGCCTGGCTGGCCGCAAAGGCCCGGTCATCGCCTCCACCGACTACATGAAGCTGTTCGCCGAACAGATTCGCCAGTGGGTACCGAGCAAAGAGTTCAAAGTCCTGGGTACCGATGGCTTCGGTCGCAGCGACAGCCGCAAGAAGCTGCGTCACTTCTTCGAAGTTGACCGTCACTTCGTGGTGCTGGCTGCCCTGGAAGCCTTGGCTGACCGTGGCGATATCGAACCTAAGGTCGTGGCCGAAGCCATCACCAAGTTCGGCATCGACCCGGACAAACGCAACCCACTGGACTGCTGAGGAGTATTTTTAAGTGAGCGAACTCATTCGCGTACCTGACATCGGCAGCGGTGAAGGTGAAGTCATCGAGCTGTTCGTCAAAGTTGGCGACCGTATCGAAGCCGACCAGAGCATCCTGACCCTGGAATCGGACAAGGCGAGCATGGAAATTCCTGCTCCCAAGGCCGGTGTGGTCAAGAGCCTGAAGGTCAAGCTGGGCGACCGCCTGAAAGAAGGCGACGAACTGCTGGAGCTGGAAGTCGAGGGCGCCGCTGCTGCGGCCCCTGCGGCTGCCGCGCCTGCCGCAGCACCTGCTGCTGCCGAGAAGCCTGCTGCGGTTGCCGAGGCCCCAGCGGCCCCGGCCGCTGCACCGGCGGCTGCCACTGTCCAGGACATTCATGTTCCGGACATCGGCTCCTCGGGCAAGGCCAAGATCATCGAGTTGCTGGTCAAGGTTGGCGACAGCGTCGTAGCCGACCAGTCGCTGATCACCCTGGAATCGGACAAAGCCTCGATGGAAATCCCGTCGCCGGCTGCAGGCGTTGTGGAAAGCATCGGCGTCAAGCTCGAAGACGAAGTCGGCACTGGCGACTTCATCCTCAAGCTCAAGGTCCAGGGCGCCGCCGCCCCGGCACCTGCGCCTGCCGCTGCAGCGCCCGCTGCCAAGGCTGAAGCCGCACCTGCTGCTGCCAAAGCCGAAGTCGCGCCAGCGCCTGCCGCTCCTGCGGCAAACGGTGCCAAGGTTCATGCAGGCCCTGCCGTGCGTCAGCTGGCCCGCGAGTTCGGCGTCGAGCTGAGCGCCGTTGCTGCCAGCGGCCCGCATGGCCGTGTGCTCAAGGAAGACGTACAGGTTTACGTCAAGGCCATGATGCAGAAGGCCAAGCAGGCCCCAGCCGCCGGTGCAACCGGTGGTGCTGGCATCCCGCCGATCCCGGAAGTCGACTTCAGCCGTTTCGGCGAAATCGAAGAAGTGCCGATGACCCGCCTGATGCAAGTTGGCGCCACCAACCTGCACCGCAGCTGGCTGAACGTGCCTCACGTGACCCAGTTCGACAGCGCCGACATCACCGAGCTGGAAGCGTTCCGCGTGGCCCAGAAGGCCGTGGCCGAGAAGGCTGGCGTCAAGCTGACCGTGCTGCCCCTGCTGCTCAAGGCCTGCGCCCACCTGCTCAAGGAACTGCCGGACTTCAACAGTTCGCTGGCACCAAGCGGCAAGGCGATCATCCGCAAGAAGTACGTCAACATCGGCTTCGCGGTTGATACCCCGGACGGCCTGCTGGTCCCTGTGATCAAGAACGTCGATCAGAAGAGCCTGCTGCAACTGGCTGGCGAAGCTGCGGCCCTGGCAGAAAAAGCCCGGACCAAGAAGCTCTCGGCCGATGACATGCAAGGCGCCTGCTTCACCATCTCCAGCCTCGGGCACATTGGCGGCACCGGCTTCACGCCGATCGTCAACGCGCCGGAAGTGGCGATCCTCGGTGTCTCCAAGGCAACCATCCAGCCAGTCTGGGACGGTAAAGCCTTCCAGCCCAAGCTGATGCTGCCGCTGTCGCTGTCCTACGATCACCGCGTGATCAACGGTGCAGCTGCCGCGCGCTTCACCAAGCGCCTGGGCGACCTGCTGACCGACATCCGCACCATGCTGTTGTAATTGCTGTTTCCTGTCTCCTCTGCCGGGGAGACAGGCTCCCTTTTCGAGCTGCCACGCTCGTACCTCAACCCCGTCATTTTGGCGGGGCTTTTTTTATCTGCAACTTGTGCCTGCTCCCACAACACTTAAGATTTCGCTGCCAGTGCCGACACAGTTGGTACGGAGGTCTCTGTATCGCTTGTCAGCCTCAAGCGCATGATGCAACCTTGCCGACACGCGTAGTAGCAGATTGCTCTGTTTGCGCGAACAGCCTTCTTGAAGCGAGCTCTCGATGAAAAGCCAACCTGATGCCGCCAGCCGTATGGTGGCCGAGGTCGTGACGCAGTTGCCCGTGCCCTCGCGGCTCGGGATGCTGCGCTTCGAGCGGCTGAATGAGGCCAGCTGGGCGCTGCTCTATCTGGACCCCGGCTGCGAACGCCAATTCGGCCTGGCCGCCGTCGAACTCTGCGCCCTGGTCGGCTCGCCCTACGCCAGCCTGATGGAGCCCGAAGCTCGCTACAAACTCCACGACATCATCCAGCTGCAGTTGGCCCAGCGCCCGCATTACCTGGTGCGCTACACCCTGCACACAGCCCAGGGGCCCCTGCCCCTGCTGGAGCTGGGTGAGGCCTACAAGCAGCACAACCGCCAGTTGCTGCGCGGCTATCTGATGGTCCTCGACAACCAGCCAGGTGACACGGGCGATCTGTCGGCCGCCGACCTTGAAACCCGCAACAGCCGCTTGCAGATTGCCTTGCAGCTCAACCAGCGCGCCCAACAGGAGCAACTTGAGCACCTGGAGCGCGTGCGCGCCCAGCAGGAGCTGATCCTGCACCTGGCCCGCCATCGTTACAGCGCCAGCAACTCGCTGCTTGAAGCCGCCGAGCTGATCACCCGCAGTGCCTGCGAGATTTACAAGATCGACTGCGCGAGTATCTGGTACCTGGAAGACCAGCAACTGCAGCCCATCTCGGCGTTTTACCGCGATACCCGAGAATACCGCCTGCCCGCACCGATCGACGCCAGCCGCTTTCCCGATTACCTCGAAGCCCTGCACACCAGCCGCGCCATCGACGCCCATAACGCCACCCACGATCCGCGCACCCGGGACATGGCCGAAAGCCTGCGCCCGCGCGATATCAATGCCATGCTCGATGCCAGTATCCGCATCGATGGCCAGGTGGTCGGCGTGTTGTGCCTGGAGCAGACCGGCTCGGCGCGCGCCTGGCAAACCGATGAGATCGCCTTTGCCGGCGAGCTGGCCGACCAGTTCGCCCAGGTCATCAACAACCACAACCGGCGCACCGCGACCAACGCCCTGCACCTGTTCCAGCGCGCCGTGGAACAAAGCGCCAACGCCTTCTTGCTGGTCAACCGCGACGGTGTGGTCGAGTACGTCAACCCAAGCTTCACCGCGATCACCCAGTACAGCACCGATGAAGTCCATGGCCACCGCCTGTCGGAACTGCCGGCGCTGGAGAACCTCAGCGAGCTGCTGTTCGACGCCCCGTCGAGCCTGGCCATGGGCAACAGCTGGCAAGGCGAGTTCAAGAGCCGGCGCAAGAACCTCGAGCCTTACTGGGGCCAGCTGTCGATTTCCAAGGTGTTCGGCGACAACCGCGAACTGACTCACTACATCGGCATCTACGAAGACATCACCCAGACCAAGCTGGCCCAGCAGCGCATCGAGCGCCTGGCCTACACCGACAACCTGACCAGCCTGGGCAACCGCCCGGCGTTCATCCGTAACCTCGACGAGCGCTTCGCCCGCGACAGCGACAGCCCGATCAGCCTGCTGCTGGTGGACATCGACAACTTCAAGCGGATCAACGACAGCCTCGGCCACCAGACCGGTGACAAGCTGCTGATCAGCCTGGCCCGGCGCCTGCGCAACAGCCTGAGCCCCGGTGGCAGCTTGGCGCGCTTTGCCAGTAATGAATTTGCCGTACTGCTTGAAGACACCGACCTGGAAAGCGGCCAGCAGGTTGCCCAGCAACTGCTGCGCACCCTCGATAAGCCGATGTTCGTCGACAACCAGTTGATCAACGTCACCGGCTCGGTGGGCCTGGCCTGCGCGCCGCTGCATGGCCGCGACCCGCAGACCCTGATGAAGAACGCCGGCCTGGCCCTGCACAAGGCCAAGGCCAACGGCAAGCACCAGGTCCAGGTGTTCACCGAGGCGCTGAACGCCGAGGCCAGCTACAAGCTGTTCGTCGAGAACAACCTGCGCCGTGCCCTGACCCAGAACGAGCTGGACGTGTTCTACCAGCCCAAACTGTGCCTGCGCAGTGGCCGCCTGCTGGGCCTGGAAGCACTGTTGCGCTGGAACCACCCGGAAAAGGGCATGATCCGCCCCGACCAATTCATCAGCGTCGCTGAAGAGACCGGGTTGATCATCCCCATCGGCAAATGGATCGCCCGCCAGGCCTGCCGCATGAGCCAGAAGCTGCGCACCGAAGGCCTGGGCAACCTGCAGGTGGCGATCAACCTCTCGCCCAAGCAGTTTTCCGACCCGGACCTGGTCGCCTCGATCGCCAACATCCTCAAGGAAGAAGCCCTGCCCCCGCACCTGCTGGAGCTGGAGCTGACCGAAGGCTTGCTGCTCGAAGCCACCGAAGATACCCACCGTCAGCTCGACCAGCTCAAGCAACTGGGCCTGACCCTGGCCATGGACGACTTCGGCACCGGCTACTCGTCGCTGAGCTACCTGAAGAAATTCCCGATCGACATCATCAAGATCGATCGCAGCTTCATTCATGAAATCCCCGACAACCAGGACGACATGGAAATCACCTCGGCGGTGGTGGCCATGGCCCACAACCTCAAGCTCAAGGTGGTTGCCGAAGGCATCGAGACCGCCGAGCAGCTGGCGTTCCTGCGCCGTCACCGCTGCGATGTCGGCCAGGGCTACCTGTTCGATCGACCGATTCCAGGCAGTGAGCTGATCGACAAGCTCAAACGCTATCCGCGTGGCCCTATCGCCTGACAGCGGCGATTGTCTCGGGCAATATAGAGTTCATTCAGGCCCCTTCGCGGGGCAAGCCCGCTCCTACCTTTAATCAGCAGAGGAACGATCATGGTCCTGCGCTCGGAGATCCTGGTGAACAAAAACGTCCTGCCAACTGCGGAACAGGCATTGCCTGGCCGTGAAACCCCAATGCCCCTGCCCGAGATGCACTTCGTCTTCGAGGGCACCCCGCTGCTCGGCCCATTCTTCGAAAACGTCGACTTCGCCATCTTCGGCCTTGGCTGCTTCTGGGGTGCCGAGCGGCGCTTCTGGCAGCGTGAAGGCGTGGTCAGTACCGTGGTCGGCTACGCCGGCGGCTTTACCCCTAACCCGACCTACGAAGAAGTCTGCTCGGGCCTGACCGGCCATACCGAAGTGGTGCTGGTGGTGTTCGACAAGGACAAGGTCAGCTACAAAGAGCTGCTGGCGATGTTCTGGGAACTGCACAACCCGACCCAGGGCATGCGCCAGGGCAACGACATCGGCACCCAGTACCGCTCGGTGATCTACTGCACCAGCCCCGAGCAACTGGATCAGGCACTGGCCAGCAAAGCGGCCTACCAGGCCGAACTGAGCAAGGCCGGTTTCGGCGAGATCACCACCGAAATCGACCAGGCGCCGACCGTGTACTTCGCCGAGGCCTATCACCAGCAGTACCTGGCCAAGAACCCCGAAGGCTACTGCGGCATCGGCGGTACCGGTGTCTGCCTGCCACCGAGCCTGCAAGGCAACTGAGGGATCGACATGTCCGCACCGAGCATGACCCTGTTCCATTCGCCGGCCTCGCCGTTCGTGCGCAAGGTGCTGGTGCTGCTGCACGAAACCGGGCAAACCGACCGGGTAGCGTTGCAGACCATCAACCTTTCTCCGGTAAGCCCGGTTGCCGAGCTCAACCAGGGCAACCCGGCGGGCAAGATCCCGGCCCTGCGCCTGGCCAACGGCTCCGTGCTGCACGACAGCCGGGTGATCTGCGAGTACCTCGACCAGCAGCATGTGGGTACCCCGCTGATCCCCCGTGAGGGCTTGCCACGCTGGCATCGCCTGACCCTGGCGTCGCTGGCCGATGCGATCATGGATGCCGCCGCGCTGACCCGTTACGAAACCTTCCTGCGGCCGACGGACAAGCAATGGGACACCTGGATCGCAGCGCAACAGGACAAGATCCGTCGTGGCCTGAGCAACCTTGAGCGCGAACACTTCGCCGAACTGGCCTCGGTGTTCGACATCGCCGCCATCGGTGTTGCCTGCGCCTTGGGTTACCTGGACCTGCGCTTCCCCGACTTTGGCTGGCGTGAACAACAGCCGCAGTTGGCGGGATGGTATGCGCAGGTGAGTCAGCGTGAGTCGATGCGGGCGACTGATCCTTCGCTTGCCTGAACCGGCCTAATCGCGGGGCAAGCCTGCCACCTTGCCCCGCGATACAGGCACCACACAAACGCCATATGCAACTTCAGGCTGGCCGCCCAGCGCCGCTCCTCGCGCAAGCCACTCATGGCAAGCGCACCTGGCCAACCCCGTACCAGTCCAGGCGACGGGTCAGGACCATGAAAACACCCAACAGCGCGAACAGCAGCAGCGAGCCCATCAGCAGCGCGTAATCCTCGGCCGTCAGCAGGCCATAGAGCATGCCGTAGAGCATCGCCAGGCCCAGGGCGAAGCCCATGCCGCGAAACACGCTGTGCAGCACGTGGCACAGGTAGAAACCGATCAACAACACACAACCCGCCGCTGACAAGCCATACGCCATGGCAAAACCCAAGTGCTCGGACAACGACAACAGCAGCAGGTAGAAGAACGCCAGGGCCACGCCTACCAGGCCGTACTGGATCGGGTGCACGCTCAAGCCCTTGAGCACTTCGAAGAGGAAGAAGCCGGCAAAGGTCAGGGCAATGAACAGCAGTGCATATTTGATCGCCCGCTCGCTCTTGAGGTACTGATCCACCGGGTCGATGAAGCTGACACCAAAAGCTCGGCCATTGAACATGTTGCACTTGTCATTGACCACGCATTGGGTCAGGGCGTCTTCGAGGTTGGTGGAGAAGAACGAGGTCTGCCAGCGCGCCGAGAAACCACCGGCATCGATCTTGCGGCTGACAGGCAGGTAGTTGCCGTCAAAGCTGGGATGCGGCCAGTTGGCAGCCATCGCCACGCTGGTGGTACGCCCCACCGGCAACACTTGCAGTTGTTCGGTGCCTTGCAGGCTGAGGTCGAAGGCATAGTTGAGCACGCTCTTGACCTTGCCATCGACGCCCGGCAACAGCGCATGCACGCCACCGCTCATCCAGCCCAGCTTGGTGCCGGCGGCAAAGTCCAGACGCTGATCGTTGAGCTGCAGTTGCAGGCCTTTTTCGATGCCACGGATGTCACTGATACCCACCACCAGGAACGCGGGTTCGAAGCGATAATCTTCGAAATCCTCGGTAATACCCCAGTTGGCCGGGATCTCGAAATGGCCGTTGATGTGGCTATTGGCGTGAAACAGGCGGGCCTCGTAGATACCGCGCGAACGCAGCTCGGTGTCGATGTTGGCATTAAGATCGAAGGTTTCCGGGAGGAAATACAAGTGGCCGTTGACCTGGCTGATTTCCTGGAAACTCTTGCCCTCTTCAGTCTTCCAGCGCCGTTCAATCTTGCGGTACGGCACCACCAGCATCGGCCCGGTAATCTGCTGAGCAAAACTTGAGCTTTGGGCGATGTCGCGGACCACGCTATCGCGCTGGTACTGACGGTCCTGGATCAGGCCGCCGATCATGAACAACGGGACCAGCAGCAGGACGATCAAAAAGCCGATCACGGCCAGTTTGTAACTCAGTTTGCGGTTCATGGATGGGGCTCCGGTTTCGATGAGCAGAGTCTGCGCAAACGAAATGGAGCCCTTGGGGACTTATGTGGAGCCTGTGTGCAGACTCTGTGAAGTTTCAGCCCAGGCGCTTGGCCGGCAGCCACAAACGCACGCGTACGCCATCTTCGACGTTGGCCACTTCCAGCGCGCCGCCATGCAATTGCATCACCTCTTCGACGAAGTTCAGCCCCAGCCCGGTGCTCTTGCGTCCGCTGAACGGTCGCGGCAGCGAGTAGAAGCGCTCGCTGAGCCGGCTCAGGGCATAGTCGGGAATCGCCTCGCCCTGGTTGAACAGGCTCAAGGCCACGCGGCCATCGCCGTGCTCCAGTTCAAACACCAGCAGACCACCGGGCGGGGTGAAGTCCAGGGCGTTGTCCAGCAGGTTGGCGATGGCCTGGCGCATCAAGAACGGGTCACACAGCAGCCGAGTGGCAGCGGGCACACGCTGACGTACCTGCAACGCTGCGCTTTCGATCCGCGCGCCCTGGGCCAACAGCAACTCGTCGACCAAGGCGGCCAGCGGCACCTGCTGCTGTTCTTCCAGCTCCTGCATCTGCTCGACCTGGGCCAGATTGAGCAGGCGCTCGATCAACTGCTGCATGCGCGCACTTTCGCTTTCGATATTGCCGGCAAAGCGCTGGCGCTGCTCGTCGCTCATCGGCCCCTGGAGCAGCTCGGAGGCGCCACGAATTGCCGCCAGCGGGCTTTTCAGCTCGTGGGTCAGGGTGTGTACGTAACGTTCGACGTAGTCCTTGCCTTCAAGCTGGGTACGCATGCGTTCCACCGCCGCCGCCAGTTGCCACAGCTCACCGCCGCGGTAGTGCGGCAGCGCCGTCCGCTCGCCTTCACTGACCGCCTGGGCGTAGCGGGTCAGCCGGCGCAGCGAACGTGCCAGCCACCACGACAGCGCCGCGCCCACCAGCAAGCCCAGGCCGATCAGGCCCAGGCCGAGGTACAGCAGGTGCCGCTCGGAACGGTCGATGTAAGGCTGCAGCGACTTGTTCGGCTTGGCCACGGTGACCACGCCAATGATCTGGCCTTCATCGAGAATCGGCGCCGCCACGTGCATCACCGACGACTCCGGGTCGTCCGGGTTGCTGCGGGTCGAGCGCGCGCCGTACTGACCGCGCAGGGTCAGGTAGACGTCGTTCCAGCGCGAATAGTCCTCGCCCACCGCCACGCCGGCGGAGTCGAGCAGGACCTTGCCCTGGGCATCGGTGACGTAGATGCGGTGGTTGACCTGGTTCTTCGACAAGCCCCAGATATCGGCCTTGGGCTGACGCTGGCCATAAGCACGCAGCAGCACCGGCAACCGGCTCTGACCCAGGGTGCCGGCCTTTACGTCGTCATGGAGGATTTCCGCCAGCAGGTTGGCGGTATCGACCAGGGTCTCTTCGCTGGACTGGCGCACCCCCGGGCGAATCTGCTCGCGCACGGTGCTGAGGATGAAGTAGCCGGTCAGCCCGACAAACAGGAAATACACCAGAAAAATCCGGATCCCCAGGCGCATCAGCTGTGGCTCGGGCTGTAGCTGTAGCCCAGGCCGCGGTGGGTCTGGATCGGCTCGGCATCAGCCGTGACCGCGCGCAGCTTGGCACGCAGGCTCTTGATGTGGCTGTCGATGCTGCGCTCGTAACCGGCATCGGCAGCCACGCCGACGGCATCGAGCAGTTGCTCGCGGCTGAACACCCTCTCAGGTTGCTCCAGCAAGCTTTGCAACAGGCGAAACTCGTGGCGGGTCAGGCTCAGGGCCTGGCTGCGATAGTGGATCTGCATGCGCAGGGTATCGACCTGGAACAGCTCCGGGGCGGCGGCAAGCGGTTCGGCGCGTGGCGCCATGCGCTTGAGGATCGCCCGCACCCGGGCGGCCACTTCGCGCGGGCTGAAGGGTTTGACCACATAATCGTCGGCGCCGATTTCCAGGCCCACCACCCGGTCGATTTCACCGTCGCGGGCGCTGAGGAACATCACCGGCACCTCGCTGAAACGCCGCAGTTGGCGGCAGGTTTCAAAGCCACTGATGTCCGGCAGGCCGATGTCGAGGATGATCAGATCAGCCGGGCACTGGCGTTGTTGCTCCAGCGCAGCGCTGCCCAGGGTTACCCATTCGGTGCTGTGGCCGTCGCCCTGCAGGGCGAAAATCAGCGTATCGGCGATGGCCGCTTCGTCTTCGACAATCAATATGTGCGGCATGGCATCCGGGCCTGGCGGTGGAAATGCTGCACTTGTAGGAGATTATGCGGCGCCTGGCAAGGCCTCATCGCGGGGCAAGCCCGCTCCTACCCTTGATCAGCAGTCAGGCTTGTCTGCGGTAAACCTGCGCGCCGGGTTCACTGCCGCCTTGAACTCGCGCAACGCCTTGGCGCCAATGAGCAACGGGTAGTTGAAACTGCTGCGGTCGGTCAGGTTGACCTCGACGGTACGCTTGACCTCACCCAAGCATAGCTCCAGATCAACCACCGGCCGCTTGCTGATCTCGGCGCCCTCGCCGTCTTCCTCTTCATCGGCGCGGTTCTTGATCTTGCTGATGCGCGCCAGCTTGTGTTCATAGACCTTGCCGTCGGCATCCTTGGTGGCGACACGAAAGCGCACCCAGTCTTCGCCATCACGGGTGAAGGTTTCAATGTCCTTGGCCGACAGCGAGGCAGTCAGCGCGCCGGTGTCCATCTTGGCCTTGAAGGTCTGGCCACCGACTTCTGGCAATTTGATGTATTCATAGCGGCCATACAGGGTCGGCTCAGCGGCCATGACCGGCAGGGCCAACAGCGACAACAGGGCAAGTACAGATTTCACAGGATCCGCTTCCTTGAGATAAGACAGTGTTTAGACTGCGCAGGCAGGATAGGTTCGCGCCGATAGCTTATTCAACACAATGTGAAACATTTGTCCCGGTGCAGGTGGCCGGAGCATTTGGCGTATGCCGGCAGGGTGCTTATCATTGCCGACCGTTTACTTGAATATAAGAGCTTTCTTATGCGCCGCTTACTGACGGGCATTCTTGTGACCTTGCTGTTGCTGCTCAACACGCTGGTCCTGATCGGCCCGCTGATGGTCTTTGCCCTGTTCAAACTGATCGCGCCCGGCCGCTACCGTGACTACGCCTCGTGGGCGGTAATGTGGATCGCCGAAACCTGGGCCGAAATCGACAAACTGATCTTCCGCCTGTGCATCCCGACGATCTGGGATGTGCGCGGCGCCGCCGACCTTCGGACCGACACATCCTATCTCGCCGTCAGCAACCACCAGAGCTGGGTAGATATCCCGGCGCTGATCCAGGTGCTCAACCGACGCATTCCGTTTTTCAAGTTCTTCCTGAAAAAGGAGCTGATCTGGGTACCCTTGCTGGGCCTAGCCTGGTGGGCGCTGGACTACCCGTTCATGAAGCGCTACAGCAAGGCCTTCCTCGACAAGCACCCCGAGCTCAAAGGCCAGGACCTGGAGATTACCAAGGCCGCCTGCGAGCTGTTCAAGCGCCAGCCGGTGACCGTGGTCAACTACTTGGAAGGCACGCGCTTTACCCAAGCCAAACGCGCCGCCCAGCACTCACCGTTCAAGCATCTGCTCAAGCCCAAGGCCGGTGGCGTGGCCTTCGTGCTGGCAGCGCTGGGCGAACAACTCGACGCCTTGCTTGACGTCACCATCGTCTACCCTGGCGAGAAGGCCCCTGGTTTCTGGGACCTGCTCAGTGGAAATCTGCCTAGGGTGATCATCGATATCCAGGTGCATGAACTGGACCCGGCGCTGTGGAATGGCGACTACGAGAACGACCCGGCTTTGCGCCAGGCCGTGCAGGACTGGGTCAACCAGCTCTGGCACGCCAAGGACGCCCGTATCGAGGCCCTGCGCGCCGAGCTGCGCTGATCAGCCGATGATTGCGTGGGGCAGGAAGCGGCTGCTGTCCTTGGTGATCAGCGAGTTGTCTTCACGAATGCCGATGCCCGCCGGCAGGTCGCCGACCACCCAACTGCCGATCACTGTGTAGCTGTCGCCAAAACGCGGCAGCGCCTGGAACTGCTGGATGATGCTCGGCCCGCCGCCATAGGGTCCGTCTTCAACCACCCGCTGGCCGCTGCCGGTGTGAATTTCGATGTTGGCACCTTCGCGCGAGAAGAACGGTTTGCGCACCCAGCCCTTGTCCAGGCTGACTCCCGGCGTTTGCTCGATGAACGCTGGCAGCAGGTTCGGGTGGCCCGGGTGACGCTCCCAGAGCAGCGCCAGCATGCCCTTGTTGGAGAGGATCGCCTTCCATGGCGGCTCGACGAACAAGGTGCCACTGTTGGCAATCGCCGGGCCGTAGGGGTCGTGGAAAATGTCTTCCCAGGGGTAGAGCTTGAACAGGCTGGGGATAGGTGCACCGACGTCATCGACAAAACGCCCGCCGCGGCTCAGGCCGATGTCTTCCATGTCCACCAGGCGCGCATCCAGCCCAGCGCCCAGAGCGATATCGCGCAGGTATTCGACGGTGCCGCGGTCTTCGATCGAGTCTTTTACCGAGGAAAAGTAGAACGGCGTGGCGAAGGTGTTGGCGCCCATCACCTGGGTGAGTTTATCTTCCAGGCTGTTGAACTGGTCGGCATCGGCCGGCAACCCGCCACGCTGCATCTGCTGCTCCAGCCACAGGTACTGGAAGAAACTGGCCTCGTAGAGTGACGTTGGCGTGTCGTAGTTGGCCTCCAGCAGCTTGGCCGGGCCCTTGCCGTCGTAGCACAGGTCCATGCGCCCGTAGAAATGCGGGTGACCGTCGCGCCACGAGCGGCGGATCAGGTCAAAGTACGGCGCCGGGATGGCCAGGCGTTCGAGCAGTTCTTCACTGTCGACCACCTCGGCCACCAGTGCCATGCACAGCTCGTGCAGTTCGCGGGTCGGCTCTTCGAGGTCGTCTTCGATCTGCCGCAGGCTGAACTGGTAGTAGGCCGACTCGTCCCAGTAGGGCTCGTCGCCAAAGGTGTGGAAGTTGAAGCCGAAGTGCTCGGCGGTGGCGCGCCAGTCCGGGCGCGGGGCGATGGAGACTCGCTTCATCTGCAATCCTCAGGTGCTGTAGCTGCGCAAAGATGAACGGCTATTGAAGCCGTTGTTATCGACGGTCAACCAGCGCGTCGAGCCGTAGCTGTTAGCGGCTAAAACCCGCAATTGGGCAGGTGCCACATCGGCCCTACCCTGCTCACTCAATGCACTGCTGGCAAAAACCTCGCGCCCCGTCCGCGCTCGGTACACCGGCTCCGCCAGGTAGCGCGGCGCGGCATCGACATAGCGCAAGCTGGTCCAGTGCGTCTGATCAATCGGCACCCCGTCGTCATAGACCTGGCGCTCGGTGATCAGGTTGAAACCGTCCATGTCTGGCAAAAAAACCCCGTTGCCCTCGGCCTGCTGGCAGTGCTCAAAGCGCAGCTGGCACGCATTGAGGTCGTCGAAACGCGGCGCGTGGGCATAGTGCAACTGCTGGGCGACATCCCGAGCCTCATTGCAAGCATCGGCACGGGTACCGCTGCCGATGCACTGCTGCACGCCCTGATGGTGACGCACCTCGCTCAACGGTTTGATCACCGCCACCTGGCTGTCGCACGCACTCAGCGCCAGAGGCAGGCTACCCAAGACGAGCAGGCGCAGCGATTTACTGCGTTTCATCAGTTGACCCCGTTCAGGAAGCGAAGCCACCACGCCCCGAAGCACGCGAGACAAAACCGTTGTGGGTGCCAACTGCAAATGGGCGCGCCGAACTGATCATGCTGTTCGGGTGAATCGCCGGGATGATCGTTGGATGAGCGCTGCTCACGTGCGCCGGGTCGCCGCTGGTTGCAGCGCCTGCGCCGCCACTCGTTGCCGCATGCTGCGCGGCTTCGCTGAACGGTTGCGAAGCCGGATGCGAGGTATCCAGGCCACCGTAGTAATTGTGCTGTGCCACCTGTTCGGTCAGGGTGCTGACCTTGAACGCATTGCGCCCGTCTCGCTCGTGGTAGATCGCCTCGGACGAATAGCGCGGGTCGGTATCGGTGTACTCGTAGTAGCCACGCCCGCCGCCGGAGCCTCCACTCGACGACGAACTGCTGTCTTGCTCCTCATCGGCATACACCTGGCGTTCGGTGGTCAGGGCAAAGCCTTCCATCGGCGGGATGTAGTTGTTGGCGTAGCGCCGGAAGTCGCACTTGAAATAGACCGCTTCGCAGGCCTCGGCGGTCAAAAAGCGCGGGACGTTGGCGGCATGGTGGTTTTGCGCGGCGACCCAGGCCTGCTGGCATACCTGGCGCGGCTTGCCGTCCATGACGCAGTAGTCGACGTCTTGATAGCGCTTGGTTTCACTGACGATTTTAGTCGGCCGGTCGCCACAGGCGGACAGCACCAGGGGCAGGCTGCCCAGGGCGACCAGGCGAATGGTTTTGCTGCGTTTCATTGTCGATCGTCCCTGATCAGGCGGCGGGGGTCATGCAGGCGGCGTTGAGCAGGCCAATGCCGATGGCCACGGCAGCTAGCAGAATGGCCGAGGCGGTCTCCTGGCGGGCAACCCGCTCAGCCATGCCTTTGACGCAGCGGTTGACCACCACGAACGCCAGCAACTGCACCACAGCCGCAATCAGCGCCCAGAGCAGGAAGTCGAGCAGGGAAATCGAATGGGAAATGGCGCTGGCCACCGGAATCGCAAAGCCGATCAGCGCACCGGCCAGGGCGATGGCTGCGGCATTATTGCCTTCGCGGATCAGGCGCAATTCGTTGTAGGGGGTCAGGCGGGTGTAGATGAATGCGTAGAGGGCGAACAGCACGGCAGCGCCGAGCATGTAGACCATAAAGCCGAGCACGGCGTCGGCAGGTAAAGACATCTTCAGGGCATCCATGAACATGGCGAATCACACTTCCTTGTAAAACGGGGCGGGACATATAGCACACCACCCCGCCCACGCAAATACCTGCCTTAAACGGAAGGCACGCCAGCGCCGGTGCCCCACAGGCTGCCCAAGCTCTGCAGCAGCGAGCCGCCGACGCCTTGCTGGCCCAGGTACTGCAGGATCAGCGGGGCGAATTGGCCGATCATCCCGGTATCCATACCCAGCGCACTGAAGGCGTTGTTCAGGTCGTTGCTGTCTTTGACATTGCCCAGGGCATTGCTCAGGGCCGAAGACTGGTCGCTCTTGCCCAGCAGCGCGCCCAGGCCGCTCAAGCCGCCGAGAGCCTTCTCGCCGGAGAGCAGGTCGAGGCCGGGGACAGCTTTGCTCAGCTGCTCGTAATCGCCGCTGCTGAGCTGGTTCCTGGCCAAGCCCAGCAGAGCCCCGGTGCCGCCGATGGCTTGTTCGGGAGTAACTTTGAGTTCGGTGCCGAGGGTATTGAGCAAATTCGCCGACGCGGCTGGGGCCTGCACCGAGGCATCGCCGCTGTTGCCCTTGGCGGCGTTGTAGACATTGGCCGCGTCATTGAGGTTGAAGCCTGCGAAGACCGGGGTGGCGGCCAGGGCCATCAGGGTAACCAGTGCGAAACGTTTCATGGAGAGACCTCGTCAGCCGTTAAGGCAGGGAAAACGAAGTTTTGACCTTGTGGGTGGGGGATTGTTCCGTTGCCTGTGCTGGCCTCATCGCTGGCAAGCCAGCTCCCACATTATGGGAGCTGGTGCTACCAGTGATGGGATCTTCAGGCCGCGCTGAACAGCTTGTGCGGATCGATCACGAATTTCTTCGGCACACCGGCATCGAACTCGCCATAACCTTCAGGTGCCTGATCGAGGCTGATGACCTGCACACCCACCACTTCGGCAATGTTGATACGGTCCCACATGATCGCCTGCATCAGTTGGCGGTTGTACTTCATCACCGGCGTTTGCCCGGTATGGAAGCTGTGCGACTTGGCCCAGCCCAGGCCAAAGCGAATGCTCAGGCCGCCAATCTTCGCAGCGGCATCCACGGCGCCCGGGTCTTCTGTAACGTACAGGCCGGGGATACCGATCTTGCCCGCTACCCGCACCACGCCCATCAACGAGTTCAGTACGGTGGCCGGGGCTTCGTGCTTGGCACCAGCATGGCCGTGGCCACGGGCCTCGAAGCCCACCGCATCGACCGCGCAGTCGACTTCCGGCTCGCCCAGCAGGTTGGCGATCTGTTCATGCAGCGGCGTGTCCTGGGACAGGTCGGCGATTTCGAAGCCCTGAGCCTTGGCGTGGGCCAGGCGTACCGGGTTGACGTCACCGACGATCACCACCGCAGCCCCCAGCAAACGCGCCGAGGCAGCGGCTGCCAGGCCTACCGGACCGGCACCGGCGATGTAGACCGAGCTGCCCGGGCCAACGCCTGCGGTGACCGCACCGTGGTAACCGGTGGGCAGAATGTCCGACAGGCAGGTCAGGTCGCGGATCTTCTCCATGGCCTTGTCGCGGTTCGGCAGTTTCAGCAGGTTGAAGTCGGCATAGGGCACCAGCACGTACTCGGCCTGGCCGCCGGTCCAGTCGCCCATGTCGACATAGCCATAGGCACCACCGGCGCGCGCCGGGTTGACGGTGAGGCAGACACCGGTGTGTTGCTCTTTGCACGAGCGGCAGCGGCCACAGGCGACGTTGAAGGGCACCGACACCAGGTCACCGATCTGCAGGTTCTCGACATCCCTGCCCTTCTCGATGACTTCACCGGTGATTTCATGGCCCAGGACCAGGCCAACCTGGGCAGTGGTACGGCCGCGGACCATGTGCTGGTCGGAGCCACAGATGTTGGTGGAGACCACCCGCAGAATCACCCCGTGCTCGATTTTCTTGCCACGCGGATCCTGCATTTTCGGGTAGTCAATATTCCGCACCTCGACCTTACCGCCGCCCAGATACACCACACCACGATTACCAGACATGCTTTTACCTCGCTAAAGTTTGTTGTTATGTAGCGGTGCAAAGTGCGCAGCCTCGGGGCTGCGCTGTGTTACTGGAATCTTTTTCCTGACTCGAGGGCCTCATCGCTGGCAAGCCAGCTCCCACAGGTCCGCTGCATGCAGTACTTGTGGGAGCTGGCTTGCCAGCGATGGCGGCCTTCAGAGCACTACTGTTCTGTTGGCGTTCAAGAACACCCGCCGCTCGATGTGATACCCCACCGCCCGCGCCAATGTCAGGCACTCGATATCACGGCCTTTGGCAATCAGGTCTTCGGGGTAATGGCTGTGATCCACCGCCTCGACACCCTGGGCGATGATCGGCCCTTCGTCGAGGTCGTTGTTGATGTAGTGCGCGGTGGCGCCCACCAGTTTCACGCCCTTGTTGTAGGCCTGGTGATAGGGCTTGGCGCCCTTGAAACCCGGCAACAGCGAGTGATGGATGTTGATCGCCCAGCCGTCGAGCTTGCGGCACAGCTCCGGCGACAGCACCTGCATGTAACGGGCAAGGATCACCAACTCCGCGCCGGACTCCTCGATCACTTGCAGCACCTTGCGCTCCTGGGCCGGTTTGTCATGCGGGTCGAGGGCAAAGTGGTAATAGGGAATGCGGTGCCAGTGGGCCAGGGGCTCAAGGTCCGGGTGGTTGGAAATCACCGCAACCACGTCCATGCTCAACTGGCCGATGCGCTGGCGATACAGCAGGTCGTTGAGGCAGTGATCGGCCTTGGAGACCATGATCACCACCTTCGGCCGGTGCTTGGGCGCGGTCAGTTCGAACAGCATGCCGAACACCTCGCCCCGTTCGGCCAGGCCTGCACGAAAGCTTTCTTCGTCGAAGTCATCCGGCTGGCGGAACTCCACGCGAATGAAGAAGCGCCCGGACAGCCGGTCATCGAACGAATGGTGCTCGGTGACGTAGCAGTGCTGCTCGAACAGGTAACGCGTCACCGCATCGACTGTACCGAGCAGGCTCGGGCAGTCGGCGGTGAGAATCCAGGTGTCCGGTGCGCGACTCATGGCATTGCTCCTTAAACCTGAATGCTCAGGCCATATTCGGCGGAGGCGTCCTGCAACCACAGCCACCAGTAGTCGGAGAAGCTGCGGCGGATCAACAGCTCCCAGGTTTCTTCACCGGTGCGGCGAATCACCAGTTGCGACTTGGCAAACACCGTACCGACCGCCTTGCCCACCGGGAAGTTGTTTGGGTGTACATCGTAGCTGGTGGATTTCATCAGCACGTCGCGCACGTTGGGGCCGCTCAGTTCCAGCAGGGTTTGCCCGCCGCTGACGTTGACGATCTGAATATGCAGACCATCGAGGGCATCGCGCAGTTTCTGCTCGGCGGCAAATTCTTCGCCAGCCGGGACAATCAGCAGCCACTCATCCGGGCCCAGCCATTGCAGCGACATCTCGCCATTGGCAACCACCGTCAGGGCCACCGGCAGTTCCAGGCTCAGGGCCTTGAACACGCCGCCGGCAAAGGCCGGGTCTTTGCCATCGCCACGCAGGGTCAGGTGGCCGAGGAGCTTCTTCTCGCGCAGGGTCACCCCGGCGTTCTTGCGGCCCTTGCCGACCAGGCTGGCCAGGTCGGCGTGGTGCAGTGGCGTTTCAGCCTTGGCGTCATTGCCGGGGCGTTGCTGGTAGACGTTGATCGTGCTCATTACACACCTGCCTTGAATTCTGTGAACCTGGTAACGCGATCCCTGTGGGAGCTGGCTTGCCAGCGATGGGAGCCCCGCAAGGCTTCGCCTTGCATCGCTGGCAAGCCAGCTCCCACAGGTACTGCATCAACCTTGCGTTAGATGTTCTGCTGCTCGCCCTTCGGATCGAAGAACACCGAAGAACAGATCTGCGCCTCGATCACGCTGCCATCGGCCTGGGGCGAGTAGACCCGATCACCGATACGCTTGAGCCCGCCCTTGACCACTCCCATGGCGAAGGAATAGCCCAGGGAGTTGCTGGCGTAGCTGGAAGTGACGTGGCCAACCATGTCCATCGGGATCGCTTGTTTGGGGTCGAACACCAGTTGCGCGCCTTCAGGCAGCCATTGGTTCGGGTCCACCGGCTTGAGCCCCACCAGTTGCTTGCGGTTCTCGCGCACGCAGTCTTCGCGGTTCATCCCGCGCCAGCCGATCCACGAGAACGGTTTGGTGCGGCCAACGCACCAGCCCATGTTGAGGTCGTCCGGGGTCATCGAGCCGTCGGTGTCCTGGCCGACGATGATGAAGCCCTTCTCGGCCCGCAGTACGTGCATGGTTTCGGTGCCATACGGGGTCAGGTTGTACTGTTTGCCGGCGGCGACGATCTTCTCCAGCACGCCCATGGCGTAGTTGGCCTGGATGTTGACCTCATACGACAGCTCACCGGTGAACGAGATACGGAACACCCGCGCCGGTACACCGCCCACCAGGCCTTCCTTCCAGGTCATGAACGGGAAAGCGTCCTTGTCCAAGTCGATATCGGTCACTTCGCTGAGCAGCTTGCGGCTGTTGGGGCCCGACAAGGTCAGGGTTGCCCAGTGGTCGGTGACCGAGGTGAAGTACACCTTCAGATCCGGCCATTCGGTCTGCTGGTAGATCTCCAGCCACTGCAACACCCGCGCCGCACCACCGGTGGTGGTAGTCATGATGAAGTGGTTGTCGCCGACGCAGGCGGTCACGCCATCGTCGAAGACCATGCCGTCTTCCTTGCACATCAGGCCATAGCGCGCCTTGCCAACATCAAGCTTGGTCCAGGCGTTGGTGTAGATACGGTTGAGAAACTCGCGCGCATCCGGGCCCTGGATGTCGATCTTGCCCAGGGTCGAGGCATCGAGCAGGCCGACGCTGTCGCGTACTGCCTTGCACTCGCGGGCCACGGCGGCATGAATGTCTTCGCCATTGCGCGGGAAGTACCAAGGGCGCTTCCACTGGCCGACGTCTTCGAACTCGGCGCCGTTTTTCACATGCCAGGCATGCAGGGCGGTAAAGCGCACCGGCTCGAACAAATGACCGCAGTGCCGGCCCGCCACCGCGCCGAAGGTGACCGGCGTGTAGTTGGGGCGGAACATGGTGGTGCCCATTTCCGGGATGGTGATGCCCATGGAGCGGGCGGCAATCGCCAGGCCGTTGATGTTGCCGAGCTTGCCCTGATCGGTACCAAAGCCCAGGGCGGTGTAGCGTTTGACGTGCTCGACCGACTCGAAGCCTTCGCGGGTAGCCAGTTCGATGGCCGCGGCGGTGACGTCGTTCTGCTGGTCGACGAATTGCTTCGGCGCCCGTGCGGTGTTCTTGTCATGGGGCACCTGGAACAGCGCCACGGTCGGTTCTTCCTGGCGTGCCAGGACTTTCGGGATCACCCCCAGCACGGCCTTGAAGCCGGCTTCGGTGGCGGCACGCACGCCGCCTTCAAAGCCATCGGCAAGGGTGTCGCCGAGGGCGAACACACCGTTGATGCCGCCGACGCACACGCGCTTTTGCGGTGCATCACCCGGGACGAACCCCAGAATATCTTCACGCCAGATCGGCTTGCCGCCCAGGTGCGAAGCCAGGTGCACCACTGGGCTGTAGCCGCCGGAAGTGGCCACCAGGTCGCAGTCCAGCCACTCGCCAGGGCTGCTGATTTTATGCGCACTGACATCGATGGCGGCGACTCGGGCGGCACTGACGTGCTTGCTGCCACGGCTCTCGATCACTGCACTGGAGGTAAGGATACGGATTCCCTTGGCCCGCGCCTCTTCCACCAGCGAACCGCGAGGGTTGTGGCGGGCGTCGGCGACGGCGACCACTTTCAGGCCAGCGTCGTGCCAATCCAGCGCCACACGGTAGGCATGATCGTTGTTGGTCGAAAGCACCAGCTTGCGGCCCGGCGCGACCCCATAACGGCGCACGTAGGTCGACACCGCACCGGCGAGCATGTTGCCCGGCACATCGTTGTTGCCGTACACCAGTGGCCGTTCATGGGCACCGGTGGCCAGCACCACGCGCTTGGCGCGTACCCGGTGCATGCGTTGACGTACCTGGCCGATCGGCGCGCGATCGCCCAAGTGGTCGGTCAGGCGTTCGTGAATGGTGAGGAAGTTATGGTCGTGGTAGCCGTTGACCGTCGCCCGTGGCAGCAGGGTGACTTCCGGCAGTGCTTCAAGCTCGGCCACGACTGCCGCAACCCAGTCGGCGGCAGGCTTGCCGTCGAGGGTTTCACGGCTGTCGAGCAGGCTACCGCCAAACTCTTCCTGCTCATCGGCCAGAATCACCCGCGCAC
Organism: Pseudomonas rubra; assembly: GCF_028656935.1. Classification (GTDB taxonomy): domain Bacteria; phylum Pseudomonadota; class Gammaproteobacteria; order Pseudomonadales; family Pseudomonadaceae; genus Aquipseudomonas; species Aquipseudomonas rubra. The sequence goes on from NZ_JAMDGZ010000002.1 coordinate 49,866, forward strand.
CGCTGCGGCCCGCCGCCAACGCGGCAGCCAGGCCGGCGGGGCCGGCGCCCACCACCAGCACATCGCAGTGGTGGCTCATGTAGTCGTAGCTGTCCGGATCGTTCTGCAGCGGCGCACGGCCCAGGCCTGCGGCTTTGCGGATGTACTTCTCGTAGGTCATCCAGAACGACTGCGGGTACATGAAGGTCTTGTAATAGAAGCCCGGTGGCATCAGCTTGCCGCCGACCCGGCCCAGAATCCCCATGACGTCGTTGTTCACATTCGGCCAGCCGTTGGTGCTGGTAGCGACCAGGCCGGCGTACAGCGCCTGCTGGGTGGCACGCACGTTGGGCACCTGGGTGGCTTCGGTGGCGCCGATCTGCAAGATGGCATTGGGCTCTTCGGAGCCTGCGGCGATGATCCCGCGCGGGCGCGAGTACTTGAAGCTGCGCCCGACGATATCCACGCCGTTGGCCAGCAGCGCAGCGGCCAGGGTGTCACCGGCAAAGCCCTGGTAGGTCTGGCCGTTGAACGTGAAGTTCAAGACTTTGCTGCGGTCGATACGACCACCGTTGGACAGGCGATAGACCTGGCTCATACCTTTTCTCCCTGACCACTGACTGCCAACTGCGGGCTGGTGCTTTTGCCGGTGACCTGCGGCTTGGCGCCGATCGGATAGGTTTCCAGAATTTCGTAGGTCAGCGTGTCACGCGTGGCGTTGAAGTACTGGCGACAGCCGGCGGCGTGAATCCACAGTTCGTGGTGCAGGCCACGGGGGTTATCGCGAAAGAACATGTAGTCGCCCCACTCCTCGTCAGTGCAGGCGTTGGGGTCCAGCGGCCGGGGAATGTGCGCCTGGCCTGCAGCGTGGAACTCCTCTTCGGAGCGCAGCTCGCCGCAGTGGGGACAGAAGATATGCAACATGGGGATTTCTCCTGTTAGTGGGCGACAGCGGCGGCGCCGTGTTCGTCGATCAGTGCACCGTTGTGGAAACGGTCGATGGAAAAGGGTTTGGCCAGCGGGTGCATTTCGCCCTTGGCCAGGCTTGCGGCAAACACGTTGCCCGAGCCCGGGGTGGCCTTGAAGCCGCCGGTGCCCCAGCCGCAGTTGAAGAACATGTTCTTCACCGGGGTCTTGGAGATGATCGGGCAAGCGTCTGGCGTGGTGTCGACGATCCCGCCCCACTGGCGGTTCATGCGCACCCGCGAGAGGATCGGGAACATTTCGACGATGGCCTGCAAGGTGTGCTCGATTACCGGATACGAGCCGCGCTGGCCGTAGCCGACCCAGCCATCGATACCGGCACCGATGACCAGGTCGCCCTTGTCCGACTGGCTGATATAGCCGTGCACGGCGTTGGACATGATCACACTGTCGATGATCGGCTTGAGCGGCTCAGACACCAGCGCCTGCAGCGGATGCGATTCGATCGGCAGGCGGAAACCGGCAAGCTTGGCCATGTGCCCGGAGTTACCGGCGGTGACCACGCCCACACGTTTAGCACCGATAAAGCCCTTGTTGGTCTCGACGCCGATGACCACGCCGTTCTCCTTGCGAAAGCCGATCACTTCGGTCTGCTGGATCAGGTCCACGCCCAGGGCGTCAGCGGCGCGGGCAAAGCCCCAGGCCACAGCATCGTGACGGGCAACACCGCCACGGCGTTGCACGGTGGCACCGAGGATGGGATAGCGGGTGTTTTTCGAGCAGTCCAGGTAGGGGATTTCATCTGCTACCTGCTGGGCATTGAGCAACTCACCATCCACACCGTTGAGGCGGTTGGCGCTGACCCGACGCTCCGAATCGCGAATATCCTGCAGGGTGTGGCAGAGGTTGTAGACGCCGCGCTGGGAGAACATCACGTTGTAGTTGATGTCTTGCGACAGCCCTTCCCAGAGCTTCATGGCGTGCTCGTACAGGTGCGCCGACTCATCCCACAGGTAATTGGAGCGGACGATGGTGGTGTTGCGCGCGGTGTTGCCGCCACCCAACCAGCCCTTCTCGACTACTGCCACGTTGGTGATGCCGTGTTCCTTGGCCAGGTAATAGGCGGTGGCCAGGCCATGGCCGCCACCGCCGACGATGACCACGTCGTAGACTTTTTTCGGGGTCGGCGTGCGCCACATGCGCTGCCAGTTTTCGTGGTGGCTGAGCGAGTGCTTGAAGAGGCCGAAGCCTGAGTAACGTTGCATAGTCTTTACTCCTGGACCACTCAGCGGTAAACCGGAAAATCTGCACAGAGTGCCGACACGTTCTTCGCCACATCGGCCTCGACATCGGCATCACCGAGGTTGTCGAGGATGTCGCAGATCCAGCCGGCCAGCTCCACGCACTGGCTGACCTTGAAGCCGCGACTGGTGACCGCCGGGGTGCCGATGCGCAGGCCGGAGGTGACGAACGGCGACTGCGGATCGTTGGGCACAGCGTTCTTGTTGACGGTAATGTGCGCGCGGCCGAGGGCGGCGTCGGCGTCTTTGCCGGTCAGGCCCTGGCGGATCAGGCTGACCAGGAACAGGTGGTTGTCGGTGCCGCCGGAAACCACGTCGTAGCCACGCTCGACGAACACCTTGGCCATGGCCTGGGCGTTGTCGATCACCTGCTGTTGATAGGTCTTGAAGCCCGGCTCCAGCGCTTCCTTGAAGCACACGGCCTTGGCCGCGATCACGTGCATCAGCGGGCCGCCCTGGGCGCCAGGGAACACAGCGGCGTTGAGCTTCTTCTCGATCTCTTCGTTACTGCGCGCCAGGATCAGGCCGCCACGCGGGCCGCGCAGGGTCTTGTGGGTGGTGGTAGTGACCACGTCGGCGTATGGCAGCGGGTTCGGGTACAGGCCAGCGGCAACCAGGCCGGCAACGTGGGCCATGTCAACAAACAGGTAGGCGCCCACCTTGTCGGCAATCTGACGAAAACGTGGGAAATCGAGGGTTTTCGAGTAGGCCGAGAACCCGGCAACGATCATTTTCGGTTTGCTCTCAACGGCCAGGCGCTCGACCTCGTCGTAGTCGATCAGACCGGTTTTGGTGTCGATGCCGTACTGCACGGCGTTGTACAGCTTGCCCGAGGACGACACCTTGGCACCGTGGGTCAGGTGGCCGCCGTGGGCCAGGCTCATGCCCAGAATGGTATCGCCGGCCTGCAGCAAGGCCAGGTACACCGCGCTGTTGGCCGAGGAGCCGGAGTGCGGCTGGACGTTGGCGTAGTCGGCACCGAACAGCTGCTTGGCGCGATCGATCGCCAGTTGCTCGACCTTATCCACATGCTCGCAACCACCGTAGTAGCGCTTGCCCGGATAACCTTCGGCGTATTTGTTGGTGAGGCCGCTGCCCTGGGCCTGCATGACGCGCTTGCTGGTGTAGTTTTCCGAGGCGATCAGCTCGATGTGATCTTCCTGGCGTTGCTCTTCGGCATTGATTGCCGCCAGCAGTGCATCGTCGTAACCCTGGATCTGGTCTTGCTTGCTGAACATCGCAGTCTCTCCCGGCAGCGGCATGGGTCTTGTCAGGCAATTGCCCTTTTGAGCGATGGTATGACTGGCGCAGACAGCCCAGATGCCTACGCACGCCTTGCAAAGGTGCGTTTACGACATGCAGCCTCATCGCGGAGTAAGCCCGCTTCTACAAGGCTTCGTAGGAACGGTCTTACCCCGCGACGCTTGGTATAGGCGGCTTCAGAAATCTTATTTACAGTGCTCACCTGCATCGTTCACAGGACAGTGTCATGACAGATCAAAGCCAACAATTCGCCAGCGACAACTACTCAGGTATCTGCCCAGAAGCCTGGGCCGCCATGGAAAAGGCCAACCAGGGCCATGAGCGCGCCTACGGCGACGACCAATGGACGGCACGCGCTTCAGAATACTTTCGCAAACTGTTCGAAACCGACTGCGAAGTATTCTTCGCCTTCAACGGCACCGCGGCCAACTCGCTGGCGCTGTCATCCCTGTGCCAGAGCTATCACAGCGTGATCTGCTCCGAGACCGCCCACGTCGAGACTGACGAATGCGGCGCACCGGAGTTCTTCTCCAACGGCTCCAAACTGCTCACCGCACGCAGCGAAGCCGGCAAGCTGACCCCTGAGTCGATCCGCGAAGTGGCGCTCAAGCGCCAGGATATTCACTATCCCAAGCCGCGCGTGGTGACCATCACCCAGGCCACCGAAGTGGGCAGCGTCTACCGCCCCGACGAGCTCAAGGCGATCAGCGCCACCTGCAAGGAGCTGGGCCTGAACCTGCACATGGACGGCGCGCGCTTCAGCAACGCCTGCGCCTTTCTGGGCTGCACCCCGGCCGAGTTGACCTGGAAGTCCGGGGTCGATGTGCTGTGCTTTGGCGGTACCAAGAACGGCATGGCGGTGGGCGAGGCAATCCTGTTCTTCAATCGCGACCTCGCAGAAGACTTCGACTACCGCTGCAAACAGGCCGGGCAACTGGCCTCGAAGATGCGCTTCCTCTCGGCCCCCTGGGTTGGCCTGCTCGAAGACGGCGCCTGGCTGCGCCACGCCAAACACGCCAACCGCTGCGCGCAGCTACTCAGCGAGCTGGTAAGCGATGTGCCAGGGGTCGAGCTGATGTTCCCGGTGCAAGCCAACGGGGTGTTCCTGCAGATGTCGGAACCGGCGCTGGAAGCCTTGCGTAACAAGGGCTGGCGTTTTTATACCTTCATTGGCAGCGGCGGCGCGCGGTTCATGTGCTCGTGGGATACCGAAGAGGCACGGGTGCGTGAGCTGGCAGCGGATATCCGCGCTGTAATGGGCGCCTGACGGCGCCATCGCCGGCAAGCCGGCTCCCACAGGTACTGCATACACGTTACTTTTGGGAGCTGGCTTGCCAGCGATGAACTCACCCCCGATTTAGAGCCTGAACCCTCCCATCTGCCGTGCCAGATCATCAGCCAACCCCCGCAATGCCTGACACTCCTGGCGACAGCCTTGCACATCTGCCGCCGTCTCCCGCGCAAGATCAGAAATGCCCTGCACCGTACGGTTGATTTCCTCGGTGACCGCCGACTGCTCTTCCGTCGCCGTCGCCACTTGATGGTTCATGTCACTGATGTGCTCGACCTGCTCGGTGATGGTGCTCAGCGAAGCACCTGTCTGCTGACTTGACTCCACCCCTGTCCCAGTCGCCGCCTGCCCGGCCTGCATCGACGCAACCGCGCTGCCAGCGCCCTGCTTGAGGCGCAGGATCATCTGCTGCACTTGATCGGTGGACACCTGGGTGCGCCGCGCCAGGGTCCGCACTTCATCGGCGACCACCGCAAATCCGCGGCCCATCTCCCCTGCCCGCGCCGCCTCGATGGCTGCGTTAAGCGCCAGAAGGTTGGTTTGCTCGGAAATACTGCGGATCACCGCCAGCACTTCATCAATCGACGCCACTTCCGTGGCCAGCTCGCCCACCGCGCTGGCCGCCTGGCCAATCTCCTCCGACATGCCCTCGATCTGGGTAATCGAGCGACGCACCACGTCCCGGGCCTGGAGCGCTTCGCTGCGCGCGGTTTGCGAGGCAAGCGCGGCATTGCCGGCATTCTGGGCGATGTCCTGTACGGTCAGGCCCATCTCATGCACGGCCGTGGCAACCATCTCGGTCATTTCCTGCTGACGGGCCGAACGTTCAGCGGTGCTTTCCACCACTTGCGTCACTTGCGTGACCGAACCGCGCAGACGCTCGCTGGTGCTCAACACTTCACCGATCAGGTCACGCTGACTATCGAGAAAGCGATTGAAACCGCGGGCCAGGTCGCCCAGCTCGTCTGCACGGTTTTCGTCCAGGCGCCGGGTCAGGTCGCCACCGCCATTGCCGATTGCCATCAAGGCGTCGGTCACGCGCCGGATCGGCCGCACGATGCCGCGTGCCAGCAGCACCACCAGCAACAGCGACACCAGCGCGACCACCGCACCAATCAAGCTGGTCAGCCAGACCGTCTCGCGTACCTGGGCGTAGATCTGGGCTTCTGGCACCTCGGCGACCAGCGTCCAGTTCAGGTCACGCAACGGTAAGCTGAAGGCCAGGTAACTCTCGCCATCACGCTCGAAGCGGCTGCTGTGCAGGCCCTGCTCCCGGCTCAGGACCACCTTGGCAGCCTCGCCGCCAATCTGTTCGGCCAGCTGACGCTTGCCGCTGAACTCTGCTTGCGGATGCACCTGGATCAAACCATCGCCGCGCACCAGCATCACCCGCCCGCGCTCACCAAAACTGAAGTTGTGAATCAGCTCGGACAGTTCGGTCATGCGCAGGCCTAGGCCGGCGATACCCACCAACTGCCCGGCCTTCTCCACCCGGTAGTCGATGAACAACGCCAGCTCGCCCGTGCTGCCATCGGTGTCGATGTTCAGCAAGCGCGGGTTGCCACTGTCGATAAAGCCAAAGAACCATTTGTCCGCCGGATTGCTGCGGCTGAGGGTGCGATCCAGGCCCTTCTCGTTGTAGTAGTGGTTGCTCGCCGTAGCGGCAAACAGCGCGGTAAAGGCATGGTTCTGTTGGCGCAAGGCTTCCAGGTACTCGATGAATTGCGGCGCCTGGGCACTGTCTTCACCCGCCGCCAGCCAATCACGCAGCAAGGTGTTGTTGGCGATATCGGCCGCCGCCGTCAGCGGCCGGCCAAGCATTCGCTCGATGTCGTTACGAATCGCCTCAATGCTTGCCGGCAAGGCGGTGTCGACCAGGTAACGCTCGGTCAGGCGATTGACCGCCACACTGTAGATGCCGACCACGATCAGAATGCTCAGCAACAGCGCTGCGCCCATGCTTGCGATCAATTGCCACTGGATACTGCGCCGCCAGAACTGCATGTATTTCCCCTGGGTAAATAAGCTCTGTAGTGCAATAGACAGGCCAATTGTATACAATAGAAAATACAATAATTACAGTGATCCACAGCAATGCCGGCCCACCCTCCCGAAGGTGGTGAGCTGGCAAAAGGTATGACGAGGGTTGGAAGCAATCAGTTGTTGCTGATGGTCCGGGCAATCACATCGACCGTGGCGTTGACTTGCTCTTGGTAACGGTCGAGGGCCTGCTGGTGCTGCTGTTGCAGATCAATCTGCTGCGAGCACAGGTTGAGGGCTGCCAGTACCAGCAGCTTGTCACCGATCAGGGTGGGGTATTTACGCTTGGTGTCGGCCAATGAGGCATTGAGCATCTGCACCGCTTGTGCCAGCGCCTGCTCCTGGCCTTCGGGGGCCTTGATCGAATAGTCGCTGCCCAGGATCGACACGACATTGATCGGCTGAGCTGAGGTTTTCATGCGTTCACGGCACCAGCGCTGGCACGTTCAACCAGCGCCTGAATGCGTGCAGCGGTGGCACCCTGCTTTTCTTCCTGCTCCAGCAGGCTCAGTTGCAGGCTGTCGTTCTCATCTTTGGCCTGGGCCAGTTCCGCGCTGATCTGCGCGTTGCGCTCGGTCAGTTGCTGATTCTTTTGCACCAGGTCGCTGACCAGTTGCTCCAGTTGACTAAGGGAAGTTTCCATCATGATTGCCTTCTCGGGGTATTTCAGGGGGCGCACACGATAAAGAAAAGTCCGCGTGCTCGCCAGGGATATCGGGTTTAGACACGTCGGCCTGGTGCAGATTGACCCAGGAATCCGGATCCGGTTCCCCGTGGTGGGTGCCACCGGTCAGGAAAAAAGTGCGCTGTCTGGCAATTTCATCTTTGCCCTCTCAAGTCTTCACGCGGCCGACCGATAGGCATGGCAGACCTGAATCAGTCGCACGGATCACGTGCCCTTTCCCCTCCCTGGAGACCACCATGTCCCTACGCAACATGAACATCGCTCCGCGTGCACTCCTGGGGTTTGCCCTGATCGGTGCGCTGATGCTGGCCCTGGGTTTGTTCGCCCTGAACCAGATGAGCAAGATTCGCCAGGCCGGCGAAACCATCGAAAACTCAACGGTGCCAAGCATCACCAACCTTGACCAGTTGACCCAGTTGACCCTGCGCCTGCGTACCCTGTCCTATCGTCTGCTGCTCAACCGTGAAGCCGGCACCCTGCAGGCTACCCTCACGCTGATCGACCAGCGCAACCAGCAGATCGACGACGCGCGCCGGACCTATGAGACAGTCATCACCGGTAACCAGGAGCGCGCAGCCTACAACCAGTACGTACAGTTGCTGGGGCAGTACCGTCAGCTGGAAAACCGCATGCGCCTGGCGTCGCAGAGCAATGACCTGGAGACGCTGCGCAACCTGATCAACCGCGACATGCTCGACAGCTCCGAGCAGATCAACAGCGTCATGGAGCAACTGATCGGCATCAACACCACGCAAACCAGCGAGATCAACCGTACCGCCGCCGAGCAGTATGGCAACGCCGTCGCCCTGGTAATCGGCCTGCTGCTGGCCGCCACCGCCCTGACCCTGATCTGTGCCCTGCTGCTGACCCGCAGTATCGTCAAGCCGATCGAGGAAGCCCTGCAGGCTGCCGAACGCATCGCCGAAGGCGACCTGACCCGCAGCATTCAGGCCGATGGCCAGGACGAAGCCGCGCGCCTGCTCAAGGCCATGGCCAAGATGCAGAACAAGCTGCGCGATACCTTGCAACAGATTTCCGGCTCCGCCACCCAGTTGGCATCGGCGGCTGAAGAGCTGAACAGCGTCACCGACGAAAGCGCCCGTGGCCTGCAGCAGCAGAACAACGAAATCGAACAGGCCGCTACCGCCGTCACCGAGATGACCAGCGCCGTGGAAGAAGTCGCACGTAACGCCGTAAGCACCTCCGAAGCCTCGAAAGAAGCCACCCGTTCGGCCGGCGATGGCCGTGACCTGGTGCTGGAAACCGTCAGCGCCATCGAGCGCATGAGCACCGACGTACAGGGCACCGCCGAGCTGATCGGCAACCTGGCTGAAGAGTCGCGGGACATCGGCAAGGTGCTCGACGTGATTCGCGGCCTGGCCGACCAGACCAACCTGCTGGCGCTGAACGCCGCCATCGAAGCGGCCCGCGCCGGTGAAGCCGGTCGTGGCTTTGCCGTGGTGGCTGATGAAGTCCGCGCCCTGGCCCACCGCACCCAGCAGTCAACCAGCGAAATCGAGCGGATGATCGGCAGCATCCAGGGCGGCACCGAACAGGCGGTCAACTCCATGCGCAACAGCACCGAACGCGCCGAGTCGACCCTGAACATCGCCCGTGGTGCGGGCCTGGCGCTGGAAACCATCACCGGCGCTGTAGCCGAAATCAACGAACGCAACCTGGTAATCGCCAGCGCCGCCGAAGAGCAGGCTCAGGTCGCCCGGGAAGTGGACCGCAACCTGGTCAACATCAACGACCTGTCGGTGCAGTCGGCCACCGGCGCCCACCAGACCAGCGCGGCCAGCGCCGAGCTCTCGCGCCTGGCGGTGGACCTGAGCGGCCTGGTGGCGCGTTTCAGCGTTTAAGCGGTCGGCACAGCCGGCTCTGCAGCCAACGCATGAGCCGGCACAACACGCCAGGCTGCTGACGTGGACCGCCTTGATTCAGCGTCATTGGCTTTAGGGGCTCCCATTGTGAGATGGGACCTCCTTGCGGAGAAAAGCCGTTGTTGAATCGGGTGGCCAGCTTGTCCACCGCATTCAACGCGGTGGTTACAGCCCCCTCCGCCCAACCGCCGGTCCAGGAGACATCGTCTCCAGCCAGGATGAAGCCATCCACTGCCGTGCGGTCACTGCCCTCCTTGAACTGGCTGAACAGCAACCGCTGATACTCGTACTGCCCCGGCAGGTTCATCTTGAAGGCTCCGAGGTAGAACGGCTCGTCTTCCCAGTTGATCTCGACAAAGGGGTCAGCCTCCGCAAAATGCGAGGTCAGGTCCAGGCCGGGATACACCTGATCGAGCAAGGCTGTACACAGTTCGCCGTGTTGCGGCAGGCGGCCTTGGCGATCGCCAAGAAACTTCAGGCTGTCGTCATTCCAGGTGTACGACAGAAAGATCCCGCTCCCTTTGTAGTCTCCAGTACTGCGGCTGTAGTCGACCAGGTAGGTGCCGCGGGTCAAACGGTCGGACAGGGTAATGCTCATCAACTGCTTGCCATCCTCCCCGCGCGCAGTCCAGAACGGCTCCCGGGTAGCGGCGAAGACCTTGGCCGACTGCATATAGTGGGTATACATCACGGCTTCCCACTGGGGCTGGGTCAATAGCGAGCGGCTTGCCTCGAGCCCTTCGGCGCCATTCATGTAGCGGAACTTGTCGAGGACCCGTACATGGGGGGTGTAGACCACACTGTCATAACGCAGCCGTTGATCGTGACCGTGTTCCAGGTCATGCAACAGCACTTCGAAACCACCCCCCTCGTCGACACCCAGGCGTCTGATCTGCCGTACTTCCTGGCGTAGCGGATTACCCGGGAACGCTTGCGACAGCTCCTTGAGCGTCATGTCTTGCGGCCAGAACACACTCTCGTCGCCGAACGCGGCTGCTGATCGCTCCCAGAGCCGTTGCGGCAGTTGATCGGCACCATCGCGCATCAACAGGTGGTTGATATCGAGCCCGGTGTACAACACGCGCAGCACTTCCAGGAAACAATTGGGGAAGTCGGTGTTCCAGCCACCGGTACCAAAACCGATCTGACCGAACAGGTTGATGTCCTCGTCGGACCAACGCGCCTGCTCGACCATCGCGGCATGAAAGCTGAGGTTGTCCCAGCCTTCAGCCAAAATGGCGTTCCACAAGCGTTTAATCTTGGCCTGATCGATTGTGCCGGCAGACATTGCCTGTTCCATTTCCTGGAAATGAATAGGCGCCTGCTCCAGAAACTCTTCGAAAAATTTGATTTCGATGTTTTCAAACGCCGGCGGCCTGGGAAAATTACTGTTGCCCACTTCGTAGTAAAACTTCTCATCGCCATAATCAACCACCGTACTCACGGCCGCAGCACTTCCCGGATTGGGAAAGTCCTCGCTATTTTCGAGCATGCCAACTTTACTGAAGTAATGCATCAGCGCCCGCCCGGACAAGGGAAAGCGCATGGCACCTCGTTCAAACGGAACGTCAGCGTCAACCGGGCTGGAAAACAAGCGCCCGCCAATTCGCCCACTGGCCTCTACCACCACCGGGTGCAGGCCCATGCGCATTGCCTCATAGGCGGCAACCAGGCCGGCCACTCCCGCGCCAACCACCAGCACCTGCCGGCCGTGGTACTGCGGTTGAATACGGCCAAGTGGCGCCTGCCCCTTATCCATCAGGTATTGACCATAGTCGAAAGGAAAGTCGGGAATCAGGGCGCGTACCTGATTATCCAAGACACGTTGGGCGGACAGGATTCGTGAAGGAATCGCGGACATGCAAGGCTCCAGATCAACAAGTTCACAAGAGCCTCAGCTTAGAGTCATAAAACACAATCAATTATAGTATTTGGCAATCAAACAACAGGTTTTTGAACTAGCAAAAATGCCAGTTGACGCAAACTTCATTATGCCTCCATATCATGATTTTCAGGAGAGCAAACATGCACGACTCATCATTACCCTTGCGAATTGCTTGCGCTCAAGTTGCACCAAAAGTTGCTGATGTGGTGCACAATCGAAATGTCTCCAATGCGGCTATCCGGGCGGCCGCCGACGCGGACGCCGAACTGGTGGTACTGCCAGAGCTGATGCAAAGCGGCTACGTGTTCCATGACCGCGAAGAGGCACTGAGTGTTGCCGAGGGTTTATACGGCGAAACACTACTCGGCTGGTTTGACCTGGCCCGTGAGCTCGACATCATCGTCGTTGGCGGGTTCTGCGAATACCTGTCGCCTTACGAAGTCGCCAACAGCGCCGTGTTGATCGACCCTCGCGGGTTGATATCCCTCTATCGCAAAGCCCATTTGTGGGATCAGGAAAAACTCATCTTTACCCCAGGCGATCAACCGCCTCCCGTCGTGCGCACTGCCAAAGGCCGGATCGGCCTGATGATCTGCTACGACCTGGAACTGCCCGAATGGGTGCGTCTGGCTGCCCTCGGCGGCGCACAGCTGCTTTGCGCCCCGGTCAACTGGCCAGACCTGGGGCGCCCGGCAGGCGAGCGGCCGGCCGAGATCGTACGCGTGCAAGCTGCTGCTGCGGTCAACCGCATGTTCATCGCCAGCTGTGATCGTCACGGTCACGAGCGTGGAATGGATTGGGTGGGCGGCTCAACTATCGTCGATGCCGACGGTTTCCCCCTGGCCGGCGCCAGCAGCAATCCTGAAGATCAACTGCTGGTCACCGATATCGATCTGGCCGAGGCCGACAACAAGTGGATCAGCGAGTACAACCACGTGCACCAGGACCGCCGTCCGCAGCTCTATCACGAGTTGTGCAGCCCTGGGTTTGGTACTCACTCATCGCGCCTGACGGCTGCCCCCAATGGGCTGATAACACGCCTTAAAACCTGAGATAAAAAGTGAGCACGTCAGCTGGGGCCCAGATCGACCTATCACTGCCTAGCACGGTGCCCAACGAGTGCCTACTCACAACTCTGCCAGTACCCCTTGGTGACCCGATGTTCAATAGTGCCAATGCGGCAGTTGCCGTAATGAGCACATAACTGAATACGTCAAGGACGAAACAACCATGAGCACTTTTCAAGACATCAATATCGAAACCCAATCCATCCCCGGCCTACCCGCCGGCGCAGTATTGTTTGCCAGCAATGCACAAAGCAGCAACACCGTGTTACCGGGTCAGAGCAATCGCAGCGGGCCAAATTTTATCGGCACCGGGCCAAGGGGAAACTGGACCTACTACGTGGTATCAAAGGGTGTGACCGGCTCCATGATCATGCGCGGTGACCTGCCGGGCAATGACTCGCAATTCGGTCGCATTGTTATCGAACGCGCCAATACCGCCTACTCGATTTCCATGAGCCGCCCCATAAACCTGAGGGGCTTCTATGCCTCCAACCCACAGAACTTCTCGAACACAGAAATGCGGTTCGACGTGTACTACCATCCGATTTCCAACGACACCAACACAATGGTCGAGTAAGCGGCGCAGCGCCCTAGCCGGATAGTCACAGCCACCCGGCTAGGGTACCGACTGCCGTACACCGGCCTCAGTAATCGATGCGCACATCACCCTTGGGTACGCTGCAGCACGACAGAATGTAGCCTTCGGCGACATCATCATCAGTGATGCCGCCGTTGTGCTCCATCTCCACCTCGCCGCCCAGCTTGAGCACCTTGCAGGTACCGCAGATGCCCATGCCGCAGGCCTTGGGGATCATCAGGCCGAGCTTGGCCGCCGCCGCATGCACGGTCTCGCCCGGGGCCACACGGATGCTCTTGCCGGTGGCGGTGAATTCCACCTGGTGCAAATCACTGGCATCGAGCTCGGCCGCTTCGGCGGCCTGTTCGGCGTGCTCGACGGCATCGGCCTTGACCTCGGCCGGCGTCGCGCCGAACGATTCTTCATGGTAGCGGCTCATGTCGTAGCCACTGCTTTCCAGCAGGCGCTTGACCGCGTTCATGTACGGCGTCGGGCCACAGCAGAAGATCTCCCGCTCCAGGTAGTCCGGGGCGATCAACTCCATCAGCTTCTGGTTCAGGTAGCCACGATAGCCCGCCCAGGGTTCGCCCAACCCGTGCTTCTCGCAAATGATGTGCAGGCTGAAGTTGTCGATCCGCGAGGCCATATGCTCAAGCTCGCGGTGATAGATGATGTCTTTGGGCGAGCGCGCACTGTGGACGAAGACCATGTCGACATTGCCGTTGGTGTCATAGAACCAGCGGGCCATGGACATCACCGGGGTGATACCGACGCCGCCGCTCAGGTACAAGACCTTGGGGCTGGGAAAATCCATGGCGTTGAACAGCCCGACCGGCCCATGCACCGCCAGCTCCTGGCCCTCGTGCAGGGTGTCGTGCAGCCAGTTAGAGACCTTGCCGCCAGGCACGCGCTTGATCGTCACCGAGAAGCTGTAGGGCACCGAGGGTGAACTGGAGATGGTGTAGGAGCGCATGATCGGCTCGCCGTCGATCTCAAGCTCCAGGGTGACGAACTGGCCGGGCTTGAAGAAGAACATGATCGGCTGGTCGGCCATGAAACAGAAGGTGCGCACATCCCAGGTTTCCTGGATCACCTTGACGCAGCGGACGATGTGGCGGCCGTTGGCCCAGGTCTGGGTGCTGACCGGATTGAGGAAGCTGTTGGACATGCTCGTCTCCACGGCCGACTGCGGCCTGATGGCTGCGATTCTGCGCAAGGCACGCGCGCGACACTTACCTATCCGCGACATTGGCGTGCTTATCGCGACCAGCCCCCGGCTACCGGGGCTGGGGCGTCGGAAACGGATCTGATCATGTCGTCCATGGATATGGTTCACGCGCACTTCGAACGCACACTCCAACGCAAATGATCCTGCTGTACTTGAGCCTTGCGTCGCCATAACAACGATTAGCCACTTTCACCGGCCATAAGCACTGGCCATGAGGACCTACACGATGGACGTCACCGCAACTTTGAGTCTGGGCGATCCACTGGAACCTGCACGCAAGGCCACCGCCGAGATGCTGCAGAGCCGCGAGCGGACCTTCTCGCTGCCACAGCCGTTCTACTGCGACGAGCGCCTGTTCCAGATCGACATGGAGGAGATATTCCAGAAGGAATGGCTGATCGCCGGGATGACCTGTGAAATCCCGACCAAGGGCAACTTCATCACCCTGCAGATCGGCAAGAACCCGATCCTGGTGGTGCGCGGCGCCGAGGGCCAGGTGCATGCCTTCCACAACGTCTGCCGTCATCGCGGTTCGCGCCTGTGCACCAGCGACAAGGGCAAGGTCGCCAAGCTGGTCTGCCACTACCACCAATGGACCTACGAACTGGACGGTCGCCTGCTGTTCGCCGGCACCGAGATGGGCGCCGACTTCGACATGAAGCAGTACGGGCTCAAGCCTGTGAACGTGAAGACCGCCGGTGGCTACATCTTTATCAGCCTGGCCGAGAATCCGCCGGCGATCGATGACTTCCTCGCCACCTTGAACCACTACATGGAACCCTATGACATGGAGAACACCAAGGTGGCGGTGCAAACCACCTTGATGGAAAAGGCCAACTGGAAGCTGGTGCTGGAAAACAACCGCGAGTGCTACCACTGCAGCGGCTCGCACCCCGAACTGCTGAAAACCCTGCTGGAATGGGACGATGTCACCGACCCGCGCGCCGACCAGGCGTTCAAGGACCACGTCGCCGCCTCGGCCGCGGCGTGGGATGCCGAGAAGATCCCTTACGCCCACGCCAGCTTCGGCCTGCGCAACCGCATTGTGCGCATGCCGCTGCTCAAGGGCACGGTGTCGATGACCCTGGACGGCAAGCAGGGCTGCCAGAAGCTCATGGGCCGGATCAAGAACCCCGACCTTGGCTCGATGCGCATCCTGCACCTGCCGCACTCGTGGAACCACTGCATGGGTGATCACATTATCGTCTTCACCGTATGGCCAATCAGCGCCCAGGAGACCATGGTCACCACCAAGTGGCTGGTGCACAA
The DNA here is from genome assembly GCF_028656935.1 of Pseudomonas rubra. Classification (GTDB taxonomy): domain Bacteria; phylum Pseudomonadota; class Gammaproteobacteria; order Pseudomonadales; family Pseudomonadaceae; genus Aquipseudomonas; species Aquipseudomonas rubra. Next base: position 65,258 of record NZ_JAMDGZ010000002.1, read on the forward strand.
GGATGCGGTTGAAGGCGTGGACTACGACCCAGCGCGCATGCGCCAGGTGTGGGACGCCACCAACGATCAGGACCGGCGCCTGGCGGAAGAGAACCAGCGCGGGATCAACTCCAGCGCTTACCAGCCTGGCCCTTACTCGAAGACCTATGAGTTTGGGGTGGTGAACTTTGTCGACTGGTACAGCGAGCGGCTCTTGAACAACCTGGGGGCAGCGCCGGCGCCTTATCTCAAAGGTGTGGCTGCGCAATAGGGCCCTATCGCGGGGCAAGTCGGGTCGCCGCATCGCCGCTCCCACAAAACCGGTGGGAGCGGGCTTGCCCCGCGATGCTGTACAAAATTTAACCACCCTCCGCAATCCCCCGGCCCCACTGGGCCCCTGCACACAGCAAACACTTTATCCACAGGACAGCCCACAGCTAATGTGGGCAAGTCTTTGTTTTTCCCCGAAAAAATAATTGATCAATATTTGATCAAAACTCTACGAGCCTTTAAATACAAGGCCCACAGCGGAAGGCGAACACCTTATCCACAAAGACGCCAACAGACTTTGTGTGCAAAAGTGGAAGCGGCAAAAAGCTACTGTGGATAAGGTCTTGAGCGACCGAAATTCCAGGCTTGAGTAGGCATATAGGTGTCAATTGATCAATTTTCAATCAACCCTTCGCAGGCCTTGCCAAACGGGCCTCTCAGCCATGGGCGAACATATTATCCACAGACCCGCCAACAGCGATTGTGGGCAAACTCGGCACTGCCCAAGGAACAAAACCTCATAAAATCCACAACTTAACCTGATCATTTTTTGATCATAACGACGAAGGGCACGCAATGCGTGCCCTCCAGCCATACACAAACACTTTATCCACAGATCGGCCAACAGACTTTGTGAGCAACTGTCAGCGCAACACGCCCTCTTCCACCAGCAGTTTGAGGATGGCTTGTGCGCCGTCCTGTGGGCTCACATCCTTGAGCACCTGGCCACCCCCGCCGCTGGCCTTGGCGGTGGCTGCTTTCATGCGGTCGGCGCCGCTCTTGGCCTTGATGACCTTGAGGCGCTTGGGCCGTGGCTTGGCCGGTTGCATTTCGGCGCTTGTGAATAACTCGTCTTCGACGATTGCCACCTGGCGCGCGGCTAATACCCCCCGCCGCGCCGGACCGAACGCACTCTGGCGCGGCTTGGGTGCAGCATTATCCACAGTGGCGAGCAACGGCAGGCGCACCTTCAAGCGCCGCCGCTGACCCCGGGGCAGGGCCTGCAGCACTTGGGCCACACCATTGTGGATAGATTCAACTTCGGCCAGGCCCACCACCAGCGGCCAGCCCAGCCGCTCGGCGAGCAGGAACGGCAGCATGCCCGAACCTTCGCCAGTTTCTGCCTGGCTGCCAGTGAGCACCAGCTGTGCACCGGCATCACGCAGATAATCGCCCAGTACACCCAAGGCATCGGCGCCCTGTGGCTGTTCCAGCACGTCGATATGTTCCAGGCCCATGCCCAGGTAAGCCCGCAAGGCCGGCTCCTGAGGGTCGCCGGCGTGCAGCACCTGCAAGTTATCCCCAGCCAGCTGCAGGCCCAGTTCCACTGCCCGGGCATCTTGCTCGGCACGGCGGGTGCGGCCGGAACTGGGGTGAGCACCGATTGAAACCAGACTGATGACCTTGGTGTGCATAGTTATCCCCTGCCCTTAGGCCGCATCGCGCTTGGCGTCGTTGCGGTAGTTTTCCACAGCCTCGATCAGCGCCTGGAGAATCGCCGCACTGTCGCCAATCACCGACAGGTCAGCACGCTTGATCATGTCGCAGCCCGGGTCCATGTTGATTGCCACCACCTTGTCGCAGGCACCGATTCCCTGCAGGTGCTGGATCGCCCCGGAGATACCCACAGCCAGGTAAACCCGCGCCGTCACCCAGGTCCCGGTAGCGCCAACCTGGCGGTTACGCGGCATGAAGCCGTCGTCCACCGCCACCCGCGAGGCGCCTTCGGTTGCGCCCAGGGCGACGGTGGCGCGGTGGAACAGGGCCCAGTCCTTGACGCCATTGCCGCCCGAGACGATGAACTCGGCCTCGGCCATGGCGATGGCTGCCGGGTCAACAGCTACAGGACCGAGGTCTTCAATGCGCGACAAGCTGCGCGCTGCGCTTGTGGATAACTGCACCGGCAAGGCTTCGTGGCGGGTTTCACTGACCGGCTCTGCGCATTCGGCAGCCGCCAGGATCAACCGAGGCAGGCCGCGGATCAGGTCCTGCTGGCCAGCACCGGCGCGGCCGCTGCATTGCCCGTCCTTGGCCTGCCAGACCCTGGTCGCCGGGCGTTCGCCAACGGCTGCAGCAAAGCGCCGGCCCAACTCACCGCCCCCCGTACGGCTGTCTGGAAGCAGCCAATGACGAGGGTTGTACTGGTTATCCACAGCGCGCAGGCCCTGCACCAGTTGCTCTGGTGCATACCCTGCGAACTCCTCGCCTTCTATCACCAGCAGGCGATCGACGCCGGCTGTGGAAAAGTTGTTTTCCTTGTGTTCGCCAAACACCACCGCCAGCACCGCACCGTCGCTGCCGGCAAGGCCCCGGGCCAGGCCCAGCAAGTCACGGTCGTGACTGCCCAGGCGGCCACCGACCATATCCGGGACCACGGCAATGTAGAACGCTGGCTGCAACACCTGGTGCAGCGGCAATTGCACCGCAGCAGCAGCCGTGCGCTTGCTGCTGCCGCCCTGCTGGGCGCCACTGCGATCGATGCGCTTGATGCCGTTGGGGCCAATGAAGCCAACCCCGTGGGGGTTCTTGCGAATGATGCCGTTGGGCCCCATCCAGCTGTGTTGCTGGCCCTGCTGCATGGCCGCGTGCAACGGGTGCAGGCGGTTGCGGGCGATCCACTCGGCGCGCGGATCACGGCGAATAATGTCGCTCATCAGTGCACCTCCGCAGGTTCACGCTTTGCCGGGGCGGGTTTGCTCGCCGGGGCCTGTTCTTCGAGAATGGCGTCGGCGACCAGCTCCGCCAGGTCCTTGATCAACGGACGCGGCTCGACCACGCCTTCGAGCATCGCCGTGCACTGTGGACAACCCACGGCCACCAGCTCGGCAGCGGTTTCGCGGATGTCGTCCATGCGCATGTCGGGGATACGTTGCTTGCCGGGAATGTCGGTAATCGGCGCACCGCCACCGCCGCCACAGCAGCGCGAGCGAAAGCCCGAGCGCTGCATCTCCCTGACCTCGATGCCGAGGGCGCGCAACACCTCGCGCGGCGCCTCATACTCACCGTTGTAGCGGCCCAGGTAGCACGGGTCGTGATAGGTCACGCTGCCGCCCTTGTGCTGGCCAAGGTTGAGCGCACCTGCGCCAATCAGCTCGGCGATATAAGTGCTGTGGTGCTGCACCAGGTAGTCGCCGCCGAAAGCGCCGTATTCGTTCTTGAGTACGTGGAAGCTGTGCGGATCACAGGTGACAATGCGCTTGAAGCTGTACTTGGCCAAGGTCTGGATATTGCGCCTGGCCAGTTGCTGGAAGGTCGCTTCATCACCCAGGCGCCTAGCCACATCGCCGCTGTCGCGCTCTTCCAGGCCGAGCACGGCGAAGTCCACCTGCGCGGCCTTGAGCACTTTGACGAAGGCCCTTAGGGTGCGCTGGTTGCGCATATCGAAGGCACCGTCGCCAACCCAGAACAGCACCTCGGCGCTCTTGATGTCGCCAAGCAAATTGAGGTTGAGGTCCGCCGCCCAGTTCATCCGCCCGCCCGGGGCGAAGCCGCCGGGGTTGTCGGTGGCGATCAGGTTGTCCAGAACCTCGGCCCCCTTGTTCGGCGTCGCGCCTTTTTCCAGGGTCAGGTGTCTGCGCATGTCGACGATAGCGTCGACGTGCTCGATCATCATCGGGCATTCCTCGACACAGGCGCGGCAGGTGGTGCACGACCACAGCGTCTCGGCATCCACCAGGCCGTTGACGATCGGCTGGTGCGGGTTACCGCCGTGTTCACCAATCGGCTTGCCAGGGTACGGGCTACCGGCAAACTTGGCATCGGTGCCGCCAGCCAGGCCGACGACCATGTCCTGGATGAGTTTTTTCGGGTTCAGCGGCTGGCCGGCGGCAAACGCCGGGCACGCGGCCTCGCACTTTCCGCACTGCACGCAGGCATCGAAACCGAGCAACTGGTTCCAGGTGAAGTCCTTGGGTTTTTCCACGCCCAGCAGCGCTTGCGGGTCTTCCAGGTCGATCGGCTTGAGCCCGGTCGAACGGCCACCGCCGAAGCGCTCGGCGCGTCGGTGCCAGGCCAGGTGCAGGGCACCGGCGAAGGCGTGCTTCATCGGCCCTCCCCAGGTCATGCCGAAGAACAGCTCGGACACGCCCCACAGCACACCAACCCCCAGCAACGCTACCAGCAGCCAGCCACCGAAGCCCTCCGGCAGAATCCCGGCCACCGGCAAGGTGGCGATGAAGAAGCTTGCGGCAAACACCAGCAGGCTTTTCGGCAGACGCATCCACGGGCCTTTCGACAACCGTGCTGGCGGGTTGAGCCGGCGTTTGTAGACGAACAGTGCACCGGCAAACATCAGCACAGTGGCGAACAGCAAGGCAAACCCAAGAATCCTGTTATGCAGGCCAAAGCCATGCACCAGGATCGCCAGCACCGCAGCCAGGACAAAGCCGCCAGCCGTGGCCACGTGGGTATTGGCCATGTACTTGTCGCGGGCGACCACGTGATGCAGGTCGACCATGTAGCGCCGTGGCATGGCCAGCAGGCCGCCGAGCAGGTCGACCTTCGACGGCCGGCCCTGGCGCCACATCCGCACGCGCCGCAGCGCGCCGAAGGCGGCAAGGCCCAGGGCGGCGAACAGGAGGATGGGGATAAGGGTGTTCAACATGGGAAGCTCCCAAAAGACACTTCAGGTCTTGAAAAGGGATGTGTCTGTGGGAGCTGGCTTGCCAGCGATGCAGGCGCCGCGCATTAACTGGCGCCGCATCGATCCCATCGCTGGCAAGCCAGCTCCCACAGGGGTATTGCCGAGCCTTCAGGCTTGCCGGTCGATCAGAAATCCTTGCACAGGCGCAAGGCGTCATAGATGGCAGCATGGGTATTGCGCTGCGCCACGCAGTCACCGATGCGATACAGCAGATAGCCTTCGCCCGGCTGGCTGAGGATCGGCTGCGGCTTGATCGCGAACAGGGCTTCGATATCGATCTGGCCCTTGTTGCGCGAACCTTCCTTGAGCCCGTAGTAGAGCGCCTCGTCCGGCCGCACGCCGTTCTCGATCACCACCTGGTCGACCACCCGCTCTTCTTTGGCGCCGGTGTATTCGTTCTCCAGCACCGCCACCAGCTTGTCGCCCTCGCGGTAGACCTTTTCCAGCATCAGATCGCCAGTCATGATCACTTCCTTGGGGTACATGCTGCGGTAGTAGGTCGGGAACGACGTGCCACCAATGGCCACGCCCGGCTTGATGTCATCAGTGACGATCTCGACCTGGCTGCCCTTGTCGGCAATGTAGTCGGCCACCGACATGCCGGTGAATTCACAAATGGTGTCGTACACCAGCACGTTCTTGCCTGGCGCTACCTTGCCGTCGAGCACATCCCAACTGCTGACCACCAGCCCTTCGGCGGCGCCCCAGTGTTCGTTCTGCTCGATAAACGGATGGCCGCCCACCGCAAGCACGATCACATCCGGGCGCAAGTCCTGGATGGCGTCGATGTCGGCGGCAGTGCCCAGGCGCAGGTCGACCTTCAGGCGTGCCAGCTCCAGTTGGTACCAGCGGGTGATACCGGCGATCTGGTCGCGTTGCGGCGCCTTGGCGGCAATGCTGATCTGCCCGCCGATGGCGTCCTTCTTCTCGAACAGGGTGACGTCATGGCCACGTTCGGCCGCCACCCGCGCAGCCTCCATCCCTGCAGGCCCGGCGCCGACCACCACGACCTTGCGCTTGGGCCCGGTGCTTTTCTCGATGATATGCGGCACGCCCATGTATTCGCGGGAGGTTGCGGCGTTCTGGATGCACAGCACGTCCAGGCCTTGGTACTGGCGGTCGATGCAGTAGTTGGCACCGACGCACTGCTTGATCTGATCGATCTGGCCCATCTTGATCTTGGCGATCAGGTGCGGGTCGGCGATGTGCGCACGGGTCATGCCGACCATGTCGACATAGCCACCTTCAAGAATACGCGTGGCCTGGTTGGGGTCCTTGATGTTCTGCGCGTGCAGTACCGGGACCTTGACCACCTCCTTGATGCCGGCCGCCAGGTGCAGGAACGGCTCGGGCGGGAAGCTCATGTTGGGGATAACGTTGGCCAGGGTGTTGTGGGTGTCACAACCCGAACCAATCACGCCGAAGAAATCCAGCATGCCGGTGGCATCGTAGTACTTGGCGATTTCCTTCATGTCCTCGTGGCTGAGGCCATCGGGATGGAATTCGTCACCGCAGATACGCATGCCCACGCAAAAATCCGGGCCAACCTCGGCACGCACGGCCTTTAGCACTTCCAGGCCGAACTTCATGCGGCCCTCAAAGGTGCCGCCCCATTCGTCGGTACGCTTGTTGACCCGCGGGCTCCAGAACTGGTCGATCATGTGCTGGTGCACGGCTGACAGTTCAACGCCGTCCAGGCCACCTTCCTTGGCCCGGCGCGCGGCTTGCGCGTAGTTGCCGATCACCCGCCAGATTTCTTCCGGCTCGATGGTCTTGCAGGTGGCACGGTGCACCGGCTCACGTACCCCGGACGGCGACATCAGGGTCGGCCAGTTGAAGCCATCCCAGCGTGAGCGGCGGCCCATGTGGGTAATCTGGATCATGATCTTGGCGCCATGCTTGTGCATGGCATCGGCCAGGTTCTGAAAGTGCGGAATGATGCGGTCGGTCGACAGGTTCACCGAAGCCCACCACTCCTGCGGGCTGTCGATGGCCACCACCGAGGAGCCACCGCAGATGGCCAGGCCGATGCCGCCCTTGGCTTTCTCTTCGTAGTACTTCACATAGCGCTCGGTGGTCATGCCGCCGTCGGTGGCGTAGACCTCGGCGTGCGCAGTGCTCAGTACCCGGTTGCGGATGGTCAGTTTGCCGATCTGGATCGGCTGGAACATTGCTTCGAAAGCCATGGCGGGATCCTCGACTTACAACGGCTTGACGATGAACAGACCGTCGTCGTGGCCTTCTTCTGAGCCGCCGTAGACCTGCTCGGCGACCGTACGAATGCTGCTGCCATGGGCCGCCAGGATCTGGTCCATGGCCCCGGCGAACCAGCCGGTGAACATGTAGTCGACCTTGCGCCCAACCTTGCCGTAGACATAGACGAATGCGGAGTGCTCGAGCTTGACGCTGGCAGTGCCCTTGTCCAGGTCGATGTCCTGGATCTTGAACAGCCCCCAGCCGCGCTGGGACAGGCGCTTCATGTAGTGTTCGAACACCGCCACGCCTTCCAGGCCGTGGCATTCGGCTTCTTTCTCGCACCAGTGCCAGGCGGACTTGTAGCCAGCCTTGTAGAGGATTTCGGCATAGGCGTCGGCGCCCAGCACTTCCTCGATACCCATGTGGTTGTTGACGAAGAAATGCCGTGGCACGTAGAGCATTGGCAGGGCATCGCTGGTCCAGACACCGGTTTCGCTGTCGACTTCGATAGGCAATTGCGGGGCGATCTTGGCCATGGAAACTGAACTCCAGAAATTTTGGTTGGCTGCCCCTGCGCCGATGACAGGGGTCGGAAGACGGTGGCTGGCGGCTTATTCGCCCCAGACATCCTTGAGCACGTTCACCCAGTTTTCACCCATGATCTTGCGCACCACGCGTTCGCTGTGGCCGCGCTTTAGCAGGGTCTCGGTGAGGTTGGGGAACTCGCCCACGGTGCGGATGCCCAGCGGGTTGATGATCTTGCCGAAGCTGGTCAGGCGCCGGGCGTAGCCCTTGTCGTGGGTCAGGTACTCGAAGAAGTCCTGGCCATGGCCCTGGGTGAAGTCGGTACCGATACCGATGGCGTCCTCACCTACGATGTTCATGGTGTATTCGATGGCTTCGGCATAGTCATCGATGGTCGAGTCGATGCCCTTGGCCAGAAACGGCGCGAACATGGTCACGCCGACGAAACCGCCGTGATCGGCAATGAACTTGAGCTCTTCGTCGGACTTGTTGCGCGGGTGCTCTTTGAGCCCGGAGGGCAGGCAGTGGGAGTAGCACACCGGCTTTTTCGATTCGAGGATGACTTCTTCGCTGGTTTTCGAACCGACATGGGACAGGTCACACATGACCCCGACGCGGTTCATCTCGGCAACGATCTCGCGACCAAAGCCCGACAACCCGCCGTCACGCTCGTAGCAACCGGTGCCGACCAGGTTCTGGGTGTTGTAGCACATCTGCACGATGCCAACGCCCAACTGCTTGAACACCTCGACATAGCCAATCTGGTCTTCAAAGGCATGGGCATTCTGGAAGCCGAAGAGAATACCGGTCTTGCCCACTTCCTTGGCCTTGCGGATGTCGGCGGTGGTGCGCACCGGCATCACCAGGTCGCTGTTCTCGCGAATCAGCTTCTGGCTGGCGGCAATGTTGTTGACCGTTGCCTGGAAGCCTTCCCAGACCGACACCGTGCAGTTGGCCGCAGTCAGGCCGCCCTTGCGCATGTCCTCGAACAGTTCACGGTTCCATTTGGCAATGATCAGCCCGTCGATAACGATGCTGTCGGCGTGTAATTCGGCTGGGCTCATCAGGCTGTCCCCTTTATTGGTGAAACCTGCGCCGAATCGTCTGCCGGCGCTTTGGGGCCAGCATATGCCTAGGGGCAATGTCGCCCAGATGCAAAAACGACAGGGGAATTGCCGAAAGCGTCAAAGGCCGACAAAGGGACACCACAGCAGCAGCTACCCTGTTCATTGCTGCGGCGCTGAGCGAGAATCGGCGCCCATGTTCGCGCAAGCTTTGGGAGGATGTCGCAGATGAGAACGATGGTAGGGCTGGCCCTGGTATTGCTGGCATTCGGCGCCCATGCCGAAGACGACGAAAGCACCCCGTGCGACAACGTCGAAACCGACCAGCAGACCTATGAATGCGCTCAGTACAGCCGCACCACCGCTGAACGTGAACTCAGTGTCGCTTTCGATGACCTGCTGCAGCGCATTGGCGAGCAGTACGATGGCCAACCAGCCAAGGTCGCCGAGCTGAGCAAGCGCCTGCGTGACGCCGAGGCCATCTGGAAGCAACTGCGTGACGCCGACTGCAAGGTCGAAACCTTTGACGAAAAGCCTAGCAAGGCCTTTGACGCGGCATTGAACACCTGCATTGCCCAACGTAGCGACGATCGCTCTGAATACCTGCAGTCCCTTGGCCTGCAAAACTCCGATTGAGACCAGCATGAAAATCTGCGGAATTGAAATCAAGGGCAGCGAAGCGCTGCTCGCCGTTGCCACGCTTGACGGTGCCAGCCCTGTGCATCTGGCCCTGCCCCTGAAAAAACTCGGTCTGGACGATGACGAGCAGGCAGACAACGTCAAAGCCTTTGCCAACCAGGCCCGGCAATTTGTCGCTGAGCATGGCATCAGCCTGCTGGCGATCAAGAAACGCAGCAAGAAAGGCGACTTCGCTGGCGGCCCGACGACTTTCAAGATCGAAGGCGTACTGCAGTTGCTGGACAATTGCGCGGTGGAGCTGGTTTCACCACAGACCGTCAGCGCCCAGGCCAAAAAGCACAACCTTGAACTGCCCGCTTCGTTGAACAAGTACCAGCACGAAGCCTACAAGACCGCCTGCGCCCTACTGCTCAACCGCCGCTGACAGCGACCTTGCGGTCTTCTCGCGGGCAACGCGCAAAGCGCGCGCGGTAGCAGCGGGTAAAGTAGGACGAAGACTCGAAGCCGCAGGCGATGCTCACCTCCAGCACGCTCAGGTCGGTCTGGCGCAGCAGTTGCCGAGCCTTGTCCAGGCGCAGGCGCAGGTAGAAACCGCTGGGCGTGTCGTGCAGGTACAGGCGAAACAGCCGTTCCAGCTGGCGTCGGGTCACCTGCACCGCCTGCGCCAGCACCAGAGTGTTGAGCGGTTGTTCGGTGTTGCGCTCCATCTCGCCAATCACTTGCACCAGTTTCTTGTTGCTGATCCCGTAGCGTGTGGCGATCTGCATGCGCTGGTGATCCTGGCGCGGGCGGATGCGCCCGAGCACGAACTGCTCCGACACCTGGATGGCCAGGTCCGGGCCATGGGCCTGGGCGATCAGGTCGAGCATCAGGTCAATCGAGGCGGTGCCGCCCGCCGAGGTGATACGTCGGCGATCGACCTCGAACAGTTCCTGGGTTGCCTGCAACTGTGGGTAGTTTTCCTTGAAGGCTTCCAGCGCCTCCCAGTGCAGGGTCACCCGGTGCCCCTCGAGCAGGCCGGCTTCGGCCAGCACCACAGTGCCGGTATCGATACCGCCCAATACCACGCCTTCGTGATCGAGCTTGCGCAGCCAATGCTGCAAGGCCGGGCCGAAGCTGCGCAGCGGCTCGAAACCGGCCACCACCAGCAAGGTTGCGCCCTTGCCCAGGGGTTGCAGCGCAGCGTCGGCATTGACCGACATGCCATTGCTGGCTTGCACCGCACCGCCATCCATACTCAGCACCTGCCAGCGGTACAGCTCACCGCGAAAGCGGTTGGCCACCCGCAGTGGCTCTATCGCGGAAATAAAGCCGATGGCGGAGAAGCCAGGCAACAGCAAGAAATGAAAATCCTGGGGCATAGCGACAACTCGACGGCCACCGATGCTGGGTTAATAGCGCGCTGGTCGCCACTGTGCAAGTGCCGGTCGCCACTGTGCGACTTTTGCCCAGGGCACCCGCGTAGTTTGATCACACGGCACGCAGAGGCCGCCCCCTATAACAATTAGAACTGCCGTTAGAGGAGCCACCATGAACAGATTGATCAGTCGTAGCCTGCTCACGCTCGTCGGTACCGCAATCCTCAGCTCCAACGTGATGGCCGCAGAACCGGCCGCCTGCAAGAACGTGCGCCTTGGCGTGGTGAACTGGACCGATGTGATGGCCACCAGCGCCATGACCCAGGTCCTGCTCGATGGCCTGGGTTACAAGACCAAGCAGACCAGTGCCTCGCAACAGATCATTTTCGCCGGCATCCGCGACCAGCGCCTGGACATGTTCCTCGGTTACTGGAACCCGATCATGACCCAAACCATCACCCCGTTCATCGACGCCAAGCAGGTCAAGGTCCTCGACCAGCCCAGCCTCGATGATGCCCGCGCGACCCTCGCGGTGCCCAAGTACCTGGCCGACAAGGGCCTGAAGACCTTTGCCGACATCGCCAAATTCGAGAAAGAGCTGGGCGGCAAGATCTACGGCATCGAACCAGGCTCCGGTGCCAACACCCAGATCAAGGCGATGATCAGCACGAACCAGTTCGGCCTGGGCAAGTTCCAGCTGGTCGAGTCCAGCGAAGCCGGCATGCTCGCCGCCGTCGACCGCGCGGTACGGCGCAACGAGGCGGTGGTGTTCTTCGGCTGGGCGCCGCACCCGATGAACGTCAACATCGACATGGCCTACCTTAGCGGCAGCGAAGGCGCCCTGGGCCCGGACGAAGGCCGTGCCACGGTGTGGACCGTCACTGCCCCGGACTATGCCCAGCGTTGCCCGAACGTCCACCAGTTGCTGACCAACCTGACCTTCAGCGCCGAGGACGAGAGCCGCATGATGCAACCGCTGCTCGAGCATAAAGACGCCCTCGAATCTGCCCGCCAGTGGCTCAAGGATCACCCGCAAGACCAGAAGCGCTGGCTTGAAGGGGTGACCACTTTTGACGGCAAGCCGGCCGCCGACAATCTGCAACTGACTGCCAACTGACAGCCCCTGTGGGAGCGGGCTTGCCCCGCGATGGCCCCAACTCGCCCGAAGGAAACCGCACATGAACCACGACGTCATCATCACCTGCGCCCTGACCGGCGCCGGCGACACCGCCAGCAAGAGCCACCTGGTCCCGGTCACCCCGAAACAGATTGCCGAAGCCGCGGTAGAGGCCGCCAAAGCCGGAGCAACAGTCGTCCACTGTCACGTCCGCGACCCGCAAACCGGCCGCTTCAGCCGCGACGTCGCGTTGTACCGCGAAGTCATGGAGCGCATTCGCGAGTCGGACGTCGACATCATCGTCAACCTTACCGCCGGCATGGGCGGCGACCTGGAGATCGGCCCGGGCGAAACCCCGCTGGAGTTCGGCGCCGGTACCGACCTGATCGGCCCGCTGGAGCGCCTGGCCCATGTCGAGGCCTTGCTGCCGGAAATCTGCACCCTGGACTGCGGCACCCTCAACTTTGGCGACGGCAACAGCATCTACGTGTCGACCCCGGCGCAACTGCGCGCAGGCGCCAAGCGCATCACCGAACTGGGCGTCAAAGCCGAGCTGGAAATCTTCGACACCGGCCACCTGTGGTTCGCCAAGCAGATGATCAAGGAAGGCCTGCTCGACGATCCGCTGTTCCAGCTGTGCCTGGGCATTCCCTGGGGCGCCCCGGCCGACACCACGACCATGAAAGCCATGGTCGACAACCTGCCGGCAGGCGTGACCTGGGCCGGCTTCGGCATCGGCCGCATGCAGATGCCAATGGCCGCGCAAGCGGTGCTGCTGGGCGGCAACGTGCGGGTTGGCCTGGAAGACAACCTGTACCTGGACAAAGGCGTGCTGGCCAGCAACGGCCAACTGGTGGAGCGCGCCAGCGAGATTCTCAGCCGCCTTGGAGCACGGGTGCTCAGCCCTGCCGAAGGCCGCGCCAAAATGAACCTGACCCGTCGCTGATTGCTGGAGAAACCGATGAGCTTTATCACCGAGATCAAGACCTTTGCAGCCTTGGGCAGCGGCGTAATCGGCAGCGGCTGGGTGGCCCGCGCCCTGGCCCATGGCCTGGACGTAATCGCCTGGGACCCGGCCCCCGGCGCCGAAGAAGCCCTAAGAAAGCGTATCGCCAACGCCTGGCCAGCCCTGGAGCAACAAGGCCTGGCCGCCGGCGCCTCACAGGACCGGCTGCGCTTTGTCGCGACCATCGAGGAATGCGTGCGCGATGCCGATTTCATCCAGGAAAGCGCTCCCGAACGCCTGGAGCTCAAGCTTGAGCTGCACAGCAAGATCAGCGCCGCGGCCAAGCCCAACGCGCTGATCGGTTCCAGCACCTCGGGGCTGTTGCCCAGCGAGTTCTACGAGTCTTCGACCCACCCCGAGCGCTGCGTTGTCGGCCACCCGTTCAACCCGGTGTACCTGCTACCTCTGGTGGAGATCGTCGGCGGCAACAAGACCGCGCCTGAGGCCATCGAAGCGGCAAAAACCGTCTACACCCGCCTTGGCATGCGCCCACTGCATGTGCGCAAGGAAGTGCCCGGCTTTATCGCCGACCGCCTGCTCGAAGCGCTCTGGCGCGAGGCCCTGCACCTGGTCAACGACGGTGTGGCAACGACCGGCGAGATCGATGATGCGATTCGTTTTGGCGCCGGCCTGCGCTGGTCGTTCATGGGTACCTTCCTCACCTATACCCTGGCCGGTGGCGATGCCGGCATGCGCCACTTCATGGCCCAGTTCGGCCCGGCGCTGCAACTGCCCTGGACCTACCTGCCAGCCCCGCAACTGACCGACGGCCTGATCGATGCCGTGGTCGAGGGCACCCGCGAACAGCTGGGCGAACGCAGCATCAGCGCGCTGGAGCGCTATCGTGATGAATGCCTGCTGGCGGTGCTGGATGCGGTAAAAACCACCAAGGCCAAGCACGGCATGGTTTTCAGCGACTGACAGGAGCGCCGCGATGCCCGCATTGATCACCTACCAGACCCCGGTCCAGGCGGACTGGGTCGACTACAACGGGCATCTGCGCGATGCCTTCTACTTGCTGATTTTCAGCTATGCCACCGACGCCTTGATGGACCGCATAGGCCTGGACAGCGACAACCGCAGCACCAGCGGCAATTCACTGTTCACCCTGGAGTGTCACCTGAACTACCTGCACGAAGTGAAGCTCGACACCCAGGTCTGGGTGCAGACCCAGATCATCGGCTTTGACCGCAAGCGCCTGCACCTGTACCACAGCCTGCACCGCGAGGGGTTCGACGAGGCGTTGGCGGCCAGTGAACAGATGCTGCTGCATGTGGAGCTGGCGGGGCCGAGGTCGGCACCGTTCGCGCCCGCCGTGGTGGAGCGCTTGCAGGGGATGGTCGATGAACAGGTGGACCTGCCGGCGGCCGAGTTTGTTGGCCGGGTGATTGGATTGCCAACATAAGATCGTTATCGCGGGGCAAGCCCACAGCCCTACTCTGTCGATTTGCCCGAAAACGACCTGCTCTTAGGTAAAGCAGCCATTGCGACATTCTGTCCTTGCCGCAGTGCGGCAGTGCCCACAGAATCGACTGACGATCACACCTGCAAACAAGGACAACAACCATGATGCATGCGGATTTGATTGATCAAGACGACCTGCTGGGGCAACTGCGCGCCCTGGGTTTCGAAATGCCGGCCGGAGCCAGTGCCGAGCAGGCCTGCGAGTATGCGGTACGAGGCTTGAGCGAGCCGCGGGCCAAGGCCTTGAAGGGCATGGTCGAGCAGATGTACACCGGCAACGCGACCATTCTGCCGGCGGTGCGCCAGGCTATCGAACAGCAGCTGTTGCCGGCGCTGGCGCAATTTCAGAATCGCTAGAAGCATCGCGGGGCAAGCCCGCTCCCACAGGTTTAGGTGATCTCTGTGGGAGCGGGCTTGCCCCGCGATAAATCCACCCCGCCCTACAGCCTTACACTGGCAAAGGTCGACTCGTTGCGCGCCTGGCTCAAGGCCGACATCGGCCCGGCCAGCGGCGACAGCACCAGGGCCTGTGGAATCGGCATCATCGCCACCTGCTGGGCGGTATTGGAACCCACACGCTCGTCACGCGGCGGAATGCCGAAGTACTCGCGGTAGCACTTGGAGAAATGCGGCGTCGACACGAAGCCGCACACCGAGGCCACTTCGATGATCGACATCGGCGTCTGCTTGAGCAGTTGCCGGGCGCGGATCAGGCGCAGCTTCAGGTAATAACGCGACGGCGAGCAGTGCAGGTACTTCTGGAACAGGCGCTCAAGCTGGCGCCGCGACACCGATACATAGACAGCCAGCTCGTCCAGGTCGATCGGCTCTTCCAGGTTCGCTTCCATCAGCGCAACGATTTCCTGCAGTTTGGGCTGGTTGGTGCCAAGCATGTGCTTGAGCGGTACACGCTGGTGATCCTGTTCGTTGCGGATGCGTTCGTAGACGAACATCTCGGAGATCGCCGCCGACAGCTCGCGGCCATGATCACGGCTGATCAGGTGCAGCATCATGTCCAGCGGCGCGGTGCCGCCGGAGCTGGTGAAACGGTTGCGATCGAGGGTGAACAAACGGGTGCTCATGCTCACCCGCGGGAAGGCTTCCTGCATGGACGCCAGGCATTCCCAGTGCACGCTGCAATCAAAGCCGTCGAGCAGGCCGGCGCAGGCCAGGGCCCAACTACCGGTGCACACCGCACCCAGGCGACGGGACTGGCGCGCCTGGCTTTGCAGCCAGGTGACGTGCTCGCGGGTCACGGTGCGTTGAATACCAATACCGCCGCAGACAATCACGGTGTCCATGGCCGGTGCTTTGTGCATGGCCGCATCGGGGGTGATCTGCAAGCCGTCGCTGGCCCAGACCTGACCGCCATCCACACTCAGGGTACTCCAGCGGTACAGCTCGCGACCGGACAGCTGGTTGGCCATGCGCAGCGGCTCAACTGCAGAGGCGAGGGAAATCAGCGTGAAATTGTCCAGCAGCAGAAAGCCGATGGATTGAGGTGTGCGGTTCTGGGTTGGGGTCCCGGAGTTGTACGACGTCATCGCGGTATCTCCTCACACAATGCAGGTTGTGCCTCAGGCAGGCACGGGCTTTTTTGTCACGGCCCCAATTCGGATGCAGGGGCTTTGCCAATCACAACGCAAATGCCATGCCGGAAATTGAATGACCATTCAATAAAACCCAAAAACGACGTCGCGCCGCGTCTATATGGCCCTTGTTCCAATACCCGGTTATAAACGCAAACGACCGGCCTAATGCCGGTCTGTAGGACGCGTGAGCAATTCGGTAGCACTTGTGTGAAGGATGCCCAGAAGCGACAGCGGCAACTGTCACCCAAGGCGCCAGGCCCGGGGGTAACAGCCGATTATTCAAGGCCGAATCGACCCGCGCGCCAAAAGGCAGCGCACAGCGCTAAGGTGAACGAAAACGGCGCAGGCCGCTTCGTCGATTCAACATTCGATGGCGCTGACCGCAAGGCCCCCGCGCGAGGTTTCCTTGTACTTGTCGTGCATGTCGGCGCCGGTATCACGCATGGTGCGAATGACCCGATCCAGGGAGATGAAGTGTTCGCCATCGCCACGCAAGGCCATCTGCGCGGCGTTGATGGCCTTGACCGCCGCTATCGCATTGCGCTCGATACACGGCACCTGCACCAGCCCACCGACCGGGTCGCAAGTCAGCCCCAGGTTGTGTTCAAGACCGATCTCGGCGGCGTTTTCCAGTTGCCCCGGGGTCGCCCCGAGCACTTCGGCAAGGCCGGCCGCTGCCATGGCGCACGCCGAACCGACCTCCCCCTGGCAACCGACTTCGGCACCAGAGATCGAAGCGTTCTTCTTGCACAGGATGCCCACCGCCGCCGCACCGAGGAAGAAGTCGACGACGTTGGCCTCACTGACTTCGTCGCTGAAGCGCATGTAGTAGTGCAGCACTGCCGGAATGATCCCCGCCGCGCCATTGGTGGGCGCGGTGACCATGCGCCCGCCAGCGGCATTCTCTTCGTTGACCGCCAATGCATAGAGGTTGACCCACTCCATGGCGCTCAGGGTCGAGCCGATCACATTGGGCTTGCCCAACTCCTGCAGGCTGCGGTGCAGCTTAGCCGCGCGGCGTTTCACATTGAGCCCGCCGGGCAGGATGCCTTCGTACTTGAGACCGTTTTCAACACAGTCCTGCATGGCGCGCCACAACTTCAACAGGCCCGCACGAATTTCCGCTTCGCTGCGCCAGACCTTCTCGTTTTCCATCATCAATTGCGACACACGCAGGTCGTTTTGCTTGCACAGCTCCAGCAGTTGCACTGCGCTGTCGAAGTCGTAGGGCAACACGGTGTTGTCCGCGTCAAGCACGCCGCTTGCAGCCTGGGCCGCGTCGACAACGAAGCCGCCACCCACCGAGTAATAGGTATCGCGGTGCAGCTCGCCAGCAGCGCCTTCGGCAATCAGGGTCATGGCGTTGGGGTGGTACGGCAGGTTCTCGTCAAGCAGCAGCATGTCGCGGGCCCAGACGAAGCCGACTGGCAGCCGGCCATCGAGCAGCAAGGTGTCTGTTTCGCGCAGGGCAGCGATGCGCGGGCCGATCTGCGCCGGGTCGATGGCGTCCGGCCACTCGCCCATCAGGCCCATGATTACCGCGTTGTCGCTGCCATGGCCGATACCGGTGGCCGATAGCGAGCCGTACAGGCGTACTTCAACACGCCGCACCTGCGCAAGCTCGCCGCGCAGGCTCAGGCCCTGGACGAATAAGGCCGCCGCGCGCATGGGCCCGACGGTATGGGAACTGGATGGGCCAACGCCGATCTTGAACAGGTCGAACACACTGATGGCCATGCCATCTACCTCCTGAGTAGGCGGCCCCGCAGCTCAAGCCAAGGGCGCCGCAACTGCTACGCTAAATAGGCGGCAATCCGCCGATTCCGCGCATCATCAGGCTTTTGTCAGGACTTCTGACGTCTGCAACCGACGCGCTCTTGCCCAGCAACGCCGCCAACTGACAGCCGTGCTCGTGCGCCGTTTTTTTGCGGTGCACAGGTGTCGAAACTGCGTTTACCGGGTGGGATAAACCTGTAAACGACCTCATCGACACTGGATGCGACCCTGTCTGTACTGGATACGACGCACCCTGTAGGCGTTTGATTTTCGCTGTTAGATGATCGGTATCGACTCGATTGCACGGCAGCCGTCCCGCTATCGCCCGATAGTCAGGCCCGACCGAATGCAAACCATAAAGCACGGCGGTCCCGTGGGACATCCGAAAAAAAACCCAGGAGTCCATCGAATGAAAGGTTCACCCTCGCTATTGCTGGCCGCAGTGCTGAGTCTGCCGGTGCTGGCCCAGGCCGCCGAGCCTGAGCAGTGTCACACCGTCAACTTCTCCGATGTCGGCTGGACCGACATCACCGTGACCACCGCAGTCACCAGCGTCGTGCTCCAGTCGCTGGGCTATAAAACCAAGACCACGATGATTTCAGTCCCGGTGACCTACAAGTCGCTGGCCGATGGCAAGAACATGGACGTGTTCCTCGGCAACTGGATGCCGACCATGGAGAACGACATCAAGCAGTACCGTGATGCCGGCACCGTGGAAACCGTACGAGCCAACCTTGAGAACGCCAAGTACACCCTGGCGGTGCCCCAGGCGCTGTACGACAAGGGCCTGAAGAACTTCGCCGATATTGCCAAGTTCAAAAAGGAACTGGATGGCAAGATCTACGGTATCGAACCGGGCAACGACGGCAACCGTACCATCCAGAGCATGATCGACAAGAACGCCTTCGGCCTCAAGGACGCCGGCTTCAAGGTGGTCGAGTCCAGCGAGGCCGGCATGCTCTCGCAAGTGGAACGCGCCCAGCGCCGTGACACCGCCGTGGTGTTCCTGGGCTGGGAACCGCACCCGATGAACACCCGTTTCAAGATGAAATACCTGGACGGCGGCGATGACTTCTTCGGCCCCGAATATGGCAAGGCCACTGTCCTCACCAACACCCGCAAGGGCTATGCGCAAGAATGCAGCAACGTTGGTCAGTTGCTGAAAAATCTGTCCTTTACCCTCGACATGGAAAGCAAGCTGATGGGCAATGTCCTGGACGACAAGATGAAACCCGACGTTGCTGCCAAGGCCTGGCTGAAGAACAACCCTCAGGTGCTCGACACCTGGCTGGCCGGGGTCACCACCGTAGACGGCAAGCCTGGCCTGGAGGCAGCCAAAGCCAAACTCACGCAGTAAGCACTGCCTGCGGCGGGCTGGCCCCGCCGCAGGTGAGTCTTCAAACTTTTGCAGGTGGATGCTCGCTATCATGCTGATCGATGAAAAACTCCCTCTGGGCCAGTACATCGCAGGCTTCGTTGAATGGTTGACGCAACACGGCGCCAACTACTTCGATGCTTTCGCTGCGGCACTGGAATACATGATTCATGGTGTGACCGGGGCACTGACCTGGTTCAATCCCTTCGTCCTGATCGGCCTGATTGCAGTGATCGCGCACCTGATACAGCGCAAATGGGCGCTGACCGCATTCTGCGTACTGTCGTTTTTGCTGATCCTCAACCTCGGCTACTGGCAGGAAACCATGGAGACCTTGGCCCAGGTGCTGTTCGCCACCCTGGTCTGCGTGGCCATTGGCGTACCACTGGGCATCCTCGCCGCGCACAAGCCGATGTTCTACACCGCCATGCGCCCGGTCCTCGACCTGATGCAGACGGTACCTACCTTCGTTTACCTGATCCCGACCCTGACCCTGTTCGGTCTGGGGGTGGTGCCCGGGCTGATCTCGACGGTGGTGTTCGCCATCGCAGCACCGATCCGCCTGACCTACCTGGGCATCTGTGACGTGCCCCAGGAACTGCTCGACGCCGGCAAGGCCTTTGGCTGCTCACGCCGCCAGTTACTGTCGCGCATCGAACTGCCCCACGCCATGCCGAGCATCGCCGCCGGCGTTACCCAATGCATCATGCTGTCGCTGTCGATGGTGGTCATTGCCGCGCTGGTGGGTGCTGACGGCCTGGGCAAGCCCGTGGTCAACGCATTGAACACCGCCGATATCGCCCTGGGTTTTGAAGCAGGTCTGGCAATTGTGTTGCTGGCAATCATGCTCGACCGCATCTGCAAACAACCCGACGCGCCGGTAAGGAGTGAAGCATGAGCATTATTCGCTTCGAAGACGTAGACGTTATCTTCTCCAGCCGACCGCGCGAGGCCCTGAGCCTGCTTGACCAAGGCCTTTCGCGGGAGCAGATCCTGAAAAAGACCGGCTTGGTGGTCGGGGTAGAGAAAGCCAATCTCGATATCAACAAGGGCGAGATCTGCGTACTCATGGGCCTGTCCGGTTCGGGCAAGTCCAGCCTGCTGCGCTGCATCAACGGCCTCAACACCGTCAGCCGCGGCAAGCTGTTCGTCGAACACGAAGGCTCGCACATCGACATCGCCCACTGCACCCCGGCGGAACTGAAGATGATGCGCACCAAGCGCATCGCCATGGTGTTCCAGAAATTCGCCCTGATGCCCTGGCTGACGGTGCGCGAGAACATCAGCTTCGGCCTGGAAATGCAGGGCCGCCCGGAGAAGGAACGGCGCAAGCTGGTCGATGAAAAACTCGAACTGGTGGGCCTGACCCAGTGGCGCAACAAGAAGCCCGACGAGCTGTCGGGCGGCATGCAACAGCGGGTCGGCCTGGCCAGGGCGCTGGCCATGGATGCCGACATCCTGTTGATGGACGAACCCTTCTCGGCCCTCGACCCGCTGATCCGTCAGGGCCTGCAGGATGAGCTGCTGGAACTGCAGCGCAAACTGAGCAAAACCATCGTGTTCGTCAGCCACGACCTGGACGAAGCGCTGAAGCTGGGTAGCCGCATCGCGATCATGAAAGACGGCAAGATCATCCAGTACAGCAAGCCTGAAGAGATCGTCCTCAACCCGGCCGACGAATATGTCCGCACCTTCGTCGCCCACACCAACCCGCTCAACGTGCTGTGTGGTCGCAGCCTGATGCGCACCCTGGACAAGTGCAAGCGTATTAACGGCTCGGTATGCCTGGACCCGGGCGGCGACTCCTGGCTGGACCTGGCCGAAGGCAACACGATCAAGGGCGCGCGCCAGGGCGCCAACGGCATGGACCTGCAAAACTGGGCGCCGGGGGAAGCCGTGGAAGGCCTGGGCCGCAAACCGACCCTGGTCAGCGTCAATATCGGCATGCGCGAAGCCTTGCAGATCCGTTACCAGACCGGCAACAAGCTGGTGCTTCAGGAAGACAATAAAGTGGTCGGGATTCTTGGTGACAGCGAGCTGTACCACGCACTGCTGGGCAAGAACCTGGGCTGACAGCTATCGCGGGGCAAGCCCGCTCCCACCGAGATTATCTAAATCCTGTGGGAGCGGGCTTGCCCCGCGATAGAGGACCGTCAGCGAACGACGATACCCTGCTTGGCCATGAAGGCCTTGGCCTCCGGCACCGTGTACTCGCCGAAGTGGAAGATGCTCGCCGCCAACACCGCGCTGGCATGCCCTTCGATAATCCCGTCAGCCAGGTGCTGCAGATTGCCCACACCACCCGAAGCAATCACTGGAATGCCCAGGGCATCGCTGATGGCCCGGGTTACCCCCAGGTCAAAACCGTTTTTCATGCCGTCCTGATCCATGCTGGTCAGCAGGATCTCGCCGGCGCCCAAGCCTTCCATCTTCTTGGCCCACTCCACGGCATCCAGGCCGGTCGGCTTGCGGCCGCCATGGGTGAAGATTTCCCAGCGCGGAGTTTCGCCCGGGCCCGAGACCTTCTTGGCATCAATGGCCACCACGATGCACTGTGAACCGAAATGCGCGGCTGCTTCGCCAACGAACTCCGGGTTGAACACTGCGGCAGTGTTGATCGAGACCTTGTCGGCACCGGCATTGAGCAGGTTGCGGATGTCCTGCACGCAGCGCACGCCACCGCCCACGGTCAGCGGGATGAACACCTGGCTGGCCATGCGCTCGACGGTATGCAGGGTAGTGTCACGGCCATCGACGCTGGCGGTGATGTCGAGGAAGGTGATCTCGTCAGCGCCCTGCTCATCGTAGCGCCGGGCGATTTCTACCGGATCGCCGGCATCGCGGATGTTCTCGAACTTGACGCCCTTGACCACCCGGCCGTTATCCACGTCCAGGCAAGGGATGATGCGCTTGGCCAGTGCCATGTGGGAGTCCTCAGCCTGTGTAGCTGTCGCAGAAGGCTTGCGCCTGGGCGACATCCAGGGTGCCTTCGTAGATGGCACGGCCAGTGATCGCGCCAATGATGCCCGGTGCCTTGGCGTCGAGCAGGGCCTTGATGTCACCCAGGTTGTGGATGCCGCCGGAGGCGATCACCGGGATCTTCGTGGCCGCAGCCAGGGCAGCGGTAAAGGGCACGTTGCAGCCCTGCATCATGCCGTCTTTGGCGATGTCGGTGTAGACGATGGCCGAAACGCCGTCGGCTTCGAAACGCTTGGCCAGGTCGATGACCTGTACCGAGCTGACTTCAGCCCAGCCGTCGGTGGCGACGAAACCGTCCTTGGCATCCAGGCCGACAATGACCTTGCCCGGGAAGGCGCGGCAGGCCTCGGCGACGAACTCAGGCTCCTTGACCGCCTTGGTGCCGATGATCACGTAGCTGACGCCGGCCTTGACGTAGTGCTCGATGGTTTCCAGCGAGCGAATACCGCCACCAATCTGGATCGGCAGGTTCGGGTAGCGCTTGGCGATCGCGGTGACCACCTCACCGTTGACCGGCTGGCCTTCGAAGGCGCCATTGAGGTCAACCAGATGCAGCCGGCGGCAGCCCCCTTCAACCCATTTGGCGGCCATGCTCACCGGGTCATCGGAGAATACGGTGGAGTCTTCCATGCGGCCTTGGCGCAGGCGTACGCAAGCACCGTCCTTGAGATCGATAGCGGGGATAATCAGCATCTGCAAAACCTGTCTATTCGGTAAACAGTGATGCTCGAAAAGTCAGTTCTTCTCGAGCGCCCACAGGTCGCTTTCGATGCTCTCGAACCGTTCCTTGAGGTGGTTCTGCACATCGAAAATCGCCCTGTTGTAGTAGTGCGGGGCAATCTCTTTGGTGAACAGTTCCAGGACCTCGGCCACCTCGAACGACCCCAGCTGCAGCTCGAAACGGTCTTCGAGAAAGCGCTTGAGGGTCGCCAGCGCTTCGCGTTCCTGTTCCGGTGCCAGCGTGAGGATCGGCGGTTTGGCCCTGGACTTGCCCATTACCAGCGCCCATCCCAGGCAGCGAAGTTCTGCAGCAACTGCAGGCCATGGGTATGGCTCTTCTCCGGATGGAACTGCACGGCAAAGCGCGAACCTTCGGCCAATGCGGCGGCGAAGTCGACGCCGTAGTGACCGCTACCGACCACCTGGCCTGGCTTGCCGGCGGTGATGTAGTAGCTGTGCACGAAGTAGAAGCGCGCAAGGTCGGGGATGTTGTGCCACAACGGGTGCTCGATGCTCTGGGCGACTTCGTTCCAGCCCATGTGCGGCACCTTCAAGTGCTCGCCGTCTTCGTGCAGGTCTTTGCCGAAGAAGCGCACATTGCCCGGGAACAGGCCGATGCAGTCTACGCCGTCGTTCTCTTCGCTGTGATCGAGCAGCGCCTGCATGCCGACGCAGATGCCGAGGAACGGCCGGTCCTGGCTGACTTCACGTACCAGGCTGTCGAAGCCCAGGCGGCGGATTTCAGCCATGCAGTCGCGGATCGCGCCGACGCCTGGGAACACCACGCGGTCGGCTTCACGAATCACATCAGCGTCGCTGGTGATCAGGACCTTGCCGGCGCCTACGTGCTCCAGGGCCTTGGCCACCGAGTGCAGGTTACCCATGCCATAGTCGATAACGGCAACCGTCTGCATTACAGGCAACCCTTGGTCGATGGCATTTGCCCGGCCATGCGCTCATCCAGCTCGATGGCCATGCGCAGCGCGCGGCCGAAGGCCTTGAACACGGTCTCGATCTGGTGGTGGGTGTTGTGCCCACGCAGGTTGTCGATGTGCAGGCTGACGTTGGCGTGGTTGACAAAGCCCTGGAAGAACTCCTGGAACAGGTCGACATCAAAGCCGCCCACCGAGGCGCGGGTGTACGGCACGTGCATCTGCAGGCCCGGACGGCCGGAGAAGTCGATGACCACCCGCGACAGCGCTTCGTCCAACGGCACATAGGCGTGGCCGTAACGACGGATGCCCTTCTTGTCGCCGATGGCCTGGTTGAAGGCCTGGCCCAGGGTGATGCCGACGTCTTCGACGGTATGGTGATCGTCGATATGCAGGTCGCCCTTGCACTCGATATCGAGGTCGATCAGCCCATGTCGGGCGATCTGGTCGAGCATATGTTCAAGGAAAGGCACACCGATATCGAATCGGGCCTTGCCGCTGCCATCCAGGTTGATCGAGGCCTTGATCTGGGTCTCCAGAGTATTGCGCTCGACGGAAGCCTTACGTTCGACCATCACCAGCTCCGCAAAATCATTGGGCGAAAAAGGTGATCATTATAGGCCCAGAAGCGCACAGCTTGAAACGCAGATGACGCGTGGCAGGGAATTTAGTGGGGCCGCGTTGCGGCCCATCGCTGGCAAGGCCAGCTCCCACATGGATCGGTGAACCCTGTGGGAGCCGGCCTTGCCGGCGATGGTCTGCACAGCAGACCTAGTTGAACAACACTGCAGTTTTCTGCAGCGTTACCCAGATGCCCCAGGCCAGCGGCACCCCGACCAGCAGCCAGGCCGCCAGCACCAAGGGGTTGCTGGCAGGATCGGCCTTCCACTCCAGTACCCGCTCGCTGACGCTGCCCTGGTCATGGCTCAGGGCCCGCTCGGCAGCCAGCTCGGCATCGGTCATGAAGTACTTGTCGGCCACCGGCCTGACCAGGGCGTTGCAGACAAAGCCCAGCACCAGCAGCCCGGCAAGGATGTACAGGGTGATGTCATAAGCCGCCGCCCGTGGAACGCCCAGCGCCAGCTGGTACTCGCGCAGATAGGTGATCAGCACCGGGCCCAGCACCCCGGCCGCGGCCCAGGCAGTCAACAGGCGACCGTGAATGGCGCCGACCATCTGCGTGCCGAACAGGTCGGCCAGGTACGCCGGCACCGTGGCAAAACCACCACCGTACATCGACAGGATGATGCAGAACGCCGCCACGAACAGGGCGATGTTGCCTAGGTGGCCCATGTTCGGCACCAGCGCATACAGGGCCACGCCCAGGGCGAAGAAGGCGAAATAGGTGTTCTTGCGCCCGATATAGTCAGAGAACGACGCCCAGAAGAAACGCCCACCAATGTTGAACAGGCTAAGCAAGCCAGTGAAGCCAGCGGCAATCGCCGCGATCTGGCCCAGTTGCGCGGCATTAAGCTGGCTGAAGCTCAAATCATTGCCCAGCAGCTTGCCGGCAAACACTTCCTGCAACAGCGGCGAAGCCATGCCGAGAATACCGATGCCTGCCGACACGTTCAGGCACAGAACCAGCCAGATCAGTACAAACTGTGGGGTTTTCCACGCCACACTGACATGTACATGGCGATGGGTGATCATCGCATTTTTGGCTTTCTTCAGCGGTGCGGTCCAGCCCTCAGGCTTCCAGCCGGTGGGCGGTACGCGATAGGCCAGGGCGCCGCCGAGCATGAACACGAAGTAGATCACCGCCATCACCACGAAACTCTGCCAGACGCCGACATCTTGCGCGCTGGCGAAGTGGTTCATCAGCGCGGCGGCCAGCGGTGCACCGACCATGGCGCCCCCGCCAAAGCCCATGATCGCCATGCCGGTGGCCATGCCACGCTTGTCCGGGAACCACTTGATCAGGGTCGAGACCGGCGAGATATAACCCAGCCCAAGGCCGATGCCGCCAATCACCCCCGAGCCCAGCCACATCAACCACAGCTGGTGGGTGTACACACCAAAGGCAGAAATCAGCAGGCCGCCGCACCAGCACAGGGTCGATACCACCCCGGCCTTGCGTGGCCCGGCATGCTCCAACCAGCCGCCCCAGATGGCTGCAGAGCAACCCAGGAAGACAAAGAACAGCGTGTAGATCCAGCTGAGCATCGAGATCGGCCAGTCACACTCGGTGGTGAACATACGCATCAGGAAGTTGGTCTGTTCCGAACAGACAACCGGCGCGCTGACGCCGATGGCCTGCGACAGCGGCAACCAGAACACCGAAAAACCGTAGGCCATGCCGATGCACAGGTGAATGGCCAGGGCCGCTGGCGGCACCAGCCAGCGGTTGAAGCCCGGACGGGCGATGATCCGCTCCTTGGACAGGAAGCCGGGCGCGTTGGCGATGGCTCCAGCCGTGATGCTGCTGTTCATTGTTGTGTTCCCCTCGTAGGAATGAAGCGCTCACCGCCCTCGACCTTGACCCACTGGCAACTGGTCGTTTTTTCTTGGCGAACGGCCCTTGTGCGCGGCAAATAGCCGCAGCAGGGCCTGAGAGCGGCGAGAGAGTAGCACTTGCGCCAGCCGGTTTGGGCAACTGATACCCTCGTTTGCGCAGCAACTGATCTCCCTGGCGAGGAACTGTGCGCCCCCCTGTTGTCGAATCCGACACATTTGCAGGATTAAACCTTCGGGCCATATCACACAGTGGTGATAACCGCAGCGCTATACTCTGCGGCTGAATTTAGAAATCGGACTACAAGGACTCGCCCATGAAAGCGTTCGGCAAAATCCTGGGGCTGGTGCTTCTCGGGTTGTTGCTGATCATTGTGGCTCTGGGCTTTGCCCTGACTCACCTCTTCGATCCCAACGACTATAAAGACGAGATTCGCCAGTTGGCACGCGACAAGGCCCACATCGAGCTGACGCTCAATGGCGACATCGGCTGGAGCCT
Organism: Pseudomonas rubra; assembly: GCF_028656935.1. Classification (GTDB taxonomy): domain Bacteria; phylum Pseudomonadota; class Gammaproteobacteria; order Pseudomonadales; family Pseudomonadaceae; genus Aquipseudomonas; species Aquipseudomonas rubra. Next base: position 91,845 of record NZ_JAMDGZ010000002.1, read on the forward strand.
GTTCCCCTGGCTCGGCCTTGAGCTGCATGAAGCCAGCATCGCCACCTTGAACAACCCGAAAGTGCCGTTTGCCGACCTGCAGATGCTCGGCCTGTCGGTGCGCGTCCTGCCATTGCTGCGCCGTGAGGTGCAGATGAGCGACGTGCGCGTCGAGGGCCTCAACCTGAGCCTGAGCCGCGACGAAAAAGGTCACGGCAACTGGGAAGACATCGGCAAGCCCCTGCCCGCCACAACAGCGGCCCCGGCCGAGACGGGCAGCGCAACCCCCGCCAACGCCCCGGCACCAGCCAGCAGCGACAATGCCAGCGAGCGCCTGGTCAAACTCGATATCGACAGCCTGACCGTCAACAACGCCCGTGTGCAGTACAACGATGCCCGCACCGGGCAGAGTTTCGGCGCCGAAAGCATCCAGCTGAGCACCGGTGCGGTACATGAAGGGGTGAACATCCCACTGAAGATGACCGCCTTCCTCAGCTCCGGACAGCCAGTAGTCAAGGCGCGCACCGAGCTTAACGGCGAACTGCGCTTCGACCGCAAGCTCAAGCGCTATCAGTTCGAAGACATGAAGCTCAGCGGCGAAGCCTCGGGCGAGCCGCTGCAAGGCAAGACCATGACCTTCGCAGCCCAAGGCCAACTGCTGGTTGATCTGGCAGCCAACGTCGCCGAATGGAATGGTTTGAAGCTCTCGGCCAACCAGCTGCGCGCCCTTGGCGAGCTGAACCTGCGCGATCTCGACAAAACCCCGCAACTGAGCGGCGGCCTGTCGATTGCCCAGTTCGACCTGCGCAATTTCCTCGACAGCATCGGCCACCCGCTGCCGGCTTCGGCCGACGCCAGCACCTTGGGCAAAGTCGAGCTGGTCACCCGCCTGCAGGGCACGCCAAACAGCCTGGCCCTGGAAGACCTGGCGATCAAGCTTGATGACAGCACCTTCAGCGGCCGCCTGGCGATTGAAGACTTCGCCAAGCAAGCCCTGCGCGTACAACTCAAGGCCGACAAGTTCGATGCCGATCGCTACGCGCTGGCCAAGAGCGATGCGGCCAAAGGCGCCAAGGCCGCGCGCCAGGCCGAAGTGCAGAGCAAAGAAGCCGGGGCCTTGGCCGGAGCCGGCACCACGCCACTGCCCGACGCGCCGACCCAGGTGGCCTGGAGCAGCGACAAGTTGCTGCCGGTTGATCGCCTGCGCAAAATCGACCTGCAGGCCGACCTGACGTTTGGCCAACTGACCCTGGACAAACTGCCGATCGAAAACGCCCACCTCAAGGCGCAGGGCCAGGGTGGCCTGATCACCCTGGAAACCCTGCGAGGCGGCCTGTACAACGGCGACTTCGAAACCAAGGGCACCCTCGACGTGCGCCCCGCAGTGCCGCAAATCGGCCTCAATACCCGCATCAACCGGGTACCGGTCGAGCACTTCATCAAGAGTGAAAGCGGCACACCACCGGTCAAGGGCCTGCTGACCCTGAGCAGCGACCTGACCGCAACCGGCAACAGCCAGAAGGCCCTGGTCGACACCCTCAATGGCAACGCCAGCTTCGTCATCAACGACGGCATCCTGGTCAACGCCAACCTCGAACAGCAGCTGTGTCAGGCCATCGCCACCCTCAACCGCAAGGCCTTGAGCGGTGAACCACGTGGCAAGGACACACCGTTCCAGGAGCTCAAAGGCAGCCTGGTAATGCGTAACGGCGTAGCCAGCAACCCTGACCTCAAGGCACGCATTCCGGGCCTGACCGTCAACGGCCATGGCGACCTCGACTTGCGCGTGCTGGGCATGGACTACCGCATTGGCGTTATTGTCGAAGGCGACAAGCGCGACATGCCCGACCCGGCCTGCCAGGTGGGCGAACGCTATGTCGGCCTTGAGCTGCCGCTGCGCTGCCGTGGCCCGCTGGAGCTGGGCGCCAAAGCCTGCCGCCTGGACAAGGACGGCCTGGGCAAGGTCGCGGCCAAACTTGCTGGCGACAAGGTCAGTGAAAAACTTAGCGAGAAGATCGACGAAAAGCTCGGCGACAAGGTCAGCCCTGAACTTAAAGACGCGCTCAAGGGGTTGTTCAAGCGATGAGTCCCGAGCAGTTTTCCAGCGCCGTGCTGGATTGGTACGACCGCAACGGCCGCCACGACCTGCCCTGGCAACAGGGCATCAACCCGTACCGGGTGTGGGTCTCGGAGATCATGTTGCAGCAGACCCAGGTGAGCACCGTGCTCAACTACTTCGGCCGCTTCATGGACGCCCTGCCCACGGTCCAGGCCCTGGCCGAGGCACCCGAAGACGAAGTGCTGCACCTGTGGACGGGCCTGGGCTACTACACCCGGGCGCGCAACCTGCAAAAAACCGCGAAGATCGTCGTCGAGCAATATGCAGGCGAGTTTCCGCGCGATGTCGAGAAGCTCACCGACCTGCCCGGCATTGGCCTGTCCACTGCCGGCGCCATCGCCAGCATCAGCATGGGCCTGCGTGCGCCGATCCTCGACGGCAACGTAAAGCGCGTGCTGGCCCGCTACACCGCGCAAGAGGGTTACCCGGGCGAGCCGAAGGTGGCCAAGGCGCTGTGGGCCAATGCCGAACGCTATACGCCGCACAGCCGGGTGAATCACTATACCCAGGCAATGATGGACCTCGGCGCCACCCTGTGTACCCGCAGCAAGCCCAGTTGCCTGCTGTGCCCGCTCAAGGTGGGCTGCGAGGCACACATGCTCGGCCAGGAAATCCGCTACCCGGTGCCCAAACCGCGCAAGGAACTGCCGCGCAAGCGCACCCTGATGCCGCTGCTGGCCAACCATGAAGGCGCCATCCTGCTTTACCGGCGGCCTTCCACCGGGCTGTGGGGCGGCCTGTGGAGCCTGCCGGAGCTGGACACCCTCGAACAGATCGATGACCTGGCCGACCAGCACGGCCTGCATCTGTCCGGCAGCCAGGCGCTGGACGGCCTGACCCACACCTTCAGCCATTTCCAACTGGCCATCGAACCCTGGCTGGTACGCGTCGACAGCGCCACCGAGCACGTGGCCGAGGCCGACTGGCTCTGGTATAACCTCGCCACCCCGCCGCGCCTGGGCCTTGCCGCCCCGGTGAAAAAACTGCTCAAACGCGCGGCCGACGTATTGCTTACAGGAGAGTCGCGATGACCCGCACCGTAATGTGCCGCAAGTACAACGAAGAACTGCCAGGCCTGGAGCGTCCACCCTACCCGGGCGCCAAGGGCCAGGACATCTTCGATCACATCTCGCAGAAGGCCTGGGCCGACTGGCAAAAAGAACAGACCATGCTGATCAACGAGAAGCGCCTGAACATGATGAACGCCGAGGACCGCAAATTCCTCCAGGGCGAGATGGACAAGTTCTTCTCCGGTCAGGATTACGAAAAGGCCGAAGGTTACGTTCCACCTGCCGAGTAACCCCGGAAAATCGTAAGCGACGGAATTAATTTAATAAATTTTCAAAAAGTCGTTGACGTAACCCCGAAAAAGTCTTTTAATGCGCCCCGTTGCCCAGATAGCTCAGTCGGTAGAGCAGGGGATTGAAAATCCCCGTGTCGGCGGTTCGATTCCGTCTCTGGGCACCACTAATACCGAAAAGCCCCAAGCGAATTGATTCCTTGGGGCTTTTTTCATGCCTGCGATTTATCCGCGAACGCAGGCCTTACTCGCGCACGGAAATACCGCGAGCCTATCGGAGCCAGGGATGAAATCGATTGCCGTTGTCGTCGCCATACTGTTGAGCCTGACTGGCTGCGTCGGCGCCACCGTCGTGCTGCCGGAAAAACAGACCTCTCCCACTGCGGCCCATCGCATCCTGCGCCTGAAGAACATCACCCCCAAGGTCAGCAAATCAGAGAAATATAACGTCACCCGCGAATGGTGCGGCGTCACCCTCTGGGCAGTGGTCGTGCCGGTGCCTTTGCTACTGCCGGTGTGCAGGACCTACAGCGAAGTGGCCTACGGCCCTGATATCGATGGCGACCAGGTCGTGCTGTTCAACGCCCGGCAGACCATCAGCTCGCCCATGTACGCATGCGGCCCGATGATGATCCTCGCGCCGATCATCCATGGTTACGAAGGCAATCAGATCTGCGGGATGATGCGCTAAGCCAGCGCAACCACCATCGACCGCGCCGCCTCGAACAGCGGCGCCTGCGGCCCGCTGACCTGGGACGCAACAATCAGCCCCTCACCCAGCAGAAACAGCTGCTGCGCTGCCTGCGGCTTGCATCCTGCGTCAATGCACGCCTGCTCCAGTGCCACCATCACCTTGTGCTTGTGCTGCTTCGCCAGCTCATGGGGCGGCTCGCCCGGCCCGGCATACTCGGCCGAGGCATTGATGAAGGCACAACCATGGAAGCCTTCAGAGCGCGCCCAGGCCTCGATGAAGTCGATATAGGCCAGCGGCCGTGCTTTTGCCGGAGCGGCCGCCAGAGCGCTTTGCAGGCGCGTCATGAAATCCACATCACGCCGCTGCAGCGCTGCCTCGATCAACAACTCCTTACTGGGGAAATGCCGGTACAGGGTTTTCTTGGTTACCCCGGCTTCCTGACTCAGTTGCTCGACCCCGGTACCGTGGTAACCCTGGCGGTAGAACAGTTGCAGCGCCGACTCGGCGATTTTCTCGGACGTACTCATTTCACACCTTGGCTCAGGACAGTTGCGAGCAGTGTATACCGATCGGTTGACTTGCAGGTAAACCGATCGGTATCCTCGGCGCAAATTGCCCAACCGGAGACTGTGCCCATGCCGTTCAAATCCAAGGCGCCCGCCGCCCCTTCCCTGCACTTCAGCCTGCTGTCACTGCTTGGTGCGACCCTGGCGATCGGCGCCACTGGCTGGCTCAGCCAGGTGTCCGGCGCCCTGTGGCTGATGGCGCCGTTCGGTGCCAGTTGCGTGCTGGCCTTCGGCATGCCCGACTCCCCCTTGGCGCAGCCACGCAACATCATCGGCGGGCACGTGATTGCCACCCTGGTGGGCCTGGCAGTGCTGTACAGCCTTGGCGACAGCTGGTGGAGCGCAGCCCTGGCCGTGGGTCTGGCCCTGGCCGCCATGCAGCAGACCCGCACCCTGCACGCCCCCGCCGGGGCCAATCCGCTGGTGGTGATCGCCAGCCATGCCCCTTTAAGCTTCGTGGTGACCCCGGTACTGGCCGGCTCGCTGGTGATCGTCGCTGTGGCCTGGTGCCTGAACAATGCACGCCAGGCCAACAGCTACCCGAAATACTGGTACTGATAGCGCAACGCCACGGGCTGTTGACCACCGTCAATATGCCCTTGGCCCGCCCCGATAAAATGCTCTGAGGATATTAGAAGGAACCAACAGGCCTCCCCATGAGCGAAGAATCCACTGCCCTGCCTCTGCCCTCGCCTACCGTTGAAACACCCGCGAGCACCAGCCCAAGCCCAGCACGCAAAGCTGCCAGCACCCGCCCACGCCGTCCGCGCACCCCGCGCAAACCTGCCGCCGCAGACGCTGAAATCAGCGCCATCAGCCAGCAACCGGCAGCGCTGAAGGTCGCCTCGGCGCCACGTGGCTCCAACGAAGACAGCGCCCTGGCCAAACTGCCGGCCAGCTACCCGTATCGCAACCGCATGCGCCGCGCCGAGTACGAGAAGGCCAAGCACGAACTGCAGATCGAGCTGCTCAAGGTGCAAAGCTGGGTCAAGGAAACCGGCCAGCGCATCGTCGTCCTGTTCGAAGGCCGCGACGCTGCGGGCAAGGGTGGCACCATCAAGCGCTTCATGGAGCACCTGAACCCACGCGGTGCACGCATCGTCGCCCTGGAGAAGCCGTCCGAGCAGGAGAAGGGCCAGTGGTATTTCCAGCGCTATGTCCAGCACCTGCCCACAGCCGGTGAAATGGTCTTCTTCGACCGCTCCTGGTACAACCGCGCCGGGGTTGAGCGGGTCATGGACTTCTGCTCGCCGCTGCAATACCTGGAGTTCATGCGCCAGGCGCCGGACCTCGAACGCATGCTGTGCAACAGCGGCATCCTGCTGTTCAAGTACTGGTTCTCGGTCAACCGCGAAGAACAGCTGCGCCGCTTTATCTCGCGCCGCGACGACCCGCTCAAGCACTGGAAACTGTCGCCGATCGACATCAAGTCGCTGGACAAGTGGGACGAATACACCGCCGCCAAGGAAGCGATGTTCTTCCACACCGACACCGCCGACGCACCGTGGACGGTGATCAAGTCCGACGACAAGAAGCGCGCACGGATCAACTGCATCCGCCACTTCCTGAATTCGCTGGACTACCCCGGCAAGGACCTGAGCGTCGCCCATCAGCCTGACCCGCTGCTGGTAGACCGCGCCTCACGCGTACTGGCAGAAGAGGACCGCGGCGAACTGGCCCAGCCGGCCTGAGCTTGACCCAGGCCATCGGCGGCACTTGGGTTTCCCGGCCAACTGCGATTCAATACGCAGAATTTATCCGGCTCAGCACAAGGGTTCACTGATGGCCTCCAGCAGCAAACAACAGAAACGCGCCAAACGCGCCGCCAACAAAGCGCGTGAAAACCGCATGGTGCGTAGCGGTCAGGCGGTCAAGAGCTCTGGCGAGAGCTCCAGCGCCAGCGTTGAACAAGTTTTCAACAAGGCCATGGAATCGGGCAGCTACGACGCCCTGTTCGAAAAAATGAAGCAAGCCCAGGACAACGGCCTGGTGGCGCTGATCTCGGTGTTCCTGGTCGACCCGCTGCTGACGCTGGTGCTCAAGGGCCACAAGGAAGAACACGCCACCGACTACATCGTCATGGTCTTCACCGCCTACCGCGCCTGGCTGGACGGCACCGACGAAGCCACGACCATGGCCTGGCTCGAGAGCGACGAGTTCCAGGAAGCCTATATCGCAGCATCGGAAGCGGTGTCCAAGCAGCAGAAGAAGTTCGGCTGAAGGCGCAGGGACAGCTAGAGCCCTTGTGGGAGCCGGCTTTGCCGGCGATGAGGCCGGTACAGTCAACACATCGGGTGTTGCCGGGATTGCGACCGCTGCGCGCACGAATCGCTGGCAAGGCCAGCTCCCACAGATTGGGTGTAGGCAGTTCAAGAGTGAGCGGGCGCCCACAAAAACAAGGCCGCGATCCTCACAGATCGCGGCCTTGTTCATTTCAGCAACACTGCATCAGTTATCCAGCACGACCTGCCCGGCTGCTGCAGCCTTGCGCTTGCGCGCCACCAGCAGCCCTGCGGCCACTACAGCGATAGACAGCAATCCGGTCGCAACGATCTCGATCCGGTGATCCGGACGGATCAGCATCACGGTCAGAATGCCAACGATGAACGCGATGGTCGCCCAGGTCAGGCCCGGGAACAGCCACATCTTGAAGGCGATCTTCTCGCCACGCTGCATCCGCTGACGGCGCATGCGCAGTTGCGACACGGCAATCACCAGGTACACCAGCAAGGCAATGGCGCCGGAGCTTGCCAGCAGGAACTCGAACACCTGGGCAGGCGCCAGGTAGTTGGCGATTACGGTGAGGAACGCGGCCGCAGTCGACAGCACCACCGCTACATACGGAGTACCGCTGGAGGTGGTGCGCTGGGCCATGGCCGGGGCATCACCACGCTTGCTCAGGGAGAAGAGCATGCGCGAGGAGGTATACAGGGCCGAGTTCAGGCAACTGGTCACCGCGACCAGCACGACGATGTCGACGATCAGCTTGGCATTGGGAATGCCCATCAGGTTCAGCACGGTCTGGTACGAACCGACTTCGGCCAGGTCACTGTTGGTCCACGGCACCAGGGCCACGACCAGGAAGATCGACACGAGGTAGAACAGGAAGATCCGCCAGATCACCGAGTTGGTGGCCTTGGTGATCTGCTTGCCCGGATCTTTCGACTCAGCAGCAGCAATGGTGACGATTTCGGTACCCATGAACGAGAACATGGTGGTGAGCATCGCAGCCAGCACCGCGCCCATGCCGTTAGGCATGAAGCCCTGGGTGTCGAACAGGTGGCTGACGCCGCTGACCTGGCTGTTAGGCAGCAGGCCGAAAACAGCCGCTACACCCAAGACAATGAAGCCGATGATCGCCACGACCTTGAGCAGGGCGAACCAGAACTCGAACTCACCGTAGTTCTTCACACTGAACAGGTTGGTCGCGGTCAGCAGCAAGGTAATGACCAGGGTAAACACCCAGATGCCGATGTCCGGGAACCAGGCATGCAGGATGGTCGCTGCGGCGTTGGCTTCCAGCGGAATCACCAGCACCCAGAACCACCAGTACAACCAGCCGATGGTAAAGCCGGCCCAGTGGCCGATGGCTTTGTCAGCGTAAGTCGAGAACGAGCCGGTATCCGGCGACGCCACGGCCATCTCGGCCAGCATGCGCATCACCAGCACCACCAGGGTGCCAGCCCCCAGGTAGGCCAACAGCACCGCCGGGCCGGCGGCAGCAATGGCGTGGCCGGAGCCGACGAACAGGCCGGCACCGATTACGCCAGCAATGGACAGCATGGTGACATGCCGCTGTTTGAGCCCCTGAGCGAGGTCATTGGAATTGTGCGTACCGCTCATAAAACTACCTTTAAAGGAATGGCGTTCCGAGCCAGCAACCGGGGTCGCAGGCTCCAGTAAAAGAGTGCTACATCCTGTGGGCTACCTAGAAGGCAATAACTGCGCCATGTGCACGACCGTTCGTTCGGAATTTCTCACGCCCCCGTGCAACAAGGCTTACAGGCCTTTCTGCCACTCCTTGACCGAAAGCCCCTTAAAAATACCTGGTAATAATTAATTACTGAAATACCCAGTTACAGATGCACCAAATGAATCCATAGGTAACACCCGTGCACAAATCCAGGACAAAAAGGCGCAACCCGAAGGCGCAACTGGCGTCTGTTGCGCGGGTTAACCTCAAGCGTAAAAGACAGAAACGACTTCCCAGCACCGGCCAAAACTGGCACCATCGCGCCTTTTTTCATCAAGGCTCCGGCCCAGGAAACGAGGGCAGGCGGACATCCGCGCGACAGTCCACTGCAACGATGCGACAACCGCCCTCCTACCAACCGCTTGCCTCTCCCGACGTTATTGGCTGTCTTCGGACCGCTATGCTAGCTTGGCGCCTCGCCAGGAAGGCCGCTAACAGCAGGAGCGCACCAGAACACATGAGGACCGCACATGGCTGAGGCCACGCCCGCGCTGGAAATCCGCAACCTGCACAAACGCTACGGCGACCAGGAAATCCTCAAGGGAATTTCGCTGACCGCGCGTGATGGCGACGTGATCTCGATCCTGGGATCCTCCGGCTCCGGCAAGTCCACTCTGCTGCGCTGCATCAACCTGTTGGAAAACCCGCACCAGGGCCAGATCCTGGTGGCTGGCGAAGAGCTCAAGCTCAAAGCGGCCAAAAACGGCGAGCTGGTGGCCGCCGACAACAAGCAGATCAATCGCCTGCGCAGCGAGATCGGCTTCGTCTTCCAGAATTTCAACCTGTGGCCGCACATGAGCATCCTCGACAACATCATCGAGGCGCCGCGCCGGGTGCTGGGCCAGAGCAAGGCCGAGGCCATCGAGCATGCCGAAGCGCTGCTGAACAAGGTCGGCATCCACAACAAGCGTCACAGCTACCCGGCCGAACTGTCCGGGGGCCAGCAACAGCGTGCGGCCATCGCCCGTACCCTGGCAATGAAGCCCAAGGTCATCCTGTTCGATGAACCGACCTCGGCCCTGGACCCGGAAATGGTCCAGGAAGTGCTCAACGTCATCCGCGCCCTCGCCGAAGAAGGCCGGACCATGCTACTGGTTACCCACGAAATGGGCTTTGCCCGCCAGGTGTCCAGCGAAGTCGTCTTCCTGCACCAGGGGCTGGTCGAAGAGCAAGGAACGCCGCAGCAGGTTTTTGAAAACCCGACCTCGGCGCGTTGTAAACAATTCATGTCCAGCAACCGCTAACGGAGCAACACGCATGCAGAGCTATAAGAAATTCCTCCTGGCCGCTGCCGCCACGCTGGTGTTTTCGGCCAATGCCATGGCTGCCGAGAAACTGAAGATGGGCATCGAGGCGGCCTACCCGCCGTTCAACAACAAGGATGCCAGCGGCCAGGTAGTTGGCTTTGACAAGGACATCGGCGACGCCCTGTGCGCCAAGATGAAGGTCGAGTGTGAAGTCGTGGTCTCTGACTGGGACGGCATCATTCCTGCCCTGAACGCGAAAAAATCCGACTTCATCGTCTCGTCCCTGTCGATCACCGACGAGCGCAAGCAGGCCGTAGACTTCACCGACCCGTACTATTCGAACAAGCAACAGTTCATCGCCCCGAAAAACGTCGACTTCAAGACCGACCGCGCCTCACTCAAGGGCAAGACCATTGGCACCCAGCGCGCCACTCAAGCCGCAACCTGGCTGGACGACAACGGCGGCTTCGACAGTGAGTTCAAGGTCAACCTTTATGACGGCCAGGAAAACGCCTACCTGGACCTGACCTCGGGCCGGGTCGATGCCATCCTCGCCGACAAATACGCCAACTACGACTGGCTCAAATCCGAAGCTGGCAAGAACTACGAGTTCAAAGGCGATCCGGTCAACGAGAGCGACAAGGTCGGCATCGCTGTGCGCAAAGGCGACACTGAACTGCGCAACAAGCTGAACGCCGCACTGAAAGAAATCGTTGCCGACGGCACCTACGAGAAGATCAACAACAAGTACTTCCCGTTCAGCATCTATTGATTCGCCCCGACCGGCATTGCCCTGGCGGCAATGCCGGTCCCTTGAACAAACCTGCCCATGAATATTGATCTTTACGGATTCGGTCCGGCCTTGCTGGCCGGGACACTGATGACCGTCAAACTCGCATTGTCGGCCCTGCTTCTGGGGCTGGTACTGGGACTGCTTGGCGCCCTGGCCAAGACCTCGCCGTACAAACCCCTGCAATGGTTGGGTGGCTTCTACTCGACGATCGTTCGCGGCGTACCCGAACTGCTCTGGGTATTGTTGATCTACTTTGGCACCGTCAGCCTGATGAACCGGCTTGGCGAGCTTCTGAATATGCCTGGCCTGGAGCTCAATGCATTTGCCGCCGGGGTCATTGCCCTGGGCCTGTGCTTCGGCGCCTATGCCACGGAAGTGTTCCGTGGTGCGATCCTGGCCATCCCCAAGGGCCACCGGGAAGCCGGCCTGGCACTCGGCCTGTCCAAAGGGCGGATCTTCTCCAAACTGGTTCTGCCGCAAATGTGGCGCATCGCGCTGCCGGGGCTGGGTAACCTGTTCATGATCCTGATGAAGGATACCGCGCTGGTCTCGGTCATCGGCCTGGAAGAAATCATGCGTCACTCGCAAATCGCCGTGACGGTGAGCAAGCAGCCCTTCACCTTCTACATGGTCGCCGCCGTCATCTACCTGGGCCTGACCGTCCTGGCCATGATCGGCATGCACTTCATGGAAAAACGCGCCGGTCGCGGCTTCGCGAGGGCCAACCAATGAACTGGGAAATCATCATCAAATGGCTGCCGCGCCTGGCCCAAGGCGCCACGCTGACGCTGGAGCTGGTCGCCATCGCGGTCATTGCCGGGTTGATCATCGCCATCCCGCTGGGTATCGCCCGCTCCTCGCGGCACTGGTACGTGCGCGCCCTGCCGTTTGGCTACATCTTTTTCTTCCGCGGCACGCCACTGCTGGTCCAGCTGTTTCTGGTGTACTACGGGCTTGCCCAGTTCGATGCCGTGCGCAGCAGTGCCTTGTGGCCCTACCTGCGGGACCCGTTCTGGTGCACGGTGCTGACCATGACCCTGCATACAGCGGCCTACATTGCCGAAATCCTGCGTGGCGCCTTGCAGGCCATTCCCCGTGGCGAGATTGAAGCAGCCCGAGCCCTGGGCATGTCACGGGCCAAGGCGATGCTCTATATCATGCTGCCACGCGCCGCGCGCATCGGCCTGCCGGCCTACAGCAACGAAGTGATCCTGATGCTCAAGGCCAGCGCCCTGGCGAGCACCGTCACCTTGCTGGAACTGACCGGCATGGCGCGGACCATCATTGCTCGAACCTACCTGCCGGTGGAGATCTTTTTCGCTGCGGGGCTGTTCTACCTGCTGATCTCCTTCCTGCTGGTGCAAGCCTTCAAACAACTGGAACGCTGGCTACGCGTCGATGCCTGCCAGGGTCGATAAACCTGTATAACGGGGCTGATCTCAGCCCCGTTTTCGTCTCTGCCCATGACCTCCCCTCTTCCTCTCTCAGGCGCTCAACTGCTCAGCCGCTTCCAGGCGCTGGACGATTTTCTGCGCGAGCATCAGGCACTCTGGCGGCCACGGCCTTTCACCCAGCTTGAGCTGCCCTGGGAAGCCGAGCATCCAACCCTTGCCGGCTGGTTGCGCCAGCGCTCATTGAGCGAGGCGGAAGCGGCGCACAATGATCCCGGGCAACTGGACGCACCAGCGCCTTTTCCACACCTGGCACGCATGGCCACAGCGCTGTCTGCAGTCGGCGAGTTACCCACCGTGGCCCTGCCGGCGGCGGGCCAGCGCCTGAACGTCGACGTACCAGGGCGCAAATGGCAGCAGATCGAAGCCTTCGCCAGCCACCTGGGTTTTATCCACAGCCCACGGCACTGGCTGGACTGGTGCGCTGGCAAAGGTCACCTGGGCCGGCGCTTGCTGCAGCCGCACAGCCAACAAATGACCTGCCTGGAATACGACCCAGCGCTGGTCGAGGCCGGCATCGCCCTGAGCCAGCATCACCACCTGCCTGCCGAGCACCACCTGCAGGATGTACTGGCCGAGGATGCCGCGTTGCACCTGGATGCCGGGCACACGGCAGTGGCCCTGCACGCCTGTGGCGATTTGCATGTACGGCTGATGCAACTGGCCAGCCGCCAGGGTTGCCGCCAACTGGCCATTGCGCCGTGTTGCTACAACCGCATCCAGGCTTCGCAGTACCAGCCGTTATCCACCGCCGCCAAAACCTCTGGCCTGCAGCTGTCGATCGATGATCTTGGCCTGCCGCTGAGCGAAACGGTGACCGCCGGTGCACGGGTACGTCGCCAGCGTGATGAGTCCATGGCCAGGCGCCTGGGTTTCGATCTGTGGCAACGGCAGGTGCGCGGGGTGGATGACTACCTGCCGACACCGTCGCTTGCAGTCAGTTGGTTGCAAAAGCCCTATGCCGACTACTGCCTGGGCCTGGCCCAACTCAAGGGCTTGCCGGTAAGTACCGAGCCTGATTGGCACGCGCTGCAAGCTGCCGGCTGGCAACGCCTGGCCCAGGTGCGCAACCTGGAATTGCTACGCAATCTGTTCCGCCGCCCGCTGGAACTGTGGCTGGTGCTCGACCGTGCACTGTTTCTGCAGGAACAGTCCTACGAGGTACAGCTCGGCGTGTTTTGTGAACAGCCTCTCACTCCACGCAATTTGCTGCTGCTGGCTGAACGCTCGTAATAGCTCGCAGCCTGTGGATAAGTCTGTGCGCAAACTTGCGCTAAACCCCTGCAAATTCGTGGATCCAAGCGCTTTAACAGGCTGGTCATTTTTTGTTCATTAACTAATCACGAGCAAAAACAGCCATTTGCGCAAAGACCAACGGCGGGCGTTGCTCCGATGCAAAGCCCTCACGTTTGGCATGCGCCTTGTGCATAAGCCTTCGAACCAATCGCGCTAAACAGACCGAATCAGGCCAGTTTCAGCAGGCTCATGCCCACCAGCAGCAAGGCCAGCCCCAACCAGCCACGGCCCACCAGACGTTGACCAAACAACGCCCAGCCCATGGCCACGGTGGCGAGAATGCCAAAACCACCCCAGATGGCGTAGGCCAGCGACAGTTCGATATCTCGCACAGCCTGAGCCAGCGCAGTAAAGGCGGCCAGCACACAGAGAATCGAGGCAATGCCCAGGCCGCGCTTCTTAAAGCCGTCGGAGTACTTGAGCAGCAGGTTGGCGATCACTTCCAGCACTATCGCCAGGCCCAGCCAGGCGAAGGGAATCCAGTTCATGCTCAGCATGGCAGGGCCTCCGTGTTACGCGGGGCAGGTGCGGCGCGGGTACCCGACTTGATCAGCAAGATACCGGCGATCATCACACCCAGGCCGGCGGCCTTGAGCAGGCCCAGGCTTTCACCAAGCCAGGTGACACTGATCAGGGTGATAAGAACGATGCCGATACCTTCCCACAGGGCGTAGGCCACGCCCACTGGCACGCGTTTTACTGCCAGCGCCAGGAAGAAGTACGACAGGCCGATCATCAGGTACATCAACCCGTGGCCAAGAATCGGGTAATGACTGGCGGCGAATTTCATCGACGCGGTGCCGATCACCTCGGCGGTGATGGCGATAAACAGATAGATCCAGGAACGCATGATGCCCTCCCACGGGCGACACAAGCCGAGCGAAATCACGCTGACGGCTGCAGACAAATAGAGAAACGAGGCTGTTTGTCGGGGGAGGCGCTAGAGGTCGCCAGTCCAGTGACGTTCACGGGAAACCAGGCGGGAGGTGAAGAGCGGAAACGCTTTAGTGTTCAACATAATGAACAACAAATTAGCTCAAGGCATCGTTAAAGTCAAATCGATAGAAAATGGCTAATTAATTTTCCTGTCTTTTATTCCGTATTTAGCTGAAAGCCCTTAAAGGTTGCAGAAAGGTTCGTAAATTATATTACCCGGCCATTCTGGGGCTGCTGCGCACCCCATCGCCGGCAAGGCCGGCTCCCACAGTAATGGCACATTGCACCCTGTGGGAGCTGGCCTTGCCAGCGATGCAGCCACCTCGTAGCCCCTGGCACTCCTCTGCTCCCCCTCGTGTCAAAACGTCGCACCCTCATCAAAAACATAATTAATTATTGTAATACGATAATTTTTCACAAATAATGTGCCCCGCTCAACTAGCACGGAGGGAAACCATGAACAGTAAAACAGTGGCTTACGCGAGATCGCGTCTGCGAGTGATCGGTGCATTCGCCGCGGTACTCGCTTGGGGTACAGCGATCGTCGAGTTCGGCGGCAACGTACTGTTGTGGGTGTTCGAAAAAGCCCAGGTGCAAGGCGCCTACCTGCAAAGCTTCGGCGAAAACATGCCGCTGCTGCTGGCCCCGGACTACCAGCCCTCGCACCTGGCCCTGGGCCTGGTCATCGGCCTGGAACTCATCCCCGCCAGCCTCTCGGCCTTTGCCCTGTACCTGACCGGGTTGTTCTTTTTGCGCCTGTCCCGGGGCGAAACCTGGACGACGCAGAACATCAAGATGCTCTGGTGGGTGGGCTTGCTGTGCATCGGCTTGCCGATGGTCTGGCCCATGATCGGCACCTTGCAGGGCCTGGCGTTCTCCATCGACCTGCCCAAAGGCGAAAGAAGCTTCAGCGTATCGATCGGTGTATCATCCCAGGCGGTTTACGAGATCATGAAAGGCATCTTCCTGTGCGCCTTTTCACTCCTCATGCGTGACGCCAAAACCATCAGCGATGAACACAACTGTTATGTCTAGCTTGCCCCTATGCCGATAATTATTCGACTCGATGTAGTCATGGCCAAAAACAAGATCCGCTCCAAGGATCTGGCCGAGATTATCGGTATTACGGAGGCGAACCTGTCGTTGCTGAAAAACGGCAAGATCAAGGGTTTCAAAATGGAAACCCTCGAGAAGCTCTGTCGCGCATTGAACTGCCAGCCAGGTGACCTGCTGGAGTTCAGCGAGGAATGAACAAGGAACTGGCAACTCGTGAGCAATTCACTCAAGTGGCGCGCCGCGCTGCTGCTGGCCGTCGGCCTGCTCGGCGGCTGCGGCCCCAGCTACACCTATAGATACTCCCCTCCGCCAAGCATGGCGGGCATGAACTGCATCAACTCCTGCTCGATGGAACGCAACCACTGCAAACAGATGGCGCGCCTGCAGGAAAACAGCGACCAGGCCCTGTACCAGGCCAACCTCAGAAGCTACCAGCATTGCCAGGTCGGCAAGAGCAAGAAGGAAGCGCGCAAAAGCTGCTACTACCCCAGCTACCCGTTCAGCAGTGGTTCGAGCTACTCGTGCGGCAGCGACTACGACAGCTGCTACCAGGCCTGCGGCGGCACCATCCAGCGCATCCTCAACAAAGACTGACACCTCGATAAAACGGAATTGACTGTGGATATCATCAGATCCATCGCCCTGCTTGCGTGCGCGTTTTACCTAAGCGGCTGCTCCCTCATGTCCGACTGGCAGTTCCCGCCTCCCCAGTCCGGCTGGCAACCGCCGTTGCAGACGTACGGCACCAGCAGCTTCCCCGGGCCGGACTTCAGCAAAGACCACATGGCCATCCAGCGCTACCTCGACACACACAAACACTGACACTTCGACCAAACGGAATTGCCTGTGGCTATCATCAGATCCTTCATCCTGCTGACGTGCGCGTTGTACCTGAGCGGCTGCACCAACGGCGACTACACCCCCATGTCCGGCTGGGAAATCCCGCAGATGCAGCTATACGGCGACAAGGGCTACTCGGGCCCGGCCTACACCTGCAAGAAAAAGCACGGCTGCCGAGAGCACTGTAAAAAGCACGATTGCCGCTACAAACCGCTGATATTCGACCCCACCAAAGCCGAACCCAGCGCCACGACAATGCACCGCGACTGGTAAGAAAACACCCCGCGATACCCGCCCAAAGCAGGTATCGCGAGGAAAGTTGCAGAAGTAGTTTACAGACGCAAACTGATCGCTATAATGACGCCCCTGTGCCGGTATAGCTCAGATGGTAGAGCAACTGACTTGTAATCAGTAGGTCCCGGGTTCGATTCCTGGTGCCGGCACCATACAAGGTTCCATAGAAAGCTTTCAAAATCTCTGGAACCCCCGAAAAACCCGCCTTCTGGCGGGTTTTTTCGTTTTGGCGTTCCGTCGGAATCCGGGGAGGGGGGCGCCAACCGATTTAAAGGGAGTCCCCTTAGTGTCACGTTCAACAACCCAGAGGCACACACCAGCCTTGGTCGATATTTTGTCCGGTGCAACAAGCAAGGTAAGCGTCCGAGCACGCCGACGTGCCACTCAAACTTAAATTCGTTTAAACCACTGGTTCACGCGTTCGCACTCAAATGCTGCTGGATCAAAAACATCTCCATGCCATTCAACCATCGCGTCGTGCTCTGGATGCTTGGGGTTGGCCATCGCCTCTAGAAAATCCTCATAACCAGGCCCGCCACCCACGTCTTCCGGTGGGCAAGCATTGGCGCCCTCAATGCAATACGGCACCTGAGGACAGGCAATAGCGGGTAGAATTTTTTCGACCTTGATACTGTGATGCCAGCTGTCACCAAAGTCGTAGAGATAGTTGAATGTCCGCTTTCCGTTCAGCGCCTTGATCAGCGTTTTACGGGCTTCCGGGTTCACCGGCGGCCCCCAGCCCTCAGGATCGGGCATACCGTAATTCTCACCGGCGATTTCAAACTCATGCAAATGGCTGTCACTCCAGCCCATCACGACCTGGATGACATGGTGCAGTTTGCCCAAGGTGATGTTTTCGGGCACCGCGAACCGACGCCAGATTGTCGGAGTGATCCACTTCAGCTCAATGTGCAGCAGCAACAGATCCGGTGCGGGTTTGGGTAAACGGACAGTTTTAACCATGGATCATGCGGCCTCGCAGCGTTCAGAGTGGTTCAAAGAGATATTCCAGGGCAGCAGAAGCACCTAGTGTGGCTTTTTAAATCACCACCTGAATGAGCATGCGGAATGGACACGCTATTACTTCGTGCTGACGGTGCGGTTGCTTACGATACGGTTAGGAAGTCCTGGCAACTCAACCTTTAGATGAGTCTGGAGGAAGTACTTTGTCCTAGCTTTACGCCCCGTCACCACTGCGTACGAGGGCGTTGCCGCGTATGAAAGACCCCAAGGATTTGCAGGCGGTCACCACGTACCTGATAGGGGATGAGATAGGACCAGTTGGGCACTGCCCATTCACGCGTATTTTTCACTCGACCCTCACGGCCCATGGCGGGAAACCGGGCCAGTTTGTCTACGCTGGCGAAAATAGCATCTGAGAAGTCATCAGCAGCCTTGGGGTTTTCAAGGGCTATGTAGCTCGCTTCGTCTTCCAGGTTTTTGAGGGCTTTTTCAAGCCACTCAACCCGCATTCCTGCTCCAGCGGCGGGCACGCATTGCAGCAACCTGGTCATCGCTGGCAAATTTACCTTGATCAGCCTCTTCTACCGCCAGTTCAATCTGCGCAGTCAAAGCCCTCTCGTGCTCGATGTAGTCGCGAAGAATATCCATCGCCAGGTAGCTCACGGTTTGGCCATTCGTCTTAGCCAGATCGGATAGCGAGTTCGACAGGTCTTCCGGAAGGTTCAGGGATATCCCGGTCATGGCAGCCTCGATGGTGAGCGGTTGATAAGCATCTTACACCGGCAAGCACTCACTTGGATTAGCAGGTCGTCGCGACGATATTTCACGATTTTTCGTCGTCTGTCGCTTTACGAAAGGCCGGTTCGCCTCGACTCTCGGGTTGAGCAAAAATGAAATGAGTTTTTCTTGAACTGCTTCCGGACCGTATCCCCCAGTTTCTGCCATTCCTTCAGCGCTCACGCATCGAACTCAAGGCTATAGGTCATCCAGAGAAACCTTCACACGCTGAGGGTCGGCAAGACGCTCGCGAACGGTCGCAAGCAGCGCTTCATTCTCATCGGTCATCAGTGCCAGGTTAAAGGGCAGTTGCCCGCGCTCGGCGACGTACTGCAGCGCTTGGCGCATGAGCTCGAGGGCGTAACACCCAACCTCTCAAGTCAGCAAATTCAGCCCATCAGGTGGGCATGCTTGGAATCCAGCCGCTCAGCAGCTTTACGTTACACCTGCCCCCTACCCTCTTGCCAATACTTATAAAATACTTATGATTTACTTATTGTAAACGGGGCGGACATGAATGTAATCAACTGGTCTCGCAAAGCAGTCAAGCAGTTCAGGAAGGTCAACAAGGCCGATCAGCCAAAGATCTACGATGCCGCCCAAGCGCCGGCCCATATGCCGCACTTCCAGAACATCAAGACACTGGTCAACCACCCATACGGCTACCGACTCCGAGTGGGCAATTACCGCATCCTTTTCGATTGGGATGGCGGGGTGAAGATTGTAAACATCGAGGAGGTCAAGAAACGCGATGAACACACCTACTAACGTACAGATCATCAACGGGCCAGATGGCCGCCCCGCCTTTGTCGTGCTGCCTTATGCCGACTACATTGCAAGCCGTCCCCAGGAGGACCTGGTGCCCAATGCAGTGGTGGGGTACATGGTCAAGGAAGGGCTGAGCGCCATAGCCGCATGGCGCAAGCACTTGGACCTGACGCAAGCAGAGGTAGCCGAACGCCTGGGCATATCCCAGTCAGCCTACGCTCAGCAAGAAGCCGCCGAGCGGCCACGCAAGGCCACACGCGAGAAGATCGCTGCAGCCCTCGGCATCCCGGTGCAGTCTCTTGACCTTTAACACTGCGAACCCTGCAACCACGCGCAGTAACGCGCCACACCCTGCTCCACCGTCAGCATTGGCTGCTGATAGCCAACGCTACGCAAGCGCTCAAGGTCGGCGCAGGTGTAGCACTGGTACTTGCCGCGCAGGTGTTCGGGGAATTCGCTGTATTCAAGGACGCCTTCCAACAGGGCCATCTCCAGCGAAAGCGGTGGCTGGTCCTGTTGCTCGCGCAGGCGGTTGATCACTGCCAGGGCCAAGTCATTGAACGGCTGGGCGCGGCCGCTGCCAACGTTGAAGAGGCCACTCAGCTGCGGCCGTTCGAGGAAGAACAGGTTGACCCTGACCACATCCTCGACCGCGACGAAGTCGCGCAGGTGGCCACCGCTGGGATAGCCACCATAACTGCCGAACAGGCTGACCTTGCCATCGGCCTGGTACTGGTTGAAGCAGTGCAAGGCCACCGAGGCCATGGCGCCCTTGTGCTGTTCGCGGGGGCCGTAGACGTTGAAGTAACGCAAGCCGACGATCTGGCTGCGGGCCTGGGGCAGTTGCCGGCGCACGCGCTGGTCGAAGAGGAATTTCGAGTAGCCGTAGACATTCAACGGCCGCTCGCATTCACGCTGCTCGCGAAAATCGCGCCCGGCGCCATACACCGCCGCCGACGAGGCATACAGCAGCGGCACTTGCAGGCCTTGGGCGGCGTCGAGCAGGTCGCGGCTGTAGCGGTAGTTGTTGTCCATCATCACGCGCCCGTCGCTTTCGACGGTGCTCGAACAAGCGCCCTGGTGCAGCACGGCGCGTACCTTGCCGAACTGGCCGGCGCGAAAGCGGTGGAGAAAGTCGTCCTTGTCCAGGTAGTCGGCGATTTCGCAATCAGCCAGGTTGCGAAACTTGTCGCCATCGCTCAGGTCATCAACGGCGATGATCTCGGTTTCGCCGCGTTGGTTGAGGGCCTGAACCAGGTTGCTACCGATAAAGCCGGCGGCGCCGGTGACGATTATGGTCATGCCATGTCCCCCTTTGAGGGTGCAGAGACCTCAGTCTAGGGGGTGGCTTTTGCGCAACTATTAACCAGGGTCAATGGTTCTGGCGTTTTTGCCGGAGCTCGACCAGGTACTCGCGCATCTGCCGATGACGCTTGCCATTGAGCATCAGCCCGGCCAGCAGCGGCAACAACAAGGCAAAAGCAAACAGACCTTTGTTGATTCGCTCATCGAACAGGCTGATGACTGTCAGCAGGCTGAGTAGCAACAACAACACGACCAGCCAGAGGCTCCAGGCCCTGCCACGAATGATCAGGAAATTACCCAGGCACAGCAGTACGATACTGCCGGCCATCAAGCCAACGCTGTAGGCCGAATTATCGGGGTGGTTGCGCAAGTGAGTGTCGGTCCACAAGGTCACTGCGCAGGCCAGGGAAAACAGCGAAAGAAAGAACGTACAGATGAACGTCGGAAAGTAACGGGTCATGAACGCGGCGTAATCCTGACTCACACTCATGCTCAGAACTCCTCGTACAAACCGATGGCGATGGTTTTGATCTCGCTGCTCGCGGAGGTTACAACCCCCTGTACGGAAGAACTCCCAGCCAGGCCGAAACCGGCTCCGATCGAGTCTTTGAGCAGAGTCTTGGTCGCATGGCTGATTTCGGTCGGGGTGTAGCGTTTGGTCAGCAAGCCTGCGCTCTGCTGCAACTTGAGCTGCTTGGCGGTCAGTGACGGGTGCTTGACCGACAACAGTTCATCGGTAAGCGCCTTGCGTTGCTGACGACTCAGACCCTTGCTCAGCTCGAACCACTTACGTCCGGTGGCGGCCTTGTGCATCTGCAGGTATTTGAAGGTGGTCAGCCCTGAGGTGCCGACGCCCAGCAAAGACACCGCATCCAGCACCATGCTAGCGTTCTGGTACCACTCTTCCTGGTCGAGCGCGTCGTTGGCGCCTGGGTTGTTTGCTTCACGCACGGTACGCATGACCCCGACACCGCACTGCACGCTACTGGCCGTGGCCGCAGCGATGCCGATGTAGGTCACAACCATGCTCGCACCCCCGGAAAATGGCGCGGCGATAGTGCCGCTGACCACCACCATCCAGCCCAGTACCGCACCCGCACAGGACAAGGTGGTGTTGACGCCTTCCTTGAGTGCCTTCGATTCGCGCGGGTTGCTCTGTAGCTGTTGGGTGTACTGGTCAGGTGTCTGGTAACGCTTGAGCTCACGCAAAATGATGCGCTTGGGCCGGATGCTGCAAATCGGCTGAAACTCGCGCAATACAACAACGTTGTAGTCCAGGTCGATGTACACCACGCCAGCACCGACGATCGAGGGGTCGGCATCGATGCCGGCAAACAACCTGGGCAGGTTGATGGTGGACTGAATGCGCTGGCGCGCGTTGAACTGGGGATCGATGTAGCCAAAACGGGGGATGGAGCTGCTCATTGATTCGCTTCCTTGAACCTGCAGCACCGGTCACCCACCGCCTTGCCTCCAAGGTAGCGGGCAACCGCGCTGCTCAAGCCTTACACGTTAGGGCAAGGCACCGGTGCCCAGTCACCCATGTCCGGGTTCTTGCACATGTTGTTGACCTGGCTCTGACCGGCGCTGGCAACCTTCTGGCTTTCGGCCTTCTTGGCGTTGGCGTCCTGCAGGGTTTTCTCGGTGGCAACGGCTTCCTTCGGCACTTCAGGCAGCTTTTTCTTCGCCTGGGCCGGGGCTTTGGTCTTGGCTTTGGCAGGGGTAGCTTTCTTGGCGTTGCCGGTGGCCAGTACTGGCGCTTCGGCTTCGGCAACCACCACGACGTCGTTACGCTGAACGCCGACCTGCTTGAGGTCTTGCTCGTAGGCCTGGGTGTAGTTGTTCAGGTTCTCACCCAGACGACCATTGACCGCGCTGATCAGGTTGTTCGACTCCTGCAGGCCGGCGATGATTTCTGCCAGGCGTTTGCGGCCCTCGCTGTCGTTGATCGTGTTGCTCTTGCGGCCGTCCATCAGGTTGGCGAACTCACGCTGGTAGCAAGCCTGGGAGGCTTTGGCGTAAGCGGTGCTGCGGTCCATGTCGGCCGCGCTCTTGTTGATGTCGGTGGCGTAGGAACCGATGCGCTGGTTGTCGTCGCTGATCTGCTTCTGGCGCTCGGTGTAGTAACCCGCTGCACCACCAACCAGGGCACCGCCAGCAGCACCGATGGCGGCATTTCGGCCACGGGTGTCGGAGTCGCCGGTCAGGGCGCCGGTCAGGGCACCGCCGACTGCACCGATCAGGGCGCCGGTGGCGACTGACTTGGTCATGTCCGAATCAGTCGAACGCAGGTGCTGGACCGGTTCGTAGCAGCTCGGGTAGTACTCGACCTTGGTCGTCGCACCGACCTTGGATGCCGGCGAGCTGGCGCAGCCAGTCAGCAAGACGGTGCTGAAACCGGCCGCCAGCAGCAGCGCGGCCCGGCCGTTGGAAGCTGTGAAGAAGGGCTTGCGAGTTGAAAGCATGGTCAGGTTCTCTCTCTGTTGAAACACGCTCGGGACTGCCTCATGCCGCCCCGGTCACTACGATGTTCGCTCCACAGCCACTCAAGGTTGCACAGCGGCTGATGCGAGCAGTTCTTTCAAAATCGTCGCCGGGTCTGCACGCCGTTGCTGGCGATAATCCCCGACATGGCGAACGAACAGGGTCGCGCGGCTGAGCAGACTCTTGCCCAGTACCGGCTTGCGATTGAGTTCTTCCTTGACCCGCTGGAACTGCGCCTGGATCACTGCGTCGGTGTAGCGCGTGCCGGTGGCAAGGTTGTCGATGTAGATCGCCACGGCGCCGTCGAGAGCGCTGCGGCCGTTGTTGATCGCGGCAGCGAACAGCTTGGCGCTGGTCTCGTCACCGGAGGCCTTGGCCTGCTGCTGGGTCTTTTGCAGGTTGGTCAGGCGGATGTTGTAGTTGTTGATGGTTTCGGCCACCAGGGCGGCGGACTGGATCAGGTTGCCGGCCGCTTCTTCGCGTTGCTGGGCGATCAGCGAGACGTTGCGCTTGAGCTCTTCGTTGACCAGGCCAAGCTCGGCTTGCAGCTGTGGGTCGACGCTCGCAGCAATGATGCTGTCCAGGCGCTTGGTCGGGTCCTGGGCGTCGTCGATGGCGTCGGTCAGCGCCGCCAGGCGGCCTTCTTTCTGCCACTGTTCGAACAGTTCCTCGTAGCGCGAGCGCGGCGCCGACAGGGCGCCGATGGCGACACGAAAACCGGTGGTTTCATTACTTTGCTCAGTGCCATCGGCGCCGAACAACGGGTACTCGCGGCGCATGCCGGTGAACAACGTGCCCTCGCCCTCCAGGTAATTGCCACCTTTGACCACGAAGCCGCCATAGGCCCCCTGACGGCGTCCGGCATGCACCAGCTGGAACGACTCCTGAACCATTTCCGCAGCGTTGCCGATCACGTCGAACAGCCCCAAGGGGTTTGGTAGTTTGGTGCCGATCGGGGTCAGCCGTGCGGCCTGGCCGGTACCGCCGGCGACCTGGTTGAACACTGCCCAGTCGGCCAGCGGGCCGTCGCTTTCGCTGCCCTCAAGACGTCGCGGGAACAACCGCCCTTCGAGTTCCTGACGGCTGACGGCGGAGCCACCACGGGCAGCAAACTCCCACTCCACTTCGGTCGGCAGGCGGACGAAGCCGATACCGCCGTCTTCAGCCTGCTTGCCCCGGCCACTGACCGGCAGCAGGTCACGGTGGTTCTTCATCAACCAAGCGCTGTAGACCGCCGAAAAACGCTCGGCTTCAAAGCGCGACAGCTTGACCTTGGGCAGGCGCCCGGCCATGCCGCTCGGCGCTTCACAGGCCGGCGCCGGTTCACCGCTGGCCAGCGACTGGGCCTGGGCCATCACCTGGGCGTACTGCTGGGCCGTGACTTCGTACTTGCCGATGAAGTACATCATCGGTTTCAGCGGGCTGCCGGCATCAGTTTTCGGCAAGCTCGGGCTGATACGTTTTTTCCACTCTGCAGACAGGTCCTGCAGGCTAAATTGGCCGTTGATGAAGTCGCGGCGATAACCGGAAATAAACGACTGCTTGTAACCCGCCTCGCCTTCGCTGAAGGGGTAACCCAGGCTTACTTCGCGATCATCCAGGCTGCCCTGGGCCAGGACATAGACGTGGCGGAACACCATCTCTCCGTCGCAGGGCAACGGCAGGCTGATGTCGTCAGCCAGGGGCTTGGGGTTGTCCAGTTTACTGCTGGCGGGCTTGGGCTCGTCTTCGGCCTGAGCGCAAGACACCAGGCTCAGGGCGGCAACGATCAGCGCCAGGGCGGGTAGGCGACGGTCAAACATCTCGAATTCCTTCACAAGCGTCTATTCGCGCCACGCGCCAGCCCCCCAGGGCAGCAGCGGCCGCGCTGGCCAGCAGCACAGCGAGCAGGGCGACGAGGTAATGCGACGGGAGCAGATGGCTGGCGTACTCGCCGGGCATCTGCATGAACAATTGGTTGAGGCCGCTTTCGGCCAGGGCGTACAGCGCAGCGCCAATGCCGGCTGCAAACACGGCGCTGTACAGCGCTTGCAGCACCACGAATGCCAGCAAGGCCGCTGTGCTGAAGCCCAGCAGGCGCATTACCGACAGCTCGCGGCGCTTGCGCTCGACCGCCGCCAGGGCGCTAGCACAAACCGCGGCAAACGCGCCGGCAAGCGCCAGGGCGGCAATGATCCAGAACACCAGGGTCAGGTTGCGGCTCAACGACTGCACCTGGGCAATGGCCGGGGCCTGGGTCGAGACCAGCAACTGGCGGTCGGCAAAGAAGCGGCGTAGCGGCTCGACGTCAGAGAGGTTGCGCGCATACAGGCGAAAGGCTGGATAGGCTCGATGCGCCTTGCCAACATCAGTCTCGCCTTCCCAGCCCAGCGCCGGTACAGCGCGGCCATCGCGGTAGTCTTCTGCGGCCTCCAGCAGTGCCAGCGGGGCAAACAACGCATCACGTTCAAAGGCCTCCAATGGCAAAACAGCCAGCACCCGCAACGTGCTGCGCTGCACCTGAAGCTGCCCCGCCAGCTGACGGGTGAACGCGGCATCGAGTTGATCGCCCGCCTGCGCGCCGAGCTTTTCTGCCGCCGTGCGGCTAAGGACGATCTGATCGATAGCGCTGGGTACCTGAAGCCCCTGCAACAACGGGTCGTTAAGCGCCGTCGGAATCATCTCGACGTTGACCAGCACCTTGCGCGCCGGCAACACCAGGTCGGCAGTCGCGGCAATTTGCCGGGTGCGCGGCAAGGCAAAGGCCACATCGTCGCGTTCGGCCAGTTCGGCAACGAAGTCGGCGCTAAAGCGGCCACCACCCAGCGGAATGATTTCACGCACCATAGGGTCGCGCTCAAGTCGCTCGGTCAAGCTGCTGACCAGGCCGAACTTCAAACCGAACAGCACCAGCAACGGCGCGATCACCGCCACCAACGCCAGTACGCTGCAGGCGGACAGGCGTGCGTCGTTACGATAGTCCTGCCAGGCCAGGGCGGCGATCAGCAGCGGGCGCATCATGGCTGGCGCTCCAGCGTGGCGGTGACACCGCCATCGGCATCGCGGCGGCAGACCATGCGCAACACTTGCAGCCCGGCAGCGCGGGCCAGTGTCTCGTCGTGGGTGGCGATCAGGCAAGCCACCTGCCGCGCCTGGGCCTGACGCAGCAACAACTGCATCACCCGCTCGGCATTGACCGGATCCAGGGCTGCGGTCGGCTCATCAGCCAGCAGCAGCTCGGGGTTGTGCGCCAGGGCGCGGGCGCAGCTGACCCGCTGGCGCTGGCCGATCGACAGCGCCGCCGGTTTCTTGTCCAGCTGATCAGCGATCTCCAGTTGCTCGGCCAGGCGCTGCACGCTGCCGTCGTCGCCCAGGCCAAGCACCTGGCGCGGCAGGGCAATGTTGCTGCGCACATCAAGAAACCCCAACAGGCCGCCCGCCTGCAGCACATAGCCCAGATGCCGCCGGCGCAGCTGGGCCAACGGGTCCTGGCGCTGGTCCTGCCAGAGCTGACAAACATCGAAGGCCTGCGAGTCGCTGCTGAACACAAACTGCTGCGCATGGTCTGGCTGCAGAACCATGGCCAGCAGGTCGAGCAAGGTGCTCTTGCCGCAACCGCTGGGGCCGACCAGGGCCAACTGCTGACCGGCGCGCAGCTCCAGGCGCTCGATTTCCAGGCTGAAGCGCTGGGTACCGAGGCCGCGGGTCTTGCGCAGCGCCTGAAGACTGATCATCACGGCAGCGTCGACAACGGTACACGGTACAAGGCGTCACCCGGCTCGGCGTTGCCGAAGCGCACCCAGTTGGCCATGTCGTTGTGGAAGGTTTCGTACAGGCGGATTTTCGAGTCCAGCTCGTCGATAAAGTCCTCCTGTTCGGCCACGCTGAGCGACAACCACAGGTCCTGGGTCATGCTCAGGGACTTGCTGCGGTATGGCAGGCCCTCCAGGTATTCGCCCAGTACACCGCCTTCGGCGAGGTTGGCGCCCTTGCGCAGGGCGGCCGGGTCGCGGCTCATGTAGGCACTCGCGCTGGCGATTTCCTGGAAGAAGTCCCTGGGCGAGGTACGGGTCTTGCGCGCTGCATCGACGATCAGTTTCAGCGACTGCTGCAAATCGTTCAGTTGCAGCTTGGTGAGCATCACGCAGACCTGCAGGGTAGGTAGCGCCGGGTTGGTCAGGTCGCGGTCGGAAGTCCAGGCGCTGACCAGTTGCGGGGCCTGGCTTGCACTCTTGCGGCCGAGAAAGTCCATGTGCATGGCATAGCCAATGGCCGCTGATTTATCCACAACGCTTGGCGCAGCCGCCAGCAACGGTGCGGGTTGCGTCGGGTTGCTGCGCACCTGGTGGACCAGGTCGGCGAAGCTCGAACCGATTTCGCGCACCCGCTCACCGAACTTGTTCACATCGCCACCGGGCACCGAGACGTACAGGTCGCCGATCTTCGGGTTGGCGTCAGCAGTCAACACCCGGTACTGCTGCTCGGCGTACGCGTGGTTCTTCTTGCCGGCGTCGGTGCGCAGGTGCAGGGCGTAGATCTTGATCTGCTTGCTCAGGGCCGCCTGGCGCACTTCGGCTTCGTTCATCTGGGTGCTGCTGTAGCGGTCGTTCTTGCGCAGCGAGCCGGCGTCGCTGACCAACAAAATCAGGCGCCCGCCATAGCCGGACCACTCCATGCCATCGACTGCCTGCATGATCCCGGCGAAGGCATCTTCGTTGAACGAGTGGCTGGAGACGTTGGTGGCTTTCACCTGTTCGGCCAGCTTCAGAAAACGCTCCGGATCGCGGCCCTGGTCCAGGGTCACCAGGGTCTTGGCCAGGTATTCCAGGGCCGGGGTTCGCGTGGTGTTGTTGCGAAAGCCCACCAGGCCGAAGCTGACGTTGTCCAGCTCGCCACGGCGCGAGATCTGCCCGTGCAGCTCGTGCACCACCTGGCGTACCTGATCGATATAGGGCTGCATCGATACCGAGGTGTCCACCACCAGCACCACGGCTGTACGGAAGGCATCGCTGGAGGTGGCCACGCCAGCAGCTTTGGGCTCGCTGCTGCGGGCACTGCTGCCCGGATCGATGGAGGCAACATTGAGCAGCTGCAACGGCTGGCCGTTTTCGTCGAAGCTCTCGCGCGCCTCGAAAATCGGCATCAGGTAGAACTGATCCTGTGGCACAGCGCTGGCACTGGGTTCCAGGGCTATCACCTGCGGCACTTGCTCCGGCGTGTTCTGCGCCTTGAGCAATTCGGCACGGGCCGCCGAGGTATCGCCGAGCAAGCGCTCAAGCTCATCGGCCTGGCGCAGGAACATCACCGGCGCACGCCCCGAGCGCTCGGTGAACTTGAGCACCAGGCTCTGCTTCCAGTCGCTGACCTGGGAGGCCGGCAACCAGCCATCACGACGGCCGTCACTGGCGGTGCCAACCTGCAGCCAGGGGCTGCCGTTGAAGTCCTGGCGCTGGTAGACGTAAAGCACGGTGAAGGCCGGCAAGGTGTCGCTGGGCGTGGCCCCCGGCTGGCTGACCACCTGCGCGCCGGGCCTGCTCAGCACGCGCTGGAACAGGGTTTTCTTACCGGCCATCAGCAGCGGGCGATTGCCGTCGTTGCTCGCGGTTACAGGTGTCTGCGGCACTGGCTCGCGGGTTTGCACCGGCGGCGCCTCAACCACCTGTTCATCATCATTCATGGCCCAATAGCCAATCCCGCCCAGACCAAGCGCGGCGGCAACGGCAATGGCGAGCAAAGCCAGTGCCGGACGCTTGCGTGGGGCGGCAGGTGGCGCAGCCTTGGCGATGGGGTCCGGCTTCGGTGCGGGAGGCGCCTGTGGCGGCTCAACGGCTACCGGGCCGGCAATCGGCAGGGGCTGGATCAAGGTGCTTTCAGCCTCTTGCACAGGCAAGCGGTCGAGCGCCGCCAGCAAGGTCCGGGCATCGGCAAAGCGCTCAGCCGGGTCCTTGGCCAGCAGGCCGCACAGGATGTCCTGGTATCGACCGTGCTCGATCGGCAACTCCGGCAACGGCTCAGTCAAATGCGCCAGTGCCGTCGACAGCGCATCGTTGCCGCTATACGGCAGCTTGCCCACCAGCATCTCGTAAAACACCACACCCAGGGCATAGAGGTCGGCACGGCCGTCGATCTCCTGGCCGCGCGCCTGCTCCGGGCTCATGTAACTGGGGGTGCCGACAGCAAAGCCGGCCTGAGTGAACTGGGTTCGGTCATCCAGTGACTTGGCAATGCCAAAATCCGACAGCACTGCATTGCCGTCGGCGCGAAACAGAATGTTGGCCGGTTTCACATCACGGTGCACCAGGCCCTGGGCATGGGCATAACCCAGCGCCGAAGCAATCTGGCGGATGTACACAAGGCCCTGCTCCGGCGTGATCCCGGCGGCGATACGTTCCTTGAGCGTGCCGTTGGGCAGGTACTCCATGGCCATGTAGTACAGCTCGCCGACATTGCCGATGTCGTGGATGGTCACCGTGTGCGGGTGCGACAGCCGCGCCAGGGTGCGGCCTTCACGCAAGAAGCGCTCGCAGAAGGTCGGGTCGGCAGCCAAGGCGGCGGCCATGACCTTCAAGGCCACCTTGCGCTCCAATGAACGCTGGGTGGCCAGGTAGACGGTGGCCATGGCGCCTTCGCCAATCTCGCCGTCGATGTCGTATCCGGGGATCACTTTGTCCATGTGCAGGGTCTTCAGCCGGCCTTGATGACGACGGCGGTAATGTTGTCGGGGGCGCCCCGGGTCAGGCCCAGGTGCACCAGGCTGCGGACCACCTGGTAGGGGTCGCTGTGGCCCAGCACTTCGCGGATTTCATGGTCTTCGGCGGTCTTGTTCAGACCGTCGCTGCACAGCAGGTAGGTATCGCCGGGGAAGATCTGCAGGGGTACGGCCTCAAGCTCAAGCGCAGGTTCGACTCCAATGGCCCGGGTGACGATATTGGCGCGCGGGTGCACCCGAGCTTCGGCTTCGCTGAGCAGGCCGCTGTCCTGCAGTTCCTGGACGTAGCTGTGGTCGCGGGAAATGCTTTCCAGACGCCCGTCGCGCAGGCGATACAGGCGACTGTCACCGGCCCACAGGCAGATGCCTTGATCACCGCGTACTGCCAGCAACACCAGAGTGCTGCCCATCATCGCCACGCCACGCCGGACGCTTTCCTCACGCACTGCCGCGTTGACCGCCGACAGCCGCTCGCGCAGCACCTGCGTGTATTCATCCAGGGACGGCGTGGCCGGCAACCGGCGCAAGGTATCGACGATCAGGCAACTGACGTAATCACCGGCCGCATGCCCACCCATGCCATCGGCAACCGCCCACAGGCCTTCACTGGCAAGGTCCAGGCAGGCGTCCTCGTTGATGCTGCGCACCATGCCAACATGGCTGTAGCTGGCTGCGGTGTAATGCAAAGCCGTCATCTAGCGCGCCGCCTCACTACCCAAAAGAAAACTGGCGAAATCCTCGCTGCGCGGCAAGCCGGCACAACGCAACAACCCCGCCTCGATACGTTCCGAGCCGCGCCCCCACCACAGGCTCATGCCAGCGCAGGCGCTTTCGGCCAGGGCCGCCTGGCGAGCCTCGGGAGTCACTGCAGCGAAACGCTGCAAGCCGGCCACCGCCGGGGTCGACAGCACATTCAGGCGCGGCACGGCAACACCTCGAAGCGCCTCGTCGAAGGCTTCAAACGCAGCGTGCGGCTCCAGGGTTGCCAACAACTGCGCTTCGCAGTGTTCGAACCAGTCATCCGGGCCACTGACCACCGCCGCCAGCGACTCATCCGACGCCAGAAGCTGGGCCAGGGTTAGAGGGAAGTAGCGCCCTACCCGATCGATGCTGGGCATCAGCACGCCCACCACAGCCTGCGGCCCGCACACGCCCGGGGCCAAGGCAAAGCGCCACAAAGGGCTGACCAGATACGCCGGCAACCAGCGCTCGGCCAGTTGCTGCTGGCTGGCCACCAGCCCCGCCGCAAGCCACTGATCCCAAGGCTGAATAAAACTGTGCGGCAAGCCGCGGCTGACAAAGTCGCCACGGCTAGCCAGCTTGCCGTAGAAGCCAACCTCACCCATCACAACCGCTCCGGCAGGCTGAAGCCGCTGAGCACGCGGCTCTTGAACGGGTTGAACGCGCTGTTGGCGCGCAACTCGTACGACACGCTGGCACCATCGACCCGCAGGCGCAGGCTGAAACGGTCCGGGCCGTTGCCGGCGACCAGATCGGACTGGTCGAGCAAGCGAAACCAGGCCCACGGCCCTTCCAGGGTCAAGCCGGAACGGCCACTGGCTGCCGGCGGCATGATCGACAGGCGCACCACACCGATACTGTTGGGGTTCGGCCATTGCATCGCCACCGGGCGGCTCGGGCCGTGGTCGTAGCTGATCTGCTGGCCGTCGAGATCAAGCAGGAACTGGGTGATCGAGGCGTCCATGGCCACCGGCTTGAGCTCGAAGCGTACCGTTGGCTGCATGCCGCCGGAGCGGAAGAACGCATCACGAATCGCCGCCGAACGCTGGAAGGTGTGCAGCACACCAGGACCGATGCCAAGCTTCTGCGCCGCGCCCGGCTGCCAGCGCCACGGGTTGGCCGAGGTATCGACGTACGGCTGCAGGTACTTGCGGAAATAGCTGTCCATCACCCCACCGACCCCGAAGAACTGGCCGAAATCGTCCAGGGTGGCATCCCGCGAGCTGCCCGCTGCCAGCGGATAACGGCCGCTTAGCGACTGGCGATAAACGTTGACCACTTCGCTGGTCCAGGCCGCGTTCAGTTGATTGCGCACCCCGCCCATCATGGTGTTGGTGGTCGAGTTGACCACCGACTTGACCAAGCCCTGGACCATCGGTGGCTGGCGCTGTGCGCTAAGGCTGACGCGGCTGGCGGCGGCAGTGGCCTGGTTCTTGGCCTCGCCGAGCAAGGCATCGCCGCTGGCACCGACCATGGCGCTGACCTGCACGTACAAGGCGTTCATGTCGGTGAGCAGGCCGTCGATTGCCGCAGGCTCGCCCTCACCCTTGCTGACCAGGCTGGCCAGGTCGGCAAAGTGCGCGCTGACCGGATCCTCATTCACCTGGGCCTGACGAGTATCGGCGGGTGCATCCTGGCCCAGCAAGTTGCCCAGCCGCTGCTTGAGCTGGTCGACACCGGCCTCGCTAGCCTTGGCCTGGGCGGCGGCAAGCGGGTCCTGCTGTTGCAGGTTAGTTTCCTTGGCCACGGCGCTCAGAAGCTTTTTCAGCGGCGAAGTCGGCCCGGAAATCACCCGCAGCACATCGGCAGCCTGGGCCACGCTGGTAATCGGCACAAAGTCGATATCAGCCAGCAGCGCGTCCCAGTGGCGGATGTAGTCGGCGAAATACAGGCGGCGCACATCGGCGGCAAGGCTGCTGACATCGCCTTCATCGGCCTGCTCGCGGCCCAGCACCCAACGCTCTTCGGCCAGGGTATTGCTGTGTTGCAGGCTGGTGGCGAGGAACGCCTTGCGGTAGCCCTCGACGGTAAACAACCCGCTCAAGGGTTCGCCCAACGGCTTGCCGCTCTTGCGGCTGAACACCAGTGCAGCATCGCGGCCAGCGGCTTCGCTCAGACGGAAATCGCTGACGCCAGCCGGCAGTTTCTGGCGTTTAACCCGGTCATAAACGCGCTGGGCCACTGGCAACTGTTGCAACTGGCGGCGCAGGTCTTCGATCAGGCTGGTATCCAGGCGCGCATTGGGCGGACGCTTTTCGAACAGCGCCTGCAGGTGCTCACCCAAGGCTGCGCGCTGCTCGGGGGCCAGGTCGCGCGGCAAGCTCTGTTCCCAGTCGAGGCTGACCCATGCCTTGATGAAATCCGGGTCGTAGTGCTCGCCATCGGCCAGCATCAGGTAGGCTTTGAGGCCTTCGTAGAGGAAGTCGGAACCACCACCGCTGTGCAGTTGCTCTTCAATGCGCGTGACCAGGCGCGGGGCAAACACCGCGATCAGCAACTTGCGGTAGACGCTGGCCGACTCGGCTTCGAGCATGTCGCCCTGGTACAGCCCCAGGCCCTCGGCCCAGCCGGGCGGATCTTCGGCCAGATGGCGCACGGCATTGAGCAGCGGCAGCACGGCCAGCACGTCGCGCTGGGCCGGGCTCAGGGTTTGCAGGGCCGGCCCCAGCGGCTGGAGCTTGTGCTCGACCTGGGCGATGTAGGCCTGGTTGGCGCGATAACTCACCGCCCACAGGGTGCCAACCAGCACCACCAGGGCAACGCTTGCAGCCAGCGCTGCGCGGGCCAGCCACTTGCGTCGGCGCTCGACCTGCGGGTTGACCCCGACCAGGCCACGCTCGGCAAAGGCCACGGCGCTGAACAGCTTTTCGATGAAGTAGCTGCGACCCGTACCGCTCTGGCGCGCCAGGTGCTGCCGGTCCAGGCCCATACTCTGGGCCATGGCACCGATCAGGCGGTCGATCGGGCTGCCTTCCTGGGTGCCACTGGTGAAGTACACGCCGCGCAACAGCGCGCGCTCTTCATAGGCGTTGGGCTTGAACACGCCGTCGAGAAAGCTCTGCAGGTTCGAGCGCAAGGCCGCGAACTGCTGGACAAAGCCATAGACCAGGTCGCGTCGCGCAGGGTCGCGTTCCTGCTGCAGGCGCTCGACCAAGCGTTGGTTGAGGCGCTGCTCGAGACCGGCGAACTCGCTGTTGAACTGCGCCAGCGGCCCTTGCGCCGAGGTGCCGTCGTCCAGGCCGAAGGTCATGCCCCAGACCTGGGCACGCTCTTCCTTGCTCAGGGTGTCGAAAAACTCCATGAAGCCCGGCACCAGGTCGAGCTTGGTCAGCATCAGGTAGATCGGAAAGCGCACGCCCAACTGGCTGTACAGTTCCTGAATACGCGAGCGGATGGCTGCGGCATGGGCGGCCCGCTCGGCGTCACTGCCCAGCAACAGATCGGACAGGCTGATGGCAATGAAAGCGCCATCGATGGGCCGGCGCGCGCGCTGCTTTTTCAGCAGGCCGAGGAAACCCAGCCAAGCCGCCTTGTCGACCTGGGCATGGCTGTCCTGGGTGGTGTAGCGGCCAGCGGTGTCGAGCAACACTGCCTGATCGGTAAACCACCAGTCGCAGTTGCGGGTGCCTCCAACGCCACGAATCGCCCCTGCGCCAAGCTGTGCGGCCAAAGGGAAATGCAGGCCGGAATTGACCAGTGCCGTGGTCTTGCCCGAGCCCGGCGGGCCAATGATCACGTACCACGGCAGCTCGTACAGGCTGCGCCGTTCATCCCCACCCAGGCGGGCCTTTTTCAGTAACGCCAGGGCCTCGTCCATGCGCTGGCGCAGGGTGGCCAGCTCTTCGGCGGTGGCGACGCTGGCAGGGTCGGGGGCGGTTTCTGCGGCAAGGCTGCGCATGACTTCTGCTGCCTGGCGACGGGCCTGGATCAAGCGCCACAGGCGATAGCCAAGCCACCCTGCAAACAGCAGTGCAATCAGCGCCCAGCGGCGCCCCGCCGGAACCAGCACATCCCACAACGGGCCGACAAACCAGATGATCAGGCTCAGGGCGATCAGACCCAGCAGCGGGATGACCCAGCGAATGACAAAACCGAAAAACGCCTTCACTCGACCCCCTCCGCCAATACAGTGATTTCAACCCGGCGGTTCTTTGCCCGGCCTTCGGCCGTGTTGTTCGGCGCCAGCGGTTCGGTGTCGCTCAGGCCCTGGGCGCTAAAGCGTGCCGGCTGGCCGGTCTTGGCGGCCAGAATCTGCTGGACCTGCTCGGCACGGGCCTGGGACAGCGCCCAGTTGGACGGGAAGCGCAAGGTCGCAATCGGCCGGTTGTCACTGTGGCCGGTGATCCGCACCTGACCCTTGACCTGGCCGATGGCGTCGGCGATGCGCAGCATCAACGGCTGCAGGCTGTCGTTGATACTGGTGCTGGCCGATGCGAACAGCTCATCGCCACGGATGGTCACCACCGAGCGATCGACGGCGTCTTCGACACTGACCCGCCCGGCCTTGATATCGCTGGCCAGGAAGCCCGCCAGACGCGGGCGTTCCACCGGTTTGGGCTGGGTCACCGGACGGTCGATGGCCTGTACCGGGATTTCGCCCAGGGCATGAATGTTCTTGAATACCGGCTCGGCGTCTGCAGCGAGCATCAAGCGCAGGGCGAACAGCAAGGCCAGCAGCAACGCCAGGGCAATGGCCAGGCCTACCCACGGCGGCATGAACTGCGACAGCCGATCGCGGCTGACGCTAACCCCGCGCCAGTGCGGCGACAGCTCACGCTCGAACTCGCCACGGGCGCTGCGAATGGCGGCAGCAGTGCGTTCGCGCAGCGTTTCAAGCTGGGCACGGCCGCCGTTCATCACCCGGTAGCGGCCTTCAAAGCCCAGGCACATGCACAGGTACAACAACTCCAGCAGGTACAGGCGCTCGCGCGGACTCTGCAGGCAATGTTCAAGCAGTTGGAAGACTTTCTCGCCGCCCCAGGCTTCGTTGTGCACAGTGATCAGCAGGCTTTGCTTGCCCCAATCACTGCCGCTGCCCCAGGGCGTGCTGAGCACCGCTTCATCGAGCGCGGTGCACAGGGCGTAGCGGGCCAGCAGCACTTCGTTGCGTGCCACACCAGCGGCTTCGGCGCGCTCTTCGAACTGACGCAGATAAGCCAGCAGCTGTGCACGCAGGCTGGCCGGGGCCGGATGGGCGATGGTGCTGCGCAAGCGGGTGAGCAACGCCAATAACGGCCCGGCGGCGCTTTCCAGCGGGTTCAGGCCAAGGGCCTGGCCGTCGGGCAACGGTTGTGCCGGTATCGACGGCGCTGCTGCCGGCTCTGGCGTGTTCGCCTGCGGGCTGCGGCCACCGGGGCGCGGCATGAACTGGGTGCGGTCGTTGGCCGGTGGCGCCGACGGGTCGTTAGGCTGCATCGCGGCTTATCCTCGGATGGCCCAGAAGGCCAGGTTCAGCCCCGGGAACTCGCCGGCGACGTAGAAGGCAAAGCCCCCGGCATTCTGCAGTTGTTGCCAATGCTCACTGCCGCGATCGAGTTCGTAGTAGGTGGAACCGGCGTGGAACGGAATCTGCCGTGGTGCCACCGGCAATGGCAGCAGGCCGATGCCCGGCAACTGCAGGTTGACCAGGTCACGGATGTGCTCGACCGCACCGATCTTGCTTTGCTGAGCGAAACGCCCGCGCAGGGTCTCGCTCGGCACATCGGCGCGCACCACAAGGATGAAGCTGGCGTTATCGAGCAGGCTGCGGTCGGCAAGCATAGCCACATGGATGCCGTAGGCTTTTTCGACAATCGGAATCGGCGTGGCCTTGCTGTCGATCAACATCGACAGGGCTTCGCGCAGCGCCTGCATGACCGGGGTGAAACTCGCGGCCAGGTCATCATGCTGGTAAACAGGGAACTCACCCGGGCGCCGATTGCTGGCGCAGAAGGTGGCGAACTCACCGGCCAGGCCAAGCAGTTCGCTGTACAGCCGCTCCGGGTGCAGCGGGCTGACCTGGCTCAAGTGTTCGACCAGGGGCTGGGCGCGGTTGACCAGTTGCAGCAGCATGAAGTCGGCAATTTCCGAGGCGCCGCCCGCGCCCGAGGCCACCACCCGCCCAGCCAGGGCCTCGCCGCGTTGATGCAGCAGGCCCAGCAATTCGCTGCGAAAGGCCGACAGGCTCTTGCTCGCCGACACATCCAGCACCGGCGCGATGTAGCTGTCATCCAGCACCAGGGCACGGTCGGCACGCTTTTCCTTGATACGCACCAGGCCCAGCGCGGCGTAATCGCTCAGGCCCTCTTCGGCAGTGATCAGGCGCAGGGCGCGAGAGCCAAGCGCGACCGGCGCCCGGTTCTCGAACGGGGCGTTGTCGTCGCGCACTTCGGCCACCCGGCTGACATAGCGCGCACCACCAGCAAGCTCACCCTCGTCCACCGTGTCGCGGGCTCCGGCGCGCTTGAGCGGCAGCGCCAGGTACACCAGGCCATCACGCAGGTTGTCATCGATACTCAGCGGGCTCGGCGCCAGGTCATCCTGGGGGATGTTGAACGGTGTGCCATCTGGCAGCAGACCGCGGGCCGAGATAATGGCCAGCTTGCCCTGGGCCAGCAGGCCCTGGTCGATCAACAGTTCGGAAAAACCCCAGGCGCCCGCCGACAACGGCCGGCTGCGGGCATCGATAAGGTTCTCCAGGTAACGGTCATGCTGTTGGAAGTGCTGGGTTGCGAGGAACATGCCTTCCGACCAGACCACACGATTGTTCCAGGACATGGTTTCTCCGATTGCCTATTGGGCGGTGCTGGTTGGGGAGGAATGGACAGCGCTGCGCACAGCACGAACATCGAGGCTGATCTGGTAGTCCAGCGGCGGCACCGGCAACAGGCTGCGCCACTGCGCCTGGTCGATTTCGCGATAGCCCACGGCCAGGCCGATCTGACGGGTGGCCGGGCTCAGCGCACGTTCGATACGCAGTTGTTCGCCCGGTTGCACCAGCACTTCATCCTGGTCAAGTAGGTCCGGGCCCAGGGTCGTGGACGCCCGTTCGGCCAGGGCGAAGTAATCTGCACGATTGAAATTGGCACTGTTCTTCAACTCGTAGATACGCACGCGCACAGGCGCGGCCTGACCGTTGGCGCCCGGGTTGAGCCCCGCGGCGGCACTGAAGTACAAGGTGATGCTGGTAGGCCCTGCCAGTTCAGGCTGGACCGGTGCTACGACTTCATCCTTGCTACAACCACTGAGCAGCAGTGCGGCTACCGCTGCCATCAGCATTGTTCGAATCATCCTGCGTCCTCAATGACGTGGCACTTTCCGTTTGTTTCAGGAGCGCTGCAAACGCGCGCTGTGCGCCTCATAGGCGCGGCTGAACTCGCGCCCGAACAGGTCCTGGAAGTCGTCTTCGGCTTCCTGGGAAATCTTGCTGTACAGCTCGGTGAACTGTTGCCAGTACTGCGCCTGGCGCGAGCTGCCGAACAACTTCGACAGACCGGCCGGCTCGCCCAGGCGCGACTCCAGCTGCGTAGGCTCGAAACGGCCGAGCAAGTGCTTGATCGCCGCTTCCACCCCGGCCATTACCGCCAGCTGATGCGCACGCAGATCGTCAAAACTGTCGCGTACCGCTTGATCCGGAGCCATGAACGCGTGATTGCCGTGACGCAGCAGCAACAGCAAGGCCTCATCGGCATTCGGAGCGAATTTGAGCGGGTTGTTCTCGGCCGGACGAATCATGGTCTGTTGCATGCGGAACTCGCCCTTGAGGCTGCTGCGTGCGCGCAACACATCGATCAGGCCCTCGACCATCAAGCGGTAGCTGCGGCCGAGCGCTTCCATCTGCGCCTCAACCTGGGCGCTGTCGATGCGCAGGTGCTCAAGGCCTGCACCGCGTAGAAACGCCTGCACCAGTGCACTTGAGTCACTGGCCGGCGCAGGCGCTTCGGGCATTGCCACCGGGCTGGGCATAGCGGTTGCGGCAGGTGTGGCCACAGGCACGGGTGCGGGGGCCGCAGGTTCGGCAAACAGGTCCCAGTCTTCGGGAATGACGCCAGGGCTCGGCGCCGCAGGTACAGGAGCAGGCATGACAGGCGTTGGCGGGCGAAAGTCATGCTGCTGGGCCGGTACATGATCGGCCTGGGTGACCGGCGCAATGCTTGCCGGTGCCAGAAAGTCGAACAGGTCCGGCAAGGTATCGTTGCTCGAAGCGCCGTGGATGAATGCCGGTGCGCTATCGCCTGCTGGCAGGGGGGCCGTACTGGCCTGGTTGGCCATCAGGGCCTCGAAACTGTTGGCGGCGTCCGCGCCAGGCAGATGGCTGTCGCCCAGTTGAAAGCTGGAATCGATCCGCGCCTGGATCTCGTACTCGCCAATGCGGATAACCTCTCCGTCCATCAGCGGTTCGCTGTTACCACGACGCAAGCGAATACCGGCGTGAATTAATTCGACACCGTTAGTGCTGTTATCGGTCAGGTAATAGCGGCCATCTTTATATTGAACAACACAATGTTGCGAAGAAACCAGGCGCTCCGGATCGGGCAACACCCAGTCATTACCGGGGCCGCGCCCAATACTGATGGCACCCGTTTCGATGAACTTCTCAGGACATTGGCCAGGGGTAATCTTGTGATAACTGGTAATAGTAAGACTCAGCGACATCACGCCTCCTTAGCAACATCCCGAATCGCTCGCTGACCCGTCGCAGGCCTGCCACACATAGCGCGATTCGCTTCAAATCCCTGAAAAAGTCTACCGATCTTCCAATTTTCACCGCTTTTAACTGAACAGTGTCACGTGCAAACGGCATCCACCGCCGCCCTGACCAGCAGGTCAGTAAGCTTGCTTGGCCCAGTATGCAGGTCACGGTGGGCCAATAGCTTACCTTGACAGCCAATTGGAAATAAACCAAAAATGCGCAACTTGCTGAACAACAGTGATATCACTTTGATATCAATTAAGGATAACTCGGCAAATAATGTGCGCTATGTCACAAAACCAACTTGCGCACATTAGTGACCCCCGCCACGGGACGATATGGAGATCGATATCTGGTGAACTCAGTGCATTTGCTCGCTGCCGTTTCGGAAAACTTCCCCTGCGGCGACGACCTTGAATACGACCCGGATTTCCTGCAATTGGAGCGTGATGCCCAAGGCCGGCCCGAGCGTGTCATGGGGGATGCCATCCAGCCTGCCGAGACTCCCCAATGGCGGCAGATCGAACAGTCCTGCACCGCCCTGCTGCAACGCAGCAAAGACCTGCGTGTCACCCATTTTCTGGTGCAAAGTGCCCTCGCCCTGCACGGTATTCCCGGCCTGGCCAGCACTCTGCAACTGATCAACGAGCTGTTGCGCCAATACTGGCCGCAGGTTCATCCGCAGCTCGACGCCGATGACGACAACGACCCCACGGTGCGTATCAACGCCCTCGCCGGACTGGTCTGCGACAGCAATATTGCCCTGCTGCGCGAAAGCCTGCTGACCCGCTCCCGTGCTTTTGGCCCGGTCAGCCTGCGCGCGGCCCTGCACGCCAGCGGCCTGCAGCACTTTGCCAGCGAGACACTGAACGCCGACGAGCTCGGCGGTGCCCTGCGCGACAGCGATAGCGAGCAGTTGCAGGCCATCCGCGAGGCGCTACAGCAAGCCCGTGAGGCCGCCGAGGCAATCGAGCAGTACGTCAACGAGCAGGTCGGTTCGGCCAGCGGAGTTGATTTGAGTGCCCTCAAGCAACCGCTGCGCCAGGCCGCACAGATTCTTGCAGAGCATGCGCCGGCAGCCGCCAACGACGCCAGCGAAACCAGCAGCCCCGACGCCAGCCCGACAGAGCTTGCCAGCACTGCGCCTACGCCCGCCGTTGCCCGTTCTTCGGCCGATATCGCCAGCCGTGACGAGGTGCTGCGCAGCCTCGACCAAATTCTCAAGTACTACGCCCGTCACGAGCCCTCGAGCCCGCTGCCGGTACTGTTGAACCGCGCGAAAAATCTGGTGAACGCCGATTTTGCCGCAATCGTCCGCGACCTGATTCCCGATGGGCTGTCGCAGTTCGAAACCTTGCGTGGCCCCGAGACCGACTGACGCCTGCGGGCAAGATCCAACGCAATTACGCACCACCGTTACCGGCAACGATCGATGACGCCAATACCGTCGCACCTGCGACCAGGAGGAACAACGTGGCGAACCCCAGTTCTCAGAAATTCATTGCGCGCAACCGCGCGCCGCGGGTGCAGATCGAGTATGACGTCGAGCTCTACGGCGCCGAAAAGAAGGTCCAGCTGCCATTCGTCATGGGCGTTATGGCCGACCTCGCCGGCAAGCCTGCCGAGCCGTTGGCGCCGGTTGCCGAGCGCAAGTTCCTGGAAATCGACGTCGACAACTTCGACTCGCGCCTCAAGGCCATGCAGCCCCGGGTGGCCTTCCACGTGCCCAACGAGCTGACCGGCGAAGGCAACCTGAGCCTGGACATCACCTTCGAAAGCATGGACGACTTCAGCCCTGCCGCCGTAGCGCGCAAGGTCGATTCGCTGAACCAGTTGCTCGAAGCGCGGACCCAGCTGGCCAACCTG
Organism: Pseudomonas rubra; assembly: GCF_028656935.1. Classification (GTDB taxonomy): domain Bacteria; phylum Pseudomonadota; class Gammaproteobacteria; order Pseudomonadales; family Pseudomonadaceae; genus Aquipseudomonas; species Aquipseudomonas rubra. The sequence continues at coordinate 132,652 of NZ_JAMDGZ010000002.1, forward strand.
CTGACCTACATGGACGGCAAGACTGGCGCCGAAGAAATCATCATGAAAGCCATCAAGGATCCGGCCCTGCTCCAGGCCTTGGCCAGTGCGCCAAAGCCCCAGGACGCCGAGCCGAACGCTTAACCAGGACATAGCCTCATGACCGATCCGATGCGTGATACCCAGGCCCTGCCCGCGGCCACCGAGCAAGCCAGCGAATTCGCTTCGCTGTTGCTGCAAGAATTCAAACCCAAGACCGAGCGTGCTCGCGAAGCCGTCGAAACTGCGGTTCGCACCCTGGCCGAACAGGCCCTGGCGCAAACCGACCTGGTGTCCAATGACGCGATCAAGTCGATCGAATCGATCATCGCCGCCATCGACGCCAAGCTCACCGCCCAGGTCAACCAGGTGATCCACCACCCCGAGTTCCAGAAACTGGAAAGCGCCTGGCGTGGCCTGCACTACCTGGTCAACAACACCGAGAGCGACGAGCAACTGAAGATTCGTGTGCTCAACATCTCCAAGCCTGACCTGCACAAGACCCTGAAAAAATTCAAGGGCACTGCCTGGGATCAGAGCCCGCTGTTCAAGAAGATGTACGAAGAAGAATACGGCCAGTTCGGCGGCGAGCCTTACGGCTGCCTGGTCGGCGATTACTACTTCGACCAGTCGCCACCGGATGTCGAGCTGCTGGGCGAGCTGTCCAAGGTGTGCGCCGCCATGCACTCGCCGTTCATCGCCGCGGCCTCGCCGACCGTGATGGGCATGGGCTCGTGGCAGGAGCTGTCGAACCCGCGCGACCTGACCAAGATCTTCACCACTCCCGAGTACGCCGGCTGGCGCTCGCTGCGTGAGTCGGAAGATTCGCGCTACATCGGCCTGACCATGCCACGCTTCCTGGCGCGCCTGCCCTATGGCGCCAAGACCGACCCGGTGGAAGCCTTCGCTTTCGAAGAAGACACCGACGGCGCCGACAGCGCCAAGTACACCTGGGCCAATGCCGCTTATGCGATGGCGGTGAACATCAACCGCTCGTTCAAGTACTACGGCTGGTGCTCGCGGATTCGCGGCGTCGAGTCGGGTGGCGAAGTGCAGAACCTGCCGGCGCACACCTTCCCCACCGATGACGGTGGCGTAGACATGAAATGCCCGACCGAGATCGCCATCTCCGACCGCCGTGAAGCGGAACTGGCGAAGAACGGCTTCATGCCGCTGCTGCACAAGAAAAATACCGACTTCGCCGCCTTCATCGGCGCCCAGTCGCTGCAAAAGCCTGCCGAGTACGACGACCCGGACGCCACCGCCAACGCCAACCTGGCCGCGCGCCTGCCGTACCTGTTCGCCACCTGCCGCTTCGCCCATTACCTGAAGTGCATCGTGCGCGACAAGATCGGTTCGTTCAAAGAGAAGGACGAGATGCAGCGCTGGCTGCAGGACTGGATCCTCAACTACGTCGATGGCGATCCGACCCACTCCACCGAGACCACCAAGGCCCAGCACCCGTTGGCAGCCGCCGAAGTGGTGGTGGAAGAAGTCGAAGGCAACCCGGGTTACTACAACTCGCGCTTCTACCTGCGCCCGCACTACCAGCTCGAAGGGCTGACCGTGTCGCTGCGCCTGGTCTCGAAGTTGCCATCGGCCAAGGGCGCCTGAGCCCAGGCTCGCTAAAACGCCCCGTACTGCGGGGCGTGCACTGAAAAACAATGTGGTAGATGCCACACTCTGGAGACAACATGGCAGTTGATATTTTCATCAAGATTGGCGACATCAAGGGCGAGTCCATGGACAAGGCCCACAAGGACGAAATCGATGTACTGAACTGGAGCTGGGGCATGGCCCAGTCCGGCAACATGCACATGGGTGGTGGCGGCGGTGCCGGCAAGGTCAACATCCAGGACCTGTCGCTGACCAAGTACGTCGACAAATCCAGCCCTAACCTGATGATGCACTGCTCCAGCGGCAAGCACATCGACAAGGTCACGCTGACCGTGCGCAAGGCCGGCGGCGAAAGTCAGGTCGATTACCTGGTCATCAACCTCGAAGAGGTGCTGATCACCTCGCTGAGCACCGGCGGCTCGGGCAGCGATGACCGCCTGACCGAGAACGTCACCCTGAACTTCGGCATCGTCAAGGTCGACTACCAGCCGCAGAAAGCTGACGGCACCAAAGACGGCGGCCCGGTCAAGTACGGCTGGAACGTGCGCCAGAACATCAAGGCCTGATGCGTTTCGCCCTCTTCGCGGGGCAAGTCCGCTCCTACAAAAAGGTGGGAGCGGGCTTGCCCCGCGATAGGCGCGACGCAATCCCGAACCCCGCCACCGGAGCCGCCCCTTGGTAGCCGAAATCGCTGCACGTGACCGCCTGCAGCCTTCGCTGCTCGATCGTCTGACCGACGATGAGCCCGGCAACCTGCAAGAAGCCAATGACAAACGCGTGCTGTCGCTGAACCAGCTGAAGGCCTCGGTACTGCGCGACCTCACCTGGCTGCTCAACACCACATCGCTGCTCGATGCCGCCACCACGCTGAACACCCCGGCAGGCACCTCGGTGGTCAATTACGGGCTGCCGGCACTGGCGGGTAACAGCGCCTCGAACATCGATATCAGTGCACTGGAGAGCATCATTTACCAGGTCATCGCCACCTTCGAGCCACGCATCCTGCGCAACAGTCTGCGAGTTCGCGCCCAGGTCGCGGCGGGGGAAATGAACAACAATGCCCTGAGCTTCGAGATCGAAGGCGACCTCTGGGCCCAGCCGGCGGCGCTGCCATTGTTGCTGCGCACGGACCTTGACCTGGAATCCGGGCATGTCCGGGTTGCCCCTGCCGAGCGCCGGAGACGTTCATGAACCCGCGCCTGCTCGAGCTGTATAACCAGGAACTGCAGCACATCCGCGAAAGCGCGGCAGAATTTGCCCGGGAATACCCGAAGATCGCCGGGCGCCTGACCCTGTCCGGCATCGACTGCGCCGACCCTTATGTCGAGCGCCTGCTCGAAGGTTTTGCCTACCTGACAGCCAGGGTCCAGCTCAAGCTCGATGCCGAGTACCCGACCTTCACCCACAACCTGCTGGAAATCGCCTACCCGCACTACCTGGCACCGACGCCATCGATGACCGTGGTGCAGATGCAGGCCGACCCGGACGAAGGCTCGCTCAGTGCCGGTTTCACCCTGCCGCGTGGCACTGTGCTGCGCGCCACCCTTGGCCGTGACTCACAAACACCGTGCGAATTTCGCAGCGCGCATCCGGTTACCTTGTGGCCACTGCAAGTCGCCCAGGCCGAATACTTCGGCAACCCCGCAGCCAGCCTCGGGCGCCTTGCCGCCAGCGAGCCGAAAGCTCGCGCCGGGTTGCGTATCACCTTGCGTACCGGCGCTGAGCTGGCATTCAACAGCCTTGGCCTGAGTAGCCTGCCGCTGTACCTGAACGGTGCCGATGAACTGCCGTTCCGCCTGTACGAGCAGCTGCTGGGCAACGCTTGCGCGGTGTTCGCCCGTCAGCCGGGTCGCGACTGGGTCGAGCGCATTCCGCTGTCAGCCTTGCGCCCCTATGGCTTCGATGACCGCGAAGCGGCGCTGCCGGTAGTCCCGCAGGCGTTTCAGGGTTACCGCCTGCTGCAGGAATACTTTGCCCTGCCGCAGCGCTTCCTGTTCGTCGAATTCGCCGAGCTCGATCGCGCAGTGAAACGCTGCGACGGTCAGGAGCTGGAACTGATCGTACTGTTCGAGCGCTACGACCATACCCTGGAAGGCAGCGTCGGTGCCGAGCAGTTCGTGCCCTTCTGTACCCCGGCGATCAACCTGTTCCCGCGTCGGGTCGACCGTATTCACCTGAGCGAGCGGGTCAACGAACACCATGTGATCGCCGACCGCACCCGGCCGACCGACTTCGAAATCCATTCGCTGAGCAGCGTGACCGGCCACGGCACCGGCCCCGACCAAAGCTTCCTGCCCTTCTATGCGGTGCGCGACCCCTCGCGCTATGGTCGTGACCAGGCTTACTACATCGTCCGCCGTGAGCCGCGCATGCTGTCCAGCGAGCAACGCCGTAACGGCACCCGCTCGACCTACATGGGCAGCGAAACCTTCATCAGCCTGGTCGATGGCCAGCAGGCTCCCCATCGCCACGACCTGCGCCAGTTGGGCGTCAGCGCCCTGTGCACCAACCGCGACTTGCCGCTGTTCATGAACGTTGGCGACGGCCGCAGCGATTTCACCCTGGCCGACAGCGCGCCGGTAGCGGCCATTCGCTGCCTGGCCGGGCCGAGCCGGCCGCGCGCCAGCCACGCCCATGACAACAAGGCATGGCGCCTGATCAGCCAACTGTCGCTGAACTACCTGTCGCTGACCGAACAGGGCCAGGGCCCGGCCGCCTTGCGTGAGCTGTTGCGCCTGTATGGCGACAGCCATGACGCCGCCCTGCAGTTGCAGATCGACGGCCTGCGCGAGGTCAGCAGCAAGGCGTGCACACGACGCCTGCCGATGCCCGGGCCGATCGTCTTTGGCCGTGGCCTGGAAATCACCCTGGAGTTCGATGAGAACGCCTTCCGCGGCACCGGCGTGTTCCTGCTGGGTGCGGTGTTCGAGCGTTTCCTGGCACGTTACGTGTCGATCAACAGCTTTACCGAAACGGTGCTCCGTACCACCGAACGCGGCGAGATCATGCGATGGAAAGCCAAGCCCGGACGCCGTCCGACCCTGTGAATATCTTGAGCCAGATGCAGGCCGCGCCCTGGAAGCATGATTTCTTCCAGGCCCTGCGCCGGCTTGAGTGCCAATCGCCGCAGTTGCCACGCTTCGGCCATTCGCTGCGCCTGGTCGATGACCCTGTTCGCCTTGGCCAGCAGCTCGATTGTGCGTTTGCACCGGCGACCCTGGCGGCGCTGACACCGGCCAGCGATCAGGGCCCGGCGCGCCTGGAGCAGTTTTTCTTCGGCCTGGGCGGCCCCAACGGCCCGTTGCCTTTGCACCTGACCGAATACATGCGCGAGCGCCAGCGCAACAACGCCGACAGCACCAGCAAACGCTTTCTCGATGTGTTTCACCATCGCCTGTTGAGCCTGTTCTATCGCGCCTGGGCCGAGGCACGGCCGACCGTCAGCCATGACCGTCCCGATGAGGACTACTGGGCTGCTCGCCTGGCCGCCCTGAGTGGGCGCGGCACCCCGGCGCTACGCGATCAGGGACCGTTGCCGGACAACGCCAAACTGCACTACAGCGGCCACCTCTCAGCCCAGACCCGCTACCCCGATGGCTTGCGCGGCATTCTCGGGACGTACTTCGGCGTGCCGGTGAGCATCGAGGAATATGTCGGCCAATGGTTGCAGTTGCCCGAGCGCAGCCGCCTGGGCGCGAGCGCCAACCAGTTGGGGGTGGACCTGTGCCTGGGCAGCCACGTCTGGGACCGCCAGCACAAATTTCGCATCTGCCTGGGGCCGCTGAGCCTGGACCAGTACCTGTCGCTGTTGCCCGACGGCGCTGCCTTTGCCGAACTGGTGGCCTGGGTCGCCGAGCACCAGGGGCATGAGCTGGACTGGGACCTGCAGCTGATTCTGCAACAGGACGAAATTCCCGCCCTGCAACTCAACACTGGCCGGCGCCTGGGTTTCGATACCTGGCTCGGCCGCCCGCAACACGATGCCCGCGACCTGACACTGGCTCGGTACTACGCCGAGCAGACAAGCGCATCGCAATCCACAAGGAGTCCGGAACATGGGTGAAATCAGCCGCGCCGCGCTGTTCGGCAAGCTCAACAGCGTCGCTTACAAGGCCATCGAAGCCGCCACGGTGTTCTGCAAGTTGCGGGGCAACCCCTATGTGGAACTGGCCCACTGGTTCCATCAACTGTTGCAACTACAGGATTCGGACCTGCACCGCATCATCCGCCAGTTCAACCTTGAGCCGGCGCGCCTGGCCCGCGAACTGACCGATGCCCTGGACCGCCTGCCGCGCGGCTCGACCTCGATCACCGACCTGTCGTCCCACGTCGAAGAGGCGGTGGAGCGTGGCTGGGTATACGGCAGCCTGATGTTCGGCGAAAGCCAGGTGCGCACCGGCCACCTGGTGCTGGGCATCCTCAAGACCCCGAGCCTGCGCAATGCCTTGCTCAGCCTGTCGTCGGAGTTCGCCAAGATCAAGGTCGAAGCCCTCAGCGAGCGCTTTGATGAGTACGTCGGCGATTCGCCAGAAAACGCCCTGGGCGCCAGCGACGGTTTCAATGCCGGCGCCGTGCCGGGCGAAGCCAGCGGCGCCATGGCCCCCAGCGCCCTGGGCAAGCAGGAAGCGCTCAAGCGCTTTACCGTCGACCTCACTGAACAAGCACGCAGCGGCAAGCTTGATCCGATTGTCGGCCGCGATGAAGAGATCCGCCAACTGGTGGATATCCTCATGCGCCGCCGGCAGAACAATCCGATCCTCACCGGCGAGGCCGGGGTAGGTAAAACCGCGGTGGTCGAAGGCTTTGCCCTGCGGATCGTTGCCGGCGATGTCCCGCCATCGCTCAAGGACGTCGAACTGCGCAGCCTGGACGTCGGCCTGCTGCAGGCCGGGGCGAGCATGAAAGGCGAGTTCGAACAGCGCCTGCGCCAGGTCATCGAAGACGTGCAGGCCTCGCCGAAACCGATCATCCTGTTCATCGACGAGGCCCATACCCTGGTCGGTGCCGGCGGCGCAGCTGGCACCGGTGATGCCGCCAACCTGCTCAAGCCAGCCCTGGCTCGCGGCAGCCTGCGCACTGTGGCCGCCACCACCTGGGCCGAGTACAAGAAACACATCGAGAAAGACCCGGCCCTGACCCGCCGCTTCCAGGTGGTGCAAGTTGCCGAACCGAGCGAAGACAAAGCCCTGCTGATGATGCGTGGCGTGGCCTCGACCATGGAACAGCACCATCAGGTGCAGATCCTCGATGAAGCCCTGGAAGCCTCGGTCAAGCTTTCCCACCGCTACATTCCTGCACGGCAGTTGCCGGACAAGTCCGTCAGCCTGCTCGACACCGCTTGCGCCCGCGTCGCCATCAGCCTGCACGCCGTACCGGCAGAAGTGGACGACAGCCGCCGACGTATCGAGGCGCTGGACACCGAGCTGCAGATCATCGCCCGGGAACAGGCGATCGGTATCGCCATCGGCAACCGCCAGCAACAGGCGCACACCCTGCTGGCTGCCGAGCGCGAGCGCCTGCTCGAACTGGAAAGCCGCTGGGCCGAAGAGAAAACCCTGGTCGACGAACTGCTGGCCACCCGCGCGCAGTTGCGCGAAAACGTCGGCGAAGTCGACCGCGATACAGGCAGCGCACAAAGCCATGAGCTGCGCGAAACACTGCTCGACCTGCAGCAACGCCTGAGCGACCTGCAAGGTGAAAGCCCGCTGATCCTGCCGACCGTCGACTACCAGGCGGTGGCCTCGGTGGTTGCCGACTGGACCGGCATTCCGGTTGGGCGCATGGCCCGCAACGAGCTGGAAACCGTGCTCAAGCTCGACCAGCACCTGGCCAAGCGCATCATTGGCCAGGACCATGCCCTGCAGATGATCGCCAAGCGCATCCAGACTTCGCGCGCCGGCCTCGACAACCCCAACAAGCCAATCGGTGTGTTCATGCTTGCTGGCACCTCCGGGGTGGGCAAGACCGAAACCGCCCTGGCCCTGGCCGAAGCCATGTACGGCGGTGAGCAGAACGTCATCACCATCAACATGAGCGAGTTCCAGGAAGCCCATACCGTCTCGACCCTCAAGGGCGCCCCGCCTGGCTATGTCGGCTACGGCGAAGGTGGCGTGCTGACCGAGGCGGTGCGACGCAAGCCCTACAGCGTGGTGCTACTGGACGAGGTGGAAAAAGCCCACCCGGACGTGCACGAAATCTTCTTCCAGGTGTTCGACAAGGGCGTCATGGAAGACGGCGAAGGCCGGGTTATCGACTTCAAGAACACCCTGATCCTGCTCACCACCAACGCCGGTACCGAGCTGATTTCCCAGGTGTGCAAGGATCCGCACAACATTCCGCAACCCGAGGCCATCGCCACTGCCCTGCGCCAACCGTTGCTGGAGATCTTCCCGCCAGCGTTGCTCGGACGCCTGGTGACCATCCCCTACTACCCGCTCAGCGACGACATGCTCAAGGCCATTACCCGCCTGCAGCTCGAACGCATCCGCAAGCGCGTGCAAGGCACCCACAAGGTCGCTTTCGATTACGACGACGAGGTGGTCGAGCTGATCGTCTCGCGCTGCAGCGAGACCGAAAGCGGCGGGCGGATGATTGACGCGATCCTGACCAACAGCCTGCTGCCGGACATGAGCCGCGAGTTCCTCACCCGCATGCTCGAAGGCAAAGCCCTGACTGGGGTGCGCATCAGCCGCCGCGACAACGACCTGCACTACCACTTCAGCGACGCGCCGTGATGGCGAGTTCAACGAGATAGACGATGCTATTCAAGCAATTCACCCGACTGGCGCAGATCAACAGCCCCCTGGGCCCGGATGCGCTGATCCTGGCGGAAATGGGCGGCGGCGAAGAGCTGGGGCGGCTGTTCGATTACGAATTGCAGCTGACCTCGGACAACTCGGCAATCGACCTCAACCAACTGCTGGGCAAGCCCATGAGCTTGAGCCTGGAGCTGGGCCTGGGCCGTTCGCGGTACTTTCATGGCATCGTTTCGCGCTGCAGCCAGAGCATCGACCGCGGCCAGTTCGCCAGTTACCGGGTGACCTTGCGGCCGTGGCTGTGGTTGCTGAGCAAGACGACCGACTGCCGCATCTTCCAGAACCAGACCATCCCGCAGATCATCAAGCAGGTGTTTCGCGACCTGGGGTTTTCCGACTTCGAAGACAGCCTCAGCCGGCCTTACCGCGAGTGGGAATACTGCGTGCAGTACCGCGAAACCAGCTTCGACTTCGTCAGCCGGCTGATGGAGCAGGAAGGTATCTACTACTACTTCCGCCATGAAAAGGACCGCCACGTGCTGGTCCTGGCCGATGCCTATGGCGCCCACCAGGTGGTGCCCGGTTACGAGTCGGTGCCGTACTTTCCGCCCGATGGCCAGCACCGCGAGCGTGATCACCTCAACGACTGGCACCTGGCCCAGGAGGTGCAATCCGGCTCGCTGGAGCTCAACGACTACGACTTCCAGCGCCCCAGCGCACGCATCGACGTGCGCTCACAAATGCCGCGGCCGCACACCGCAGGCGATTATCCGCTGTACGACTACCCCGGCACCTACGTGCAGAGCGAGGACGGCGAGCACTACGCCCGCACCCGCATCGAGGCGCTGCAAAGCCTGCATGAACGCATCGAACTGCGCGGCAACGCCCGGGGCCTCGCGGCAGGCAACCTGTTCAGCATGAGCGGCTTCAGCCGCCAGGACCAGAACCGCGAATACCTGATCGTCGGCGCCCGTTACTACATTGTCCAGGAGCGCCTGGAAACCGGCGGCGGTGGCGGCAACGCCCAGTTCGAAAGCAACCTCAGTTGCATCGACGGGCAGCAAAGCTTTCGCCCCCTGGCCAGTACCCTGCGCCCCCAGGTCAGGGGCCCGCAGACGGCAATCGTGGTCGGCCCGGCCGGTGAAGAGATCTGGACCGACCAGTATGGTCGGGTCAAGGTGCACTTCTACTGGGACCGTCATGACCAGTCCAACGAAAACAGCTCGTGCTGGATTCGCGTATCCCAGGCCTGGGCCGGCAAGAACTGGGGCTCGATGCAGATCCCGCGTATCGGCCAGGAAGTGATTGTCAGCTTTCTGGAAGGTGACCCGGACCGCCCGATCATCACCGGGCGGGTGTACAACGCCGAGCAGACCGTGCCTTACGACCTGCCGGCCAATGCCACCCAGAGCGGGATGAAAAGCCGTTCGAGCAAGGGCGGCACGCCTGCGAACTTCAACGAAATTCGCATGGAAGACAAGAAGGGCGCCGAGCAGCTGTACATCCATGCAGAGCGCAACCAGGACATCGCCGTCGAGAACGACGAGAGCCACTGGGTAGGGCACAACCGCAACAAGGTGGTGGACTTCAGCGAGGTGGCGACCATCGGCGAAGACCGCATTCGCGCGGTCAAGCGCGATGACATCCTGCTGGTGGGTTCGACCAAGACCGACAGCATCAGCCGCAGCTACCTGATCGAGGTCGGCGAGAACCTGCGCCTGGTCTGCGGCAAAAGCGTGCTTGAGCTCAACGCCAGCGGCCAGATCAACCTCACCGGCGTGCAGTTCAACCTCAACGCCGAAGGCAACGCCCAGTTCAACACCGGCGGCACCCTTGACCTGAACATCGGCGGCGCCCCCGGCGCCACAGCGGACGGGCAAGGCGTCAAAGGCACCATCGATGGTGCCGTGGAAGCGATCTTCCCCAAGCCCAAAGCCAGCCAATAACGAGATCCCTGCGTCATGACTTATCGCCTCAACGAATTCCAGTTTGCCTTGCCCGACGCTCAGGTGCAGGACACGACGATCAACATCCTGCGCTTTGCCGAGCTGGGTACTTCGCTGATCGTCAGCCGCAGCCTGCTGGCTGACGGCGAAACCCTGCAGAGCAATTTCGACGGCCAACTCGAACGTCTGCAGCAGCAGGTCAAGGACCTGCGCTTTCAACCCGGCCAGGCCGTGCGCCTGGGCGTCGATCAGTCGGTGGAGGGTATCGAGCTGCGTAGCCAGTTCAGCAAGGGCAATGAAAAGGTCTACCAGTACCAGCTAGCCCTGGTGCTGCCAGGTACCCGCAAGATGTTCGCCCTGAGTTACGTCAAGGGCCAGCCACTGGGCGATGCAGAAGCTGCGCACTGGGCGGCAATCAAGCAATCGCTGAACTTCGACGCCACGGCCTGATGAGCACCTTGCATGTCTGACGCTCTATGGGCCGCCCGCCAAGGCGATGCGCTGATGCACACCTCGATGATGGCCGACATCGTCAGCGGCGTGCTGGAAGTCGCGGCCAACGTCGCCATCGGCATCGTCGCTACCGCAGCGGTGACCGCAGCGCTGGGCCTGACCGTAGTGACCGGCGGCCTGGGCTGTTTCGTGCTTGGCGCAGTGGTCGGGATCGTGGTTGGCGTGGCCATGAGCAAGACCGGAGCCGACAAAGGCTTGAGCAGTTTATGCGAGGGCATCGGCAACGCCCTGTTCCCACCCTCGGTGCAGGCCAATATCCTCACCGGTTCGAAGAATACCCACACCAATGGCAAGCCGGCCGCCCGCGCTGCTGGCGTCATCGTTGCAGCCGCAGCGCCCGCAGGCAGTGATGCCGCTCAGCCGCCTGGCGAAGAGGAAGAAGAAAGTTTCCTGGACATGGCCAAGGGCTTTTTCTCGCAGATGTGGCGGCCAACGGTCACCAGCCCAGCGCCCAACACCGAGCCTGCCGACGACGACAAGATCCTCTGCAGCAAGCACCCGCCCATGCCGCCGCAGTACCTGGCCGAAGGCTCGAGCAAGGTCACCATCAACGGCCACCCGGCCTGTCGCAGTGGTGATCGCAGCACCTGCGAGGCAGTGATCGTCGACGCCGGGCTGATCTCCAACAACGTGCGCATTGGCGGCGGCTCGATCGTGGTCCGCGAGATTCGCAGCGGCAAGACCCCGGGCATCGGCCTGGCGATTACCGCGTTGATGATGCTGCGCGGGCGTGGCGGCAAGTTCTACAGCAAGTTCGGTTGCATGGCGATTGGTGGTATAGCCAGCGCGATCACCAGCCAGGTGAGCGGGGCAATAACCAATGCCATCGCCGGCTCACCCAACCCGGTACATGTGCCCACCGGGGCGAAGATCCTCGGTGGTGAAGAAGAGTTCGACTTCAGCCTGCCAGGGCTGATCCCGTTGGACTGGCAGCGCTATTACAACAGCCGTGACGAGCGCCGTGATGGCCTGTTCGGTGCTGGCTGGAGCGTTGATTACGAAGTCTTCGTGGCCATTGAGGCCCACCCCGAAGGCGGCGAGCGCCTGCTGTTCACCGACGAACAGGCACGTGTGATCGACATGGGCGACATCCCCCGGGGTGAGGCGGTGTTCAGCGCTGGCGAAGGCCTGAGCGTACGCCGCGCCCTCAATGGCGAGCTCCTGATCGAAAGCGCCGACGGCCTCTACCGCCTGTTCCAGCCTACCCCGAGCAACCCGCAGCGCCTGCGCCTGACACAGTTGGGCGACCGCAACGACAATCGCCTTTACCTGGACTACGACGCCAGTGGCCGCCTGTACACACTGCGCGACACCTTCGACCAGGTCCGTGTACAGCTGATCTACAGTGCCCAATGGCCGGGACGGGTCAGCCAGATCGAACGCCTTTATAGCGACGATTCGAGCGAGCGGCTGGCCAGCTACAGCTACGACAACGCGGGCGATCTTGCCGAAGTACGCGATGCCAATGACCAGGTGCAACGGCGCTTCGCCTATGACCAGGGCCGGCGCATGGTCGAGCACCAATTGCCAGGCGGCCTGCGCTGTTTCTATGAGTGGCTGTGGACTGCCGATGACTGGCGCGTGGCCCGGCACTGGACCGACGAGGGTGACGAGTACCGTTTCGACTATGACATCGAAGCGGGTATCACCCGGGTCACCGACGGCTTGCAACGGGTCAGCAGCCGTCACTGGAATCCGCAGTACCAGATCACCGAGTACACCGACGCCCTTGGCCAGACCTGGCACTTCCAGTGGAACGACGAACGCCAGTTGCTGGCCGCTACCGACCCGCAAGGCGGGCAATGGCAATACCACTACGACGAGTCCGGCAACCTCAGCCAAAGCATCGACCCGCTGGGCCGCAGCGAATCAACCCTGTGGCTGCAACACTGGTCGCTGCCCCGGGTACAGACCGACAAGGCCGGCAATCGCTGGCGCTACCGCTACGACCAGCGTGGCAACTGCAGCAGCACGACCGACCCACAGGGCAACATTACCCGCTACCGCTATGACGAACGCGGCCAGGTGGTGGAGATTATCGATGCAGCGGGCAAGCACAAGCACCTGCGCTGGAACGAGCAGGGCCTGCTGGTTGAACAGGTCGATTGCTCAGGGTATCCAACCCGCCTGAGCTATGACCGGCGCGGGCATCTGCAGGCCGTTACCGACGCACTCGGCGAGCGCACCGAGTACCAGTACGATGCCCAAGGCAAGCTGTTTGCCACGCAAATGCCGGACGGGCGCAGCGAGCACTACCAGCTTGAACGCGATGGCCAGCTCAATAGCTATACCGACCCCGCCGGGCACACAACCCGCTACCGCTACAACCGTCGCGGCCAGGTCCAACAACGTATCGACCCCCATGGCCGGCTGGTGCAGTTCAGCTATGACGCCTATGGTCGCCTGCAAACCCTGAGCAACGAGAACGGCGAAAGCTACAGGTTCAGCTGGGACCTGCTCGATCGTCTGATCGAGCAGCAGGATCTGGACGGCAGCATCAAACGCTATGCCTACGGAGCGCTGGACAGTATCAGCCGCCTGGCGTTTGTCCCTGCACCGTCGGCGGACGCCCCAGCCCTGCCGCCCATCATCCACCAGTTCAGTCACGATGCCGCTGGCCGCTTGATCAACAAGCAGACCGACGATGGCCACACGCAGTATCGCTATGACGACGAGGATCAGCTCACGGCGATCAGCTTCACCGACACGGTCGGGGAAACCGAACAACTGGCCTTCGCCTATGACGCGCTTGGCCAACTGCTGGAAGAACATAGCGCCGCTGGTGTGCTACAGCATCACTACGACGAACTCGGCAACCTGAGCCAGACCCAGCTGCCCGATGGCCGCTGGCTCAACCGCCTGTACTACGGCAGCGGTCACCTGCACCAGATCAACCTCGACGGCACGCTGATCAGCGACTTCGAACGCGACCGCCTGCACCGTGAGGTACTGCGCAGCCAGGGCCGCATCAGCACCCGCAGCGAGTACGACCGCAGCGGCCGCTTGCGCTCGCGCCTGCGCCGCCCCGGCCAGCAACCGCCGCAACTGCCGGCCGCCGTGCAGCAACGCTTCGACTTCGATCCGGCCGACAACCTGATCAACCGCTTCCAGCAACAACCTGGCAGCCAGCATCAGCAGTTACTGCACTACGATGCCAGCGGTCGAGTCATGGCCAGTCAAGAGGCCAGCCGCGGCCAAAGCGAAGCTTTCGCCTACGACGGCGCCGCCAACTTGCTCGACAGCACCCAGGCCGGCGTGGGCCTGGTTCGCCACAACCGCCTGCTGACCTATCAGGACAAACGCTACCGCTACGACGCCTTTGGCCGCCTGATAGAAAAACGCAGCAGCCGGCGCGGCACCCAGCACTTCAGCTACGACGCCGAGCATCGCCTGATCCAGGTACGCAGCCAGCACGGCGGTCGCGAGCGTGTGCTGAACATGCGCTACGACCCGTTGGGCCGGCGTATCGAGAAGCGTGAGTACGATGACCAGGGCAACCTGCTCGGCCAGACCCGCTTCATCTGGGACGGCCTGCGCCTGTTGCAAGAACACCGGCACAGCCAGACCAGCCTGTACCTGTACGTCGAAGACAGCCATGAACCGCTGGCCCGGGTGGACGGTGTCGGGGCGCACCAGCAAGTGCGCCACTACCACAACGACCTCAACGGCCTGCCCGAACAACTGACCGACACCAGCGGCGAAACTGTCTGGCAGGCGCGTTACCAGGTCTGGGGCAATACCCTGGAGGAAAGGCGAGAAGCGCAGTACATCGAAGAGCAGAACCTGAGGTTCCAGGGCCAGTACCTGGACCGCGAGACCGGGCTGCACTACAACACGTTTCGCTTCTATGATCCGGATATCGGGCGTTTTACCCAGCCCGATCCGATCGGGCTTGAAGGCGGGCTGAACCTATACTATTACGCGCCCAATCCTTTTACCTGGCTCGACCCGTTCGGCCTGACCAGTTGCGGCACGCCGAGAAAGTCCGCGAACCCGTCAAAAGTAGTTAATGACCTTAAAGCGTTTAGCGGTAAACGTTTCCGCTTTGGCAGCAATACGTTCAAACTTGACAAGAGTGGCATGAAGCATATTCTTGAGCGCCATCACCCTAAATACTGGGATGGTTCTGTAAAGGCGCGGCAAAGTTTCCTGTCCCCGAAACTGTCGATCAAAGATGTTTCGAATGTTGTGCGCGATGTCATGCAACAAAACCGAGGCGTGCTGACAAACAAGGGCACCGTAGGTAAGTACCAGATCAGTGGCACTTCGAACGGCGTAGAATATGTGGTCGGATTCAATAACGGCAGAGTAGGACAACTGTATCCCAAATGAAAAATCGAATTACAATTGAAACTTATGTAAAGACGGGTGAACGCTTTATCGACTTCTTCGAGTACGAAGGAGGGTTCAATAGCCAAGACTCCATTGAGGGCGCACTGGTTCTCTCCATCAATGGTACGTCGCTGATCGACAAGAGCATGTTTGATTATGTCGATGACCTGTGGAGTTACTTGTCGGAAGGATTGCAGCACGTCAGTGAGGGTAAAGCATTCAGCTGTTTCTTCCCTGACCAGCCAATCGAAGTCAAACTGACGCCCAGCAAGGGTCGCCTGCAGCTGAGTGTCAATTGCCACCGCGAGGTCTCGGTTACAGTCGATACAGATGAGTTTGTCAGGGTCATGAGTGAACACGCCCGCCAATTTTTTACCCACCTGCAGAAGATTGAACCTGGCGCCAAAGGGACGTGCAGCTATGCCTTGGGGAACCTGGACAAAATTAGTCGGTAAGCCTCGAGGTTATCTAACGCTACAACGGCCCAATTCCTTCGCCGCTGCCGCTGAAGTATCATCCGCACCCCGCTCAAACTCACATGGACGTCCGATGAAATCCGCCGCGCGCCTGCTTCCTGCTGCCCTGTTCGCTGCCTGCCTGCACAGCCCCACCACCGTCGCCGCAGGCTTTGACTGCAGCAAGGCCAGCACCCTGGTGGAAACCGCCATCTGTACCACGCCATCGCTGTCGGCCAAGGACGATAAGCTCAACGAACTCTACAAGCCGCTGAAGGATCGCAAGATCTTCCGTGAACTGGAGAGCTTCTGGCTGCAGGAAGTGCGCAACCGTTGCGAGAAAGCCGACTGCCTGGACGTTGCCTACGATCAACAGATCAAACTGCTGACGCCCGCTCCGGCCGTGACGCCCATCGATCCACAGTCCCTCCAGCCTCTTTCTCGCGAACAGCGCTATACGCAGATCGAAGATGAGCCGTGGCAGCGCTTTGCCCTGGCCACCGTCCCGAACAAGAGCGACGAGCATTTTGTCTATCTGGTGGACGCCGTCACCCTGGATGGCGTGCTGAACGTGGTGCTGTTTGTCGCCGAAAAGCAGGATGAAGAGGCCAGCAATCCGGGCAATATCTACGAGAGCCGTCCTGTCGGCACGCTCTACGAATACTCCGATGCCCGCCCTGGCCTGCACGCGTTCGCCCACGATGTACGCTTCGACGGCTGGAGCAATATCTCCGCCAATGACCAGGGCCAGCGTTACGCCGGGATCATTGACGGCATGTTCTACTACCGACACAAGACCACCGGCGAAGCCCAGCAGAGCATGGCCTATAAGTTGGGCTCCAAGGCCACGCCGCAGCCCTCGACGCAACTGTACGCGGCCCAGTCCAACAGCACGCGCTTCGCCAAGGCGCGGATCAGCGGCGACCTGAACCAGGATAACTCCGGCCTGTTGCTCTACTACCCGCATGTAAAGGGCGACAATCCTTACGACCGGGTGATGGACAAGGACGCCGGCGGCTGGAGCCTGGTAAACCCGACCTGGAACCCGACCCGGCCAGTGCTGTACTTCGACAACAACGGTGGTTTCGCCTGTGTCTGGCGGGTCGACCTGGTCAGCAAGCGCCTGGAGAAAATCGTCCCCGAGCATGAAGCCGTTGCCGCCCGCCCGGTAGACGTCAATGGCCGCGAAGCCATCGTTTATCTGGAAGTCGACCAGTTGATGTTTGCCATCGCGCCTGACCAGTAACAACGCATTCGGCGGTTAATGCAGTTGCGCTGTAGCAACTGCATCGCGGCGCCGCCAGCCAAACCAGGCAATCACCATCACCAGCAATTGCGCGCCCATGATCAGCGGCACACAACCCGTCCAACCCCAACGTGCCCACAACAGCGCCGGCAGCAGCGCCCCGACACTGCCGCCCAGGTAGTAGAACGTCAGGTAGCAACCTACGGCGCCGGCCTTGTTGTGCCTGGCGGTGGTGGTGATGAACGCATTGGCGGCGGCCTGGGCCAGAAACACGCCGGTGGAACTCAGTGCCAGCCCGAGGATGATCCACCACAGGTTGGCAAGTAACGTCAGCAACGACCCCACTAGCCCTAAAACACCCGCGATCACCACCAAATGCGCAGGCGGCCTGGCGCCCGCCAAACGCCCGGCAATTGGCGTAACCACCAGCGCTAGGAGGAACACCGCATACACCGAACCCAGGGCGGCGACACTTAGCTTGAAGGGGGCTGCCAACAGATACAGGCCGACGTAGGTGAAGGTGGCAATCTGTGCAAACAGCACGCAAAAGCCTACCAGGCAGGCAGCCAACAACTGCGGGTTGCCCAGCGTGCTCAGGCGGTTGCCACCCACAGCATCCTCGACCCGCCGCGCCGCGCCAGGCAACAACCAGTGGATACACAAGCCAAGCAGCACCGTCAGCATCGCCAGCAGCACGAAGGCTTCGCGCCAGCCCAGGTATTGAGTGACCAGGCCGGTGACAAAGCGCCCGGCGAAACCGCCGAGAATGGTCCCGGCAACATACAGGCTGGTGACTTCTGTAACCTGCGCGCCCTGCCAGCGCTCGCCGATGTAAGCGACACTGGTGGCAAAGATCACCGGTATCAGCATGCCTTGCACGAAGCGCCAGAGCAGCAGACTGTTGAGGTCCTGGGCGCACGCCAGCATCAAGCCCGGCACACTCAGTAGCATCGACGCCACAACCAGTACCGTCTTCGGGCGCAAGCGTCGCGTCAGCACCCCGACAAAGGGTGCGACCAAGGCCACGGCCAGGGTGGTCGAGGTGATGCTCCAGCTCACTTGCCGGGTGTCTACGGCAAAGCTGCGGGCGAGTTCAGCAAGAATGCCCTGGGTTGCATAGAGCGGTAGGAACGCAGCGCAGCCGCACAGGAACAGGGCGATGCGGGCGGCAGACGAATGCGCTGGCATGGCAAAACTCGTTACAGTAAAGAGCCGTCTTTATAGGGCCAGGTCGTCCCGCCTGGCCAATACCGAATCCCGACCGATTGATACCTCAGGGTGCACCATGCTCGATGTGCGTAAGCTGCGCTATTTCATTGCCGTCGCCGACGACCTGCATTTCGGCCGCGCCGCTGCGCGTCTGCACCTGGCCCAGCCAGCATTGACCCGGCAGATCTCGGCGCTGGAAAGCCAGCTGGGGTTTCGTCTGTTCGAGCGCAGCAGTCGCAGTGTCAACCTGACCTGCGAAGGCCAGCAGTTCCTGCCCTATGCCCGTGGCGTTGTGGAGCAGTTGCTACGCAGCGAGCAGTTCGCCGCCAGGCTGGCTGCCGGGACGGCCGGGCAATTGAGCATCGGCTATGCCAGCTCCGTGGCCTTGAGTGAACGTTTCACCCAGGCCATCCAGCAGTTTTCCCACACCTATCCCGCCGTGCGCCTGACCTTGGTCGAGGAACCCTCCAGTGCGCAGTGGCAGCACATTGCCGAAGGCACTCTGGAAATCGGTCTGAGCCGGCTGTTGCCGCCTCAGGAATTCGACGCGCTGCAGGTTCAGCCCCTGGATCAGGAACCGTTACTGGTGGCCCTGGCCGCAGATGATCCGCTGGCGGCCCTGGAGCGTGTGAGCCTTGCGCAGTTGCAGGCGCATCCGGTAGTGCTGTACAGCGACGAACAGGGTACCGGGCTCAACGATGCCATCGAGCGCCTGTTCCAGCACTGCCAACTCCCCTTGCTGCGCGGCCCGAGGGGACGGCAGATCACCTCGATCATTGCGCTGGTGGCCGCCGGCCAGGGCATCGCCCTGGTGCCGGCCTGTACTCGGGCATTGCACTTGCCCGGTGTGTGCTATCGCCCCTTGAGCGAGGCCGCAGCCAGTATCGACCTGCTCGCCATGAGCCATCGACATCGGCGCTCACCGGCGGCCGATGAATTTCTGCGCATCCTCGCGACTGACCCACGATGCGACGTGGCTGACAGCACAAAAAAAACAACCCCGGCCTAGGCCGGGGTTGCTGGAGACACAAACAGCACTCAGAGAATGCTGATCGGGTACTCGATGAACACGCGGACTTCGTTGCCGTCGTCGTTGATGTCAGCCTGACGCAGGTTGTCAGAAGTACGCAGGAACGAGCTACGCAGTTTGACGGACAGATCCTTGGCCGGGCCTTCCTGAACCACGTACTTGAACTGGTTGAAAATCTCGCGCTCAGTACCTTCGCCCAAGCCACGGGTGTTGATGTTGTCACCACGCACGTAGGCTACTTTGTAGGTCAGGCCCGGTACGCCAAAGGCGCCGAAGTCCAGACCGTAGGCGATCTGCCAGGAACGCTCGTCTTCGTTGTTGAAGTCGGACCAGTAGGAGTTGGCCAGGTAGATGGTCGAACCACCATCACCTACACCACCAGCATTTTGATAACCGCTGTAGTTGTAACCGGTGTCGCCAGTACTGCGCTGATGAGCGAGGGTGACCGAGTGCGGGCCAAACGCGTAAGTCGCGGCCAGGCTCCAGATCGTGTTGTCACGACGGTCGTCAGTGGCGAACTTCTTGTCCAGCTTGGTCTTGTAGCCGTTGAAGTCCAGCGTCAGGGACTGGTCATCGGCGATCGGCTGAACGTAGTTGACGCCCAGGTACTGCTTCTTAAGCACGTCTTCAACATCGGAGCCGTACAGGGAAGCCGACAGGTTGTCGGTGAACTTGTAGCTACCGCCGAAGACGTTGATCGACTTCAGGCCACCGCTGTCACGGCCCTCGGCACTTTTACGCGCTTCCTGGGTGAAACGACCGGCGTTCAGTTCCAGACCCTTGATTTCCTTGGAGGTGATCAGGGTACCGGTGAAGCTTTCTGGCAGCAGGCGACCGTCGTCGTAATTCAGTACTGGCAGTTCCGGCATCTGGTCACCGTACTTCAGTACGGTATTGGAGAGGCGGAATTTGACTGCTGCGCCACCACGGGCCAGGTTGTGCGGGGAGTTTTGCGGGTTATCTTGCGTGTCGCCTTCACCCGGCTTGAAGAAGTCGATACCGCCGCCGCCATTACGGCCCTTGCCGCCGTCCAGACGTACAGCGTACAGACCGAATGCGTCAACACCGACACCCACGGTGCCTTGGGTGTAACCAGAGGAGAACTTGCCGATGAAGGCCTGGCCCCATTCGCTCTGGTCCTTGGCATGGTGCTTCTTGTCGCGGTTGATGAAGGCATTGCGCAGCAGAACGCTGGCTTTGCTGTCTTCCACGAAGCCCTTGGCCTCGGCCTGGTCATTGGCCATAGCCTGAGTCGCTGCCATAAGCCCCAGCGCGATCAGACTGATCCTGGTTTTCAACATTTTATTTTCCTTATTACTTAGTCAAAGACGCTCTGTGACCAAACGCCAAAAACCACGCCCCCTGCGTGGGTTGACGCTCACGGGTCTGAAAATAAAAAGCCCACCTGCGAATGTTCGCAGGGGGCCTTTTTTCTGGACTCTTGGCCGATGGACCTACAGGCGTTGACCGAATCCTATCCGCGTGCGGATCAGCATGTCAAAATTTCGTGAAAAGGAAGTCTTTCCGGCTGCTAGTAGCAGCCATCCGCAGCGCAAACCATTGCGCTTGACGCCTCGGCCTCGGCGCTGAGGTAGAACTCTCGATCCAGCCACTGCACGAAGGCCTCGGGCTTGCCCAGATAGGGGCCGATGTCGATCACCTGCAAGCGCCCTTCGCGCTCCAGCACCAGGGTGGGGAAACCCTGCCCGCCGACATTGGCCAGGAAGGCGCGACTGGCCTGCATATGGCCTTGGGTGTCGACGTCCCGCAACGCGCTGGCAAACGCCTGCTCTGGCAGGCCGAGCTCATCGGCGATGGCCGCAAGGACGGTTACATCGGCAATCCGCCGCCCTTCGACATAGTGCGCGCGCTGCAACCGCGCCAGCAGCTCCAAGCCACGACCTGCCAATTGCTCTGCCGCCAGCACGGCGGCGATTGGCGGCTCCGAGTCGAACAGCGCCTCGTTGTCACGCAGCAAGCCTTCGAAGTAATCGCGACCAAAAGGCTGCCCGGTGTACTCGGCGATGCGCCGGTCGTGGGGCATGACAAAGTCGCGCAAGCTGGCGCAAACCCTCTGCCGGTTGGCCCCGGCCATCATTCCGCCGCCATGCAGCACGATCGGCATCAGGCCGCTGGCTGCCTTGATCAGCGGCTCGGCGCCATAGCACCAGCCGCACAGCGGGTCGAAAACATAGTGAAGCGTGGTTTGCACCGGCATGGATGCCTCCAGGGAAAAGTGATGGCATCAGGGTAGGCCGGATGATGATTGCGAAAAACGCTGCGTGGGTTACAGCTTTGTTGCGAAAAACCACACAAATCAGAGGTGAGACTAAAGACCTATAGACAGAAACATTTAGAAATATACAGCTCGTCGACAAAGTCAGAAACAATTAACGTTAGTAAATGGCAAGCATTATCATTCGCGCAAAATTTTCCCACTCCAATAAATCCCCGGATGTCCGTCATGTTTGCCCCCTGCCGCCTTTCCCCCCTGACCCTGGGCTTGTCGCTGTTTTTCAGCTCAGGCCTGGTTACTGCTGCCACCACCACGTTGCCCGAAGTCTCGGTTACCGCCGAGTCTGATCGCGAGCGCGATGATCCGCGGGTGCGTGAAGTCAGCACCGCAACCCGTACCGCCACACCGGCCCGCTATGTGCCTCAGGCCATCGATTCGGTGAAAACCAGCAACGTAATGGACTACGGCAGCAACGACCTGGGCAAGGCACTCAACGGCATCCCCAACGTCAGCAGCGGCGCCGATACCCGCTTTGACAGCGTGCGCATCCGCGGCTTCGACGCCAGCAACGACTTTTACCTGGACGGTATTCGCGACGACAGCCAATACGTACGCGACCTGCACAACATCGAACGCATCGAAGTGCTCAAGGGCCCCGCCGCCGTACTCTATGGCCGTGGCAGCCAGGGCGGGATCGTCAACCGGGTGAGCAAGCTGCCCGAAGCCGGCCGGCGCTCCAGCATCGAGGCCCAGGGCGGCAGCGAAGACCTGCGCAGCCTGTACGCCGACCTCAGCACCGACCCGACCGACAACATCAGCCTGCGCCTGAACATGGGTAACCAGGACAACAACAGCTTTCGCGACGGTATCGATGGCAGCCGCCAGTTGTTCGCGCCGTCGATGAGCTGGCAGCTGACGCCAGATCTGAACTGGCTGGTGCAGTACGAGTACAGTCGCTACAACCGCACCCCCGATCGCGGCATTCCCAGCGTCAATGGCCGCCCGGCAGACGTTGGCCGCGACACCACCTACGGCGACACCCAGCGCGACTTCATCGACGACAAGGCGCAGTCCCTGCGCTCGCGCCTGAACTACCAGCTCAGCGACAACTGGCAGGTACGTCATACCCTGGGCCTGTTCAAGCTCAACAGCGACTTCGACAACACCTACCTGACCGGCTACAACACCACCACCAAGCAAGTCGCCCGCCAGCGCTGGCAGCAGGACCTGAACACCCGCAACCTGTTCAACAACCTTGAGCTGGAAGGCAACTTCGACACCTTCGGCCTGCAGCACACCCTACTCACCGGCCTTGAGTTCGGCAACCAGCGCCGCGATCCGATTCTTTACACGGCAGCGACCTCGGGCGCCGGCGCTCGCCCGGTACCAGGCCTGGACCTGTACAACCCCAACCATAACCTGCAGCACACCGGCACCATGGTGGTCTCCAGCAACAACCACACCGTGGTCGACAGCCGCGGCCTTTATCTGCAGGACCAACTGCGCCTGAACGATCAGTGGCAAGTGCTGGCCGGCGTGCGTTTCGACCAGTTCGAGGTGGAAACCACCAACAAGGTCCGCGGCATCGCCGAAACACAGGACAGCAACAGCACCAGTCCACGCCTGGGCGTGGTCTATTCACCGTGGAAAGAACACTCGTTCTATGCCTCCTGGAGCAAGACCTTCTCGCCAGTGGGCGGTGGCCTGATCGGCATCACCCCGGGTGCAGCCGGCAACACCAACGAAACCAGCCCGGAGCAGACCCGGCAGAAGGAAATCGGGGTCAAGAGCGACTGGCTCGACGAGCGCCTGAGCACCACCCTGGCGGTCTACGAGCTTGAACTCTACAACCGCCGTACCAGCGACCCGAACAACCCTGGCATCACCCTGCTCTCCGGCCTGCAGCGCTCGCGCGGTGTAGAGCTGACCGCTACGGGCAACATCGTTGGCAACTGGTATGTGCGCGGCGGCATCGGCATTCAGGATGCAACTATTGTCGAGGACAACAACGGCCAGGAAGGCAACCGCGTGAGCAACGTCGCCAAGCGTAACGGCAGCCTGTTCGTGACCTGGAAGCCGGAGATGGGCTGGTACGGTGAAACCGGCCTGACCCTGGTCGGCGAGCGTTACGCCGACAACCAGAACACCGCGCTCCTGCCTGGCTATGGCCGCTGGGATGCCCTGGCCGGTTTCCGCACCAAGGACTGGGACCTGCGCGCGGCGCTCAACAACATCGCCGACAAGACCTACTACAGTTCGGCCACCAGCGCCGGGCAGATCCAGTTCGGTGACCCACGCAGCCTGATCGTCACTGGCACCTACAGCTTCTAAACGCAAACAACGAAAAAGGGCGGCATTGTTCAGACAATGCCGCCCTTTTCATTTCTGTTGCTGAACCACCTAGCGGCTGCCATCACCCAACAGCGCCTCCAGCTCTGCTTCGGTAAGCAGGCCTGTTGGATATCGCGCCAGCAGCGTGCGACGCTGGTCGGCCTTCCTGACCCGGTTTGCTCCATGGTGTTTCAACCACTGCGCTACGCGCTGGAGGGACTCGTGATTCATCGCTGATGGGGGCGAAGCCGGCTCACTTGCTGCATTCATTTTCACACGTACTCCCTGGGGCCGTGAGCGGCAAACCTACTCAAACTTTGTGACAGAACCATGCTGGCCTATCTGTTTGAAATACAATGCAAAACAAATACAAGAGGTGTGCCAGAAGCGCATGCCAGTCGTCGTCCACGCAAAAAAAAACCCGTCAAATGACGGGCTTTTTGCGTACTGCACTTCAGCCCTTGGCGGGCGCCGGTTGCTGCTGGGTCAGGCAATGAATGTTGCCGCCACCCAGAAGCATCTCCCGCCCGGGGATCATCACCACTTCGTGGTCAGGGAACACTCGCGCCAGAATCGCTCTAGCCTCAGCATCTGCAGGGTCGTCGAAGCTTGGTGCGATGATGCCGCCATTGACGATCAGGAAGTTGACGTAGGATCCGGCCAGGCGCACCGATGGGTTGCGCTCCTGGCTGCCGGCCACCGGATCGACCCCGGCGCACTCTTCTTCAGTGGCGAACAGCGGCCCAGGAATCGGCATCTTGTGCACGGTAAAGGCACGACCTTGGGCGTCACGGCTGTTTTCCAGCACCGCCATTGCCGCATGGCAACGCGCATAGTTGGGGTCTTGCGGATCATCGGTCCAGGCCAGTAACACTTCACCTGGGCGAACGTAACAACAGAAGTTGTCGACATGGCCGTCGGTCTCGTCGTTGTACAGGCCATCCGGCAGCCAGATGATGCTGTCCACCGCCAGGTGATCGCGCAGGATCGCTTCGATCTGCTCGCGGCTCAGGTGCGGGTTGCGGTTGTGGTTGAGCAGGCATTCTTCGGTGGTGATCAGCGTGCCTTCACCGTCGACGTGGATCGAGCCACCTTCGAGCACGAAGCCTTCGGTGTGGTAGCGCTGGCAGCGCTCCATCTCCAGTACCTTGCTGGCCAGTTGCTCGTCGCGATTCCACGGCGAGTACAGCCCACCCTCGAAGCCGCCCCAGGCGTTGAAACCCCAATCGACGCCACGTACTTCACCGCTGTCATTGATAACGAAGGTCGGGCCGGTATCGCGAACCCAGGCGTCGTCGTTGCTGATTTCCACCACGCGGACGTTCGGCAGGTCCAGGCGCGCTCGGGCGTTATCGTACTGTGCGGCGGAGACCGCAACGGTCACCGGCTGGAATCGGGCGATGGCCTTGGCCAAGGTTACGTGGGCAGCCTGCACCGGCTTGCCGCCCAGACGCCAGTTGTCCGGGCGCTCGGGCCAGACCATCCAGACCTGGGTTTGTGGTGCCCATTCGGCAGGCATGTGAAAGCCGTCGGCGCGCGGGGTACTGGTGAGAGTTTTCATAAAGGATCCTTGCTGGACTGTCAGGATTGCAGCGCGCCGTCGAGGGTCTTCAGCGGGTCGTACAGATGCGGACGACGGTCACCGAAGGTGCCCCAGGCACTGCGAATGTGCTCAAGTTTATTGAGGTCGAAAGCATGCACCAAGAGAAGTTTATATCCGATAAATATCGACTTTAAAAGCGAACAAATAAAAATAAATCCAACAAAAAGCCGTCTAATCCGATAACAATCGAATTAGACGGCTTTAGCTCAGGTATTACAGGTCTTCCGACAACACCCTATCGATGCTGTCGACGAAGTAGTCGACACTGGCCCGAGTGGTACACATCGGCGGTTTGATCTTGAGAATATTGAGGTAGTCCCCCGTGGGCTGCATGAAGATGCCCAGGTCGCGCAAGCGGTTGCACAACAGGGTGGTCTCGGCGCTCGCCGGCTCAAGCGTGTGGCGATCACGCACCAGTTCCAGCCCAAGGTAGAAACCAGAGCCATGCACAGCGCCTGCCAACGGATGTTTATCGACCAACTGCTGCAGCCGCGCCTTGAAGTAGCCGCCGACTTCCCGGGCGTTCTCCCACAGCCCCTCCTCTTGCATGACATCCAGCACGGCCATGCCGATGCGGCAACTGACCGGGCTGCCGCCGGCGGATGAGAAGAAATAACCCTCCGCCTCCAGCGCTTCGGCGATCTCCCGACGGGTAATCACCGCGCCCAAAGGCTGGCCGTTACCCATGCCCTTGGCCATGGTAATGATGTCCGGCACCACCCCCTGCTCCTCAAATCCCCAGAACCAGGTACCCAACCGCCCGTAGCCGACCTGCACTTCGTCGGCGATGCACACGCCGCCCGCTGCCCGTACCTTTGCGTACGCTTGTTGCAGGTAACCTGGCGGCAGCGAGATGCCACCAGCATTGCCGTACACCGGCTCACAAATGAAGCCGGCCAGTTGCCTTTGCTCAGCAGCCAGTGCGTCGAGCTTGGCATCAACATCGCGCAGATAGTCAGCGCTGCTCTGGGCACCACGGTAAGCACCACGATAGGTGTTGGGCGCAATCACCGGGTGCACCCAGTCCGGCCGGGTGCTCAAGGCCTGCGGGTTATCGGCGATGGAAGTGGAAATCGCATCGGTGGCCACCGACCAGCCGTGGTACGCCTCCAGCACGCTGAGCAGATCGCGCCCGCCGCTGTAGGCCCAGGCCAGACGAATCGCCAGGTCATTGGCTTCGGTGCCGCTGTTGACCAGAAATACCCGGTCCATGCCGCTGGGTGCCAATGCCAGCAAGCGCTCGGAGAACTCGGCGATAGCGGCATAGTGAAAGCGCGAGTTGGTGTTGAGCAGCGACCACTGCCGCGCCGATTCAGCAACCATGCGCGGATGACCGTGGCCCAGTACCGCGACGTTATTGAGCATGTCCAGGTAGGCCCTGCCCTGCATGTCGAACAGGTAATTGCGCCATCCGCGCTCGATATGCGGTGGCTGCTGGTAGTAGTGCTTCTGCGAGCGGGCAAAGCTGGCATCGCGGCGGGCCAGCAGCGCCTGGGCATCTGCCAGCGGTTCGGCGTCGCAGGCAAAGCCGAGGATCGCCTGCGGTGAAGGGCACAGTGCTTGCCAGCCCCGGGCCCGTGAAGGTTCGACAAATGCCGGCGGGTACAGCCCGATCACCCGACACAACTGCACACGCAACACCCCACCGCTGGCACCCAGCGACTGCCCTTTGGCTAACACCTGACCGTCATCAGGGCCTTGGCCCAGGCCGTGCAACCACAGGCTGCATGCCTGCCCTTCCAAGCAACCACTGTCCTCGCCATATTGGCGCCAAGTGCCAGCCCAAGGCACCTGCAACAGCGTTGCAGACGGTAACTGCAGATCCACGTGCAGAGCAAAAGTCGCGGGCTCTGCCGGGTTGTCGATGTGGGTTTGCGACAAACGATACTGGCCAAACAAGGAGCAGGCCGCACCTGACGTTGCAGCCTGCTCGGCCAGCAACCTTTGATCGATGCCGGGCTGCTCCCAGTTCCCGGCCTGGTAATGCTCACTGAGCACTCCCAGATCTACCGTAACCACCTGGGCTGCGAGCGAAGCAGTCAGTAATGGAACGGCGTCTTGCAGCACAAGGGCTGGCAGGTCTTGCCCGGCAGCCTGCAGGATGGCCGCCTCCATCAGCTCGAACGGCACGCTGGTGGCGACATCGAAGATTTCCCACTCATGGGCCAGGTTGTCGCGGCTGTAGACATTGCCCGGATCGACGCTCAGTTGCTGCTCGCCGCTGAGCACCAGCACGGCGGCGCGCGCCACAACCAGAGGCCACAACGCCTTGAGCTCGGCCTCGGTCAACGGATTGAGTGCGTGGTAGGCCTCGACAGCGGGCAGTATCCGCAGCGGATCGCCCTCGGCGTGATGCAACAGCGCAGCACAGGTAACGGACAGCTCGGCGATACGCCAGGTGTGCAGCAGATCGCCGAAGTCGATGAGCCCTTGCAATTGCCACTGGCGTTGCTCGTCACGCAGCCAGACGGCGTTGTCATCGGTGATATCCAGGTGCACGGCCTGCCATGGCAGCGCCGCGATCAGCGGTTGCAAGTGCTCCCGAGCCTGATCAGCGGCGGCCTTGACCCGCGCTTGCCGAGGACTGCTGTCCAGTACCGGCAGTAGATGACCTATCAGCGCCTGGGCATGGCGTGGATCCCACTGCAATGTGCGCTCAAGGCCTGGGTGGATGAAGTCAGCCAGGGCCAGGTCAACTTGCGCACAGAGACGGCCCAACTCCGCAACCAGGCGCGGCTCCATGTGCTTGATCCGGGTCAGCGACCGGCCCTCTATGTAGTCGAGCAGGCGCACGCGCAGAGGCTGGCCGTCGATATTGACATCCAGCAGGTGCTCGCCCGATCGAGCAACCTGCACGGCGGGCACCGGCAGCCCCTGGTCACGCAGGTACCCCAGGGCGGCATGTTGCGCCTCAAGCTCAGCAGCGGCGTAGGCACCATGGCAAACTTTCAACACGAAGCGTCCCTGCGGGGACTGCAGACGGAAGTTTTGGTCTTGCTGGCTGCCCAGCGCATGCAGCGAGCCGTTGAGACCATAATGGTCCTGCAGCAAGGTCGCTGCCTGCTGCGGGCTGACGTCAGGACATGGCTGGCTGGAGCGATGAATCAGGGTGCTGAGCGACATGGGCAGAAACCTGTTTTTTATTGCTCATATCGCCATTGCGGCTGCCGATAAGCAAGAACAACAGGTAAAATTGCTGACATTCCGCTAAGTGGCTGATTGAACCAGGCATAAACGAGCGTTTCGGCGCTTTTTGCTTGCACCCGCCTGCGCCCGGCCACAAGCTACGCACTTTATGCTTAATGTCAGTTATGGAAGAAAGGCAGCCAGACATGCGAATTCTCATCACCGGCGGGGCCGGCTTTATCGGTTCGGCGCTGGTGCGTCACCTGATCACCAATACCGAGCACGAAGTGCTCAACCTCGACAAGCTGACCTATGCCGGTAACCTGGAGTCGCTGACCAGCATCGCGACCGATACCCGCTACGAGTTCGTCCAGGCAGACATCGCCGATCAGGCTACAGTCAGTGCTGTGCTTGAGCGTTTCAAACCGCATGCGATCATGCACCTTGCAGCTGAATCGCATGTCGACCGCTCGATCGACGGTCCTTCCGACTTTATCCACACCAATATCGTCGGCACTTACAGCTTGTTGGAAGCTACCCGCGCCTACTGGCTGACCCTGCCTGCCGACGAACGTGCTGCGTTCCGCTTCCACCACATTTCCACCGACGAAGTGTATGGCGACCTGCATGGCGTCGATGACCTGTTCACCGAAACCACGCCTTACGCGCCAAGCTCGCCTTATTCGGCCAGCAAGGCTGCGTCCGACCACCTGGTTCGCGCCTGGCAACGTACCTATGGCCTGCCGGTGCTGATCACCAATTGCTCGAACAACTACGGGCCGTTCCACTTCCCGGAAAAACTCATTCCGCTGGTGATTCTCAATGCCCTGGCGGGCAAGCCACTGCCGGTGTACGGCAATGGCCTGCAAGTGCGTGACTGGCTGTTCGTCGAAGATCACGCCCGCGCCCTGTTCAAGGTAGTGACCGAAGGAAAAGTGGGCGAGACCTACAATATTGGCGGCCATAACGAGCAGAAAAACATCGACGTGGTACGCGGCATCTGCACACTGCTTGAAGAGCTGGCGCCACAGCGTCCGGCAGGCATTACCAATTATGCCGACCTGATCACCTATGTTCAGGATCGCCCTGGCCACGACCAGCGTTATGCCATCGACGCCAGCAAGATTGAACGTGAACTGGGCTGGGTCCCTGAAGAAACCTTCGAGACCGGCCTGCGCAAGACCGTACAGTGGTACCTGGACAACCTGGAGTGGTGCCAGCGGGTACAAGACGGCAGTTATCAAGGCCAGCGCCTGGGCGCCAGCGAACTCAAGGATCTGATTGCATGACCAAAGGTATTGTCCTGGCGGGTGGCTCCGGCACCCGCCTGCACCCGATCACCCTGGGTGTTTCCAAACAGCTGTTGCCTATCTACGACAAGCCGATGATCTACTACCCGATCTCGGTGCTGATGCTGGCCGGTATTCGCGAAATTCTGCTGATCTCCACGCCACAGGACTTGCCGCAGTACAAACAGCTGCTGGGTGACGGTAGCCAGTTCGGTATCGAACTCAGCTATGCCGAACAGCCGTCTCCCGACGGCCTGGCCCAGGCATTCCTGATTGGCGAAGAGTTCATCGGCGACGATTCAGTCTGCCTGATCCTCGGCGACAATATTTTCCACGGCCAGGGTTTCACCCCACAACTGCGTCAGGCAATCCTGCGTGATAAAGGTGCAACGGTATTCGGCTACTGGGTCAAGGATCCGGAGCGTTTTGGCGTCGTCGAGTTCGATGCCAAGGGTTGCGCGCTGTCCATCGAAGAAAAGCCTGCCCAGCCAAAATCCAGCTATGCCGTCACGGGCCTGTACTTCTACGACAACGAGGTGGTGCAGATCGCCAAGGCGGTCAAGCCTTCGCCGCGCGGAGAGCTCGAAATCACCGACATCAACAACGCCTACCTCAAGCGCGGCGACCTCAATGTGCAACTGCTTGGACGTGGTTTTGCCTGGCTTGACACCGGCACTCATGACAGCCTGCTGGAAGCTTCCCAGTATGTGCAGACGATCGAGCATCGTCAGGGTCTGAAGGTCGCTTGCCTTGAGGAAATCGCCTACCAACAACGCTGGATTGATGAAGCACATCTGCTCGAGCGAGCGAAAATGTTTGGTAAGACCGGTTACGGTCAGTACCTGTTCGGTCTTGTAGGAAATCGCTAATGAACGTGATCCC
This sequence comes from Pseudomonas rubra, assembly GCF_028656935.1. Classification (GTDB taxonomy): domain Bacteria; phylum Pseudomonadota; class Gammaproteobacteria; order Pseudomonadales; family Pseudomonadaceae; genus Aquipseudomonas; species Aquipseudomonas rubra. The sequence goes on from NZ_JAMDGZ010000002.1 coordinate 163,240, forward strand.
CAGCACGCTACCCGATGTACTCATCATCGAACCCAAAGTATTCGGTGACGAACGGGGGTTCTTCTTCGAGAGCTTCAACGAGCGTTCTTTCCATGAAGCCACGGGTATCAATGCCCACTTCGTGCAGGACAATCACTCGGGCTCACAAAAGGGTGTGCTGCGTGGTCTTCACTATCAGATTACGCATACGCAGGACAAACTGGTCCGGGTAACCGCGGGCGAAGTGCTTGATGTCGCCGTGGATATCCGGCGCAACTCACCGACGTTCGGCCACTGGACCAGTATCCGACTGTCTGCACAGAACAATCGCCAGCTGTGGATACCCAAGGGGTTTGCCCACGGCTTTGTGGTGTTGAGTGAATTTGCCGAGTTTCTCTACAAAACCACAGACTACTATGTGCCGTCTGCAGAACGCTGTATCCGTTGGAACGACCCGGATTTGAGTATTGACTGGCAGCTCGAAGCCGCACCTGTGCTTTCTGCCAAGGATCAGGTCGGCAAGTTGTTAAGTGAAGCAGAGCTGTTCCCGTGACTCAAACTCCACTGTGCATACTCATTGTCGGCCAGCACGGTCAGGTTTCCCAGGAGCTGCAACAGCGCCTGGGCGATCTTGGCCAACTGCTTGTAGTGGGGCGCGACACGCTGGATCTGGCGCAACCAGAAGGTATTCGTGCGCAGGTACAAGCGCTCAAACCCGACCTGATCATCAACGCCGCAGCCCACACTGCGGTCGATCAGGCCGAAAGCGAGCCGGAGCTGGCGTTTGCGATCAACGCAACGGCACCGGGGATCTTTGCCGAAGAAGCCGCCAGGCTCGGCATCCCGCTGATCCACTACTCCACCGATTATGTGTTCGATGGCAGCAAGGCCAGCCCCTACAACGAAGACGACGCGCCCAACCCGCTCGGCGTCTACGGGCGCAGCAAGCTGGCCGGTGAGCAGGCAATCACCGCAGTGGCTGGTCAGCACCTGATCCTGCGCACCAGTTGGGTGTATTCGCGCCATGGGCGCAACTTTCTGCTGACCATGCAGCGTCTGCTGCAGGAGAAACCCGAGTTGCGCATCGTTGCCGACCAGATCGGCGCACCGACCTGGGCCGGCACCATCGCCCAGAGCACCCGCGCCCTGATCGAGCGCTGGCAGGCTGGCCAGGCCGGAGCCTGGGGTACCTATCACCTGACCGCCCAGGGTGAAACCTCCTGGTTCGGCTTTGCCCAGGCTATCGGTGAGCAACTCAAGGCTCAGGGCCTGCCCTGTGCCGAGCTGCTGCCGATTCCTTCCAGTGATTACCCGACCCCCGCCCGTCGGCCGCTGAACTCGCGCCTCGATTGCAGTCGCCTGCAACGCGAGTGGCAAGTCAGCCAAGCGCACTGGCAGCAGGCGCTGATCGACTGCCTGAAGTAGCGCATAATGCGCCAGATCATTCTGGCGCAGTTGCGATGAACATAACCCCACCCGTACCCCGCCGCCCTCGCTGGCGCAGCCTGGCCATGCTTGCCGTATGCCTGGCGCCCTTGCTGTGGCCATTGCAGCACCTGGCTGAACGTTACTACCAGGACGAGCTGGCCGGACAGAACCGCCAGACCCTCGACCTGTACGTGGCCAACCTGCTCGGCACCTTGCATCGTTACGAGACGTTGCCGCAGATCCTCGGCGACCTGCCAGCACTGCGAGCGGTGCTGGCCGACCCGCTACGCCTGGAAACCCTGACCAACGCCAACCGCCTGCTCAAGGACATCGCCACCCAGACCGGCGCCGAGGTCATGTACCTGATGGACGCCAATGGCAACACCCTGGCCGCCTCGAACTGGGACAAGCGCGACAGTTTCGTCGGTCGCAACTTCGCCTTCCGCCCCTACTTCAGCGAAGCTATCGCCGGGCACCTGGGGCGTTTCTTCGGCCAAGGCACCACCTCGGCCAAGCGCGGCTACTTCTTTGCCGCTGCCGTGCGCGACCGCGACAAGGTGATCGGTGCGCTGGTGGTCAAGGTCGACCTCGACCACACCGAAACCCTCTGGGGCAAAACCCCTGAGCAACTGCTGCTGACCGACCACAATGGCGTGGTCATCCTCACCTCGCGTCCCGACTGGCGTTTCCGTGCCACCCGGCCGCTAAGCGATGCCGAACGCGCAGCCATCGTCGCCATCCAGCCGTACCCGACCCAGTCACCTAAACCGCTGAGCCTGGACCCCAAGGCCTGGCTGACGCAAACCCAGGCCATCGAGGAAACCGGCTGGCAAGTCAGCATCCTCGCCCCACGCACCCTGATCGATCGCTCGGTGCGCACAGTGGTGGCCATTGGTGGTGCGACCTTGCTGGTCCTGATGCTGCTGCTCGGGCTGATCATGCAGCGCCGGCGCCACTACATGGACCGCATCGACTTCGAAGCCCATGGCCGCCAGGAACTGGAAAAGCGCGTCATCGAGCGCACCGCCGACCTCGAAGGCCTCAACAGCCGCCTCAAGAGCGAAGTACTGGAACGCGAACAGGCCCAACAGGAACTGGTCCGCGCCCAGGACGAGCTGGTCCAGGCCGGCAAACTTTCGGTACTGGGCACCATGTCGGCGAGCATCAGCCATGAGCTCAACCAGCCACTGGCGGCAATCCGTAGTTATGCGGAAAACGCCGAGATCCTGCTCGATCACCAGCGCACCGATGACGCCCGCAGCAATCTCAAGCTGATCAGCGAACTGACCGGGCGCATGGCCTCGATCATCGCGCATCTGCGCGCCTTTGCCCGTCGCGACCGCCATGCCCCAGAGAGTGTGGCCTTGCAGCCGGCTCTGGACGATGCCCTGGCGCTGCTAGCCAAGCGCCGGCGGGCCATGGCCGTGGAGCTGGTGCGCGACCTGCCCGAGGCGACCTTGTGGGTCCAGGCCGGTGAGACCCGTCTGCGCCAGGTGCTCGGCAACCTGCTGGCCAACGCTCTGGATGCCCTGACTGAAAAAGCCAACCCGCGCAAACTCTGGCTCAGTGCCGAGCAGCGCGATGGCAACGTCTACCTGTACATTCGCGACAACGGACCGGGCTTTACCAGCCAAGCCATGGCCCGCGCCCGAGAGCCGTTTTTCACCACCAAGACGCGCACTCAGGGCCTTGGCCTGGGGCTGGCGATCTGCGATACCTTGATGCGTGCGCTGGGCGGCGAGTTGCTGCTGGGTAACCACCCTGAAGGCGGCGCCCTGCTCACCCTGCAACTGCGCATCGCCAAGCCCGGCGCCACACTACCCACTTCGGAGGACCCATCGGCATGACGACCGAGCCGCTCATCGACAGCCGCACGCAGGTGATCCTGGTCGACGACGACCCGCACTTGCGCCAGGCCCTGAGCCAGACCCTCGACCTTGCCGGACTGAAAGTCCTGACCTTCAGTGATGCCCAGGGCTTGGCCGAGCGTGTCGAACGCGACTGGCCGGGCGTGGTGGTCAGCGATATCCGCATGCCCGGTATCGACGGCCTGGAGCTGCTGCAACACCTTCGCGGCCAGGACCCGGAACTGCCGGTGCTGCTGATTACCGGCCACGGCGACGTGCCCCTGGCGGTGCAGGCCATGCGTAATGGCGCCTACGACTTCCTGGAAAAACCTTTCGCCAGCGATGCGCTGCTCGACAGCGTACGCCGTGCCCTGGCCCTGCGCCGCCTGGTGCTGGACAACCGCAGCCTGCGCCTGGCCTTGAGCGATCGCCAAGAACTGAGCACGCGCCTGGTCGGCCATTCGGCGCCAATGCTGCGCCTGCGCGAGCAGATCGGCGCCTTGGCCGGCACCCGCGCCGACGTGCTGATCCTTGGCGAAACCGGCGCTGGCAAGGAAGTGGTGGCTCGCGCCCTGCACGACCTGTCGAGCCGCCGTGACGGCCCCTTCGTAGCAATCAACGCCGGCGCCCTGGCCGAATCGGTGGTCGAAAGCGAGCTGTTCGGCCACGAACCTGGGGCCTTCACCGGCGCGCAGAAACGCCGCATCGGCAAATTCGAATTTGCCAACGGCGGTACACTGTTCCTCGATGAAATCGAAAGCATGAGCCTGGACGTGCAGGTCAAGCTGCTGCGCCTGCTGCAGGAGCGGGTGGTCGAACGCTTGGGCGGCAACCAGCTGATCCCGCTGGATATCCGCATCATTGCCGCGACCAAGGAAGACCTGCGTCAAGCCGCCGACCAAGGGCGCTTCCGTGCCGACCTGTATTACCGCCTGAACGTCGCGCCGCTGCGCATTCCACCGCTGCGCGAGCGCGGCGAAGACATCCTGGTGCTGTTCCAGCACTTCGCCGATACGGCCAGCGAGCGCCATGGCCTGCCGGTCCATGCGCTGCAACCCGCACAACGGGCCTTGCTGCTGCGCCATGAATGGCCAGGCAACGTGCGCGAGCTGCAGAACGCCGCCGAACGCTTCGCCTTGGGGCTGGAACTGGCCCTGGACGGTGATATGCCGCCTGCTGGCGACAACACCGCTTACCCCGTCGGCAACGCCAGCCTGAGCGAACAGGTCGAGCATTTCGAACGCTCTCTGATCGCCGCTGAACTGGCCCGCTCGCACAACTCCCTGCGCAGCCTGGCCGAAGCCCTTGGCATTCCGCGCAAGACCCTGCACGACAAGCTGCGTAAACACGGCCTGAGCTTTGCCGACAGCAACCACAACAGTGATGATCTGGAGGACAACCGGCCATGAGTACAGACGGTCACTACCTCGAATCGGTGCTGCACCGCGACATCCCGCTGACCCGGCAGATGGGCCTGCAGGTGCTCGACTGGCAACAGCATTGCCTGCGCCTGCAACTGCCGCTGGAAGCCAACGTCAACCACAAGAGCACCATGTTCGGCGGCAGCCTGTACTGCGCTGCGGTGCTGGTCGGTTGGGGCTGGTTGCACCTGAGGCTGCGCGAAGCGGGGATCGATGACGGGCATATCGTCATCCAGGAAGGCCAGATCAGCTATCCGCTACCGGTTACCGGCGCGGCCATTGCCACCTGCGCGGCACCGGAGGACAAAATCTGGGAGCGTTTCATCGCCACCTACCAGCGCCGTGGCCGGGCACGGCTGAACCTGCACACCGAGGTCAGCAACGCCGGCAGCAGCGAGGCTGCTGTGCAGTTCAGCGGCCAGTACGTGCTACACCGTTAGGGCTTTGGCTTGCTGTAATAGCTTGTCGCGCCACGGCGCGGCGGCCGGCAAGGCCAGGAAGAACGGGTTGAGCAAGGATTCGCGCGGCGGGTAGACGAAAGCCTGGCCATCAAGGCCGAGCACGTCGCCACCGGCGCCCTCCAGCACGCCCTGGGCGGCTGCAGTATCCCACTGCGAAGTGGGCGCAAGACGCGGATAGCAATCCGCCTTACCCTCAGCCAGCAGGCAGAACTTCAACGAACTGCCGATATTGGCCAGTTCCAGCTCACCCACGGCCTCACCCAGGCCGGCCAGCAAAGCCTCCTGTTGCGGGCTGGAGTGCCGGCGGCTGGCGACCACGGTAAAGCGCTCGCCCGCAGACGGTGTATTGCGCACGCTGATGGCCTTGGGCACCCCGCCCGCTTCTGCCAGCCAGGCACCGAAGCCCTTACCGCCGTAATAGCAACGCCCGTTGGTGGGAATCGCCACCACGCCAAACACTACCTGGCCTTGCTCGATCAGGGCGATGTTGACGGTGAACTCTTCCGTACCGGCAATGAATTCCTTGGTGCCATCCAGCGGATCGACCAGCCACCAGCGCTGCCAGTGTTGCCGTTCGCTCAGGGGAATGTCGCAGTCCTCTTCCGATAGCACCGGGATCTGCGGCGCCATTGCCCGCAGACCTTTGGCAATGACTTCGTGAGCCGCCAGGTCAGCGGCAGTGACCGGCGATTCATCAGCCTTGGCGGTCACCGCCACATCGGCACGCCAGAACGGCAGAATGGCCTCGCCTGCCTGGCGAGCCAGATTCACCACGTGTTGCATCAGGACAATGTCGCTCATACCGGGAACACCCCACGCTGACTCAGCAGGTCGCGTACCAGATACAACGCCGCCAGGGCCCGGCCTTCGGAGAACTGCGGATGCTGGGCCAGTGCCGACAGCTCGCGCAGGTTGATCTTGTCGACCCGCATCGGCTCCGGCTCATCGCCTTCCAGGCGTTCCTCGTAGAGATCGGTGGCCAGCACCACCTGGATCTTCTGGCTCATATAGCCTGGCGACAGCGACAACTCGGTCAAGTGTTCCAGCTGGCGGGCGCCGAAACCAGCTTCTTCCTTGAGCTCACGATCGGCCGCCGCCAGCACGTCTTCACCTGGTTCGATCAGGCCTTTGGGCAACGACAGTTCGTACTCGTCGGTACCACCGCAGTACTCTTCCACCAATACCGCATGCTCGGCATCGAGCATCGCCACGATCATCACCGCGCCATAACCGTTGCCGCGCCCGACCAGGCGTTCGTAGGTGCGCTCGGCGCCGTTGGCAAAACGCAATTGCACGGCTTCGACACGAAACAGACGGCTGCTGGCGACGATCTCGCGAGAGAGGACAGTGGGTTTCTGGCGCATGGGGCGGCTCCTTGGCGTGAACGGGTTACTATACCGTGGCTTGCCCAGCTGCTGCCTCCTGACTGCTCGAGAATTTCATATGCCTGTTTTAGCCTGGTCCACCATCGATACCGTCCTACTGGACATGGACGGCACCCTGCTCGACCTGCACTTCGACAATCACTTCTGGCTTGAGCAGTTGCCACAGCGCTACGCCGAGCTGCACGGCATCAGTCGGGCCATGGCCGAGCTCGAACTGCAACCGCTGTTCGAGCAGCACGCCGGTTCACTGAACTGGTATTGCCTGGACTTCTGGAGCCGCGAATTGAATATTCCGGTGCGCGAGCTGAAGCTGGAGACCGCCCACCTGATCGCCCTGCGCCCGGATGCCGATACCTTCCTGCAGGCGATCAAACAGGCCGGAAAGCGGGTGATCCTGATCACCAATGCCCACCGCGATTCGCTGTCATTGAAGCTGGAGCGTGTCGAGCTTGCGCCCTACTTCGAGCGCCTGATCAGCTCCCATGACTATGGCTATCCCAAAGAGAACCCACAGTTCTGGAGCGCCCTGCAGGCCGATATCGGCTTCAGCCCGCAGCGCAGCCTGTTCATCGACGACACCTTGTCGATCCTGCGCAGTGCCCGCGACTTCGGCGTGGCGCACCTGCTTGCGGTGCGCCAGCCGGACAGCCGCAAAGGGCCGCGCGATACCGAAGAGTTCGCCGCAGTGGAAGACTACCGGGCGTTGCTCGAAGGGTTGTGATTACTCGGGGATGCGCAGCGACTGACCCGGATAGATCTTGTCCGGGTGCTTGAGCATCGGTTTGTTGGCTTCGAAGATCTTGTTGTACAGATTGGCGTTGCCATACACCGCCAGCGAAATCGCGCTGAGGGTGTCGCCCTTCTTCACCACCACAAAGCGGGCAGCGGCGACGACCGGCCCGGTCACGGTGATCTGATCATCCACGCTAGCCACGCCAGCGATATTGCCCAGCGCCAGAAGAATCTTCTCCTTCTCTTCCTGGCTGGCCACCTCTCCGGTGACCGTCACCTTGTCGCCATCGACCGTGGCCTGAATATTCGGGTTGCCGAGGCCAACCGCTTCCACGTGCTTCTGCAATTGCTCGCTGGCATTGGCATTACCCGGGGTCAACAGGTCGATGATTTTCTCACCGGCCTCTTTGATGAAACTGAAAATGCTCATACCGCTCTCCTTGGTGATGAATCTCGGAGCCAGGAGTCTAGGACAGGTTAGAATGCTTCGCCTGCTTTGCGCCGTGGAGCGACGATGGACATCAAACAACTCAAATTCCTCATCGCCCTGGATGAAACCCGCCACTTCGGCCAGGCCGCCGCCCGCTGCCACGTGACCCAGCCGACCCTGTCGATGCGCCTGCGCAACCTTGAACAGGAGCTGGACCTGGCCCTGGTCAACCGAGGCCAGCGCTTCGAGGGCTTTACTGCCCAGGGCGAACGGGTACTGGCCTGGGCCCGCTCAGTGATCGCCGCCTACGATGGCCTGAACGCCGAAGCTGCCGCCTGCCGCGGGCATCTGGTCGGCACCTTGCGCCTAGGTGTGGTGCCGCTGTCGAGCTTCGATCCGCTGCCGCTGTTGCGGCGCATGCACCAGTTGCACCCGGAACTGCGCTTCGAACTCAGCGCCCTGAGCTCCGAACAGATCCTCGAACAGTTGACCAGCAATCAGCTGGACCTGGGCGTGTCATACCTCGATCGCCTCGACCATGAGCGCTTCCAGTCACTGCCACTGGGGGAGACGCGCATGGGGCTTTTATATGATCCAGATCATTTCCGCTTCGACACCCAGCCTCTAAGCTGGCAACAGCTGAGCGAACTGCCGTTGGGGTTGCTGACTGCCGGCATGCATTTTCGCCAGTCGATCGATCACAACTTCCACAGCCGTGGCCTGAGCCCACAGCTGCTGCTGCAGACCGACGCCGTCCATCAGTTGGCCCAGGCCGTCAGGGGTGGCCTGTGTTGTGCGATCATGCCGTTGGCTGCCGGCCTGGAAGTACTCACCGAACGGCTGTGCCTGCAACCGATCGAACAGGCCTGCACCCTGGCGCCGCTGGGCCTGATCATGCGCCGTACGGCGCCACGCTCGACCCTGGCCGAGGTGTGCCTGGCACAATATCAAGCGCTGCAAAGCGAGGCTTGATCGACGCCGTCTATCAAGGCATCAGCATTAGCGATTAGACGATACCCGAGCGCAAGCCTAGGCTTAAAGCTGAACAGCCGCCGGTACCTCTGCTGATGAGCACTAAACCCCCGGCCTGTGCGGCGTCCACTCCGCTTGTGACTGCGCCCGCGGCCAGCAATACCTATGACTACTGCCACCTTGACGACGATCACCAGGCGCGCACCGCACTGGCCGAAGAAGTCGCCCTGGCGATCGCCTATAACGGCATCAGCCAGGCGGTGATGCTGGTCAGCCCCACCGACCTGGACGATTTTATCGTCGGGTTCAGTATCGGCAGCGGCATCATTGCTTCGGCCAACGAGATCTACGACGTCAAGTTCACCCACAACGGTTCGGCGGTGCATGCCGACGTCGAGATCGCCAACCGCGCCTTCTGGAACCTCAAGACCCAACGCCGGCAACTGGCCGGCACCAGCGGATGTGGCTTGTGTGGGGTGGAAGCGGTAGAACAGGCATTGCCCGACCTTGCCGTGCTGCCAGGTGCGCCATTGCCGCCAGCGCACTGGCTGGCTGGCCTGCGTCAGCGCATGGAGGCGTTCCAGCCCCTGGGCCAGCACTGCGGCGCGGTGCATGCGGCGCTGTTCATGAACCATCAGGGTGACATCCTGCTGGGCCGCGAAGACATCGGCCGGCACAACGCCCTCGATAAACTGATCGGTGCTCTGGTGCGCCAGCGCATCAGCCTCGACGGCGGCCTGGCCATCGTCACCAGCCGCTGCAGCCTGGAGTTGATCCAGAAGGTCTTGCGCGCCGGGATCCAGACCCTGGTCAGCCTGTCCTCGCCCACCGGCCTTGCCCTGCAGTGGGCACGGCGGCACAACCTCAACCTTATTCACCTGCCCAAACACAGCGCGCCACGGGTGTTCAGCCCCGTGCGGGAGAACAGAACGTGAGCCTGCATCACCAAGCCGATCAGAAGCCTGTACCTCGCTATAAGCCTTACAGCGGCGCCGCCGGCGGCTGGGGTGCATTGCGCAGTGTCGCCCAGGCCTGGATTGGCAGCGACAACGCCCTGAAGAACATCCGCGCCCTGCTCAAGACCAACCAGAATGGCGGTTTCGATTGCCCGGGTTGCGCCTGGGGCGACTCGCCGGAAAGCGGCATGGTCAAGTTCTGCGAGAACGGCGCCAAGGCGGTGAACTGGGAGGCAACCAAGCGCCGGGTGGACGCCGCGTTCTTTGCTCGCCACAGCGTCACCTCGCTGCTGGCTCAGAGCGATTACTGGCTCGAATACCAGGGCCGGCTGACCGAGCCGATGGTCTATGACGCCAGTAGCGACCGCTACAAACCAATCGACTGGAACGACGCTTTCGCCCTGATCGCCTCTCACCTTAATCAACTCCAAAGCCCCGACCAGGCCGAGTTCTATACCTCCGGCCGGGCCAGCAACGAAGCGGCCTATCTGTATCAGCTGTTCGTGCGCGCCTACGGCACCAACAACTTCCCGGACTGCTCGAACATGTGCCACGAGGCCAGTGGCGTGGCACTTGGGCAGAGCGTCGGGGTTGGCAAGGGCACGGTGACCTTCGACGACTTCGAGCATGCCGACGCAATCTTCGTCTGGGGCCAGAACCCCGGCACCAACCACCCGCGCATGCTCGAACCGCTGCGTGAAGCGGTCAAGCGTGGCGCCCAGGTGGTCTGCGTCAACCCGCTCAAGGAGCGTGGGCTGGAACGCTTCCAGCACCCACAGCACCCGCTGGAGATGCTCACCAACGGCGACCGGCCGACCAACACCGCCTATTTCCGCCCGGCCCTGGGCGGCGACATGGCGTTACTGCGCGGCATGGCCAAATTCCTCCTGCAATGGGAACGCGAGGCCCAGGCCAGCGGTGCGCCGGCTGTCTTCGACCATGACTTCCTCAACCAGCATACCCAGGACGTACTGGCTTACCTGGCGTCAGTCGACGCCACCTCCTGGGAGCAGATCACCGAACAGTCAGGCTTGACCCTGGCCGAGATCGAGCAGGCCGCGCGCATGTACTGCAAGGCCAAGAAGGTCATCATGTGCTGGGCCATGGGCATCACCCAGCATCGCCACTCGGTGGCGACCATCCAGGAAATCGCCAACCTGATGCTGCTGCGCGGCAACCTCGGCGTACCTGGCGCCGGCCTGTGCCCGGTGCGTGGCCACAGCAATGTGCAGGGCGACCGCACCATGGGCATCAACGAGCGCCCCCCGGTAGCCCTGCTCGACGCCCTGGAGCGCCGCTTCGGCTTCAAGGTCCCGCGCCATAACGGCCACAATACAGTCGAGGCGATCCGTGCCATGGCTGACGGCCAGGCCAAGGTGTTCATCGCCCTGGGCGGCAACTTCGCCCAAGCCACCCCGGACACCGAACGTACCGCCCAGGCCCTGCGCAACTGCGAACTGACCGTGCAGATCAGCACCAAGCTCAACCGCAGCCATCTGCTGCATGGCAAGCAGGCATTGATTCTGCCCTGCCTGGGACGCACCGATATCGACCTGCAAGGCGAAGGGCCGCAGGCTGTGACCGTGGAAGACTCGTTCAGCATGGTCCACGCCTCCAACGGCCAGTTGCAGCCGCTGTCACGGCAAATGCGCTCAGAGCCTGCAGTAGTCGCCGGGATCGCCCATGCCACCCTCGGCAGCAAGCTGGTGGACTGGAACTGGCTAATCGCCGACTACGGGCGGATCCGCGACCTGATCGACCAAACCATCCCCGGCTTCGCCAACTTCAACCAGCGCCTGGAGCATCCTGGCGGCTTCTACCTGGGTAACAGCGCCGGTCAACGGCAATGGAAAACCGCCAGCGGCCGGGCCAACTTCAAGGCCAACGCCCTGCCGGACGACCTGTTGCACGAGCGCGTACGCGCCAGCGGCCAGGTGCCGGACCTGATCATGCAGTCGATGCGCTCCCACGATCAGTACAACACCACCATCTATGGCCTGGATGACCGCTACCGCGGGGTCAAGGGCCAGCGCAACGTGTTGTTCGCCAACGAAGCCGACATCATCCGCCTGGGTTTCCACCCCGGCGACAAGGCCGATATCGTTTCGTTGTGGAATGACGGCCGCGAGCGCCGGGTCAAGGGCTTTACTTTGCTGGCCTTTGATATTCCTGCAGGGCAAGCGGCCGCCTACTACCCGGAAGTCAACCCGCTGGTGCCACTGGAAAGCGTCGGCGATGGCAGCCACACGCCGACCTCCAAGTTCGTTGCGATCCAATTGCAACCGGCCTGTGACAACGCCCGGATCCTCTGACAAAATCGGCGGCAAACAGGCACAAAAAAAGGCCCTGACATCACTGTCGGGGCCTCGTTCCAAGTAAGCTCAGACACGCGAAAAACGATAAAGTTTCACATTAAAAACAGTAACTTATAAAATTGTGTACAACTCGTGTTACTCGTCGGATTTCGTTTGCCAGCCCCCCTCTCCAGCCTCAGGATCGCCTCGTCATCCCTATGAGGCTCTCTTGATGAAGTACTCCTCGATTCTGTTGTTGTCTCTCGGCCTGCTCAGCGGCGTTGCCTCGGCAGGTGGCACCACCGAAGCCGGTATTGGCGGCGCATTGGGTGGGGTACTCGGCTCGGTGGTCGGTCAGTCGATCGGTGGCAGCACTGGCGGTGCAATCGGTGCCGGCCTGGGCGGCGCGGCCGGTAGTGCGGTCGGTGCCGACAAGCGCCAGCGCGGTGAAGCCGCAATCGGTGGCGCCCTGGGCGCAGCGGGCGGTAACGTAGTCGGCCGCAGCATGGGCGGGACCACCGGCAGCTACATCGGTGCGGCAGCAGGCGGTGGTGCCGGCGGTGCGCTGGGTAACTACATGGGCAACAAGGCCGACGAAGACGAGCGCGATGACCGCCGCTATCGCCGTGGCTACGATGACCGTCGCTATTACGACCGTGGTCACCACTACGGTCACCGCAAGCACAAAAAGCACTGGCGTCACCGCTGAGGCTTTTCGGGCTTAAGCCAAACTCCTAGTCCCTGCCCTCACGGGCAGGGATCGGCGCAACATCCCGCACGTTATCGATCAAGCCCTGCAGGCCGATCTTCCGGCCAGTCCGCGCAGGCACTGCCCTGCCCCGTCCTTGCTACCCATACACGACCTAGGGGCAACCCCGATTCTGGCGAATATAGCCAGTAGCTATTATCGGCCATTCCCAAACAGCCAATGGACGCAGGGAATGCGCATCTACCACGCAAACACGCCCCGATTGCCCATAGCACGAGGGACGTGAAATGCCTGCCGGCAGCCGCCCACCGTTGCTGAGCGAAGCCCAGTTCCTGCGTTTTCGCACCCTGGTCAGCCAGCACACTGGCGTATTTCTTGCCGCCGACCGACGCGCCGCCGTGGCCGCGCGCCTGGGCAAGCGCCTGCGACAACTGCAACTGACCTGCTTCGAACACTACCTGCAGTTGCTCGAACAACCTGATCAGCAGCACGAACAGCAGCGGGTGCTGGATCTGCTGATTGCCCGCGACAGCTACTTCTTCCGCGAACACCGTCATTTCGAGTTCCTCGCCCAGTGGCTGCGCAGCCTGCCACGGCCGCCAAGGCTCTGGAGCGCTGCCTGCGCCTCCGGCGAAGAAGCCTACAGCCTGGCCATGGTGGCCAGCGAAAGCGCCGCACACAACGACTGGAGCGTTCTGGCCAGTGATGTCAGCCCTACTCTGTTGCGCCAGGCCGCCGAGGGCATCTACGACGTCGCCCAGGCCCGTTACTTTCCTGAAGGCTGGCTGCAACGCTACTGCCTGTGCGGTATCGGCGAGATGGCCGGGCGCATGCGCATGGCGGGCGCCTTGCGCGAGCGGTTGACGTTTCGCCCGATCAACCTGATCCAGCCACTGGCCGGCGACATGGGCCTGTTCGATGTGATTTTTCTGCGCAATCTGCTCGCCTATTTCAGTCAGGATGAGAAGCAGCGCGTGGTTCATCGCTTGCTGGCCTGCCTACGCCCAGGCGGCCTGCTGCTGATCGGGCATAGCGAGAGCATCCACGGGCTCGACCTGCCCTTGCGGCCGATCCTGCCCTCGGTGTTCGAACGCCTATGATGGCCTGCTCTGCCGGGACCTGCGGCAGGCCGCCGATACTGATCGCGCCACCGCGCGGCAGCGCTCACCCGGACCGAGCAAACCTGCCGCCCCTCTTCTTTTGCGAAACAGGCTCGAACCCATGCTTTGCCGAATACTACTTGCCGATGACTCGCCGCTCTTTCGAGCGGGCTTGCGAGCACTGCTCGAACAAAAAAAACAATACGCCGTAGTCGGTGACGCAGGCGATGGCATGACCGCTGTCGCCCTGGCCGAGAAGCTCAAGCCCGACATCATCTTGCTGGACATGACCGCCGACACCCTCGACAGCGAGCAGATCCTGCGCGAACTGTTTCTGCGCGCACCATCCAGCCACGTGTTGATCCTCTCACCACGCTCGGAGCTGGACTTCGTCATGCGTTGCCTGCAACTGGGTGCCCATGGGTTTCTGCTCAAGAGCGCCACGGTAATGGAGCTGGAGCAAGCCCTGCAGGCCCTGCACAATGGCGGTCAGTACCTGTCGTCAGCGGTACTGCCGATGGTCATTGGCCAAGCGGTAAAGCACAGCCGCAAGCGCCCTGGCGGCAGCACCACGATGCAGCTCACCGCGCGCCAGCTGGAAATCCTGCGGCTGATCGCCCGCGGAGAGTCAACCCGCTCGATTGCCGACGGCCTGGGCCTGAGCGTGAAGACCATCGAAGCGCATCGCTCGCAAATCATGCACCGCCTGCAGATTCACGACGTGCCGGGCCTGGTGCTGTTTGCCGTGCGCGAAGGAATCATTCGCCTCAACGACTGAACGGCCTCAGCCTTGCAAGCGTTCCAGCGCCGCCTGCAACGTAGCCGGCAACTGCGCCGGCCGCCCTGACTCGCGCTCGACGAACACCTGCACCACCTTGCCGGCCGCGCACGGCTGCCCGTCCTCGACCCGCAACAGCGCCAACTGGTACTCCACCGAGCTGCCTGCCAAGCGTGCTACTCGCAGGCCTACCTCAAGAGTGTCGGGGAACGCTGACAAGGCAAAGAAGTCCGCTGCCGAACTGACCACAAAACCGGCGACCTCACCCTCCTGCAGGTCCAGCCCGGCCTGCTGCAGCAGGTACGCCTGGATAGCGGTGTCGAAGTAGGCATAGACCGTAGCACCAGCGATATGGCCATTGGGGTCGCTGTCCTGCCAGCGCGTGAGGATCGGATGCAGGTAGGGATAGTCTTGGCGTTGAGGGAGTTCGGACATGGTAGGCCTGTGAAAAGCGAGGAAGAATGCGAAGCTTCCCACAAACGCTACAGAAGCCCTATAGTTGCAATCAACTATAGTTTGCATAGCATGGATCGACCTCATGAAGCAGAGACATTCACCAATGCCAACTCATAACGTGGACCACGCCAAGCTCAGCAAGATGGTCGAGACAGGCTGCATCAACGCCACGCATATCGTGGGGCAAGCGGGGGGATGGGCAATTCAGGTTTCTGCCCGTGACCAGGAGCACATCCTCACCGCGCAACGCAGCGGCAATGTTCGGCTGTTTAAAAAACTCGAGACCCTGGTGAGCTATCTTCAGGCACTGGGTATTGATTACTTCAAGGTCGACACTTCCGGCTACAACCCTGAAACACTGCAAACCTATCAAAGACCTGATCGTGCCCAGGCACTCAAAACTGCCCATGAAGCGGCGGCGTACGATGCCTGGTTCAATGCACAAGTCGAAGCCAGTCTCCAGGACCCTGCTCCGTCAATCGAGGATGATGAGGCTCGCCGCTTGTTCGCAGCACGCCGCACCACACTGAAGTCTCAATGAGACTGGTGTGGCGAGCCATGGCCCTGAGCGACCGCGAACAGATCATGGACCATATCGCAGCCGACAATCCGAATGCGGCAATTGTGCTGGACGAGGCTTTCGAAACCAAAGCCCAACAAGCGCGACACTCCCCCAACTATCTACAAAGCAGGGAGATATCCCGGTACGCATGAAATCGTGGTTCGTCCCAACTACGTGATGGTCTATCGCGTGGTAGAAGACTGCGTCGAGGTAATCCGGGTGCTGCACGCCAGACAACAATGGCCCTGATTTAACAAACCGTCAGAAAGCAAAAGGCCGCCCCAGAGGGCGGCCTTTTGTTTGCGCGGGCTTTAGCTTACAGCTGTGGGCCAGCGGCCTTGATGGCGTCGGAAACTTCAAACTTCTTGAAGTTCTCGATGAACAGGCCAGCCAGGGCTTTTGCAGCTTCATCGTACGCAGCCTTGTCAGCCCAGGTGTTGCGTGGGTTGAGCAAGTTGGTTTCAACGCCCGGTACGGCCAGTGGCACGTCGAGGTTGATGATGTCCAGGTGTTCGGTCTCGGTGCCGATCAGGGCGCCGCTCTGGATCGCTGCGATCACCGCGCGGGTGGTCGGAATGTTGAAGCGCTTGCCAACGCCGTAGCCGCCACCGGTCCAACCGGTGTTGACCAGGTAGACCTTGGAGTTGAAGCCCTTGATGCGCTTGATCAGCAGCTCAGCATACTCGCCAGCCGGGCGCGGGAAGAACGGTGCGCCAAAGCAGGTGGAGAAGGTCGACTTAATGCCGCTGCCCGAACCCATTTCGGTCGAACCGACCAAGGCGGTGTAACCGGACAGGAAGTGGTAGGCCGCCTGTTCGTTGTTCAGGATCGACACTGGCGGCAGTACGCCAGTCAGGTCGCAGGTCAGGAAGATGACCGCGTTAGGCTCGCCACCGAGGTTCTGTTCCGAACGCTTGGCAACGTGCTCCAGCGGGTAGGCCGCGCGGCTGTTCTGGGTCAGGCTGACATCGGCGTAGTCGGCGTGCTTGGCATCGTCGATGATGACGTTTTCCAGTACCGCACCGTGCTTGATGGCTTTCCAGATGACCGGCTCGTTCTTCTCCGACAGGTCGATGCACTTGGCGTAGCAGCCGCCTTCGATGTTGAAGACAACGCCTTCACCCCAACCGTGCTCGTCGTCGCCGATCAGGTAGCGGCTTTCGTCAGCCGACAGGGTGGTCTTGCCAGTGCCCGACAGACCGAAGAACAGGGTCACGTCGCCTTCTTCGCCGATGTTGGCGGCGCAGTGCATTGGCAGCACGTCGGCAGCAGGCAGCAGGAAGTTCTGCACCGAGAACATGGCTTTCTTCATTTCACCGGCGTAACGCATACCGGCGATCAGCACTTTCTTCTGGGCGAAGTTGAGGATCACGCAACCATCGGAGTTGGTGCCGTCACGCTCAGGCACGCATTCGAAGTTGGCGACGTTGAGCACTTGCCACTCACCGCGGTCAGCAGGGTTGTACTGCGCCGGGTTGATGAACAGGCAACGGCCGAACAGGTTCTGCCAGGCAGTCTGGGTGGTCATCTTGACCGGCAGGTAGTGCTCTTGGGCAGCACCTACGTGAACGTAGGAAACGAAGTGCTCCTGGGCGTTGTTGAACGCCTCGACGCGGTCCCACAGGGCATCGAACTTGTCGGCCGGGAACTTGCGGTTGATCGGGCCCCAGGCGATGGCGTCCTGAGTGGACGGCTCTTCGACGATGAAACGGTCAACCGGCGAACGACCGGTACGGTGACCCGTTTTCACGACCAGCGCGCCGGTGTCGGCCAGCTCGCCCTCACCGCGTTTCAGCGCTTCTTTTACCAGCTCATCGACGCTCAGGTCGGTGTACACGGTGTTGTTGGCTTGCGTCATGAGATTCCCCATCCGGCCTGCGGCCGAGTGCTCCAAACGTTTTGTAGTAGATCTTTTCGAACTACTACAGCGAAAAAAGTGGCCGGATTATGCCAGAAACGCCCAAAAAAAGTAGGGCCCTCCTGTCAGAACACCCGGTTTACGGCGTTAGACAGGAGATTTACCTGTGGTGAAACGTTTTAGTGCCGAGTATCTGACGGTGTGTCTACTCCGCCACCGGCGAACAATTGCCTGACATCGTTGGCATCGAACAGGTAACGCTGGTTGCAAAACTGGCAATCGACCTCGATCGCCCCACCATGCTCATCGACCAGCACCAGCGCGTCATCTTCGCCAAGACTGACCAACGCATTGCCGGAACGCTCACGCGAGCAACTGCAGCGAAAGTGCATCGGATGGATGTCGAACAAGCGCACGGCATCTTCGTGATACAGGCGATGCAGCACCGTTTCGTTGTCCAGGCCGAGCAGTTCTTCCGTTTTCAGGGTCTTGGCCAGGGCGGTGACATGGTTCCAGCTTTCTTCACGCTCCTCGCTGTCCTTCTGGCGGTCGGCGGGCAACTGCTGCACCAGCAGGCCACGGGCACGCAGGCCATCAGCCTTCAGTGAGATGTGCGTGTTGATCTGCTGCGACATATTGAAATAGGTGGTGAAGCAGTCGGACAGGTTGTCACCGTCGAGGTCGACGATGCCCTGGTAACGCTTGCCCTCGGTCGGGAACACAGAAAACACCAGGCTGCCTTCGGGCATCAGCCCGCTAAGCGTAGCGTCGTCGCTGACCATGGCTTCATCATAGCGTGCCAGGCCACGGATCTCGCGCTCGCTGGTGCACTCGACGGTCAGCAGCGACACCGGCCCTGTGGACTTGGCCTGGAGGATCAGCAGGCCATCGAACTTCAGCGTACCCACCAGCAGCGCGGCTGCCGCCATCAGCTCGCCGAGCAGCTGTGCGACAGGCTGCGGGTAAGGATGCTTGGCCAGCACTTCAGCGTAGCTGCGCTCCAGCCCGACCATTTCACCGCGTACATCGCGGTCGTCGAAGAGAAAGCGTTGGGTGTAGTCGGTATCTGGCAAATCGGACATGGGGTTCAGGCTTTCGCGTAAATGGGTTAATGGCGCCTAGTTTATCAGTGCGTCCCGTGCCCGTTAACCGGCACTGCCGTGAAACTGGTGGAGTTGGCGCCGCTGCTTCTTGGTTGGCCGACCATCGGTCATCACGCCCAATTCGCCTGCCTTGCGCAGGGCCGCTGCCTTCTCACGGCGCGCAATACTTTCAGCAGTTTCTTCGTACAAGGCTTGGGCCTCGGGCGCACCACGGCGCACCACCGACAGCGCCCTGACCACCACCGTGCGCTCATCAAAGCCAGTGCGCAAGACGAACTCATCGCCCACCCGCGGTTCCTTGCCCGGCTTGCAACGCTCCCCCCGGCAATGCACCTTGCCGCTTTCAATGGCTGCCTTGGCCAGCGCCCGGGTCTTATAGAAGCGCGCCGCCCATAGCCACTTGTCCAAGCGAACCTTGTCGTCCTCTTCCGGCTTTTGTGCCATGACATTTCCCCACTTATTTTGGTAAAGAGAACTGTACTACCGTATCTGGCGGATGCAAAAAACACGCGGCGTGCTTACAGTTCACCGACCTGTCGTTCACGCCCGCTTCGGTGCCTGACGACTTACTACGCTGGTTGAGCATTTTGAAGACATTTGACCATTTGACCGTGATCGGCCTGCGCGAGTGGGTGGCCCTGCCGGACCTTGGCCTGGCCGGCCTGCGGGCCAAGATCGACACCGGTGCCAGCACCTCGAGCCTGCACGCCACCGAAGTCGAACCCTTCGAGCGCAATGGCCAGCCGTGGGTGCGTTTCAACGCCCATCTGGGTTCGGTGGTACAACTGCGTCACCGGCGCTGCGAGGCGCCGCTGGTGACCATGAAAACCATCAAGAGCTCCAACGGCCAGGCCCAGACCCGCTACGTGATCCGCACGCCGCTGGCGTTGGGTGACCGGGTGTGGGAGGTGGAGTTCACCCTGGCCTGTCGCAAAGCCATGCGTTACCGCCTGTTGCTCGGTTCCAAAGCCCTGATCCATGGCCAGTTGGTGGTCAACCCGGGGCTCAAGTACGTTCAGGACAAGCCGGCGTTCCCGGCCACTATCACTCCCTCCACAGGTGTTGCATGAAGATCGCCGTGCTGTCGCGAAACCCGCGTCTGTATTCCACTCGTCGCCTGGTCGAAGCCGGTACCGAACGAGGCCATGAGGTGGTTGTGATCGACACCCTGCGCGCCTATATGAACATTGCCAGCCACAAGCCGCAGATCCACTACCGTGGCAAGCCGCTGGAAAACTTCGACGCCGTGATCCCGCGGATTGGCGCGTCGGTGACCTTCTATGGCTGCGCCGTGCTGCGCCAGTTCGAAATGATGGGGGTCTTCCCGCTCAACGAATCAGTGGCCATTGCCCGTTCGCGGGACAAGCTGCGTTCGCTGCAGTTGCTGTCGCGCCGGGGCATCGGTTTGCCGGTCACAGGCTTTGCCCACTCGCCGGACGACATCCCCGACCTGATCCAGATGGTCAATGGCGCCCCGCTGGTGATCAAGGTACTCGAAGGCACCCAGGGCATCGGCGTGGTCTTGTGCGAGACCACCAAGGCCGCCGAGTCGGTGATCGAGGCATTCATGGGCCTGAAGCAGAACATCATGGTTCAGGAATACATCAAGGAAGCCGGCGGCGCCGACATCCGCTGCTTTGTGGTCGGCGACAAGGTCATCGCCTCAATGAAGCGTCAGGCCAAGCCCGGCGAGTTTCGCTCCAACCTGCACCGTGGCGGCAGCGCCAGCCTGATCAAGATCACCCCGGAAGAGCGCATGACCGCCATCCGTGCGGCCAAGGTCATGGGCCTGAGCGTGGCCGGGGTGGATATCCTGCGTTCCAATCACGGCCCGCTGGTCATGGAGGTGAACTCCTCGCCGGGCCTGGAAGGTATCGAGGTCACCACCGGCAAGAACGTCGCCGGGATGATCATCGAACACCTGGAGAAGAACGGCGGGCCGAACCTGACCCGCACCAAGGGCAAAGGCTAGCCGCTAGACAGCGTCACGCGGCAGCATCAGGCCTAACGGCAGCCGCACCCGCGCTTCCAGGCCGCCACCTGAACGGTTGCGCAACTGCACATTGCCACCGTGCTGGGCGGCGATCCGCTTGACGATCGCCAGGCCCAGCCCGGTGCCCTTGCCGCTACGGGCACGGTCGCCGCGAATGAACGGGTTGAAGATGCCTTCCAGTTCACCCGGGTCGATCCCGGCACCACGGTCCAGCACGCTGAGCACCACATAGGGTGCACCATTCTCTCCAGACACATAGGCAGCGACCTCAACGCCCTTGCCGGCGTGATACAGGGCGTTGCCGATCAGGTTGTTGAGCAACCGCTTGAGCGAGACCCGGCGCAGCGGGAAGGGCGGGATCGGCTCCAGGCACAAGCGCACCTGCTCCTCGGGCTGGTTGAACGGCGCCACCACTTCACGCACCAGCTCGCTGAAGTCGATCTCTTCGACCGGCTCGTCGCGACCGTCGCGAATGAAGGCCAGGAACTGGTCGAGGATCGCGTCCATGTCTTCGATGTCGCGGACCATGTCGTCGGTCAGGTCGCTTTCGTTGGGCAGCAGCGACAATGACAGGCGCAAGCGTGTCAGCGGTGTGCGCAGGTCATGGGATACCCCGGCGAGCATCAGTTCACGCTCGCGGCCGGCTTGCTCGACGTCCTCGGCCATCTGGTTGAAAGCGCGGTACACCTCGGTCATCTCGCTTGGCGTATCGCTGACCGGTAGTCGCACGCTGCGCCCCTGACCCAGTTGCCGGGCGGCGAACACCAGGCGCTTGAGCGGTTGGTTGAGCTGACGCACGAAGATCCACGCCGAGGCGGTGGACAACAGGCCGATGGCCAGGAACCAGCCCAGCACGCTCCAGATCTTCTGCCCACGCAGCGGATGCGGATACAACGGCACCTTCAGCCAGCCGTCGCCCAGGCTCGGTGCCCGCACCCACAAGGCCGGCGGCGCATGCACGCGCAGGCGCACCTCGGTGTCGGCGCCAAGCTCGGCCTGCATCTGGCGCTGGTAGATCTCGCTGTAGGGCCAATGCTGCTCACCCTCGGGAACGCCGGAGCCGACCACGCGGATCAAGCCTGCCGCCTCGGCGATCTTGTCGCGGTCGGACTCATCGGCAGCCCAGTAGGCGCGCAGGGTCAATGCCACGCCGTGGCTGTACTGCCGGTCAACCAGCACGTCCTCGTTCATCAGCAGGTACACCAGGGTCAGGGCCTTGGAGAACAGCACGACGATCAGCACCAACCAAAGGGTGCGGGCGAAGAAACTTTGCGGGAACCACAGGGGCGTTTTCATCGACTACGGCTACACACTATGCGGGAACGAGCGGGGCTCGCAGGCTTTGCAAAGCGCTGCACAGGCAAAAACAGGGCAACCCGAAGGCCTGCCCTGCTGACGGTGAGCTACTGCTGCAAACGAAACATCACTTGCCGGCATTGCCATCCGGCACGAACACATAACCAACGCCCCAGACAGTCTGGATGTAACGCGGCTTGGACGGGTCGGGCTCGATCATCCGGCGCAGGCGCGAGATCTGTACGTCGATGGAGCGCTCCAAGGCGTCCCACTCGCGGCCACGGGCCAGGTTCATCAGCTTGTCGCGGGTCAACGGCTCACGGGCGTGCATGACCAGCGCCTTGAGCACGGCGAACTCACCGGTGGTGAGCATGTGCACTTCCTCGCCACGCTTGAGTTCGCGGGTGGCCAGCGACAGCTCGTAGTCGCCGAAAGTGACGGTTTCGTCCTCGCTACCCGGAGCACCCGGCACTGCCGGCGCCTGGCGACGCAGCACGGCCTTGACCCGGGCCATCAGTTCGTCGGGGTTGAAAGGCTTGGCCAGGTAATCGTCGGCGCCCAGCTCCAGGCCCTTGATGCGGCTCAGCTCGTCGCCCTTGGCGGTGAGCATGATGATCGGGATCTGGTTGTTGGCGGCGCGCAGGCGGCGGCAGGCGGTCAGGCCATCTTCGCCCGGCAGCATCAGGTCGAGCACCACCAGGTTGAAGACTTCACGGGCCAGCAGGCGATCCATCTGTTCGGTGTTGGGTACTGCACGGGCACGATAACCCTTGCTGGTGAAGAATCGTTCCAGCAGGCTGCTCAGGCCCGGGTCGTCGTCGACGATAAGAATTTTTTCGCCTTCGGCGTTTTGTGCAGTAGTGCTGCTCATGGATAGCTCCTCTAATCTCGGCACGCATTATGGCTTAGCCACCAGTGGCCGTGCCGTGTGCATTGTTAGCAGATTTTTCCCAGGGTGCCAGTATTGCCAGGCCGACGACTGGCCCGCAGCTATCACCGCAAGCCGGACGCGCTGGGTATAATGCGCCGCTTTCAGCCAGCGCCGCATCGACCACAAGCGCTCTACAGCGCCCGCCCGCGGCCTTTGTATTCACAATTTGTCAGGTGGTTTTATGGACAGCATCAACAGCCGCATCGCCGAGGAACTCGGTGTCCGCCCACAACAGGTCGAAGCGGCCGTGGCTCTACTTGATGAAGGTTCTACCGTGCCTTTTATCGCCCGCTACCGCAAAGAAGTCACCGGCAGCCTGGATGATACCCAGCTGCGCCACCTGGAAGAGCGTCTGCGCTACCTGCGCGAGCTGGACGACCGGCGTGTCAGCATCCTTGCCAGCATTGAAGAGCAAGGCAAGCTGACCCCGGAACTTGCCCGTGAAATCAAGCTGGCCGACACCAAGACCCGCCTCGAAGACCTCTACCTGCCCTACAAGCAAAAACGCCGCACCAAGGGCCAGATCGCCCTGGAAGCCGGCCTCGGCGAGCTAGCTGACGGCCTGCTGAACGATCCGCAACTGAGCCCGGAAGCCGAAGCGGCGCGGTTCGTCGACACGGAAAAAGGCGTGGCCGATGTCAAAGCCGCCCTCGAAGGCGCCAAGTACATCCTCATGGAGCGCTTTGCCGAAGACGCCAGTCTGCTCGACAAACTGCGCAGCTTCCTCAAGCAGGAAGCGGTGCTCAGCGCCCGCCTGGTGGCCGGCAAGGAAGAGGAAGGGGCGAAGTTTCGCGATTACTTCGAGCACGACGAGCTGCTCAAGAGTGTGCCATCGCACCGCGCCCTGGCGATTTTCCGTGGCCGCAACGAAAGCGTGCTGTCCGCTTCGCTGAAAGTCGGTGAAGAACTGCCGGGTACCCTGCACCCGTGCGAAATGATGATTACCGAGCGTTTCGGCCTGCAAAATCAGAACCGCCCTGCCGACAAATGGCTGGCCGAAGTGGTGCGCTGGACCTGGAAGGTCAAGCTCTACAGCCACCTGGAGACCGACCTATTCGGCGAGCTGCGCGACAACGCCGAAGGCGAAGCGATCAACGTTTTCGCCCACAATTTGCACGACCTGCTGTTGGCCGCCCCGGCCGGCCCGCGCGCTACTCTGGGCCTGGACCCGGGCTTGCGCACCGGTTGCAAGGTCGCCGTGGTCGACTCCACCGGCAAGCTGCTGGACACCGCCACCGTCTACCCACACGTACCGAAAAACCAGTGGGACCAGACCATCGCCGTGCTCGCCGCGCTGTGCGCCAAGCACTCGGTCGAGCTGATTGCCATCGGTAACGGTACCGCCAGCCGCGAAACCGACAAGCTCGCGGCCGAGCTGATCAAGAAGTATCCAGCGCTGAAGATGACCAAAGTCATGGTCTCCGAAGCCGGCGCTTCGGTGTACTCGGCCTCGGAGCTGGCAGCCAAGGAGTTCCCGGACCTCGACGTGTCGATCCGTGGTGCGGTATCCATCGCCCGCCGCCTGCAGGACCCGTTGGCGGAACTGGTGAAAATCGAGCCGAAATCCATTGGTGTCGGCCAGTACCAGCATGACGTTTCGCAACTCAAACTGGCCCGCGGCCTGGATGCGGTGGTCGAGGACTGCGTGAACGCCGTCGGCGTCGACGTCAATACCGCCTCGGTCGCGCTGCTGGCACGCATCTCCGGCCTCAATAGCACCCTGGCGCAGAACATCGTCAGCCATCGCGACGCCAATGGCGCCTTCAAGACCCGCGCCGCGCTGAAGAAAGTCAGTCGCCTGGGCGAAAAGACCTTCGAGCAAGCCGCAGGCTTCCTGCGCGTGATGAACGGCGACAACCCGCTGGACGCCTCGGCCGTGCACCCGGAAGCCTACCCGCTGGTACAACGCATTGCCGCCGAGACTGACCGCGACATCCGCTCGCTGATCGGTGACAGCGGTTTCCTCAAGCGTCTGGACCCGAAGAAGTTCACCGACGAAACCTTCGGCCTGCCGACCGTCACCGACATCCTCCAGGAGCTGGACAAACCCGGCCGCGACCCGCGTCCGGAGTTCAAGACCGCCGAGTTCCAGGAAGGCGTCGAAGACCTCAAGGACCTGCAACTGGGAATGATCCTCGAGGGCGTGGTGACCAACGTCACCAACTTCGGTGCCTTCGTCGACATCGGCGTGCACCAGGATGGCCTGGTGCACATCTCGGCGCTGTCGGAGAAGTTCATCAAGGACCCGCGTGAGGCGGTCAAA
This sequence comes from Pseudomonas rubra, assembly GCF_028656935.1. Classification (GTDB taxonomy): domain Bacteria; phylum Pseudomonadota; class Gammaproteobacteria; order Pseudomonadales; family Pseudomonadaceae; genus Aquipseudomonas; species Aquipseudomonas rubra. Next base: position 188,194 of record NZ_JAMDGZ010000002.1, read on the forward strand.
GCCGGTGACGTGGTCAAGGTCAAGGTCATGGAAATCGACATCCCGCGTAAACGCGTCGGCCTGTCGATGCGCATGGGCGATACCCCGGGCGAGAAGGTCGACGGCGCCCGTGGCAGCCGCCCGGGCTCGGCGCCACGCCAGTCAAGCGCGCCAGCCCGGGCCAAGGAAACCCCGGCCCCGGCCAATAACGCCATGGCCTCGCTGTTCGCCAACGCCAAGCAGCTGAAGAAAAAGTAAAGTCGCCTGCACGCAGGGGTTGTAGCGCTGGAAACAGCACTGCAACCTCGTGGCAAAAGCACAAGGGACATTCGTCGTCCTCTAGCCGCAAACGGCCAAATTGCGGTACTTTCGGCAGAGCGCAGGCGCTGCCCAAAGCCGGCCAAAACCAGGCGAAAACGCCAGTTCCTCTGTCCACCCTTGTAGACCGTCATCTCTACCCCCATATTGGGGCGACTGACGCGTGAAGGAATCCATCTTGAGCGAACTTCTCAACCGCCGCCTGAGCCTGCTCGGCCAAGGCGACAACCTCTCCCTGCTCAAGCAGTGCCTGCACGGCATCGAGCGTGAGTGCCTGCGCGTGACCGAGGACGGCCGCCTGGCCCAGACACCGCACCCCGAAGCCCTGGGCGCGGCGTTGACCCACGAGCAGATCACCACGGACTATTCGGAGTCGCTGCTGGAGTTCATCACCCCAGCCCTGGCTGACCCTGCGCAGACCCTCGAAAGCCTGGAGAGCATCCACCGCTTCGCCTACACCAAGCTTGGCAACGAATTCCTCTGGAGCCCGTCGATGCCCTGCCCGCTGCCGGCCGAGGAAGACATCCCGATCGCCTGGTATGGCACCTCCAACATCGGTCAGCTCAAGTACGTCTACCGCAAGGGCCTGGCCCTGCGCTACGGCCGCACCATGCAGTGCATTGCCGGGATTCACTACAATTTTTCGCTGCCAGAAAAACTCTGGCCGCTGTTACGCGATACAGAAAGCACCACGCTGGATGATCGTGAGTATCAATCGACGGCCTACATTGCCCTGATCCGCAACTTCCGCCGCTACAGCTGGCTGTTGATGTACCTGTTCGGCGCCTCGCCGGCCCTGGATGCCGGCTTCTTGCGTGGCCGCCCGCACCAGCTCGAGCAGTTCGACGCCGACACCCTGTACCTGCCCTACGCCACCAGTTTGCGCATGAGCGACCTGGGCTACCAAAGCAATGCCCAGGCAGGCCTCACGCCTTGCTACAACAACCTTGCCAGCTACACCGACAGCCTGCGCAAGGCAGTGGCCACGCCTTATCCGTCCTATGTCGAGATCGGTACGCACAAGGATGGTGAGTGGGTTCAGCTCAACACCAACATCCTGCAGATCGAAAACGAGTACTACTCCAACATCCGCCCCAAGCGCGTCACCTACAGCGGCGAGCGGCCGATCCAGGCGCTGATGGCCCGTGGCATCCAGTACGTCGAAGTGCGTTGCCTGGACATCAACCCGTTCCTGCCCACCGGCATCGACCTGCCAGAAGCGCGTTTTCTCGACGCCTTCCTGCTGTTCTGCGCCCTGGAAGACAGCCCGTTGCTGGGCAACCAGGAGTGCGGCAACTGCACCGGCAACTTCCTCAGCGTGGTCAAGGAAGGCCGCCGTCCGGGTCTGCAACTGCAGCGTGACGGTCAGCCGGTCGAGCTCAAGCTGTGGGCCGATGAGCTGCTCGAACGCATTGCGCCACTGGCCAAACTGCTCGACCGCAGCCACGGCAGCGACGAGCACGCCAAGGCCCTGCAGGCGCAGCACGCCAAGGTCAGCGACCCATCCCTGACGCCATCGGCGCAGGTGCTGGCGAGCATGATCGAGCACAAGGAGAGCTTCAGCCGCTTCGCCTTGCGCCAAAGCCAGGTCCATGCCGAGTTCTTCCGTGCCCAGGCCCTGCCGGCAGAGCAGCAGCAAGGGTTTGAAACCGCAGCGCGCGAGTCCCTGGCAGCCCAGGCCAAGCTTGAGCGTGAAGAAGAAAAGGTTGATTTCGACCTGTTCGTCAGTGGCTACCAGGCAAGCATCCTAGCGATCAGCAACTGACATGACCCGCACCGTTACCCCGCGTAAACCCCGTGCCCGCAGCCAGGCGAGGATCGATTCGATCCTCGAAGCGGCGCGCACGCTGCTGGCCAGCGAAGGGGTGGCCAGCCTGTCGATCTACAGCGTGGCCGAGCGCGCGCAGATCCCGCCGTCGTCGGTGTATCACTTCTTCGCCAGTGTGCCGGCGTTGCTTGAAGCGCTCACTGCTGACGTGCACGGCGCCTTTCGCGCCTGCCTCGAGGCGCCGATCGACGCGGCGGCGTTGAACACCTGGCACGACCTATCGCGCCTGGTCGAGCAGCGCATGCTGGTGATCTACAACGAAGATGCGGCAGCGCGGCAGCTAATCTTGGCCCAGCATGGTCTGAGCGAAGTGACCCAGGCTGACCGCCAGCACGATATTGAGCTGGGCGACCTGATGCATAAGCTGTTCGCCGAGCATTTCCAGTTGCCGGTGTTGCCGGATGATGTGGATGTGTTTGCCTTGGCCATGGAACTGGGTGATCGGGTCTATGCCCGCTCGGTGCAGTTGCATGGGCAGATCACGCCGCGCTTGGCCGAGGAAGGGATGCGGGTGTTTGATGCGTACCTGGGGTTGTATCTACCGCCCTTTTTGCCGAAACGCTGATGGCCTCATCGCTGGCAAGCCAGCTCCCACAGAGACTGTATGTGGGAGCTGGCTTGCCAGCGATGCAAGGCGAAGCCTTGCTCTGGTACTTAAAGTTTGGCGATCGACACTTCCGTCGACTTCACAAAAGCAATCACCTCGCTGCCAATGGCCAGTTCCAGCTCACGCACCGAGCGTGTGGTAATCACCGAAGTGACGATACCCGAGGCAGTCTGCACGTCGATTTCCGACAGCACCGGGCCTTCGAGGATTTCCTTGACGGTGCCTTTGAACTGGTTGCGTACGTTGATCGCTTTGATAGTCATCTGCTTGGTTCCTTACAGGTCAGAGAGCCCAACGCAATTGCGTCGGCAAAGGTGCGACAGGTTCCGGCTCGGGCGGTGTGCCCGGGACCGACAGAACCCGGTTGAGTACTTCGGTTTCCAGTGCGGCCAGGCGGTGTGATCCGCGTACCCGCGGGCGTGGCAGGTCGATGTGCAGGTCAAGGCCCACCTCGCCGTCTTCGATGAGGATGACCCGGTCGGCCACCGCCACCGCTTCGCTGACGTCATGGGTGACCAGTAACACGGTGAAACCGTGCTGGCGCCACAGCCGTTCGATCAACTGCTGCATTTCGATACGGGTCAGGGCATCCAGCGCGCCCAGTGGCTCATCGAGCAGCAGCAGGCGCGGCTGGTGGATCAGGGCGCGGGCCAGGGCCACGCGCTGTTTCTGGCCGCCCGACAAGGCCGCTGGCCATTCATTGGCGCGTTCGGCCAGGCCAACCGCTTCAAGCGCTTGCAACGCCCGTGGCCGCCAGTCGCCAGACAGGCCCAGGCCAACGTTGTCGATGACCTTCTTCCATGGCAGCAAGCGCGCTTCCTGGAACATCAGCCGGGTGTCTTCCTGGGCTTCGCGCAGCGGCGCGGAGCCGGCCAGCAGCTCGCCGCCACTGGGTTGGTCGAGCCCGGCGAGCAAGCGCAGCAAGGTGCTCTTGCCGCAGCCACTGCGCCCGACAATGGCAACGAACTGCCCGGCCGGAATGTGCAGGTCGATATCGCGCAGCACCTGGCGCTGGCCAAAGGTCTTCTGCAGGTTCTGCGCCGCCAGTGGAATCCCGCGCAGCAGCCGTGGTGGGGTTTCTTTGAGGATGCTCATGCGCCCTCTCCCCTGCTCGGTTGATAGGCCGGATGCCAGCGCAGCCAAACCCGCTCGAGCGCACGCGCGGCCAGATCGGCAAGCTTGCCGAGCACGGCATAGAGAACGATGGCCAGGACCACTACATCGGTCTGCAAAAACTCGCGGGCATTCATCGCCAGATAACCAATGCCAGCGTTGGCGGAGATAGTTTCGGCAACGATCAGGGTCAGCCACATGAAGCCCAAGGCAAAGCGCACACCGACCAGAATCGATGGCAAAGCGCCCGGCAGGATTACCTGACGGAACAGCTCAAAGCCAGACAATCCATAACTGCGAGCCATTTCCACCAGGGCCGGATCGACGTTGCGGATGCCGTGATAGGTGTTCAGGTAAATCGGGAACAGGGTGCCCAGGGCGACAAGGAAAATCTTCGCCGACTCATCGATGCCGAACCACAGGATCACCAGCGGAATCAGCGCCAGGTGCGGCACGTTACGAATCATCTGCACCGAACTGTCGAGCAGGCGCTCGCCCCATTTCGACAGGCCGGTGATAAAGCCCAGCACCAGGCCGATCGCACCGCCAATCAGGAAGCCGACGGCTGCCCGCCAGCCACTGATTGCCAGGTGGGTCCAGATCTCGCCGCTACGCACCAGCTCGACACCAGCACTTAGCACCGCGCTCGGCGCCGGCAGGATCCGCGTCGACAGCCAGCCGACGCTAACCGCCAGTTGCCAGACCGCCAGCAACAGCAACGGCAGCGCCCAGGGCGCCAGGCGTTGCTGCCAGGGAGTGGATGAACGACTCATGATCCGATCCTCAGCGCTGGGCCGAGGATTTGGGCAGGATGTCGTTGGCGACCATCTCGCCGAACGGGCTCACATAACCACCGCTTTTCGGCAGTTCCGGACGCTCCACGTCCAGGTGCGGGAACAGCAGCTCGGCGACCCGGTACGACTCTTCCAGGTGTGGATAACCGGAAAAGATGAAGGTATCGATGCCCAGCGCCGCGTATTCCTTGACCCGCGCGGCCACGGTAGGGCCGTCGCCGACCAGCGCAGTACCGGCACCGCCACGTACCAGGCCGACACCGGCCCAGAGGTTGGGGCTGACTTCCAGGTTGTCGCGGTTGCCACCGTGCAGCGCGGCCATGCGTTGCTGACCCACTGAATCGAAACGCGCCAGCGAAGCCTGGGCCCGGGCAATGGTGTCGTCGTCCAGGTGCGAGATCAGCCGCTCGGCGGCCTGCCAGGCTTCGGCATTGGTCTCACGCACGATCACGTGCAAGCGGATGCCGAAGCGCACGCTGCGACCTTGCTTGGCGGCCTTGGCGCGTACCTGTTCGATCTTCTCGGCCACCGCTGCCGGCGGCTCACCCCAGGTCAAGTACAGCTCGACCTGCTCGGCTGCCAGGTCCTGCGCCGCTTCCGAAGAGCCGCCAAAGTAAAGAGGCGGGCGCGGCTGCTGGATCGGCGGATAGAGCAGTTTGGCGCCTTTGACCTGAATATGCTGGCCGTCGTAGTCGACGGTTTCGCCTTCCAGCACCCGACGCCAGATGCGGGTGAATTCTACCGAAGCCTGGTAGCGCTCCTCGTGACTGAGGAACAGCCCGTCGCCGGACAGCTCCTCCGGATCGCCGCCGGTCACCAGGTTGAACAAGGCACGCCCGCCGGAAAGACGGTCCAGGGTTGCCGCCTGACGCGCCGCCACGGTCGGCGAGATGATTCCCGGGCGCAGGGCAACCAGGAACTTCAGGCGTTGAGTCACCGGAATCAGCGAAGCGGCGACCAGCCAGGAGTCCTCGCAGGAACGCCCGGTGGGGATCAAGACGCCGCCAAAGCCGAGGCGGTCCGCCGCCTGGGCGATCTGCTGCAGGTAACCATGATCAACGGCGCGTGCGCCTTCGGCGGTGCCAAGGTAGTGGCCGTCGCCATGGGTAGGAAGAAACCAGAATACGTTGAGGCTCATTGGAGTTGTCTCCTAGGGGTGGCGCAAACCGGGGCGACGCCCCGGCGCGGGCAATTCGTCAAGGGGCGCTGGCAACCTTGGCCGGCGGTGTCCAGATCACATCCTTGATGCTCAGCGGCTTGGGAATCAGCTTGAGCGCCTTGAAGGTGTCGGCGATTTTCTGCTGGGCGGCGATCACTTCTGGGGTCAGGAAGGCGGCGCCGTAGCCCTGGCGCTTGACCGAGGTCAGGGTGATGTCGGCTGGCAGGCCGAGCAGCGGCGCGACCTGGTCGGTGACTTCCTGCGGGTTGGCCTTGGACCACTCGCCCACCGCACGCACTTCCTCGACCAGCGTGCTGATCACCTCGGGATGCTTCTGTGCATAGGGCTTGGTGGCCAGGTAAAACTGGTGGTTGTCGACGATGCCCTTGCCATCACGCAGGGTGCGGGCCTGCAGCTGCTGCTCGGCAGCGGCCTGGTACGGGTCCCAGATCACCCAGGCATCGACGCTGCCACGCTCGAAAGCGGCGCGGGCATCGGCAGGTGGCAGAAATACCGGCTGGATGTCGGTGTACTTGAGACCGGCGTCTTCCAGAGCACGGACCAGCAGATAATGAACGTTGGAGCCTTTGTTCAGGGCGACTTTCTTGCCCTTGAGGTCCTGCACCGACTGGATCGGCGAACCCTTGGGCACCAGGATCGCCTCGCTGTGCGGTGCTGGCGGTTCGTAGGCGACATAGAGCAGATCGGCGCCGGCGGCCTGGGCGAACACCGGCGGCGTTTCACCGGTCACGCCAAAATCGATCGAGCCGACGTTCAGGCCTTCAAGCAGCTGCGGGCCTCCAGGGAACTCGGTCCATTGCACCTGCACGCCTTGGGCGGCAAGGCGCTTTTCCAGCGAGCCCTTGGCCTTGAGCAGCACCAGGGTGCCGTACTTCTGGTAACCGATACGCAGGCTTTGGGCCTGGGCTTGAGTAATGGCGCCGAAGGACACAGCCGCAGCAAACAGAGCGACCAGACCACGACGCAAAATGACAGTGCGCATAGCGCTCTCCTTTGCTGTTGGGGTTCAGGCTGCACCTGCTTGCCCGTTGGCGGGCGAGTAAGGTGGGAATTGCAGGTAACGGGGTACTACGCCTCAGATGCTCCAGCGAGCACTGAGCAGACGTTCGCTCAACACACCAGGGGCGACCGGCTTGGGGCGACGCGCCAGGGCGCTGTGAAACAGTTCCAGCGATTCGTTCAGACGCTGCTCCAGCGCCGGTGCCAGTTGCGCGGCGGCACTGCCTTCGCCGTAGGCGATCTGGCTGTCGTCGGCGAAGATCCCCTGCAGGGTTTCCTCGGCCTTGAGCGCCGACAGCACCGGCTTGAGCGCGTAATCCACGGCGAGCATGTGAGCGATGCTGCCGCCGGTGGCGATCGGCAACACGACTTTGTGGCTGAGGGCGCGTTCAGGCAGTAGGTCGAGCAGGGTTTTCAGTGCACCGGCGAACGAGGCCTTGTACACCGGGGTAGCAACCACCAGACCATCGGCCTGTTCCACCAATTGCAGGAAGTGCTGCACCCTGGGGCTATCGAATCGGGCATGGAGCAAGTCTTCGGCCGGAAAATCCCGCACCTGGAAAGTCACCACTTCCACGCCCTGGCCTTGCAGCCACTGCCGGCTGCGCTCAAGCAAAACGCCGGAGCGCGAACGCAGACTGGGACTACCACCGAGAGAAACAACCAGCATTGGAACGCATCCTTGATCGTGTTCTAGAAGGCCGCGAGTTGGAGTCCTCGCTGGAGTGGAGTGACCTTAACAGCTTGATACATATACCTATAAATCATATTTTTTCATTTGTTTATTCCTATATGAGCTATAGAAACATCGCGGGGCAAGCCCGCTCCTACAGGCCTTGGGGGAATAAAAAATGGGCCGTCGAAACGGCCCAAAATCCCTGCTATGGCTAAAGCTCAACGATTGGGTTGCGGGGTCAGGCGCAGGTATGGCTTGACCGCCCGGTAACCCTTGGGAAAGCGGCGTTTGATTTCGTCTTCATCCTTGAGCGATGGCACGATCACCACCTCGTCACCGTCCTGCCAGTTGGCCGGGGTGGCAACCTTGTGGTTGTCGGTCAGTTGCAACGAATCGATCACCCGCAAGATCTCGTTAAAGTTGCGCCCGGTGCTGGCCGGATAGGTGATGGTCAGGCGGATCTTCTTGTTCGGGTCGATAACGAACAAGGAACGCACCGTCAGGGTGTCGCTGGCATTGGGATGAATCAGGTCGTAGAGGTCGGAGACTTTGCGATCGGCATCGGCCAGGATCGGGAAATTGACAATGGTGTTCTGGGTTTCGTTGATGTCTTCGATCCAGCGGTGGTGCGAGTCCACCGGGTCGACCGACAGGGCGATGGCCTTGACCCCACGCTCGGCGAACTGATCCTTGAGTTTGGCAGTGAAGCCCAGTTCGGTGGTGCACACCGGAGTGAAGTCGGCCGGGTGCGAGAACAATACACCCCAGCTGTCGCCCAGCCATTCGTGGAAACGGATCTTGCCGGCGCTGGAATCCTGTTCGAAGTCGGGGGCGATATCGCCGAGTCTGAGGCTCATGGTGCGGCTCCTTGGCTGGGTTCGTTATGGCTTCACTGTGCCTGCTTGCGAGTTAAATTAAAAAGAATAAATATCGATTTATTTAGATCGAAAAGAGATATAAAAAAACAAACAAAACAACGCCCGCGCGGCACAGGGCCGGGCGGGCGCGCTTTTCTCGCCTTACAGCAGCGGGATGGAGTAGCTGAGGATCAGACGGTTTTCGTCCTGGTCCTTGGTGTTGGCGATGTCGCTGCGCCAGGTGGCGTTTTTCCACATGATGCCCAGGCCCTTGAGGGTGCCTTCCGGTACCACGTAAGCCACGGTGATATCACGTTCCCACTCGGTACGGTCACCGATAGACGAATCGATGTTGTCGCCTTTGAGGTAGGTAACGCCAGCGGTTGCACCCGCCAGGCCGACCTTGGCGAAATCGTAGGAGTAGCGAGCCTGCCAGGTACGCTCACCGGCACGGCCGAACTTCTGGATCTGCGAGTCGGTGATGGTGTAGTTGGATGAGCCGTCACCCTGGTTCAGCCAAGGGAAGTCGCTGTCACCGCTGGAGACCTGGTATCCGCCACCGAAGGTGTGACCCTGCACGGTGTAGAGGAACAGGGCGCTGTACAGGTCGTTGTCGACCTTGCCTTTGGTGCCGTTGCCGTACCAGCCACTGGTGAAGTAGGCAGGATCGTTGCTGTTGGCGCCATCATCGGTGCTGTGGAAGTAACGGAAGTCGGACTTCAGCACGCCCGGGCCGATTGCCCAGTTGTGTACGGCACCGAGGAAGTGCTGTTTGTAGAAGTCTTCCAGGTTGCCATAGTAGTACTGCAGCAGCAGGTCCTTGGTGACCTTGTAATCGGCACCGGCGTAGAGGAACTTGTTGCTGAACTTCCCGGTACGGGCGTTGTTGGCGCCAGCGATCGACAGCTCTTCGTTGTTGCTGGAGTTACGGCCTTTGACGTGCTCGATCTGACCACCGATCAGGGTCAGGTCCTTGAACTCGTTCGAGGTGATCTGGCCACCTTCGAAAGTCTGCGGCAACAGGCGACCGTCGTTGTACGAGATGACCGGCAGCTTCGGCAGCAGGGTGCCGTAGCGCAATTCGGTCTGGGAGATCTTGGCCTTGGCCGTCAGGCCCAGGCTGGAGTATTCGTCGACTGCACGACCGTCGCTGTCGGTCGGGAACACCAAACCACCATAGGAAGCGCTGCTCGGGTTGCCATGACGGCCCTTGCCCGAATCCAGGCGCACGCCCAACAGGGCGATAGCGTCAACACCAAAACCGACAGTGCCCTGGGTGAAGCCCGAGGCGTAGTCCACTTGGAAGCCCTGACCCCATTCTTCCTGGTAGTTGGAGCTTGTGTTGGTACCGTGGTTACGGTTGTCGTTGTTGATATAGAAGTTGCGCAGCTTCAGTGTTGCCTTGCTGTCTTCGATGAAACCGGCAGCACCCGCCTGCTGGGCCAGAACCCCAACGGCCACGGCAAGCGCCAAGGTGGACTTGTACATGTTTTGCTCCTCTACGTTCTAATTCTTGTGTGTCGCTTACGGCGGGATCTTGTGTCCCGCTCGACGTCGATTGGCGATTAGCACCAATGGGTGACCGTCAAGTCAATCGTAACTATTCATTTCACGACTTTGGTCTAATGCGCCAAACCAGGGGGTGAAGGATAATGACAATCGTATAAATCCAAAAAGACTTATTTCTGAATTTTTCAGATTATTAAGTCATATACCCCAAATTTTTCTATACCGCGGTTATCGGCGCATAAGCTAATTCCTAAAGGATATTTGGAATCAGTTTTTTAGATCGCCTGACGTTGTCGACTCTTTCCCCTTCGACAAGCCAGCCCTTCATGGCCGGACCATCTTTGCGTTTCTCCACCGTGCTGACCTTGACCAGCATCACTTTTGTCGCCCCGCGATTAACCCACCTCATCCCTCGGCGCCTTAAACCAATTGGCTCCTAAGCTAATGCAAAAAAGTTATTTATTTTAAAGTTCTTAGATCATCTAGTCTTATTCCACGCCAACACATATGCCCGCCTGATAAGGAGTTGACCATGACCCTGCATGCACCCCTGCGCCTGTTCGCTGCCCTGACCCTGGCTGGCACCAGCTGGTTTGCCCAGGCGGCCGACCTGACCGTGGCCTACCAGACCACCGTCGACCCGGCGAAAGTCGCCCAGGTCGATGGCACCTACGAGAAAACCAGCAAGGCCGACATTGATTGGCGCAAGTTCGACAGCGGCGCCGACGTGATCACCGCAGTCGCATCTGGCGATGTACAGATCGGCTACCTCGGTTCCAGCCCGCTGGCCGCTGCCGCAACCCGCAAGCTGCCGGTGGAAACCTTCCTGATCGCCACCCAGATCGGCGCCGCCGAAGCCCTGGTTGCCCGCGATGGTGCCGGCATCAATTCGCCGCAGGACCTGATTGGCAAGAAGATCGCCGTGCCGTTCGTCTCCACCGGTCACTACAGCCTGCTGGCCGCGCTCAAGCAGTGGAACATCGACCCGGCCAAAGTGCAGATCCTCAACCTGGCGCCACCGGCAATCATCGCCGCCTGGAAGCGCGGTGATATCGACGCCACCTACGTCTGGGACCCAGCCCTGGGCGTGGCCAAGGAAACCGGCAAGGTGCTGATCACCTCGGGTGAACTGGCCGAGAAAGGCGCACCGACCTTTGACGCCTGGATCGTGCGCAAGGATTTCGCCGCCAAACACCCGGAAATAGTCAAGGCCTTCGCCAAGGTCACTCTGGATGCCTACGCCGACTACCGCAAAAACCCGCAGGCGTGGCTGGCGAACAAGAGCAACGTCGACAAACTGGTGAAACTCTCCGGGGCCAAGGCCGCTGATATTCCTGGCCTGCTGCAGGGCAACGTGTTCCCGCTGGCCGCCGACCAGGTTGCCGCGCTGGGCACACCGACCACCCAGGCGATCACCGACACGGCCACCTTCCTCAAAGAGCAAGGCAAGGTCGAAGCGGTACTGCCGGACTACGCGCCTTACGTCAGCGCCAAGTTCATCACCAACTGAAACGCGGAGCAGACCATGGCATTGCTTGAACTGGAGCGCATCAGCGCACAGTACCCCGGCGCGGCCGAGCCGGTGCTGGCCGATATCAGCCTGAGCCTGGGCCCGCAGCAGTTGCTGGTGGCCCTCGGCCCTTCGGGCAGCGGCAAGACCTCGTTGCTCAACCTGATTGCCGGTTTCGTCGCACCCAGCAGTGGCCGTATCACCCTTGACGGCGTACCGGTGCAAGGCCCGGGCGCCGAGCGCGGGGTGGTGTTTCAGGATGACGCCCTGTTGCCCTGGCAGGATGTGCTGGCCAACGTCGCCTTTGGCCTGGAACTGGCCGGCGTGCCGCGCGCCACGCGGGAAAAAAAAGCCCGCGAGATGCTCGCCCTGGTTGACCTGGCGGACTTTGGCAGCCGGCGTATCTGGCAGTTGTCCGGTGGCCAGAAACAGCGCGTGGGCCTGGCCCGGGCCCTGGCTGCCGACCCGCGGGTGCTGCTGATGGACGAGCCGTTCGGCGCCCTGGATGCCTTTACCCGCGAACAGATGCAGGAGTTGCTGTTGCAGGTCTGGCAGCGCACCGCCAAGCCGGTGTTCCTGATTACCCACGATATTGAAGAAGCGGTGTTCCTCGCCACCGAACTGGTGCTGCTGGCGCCCAACCCCGGGCAGATCGTCGAACGTCTGCAACTGGATTTCGGCCAGCGCTACAGCGCCGGTGAGTCAGCCCGTTCGATCAAGTCCGACCCGCGCTTCATCGAAACCCGCGAGCACGTGCTGGCCCGGGTGTTCTCCCAACGCAGTGCCGCGACGCGGCAGGAGTCCGCATGAGCAGCCTGGATCTACCGGTGGCGGCCAAACGCACTGCCCATCAAACCCCGCCAAGCAAACCCCGGCGCAGCCTGAGCACCCGCTGGATCAGCGGCCTGACCCTGGCCACGCTGCTGGTGCTGTGGTGGGCGGTCACTGCCGCCGAATGGATCGAGCCGCTGTTCCTGCCCTCCCCCGATGCGGTACTGGGCAAGGCCTGGTTGTTGCTGACCCAGGGCTATATGGAATCAACCCTGTGGCAGCACCTGGGCGCCAGCCTGCAACGTATTGGCCTGGCCCTGGGTGCGGCGATCATCACGGCGATTCCGATCGGTATCGCCATCGGCCATAACCGGGTTGCCCGCGGCATTCTCGACCCGTTGATCGAGTTTTACCGGCCGATTCCACCACTGGCTTATCTGCCTTTGATCGTGATCTGGTGCGGCATTGGCGAGCTGTCGAAAGTGCTGCTGATTTATCTTGCGATCTTCGCCCCGATTGCCATTGCCACCGCCACCGGCGTGCGTACCGTCGACCCGACCAAACTGCGCGCGGCGCAGTCGCTGGGCGCCACGCGCTGGCAACTGATTCGCCATGTGATCCTGCCCAGCGCCCTGCCCGAGATTCTCACCGGTGTGCGCATCGGCCTGGGTGTCGGCTGGTCGACCCTGGTGGCTGCCGAGCTGATTGCCGCCACCAGCGGCCTGGGCTTCATGGTCCAGTCGGCCGCACAGTTTCTGGTAACCGACGTGGTGGTGCTGGGCATCCTGGTGATCGCGCTGATTGCCTTCGCCCTGGAGATGGGCCTGCGCGCCCTGCAACGCAAGCTGGTGCCCTGGCACGGCCAGAGCCATTGAAGACTTATCGAGAACAAGCATGAGCCTGACCATTACCCCGCTGAGCCCGGCGCTCGGCGCACAGATCAGCGGTATCGACCTCAGCCGCGAAATCACGCTGCAGCAGCGTGACGCCATCGAGCAGGCGCTGCTCAAGCACCAGGTGCTGTTCTTTCGCGACCAGCCGATCAACCCGCAGCAACAAGCCGAATTTGCCGCGCGCTTTGGCGACCTGCATATCCACCCGATCTACCCCAATGTGCCGGAAACCCCACAGGTACTGGTGCTCGACACCGCCGTCACCGACGTGCGCGACAACGCTATCTGGCACACCGACGTAACCTTCCTGCCAACTCCGGCGCTGGGCGCGGTGCTCAGTGCCAAGCAACTGCCAGCCTACGGCGGCGACACCTTGTGGGCCAGTGGCATCGCCGCGTTTGAGGCGCTGTCGGCCCCACTACAGCAGCTGCTGGCCGGCCTCACTGCCACCCATGACTTCACCAAGTCATTTCCGCTGGAGCGCTTCGGCACCACCTCAGAGGATCTGGCGCGCTGGGAAGCGGCACGGCGCAACAACCCGCCGCTGTCACACCCGGTGATCCGTACCCATCCAGTGAGCGGACGCAAGGCGCTGTTCGTCAACGACGGCTTCACCACCCGCATCAATGAACTGAGCGAGGCCGAAAGCGAGGCGATCCTCAAGCTGCTGTTCGCCCACGCAACCCGCCCGGAGTTCACCATTCGCTGGCGCTGGCAGGAAAACGACGTGGCCTTCTGGGACAACCGCGTGACCCAGCACTACGCGGTGGATGACTACCGCCCGGCGCGGCGAGTAATGCACCGGGCGACGATTCTGGGGGATGCGCCGTTTTAAAGATCCATCGCGGCGCTATTATCGCTGGCAAGCCAGCTCCCACAGGGTGGGAGCTGGCTTGCCAGCGATGCGGTTAACGCACCAGGTGCAAGAACTGCATATGCCGCTCGTACTGATCAAGGATGTCGTTGATGATCTGCTCCTTGCTGTAGCCAACCAGGTCGTAATCCTGGCTGCCTTCGCTCAGGTGCACCTCGGCGCGGTAGTACCGGCGGTTCTTCAGCTCCTGGGTACCCAGGCCGCCCAGGGCAAATGATGGCGTGAAGTAGCCGCGCATCTGCACCTGGTAAATGAACGGCTGCTCTTCGCCGTGGCCGATCTTCAAGCTGACGTTGTCATGGCTCGGGTCTTCCTGGGTGATGACGTGCAGGCCCTTCTCGACAAACACCTCGGTCACCTCGGCAATCGCCGGGCGCACCACGTCGTCCATGAAGCGGTACACCTCATCACGGGACGGGAAGTGCACCGCCTGGCTCAAGCGCTGACGCCAGCCACCGCGACCCCGCCGCGAGTTGGCGAACGGCGCCAGCGAATGCAACTGGGCGATCTGCCGTTGCGATTCCAGGTAGAAGGCCTTGTGCAAGCCCCACATCATCAACAGCAGGATCACCGAGAACGGCAGCGAGGTGAGCACCACCGCCGATTTGAGCGAATCGATACTGCCGGCGAACAGCAAGCCTATGGTCACCAGCGCGGTCATTGCGCCCCAGAACACCCGCAGCCAGTTCGGCCCGTCTTCATCGGCGTTGCCGCCACGTGCAGAGAGGGTCGAGAGCACCACGGTGCCGGAGTCGGCCGAGGTCACGAAGAACACGAAGCTGATAAACACCGTGACAGCAATGACCGCCTTGCTCCATGGGTAGGTTTCCAACAAGAGATAGAGGGTCATCGACGGGTTGTCGATAGCCGACTGCCCCAAGGCAGTCATGCCGTGATCGAGCACCTGGGACAAGGCGCTGTTGCCGAAGATCGACATCCAAGCCAGAGTGAAACCCAGGGGGATCAGCAGTACGCCAAAGACGAACTCTCGGATGGTCCGGCCGCGGGAAATCCGCGCGATGAACAGGCCGACAAAGGGCGCCCAGGCAATCCACCAGGCCCAGTAAAACACGGTCCAACCGCCCAGCCACTCATTGGCCTGGTTGTAGGCGTACACGTCGAAGCTCTTGCGTGGCAAGGCGCCGAGGTAATCACCCAGGTTCTGGATCAGGGTGTTGAACAGGTGCTGGGTGGGCCCTGCGAACAGCACGAACAGCAGCAGCGCACAGGCCAGGAACATGTTGATGTCGGACATCACCCGCACGCCCTTCTCGACTCCGGCGACCGCCACCGCGACCGCAGCGCCCATCATCAGGGTGATGAGGATCACCTGTACCCACTGGTTGTGGGGCACGCCGAACAGGTAGTCCAGGCCCGAGTTGAGGTGCAACACGCCAAAGCCCATGTCGGCGCCCAGGCCAAACACCGTGGCGATGATGCCAAAGCCGTCCACGGCGTAACCGATCGGGCCGTTGATACGCTTGCCGATCAGCGGATACAACGCCGAACGCAGGGCCAGCGGCAGGTTGTGCCGGTAGGCGAAGTAGGCCAGGGCCATGCCGACAAAGGCGAACACGCCCCAGCCATGCAAACCCCAGTGCAGGAACAGCAGCTGCATCGCCTGGCGCCCAGCCTCGACCGTGCCGGCTTCGCCCTGCGGCGGCTGGAGCATATGAGTCAGGGGTTCGGAGACGCAGAAGAAGAACAGAGTAATGCTGATGCCGGCGGCGAACAGCATCCCGGCCCAGGACAGGTAGCTGAACTCGGGTTCGTCGTGGTCGGCACCGAGCTTGATCTTGCCGTAGCCAGACAAGGCGGTGACCACCACGAAGACCAGGTACAGCGTCATCGCCAGCATGTAGTACCAGCCTACCGTGTTGGCCGCCCAGTTCTGCGCCGCCAACAACCACTCGCCGGCCGCTTGCGGATTGCTGATGACCACCAGGCCGAATATCAGGATAAAGCTCGCCGCGAAGTAGAAAACCGGCGGGTTCATGCGGATCTTTTCAGTGCGCGTCACACCCGGGTTATTCATGCTGTGAATACCCCGCTGCCTAAGGGAAACACCGTGTAGGGCAAAGTGGCCTCCTGTCGTGTTTATCTTGAACAAGCATTCAAGTTAAACACGGATAGGGGCCACAAGACCAATCGGCGAGGTCGCAAAGGCTAGATAAAGGGTTCGAAAAATACCGTCACGATACCCTCGAACTGGCTGCCGGGATGCGCCAGCATCTGCTCCACCGCCGTCCCCACTGTCTGGAAATGTAGCGTAGCAGGTTGCTGAAAGGCGGCACTCACCGTGCGCAGATTCAATGCATTTTGTCGCCCCACCGGCAACACCTCACGACGCACCGGGCGGCCATTGCCAACCTGGATATGAGCCGGCAAGCTCACTGCCACATTAAACGCCGCCAGGGTGTCCCCGCCATTGCGGCGCATGGCGCAACCTGCCCCCTGCGGATACTGGCACAGGGTATACATACTGAACGGGCCTGAACTCCACACGCGAAACGGGATGTCGCGTTGCAGTTGCTCCGGTCGCTGGCCACGATTGACCCAGCCGGCCCAACCATCGCGCGGCTCGAGCACGGCCCTTTCGGAGCCCGGAGGGAACTCGGTCTTGAGATGGTGATTGACCGCCAGCTCGAACTCCAGGGTTACCTCGCTGGTGTTCAAGCCGCTGACGTGATTGCCAAGGTCAAACTCTGCACCCGGGCCTACGCTGAACGTCTGGGTAGCGGTATACATGCCATTGGGAATATCCAGGGGCGGCGGCAGGTTCAACTCGAAGCCGATACCGAACGTCTCCATTTCCAAAGGCACCTGATGGCCATTGGGGGCGAAACTGCTCTGGGAATGACACCCCGCCGGGGCCGGAGGATTCGTAACGTTCCACAGATAGTGGACCTCCCGAGGACGCGAGGTTTGATGAAAGGTTTTCAGATACCGGCAGCCACCACCGGGATACTGGGTAAAAATGGGATGGTTATGAATGCTGTCCCCCAGTCTCATTGAACGCCCCATCTGGCTCACATGCGTAATACGAAACTCGACCGGGTAACTGCGTCCCGTTGCAACATTGCTGATCTGAAAATTGCGCTGGCCAGGCAATTGAACAAAAAAGCGGTCCCTGACATCGCTGGCGCCCTGCACGCTCTCCTTGTTATAGGTGATCGGAATCCCTACCGAAAACGCCCCCAGCGCTCGACAATATTCTGGCCAGCGTAAGCAAAACGCCGCCTGTGGCGTAGTGTTAATGAAATGGGTGTTGTGAGGGTTGTTTGGGTCCGGCTCATAGAATGCAGTGATTTTTACCGTCGGCCCCCACACAGTGGGGCTCAGGACACAGAGCCCCGCCAGCACAACGCGACGAAGTAAAGCGGGCATGCTCATCAGCTCTTGGCTCCAGGGTTGGTCTCGGCACTGGCCAATGTCGATCGCTCGCAGGAGACATCCCCCGCAAACAGCACGTCCTGTTCACGACGCAAGTCACCTTTGCCCAGGTCGAGCAGGCACAGTGAGGTATCGCGCAAACGCACCTCCAGGGTTGGCGTGCGCTCGCTCATCTCCACGGCGAAAAAACCGTCTGCCTCGGTCACGCTGCGACTGGCGTGATTGATCAATAGTGCGCCCTTGAGCGGCTGGCCACGGCCATCGAGCAGGCGCCCGATCACGGTCAGGGTCTTCATCACGCGGATCTTCTGGTAGCCGACGCCACCCCGGTTGAGGTGATAACCCACCGCTTGCGGTTGGATACTTGCCGTCGGCGCATCGCTGCCCGCAAAGTCAAACTGCACGCTACCGGCCTTGTACGCTGACACCGGCACCACATTACGCCCGGCACGCAGGATCGCCGCGTGGCCGTTGAGGTCATCGGAGCGCAACTCGACATCGCCGCCATCGGTCTCGACATCGACGATCATGCCAGCCTGGTAGTTCTGATACTCACCCGTGGCCGCCATCGCGCCACCGCCCCAGGCCAGCGTGCTATCAAGATTGAGACCTCCGAGCCAGGCGCTGTCCAGGGTCGACTGCTGAGCGTAGACATCGCCGCGCACCACATTGGTCTGGTAGCTGGCGGTAGCACCAATGCCTGCGCCATAGCGATCGGCGGTGAGCGATCCGGACACTGCCTGCAGTGCCCCGTCGGTGAAGGCCTGCTGGTAGATCAGTGAGGCATTCTGGTCACGGCGACCATCATAGCCGGTACGGCTGCCAAAGCTGCCGGCTACCCGGCGCTCGCCACTGCCAAGCAGTACGTTCAAGCTCAGGTCGACACCTCGATTGCGCTGTTCGTTGGTGCTCAGGGTACCTGGGCGGTCGAACAGCGACAGACGCCAGCTGGCATCGGTTCCAAACAACTTGGCGTTGCGCCACCAGCCCACATCCACACCGACACCATTGGCCGCGCCGTTGCTGTGGGCGATGCGCAAGGTGGCACTGTCCTCTGGGCTCAAACGGTGCTGCCAGGACAATGCACTCTGCTGCAACCGCTCGATCCGCGCCTGCCGATACCACGAACCTTGGTCATAGCGGTTGACATCCATCCAGCTACGGTTGTGACTGAGCACAAAGCTGCCATGGCTGTAGCGAAAGATGCCCTGCAGGTCAAAGCCGTTACCGACACCGCCGGTGTGGAACACGTTGGCGTACAGTTGCATGTCATCGCGCACGGCCCAGTCCAATGCGCTCCCGTACTGCATGGCCTCGTCAACCCGCTGGAGCGACACGCCGAGAATTGCCCGGGGATGCGCCAGGTAGCTGGCGACCAGGCCAGCGGTTAACTGGCCGTCCTCATCATCGTTCCAGTTGCTGAGCAAGTTGCTCTGCTGTCCAAGGAAGGCGCTGTAGCGCAGCGGCTTGTCCGGGTTGCTCCAGTTGTTCGGCTTGTAGATGAACTCCTCGCTGCGCACCGTGACATTGCCATCTTCCAGCAGGCGCACTTCCACTTCATAGATTCCGCCCGGCAGCCGCCGGGTATCCAGGGCCTGCAGCCCGGGCTGGACCGGCTGGCTGTAAATCAACACGCCATTGCGATAAACCTCCGCTACCCCTGGACGGCTCGGGGTTACATAGATTGGCGTGGCACTGGGCATGCCGTTGTTGATGGCCAAGGTATCGCTGGTGCCGTACATCACCCCTACCGTGCCCTCCGGGCGCGAACCCAACAGCCGTGGCTGACGGGCAATACCGTTGTCGTCGGGGGTAAAGAAACCCAGGCGCCAGAAGTGCTCCTGCTGCAAATGCTCGCCATACAATTGCTGCGCGTAATAACGCAGATCCTCGGCATCGCGGCTGTCGGCACTGCGGTGCATCTGCCCGGCGGCCACCGCCGTCCATTGCCCCAGGCTGCTTTGCGCCTCGAAAGCGTAACGTCCCGAAGCCGCCTGGCCCTGACCGCCGGTGAGGTTCAACTGATTGCTCAGCAACAGGCCGCGGCTGCCTTGATCCGGCAACCGGTGAAAATTCGAAGCCAGGGCATCATGCTCAGCCCGGCGGGTAAGGATGGAAACCTGCGAAGTGACCAGGCTGTAATGCAGGGCCAGCAGATCATCCGGACACGCTCTGGTGCACGTACCCAGGGGCCAGCCATCGGCCAGGTTGTGCAACCAGCGTTGCTGTTCGGTCGGCCCGTAGGCACTGTCAGACAGCTCGCTGAACTCGATCAGCTGCAAGCTTTCATCAGGACGCAAAATGACCATGGCCTCGCCCAGGGTACGACCATCGAGCTCAACCCGGACCGCCAGCGGTACGTCAAAGAAGTGTGCGTGAAAATCAGGTGGCAAGCCCTTGACCTGGCCCAGCACCGACGTTTCAGCATGCACCTGAGCGCCCAGGCACAGTAGGCCAAAGGCCACCCAGCGAGACAGAACACTCATACCCAAGCAACCCGAAAGAAGGCCCCGAGGCCGCCTTCGAACAAGCGCGGCCGGGGGCTGGAGAGCGAGAAGGGAGGCTTAGGGTGCGGCGGTTTCGAACATCATGCCGACCATGCCCTGATAGTTGCCCGGCACATAGCCGCCGGACGGGGTGTTGGCCGCCAGCCTGAACTCGATACGCGTACCGCCTGCAGCCGCAGCGGCCGGTACCACCACCTCGGGAGTGCCGGGGCTCAGTTGCACCCCTCCGACCATCACGTTCAGACCAATCTGGTTGCCACCGCTGGCAATCGAAGCTGGTGAGGTCAGCGAGGCACTGATCGGGCCGATGGTGCTCTTGACGTCGAATTGCTTGCTCAGACTGTCAAAGTCTTCGCGCACATGGTTCCACGGCAAGGTCTGTGGGTCGTTGGTCCAGTTGTCACCCGGCGGGGTGACAACGTAGAAACTATCGGTCGGCACGGTTGCCACTACAGTGACTTGATGCTGGATCGGGTCGGCGGCCTGGGCACTGATGGACAACGCCAGCAATGCAAAGGGAGCAGCCAGAGTAAATTTGTTCACGTTAAAACCTCATGTGTGAAAGTGTTGGCGAAATCAACCGGCGATCTCGACCTTGCGGGTCTTGTCGCCCTCGATCAGCTCGAAGCGATAGGCGCGACCCGCCTGTTTTTTGAACTCACGCGCGGTGCCGGGACGAACGTGATACTTGCTGGGCACTTCACACTGTTTGCCACCTGTGGCGCAGTCATTGAAGTGATCCAGAATCAGGGTGGCGTTACCGTTGTTGTGGACCAGAAAGCGCTCAGGCTCTTGCTTGATGTCGGTCTGATAGCGAGGAGAAAGCGGACGCACGAAAAGAATTGCGCCGTAACCGGCCAGGACATTCACGCCTGCGGAGAAAGACTCGCGATAGTCCTCGGACTCATCGGCACTAAGACCAAAGCCATCACCCTGGTCGGGCAGGACCGGCTCGAAGCGCACACGAAAGTAGCGCTCGTGCTCGCGGCTGCTGCCATCCTCGGCGTAAACCAGCTCGACCACGCTGACTTTGACAAAGGCAGTGGTGTCGCCCATGTTGCGCACACGTTTGAGCAAGGTGCTTTTTTGCCCATCCATGTACTCGTACATGGCACCGATGTTGATTTCAGGGCCTGCCTGTACCAGCAATGGTGTACACAACAACACCCACAACAACGCTCTCATGTGCCCGGCCTGTCTTGCTCTTGGGAATGAGCGAAAACTACTGAGCGGCGGGGTATGAGCTAATCAGACCAGTCGCAAATAAATCGGGAATTTTCCGAGCGAAACAATGAGCACAAAGAACTGAGCCGCTTGGCATTGCGCCAAGCGGTTTTGATAACAATTTAGCGTGGCCGCTTTACTTCTGGGTGCCGTCGTCGTGTTGCAGGTTAGCCTGGGTCAGGTTGCTGCCCGGGGCCACGCTACGGGTCAGCCAGACGTTGCCGCCGATGGTCGAACCCTTGCCGATGGTGATTCGTCCCAGAATAGTCGCGCCGGCATAAATCACCACGTCGTCCTCGACAATCGGGTGGCGTGGATGGCCCTTCTGCAGTTGCCCGTCCTCGTCTGCCGGGAAGCGCTTGGCGCCCAGGGTGACCGCCTGGTAGATACGCACCCGCTCGCCGATGATCGCGGTTTCACCGATCACCACACCGGTGCCGTGGTCGATGAAGAAACTCGGGCCGATCTGCGCGCCCGGGTGAATATCGATGCCGGTGGCCGAATGCGCCAGTTCCGAGCTGATCCGCGCCAGCAACGGCAGGCCGGCCCGGTACAGGTGATGGGCAAGGCGATGGTGAATGACCGCAAGGATACCTGGATAGCACAACAGCACTTCGTCGACGCTGCGCGCCGCCGGGTCGCCATGGAAGGCGGCCAGCACATCGGTATCGAGGATGCTGCGCAGGCCCGGCAAGGCGGCGGCAAAGTCCTGGATCAGGCGCAATGCCTTGGCGTCGATGTCCGCCGTGGCCTGATTGCCCTGACGTGCCACATAACGCAACTCCAGACGCGCCTGGGCGAGCAAGGCGGTCAGGGCAGCATCAAGGGTGTGGCCCACGTAGAAGTCTTCGCTTTCTTCGCGCAGGTCCACCGGGCCCAGGCGCATGGGGAACAAGGCGCCACACAGCTGCTCGAGAATGTGCCGCACCGCTTCGCGTGACGGCAGTTCACGGCCGCCCTGCTGACCGCTGCTGCGGCCGTTGCTGGTGCGCCACTGATCGCGGGCGCTACGCAACTGGCCAACGATGGTTTGCAGCTGCCAATGCCCTGATTGCGCGTTGTCGCTCACGGTTACTTCTCCTGCTGCAGCGGCGGTCGGTGGATGAGGGTGCCGTCGCAATGAACAATCACTTTACGGCAATTTCCTACAGCAGAAAAAATAACGCTTTATTCCAGAAAGCAATAAAGGCGGCATAAGCTGGGGAGTTGCCCGCCTGCCCCGGGCTGCCTATAGTCGAACTTTGCACAGCGCAGTAGGGCACCGGCACTATTCGCCTACCCTGAGGCCTGGGCCAGGTCATTGAAAAATTTGAAAATAGTATAAGAAAATGAATTTATATTATTTTTAAGACTAAACGCATCACCCTATAGTCAGCGCCACACTCACAACAACATTGGGGCTACACATGAAGATTTCCGCGTTCGGTAAACAGGCAGTCGCCGCCGGTCTGGGCCTGCTGCTTGGCGCCAGCCTGCTCGGTCAGGCAGTGGCGGGTGAGCAACTGCAGCAGATCAAGGACAAGGGCGTTATCAACATCGGCCTTGAAGGTACCTATCCACCGTTCAGCTTCGTCGATGCCGACGGCAAGCTCACCGGCTTCGAGGTGGAACTCTCCGAGGCCCTGGCCAAGGAGCTGGGGGTCAAGGTCAAACTGCAACCGACCAAGTGGGACGGCATCCTCGCAGCCCTTGAGTCCAAGCGTCTGGACGCGGTGGTCAATCAGGTGACTATCTCCGAAGAGCGCAAGAAGAAGTACGACTTCTCCGAGCCCTACACCGTTTCCGGCATCCAGGCGCTGGTGCTGACCAAGAAAGCCGCCGACCTGAACATCCAGTCCGCTGCCGACCTGGGTGGCAAGAAAGTCGGCGTGGGCCTGGGCACCAACTACGAACAGTGGGTCAAGGCCAATGTGCCAACTGCTGACGTGCGCACCTACGAAGACGATCCAACCAAGTTCGCCGACCTGCGCAACGGCCGTATCAACGCCATCCTGATCGACCGTCTGGCTGCTCTGGAATACGCCAAGAAGGCCACGGACACCACCGCCGCCGGTAACGCGTTCTCGCGTCAGGAGTCCGGAATCGCCCTGCGCAAAGGCGAGCCTGAATTGCTGCAAGCCCTGAACAAAGCCATCGACAAGCTGCGCGCCGACGGCACGCTGAAAAAGCTTTCGGAAAAATACTTCAACGCTGACGTCACCCAATAATGGAAGAAGCTTTCCAACTTGCACTGCAGTCCGCGCCCTTTCTGCTCAAGGGCGCGTACTACACGGTAATCCTCAGCCTCGGCGGGATGTTCTTTGGCCTGCTGCTGGGCTTTGCCCTGGCGCTGATGCGTCTGTCATCGCTCAGGCTGCTGAGCTGGACGGCGCGAGTCTACGTGTCGTTCTTCCGCGGCACGCCACTGCTGGTGCAGCTGTTCGTGATCTATTACGGCCTGCCCCAGATAGGCCTGGAACTGGACCCGCTACCGGCGGCGCTGATCGGCTTCTCGCTGAACATGGCCGCCTATGCCTGTGAAATCCTCCGCGCCGCCATCAGCTCGATTGATCGTGGCCAGTGGGAGGCCGCGGCCAGCATCGGCATGACCCGTGGCCAGGCCATGCGCCGGGCGATCCTGCCGCAAGCGGCGCGCACCGCCTTGCCGCCCCTGGGCAACAGCTTCATTTCGCTGGTCAAGGACACCGCCCTGGCCGCCACTATTCAGGTGCCGGAACTGTTCCGCCAGGCGCAGCTGATTACCGCGCGCACCTTCGAAATCTTCACCATGTACCTTGCCGCCGCACTGATCTACTGGGTGCTGGCCAGCGTTCTTGCACACCTGCAGAACCGCCTGGAAGCGCGGGTCAACCGGCACGACCAGGAGTCCTGAGGCATGATCGAGGTACTACGACTGAGCAAGCAGTTCAACGGCCAGACCGTGCTCGACGACATCAGCCTCAAGGTAGAGGCTGGCGAGGTAATCGCCATCATCGGCCCCAGCGGCTCCGGCAAGACCACCTTCCTGCGCTGCCTGAACCTGCTGGAAACCCCCAGCAGCGGGCGCATCAAGGTCGGTAACGTTGAGATCGACGCCAACCGCCCGCTCAGCCAGCAAAGCGGGTTGATCCGCCGCTTGCGCCAGGAGGTTGGCTTCGTTTTCCAGAACTTCAACCTGTTCCCCCACCGCACGGCACTGGAGAACATCATCGAAGGCCCGCTGGTGGTCAAGAAGACCCCGCGCGAGCAGGCCGAGGCCCTGGGCATGAAGCTGCTGGCCAAGGTCGGCCTGGCCGGCAAGGAGGCCTCCTACCCGCGCAAGCTGTCCGGTGGACAGCAACAGCGGGTGGCGATTGCCCGGGCACTGGCCATGGAACCGGAGGTCATCCTCTTCGATGAACCGACCTCGGCGCTCGACCCCGAGCTGGTCGGCGAAGTACTGGCAACCATCCGCAGCCTGGCCGAAGAAAAACGCACCATGATCATCGTCACCCACGAGATGAGTTTTGCCCGGGATGTCGCCAACCGGGTGATCTTCTTCGACAAGGGCGTAATCGTTGAGCAGGGTGAAGCCAAAGCACTGTTTGCCCAACCCAAAGAAGAGCGCACCCGGCAGTTCCTCGGCAAATTCCTCGGTACGCAGAACACCGACTACTGAGTTTTCCCCCGCCTTTTTCCCACTCCCACCTGACGCCTGCCCTACCCCGGCAGGCGTTCGTCCAGCGACCGCCAAGTACTTCTATATTTATTCCTAAAAGTTAGTTTATTTAATTTTTATACGCTATTAGGGTATATACACCGGACCACCGGACCAGCGCAATTTTGTCGCCGCACCCCGCGTCGACGTTTTCAATTCGTGAGGTAGGTATGGTCAGGAACACAATCACCCCAGTGCGTAACGCCAGGGCATTGAGTGCAGCCAAGGAGCGGTACTGATGTCCAATCTGGCAGAAACCACAGTCCACAGTGATCTGGACAGCGCCCCGCTGTTGTTGCCAGCCAAGGTGCTGAGCAACGACGCACAAGCCCTGCAAGCGGCCCATGAACTGGCCGAGGCGGCACGTGACCAGGCGGCCAGGCGCGACCAGCAACGCAAGCTGCCCTGGGCGCAAATCGAGCAGTTCACCCGCAGCGGCCTGGGTAGCATCAGCATCCCGCACGCCTTTGGCGGCGCGCAGGTATCGTTTGTCACCCTCGCCGAGGTGTTTCGCATCATCAGCGTCGCCGACCCGGCGCTGGGGCAGATCCCGCAAAACCAGTTCGGCATTCTGCAACTGCTCAAGGGCGCCGCTACCGAACGCCAGCAAGCACTGCTGTTCAAGTCGGTGCTCGACGGCTGGCGCATCGGCAATGCCGGGCCCGAGCGCGGCACCAAGCACACCCTGGACCTCAAGGCGCGCATCACCCGCGAGGGCGATCACTATGTGCTCAGCGGCCAGAAGTTCTATTCCACCGGCGCCCTGTTTGCCCATTGGGTGGCGGTCAAGGCGCTGAACGATGATGGCCGTCAGGTCATGGCCCTGGTCCGGCGCGGCACACCGGGCCTGCGCATCGTCGACGACTGGTCCGGTTTCGGCCAGCGCACCACCGCCAGCGGAACCGTGCTGCTGGACAAGGTGCAGGTCGATGCGGACCTGGTGATCGACACCTGGAAACAAGGCGAAGTCCCGAACATCCAGGGCGCCGTCTCGCAACTGATTCAGGCAGCCATCGATGCCGGGATTGCCGAAGCGGCAATTGCCGACACCATCGCCTTTGTCCGCGAAAAGGCCCGGCCGTGGATCGACGCCAAGGTCGATCGCGCCAGTGACGATCTCTATGTGATCGCCGACGTCGGTCGCTTGCAACTGGAGCTGCATGCCGCCCAGGCGCTCCTGGGCAAAGCTGCGCGCGTGCTCGACGAAGTCAGCGCCGCACCCGTCGATGCCGCCGCTGCCGCCCGGGCCTCGATCGCCGTGGCCGAAGCCAAGGTGCTGACCACCGAGATCTCCCTGCAAGCCAGCGAGAAGCTCTTCGAGCTCTCCGGCAGCCGCGCCACCCTGGCCGAGTTCAACCTTGACCGACACTGGCGCAATGCCCGCGTGCACACCCTGCACGACCCGGTTCGCTGGAAATACCACGCCGTCGGCGCCTATCACCTCAACGGTACCCTGCCTGCCCGGCACGCCTGGATCTGACCAGACCACTGGAGCCCTGTTTATGAGTCTTTTGCCACAACCGCAGGCTAACGTCGCGGTCATCCACACTGACGCCCAGGCATTGCACATTGCCGAGGAAATCGCCGCCCAGCTTCGCCGCGACAGCGCCCTGCGCGACCGCGAACGCCGCCTGCCACACCCTGAATTGGAGCTGTTCTCGCGCTCCGGCCTGTGGGGTATCAGCGTGCCCAAGGCCTACGGTGGCGCCGGCGTATCGAACGTCACCCTGGCCAAGGTCATCGCCCGCATCGCCCAGGCCGATGCCTCGCTTGGGCAAATTCCGCAAAACCATTTCTATGCCCTGGAGGTGCTGCGGGTCAACGGCAGCCCGCAGCAGCAACAACGCCTGTACGCCGAAGTACTGGCCGGCCAACGCTTCGGCAATGCCCTGGCCGAGCTCGGCACCAAGACTGCCCACGACCGCACCACCGCCCTCACCCGTGATGGCGACGCCTACCGCATCAATGGCCGCAAGTTCTACGCCACCGGCGCTATCTATGCCCAGCGCATTCCTACCTCGGTGGTCGATAAAGCGGGCGTGCAGCATCTGGCCTTCGTACCGGCAGACAGCGCCGGTTTGAAGGTCATCGACGACTGGAGCGGCTTCGGCCAACGCACCACCGGCAGTGGCTCGGTGGTGTTCGACCAGGTGCCAGTCGCCGCCGAGGATGTGTTGCCGTTCCAGAGCGCCTTCGAGCGCCCGACCACGGTCGGCCCGCTGGCGCAGATCCTCCATGCTGCCATCGACACCGGCATCGCCCGCGCCGCGTACGAAGATGCCCTGCACTTCGTGCGTACCCGCAGTCGGCCATGGATCGACTCCGGCGTCGATCAGGCCAGCGAAGACCCGTTGACCCTGAAGTCGTTCGGCCACCTGGCGATCCGCTTGCACGCCGCTGAAGCGCTGCTCGAACGGGCGGGCGACTATCTGGATCGCGCCCAGGCCGAACCCAATGCCGACACCGTCGCCGCCGCCTCGATCGCCGTGGCCGAAGCGCGGGCAATCAGCACCGAAATCTCGCTGGCCGCCGGCACCACCCTGTTCGAGCTGGCCGGCAGCCAGGCAACCCTGGCCGAGCACGGCCTGGATCGTCATTGGCGCAACGCCCGGGTGCACACCCTGCACGACCCGGTGCGCTGGAAGTATCACGCCATCGGCAACTACTACCTCAACAACGAAAACCCACCGTTGCGGGGCACGATCTGATGGCCAAGAAAAAGATCCTGCTCAACGCCTTCAACATGAACTGCGTCGGGCATATCAACCACGGCCTGTGGACCCACCCGCGGGACACGTCGAGCCAGTACAAGACCCTCGAATACTGGACCGAGCTGGCCCAGCTACTGGAACGCGGACTGTTCGACGGCTTGTTCCTCGCCGATATCGTCGGTGTTTACGATGTCTACCAGCAGTCTGTCGATGTGCCGCTCAAAGAGTCGATCCAGTTGCCGGTCAACGACCCGCTGCTGCTGGTCTCGGCCATGGCTGCGGTCACCCGCAACCTCGGTTTCGGCCTGACCGCCAACCTGACCTACGAACCGCCGTACCTGTTCGCCCGGCGCCTGTCGACCCTCGACCATCTGAGCCGTGGCCGGGTCGGCTGGAACATCGTCACCGGCTACCTCGACAGCGCGGCCAAGGCCATGGGCCTGGATCAGCAACCCGAACACGACCGCCGCTATGACCAGGCCGACGAATACCTTGAGGTGCTGTACAAGCTCTGGGAAGGCAGCTGGGAAGACGGCGCGGTGCTCAACGACCGCCAGCAGCGGATCTATGCCCAGCCCGACAAGGTGCACAAGATCAAGCACCAAGGCGAGTTCTACCGGGTCGAGGGCTACCACCTGTGCGAGCCATCGCCGCAGCGTACCCCGGTGCTGTTCCAGGCCGGCAGTTCCGAGCGCGGCCTGAGCTTTGCCGGCAACCATGCCGAGTGCGTGTTCATCAGCGGCCAGAACAAGGCCGCCACCCGCGCCCAGGTCGACAAGGTGCGTGCTGCCGCCGTGGCCGCCGGGCGTGACCCGCAGGCGATCAAGGTGTTCATGGGCCTGACGGTGATCGTCGCCCGCACGGAGGATCAGGCCAAGGCCAAGCATGCCGAGTACCTGCGCTACGCCAGCGCCGAGGCCGGTGTTGCGCATTTTTCCAGCTCCACCGCTATCGACTTCTCCGAGTACGAACTGGACGAGCCGATTCAGTACGTGAAGAGCAACGCTATCCAGTCCGCCACCAAGAACCTGCAGAACAACGACTGGACCCGGCGCAAGCTGCTCGAACAACACGCCCTCGGCGGACGCTACATCACCCTGATCGGCTCGCCAACCCAGGTCGCCGACGAGTTGGAAAGCTGGATCGCCGAAACTGGCCTGGACGGTTTCAACCTGACGCGCACCGTGACCCCGGAAAGCTATGTCGACTTCATCGACCTGGTGATCCCCGAACTGCAACGACGCGGCTCGTACAAGACCGCCTACGAACAGGGCAGCCTGCGCGAAAAGCTCTTCGCCAGCGACCAGCCGCACCTGCCGGCAGACCACCCTGGCGCCAGCTATCGCCATACCACTACGACCCCAACCGGAGCGCTACAGCATGCTTAAAACCTTGATTGCCCGCCCGCTCACCGCCCTGGCGCTGACCGTGGGCCTGTTCGGCGCCGCCCAGGCCGCCGACGCCTTGAAAGTCGGGACCACCGCAGCCTTTTCCATCCCCCTGGAAGCGGCCGTCAGCGAAGCGAAGAAGCAGGGCCTGGAGGTCGAGCTGATCGAATTCAGCGACTGGATCGCGCCGAACGTCAGCCTGGCGGCAGGTGATATCGACGTGAACTACTTCCAGCACATCCCGTTCCTGGAAAACGCCAAGGCCGCCGCCGGATTCAACCTGGTCCCCCTCGCCCCGGGGATCATCAACAACGTCGGCCTCTATTCGAAAAAATACAAAAGCTTCGATGAACTGCCCGAAGGTGCCAGTGTTGCCATCGCCAACGACCCGATCAACAGCGGCCGCGGTTTGCAGCTACTGGCCAAGGCTGGTCTGATCACGCTCAAGCCCGGCGTCGGCTACAAGGCCAGCGAAGAAGACATCGTCGCCAACCCGAAAAAACTGAAGATTCTCCAGGTTGAAGCGGTGCAACTGGTACGCGCCTACGATGATGCTGACCTGGTTCAGGGCTACCCGGCCTATATCCGCCTGGCCAAGACCTTCGACGCCACCTCGGCGCTGCTGTTCGATGGCCTGGACCACAAGGAATACGTGATCCAGTTCGTCATTCGCCCGCAGAGCAAGGATGACCCGCGCCTGGCCAAGTTCATCGACATCTACCAGCACTCGCCGGTGGTGCGCGCCGCCCTCGACCAGGCCCACGGCAAGCTCTACCAAGCTGGCTGGGAGAGCTGAGATGAGCGCCGTCAGCGCCCGCGTGGCGCAGGAGCAGCAACCGCCTTTCGCGCCCCTGCAACAGGCCCGGCAGCGAGCCTTGCACCCGGAGCTGGGCAACGCCCATGTGCGCTTCATCGGCCTGGGCAAGACCTACCCGGGCCAGCAAACACCAGCGCTTGCGGGTATCGACCTGAACATCCAGCGCGGTGAGATTTTCGGCATTATCGGCCGCAGCGGTGCTGGCAAGTCGTCGCTGATCCGTACCATCAACCGCCTGGAGCAACCGAGCAGTGGCCGGGTGCTGATCGACCAGGTGGACATCGGCGAGTACGACGAAGACCGCCTGGTGCGCCTGCGCCGGCGCATCGGCATGATCTTCCAGCACTTCAACCTGATGTCGGCCAAGACGGTGTGGCAGAACGTCGAGCTGCCACTCAAGGTTGCCGGCGTACCCAGGGAGCTGCGCCAGCGCAAAGTCACCGAGTTGCTGGAGCTGGTCGGCCTGCAGGAAAAACACCAGATTTACCCCGCACAGTTGTCTGGCGGGCAGAAGCAGCGTGTCGGCATTGCCCGGGCGTTGGTGCATGACCCAGAGATCCTGCTGTGTGATGAAGCGACTTCGGCCCTCGACCCGGAAACCACTGAATCGATCCTCGGCCTGCTGCGCGATATCAACCGGCGCCTGGGCCTGACCATCGTCTTGATCACCCATGAGATGGCAGTGATCCGCGATATCTGTCAGCGGGTAGTGGTGCTCGAACGCGGCCGCATCGTCGAGCAAGGCGCCGTCTGGCAAGTGTTTGGCGACCCGCAGCACGAAGTCAGCAAGACCCTGCTCGCGCCGTTGCAACCTGCCCTGCCGGCTGCCTTGCAAGCACGTTTGCAGCCGCAACCGCCAAGCCCGGAGGCGGCGCTGGTGCTGAATGTGCGGGTCAGTGGCAAAGACAAACAGG
This sequence comes from Pseudomonas rubra, assembly GCF_028656935.1. Lineage (GTDB taxonomy): Bacteria > Pseudomonadota > Gammaproteobacteria > Pseudomonadales > Pseudomonadaceae > Aquipseudomonas > Aquipseudomonas rubra. The sequence goes on from NZ_JAMDGZ010000002.1 coordinate 218,732, forward strand.
CACCGGAATTGTCTTCATTGTTCGCCTTGCTCGGCGGCCAGATCAGCCTGCTGCAAGGCGGTATCGAACCGATCCAGGGCCGCGCCCTGGGCCAGCTTGTAGTGTCGGTGGCCAACTCGCCGCACAGCCACGAGCAGGTGATTGAGCGCGCCCGGCAATGGGCTGCACAGGTGGAGGTACTGGGTTATGTGGTTTGATCGCTTGCTTGCGGGTGTGCTCGACACCTTGTTGATGGTTGGCGTCTCGTCGCTGATCGCCCTGCTTGCCGGCATACCGCTGGCAGTGATCCTGGTCACCAGCGGCAAGGGCGGGATCTTCGAAGCGCCCACCCTGAACCGGGTGCTCGGCGCCTTCGTCAACCTGTTCCGCTCGATTCCGTTCCTGATCCTGATGGTGGCTCTGATCCCCTTTACCCGCCTGATCGTCGGCACCACCTATGGGGTCTGGGCCGCTGTGGTGCCCCTGACCATTGCCGCCACGCCGTTCTTTGCCCGCATTGCCGAAGTCAGCTTGCGGGAAGTCGACCACGGCCTGATCGAAGCAGCCCAGGCCATGGGCTGCCGACGTTGGCACATCGTCTGGCATGTCCTGCTGCCCGAAGCCCTGCCGGGCATCGTCGGCGGCTTCACCATCACCCTGGTGACCATGATCAACTCCTCGGCCATGGCCGGCGCCATTGGTGCCGGCGGCCTGGGCGACATTGCCTACCGTTACGGCTACCAGCGTTTCGACAGCCAGATCATGCTGACGGTGATAGTCATGCTGGTGGTGTTGGTGGCATTGATTCAACTGGGTGGGGATCGATTGGCGAAAGGTTTGAACAAGCGTTGAAATCATCGCGGGGCAAGCCAGCTCCCACCGGATCCGGTGCATGCAGATCCTGTGGGAGCTGGCTTGCCGGCGATAGCGTATTCATTGGCGCTGCGGCTCGCGGATCTTGTACCAGGCCACATACAGTGCCGGCAGGAACAGCAAGGTCAGCAAGGTGGCGATGATAATCCCGCCGATCATGGCGTAGGCCATCGGCCCCCAGAACACTTCGCGGGCAATCGGGATCATGCCCAGGCTCGCTGCTGCCGCGGTCAGCAGGATCGGTCGACGGCGGTGGTTGGTGGCTTCCAGCACCGCCGCCCAGGGCGAGTAACCCTGGGCTTCGTACTCTTCGATCTGGGTCACCAGGATCACCGAGTTGCGGATGATGATGCCGATCAGCGCAAGAATCCCCAGGATCGCCACAAAGCCCATGGGCGTCCCGGTTGGCACCAACGCCAGGACCACGCCAATAAGACCCAGCGGCGCGACGCTTGCGACCAGGAACAACTTCTGCACACTGTGCAACTGGAGCATCAGGAACGTGCCCATGAGGAAGAACATCAGCGGCAACACTTTGGCAATCGGCCCCTGGGCCTTGCCGCTGGCCTCCACCGTACCGCCGGTTTCCACCGAGTAACCCACCGGCAACTTGCTGGCGAAGTCATCGATCTGCGGTTTGAGCTCGCGGACCAGGTCTGTCGGCTGGATATCGCCACGCACGGCAGCCTTGATGGTAATCGTCGGTTTGCGGTCGCGCCGCCAGACCAGGGGCTGTTCCATCTCGTAGCGCACAGTGGCGAACGCCAGTAGCGGAATCGAGGTGCCATTGGGCGTGACGATCTGCAGGTTCTGCAGCGTTTGCGGCGAGCTGCGCTCACTGTCTTCGGCACGGGCAACGACGTTGATCAGGTAAATGTTGTCGCTCACCTCGGTCACTGGCATGCCGCTGACGATGCTGTTCATGACGTTGGCCACGTCCTCGGACGACAAGCCAAGCTGGCGAGCCTTGTCCTGGGCGATCTCGACCCGCAATACCTTGCCTGGCTCGTTCCAGTCGTAAATCATCTGGCCGACATTGTCGTTGCTGTCGAGCAGTGTCGCCAAGGCAATAGCATGCTTGCGCACTTGATCGATGTCCTTGCCGCTGACCCGATACTGGATGGGTAGCCCTACCGGCGGCCCCATTTCCAGCGACTGGACGTTTGTGCCGATGCCGACAAAGTCCTCGCGCAGCCGTTGCTGCAAGCGTTTGATCAGGACCTCGCGGGCCTCGAAGCTTTTACTGACGATCACTAACTGAGCGTAGTAAGGGTTCTGCAGTTGCTGGTCCAGCGGCAGGTAGAAGCGAATCGCCCCCTGGCCGATGTAGCTGCTCCAGCGCACGATATCCGGGTCGCCCTTGAGCGTCGCCTCCAGCCGATCCACCGCCTTGCGGGTTTCCGCGATCGAGGCGTTTTGCGGCAGGTTGAGGTCGACGAGAATCTCGGGGCGATCCGAAGAGGGAAAGAACTGGTTCTGCACAAAGCGCATACAGAACAATGCCAAGACGAACAGCAACACGGTACCGATGATGGTCAGCCAACGATGGCGCATGCACCACAGCAAACTGTGTTCGAACGCCTTGCCGACACGGCCCGGCTCCTGGTCATGGGCTTTGACCTTGGTACTGAGGATATGCACGCCCAACACCGGCGCGAACATCACCGCCACCACCCAGGACACCAGCAAGGCTGCGGCGATCACCGCGAACAGGGTGTAGGTGTACTCCCCCGCCGAACTGGCATTGAGGCCGATGGGAACAAAACCTGCGACGGTTACCAGAGTGCCGGTAAGCATCGGGAACGCGGTCGAGGTGTAGGCAAAAGTCGCTGCCTGCTCCTTGCTTTCGCCCATCTCCAGGCGCGTGACCATCACCTCCACGGTGATCATCGCATCGTCGACCAGCAGGCCCAGGGCAATGATCAGCGCCCCCAGGGAGATGCGCTGCATGGTGATGCCGCTGTACTCCATGAAGATGAACACCATGGCCAACACCAGCGGAATCGAACAGGCCACCACCAGACCTGCACGCACACCCAGGCTGACAAAACTCACCACCAGCACGATGATCACCGCCTCGAACAAGGCACTGGTGAATCCGCCCACCGCCTCTTCGACCACCACCGCCTGGTCAGAAACAGTGTGCACCCCGACACCCACCGGCAATTCGCTGGTCACCCGCTTCATCATTTCGTGCAGATGGGCGCCGAATGCCTGAATGTTGCCACCCGCCTTCATACCGATGGCCAGACCGATAGCGGGCTCGCCGTTGTAACGAAACATCGGCGACGGCGGGTCGACATAGCCGCGCTGGATCTCGGCGATATCGGCCAGGCGGAAAAAGCGGTCATTGATGCGCAGGTTGACGGTTTCCAGGTCCTTTTCCGAGGCGAACTGGCCACTGGTGCGCACCGAAACACGTTCCGGCCCGGCCTCGATAACGCCGGCCGGCGTCACTGCGTTCTGGGTCTGCAGGGCTTGCAGTACCTGACGCTGGTCAATGCCGAGCGACGCCAGCTTGCGTGTGGAAAAATTCAAGTACAGCACTTCGTCCTGGGTGCCAATCATCTCCACCTTGCCCAAGTTCGGCACTTCACGGATCTCGGCGCGCACTTGCTCGACATAGTCGCGCAACTGGCGCATGTTCAAGCCGTCGGCGGTAAAGGCATAAATCGACCCGTACACATCCCCGAACTCGTCGTTGAAGCCCGGCCCCTGAACACCCTGGGGAAACTGGCCACGAATGTCCTGGATCTTCTTGCGTACCTGGTACCAGATCTCGGGAATGCTTTTGGACGGGGTGGTATCGAGCAGGTTGACGTAGACCGTCGATTCACCGGGGCGGGTGTAGCTTTTTACATAGTCGAGCGAGTCCAGCTCTTCGAGCTTCTTTTCAATGCGGTCGGTAATCTGGTTCAGGGTTTCTTCCTGAGTCGCCCCCGGCCAGCGGGTCTGTATGACCATGGTCTTGATGGTGAACGAAGGGTCTTCCTCTCGACCCAGGTTCATGTAGGAGATCACGCCCATCAGCAAGCCGACGAACATCAGATACCAGACAAAGGATTGGTGCTTCAGCGCCCATTCCGAGAGGTTGAAGCTTCCTTTCATTGCGCATCTTCCTCGTCGACTATGACCTTCTGGCCCGGTTTCAGGGTATTCACACCTGCGGTTACCACACGGTCACCTGCCTGCACACCCGAACTCAGCACGATGCTGTCAAAGGAGCGCTCCAACAGCTTCACCTTGCGAGTGGCAACCGTGCTTTGCTGCGGGTCGACCACCCATACCCGGGTCTGCCCATCGCTCTCGAGCAAGGCTGAAGCCGGTAGTTCGGTGCGCGGCGACATCATCGAGGTCAGGGTGACGCTGATTGCAGTGCCCAGGTAAAACGCTGGCGGTGTTTGCGTCAGGGTCAGCCGTGCACGGCGAGTCCGGGTGGCGGCATCGGCCTGGGGTTCAAGCTCGCGCAAGGTGGCGGTGGTGCTGATGTTGGGCTCCAGTTGCGAGGCAACCTGAAACGTCAGCTCAGGGGTCAGCTGTTCGGCCAGGTGGGTTGGCAGGTCGATCACGGCCTCTTTGATGTCCGGCCGGGCCAGGGTGACCACCGCCTGCCCGGCGCTGACGGTCTGCCCGGCTTCAGCCTGCCAGTTGGTGACCACGGCCCCATGGTCAACGCGCAGTTCGCTATAGCCCAACTGGTCGCGCGCCTGGTCCACCGCCGCGCGTGCCTGCTCAAGGGCGGCGGTGGTGGTTTTCAGGTCGGTCTGGGCGATGTCCAGTTGCGCCTGAGCCCCCACGCCACGGTCGTACAATTGCTGTTGGCGACGCGCACTGGCCTGGGCATTGATCCACTGGGCCTGGACCTTGGCCAGGTCGCCTTCGGCGGCGCGCAACTGGTTACGCTGATCGGTCGGGTCGAGGCTGGCGAGCACGTCACCCGGCTTGACCTGGCTGCCGACATCCACCCAGCGCCGGGCAATCCGACCGGCCACGCGAAAACCCAGGGTGCTCTCGTAACGCGCCTGGATGCTGCCAGCAAAGCGACCAAGGTTGGCCTGGACCTGCGGCTCGACGATCATCGACAGCACCGGACGGACTGGTTCGGGCGCTGCGGCCTGCTGTTCGCAGCCGGTAAGCAACAACACGCTGCATAGGCCGAGAGTCAGGGTTTTCATTGGGCCACCCCGCTGTCCTTGCTTGCGGCGATTTCCACCTGCATGCCCGGGTTGAGCAGCTGCCCACCTGCAACAACCACCGTTTCACCCCCCTTGAGGCCCTCGCCGACCACCACCTTGCCGGTGAGGTAGCGAATGACCTTGACCTGCTGCAGGCTGACTTTGTTGCCCTCGCCCACCACCCACACTGCCGGCTCATGCAGGGCCTTGGTCAGGGCCGACCAGGGCAACTCGATGCTTGGCTTGCCCTGAGCACTGCCGCTGGCGGTGACTGCCGAGCCCAGCTCCATGCCAGCGGGAACTTCATCCAGAGCGATCTTGACCTGCACGGTGCCACTTTTTGCCGAGACCGTCGGGGTCACTTCACGCACATGCCCCCGCGCCTGGACCTTGGGGTTGTCCACCAGGCTGACGGTGATCGCTTTCTTGCTCGGCTCAGCCATCAGCAACGACTCGTACACATTGAACACCGCATCGCGTTCACCATCGCGGGCCAGGCTGAAGATCGGCACCGTGGCCTGAACCACCTGGCCGACTTCGGCCTGACGCTCGGTAATCACCCCGTCCGCCTCGGCCACCAGCGCGGTGTAGCTCAATTGATCGCGGGCATTGGCCAACTGTGCCTGGGCGGCTTTCAAGGCGCTCTGGCTACTGCGCAGGGCGGCTTCGGCGGAATCGTATTCGCTCTGGCTGGTATAGCCCTTGGGCAACAGCTTCTGCTGGCGGACGAAGGCGGCGGCGCTCTGGGTCACCCGCGCCTGTTCGGCGAAGACCTCGGCCTTGGCCGAATCGACAGTGGTCTGCAGGTCCTTGGGGTCAAGCCTGGCCAGGACCTGGTTGGCCTTGATGTGATCGCCGACATCGACGCTGCGAGAAATGATCTTGCCGCCCACGCGAAAGGACAGGTCGGTCTGCACCCGCGCCTGGACATCACCTGTCAGGGTCACCGAAGCGCCGAAATCACTGGGCTGTACACGTTGCACGCCAACCCTGGGCAGTTCGATTTCAGCGGTTTTTTTCTCACCGCACCCGGTCAGCAGCAGTAACCCCCCCAGACAGGCAAGCGATAAAGGACGCAACACCCTCATGCAGGCTCCTTGCATGTGCCAGATCTAATTAGGAATGCGAGTGTTAGCGTAGATCAGGGTTTCCTTGATCGCTTGTCGGCATACACAATTCGTCCATTGCGCCGATTCGGCGATACTGCCCTCTTTGCCTGAATGGACGCTGCCATGCTGACCACCCTGGCTGTCACCAACTACCGCTCGATCAATCATCTGGTACTACCGCTGGCACGCCTGAATGTCATCACCGGGCCCAACGGCAGTGGCAAGTCCAACCTGTACAAGGCCTTGCGCCTGCTCGCCGAAACCGCGCAAGGCGGCGTGGTCAATGCGCTGGCGGCGGAGGGCGGGCTGGACTCAACGTTCTGGGCCGGCCCCGAGCAGATCAGCCGACGCATGAGCAACGGCGAAGTCGCCATCCAGGGCGGCCCGCGCCAGAACGCACGGCGCTTGCGCCTGGGCTTTACTGACGAAGAGTTCGGTTACGCCATTGGCCTGGGCTTGCCGGAGCCGAGCAAATCACGTTTTGCCCTCGACCCGCAGATCAAGCGCGAAAGCATCTGGGCAGGCCCGCTGTACCGCCCGGCCAGCCTGCTGGTGGATCGCCAGGGGCCGATGGTCAAGGTTCGCGAAGGACGGCAATGGGAGGTGCAAGCGCAGCACACGCCAAACTTCGACAGCCTGTTCGACCAAGTTGGCAACCTGCGCTCTTCGCCCGAAGTGTTGCTGCTGCGCGAGCGCATTCGCGGCTGGCGCTTCTACGATCACTTTCGCACCGACCGTGAAGCCCCGGCCCGGCGCCGGCAACTGGGTACGCGCACACCAGTGCTGCACCACGACGGCCGCGACCTGGCCGCTGCGCTACAGACGATTATCGAGATTGGCGACCCGGACGCCTTGCAAGCGACCATCGCTGATGCCTTCCCCGGCGCGCGCCTGGAAATCGATGCAGTGCCCGGTGGGGCGTTCGGCGTCTTGTTCTATCAAGAGGGTTTGTTGCGCCCACTCAGTGCTGCCGAGCTTTCGGACGGCACCTTGCGCTACCTGCTGCTGGTCGCCGCGCTGCTGACCCCAAGGCCGCCAACCATGATGGTGCTGAACGAGCCGGAAACCAGCTTGCACCCGGACTTGTTGCCAGCGCTGGCACGCTTGATCATCCGCGCGTCGGAGCAGTGTCAGGTATGGGTGGTGTCACATGCACGACGCTTGGTGGCGGCGCTGGAGCAGGATGCGACCTGCAACTCGATCGTACTGGAGAAGGTGCTGGGACAGACCCGCATTGCCGGTCAGGGGATGCTGGACGAGCCGGCCTGGCACTGGCCGGAGTAAAAACCAGAAGGCCCCATCGCTGGCAAGCCAGCTCCCACAGGGCCTGCTTGACACAGAACCTGTGGGAGCCGGCTTGCCGGCGATGAGGCCCGTCAGATCACGCCGAAACCGGCGTCGGCGCGCGACGCACGTCCGGTTGTTTCCACGAGTCGGCAGCGCTTTCTTCGATCGCCTGCTGAATCGCCCGGCGACGACGCTCTTCGGCCTGGCGGCTGAAGTACCAGACCATGAAGGTCACCAGCGACACGCTGAGCAGGATCAGGCTGGCCACCGCGTTGATTTCCGGCTTCACGCCCAGACGCACGGCAGAGAAGACTTCCATCGGCAGGGTGGTCGAGCCCGGGCCGGAGACGAAGCTGGCCAGTACCAGGTCATCCAGCGACAGGGCAAAGGACATCATCCCGCCCGCCGCCAGGGACGGTGCGATCATCGGAATGGTGATCAGGAAGAACACCTTCCATGGCCGTGCACCGAGGTCCATGGCCGCTTCTTCGATCGACAGGTCCAGCTCACGCAAGCGCGCCGATACCACCACCGCCACATAGGCTGCGCAGAAGGTGGTGTGGGCGATCCAGATGGTGACGATACCGCGCTCCTGCGGCCAGCCGATCATCTGCGCCATGGCCACGAACAACAGCAACAGCGACAGGCCAGTGATCACCTCGGGCATGACCAATGGCGCAGTGACCAGGCCACCGAACAGGGTACGGCCCTTGAAACGCGTGACCCGGGTCAGCACGAAGGCTGCCAGGGTACCCAGCGCCACCGCGGCGATCGCCGTGTAGCAGGCGATCTCCAGCGAGCGCATCACCGAGCCCATCAACTGGGTGTTGTCGAGCAGGCCGACGTACCACTTCACCGACCAGCCGCCCCACACCGTCACAAGCTTGGAGGCGTTGAACGAGTAAATCACCAGGATCAACATGGGCAGGTAGATGAACAGCAGACCCAGGACCAACATCAATTTGGAGAAACTGAAACGCTTCATGCCCTGCCCTCCATCTCTTTGGCCTGACTACGGTTGAACAGCAGGATCGGTACGATCAGGATCGCCAGCATCACTACCGCCAGGGCAGAGGCCACCGGCCAGTCACGGTTGTTGAAGAACTCTTGCCAGAGCACTTTACCGATCATCAGGGTTTCCGGGCCGCCGAGCAGCTCAGGAATGACGAACTCACCCACCACCGGAATGAACACCAGCATGCAGCCGGCGATGATGCCGTTCTTCGACAGCGGCACGGTGATTTTCCAGAAACTGTTGAAGGTGCTCGAACCCAGGTCCGAAGCCGCCTCAAGCAAGCTTTGATCATGCTTCACCAGGTTGGCGTAGAGCGGCAGGATCATGAACGGCAGGTACGAATAGACCACGCCGATATACACCGCAAGGTTGGTGTTGAGGATCTGCAAGGGCTGATCGATCAGGCCCAGCCACATCAGGAAGGCATTGAGCAGGCCGTTGTTGCTGAGGATGCCCATCCAGGCATACACGCGAATCAGGATCGCCGTCCAGGTCGGCATCATGATCAGCAGCAACAGCACGGTCTGGGATTCCTTGCGCGCATTGGCAATGGCGTAGGCCATCGGATAGCCGATCAGCAGGCACAGCAGCGTGCTGAAGAAGGCCATCTTCAACGAGCCCAGGTATGCCGAGATGTACAGCTCGTCCTCGGTCAACAGGCCATAGTTGGCCAGGTTGAGCACTACTTGCAGCTTGTCTTCGACGTAGCTGTAGATCTCTGTGTACGGCGGGATCGCCACATCGGCTTCAGCGAAGCTGATCTTCAGGACGATGAAGAACGGCAGCATGAAGAACAGGAACAGCCAGATGAACGGCACGCCGATCACCAGATGGCGCCCCTCGGGCTTTATTCGGTTGAAGGCTCGCTTGAGCTTGCGCGCGTTCATGACCGCAATACCACGCCGCTGTCATCCTCCCACCAGACATAAACCTGGTCATCCCAGGTCGGCCGGGTGCCCTGGCGCTCGGCGTTGGCGACGAACGACTGGACGATCTTGCCGCCAGGCAGTTCGACGTAGAACACCGAATGGCCGCCCAGATAAGCGATGTCGTGCACTTTGCCGCGCGACCAGTTGTGCTCGCAGGTCGGCTGCTCGGTGGTCACCAGCAGTTTTTCCGGACGCAGGGCGTAGGTGATGCGCTTGTCTTCCACCGAGGTGGTGACACCGTGGCCAACATAAATACGCCGCTCAAGCTCGGGGCTTGCGATCACCGCGTGGCCTTCCGCGTCGTCGACCACTTCGCCTTCGAACAGGTTGACGTTACCGATGAACTCGCAGACCAGGCGGCTGGTCGGGGTTTCATAGATGTCGATCGGGCTGCCGATCTGGGCGATCCAGCCCAGGTGCATGATGGCGATGCGCTGGGCCATGGTCATGGCCTCTTCCTGGTCGTGGGTCACCATCACGCAGGTCACGCCGACCCGCTCGATGATCTCCACCAACTCCAGTTGCATCTGCGAACGCAGCTTCTTGTCCAGCGCGCCCATCGGCTCATCGAGCAGCAGCAGTTTGGGCCGCTTGGCCAGCGAGCGGGCCAGGGCCACACGCTGACGCTGGCCACCGGAGAGCTGGTGCGGCTTACGCTTGGCGTACTGGCTCATGTGCACCAGTTTGAGCATCTCGGCCACGCGGGCGTCGATCTCGGACTTGGGCATGCGGTCCTGCTGCAGGCCGAAGGCGATGTTCTGGGCCACGGTCATGTGCGGGAACAGCGCGTACGACTGGAACATCATGTTGATCGGCCGCTCGTAGGGCGGCATATCAGTGATGTCTACACCATCGAGGAAGATACGCCCCTCGGTTGGTCGTTCGAAGCCGGCGAGCATGCGCAGCAAGGTGGATTTACCCGAACCCGAGCCACCGAGCAGGGCGAAGATCTCGCCCTTCTTGATTTCCAGGGACACATCGTCCACGGCGACCGTTTCGTCGAACTTTTTCGTGACCCGGTCGATTTTGACCAGCACCTGTTTAGGTTGCTGGTCGCCCTCGAGGGCTTTCTTATAGGCACCGGAGGCAACTGCCATTTGTGAAACTCCCAACAAGATTTTTTGCGCCCGCCCCTGCCGTGACGGACCCTGGATTTTTACTTGCCCGACTTGACCTTGGTCCAGCTACGGGTCATCAACCGTTGCACCTTGGGAGGTAGCTCGGAGTTGACGTACAACTTGTCCAGCACTTCTTGCGGTGGGTAAACCGCTGCGTCGGTTCGCACGCTCTGCTCCATCAGATCGCCAGCCTTGGGGTTCGGGTTGGCATAACCGACGTAATCACTGACCTGAGCAATCACCTCAGGCTTCAGCAAATAGTTGATGAAGGCGTGAGCCTCTTTGACATTTTTGGAATCCTTGGGGATCGCCAGCATGTCGAACCAGAGGTTGCCGCCCTCCTTGGGAATCGCATAGGCCACCTGTACGCCCTTGCCAGCTTCTTCGGCGCGGGACTTGGCCTGGAATACATCGCCGGAGAAACCGGCGGCCACGCAGATGTCGCCGTTGGCCAGGTCCGAGATGTATTTGGATGAGTGGAAATAGGTCACGTAAGGACGCACGGCCAGGAGTTTCTTCTCGGCGTCGGCATAGTCATTGGGGTTGGTACTGTTAGGGTCGCGGCCCATGTAATTGAGCACCGCCGGGAGCATCTCGTCGGCCGAGTCGAGGAAAGCGACCCCGCACTTGGAGAGTTTCTTGATGTTCTCCGGCTCGAACAGCATGGCCCAGGAATCGATCTTGTCGGTACCCAGCGCCGCCTTCACCTTCTCGACGTTGTAGCCGATGCCATTGGTGCCCCACAGGTAGGGGACAGCGTACTGGTTACCCGGATCGTTCTTGTTCAGGCGCTCCATCAGCGCCGGGTCGAGGTTGGCATAATTTGGCAGCAGCGCCTTGTCGAGCTTCTGGAACGCGCCCGCCTTGATCTGCTTGCCGAGAAAATGGTTGGACGGCACGACCACGTCATAACCGGTACGACCGGCCAGCAGCTTGCCTTCCAGGGTTTCGTTGGAATCGAAGACATCCTGCACCGGCTTGATGCCAGTGGCTTTTTCGAAGTCCGCAAGGGTGGTCTGACCGATGTAGTCGGACCAGTTATAAATGTGCACCGTGGGCGCCGCTTGGACGCTGATCGCCAGCGTCAGACCCGCTCCAGCCAACATGGCCTTGCGAAATACAGAAATAGACAAGTGGGAGGTCCTCTACAAAAGTGCTCGAGTCATACGGCAGAAATCCCTACCGGACTAGCAAACCGGCGCGCAACTTACCTTCGATACACATATACCGCAAAAACAAATTGCCACTTTTAGCGTCCTGAGGCGTGATTTGCACCACGCCCCGGGTCAATCGGGCTTATTTGCCCGATTTGATCTTGGTCCAGCTGCGAGTGATCAAGCGCAGCGTGGCGGCGTCCAGGTCACTGATCGCGTACAGTTGCTTCTTCACTGCATCCGAAGGATAGATGCTTGGGTCGCTGGTAATGTCCTTGTCTACCAGCGGCGTAGAAGCCTTGTTACCGTTCGGGAAACGTACGGCATTGGTGATCTCGGCCATGATTTCCGGCTGCATCAGGAAGTCCATGAACTTATAGGCGGCGTCGACGTTGGTGGCATCTTTTGGAATGGCAACCATGTCATAGAAAGTACCGGCGCCTTCTTTCGGAATGGTGTAGGCCAGCTTGACCTTGTCACCGGCCTCTTTGGCCCGTGCCTTGGACTGCTCCAGGTCACCCGAATAACCCACGGCCACGCAGATGTTGCCATTGGCCAGGTCCGAGATGTACTTGGAGGAGTGGAAGTAGCCGATCGACGGACGGACCTTCATGAACAGGTCTTCGGCTGCTTTGAGGTCAGCTTTGTCTTTACTGTTGGTCGGCTTGCCCAGGTAGTGCAGCGCCGCCGGGATCATTTCGGTCGGGGCATCGAGGAAGCTCACGCCGCAGCTCTTGAGCTTGGCGATGTTCTCAGGCTTGAACACCACGTCCCAGGAATCGATCTTGTCGACGCCCAGCGCCGCCTTGACCTTCTCAGGGTTATAACCGATGCCGATGGAGCCCCACATGTACGGGAACGCATGCTTGTTGCCCGGGTCGCTGGCATCGCCAACGGCCTTGAGCAAGTCTTCGTCGAGGTTCTTCCAGTTTGCCAGCTTGGAGCGGTCCAGCTCCTGGTAGACGCCGGCCTTGATCTGCTTGGCCAGGAAGTTGTTCGACGGAATGACCACGTCGTAGCCGGACTTGCCGGCCAGCAGTTTGGCTTCCAGGGTTTCGTTACTGTCGAAGACGTCGTAAACGACCTTGATGCCACTTTGCTTTTCGAACTTAGCGACGGTATCCGGCGCGATGTAGTCAGACCAGTTGTAAACGTGAACAACCTTGTCATCCGCTTGAACAGCACTGGCCATGGCGCCCATCAGGGACATAGCCAACAACGTCTTGCCCAATTTCTTCATGCGTAATGCTCCAGAATTTTTATTTAGCCATCTGTTCAGCGGCCGGCTTATTCGGCGCAAGCTCCGAGCGACTGAAACAGCCGCTAGTCTGGCAAGTTACAAGGCGCTCTTTCAACAAAAGAGGCACCTTGAAACTCATTGATGCCATTACGCTAGCCTAGCACTTGGCTAGTTCAGTGCTTCGAGCGTCAAGTCCAGGCATTTGCGCGCCTTTTCCACCAGCTCGTCGATCTCTGCGTGGCTGATCACCAGCGGCGGAGCGATGATCATGGTGTCGCCCACGGCGCGCATGATCAGGCCGTTGTCGAAGCAGTGCTGGCGGCAGATCATGCCGGCGCCCTGACCTTCGTAACGGGCGCGGGTAGCCTTGTCCTTGACCAGCTCGATAGCACCGAGCATGCCCAGGCCGCGGACTTCACCCACCAGCGGGTGATCGCCCAGCTCCCGCAGACGCTTTTGCAAATACGGTGCCGTTTCTGCGTGAACACGCTCGATGATCTTCTCGTCGCGCAGAATCCGCAGGTTTTCCAGGCCCACCGCTGCCGCCACCGGGTGACCGGAGTAGGTGAAGCCGTGGTTGAAGTCGCCGCCTTCGCTGAGCACCTTGGCCACTTCGTCACGCACGATCACACCGCCCATGGGGATGTAACCGGAGGTAAGGCCTTTGGCGATGGTCATCAAGTCAGGTTTGAGGTCGTAATAATCGGAACCGAACCACTCGCCGGTGCGACCAAAGCCACAGATCACTTCGTCGGCGATGAACAGGATCTCGTACTTGGCGAGGATTTCCTTGATCTTCGGCCAGTAGCTGTCTGGCGGAATGATCACGCCGCCTGCACCCTGGATCGGCTCGGCGATAAAGGCCGCGACCTTGTCTTCGCCGACTTCGAGGATTTTCTTTTCCAACTGCTCGGCTGCCCACACGCCGAACGCGTCCGGGGTCATATCGCCGCCTTCACCGAACCAGTACGGCTGCGGGATATGCTCGATGCCCGGCAGCGTGCCGGCTTGATCATGCATGCCTTTCATACCACCCAGGGCGGCGCCGGCCACGGTGGAACCGTGGTAACCGTTGAGGCGGCCAATGATCACCTGCTTCTGCGGCTTGCCCTTGAGCGCCCAGTAATGGCGGACCATGCGCAGGTTGGTGTCGTTGCCTTCAGAACCGGAACCGGTGAAGAACACATGGGTCATGCCTTCTGGCGCCACGGCGCAAACTGCCTTGGCCAGCTCCAGTGCCGGTGGGTGTGCAGTCTGGAAGAACAGGTTGTAGTACGGCAGCTCGCGCATCTGTTCGGCAGCCACCTTAACCAGTTCTTCACGACCGTAACCGACCGCCACGCACCACAGGCCCGCCATGCCGTCGAGGATCTTGTTGCCCTCGCTGTCCCACAGGTGCACGCCCTCGGCTTTGGTGATGATCCGCGGCCCCTTCTCTTTCAGCTGTTTATAGTCACTGAAAGGTGCCAGGTGGTGCTCACTGCTAAGGGTTTGCCACTCACGGGTTTGCGGGTTGTTGACGCTCATGTGCTTCTCCGTTTGTTGACGGCCGCGGTCCTGCGGCTCCGGGTTAGTCAGACCGCAAACAGCAGGAACTCTCGTTCCCAGGAGCTGATTACGCGTTTGAAGTTTTCATGCTCGGCGCGTTTGGTGGCGACGTAGCCTGCAATGAATTTCTTGCCCAGGTAGGGTTCCAGTGCCTTGCAGTTCTCCATGCGCTCCAGAGCGTCCTCGATGGTCAGTGGCAGGCGCAGGTTGCGCCGCTCGTAACCACGGCCCTGGACCGGCGCGCTTGGCTTGAGGCCTTCGACCATGCCGATATAGCCGCACAGCAGGCTGGCGGCGATCGCCAGGTACGGGTTGGCGTCGGCGCCTGGCAAGCGGTTCTCGACCCGGCGGTTCTGCGGGCCGGCATCCGGTACGCGCAGGCCGACGGTGCGGTTCTCCTCGCCCCACTCGACGTTCACTGGCGCCGAAGTGTCGGGCAAGAAGCGGCGGAACGAGTTGACGTTCGGCGCGAACAGCGGCAGCACCACCGGGATGAACTTCTGCAGACCGCCGATGTGATTAAGGAACAGCTCGCTCATACGCCCATCTTCATCAGAGAAGATGTTCTTGCCGGTATGCACGTCGATGACGCTCTGGTGCAGGTGCATGGCACTGCCCGGCTCGCCGGTCATCGGCTTGGCCATAAAGGTAGCGGCGACGTTATGTTTGAGCGCGGCCTCACGCATGGTGCGCTTGAACACCAGGATCTGGTCGGCCAGCGCCAGGGCATTGCCGTGACGGAAGTTGATTTCCATCTGCGCCGTGCCGTCTTCGTGGATCAGCGTGTCGAGGTCCAGGTTCTGCAGCTCGCACCAGTCGTAGACGTCCTCGAACAGCGGGTCAAATTCGTTGGCGGCTTCAATGGAGAACGACTGCCGGCCGGTTTCCGGACGCCCGGAGCGGCCGATCGGCGGCTGCAGGGGGAAGTCCGGGTCTTCGCAGCGCTTGGTCAGGTAGAACTCCATTTCAGGCGCCACGATCGGCTGCCAGCCCTTGTCGGCGTAGAGCTTCAGAACCTTCTTGAGCACGTTGCGCGGTGACAGCTCGACCGGGTTGCCCTGCTTGTCGTAGGTGTCGTGGATCACCTGGGCGGTCGGCTCGACAGCCCAGGGCACGAGAAACACCGCGTTCTCGTCGGGGCGGCAGATCATGTCGATGTCAGCCGGGTCGAGCAGTTCGTAATAGATGTCGTCATCGACATAGTCGCCGGTCACGGTCTGCAGCAAAACGCTCTCGGGCAGGCGCATGCCTTTTTCGGCGATGAACTTGTTGGTCGGCGAGATCTTGCCACGGGTGATACCGGTGAGGTCGCTGATCAGACACTCGACTTCGGTGATCTTGTGTTCTTTCAACCAATCGGTGAGCTGGTCGAGGTTGCTACTCATAAATACCTCAGGAGGTAAATGTCTGGACAGACGTCAGGACGACACCCGGAGTGGGCCGTCCCAGACATTCTGGATGCCCCACCAAGCGAAAGCAAAAGTCAGGCGCAGGGAGAGCGCAACGGGCAATTCCCGCAAGGCTGACGAGCCCGCTATAGTGATGGCAGAGGTCATTCGAAGAGGCGTCGGCAGCAGGCAGGACGCCCAGGCCGTCAATTATTTCAGCCGGGGCGCAAGGTGCTGGCGCATGGCGCAAGCCACCCGCGAGGAACGCGTGCACACCGTTCTGTGAACGGCGGGCGATGATGCCGGTTGTCGGCAGGCGTGACATGTAACCCCCGGTATTATTGGTGTTATGGGTTGCCACCGAGCTTAGCCTTGTTCATTTTTTTACACAACACCCCCGTAAAAAATAGAACACGGCCCGCTCAAGATCGCCGTTACCGTACGAAAGCAGCCCTTGTCGGCGCCCTCAATTGCAGCAAAAATGCCGCTTGAGGGCCATTTTAGGGCATCATGGGGTTGGCTTGACTTCAGCAAGGCTTTCCGATTGACTGAACCTGCAAGCCCACATTGATTGATATTTTTAACAACAAAGGTGTTGCATCATGTCGGTACCCCCGCGTGCCGTTCAGCTTAACGAAGCGAACGCGTTCCTTAAGGAACATCCTGAGGTTCTCTACGTTGACCTTCTGATTGCAGATATGAATGGTGTGGTGCGCGGCAAGCGCATCGAGCGCACCAGCCTCCACAAGGTTTACGAGAAAGGCATCAACCTGCCGGCCTCCCTCTTCGCCCTGGATATCAACGGTTCGACCGTCGAAAGCACCGGCCTTGGCCTGGACATCGGCGATGCCGACCGCATCTGCTATCCGATCCCCGATACCCTGTGCAATGAACCTTGGCAGAAGCGCCCCACCGCGCAGCTGCTGATGACCATGCACGAGCTCGAAGGCGCGCCCTTCTTCGCCGACCCGCGAGAGGTTCTGCGCCAGGTCGTGAGCAAGTTCGACGAACTGGGCCTGACCATCTGCGCCGCATTCGAGCTTGAGTTCTACCTGATCGACCAGGAGAACGTGAACGGCCGTCCGCAGCCGCCGCGCTCACCCATTTCCGGCAAGCGCCCGATCTCGACCCAGGTCTACCTGATCGACGACCTCGACGAGTACGTCGACTGCCTGCAGGACATCCTCGAAGGTGCCAAAGAGCAAGGCATTCCAGCCGATGCGATCGTCAAGGAAAGTGCCCCGGCGCAGTTCGAAGTGAACCTGCACCACGTCGCCGACCCGATCAAGGCCTGTGACTACGCGGTACTGCTCAAGCGTTTGATCAAGAACATCGCCTACGACCATGAAATGGACACCACCTTCATGGCCAAGCCGTATCCAGGCCAGGCGGGTAATGGTCTGCACGTGCATATCTCGGTGCTGGACAAAGATGGCAAGAACATCTTCACCAGCGAGGATCCCGAGCAGAACGCCGCATTGCGTCACGCGATCGGCGGTGTGCTCGAGACCCTGCCAGCGTCAATGGCGTTCCTCTGCCCGAACGTCAACTCGTACCGCCGTTTTGGTGCCCAGTTCTATGTACCTAACTCGCCAAGTTGGGGCCTGGACAACCGTACCGTGGCCCTGCGCGTACCAACCGGCTCCCCGGACGCCGTACGCATCGAGCACCGCGTAGCCGGTGCCGACGCCAACCCGTACCTGCTGATGGCCGCTGTGCTGGCTGGCGTTCACCACGGTCTGACCAACAAGGTCGACCCGGGCGAACCGACCGAAGGCAACTCCTACGAGCAGAACGAGCAGAGCCTGCCGAACAACTTGCGTGATGCACTGCGTGAGCTGGACGACAGCGAGATCATGGCCAAGTACATCGATCCGAAATACATCGATATCTTCGTGGCCTGCAAAGAAAGCGAGCTGGAGGAGTTCGAACACTCCATCTCCGACCTTGAGTACAACTGGTATCTGCATACCGTTTGATGCTCTTTTCGCGGGGCAAGCCCGCTCCCACAGCGGTTGTCTGTAGGAGCGGGCTTGCCCCGCGAAGCTTCACAAGGCCTTTTCGAAGATCTTCGAGTTACGCTGGTAGTTGTACAGCGATGCCCGCGCCGCCGGCAGCCGCTCGACCCCACTGGGCACGAAACCGCGCTCACGGAACCAGTGCGCCGTCCGGGTCGTCAGCACGAACAGGGTATTGAGCCCCATCTCCCGTGCCCGCGCCTCGATACGCTCGAGCAGTTCATCGCCGCGACCACCGTGGCGATACTCGGGGTTGACCGCCAGACACGCCAACTCGCCAGACTCGGAATCGGCAATCGGGTAAAGCGCCGCACAGGCGATGATCATGCCTTCGCGCTCGACCACGCTGAACTGTTCGATCTCACGCTCCAGCACCTCGCGCGAACGACGCACCAGGATGCCTTGCTCTTCCAGCGGGCTGATCAGGTCCAGCAAGCCACCGACATCCTCGATCGCCGCCTCGCGCACCTTCTCGAACTGCTCCTGGGCCACCAGGGTACCGCCACCATCACGGGTGAACAGCTCGGTGAGCAAGGCACCGTCTTCGGCATAACTGACGATATGGCTGCGCGCCACACCACCACGGCAGGCTTCGGCGGCGGCATCCAGCAGTTCACCCTGGTAGTCGCTACCCAAGCGCTGCAAATGCGCTGGTACCTGCTGCGGACGCAGCTCACGTACCAGACGGCCCTGCTCGTCGAGCAAGCCGCGCTCAGCGCCGAACAGCAGCAGCTTGTCGGCATTGAGCTCGATCGCAGCGCGGGTGGCGACGTCTTCACAGGCCAGGTTGAAAATCTCGCCGGTTGGCGAATAGCCCAGCGGCGACAGCAAGACAATGGAGCGCTCATCGAGCAGGCGATTGATACCTTTGCGGTCGACCCGGCGCACCTCGCCAGTGTGGTGGTAGTCAACACCTTCAACCACGCCGATCGGCCGGGCGGTGACCAGGTTGCCAGCGGCCACGCGCAGGCGCGAGCCCTGCATTGGCGAGGCGGCCATGTCCATCGACAGGCGCGCCTCGATAGCGATGCGCAGGTGGCCGACGGCGTCGATCACGCATTCCAAGGTGGCAGCATCGGTGATGCGCATGCCCCGGTGGTAGTGCGGGGTCAGGCCGCGATAAGCCAGGCGGCTTTCGATCTGCGGGCGCGAACCATGGACCAGCACCAGGCGTACGCCAAGGCTGTGCAGCAGCACCAGGTCGTGGACGATATTGCCGAAGTTGGGGTGCTCGACCCCATCGCCGGGGAGCATGACCACGAAGGTGCAATCGCGGTGGGCGTTGATGTAAGGCGAAGCGTGACGCAGCCAATTGACGTATTCGGGCATAACCGGAGAGCCTGTAGAAAATAGGGACAAGAACGGGAAAGCACACAGCGCTCGAAGGGTTATCGTCGGAACAGGCTTGGCGTCACGCGCAATCTCCTCTGCAAAACGGTTCAGCTCAGCGGGCAATTACCGGGCTGAGGCAATAATGTTCGATCAACTCACGCAATAGACGCACAGTAGGCTGCAAGCGTGACATTTCAAGGTACTCGCCCGGCTGGTGGGCACAGGCGATGTCGCCAGGGCCGAGCACCAGGGTCTCGCAACCCAGGCGCTGAAGATAAGGCGCTTCGGTGCCAAAGGCTACCGCTTCGGCGCGATGCCCGGTAAGACGTTCGGCTACCCGTACCAGTTCGGCATCGGCGGCTTGCTCGAACGGCGGCACCTCGGGGAACAACGGCGCGTAGTCGATACGCACCTGATGTCGCTCGGCCAGCGGCGCCAGTTTGTGACGAATGGCACTGCGCAACACTTCCGGATCCATGCCTGGCAGCGGGCGCAAGTCGAACTCCAGCGCGCACTGGCCGCAGATGCGGTTGGGGTTGTCGCCGCCATGGATGCAACCGAAGTTCATCGTCGGCTGCGGCACGCTGAACTGGGCATTGTTGTACTCCTGCTGCCATTGCCGGCGCAGGCCCATCAGCTCGCCCATGACCTGATGCATGGCTTCCAGGGCGCTATGGCCCAGGCTCGGGTCAGACGAATGGCCACTGCGCCCAAGGATATCGATGCGCTCCATCATCACCCCTTTGTGCAGGCGGATCGGCTTGAGCCCGGTCGGCTCACCGATAACCGCCGCACGGCCCAGGGGCCTGCCGGCCTCGGCCAGGGCGCGGGCACCGGCCATCGAACTTTCCTCGTCACAGGTGGCGAGAATCAGCAGGGGTTGCTTGAAGTCGTGCTCAAGCAACGGCTGCACGGCTTCGATGACCAGGGCAAAAAAACCCTTCATATCGCAGCTGCCCAGGCCCACCCAGCGCCCGTCGACCTCGGTCAGCTTGAGCGGGTCGGTCTGCCACAACTGGGGATCGTACGGCACCGTATCGCTATGCCCGGCCAGCACCAGCCCGCCCGGGCCACTGCCGTAGCTTGCCAGCAGGTTGAACTTGCCCGGGGTGACCTGCTGGATGTCGCAGGCAAACCCCAGATCCCCCAGCCAGCCGGCCAGCAGGTCGATCACCGCACGGTTGGACTGATCCAGCGACGGCTGGGTACAACTGACCGATGGCGCGGCGATCAGGGCGGCGAACTGCTCTTTGAGCGATGGCAACGGCATGCGCTTTCTCCTTGGGCGAAGCTCATCATAGGGCCATCCGGCACCGGGAATAAACCGCCGCGAGCCGACTCCTGTACACTGCACCCCCAAGACGCTCCCTGTCATCCGAGCCTGGATTACCCAGCAATGCATAAAGAAACCGAAATCAAACTGCGGGTCAGCCGCGAGACCCTCGCCGCCCTGCGTGAACACCCATTGCTGAACAAGCGCAACAAGTCCGGGTGGCAGAGCCGCGAACTGCTCAACCAGTACTTCGACACCCCGGAACGCGACCTGGCCGCCGCCAAGGTCGCCCTGCGCCTGCGCCGTGACGGTGATGTGGTTATCCAGACCCTCAAGACCCGCGGCCAGAGCGTTGCCGGCCTGTCCCTGCGTAACGAGCACGAATGGCAGCTGCCCAAGGCCAAGCTGGACCTGAAAAAGCTCGACGACACTTGCTGGCCGGCCGAACTCGCCGACGTCGACAAAAAGACCATCAAAGCCCTGTTCACCACCGATTTCACCCGCGAATACGCAGAAATCGCCTGGGGTCGTGGCAAGGCCAAGGTCGTGATCGAAGCCGCGCTGGATCTGGGCACGGTTGTCGCGGGCAAGCACAAGGAAGCCATCTGCGAGCTGGAGCTGGAACTGCGTGAAGGCGCCCCCGAAGCGTTGCTGGAACTGGCCGCCGAGCTGTCTGCCAGCCTGCCGCTGTTCCCGTGCGACATCAGCAAGGCCGAGCGCGGCTACCGCCTGCTCGACCCGGCCAGCTATGCATTGAGCCTGCCGGCTGCGCAACTGAGCGCCGAGATGCCACTGGACGACGCTTTCGCCGCCCTGGCTCTGCAACTGCTTGGCGCCAGCCAGCGCCTGGCCGAACAGTACCATTTCACCGGCCACTGGCGCCTGCTGCAAGATTGGGTTCAGGTCCTGGCAGAGCTGCGTGCCCTGCTCAGCAGCCTGGGCCAGGCCGCCCCGCGTCCGACCACCGCTGCCCTGCGCAGCAGCCTCGACGCCCTGCTCGAAGATTGGCGCCCATTGGTACTGGCCGGCAACGACGACGAAGACGTTCGCCGTGCAGCACCTGAGCAGTTCGCCGAAGAGCTGCTGGACACTCGCTGGGGTCAGTTCTCCCTGGAAGCATCGCGCTGGCTGCTGGCCCGTGGCTGGACCGTCGAGCGCAACAAGCGTGGCGATCGCCAAGGCGCCGCACAACTGGCCAACTGGCTGAACGTGCTGCTGGCCGACGAAGCCAAGGCCTTGAACCTGCCGCTGTATCATCGCCAACCCGAAGACCTGGCCGAACAGCTGCCGCGCATCGAGCGCCTGCTGGCCTGGCTGCACCATGCCCGTCAAGTGCTGGAGAGCCCCGACCTGGACCGTCTGTTCGGCGAGCTGAACAAGCTGCAGGAGCTTGCCAACCTACCAATCAGCGACGAAGTAGAGGCTGACGTGCGCACCGAGGTCCTTGATGCCCGTGCCCAGCAGGCCATGGCCGTGTTCCAGAGCCGCGGCTGGAAGCACCTGCTGCGCAAGTAAGGCTCAGGGCAGTACTGGCAGACTCGTCGTGGACTTGATTTCAGACAAGGCCACGGTCGAGTTGACCTCCTGGATCCCCGGCACCATCGACAGCTTTTCGAAGAAGAACCGTTCGTAGGCTTCGATGTCCGGGGTGACAATGCGCAATAGAAAGTCCACTGCGCCCATCAGCACATAACATTCCAGCACTTCCGGGAAACCACGGATTGCCTCGGTGAACTCGGTGAAGTTGGAGCGCCCGTGGGCGTTGAGTTTGACCTCGGCGAAAATCTGCGTGTTCAGGCCGATCTTCTTGCGATCGAGCAGGGTCACCTGGGCGCGAATCACCCCCTCTTCTTTCAAGCGCTGTATGCGCCGCCAGCATGGCGATTGCGACAAGCCCACGCGCTCGGCAATCTGCGCACTGGAAAGCGAGGCATCGTCCTGCAACAAGGCCAGAATCCGCCGATCATAGGCGTCCAGTTCGCTATGCATGATTATTTCTCCAAAGCTGATATCTACGAATTAAATTATTCAATTAGCGGCGATATCCAACAATCATAGAGAAGAAATACCCCGGCTTGCATGTAAAAATTTCTCCACTTTCTTCGGAGAACCCCCATGAGCGCACTCGAACGGCTCGACAGCCCTTTAATGCCCTTGCGCAACGATGTCTGGGCCGCCTACAACCTACACAGCGATGTCCGCTACCAACTGCAGATAGAAGCCGAGCCCGACAGCCTGTGCCGGGTGCTCAACCTGTTTGCCTTGCAGTTCCTGCTACCGCATCGGGTCAACGTCGAGCAACAGGATGACCTGCTCAACGTCGACATCGGCATCAGCGGCCTGAGCTGGCACCGCGCCGAACTGATTGCGCAAAAAATGCGCAACCTGATCTGCGTCACCGAGGTGCGCTTGAGCGAGCCCGGAAAAGCCTGGTAACCCTTGTTCACGCGCAAGGCCCCGGCCTGCACCTAACCTTGTTCAGGCCATCACTGTCGGTGGCGCGGCAAGGAAGCCTGCACTCATGCACACCCTCGGCGAAGATCGCTGGCTTGACCTGGATACCCTGCTTGGCGAACTGTTGGCCGAGCAGCTCATCAGCCCAATCGATCGCAGCCACTTCCCGCCTATGCAGCGCAACCAGCATCCACTGGAGTGGATCGCCAGCCAGCAGCTTGCTGAGCGCCTTGATCTGAATACCCTGTGCCAATGGCTGGCCGGGCAGGCTGGCCAGCCTTACCTGCATATTGATCCCCTGGAAACCGACCTTGCCCGGCTCACCGGTCTTATGTCCGCAGGCTTCGCCCGGCGCCACGGCATCCTCGCGGTGGCTGCCGACGCCCACAGCGTCACCATCGCCAGCGCGCAACCCTATGTACGCGCCTGGGAAGCGGACCTGGCCCAGGTACTGCACCGGCCGATCAAACGCGTGCTGGCAAGCCCGGTGCAGATCCGCCAGCTCAGCCAGACGTTCTTCCAGGTCGCACAATCGGTCAGCGGCGCCAGCCTGCAACAGTCAACGCCGACGGCAGCGGACAATCTCGAACAGTTGCTTGAACTTGGCGCTCGCGGTTCTGAAGCGCAAGCCAACGATGCGCATATCGTCAGCATCGTCGACTGGCTGTTGCAGTACGCCTTCGAGCAGCGCGCCAGCGATATCCACCTCGAGCCCCGGCGCGATCAGGGTCAGCTGCGTTTTCGCATCGACGGCGTGCTGCATCCGGTCTACCAGTTCCCGGCACCCGTGACGTTAGCGGTGGTCAGCCGCCTGAAAAGCCTGGGGCGCATGAACGTCGCAGAAAAGCGCCGCCCCCAGGACGGTCGGATCAAGACCCGCCTACCGGGCGGAGTAGAGGTCGAGCTGCGGCTGTCGACCCTGCCCACCACCTTCGGTGAAAAGCTGGTGCTGCGCGTCTTCGACCCGCAACTGCTGCAACAGGATTTTGCCCAACTGGGCCTTGATGGCGACGACCTCGGACGCTGGCTGACCATGCTCGATCATCGCCACGGCATCATTCTGGTTACCGGGCCCACCGGCTCGGGCAAGACCAGCACCCTTTACGCCAGTCTCAAGCACCTGGCCACCCCGCAAATCAACCTGTGTACCGTCGAAGACCCGATCGAGATGGTTGAACCGGCCTTCAACCAGTTGCAGGTGCAAGCAGCCATCGACCTGGACTTTGCCGCTGGCACCCGCGCCCTGCTGCGCCAGGACCCGGATGTGATCATGATCGGCGAGATACGCGACCTGGAAACCGCTCAAGTGGCGATCCAGGCCGCCCTAACCGGGCACCTGGTGCTCTCGACACTGCACACCAACGACGCCTGTGGCGCCGTGACCCGCTTGCTGGAACTGGGCATCGCGCCCTACCTGCTCAAGGCCAGCTTGATCGGGGTCATGGCCCAGCGCCTAGTGCGGACCCTGTGCAAGCACTGCAAGGGACCGCAGCCAAGTGATCAGCCGGTGGGGTGTCGAGAATGCCGACAGACCGGGTATCACGGCCGTAGCGCCCTCTTCGAGTTGCTGAGTGTGGGGGATGCGTTCAGGTCGCGCATCGAACATGACACTGACCTGCTGAGCCTGCGCCAGCTGGCGCTCAATGAAGGGATGAAGAGCCTCAAGCAAAGTGGCATGGATAAAGTCGAAACAGGACAGACGAGCATGGCGGAAGTGCTTCGTGTCACGGCCTGAAACGCTCGCCAAACCTTTTACCAGGCCAGGGAACTAGAGTCGCGTAAACCCGATCAAAGCCCCCAGTTCACCTACGTTGGAGTCACCCCGAATGCGCTTCAAACTTGCAGCCGCAACCCTTGCCCTGCTCTGCCTGCCGGTTGGATCTGCCATGGCCGATACCTTCTGGCGCAACGTCATCTCGTCCGGCGCCACCACCGCGTCCTCTTACCTGACCTCCAAGGATCACAAACTGGTCGTGGCGGCCCAGGATGACGCCGGCAGCTTTGTCGCCAGCGAAGGCGCAATTCGTGGCCCGTACCTGGAAGCGGCAATGCACAAAGTCCGCGCCGACAACCCGGGTTTGAACGTCAGCGATATGGAACTGGCCAATGCAATTCTGGCCAAGAATGCGGTAGCTGAGTAACAAACCTCAAAGGCATCGCGGGTCAAGCCCGCTCCTACAAACCTGTAGGAGCGGGCTTGACCCGCGATGTGCCATACCGCTTAACGGTAGTCATCCACCGGCACACAAGCACAAAATAGATTCCTGTCCCCATACACATTGTCGACCCGATTCACCGCAGGCCAGTACTTGTGCATCCGCGCATGGGCACTGGGCGCCACGCCCTGGGCAATGCTGTAAGGCCGTTCCCACACTCCGAGCACATCTTCAAGCGTATGCGGCGCATGCTTGAGCGGGTTGTCCTCCGCCGGCCAGTTACCCTCCTGAACCTCGCGGATCTCGGCGCGAATGCTCAGCATTGCCTCGACAAAACGATCCAGCTCGGCCTTCGACTCACTCTCGGTCGGCTCGACCATCAAGGTCCCCGGCACCGGGAATGACATGGTCGGTGCGTGGAAGCCGTAATCCATCAAGCGCTTGGCCACATCCTCCTCGCTGATCCCGGTCAGGGCCTTCAGTGGACGCAGATCGAGAATGCACTCATGGG
Organism: Pseudomonas rubra; assembly: GCF_028656935.1. Lineage (GTDB taxonomy): Bacteria > Pseudomonadota > Gammaproteobacteria > Pseudomonadales > Pseudomonadaceae > Aquipseudomonas > Aquipseudomonas rubra. Next base: position 244,291 of record NZ_JAMDGZ010000002.1, read on the forward strand.
CCACCCGTTCGTTACGGCCACGGTAGAGCACCGGAAAAGCACCAGCCAACTGTTCGGCCAGGTAGTTGGCCGAGAGAATCGCCACCTCACTGGCATCGGCCAGTTGCGGGCCCATCATGGCGATGTACATCCAGCTGATCGGCAAGATGCTCGCACTGCCCCAGGGTGCGGCACTGACCGCAGTGTTCTGCGGGTCGGGCCCGGGTATCGGCACCACCGGGTGACTGGCGACAAAGGGCGCCAGGTGCGCACGAACACCAATCGGCCCCATGCCCGGACCACCACCACCGTGGGGGATGCAAAAGGTCTTGTGCAGGTTCATGTGCGAAACGTCGGCGCCAATGTCCGCCGGCCGCGCCAGGCCGACCTGGGCGTTGAGGTTGGCGCCGTCCATGTACACCTGGCCACCGTGCTTGTGGATAACTTCGCAGATCTCGCTGATGCCCTCCTCGTACACACCGTGGGTCGAAGGGTAAGTGGCCATCAGACACGACAGCTGTTCGCCAGCCGCCTGTGCCTTGGCCTTGAGGTCGGCCAGGTCGACGTTGCCGGCCTGGTCGCACTCGACGATCACCACGCGCATCCCGGCCATCTGCGCCGAAGCCGGGTTGGTACCGTGGGCCGAGGCCGGGATCAGGCAGATATCGCGCTGTGGCTGGTGGCGGCTGCGGTGGTACTTGGCGATTGCCATCAGCCCGGCGTACTCACCTTGGGCGCCAGAGTTGGGCTGCATGCAGATAGCATCGAAGCCGGTGATTGCGCACAACCAGCTCTCCAGCTCGTCGATCATCGCCTTGTAACCCTGTACCTGGGCTGCCGGCGCAAAGGGATGCAACAGAGCAAAGCCCGGCCAGGTAATCGGGATCATCTCGCTGCTGGCATTGAGCTTCATGGTGCACGACCCCAGCGGAATCATTGACTGGTTCAGCGCCAGGTCCTTGTTCTCCAGCTGTTTGAGGTAGCGCAGCATCTCGGTTTCGCTGTGGTGCAGGTTGAACACCGGGTGGCTGAGGAAGGCCGAGCGTCGCACCAGTGCCGGCGGAATGCCTTCGGGCTGCGCCAGGGCATCGAGGGTGGCGATATCCAGCCCGTGGTCGGCACCCAGGAAGATATCGAACAGGCGCATGACCGTGCCTTCGTCGCAGGTTTCGTCAAGGCTCACGCCCAGTTGCCCGCGACCGAGTATCCGCAGGTTGACCTGCGCCGCCTCGGCGCTCTGGATGATTGCCGTCTGACTGCCGCCGACTTCCAGGGTCAGGGTGTCGAAGAAGTGTTCATTGAGGCGCTTGATGCCTTTGCTCTCAAGGCCTGCAGCCAGCACGAAGGTCAGCGCATGCACACGCTGGGCAATACGCTGCAAACCTTGCGGGCCGTGATACACCGCATAGAACGCCGCAATATTGGCCAGCAGCACCTGGGCCGTGCAGATGTTGGAGTTGGCCTTCTCGCGGCGGATATGCTGCTCGCGGGTCTGCAGGGCCATGCGCAGCGCGGTATTGCCCCGGGCATCCTTGGAAACACCAATGATGCGCCCCGGCATGGCCCGTTTGAACTCGTCACGGCAGGCAAAAAACGCCGCATGCGGGCCACCAAAGCCCATGGGCACGCCAAAACGCTGGGACGAGCCCAGCACCACGTCGGCGCCCTGCTCGCCCGGCGGCATCAGCATCACCAGGCTGAGCAGATCAGCCGCGACGCAGGCCAGTGCCTGTTGGGCATGCAGCTGGGTAATCAAAGGGCGCAGGTCACGCACTTCGCCATGGGTGTCGGGGTACTGCAGCAAGGCCCCGAATACCGTGTGCTTGGCGAGGTTATCCACAGTGTCGATGATCAGCTCGAAGCCAAAGCCCTCGGCGCGTGTTTGCAGCACCGAAAGGGTTTGCGGGTGACAGTGCTCATCGGCGAAGAAGGCATTGCTTTTCGACTTGGCCATACGCTTGGCCAGGGCCATGGCCTCTGCCGCAGCAGTGGCTTCGTCGAGTAACGAGGCGTTGGCCAGGTCCAGGCCGGTGAGGTCGATGATCATCTGCTGGAAATTGAGCAAGGCTTCCAGGCGGCCCTGGGCGATTTCCGGTTGGTACGGGGTGTAGGCGGTGTACCAGCCCGGGTTTTCCAGGACGTTGCGCAAAATGACCGTGGGGGTGACGGTGCCGTGGTAGCCCATGCCGATCAGGCTGGTCCACACCTGGTTCTGCTCGGCATAGCCCTTGAGCCGGGCCAGGGCGGCCTGCTCATCGAGGGCAGCGGGCAATTCCAGCGGCCGGTTCAGGCGGATGCCCGGTGGCACGGTCTGCTCAATCAGTTCGCGGCGGCTGCCAACTCCAAGGGTGGCGAGCATGGCCTGCTGCTCCAAGGCATCGGGCCCCAGGTGGCGACGCAGGAAAGGATTGCGGTCTTGCAGTTGGCTCAGGGACGGCGACTGGGACATAGCGGCTCTCTCTTCCTCGACCAAGCCTCGAGCGCTCGAGGCATATTGAGTCTAGGAAGAGATTGCCGCCTGCGTGAAACTATTCGCCAATGGCGGCTTGATAGCCGGCGGCGTCGAGCAGTTTGTCCAGCTCGGCCTTGTCGCTTGGCTTGAGCTTGAAGATCCAGCTGCCGTAAGGATCGTTGTTCAGTTCCTCAGGGCTGTCGGCCAGTTCATCGTTGACCGCGATCACTTCACCGCCAACCGGTGCGTAGATGTCCGATGCGGCCTTGACCGACTCGACCACACCTGCAGCGTCGCCAGCGGCAAAGACCTTGCCGACTTCCACCAGCTCGACGAACACCACGTCACCCAGGGCTTGCTGAGCGTGGTCGCTGATCCCGACAGTCACAGTGCCATCGGCTTCGAGCCGGGCCCATTCGTGGCTTTCGGCAAAACGCAGGTCGGCGGGGATATTACTCATAATTGTTGTCCTCGATTGGCTCAGCGGTTTGGCCCGCCAGAAATAGGTTCAGATCAGGATCTTGCCATGGCGCACGAAGGTCGGCCTGACCACCCGCACCGGGTACCACTTGCCGCGAATCTCCACCTCGGCACGGTCGGCGGTGGCCATCGGCACCCGCGCCAGGGCAATGGATTTGCTCAGCGTAGGAGAGAAACTACCACTGGTGATCTCACCTTCGCCAATCCCAGCGACACGAACCACCTGGTGGGCACGTAAAACCCCGCGTTCTTCGAGCACCAGGCCGACCAGTTTCTGCTCCACGCCATGCTCGATTTCACCCAGCAAGCCTTGGCGCCCGATGAAACTGCGCTCCGCCGGCTCCCAGGCGACACTCCAGCCCAGATTCGAGGTCAGCGGTGTATGGTCTTCGTCGATATCCTGGCCATACAGGTTCATCCCCGCCTCCAGGCGCAAGGTGTCGCGCGCACCAAGGCCGCTGGGGGCGATGCCAGCGCCGACCAGGTCGTTGAAGAACGCCGGGGCCTGCACTGCCGGGAAGATGATTTCCAGGCCATCCTCACCGGTGTAACCGGTGCGGGCTATGAACCAGTCACCGTCGGCCAGGCCTTCGAAGGGCTTGAGTTCACGGATCAGCGCGGCGCGTGCGGCGCTCACCAACTCCGCGACCTTTTCTCGCGCATGCGGGCCCTGGATAGCGAGAATGGCCAACTCCGGGCGCTCGTTCAGCTCGACTTCGAAACCGGTCATGCGCGCCTGCAACCAGGCCAGATCCTTGTCGCGGGTCGAAGCGTTGACCACCAGACGGTAACCGTCTTCGCAACGGTAGACGATCATGTCGTCGATCACCCCGCCCTGCTCGTTGAGCATGGTGCTGTACAGGGCTTTGCCGGTGGCGTGCAGACGATCTACATCATTGGCCAGCACCTGCTGCAGCCAGACGCCAGCCTGAGCGCCGCGGATATCGATCACGGTCATATGGGATACATCGAATACCCCGCAGGCCTGGCGCACCTGATGGTGCTCCTCGACCTGCGAGCCATAGTGCAGGGGCATATCCCAACCGCCAAAATCGACCATCTTGGCGCCGAGAGCCAAGTGCAGGTCATACAGAGGCGTACGCTGTCCCATGGGTTTCTCCTTCCGGGCGTGGCGAGGCTACGGCGGCTGGCAGCGATGCAGCTACCCGGTCTGTAGGACCGGCCGCAGCGAATGCCGCGCATTGTAGCCGCAAGGACGCAGCCTTACACCCTCAGCGCGTTTGACCCGGGTGCTGGGCCGAACGTCGAATCAGGCCGATGACCGGCAACAGGCCGACCAGCACCAGTGTCAGCGCCGGTAACGAGGCCCGCGCCCACTCCCCCTCACTGGTCATCTCGAACACCCGAACCGCCAGGGTATCCCAGCCGAAGGGGCGCATCAGCAGGGTCGCCGGCATCTCCTTGAGCACGTCGACAAACACCAGCAGCGCCGCACTCAAGGCACCGGGTACCAGCAAAGGTAGATACACCTTGCAAAACAATCTCGGGCCGCCAACACCCAGGCTGCGGGAAGCCTCCGGCAAAGACGGACGAATCCGCTCCAGGCTGTTTTCCAGCGGGCCGTAGGCTACGGCGATAAAGCGCACCAGGTACGCCAGCAGCAAGGCCGACAGGCTGCCGAGCAGCAACGGCTTGCCGGCACCTCCCAGCCAGTTGGAAAGCGGCACCACCAGTTGGTTATCGAGGTAACTGAAGGCAAGCATGATCGACACCGCCAATACCGAGCCGGGCAAGGCATAGCCCAGGTTGGCCAGGCCGACGCCTGCGCGAATCCCCGGGGTTGGCGCCTGACGCCTGGCGAACGCCAGCACCAGGGCAACACAGACCGTGATCAGCGCTGCCATGCCGCCCAGGTAGAGGGTATGCAGGATCAACCCGGCGTAGCGCTCATCGAGGTCGAAACGCCCGCGCTGCCAGAACCACGCCACCAGTTGCAGCATCGGCACCACGAAGGCGCAGGCGAACACCAGCACACACCAGCTGCTGGCGGCCAATGCCTTGACGCCACGCAGGTGGTATAGCGCCTTGCCCCGTGGCCGTTCATTACTACTGCGCACCGCACCGCGGGCACGCCGTTCGCCGTACAGCACCAACATCACCGCCAGCAACAGCAGGCTGGCCAGCTGGGCAGCGCTGGAAAGGCTGAAGAAGCCATACCAGGTCTTGTAGATGGCCGTGGTGAAGGTGTCGAAGTTGAACACTGAGACTGCGCCAAAATCCGCCAGGGTCTCCATCAGCGCCAGCGCCACACCCGCACCGATGGCCGGCCGTGCCATGGGCATGGCGACCCGCCAGAATGCCTGCAAGGGTGATAGCCCGAGCACCCGTGCAGCCTCCATCAGGCCTTTGCCCTGGGCCAGAAAGGCATTACGCGCCAACAGGTAGACGTACGGGTAGAACACCAGCACCAGCACGGTGATCACCCCACCGGTGGAACGCACCCGTGGCAAACGCATGGGCCCGAACCACTCGCGCAGCAAGGTTTGCACTGGCCCGGCGAAATCCAGCAGACCGACGAAGACGAACGCCAATACATAGGCCGGAATCGCGAAGGGCAGCATCAACGCCCAGTCGAGCCAGCGTCGCCCGGGGAATTCACACAGGCTGGTGAGCCAGGCCAGGCTCACCCCCAGCACCGTCACACCGACACCCACACCGAGGATCAACGTCAGGGTGTTGCCCAGCAGGCGGCTCATCTGGGTGTCGAGCAGGTGCGACCAGATCTGCAGGTCGACCGCCTGCCAGGACAGCAGCAGCACGCTCAGCGGCAGCAGTACCAGGGCGGCGATGCTGAAGACCAGGGGGTACCAGCGGCGTTGGGCGGGGTGGGCCAAAAGTGAAATCTCTATGGGGATGATTGCGACCGCGTTGCGGTCGATCGCTGGCAAGCCAGCTCCCACAGTGAAAAGAGAGCACCGCTATCCGTGTGGGAGCTGGCTTGCCAGCGATTGGGGCCCGATAGGGCCCCGCAAGGATAAAGCCTGGCGCTTAGTTCCAGCCAGCCCGATCCATCAGGCGGATGGCTTCGGCCTGGCGTTTGCCGGCCACTTCCACAGGAATGCTGTCGGCCTTGAAGGTGCCCCAGGCGGCCACTTCTTCCGATGGCGCAACAGTCGGGTTAGCCGGGAACTCCTGGTTTACACCAGCGAAGATCTTCTGCGCCTCGGCGCCGGTCATCCATTCAACCAGCTTCTTCGCCGCCTCAGGATGCGGCGCATGCTTGGTCAGGCCAATACCCGAAAGGTTGACGTGCACGCCACGGTCAGCCTGGTTGGGCCAGAACAGTTTGACCGCCAGCTTGGGGTTTTCCTTGTGCAGGCGACCGTAGTAGTAGGTGTTGACGATACCGACATCGCATTGGCCGGCATTGATCGCCTGCAGCAACGCCGTGTCATCGGAGAACACGTCGGTGGACAGGTTGTTGACCCAGCCCTTAATGATCTCTTCGGTTTTCTTCTCGCCATGGGTTTCGATCAAGGTGGCGGTCAGCGACTGGTTGTAGACCTTCTTCGCAGTACGCAGGCACAGGCGACCTTCCCAGTTCTTGTCGGCCAGGGCTTCGTAGGTGCTCAGCTCTTCGGGTTTGACCCGCTCGGTGGAGTAGGCGATGGTCCGCGCGCGCAGGCTCAGGCCGGTCCAGTCGTGGGACGAGGCGCGGTATTGGGCCGGGATATTTTTATCGATGATGTCCGACTTGATCGGCTGCAGGATACCCATCTGCTCGGCCTGCCAGAGGTTACCGGCATCGACGGTGAGCAGCAGGTCGGCGGTGGCGTTCTCGCCCTCGGCCTTGATCCGCTGCATCAGCGGCGCTTCCTTGTCGGTGATGAACTTGATCTTCACCCCGGTCTCTTTGGTGTAGGCGTCGAACACCGGCTTGATCAGCTCGTCGATCCGCGAGGAATACACCACCACCTCGTCCGCCGCCTGGGCGGCAGTGCCGAACAGAGTCAGAGCCAGGGCGGCCAGTACGTGCTTGCGTGGCAACATGGTGCGGTCCTCGGAAGTCATGAGAGGCGCAAATGGTAGTTAATCCTATTTGGCTTCTCAACCGAACTGACAAGGGAGGAGTTACCAGATGTTGCGGGGCCCTCAGGCCCGCGCCAGTTCCGGCAGGTCACCGCTCAAACCCAGGGCCTGGCGCACGAACAACGCCTTGGCTTCGGGCAGTTGCTCGACCCACTTCAAGCCACTGTTGCGCAGCCAGCGCAAGGGCAACGGGTCGGCCTGGAACAGGCGCTCGAAGCCTTCCATTGCCGCCATCAGGGCCAGGTTGTGCGGCATGCGCCGGCGTTCGAAACGGCTCAACACGCGAACATCGGCCAGGCGTTCGCCTCGCTCGTAGGCATGTTGCAGCTCTTCGGCCAGCACCGCGGCATCAAGAAAGCCGAGGTTCACACCCTGCCCGGCCAACGGGTGAATGGTGTGCGCGGCATCGCCTATCAGCGCCAGGCCTTCGGCCACGTAGCGTTTGGCGTGACGCTGGCGCAGAGGCACGCAGACCCGCGGATCAGCCTGCAACACGCCACCCAGGCGCCCTTCGAAGGCGCGTTCGAGCTCAGCGCAGAACGCTTCGTCGCCCAAGGCCATCAAGTGCTCAGCCTGCTCCGGCGTGGTCGACCAGACGATCGAGCACCAGTCCTGCTGTCCGTCGCGCAGCAGTGGCAGGAACGCCAGCGGCCCTTCGTCGGTAAAACGCTGCCAGGCCGTTGTCTGATGCGGCTGGGCACAACGTACGCTGGTGACGATGGCGTGGTGCAGGTAATCCCACTCACGGGTCTCACAGCCAGTCAGGCGGCGCACCGCCGAGTTGGCGCCATCAGCGGCAATCACCAGCGGTGCACGCAGGGTGCGACCGTCGGCCAGGGTCAGCAGCCAGTCGTCGCCAGAGCGGCGCATCTGCTCCAGACGGGCATTGGCCAGCAGGCCGACTTCACTGTCGTGCAGGCGCTCCAGCAGGCCGTCCTGCACCACCCGGTTTTCGACAATATGGCCAAGCACTTCGGCATGCACACTGGCCGCTGAGAAGTGGATCTGGCCGGTGCCGCTGCCATCCCACACACGCATGTCCGAGTACGGGCTCAGGCGCCGCTCGCTGATCCCCTGCCAGGCGCCCAGACGTTCGAGAATGCGCTGGCTGGCCGCCGACAAGGCGCTGACCCGCGGCTCGAACGCCGATTGCTGATCGAACGGTTTGATCGACAGCGGGCTGCCGTCGAGCAAGAGAATTTCCAGGCCGCTGTGCTGCAACGCCAGGGCCAGGGCGCTGCCGACCATACCGGCACCGACAATCAACAGATCTGCGCGCATTTCCATGCCTTAAGCCTGTCTCGCTTGCGGCTTGAGCCGCACGTAAAGGGTTTTGTCGACCCGCGCCACCAGCTCACCGGCGGCGTCACGGACATCGACCTGAAGTCGTGGCAGGTACTTTTTGCCGCCGGCGGTGTGCTGGCGGATATCGTCGAGCAGCGCATCGTCAATGCGCAGGTCGGCAAACACCGGCCCCTTGCCCGGCGACACGAAGTCGATAGCGGCAGCTTTGTCCCAGACAATGTACTCACGCCCGAGCAGTTCCATCAGCATCAGCATGTAGAACGGGTCGACCATCGAGTACAGGCTGCCGCCGAACTGGGTACCGACATAGTTGCGGTTGAACCAGCCCAGGCCCATGCGCACACGGATGTGGCGCAGGTCGGGGCTGATGCTGAGCACGCGAATGCCCGCACCCAGGTACGGCGGGTAAATGTTCAGCAGCCAGCGCAGCCTACGCGCGCGCCGGGCCAGTTTGCGCGGGTCGCTCATACTCAGCTCCGTGGGTCCGGGCGAGTTCCCAGGCCCATGGCCTGGCGGGCGAACCAGCGCTTGGCCGGGGGCAGCAGGTCAAGGCCGAGCAGGCCCAGGTTGCGGCCGGTGGCGACCAACGGCTGGGCACTGCCGAACAAGCGGGTAACCCGATCAGAGAAGCCCACGGTCAGGTCCTGATCCAGGCGCTGGCGCTCGCGGTAGGCCTGCAGGGTGGCGAAGTCCCCCGGCAAACCGGGGTTGGCCAACAGACCGTCGGCCAGTGATTGCACATCGCGCAGCGACAGGTTGAAGCCTTGCCCGGCAATCGGGTGCAAGCTGTGTGCGGCGTTACCGAGCACGACCAGATGCGGACGTACCTGCTCCTGGGCCTCGATCAGCGTCAGCGGATACAGGTGCCGGGCGCCGACCTGGCGCAGGGCGCCCAGACGGTAGCCAAATGTGTCCTGCAACTCGCTTAGGAAGCTGCGCTCGTCCAGCTCGGCCAGGCGCTTGGCGTCCATCCCGGCGCGGGTCCAGACCAGCGCGCAACGATTCTCCGGCAACGGCAGCAAGGCCATTGGCCCTTCATCGGTGAAGCGCTCGAAGGCCTGACCGCAATGGGCCTCGCTCGGGGTGATGTTGGCGATCAGGGCGCTCTGGTTGTACGGCCGCTGACTGACATGAATGCCCAGTTGTTCGCGCAGGCCGGAACGGCCGCCATCGGCCAGCACTGCAAGGTCGCACTCAAGCGTGGTGTCGTCGTTGAGCGACAACCGATAGCCGTCTTCCAGCGCCTGCATGGCGGTGACTTCCGCCGGGCAACGCCAGCTCACCACCTCGGCGTCCAGGCCCTGCCACAGGCACTGACCGAGCCAGGCGTTCTCGACCACATAGCCAAGCGCCGGCACGCCTTCTTCCAGTGCATCCAGGCGCGTGGCGCCAAAGCGACCACGGTCGGAAACCTGGATCTGACGGATCGGCTCGGCGCGGCGGCTGATCTGTTGCCACAGGCCGAGGCGCTCGTAGATTTGCCGGGTGCCGTAGGACAACGCCGAAGAGCGGGCGTCATAACTCGGCTGGAAACTGTCGCTGGGAGCAAAGGGCTCGATCAGCAGGATCTTCCAGCCGCGCGCCTTTGCGCCGGCCTGCAGGGCCAGGGCCAGGCTGGCTCCGACCAGGCCACCACCGATGATTGCGAGGTTGACCCGATTCATGCCGCGTCACTGCGCGCGGCAGCCATCAAGGCTTCGATTTCAGCGACCGTCTTGGGTACGCCGGAGGTCAGGATTTCACAGCCCTGCTTAGTTACCACTACGTCATCCTCGATTCGCACACCGATGCCGCGCCATTTTTTCGCGACACTCTGGTTATCGGCACCAACATAGATGCCAGGTTCCACGGTCAGGGCCATGCCCGGTTCGAGCACCCGCCACTGGCCGCCGACCTTGTACTCGCCGACATCGTGCACATCCATGCCCAGCCAGTGCCCGGCGCGGTGCATGTAGAAGGCCCGGTAGGCTTCGCTTTCAATCAGCTCCTGCACCTGGCCCTTGAGCAAGCCCAGTGCCACCAGGCCTTCGGTGATCACTTGCACCGTGGCCTCGTGGGCATGGTTCCAGTGCTTGCCCGGGGCAATGACGGCAAAGGCCGCTTCCTGCGCCTTGAGCACCAGCTCATAAATGGCCTTCTGTTCTGGCGAAAAACGCCCGCTAACCGGAAAGGTACGGGTGATGTCGCTGGCGTAGCAGTCGATCTCGCAACCGGCATCGATCAACACCAGGTCACCGTCCTTGAGCAGCGCGTCGTTCTCCTGGTAATGCAGGATGCAACTGTTGCGTCCGGCGGCGACGATCGAGCCGTAGGCCGGCATCTTCGCCCCGCCCTTGCGAAACTCGTAATCCAGCTCGGCTTCCAGGCTGTACTCGCGCAAACCGGCGCGGCAGGCCTGCATCGCTCGCACATGGGCACGGGCGGAAATCGCCGCGGCCTCGCGCATCACTTTCACTTCCGCCGCCGATTTATACAGGCGCATGTCGTGCAGCAGATGATCCAGGGCAACGAATTCGTTCGGCGGCTGGGCGCCGAGGCGCGCCTTGGAGCGGATCACATTGATCCACTCCATCAAGTGACGGTCGAACTCGGCGTTGCTGCCCATGGCCGAATACACCCGGTCGCGGCCCTCGATCAGGCCGGGGAGGATGTCGTCGATATCAGTGATGGGAAAGGCATCATCTGCGCCAAAGTCGCCAATCGCGCCTTCTTGACCTGCGCGCAGGCCGTCCCAGAGCTCACGTTCGGGGTTACGCTCGCGGCAGAACAGCACGTACTCGCCGTGCTCGCGGCCAGGAATCAGGGCGATCACCGCCTCGGGCTCGGGAAAGCCGCTGAGGTACTGGAAGTCGCTGTCCTGGCGGTACACGTGCTCGACGTCGCGGTTGCGGATGGCAACTGCGGCGGCGGGCAGGATGGCAATGCTGTTGGGTTCCATCTGCGCCATCAGCGCCTTGCGTCGACGGGCGTATTCCGACTTGGGGATATGGCTCATGGGCAGTGGCAATCCTGGTTGATCAGTGCAGCGAAGGTTTGGCCGCAGGTTCGACCGGCTTGGCCAGCTCGGTAAAGAGCAGCAGCGGCGCAACGCGCAGGTATTCCATGACTTCCATATAGTCGTTTTCGCCGTCTTCGGACTCTTCCAGAGCCTCCTGGATCTGGGAAATGGCAACCAGGTCGTTCAGCACGTCCTTGGCATCGGCGCTCAGTTCCAGGCCACCGGCGTTCTGGCCGAAACCGGAGAGAAAACCCTGGCACCACTGGCCAAGGGCAGCGGCTCGCTCGGCCAGCGGTGCATCATCGCCTGGCAGCAGCAGAACGATGGTGATGTCTTCACCGGACAACTCACCCTTGACCATCTCTTGCAAGCCGATCAAAGCGTTACGAACGTTGTCTGCCGGCTCGTTTTCCAGCAGGGCGGCGGCGTCTGCCAACCAGGCCTCGGCATCGAAGCCGGCACCGGCACAGCTGCGCCCGAGCAACAGCCCGTGCAGTTCGGCAGGGGAAACAGGATGCCCGTTGCTGCTGAGCAAGGTGGCGAAAGCGGTGTACGGCGAATTGGTATTGGGCATGGGCAACTAGGCGCCAGACGGCGCAATGACTAGAATGAAGACCTTGTATCCTAGCACCGGCAGGCGCGCCAAGACCATCGACGCGGCCAACTCGGGGCTGGCCAGGGCATAAACCGGGCAACCACCTGCAAGACCGAATCGAGTGGCAACCAATGCAAGAGAACGATCTGCAAGCGCTGATGGGCCGATTCGAACTGCTGATTGAGCGGGTCGAGCAACTAAAACGGCAAAACGCACTCTTATTAGCTCAGGAAAAATCCTGGCGTGAAGAGCGCGCCCACCTCATCGAAAAAAATGAAATCGCCCGGCGTAAGGTCGAATCGATGATTTTGCGACTCAAGGCCCTGGAGCAAGACTCATGAGCTCAAGCAATAGCGTCACTGTTCAAATCCTCGACAAAGAGTATTCGATCATCTGTCCGCCGGAAGAGCGCAGCAACCTGGTCAGCGCCGCGCGCTACCTGGATGGCAAGATGCGTGAGATTCGCAGCAGCGGCAAAGTCATCGGCGCCGACCGGATTGCCGTGATGGCCGCGCTGAACATTACCCACGACCTGCTGCACAACCAGGAGCGCCCAGATGTACCGGCCGCTGGCGCCACCCGCGAACAGGTCCGCGACCTGCTCGAACGCGTCGATCAGGCCTTGGCCGACGATCAAGATTCAAATAAGGGTTGAGTATCGGTATACTGGCGCCACTCCCTGGAGTGCTTGCCAGTCGGTCATGTCCCTGAGCCGATACGCACAACCACGGGGGTTGCACGTGGGGCCGGTGTGCATGTCCGCTTGACGGAAAGCCTTAACGCCTCCTGCAATCTCCACCTTGAACTTTCGGGTTCAAGGGCTACACCGACAGCGGTTCGTCGGGGAGCCTGAATTCTTTGCCTGCCCTTCTACGCAGGCAATCGAGCTGCCACCCCACGGGTGGCAGCCCTCTTTGGGACCGCCCGTGCCATGACCGACACCGCGCCGCTTACCCGCCCCCAACTTCGCCGCCTGCTTCGCGATGCCCGCCGCGCCCTGACGCCGGCCGAGCAATGCCAGGCAGCCCGTGGCCTGTACCGACAACTGGCGCAGCACCCGCTGTTTCGCCGGGCAAAGCACATCGCCCTGTACCTGCCCAATGATTGCGAAATCGACCCGCGCCTGCTGATGCGTGAAGCCCAGCGCCGTGGCAAGCGTACCTACCTGCCGGTGCTGCACGCCTGGCCGAAAACCAAGATGGTGTTCCAGCGCATCGAAGCCGGCGAGAAGCTGCGGCCCAACCGCTTTCGCATCCCCGAGCCGCATATCAATCTCGCCCGGCAACGACCGATCTGGGCGCTGGACCTGATCCTGCTGCCGCTGGTGGGTTTTGATGAAGTGGGTGGCCGGCTGGGCATGGGCGGTGGTTTCTATGACCGCAGCCTGGCCTATCAGGCCCGTCGCAAGGCCTGGAAAAAACCGTTGCTACTGGGCCTGGCCCATGAATGCCAAAAGGTCGAGCGACTGGCGCAAGCCAGTTGGGATGTGCCGCTGCAGGGGACGGTCTCGGACCGTGGCTGGTACCTGGCACCCGCATAAGGAGCGCCAGCAAGGCAATCAACGCTGTTGCGGATTGACCGGCATTTCGTAAGGGGCGTCTAGCTTGCGTTCCCAAAGGCTTTGCGCATAACCGGTAGTGACAACACCCAAACCGAACAGAAATACCAGAATCCAGAGTAAATCCGGTTTGCGATTCATCGATTGCCCCCCTCAGGCAAACTGATCACGTTGTCAGCAACGTTTTTGTTGTTGCAGCAGCGTCAAGCTTAAAATGCGCGCATTCTCCGACAACCTGAGGCGACACGCAAACGTTGACGCCAACCGACCGTCGGTTTCCTGAAACAGGTTATTTCCAACATTGTCTGGAGCAGCACCCATGGCCTATTGGCTGATGAAATCCGAGCCCGACGAACTCTCGATCAAGGACCTGGCCCGCCTGGGCGAAGCCCGCTGGGATGGCGTGCGCAACTACCAGGCGCGCAACTTCTTGCGCGCCATGGCCGTGGGTGACCAGTTCTTCTTCTACCACTCCAGCTGCCCGGAGCCAGGCATTGCCGGCATCGCCCGCATCAGCGCCGCAGCCTACCCCGACCCCACAGCACTGGACCCGCAAAGCCATTACTTCGACGCCAAGGCCAACGCAGAAAAAAACCCATGGAGTGCCGTGGACGTCGCCCATGTCGAAACCTTCGGCAAGGTTTTGCAACTGGGCTACCTCAAGCAGCAAACCGCTCTGGCCGAACTGGCACTGGTACACAAGGGCAGCCGGCTTTCGGTGATGCCGGTAACCGCCGAACAGTGGGCGGCGGTACTCGCGCTGCGCTAAACAGGGTAGGATTGCCGCTCATTTGACGAACATCAACGCACCAGGACCGGTGCGGCGTCACAATTTGACGTTAATGCCGCAAGGATTGCCTCCCCCATGTCGATGAGCCAACACACGCCCAAACTCTTCGCCGGCGCCTTGATCGCCCTGCTCCTGGCCGCAGGTGGCCTGGGCTACTGGAAATCCCTGCATGACCGCCTGCCCGAAGGTCTGAGCATGGGCAACGGCCGGCTTGAAGCCACCGAAGTGCAGATCGCCAGCAAGATCCCCGGACGCCTGGCCCAAGTGCTGGTCGATGAAGGCGATACGGTCAAGCAGGGGCAGTTGCTCGCCCGCATCGACACCCGCACCCTCGAGGCCCAACGCAGCCAGGCCGAAGCCGAAGTGCTGCGCGCCCGGGAAAACTACTCAGCCGCCCAGGCCACGGTGCAACTGCGCCAGAGCGAGCAACTGCTGGCCAGCCAGGAGCTCAAGCGCGTTCGCGAGATTTTCCAGCGCAAGTACGCCAGCCAGCAGTTGCTTGACCAACAGCAAGCCCGTTATGACACCAGCAACTCCGCCGTGCTCGCCGCCCGCGCGCAACTGGCCGCAATCAAGGCCGCCATCGGCGCCGCCGAGGCTCAGGTCGCGCAACTGACCAGCGAAATCGACGACAGCAGCCTGCGTGCACCGATCAACGGGGTGATCCAGCTACGCCTGGCCGAGCCTGGTGAAGTGCTCGGTGCCGGCGGCCGCGTACTGATGCTGATCGACCCTAGCGATCAGTACATGAACCTGTACCTGCCCGCATCCACCACCGGCCGCCTGACCGTCGGCGATCAGGCGCGCATCGTCCTTGATGCCTTGCCCGACCGGGCCTTGGCGGCGAAGATCGCCTTTGTCGCGGCCAAGGCGCAATTCACCCCCAAACAAGTGGAAACCCGCGACGAGCGCCAGAAACTGGTGTTCCGGGTCAAGCTGCGCCTGAACGAACCGAGCGCCGTGCCCCAGGCCAAACCCGGCATGCCGGGCGCAGGCTATGTGCGCACCGCTGATGTGGACTGGCCGGCCAACCTGCAATGAGCGCGCCGGCGCTGCACGCCGAGGGCATCAGCCACCGCTACGGCGGGTTGAGCGCCTTGCAGGACATCGCCTTCAGCCTGCCGGCAGGCACGCGCTGCGGCCTGATCGGCCCTGACGGCGCCGGCAAATCGAGCCTGCTCGGTCTGATCGCCGGAGTGAAAAAGCTGCAAAGCGGTGAACTGCAAGTGCTCGGCGGCTCGATCCGCCAGCGCCGTCATCGCAACAGCCTGTATCCGCGCATCGCCTTCATGCCCCAAGGGCTGGGCAATAACCTCTACCCTGAGCTGTCGATCAGCGAGAACATCCGCTTCTTCGCCACCCTGTTCGGCCTTGGCGCCAAGGAGTGCGAACAGCGCATGCATAACCTGCTACTGGCCACCGACCTGCTGCGCTTTGCCGAGCGCCCGGCGGGCAAATTGTCGGGTGGCATGAAGCAGAAGCTCGGGCTTTGCTGCGCATTGATCCACGAGCCGGACCTGTTGATCCTCGATGAACCCACCACCGGTGTCGACCCGCTATCGCGCCGGCGCTTCTGGGAGCTGGTCGAGCAAGTGCGCCAGGAGCGCCCGCAACTGACCCTGCTGGTCGCCACGGCCTACATGGAAGAAGCCGAACAGTTCGAACACTGCCTGATGCTCGACCGTGGCCGGCTGATCGCCTCGGGCTTGAGCCAAGAGCTTGCTGCCGTCACTGCCAGCCGCAAGCTCGATGACGCCTTCACCCACTTTCAAGGCGATAGCCAGCACAGCCAGCAGCCCTTGGTGATCCCGCCGCGTGATAGCGCCAATGCCGAGATCGCCATCGAAGCGCACGAACTGACCTTGCGCTTCGGCGACTTCACCGCCGTGAACAAGGTCAGCTTTGCCATCGGTCGGGGCGAGATCTTCGGCTTTCTCGGCTCCAACGGCTGTGGCAAGACCACTACCATGAAGGTGCTCACCGGCCTGATGCCGGCCAGCGAAGGCAGCGCCACCCTGCTCGGCCGCCCGGTGAACGCCAAGGACCTGGCCACGCGCAAGCGTGTCGGCTTCATGTCCCAGAGCTTCTCGCTGTATGGCGAACTGAGCGTGCGGCAGAACCTGGACCTGCATGCGCGGCTGTTCGACCTGCCCAAGTCCGAAAGCGGCCCGCGGATTGCCGAGTTGATCGAGCGCTTCGATCTTGGCGCCATCGCCGACCAGCAATCCGGCGCCCTGCCCCTGGGCTTGCGTCAGCGCCTGTCACTGGCGGTAGCGGTATTGCATCGCCCGGAAGTGCTGATCCTCGACGAACCGACCTCAGGCGTCGACCCTGCCGCGCGCGATGACTTCTGGCGCTTGCTGATCGAGTTGTCGCGAGACCAGGGGGTAACGATCTTTCTCTCCACCCACTTCATGAACGAAGCCCTGCGCTGCGATCGAATCTCGCTGATGCATGCTGGCAAGGTCCTGGCCTGCGACACCCCGGCGGCGCTGCAGCAGCAGTTCGGCGGCGCCACCCTGGAAGACGCCTTCGTCACCTGCCTGGAACAGGCCCAGGGCGCCAGCGAAGCTTGCGTGGCAAGCACCGAGTTGCAGACCCCGGCCGGTGCTGCGCCCCTGCACTTGCGCCAAGGCTTCAGCGTGAAGCGCCTGTTCGCCGTCGCCACCCGCGAAGGCAAGGAACTGCTGCGCGACAAGGTGCGCCTGGCTTTTGCCCTGCTCGGCGCGATGTTCATGATGGTGATCTTCGGCTACGGCATTTCCCTGGATGTGGAAAACCTTGCCTTCGCTGTCTACGACCAGGACCAGAGCCCGCAAAGCCGGGCTTACCTGGAGGCGTTCCGTGGCTCGCGGTACTTTGCCGAACAGGCGCCGATCCGCGACACCGCGCAGCTGCACAAACGCCTGCAGCGCTCGGAAATCAAACTGGCCCTGGAGATTCCACCCGGCTTTGGCCGCGACCTGCACGCCGGGCGCCAACCGGTAGTGGCCGCCTGGCTCGACGGCGGTATGCCATTCCGTGCCGAGACCAGCCGCAACTATGTCGAGGCCGTGCACCAGGCCAACCTTGAGCAACTGGCAGCGTTGAGCAGCAAGGCCCAGCCCGGGCAAAACCCGGTCCGCCTGGAGACCCGCTTTCGCTACAACCAGGACGTGGTCAGCGTGAACGCCATTGGCCCCGGAGTGATGGCGCTGATCCTGGCGTTCATCCCGGCCATGCTCACCGCACTGGGCATCGTGCGCGAGAAGGAACTGGGCTCGATCACCAACTTCTATGCCACGCCGCTGACCCGCCTGGAATTCCTGCTCGGCAAGCAGGCGCCCTACCTGGCGGTGAGCCTGATCAACCTGGCGCTGCTGGTGGCGATGAACCGCTGGCTGTTTGGCGTACCGTTCAAGGGCAGCGCCCTGGCCCTGGCCTGCGGCGGCCTGTTGTACCTGTTGGCGACCACCAGCCTGGGCCTGTTGATCTCGGCCTTTACCCGCACCCAGATCGCCGCGATCCTCGGCACCATGATCATCACCAGCCTGCCGACCATCCAGTTCTCCGGGCTGATCGTGCCGCGCTCCTCGCTCGATGGCGCCGCGGCATTGATGGGCCAGTTGTTCCCGGCCGGTTACTTTCTCGACATCGCCGTCGGCACCTTTACCAAGGCCCTAGACCTGCGCGAGCTGTGGCCACAGTGCCTGGCGCTGCTGGGCTTCTTTGTCGGCTTCACCGGCCTGAGCCTGGCCATGCTGAAAAAGCAGGAGGTCTGATGCATCGCCTGGCACATACCCTGCGTTTGGGACTCAAGGAGTTGACCAGCCTGCGCCACGACAGTGTACTGCTGTTGTTCCTGCTGTATGCCTTCAGCGTGGCGATCTACATGCCGGCCGCCGGCTCCGTGATCGGCGTACACAACGCCAGCGTCGCAGTGGTCGACGAAGACCACAGCCTGGTTTCGCGCAAACTTGCCGAAGCCTTGCAGCCGCCGGAGTTCCAGCGCGCTGTACCGCTGGCCTACAACCAGCTCGACCAGGCCATGGACAGCGGCCGCTACACCTTCGTGATCAATGTGCCGGTGAACTTCCAGACCGACCTGCTGGCCGGGCGCTCGCCAGAGTTGCAAGTCAACGTCGACGCCACCGCCATGAGCCAGGCGTTCATGGGCGCCGGTTACATTGGCCGGATCGTCGAGCGCGAATTGCGTGATTACGCCAACCAGGGCTCGACCAGCAGCGGCCCGGTCCTGCTCAGCGCCCGCGCACTGTTCAACCCCAACCTTGAGGGCGGCTGGTTCCTGGCGGTGATCCAGATCGTCAACAACATCACCATCCTGGCCATCGTGTTGACTGGCACGGCGCTGCTGCGCGAGCGTGAACACGGGACTCTCGACCACCTCTTGGTGCTGCCGCTCACCGCCCTGGAGATCATGCTGGCGAAGATCGGCAGCAATGCCCTGGTGGTGGTGCTGTGCACTTGGGTGTCGTTGGAAGTGATTGTCAAAGGGGCACTGGGAGTGCCACTGGCGGGATCGCTGGGATTGTTTCTGGCGGTGACAGCGCTGTACCTGTTCGCCAGTACCGCGCTGGGGATCTTCCTCGCCACGCTGGCGCGCTCGACTCCGCAATTTGGCCTGCTGGCAATCCCGGTAATCATCCCGATGCTATTGCTCTCGGGCGGCAGCACACCGCTGGACAGCATGCCGCAGTGGCTGCAGTGGGTCATGCAGGGATCGCCCTCGACCCACTTCGTCAGCCTCAGTGCGGCAATTTTGTTTCGCGACGCCGGGCTGGAGGTGGTGTGGCCAGACCTGGCGGCGCTCGCCGCCATTGGCCTGGCCTTTTTCGCCATTGCCCTGGCACGCTTTCGCCGCAGCCTGACGTCCTGATTACTGGACGATCAGGTTGTTGAACAACAGGTCGTCAACGGTCGGCTTGCCTTCTTCGCTTTCGAGCACTTGCTGGACCTGCTTGAGGGCTTCCTGACGCAGCTTTTCCTTGGCCTCGACGTTGCTCATGGCTTCCAGGTTCTGCTGGGTGAACAGCGCCACCAGCTGGTTGCGGATCAGCGGCTCGTGATGACGCACGGCAGCGGCAGCGGCGTCGCTGTTGACCCGCAGGGCCACATCGGCCTTGAACACCCGCAGTTTCGGGCTGCCATCGAGGGCATAGTTACCCACAAAAGGCGGGCTCAGGGAGATGTAGGAGACTTTTGGTTCCCCTTCCTTGGCTTCCTCGGCCATGGCCGCCATCGGCAGCATCAGCGCCAGTACCATCAAGATCCACGCTTTCACGAATTCGCTCCTCATACAGTTGGCGCCAGCATACCCAGCGCGCCGGTCAAACCCAAGCCCGGGCTTATGCCGGCCTATCAGGGCGGGCCATGCTCGTTGACCCGACACTTCGCCCACCTACACTTATCGGCCACTACGCGCAAAGGAATAGTCCCGATGAAAGCTGTGTTGTGCAAAGCCCTTGGTCCGGCGCAAAACCTGGTGATGGAGGACGTCGCCAGCCCCGTGCCGAAGAAGAACGAGATCCTGCTCGACGTGCGGGCCGCCGGGGTCAACTTTCCCGACACCCTGATCATCGAGGGCAAGTACCAGTTCCAGCCGCCGCTGCCGTTCTCGCCCGGTGGCGAAGCCGCTGGTGTGGTCAGCGCCGTGGGTGAAAAGGCCGGAAACCTGAAGGTCGGTGACCGGGTCATGGCCCTGACTGGCTGGGGTAGCTTTGCCGAGCAGGTGGCAGTGCCGGCCTATAACGTATTACCGATTCCGGCGCAGATGGACTTCACCACGGCTGCCGCCTTCGGCATGACCTACGGCACCTCGATGCACGCTCTCAACCAGCGCGGTCAGCTCAAGGCCGGGGAAACCTTGCTGGTGCTGGGTGCTTCCGGTGGGGTTGGCCTGGCGGCGGTGGAAATCGGCAAGGCCATGGGCGCACGGGTAATTGCCGCTGCCAGCAGCGCCGAAAAACTTGCCGTAGCCAAGGCGGCGGGCGCCGATGAGCTGATCAACTACAGCCAAGCCAGCCTCAAGGATGAGATCAAGCGCCTGACCGGCGGTAATGGCGCCGATGTGATCTACGACCCGGTCGGTGGCGACCTGTTCGACCAGGCGGTACGCGGCATCGCCTGGAACGGCCGTTTACTGGTGGTGGGTTTCGCCAGCGGGCGCATTCCCGAGTTGCCGGTCAACCTGGCGCTGCTCAAGGGCGCGGCGGTGCTCGGGGTGTTCTGGGGAGCGTTTGCCCAGCGTCAGCCGGCGGACAATGCGGCGAACTTCCAGCAACTGTTTGCCTGGTTTGCCGAGGGCAAACTCAAGCCGCTGGTATCGCAGACCTTCGGGCTCGCTGAGGCGGGTACTGCCATTGAGCTGCTTGGCCAGCGCAAGGCAGTGGGTAAGTTGGTAGTGACCATGGCCTAGATCTGTGGGAGCGGGCTTGCCCCGCTCCTACACGCGATGACAGCGACGCAAGCGTGCTTCCAGGTTGCGATCGGGCATGGCATGGCTACGCAAGGCATGCAGGGTCTGCTCGACATAGTCACGGGTGCTGCCATAGCGTCCCTTGGCATTGGCAAAAATCTGGCTAAGCAAGGTGTCGGGCAGGTTGCCGGCATAACAAGGCAAATGCCGCTCAAGGACGAAACCCAGGGCCTGAACCTTGCTGCCATCTTCCAGGCGACAATTGAGCCAGTGCGGACGGTAAGCAGGGTAAGGCATCTCCCGCTGCCACAAGGCCAGCAGCGACTCTTGCAGGCAGTCCTCTGGCAGCCGGTAGGCAAAACCACTGCATGAACCGCCACGATCCAGGCCGAAGACCAGACCCGGGCATTCCGGCGTGCCTCGGTGCTCGTGGGACCACAAGTACAAGCCGCGATGATAGCCATGCACCCGCGCCCGGCGCCGTTCGACGGCATTGCACTCCGGACGCCAGATCAACGAGCCATAGGCAAACAACCACACTGGGCCGCCCTGATGCCGGGACATGGTGTGCTGGACGGAATGAACAAGTTGCTCGCGGGTTAATTGTTCGCCGAAATCGAGCAACGGCGGATAGGCCACATTCAAAGATACGGTTTCGATCGCCGACATAGCTGCCGCCACACTTCCCCATGAATTACCAAAGCATTGCACTATAAGGCAAGGCACTGTGCACAGAGTTACCGTACGGCAGATATGCGCCGGAATACAAGCCCCCAGACGCTCTGATACGGCAATAATGGCCATGCCAGCGCGATAACAGGTGCACTGTTTCAAGTGTAGTGAAAGTTATTTTCGTTGCCGGCAATAATTACCGCCTTATAACCACCGGGCGTGCCGACAGTTATTTAAACCGGCACGCTGTTGCAGCGTGCCTTATTCCGTCATTCAATTACGCGGGGCATAAGCGAATACATCGGCGCGCATTTGATGCGCGTCCATGCCGGCTTCGACCAGGGCATCGAGGGTGGCATAGATCATGTTCGGCGAACCGCTGGCATACACATGCACACCGGCCAGCTCGCTGATGTCCTCGCACACCGCCTCGTGCAGCATGCCACAGCGCCCTTCCCAGCCACACAGGTCGCTGACCACCTTGTGCAGGAACAGGTTGGGCAGGCGCGCCCATTCATCCCAGTGCTCGATCTGGTAGAAGTCTTCCGGCAAGCGCACACCCCAATACAAGTGCACTGGGTGCTTGAAGCCACTGGCACGGCAATGCTCAATCAGGCTGTGCATCTGCGCCATGCCAGTACCGGCAGCGATCAGCACCAGCGGGCCGTCAGGCAGTTCGGCCAGGTGTGTGTCACCAAATGGCATTTCAAGCCGCGCCATGCCGGTGCGCTGCAGCTGGGCAATCAGCTCCACAGCGCTGTTCTCACGGGCCAATACGTGCAGTTCCAGATCGCGGCCGCCATGAGGCGCCGAGGCCAGCGAGAAAGCCGCCTTGTCACCGCTGTCGCGTTCGATCATCAGGTACTGCCCGGCGTGATAGCGTGGCGGCTTGCCGGCCGGCGCGCGCAGGCGCACACGCCAGACATCGCCGCCGACTTCGACACACTCACTGAGCTGACAAGCCAGCTTCCTTACCGGCAGCTCGCCCAAGGCCAGCACGCCATCCCACAACAAGACACAGTCCTCCAGGGGTTCGGCGATGCAAGTGAACAGCTCGCCGTGATCACGCTCCACGCCACCCTGGCGCACCCGGCCTTCCACCAGCAGTGCGGCACAGACGTGGCAGTTACCGTTGCGGCAGCTCTGCGGGCAATCGTAGCCCAGGCGCCGCGCCGCATCGAGAATCCTTTCTCCGGGCCTGAGTGCCAACACGGCCCCGGACGGCTGCAAGGTTACCTGCATTTAGTCTATTCCCAACTGATGCCATAGCTCATCGATCCGCCGGGTGACGGCTTCATCCTTGACGATGACCCTTCCCCACTCGCGCGTGGTTTCACCCGGCCACTTGTGCGTTGCGTCCAGGCCCATCTTCGAACCCAGCCCGGACACCGGCGAGGCGAAGTCCAGGTAGTCGATCGGGGTATTGTCGATCATCACTGTATCGCGCTTGGGGTCCATGCGCGTGGTAATTGCCCAGATCACATCGTTCCAGTCCCGCGCATTGATATCGTCGTCAGTGACAATAACGAATTTGGTGTACATGAACTGTCGCAAAAACGACCAAACCCCCAGCATTACGCGCTTGGCGTGACCTGGGTACTGCTTTTTCATGGTCACCACCGCCATGCGGTACGAGCAGCCCTCAGGCGGCAGGTAGAAGTCGGTGATCTCCGGGAACTGCTTCTGCAGGATCGGCACGAACACTTCGTTCAACGCAACGCCAAGGATCGCCGGCTCATCTGGCGGACGACCGGTGTAGGTGCTGTGGTAAATCGGCTTGGTACGGTGGGTAATGCGCTCGACCGTGAACACCGGGAAGCTGTCGACTTCGTTGTAGTAACCGGTGTGGTCGCCATAGGGGCCCTCAGGTGCCATCTCGCCTGGGTGGATCACGCCTTCGAGGATGATCTCGGCGGTGGCCGGCACCTGCAGGTCATTGCCGCGGCACTTGACCAGCTCGGTACGGTTGCCACGCAGCAAGCCGGCGAAAGCGTACTCGGAGAGGGTATCGGGCACCGGCGTCACGGCGCCGAGGATGGTCGCAGGGTCCGCGCCCAGCGCCACGGCCACCGGGAACGGCTGCCCCGGGTGCTTCTCGCACCACTCACGGTAGTCCAGGGCGCCGCCACGGTGGCTCAGCCAGCGCATGATGACCTTGTTGCGGCCGATCACCTGCTGACGATAGATGCCCAGATTCTGGCGGTCCTTGTTAGGCCCGCGGGTAACGGTCAGGCCCCAGGTAATCAGCGGCGCAACGTCGCCCGGCCAGCAGTGCTGCACTGGCAGCAGGCCGAGGTCGACATCATCACCCTCGATGACCACTTCGTGGCACGGCGCATCCTTGACCACCTTCGGCGCCATGGCAATGACCTTCTTGAAGATCGGCAGCTTCGACCAGGCGTCCTTGAGACCCTTGGGTGGCTCGGGCTCCTTGAGGAAAGCCAGCAGCTTGCCGATTTCACGCAGCTCTTCGATGGACTCGGCGCCCATGCCCATGGCCACCCGCTCCGGCGTGCCGAACAGGTTGCCGAGCACCGGAATATCGAAGCCGGTCGGCTTTTCGAAGAGCAACGCCGGGCCTTTGGCGCGCAGCGTGCGGTCGCAGACTTCGGTCATTTCCAGGACTGGAGAGATCGGAACCTGGATGCGCTTGAGTTCGCCGCGCTGTTCCAGGCCGCGGATAAAATCGCGCAAATCGCGATACTGCATGCAAAAGCCTCGTCTTGGCCGTATCGGTCGGGGTGCAAAGTGTACGCTGAACCCGGCCCGAATAGCCAAAGTGCAGACAGCAAAAAGCCGGGTTGCCCCGGCTTTCGCATACCGCGTCGAATTACTTGCGTTTCATCGACAGGAAGAACTCATCGTTGGTCTTGGTCTGCTTGAGCTTGTCGATCAAGAACTCGATGGCTGCAACTTCGTCCATCGGGTGCAGCAGCTTGCGCAGGATCCACATACGCTGCAGTTCGTCGTCGGCGGTCAGCAGCTCTTCGCGACGGGTACCCGAACGGTTGATGTTGATGGCCGGAAAGACGCGCTTCTCGGCGATCTTGCGGTCCAGGGGCAGCTCCATGTTGCCGGTACCCTTGAACTCTTCGTAGATCACTTCGTCCATCTTCGAGCCGGTTTCGACCAGCGCGGTGGCGATGATGGTCAGCGAACCGCCTTCTTCGATGTTACGCGCAGCACCGAAGAAACGCTTCGGCTTCTCCAGGGCGTGGGCATCGACACCACCGGTCAGGACCTTGCCGGAGCTCGGGATCACGGTGTTGTAGGCACGGGCCAGACGGGTGATGGAGTCGAGCAGGATGACCACGTCTTTCTTGTGTTCAACCAGGCGCTTGGCCTTCTCGATGACCATCTCGGCAACCTGCACGTGGCGGGTTGGCGGCTCGTCGAAGGTGGAGGCAACCACTTCGCCGCGCACGGTGCGCTGCATTTCGGTCACTTCTTCCGGGCGCTCGTCGATCAGCAGGACGATCAGGTGGCACTCGGGGTTGTTACGGGTGATGTTGGCCGCGATGTTCTGCAGCATGATGGTCTTGCCCGCCTTTGGCGGAGCGACGATCAGGCCACGCTGGCCTTTGCCGATCGGGGCACAGAGGTCGATAACCCGGCCGGTGAGGTCTTCGGTGGAACCGTTGCCGGCTTCCATCTTCAGGCGCTCGTTGGGGAACAGCGGCGTCAGGTTCTCGAACAGGATCTTGTTCTTCGCGTTTTCCGGCCGGTCGAAGTTGATGGTGTCGACTTTCAGCAGGGCGAAGTAACGCTCGCCTTCTTTTGGCGGGCGGATCTTACCGACGATGGTGTCGCCAGTACGCAAGTTGAAACGGCGGATCTGGCTTGGCGACACGTAGATGTCGTCCGGGCCGGCCAGGTACGAGGCATCGGCCGAGCGCAGGAAGCCGAAGCCGTCCTGGAGAATCTCCAGCACGCCGTCACCGGAGATTTCCTCGCCGCTTTTCGCATGCTTTTTCAACAGGGAGAAAATCACATCTTGCTTGCGCGAACGGGCCATATTTTCTATGCCCATCTGTTCGGCCATTTCGAGCAGATCGGTAATCGGCTTTTGCTTGAGTTCAGTCAGGTTCATAAGGGGAGTGACGTAATCATGTAAGAAGGGGAAATTAAGCTTCTGGCTTAATGAAGCCGCGCCGCAAAGAAGGCGACAGGATCGCGTACTGATTCGAATTAGGGATGCGTCGGCGACGGCGTGCAGAGGGCACCGAAGAAACAGTGCGAGGCCGAATGTAACACCTGCTTTTTCTGGCGTCTAGTCACCAGATAAAGAAAAGCCCCGACGAATGCGGGGCTTTTTTCACTCAGATATTGGCGTCCAGGAAGGCTGCCAGCTGAGATTTCGACAGTGCGCCGACCTTGGTGGCTTCGACGTTGCCGTTCTTGAACAGCATCAGTGTCGGAATGCCACGCACGCCGTGCTTGGCCGGGGTTTCCTGGTTGTCGTCGATGTTCAGTTTGGCGACGGTCAGTTTGCCCTGGTAAGTAGTAGCGATGTCGTCCAGAACTGGCGCGATCATTTTGCAAGGGCCGCACCATTCAGCCCAGTAGTCGACCAGCACCGGGCCTTCAGCCTTCAGGACTTCGGCTTCGAAGGTAGCGTCAGTGACGTGTTTGATAAGATCGCTGCTCATGGAAGTCTCCAAGGTCGTAAGCAAAAAAACGTGGCCCATCATAGCTGTACCCGCCGCCTACAGGAAGCCGGGAACGATTGAGTGTAACTATAGTTGTGCATGACCGCGCATATCGCTGCTGTCACGGGAAAGTCATATTTCCCGCACAACCTGCCCCATATCAAGCCTTGATACGCTGCGCGTTGGCGTCAGCGCCGGATCGTGGCAGGATTGCCGGGTTATCGACCGAGATCCCATGACCATGCCGCAAACCACAGCCAAGAATCTGTCCTTGATCGCTGCCATAGACCTGGGCTCCAACAGTTTCCACATGGTGGTCGCCAAGGCTCACCACAGCGAGATCCGCATCCTTGAGCGGCTGGGTGAAAAGGTTCAGCTGGCCGCCGGCATCAACGAAGAGCGCCAGCTCAGCGAAGAATCCATGCAACGCGGCCTGGACTGCCTCAAGCGCTTTGCCCAACTGATCAACGGCATGCCCGACGGCGCCGTGCGCATCGTCGGCACCAACGCCCTGCGCGAGGCGCGCAACCGCGGCGAATTCATCCGCCGCGCCGAAGAAATCCTTGGCCACCCGGTAGAAGTCATCTCTGGCCGTGAAGAAGCCCGCCTGATCTACCTTGGCGTCTCCCACACGCTGGCCGACACCCCGGGCAAACGCCTGGTCGCCGACATCGGCGGCGGCAGTACCGAATTCATTATTGGCCAGCGTTTCGAGCCACTGCTGCGTGAGAGCCTGCAGATGGGTTGCGTCAGCTACACCCAGCGTTATTTCCGCGACGGCAAGATCACCCCGGCGCGCTATGCCCAGGCCTACACCGCTGCGCGCCTGGAACTGATGAGTATCGAGAACGCCCTGCACCGCCTGACCTGGGATGAGGCCATCGGCTCCTCGGGAACCATCCGTGCCATCGGCCTGGCCCTCAAGTCCGGTGGCATGGGCAATGGCGAGGTCAATGCCGAAGGCCTGGCCTGGCTCAAGCGCAAGCTGTTCAAGCTGGGGGAAACCGACAAGATCGACTTTGACGGGGTCAAGCCCGACCGCCGGGCGATCTTCCCGGCCGGCCTGGCGATTCTCGAAGCAATTTTCGACGCCCTCGAGCTGCAGCGCATGGACCACTGCGACGGCGCCCTGCGCGAAGGCGTACTGTACGACCTGTTAGGCCGCCATCACCATGAAGACGTGCGTGAACGCACCCTGAGCTCGCTGATGGAGCGCTATCACGTTGACCAGGGGCAGGCGGCGCGGGTCGAGCGCAAGGCCCTGCATGCCTTCGACCAGGTGGCCAAGGCCTGGGACCTGGAAGACGGGATCTGGCGCGAATTGCTGGGCTGGGCAGCCAAGGTCCATGAAGTGGGGCTGGACATCGCCCACTACCATTACCACAAGCATGGCGCCTACCTGATCGAGCACTCCGACCTTGCCGGCTTCTCCCGTGAAGACCAGTTGATGCTGGCTCTACTGGTACGCGGCCACCGGCGCAACATTCCCAAGGACAAGTTCGCCGAGTTCGGCGATGACGCCGTCAAACTGATTCGCCTGTGCGTGCTGCTGCGCTTTGCGATCCTGTTCCACCACATCCGCGGCACCCAGCAGATGCCCAAGGTCACCCTGCACGCCAAGGGCGACACCCTGGACGTCGAGTTCCCTGCCGGCTGGCTGGAAGAAAACCAGCTGACCCAGGCCGATTTCGGCCTGGAGGCAGAATGGCTGGCCCGGGTCGGCTTCGTCCTCAGCGTACGATAAGCACTGGGTTGCTCAGGCGCTCTAGCAGAGTGGCCTGGGCGCTGCGCGGGTTCTGGTTGCCGGTTGGCGTGCTGCGTACGTAGCGGCCATCCGGTTGCAGAATCCAGGCGTGGGTGTTGTCGGTCAGGTACCCCTCCAACTCCTTTTTCACCCGCAGGATCAACTTCTTGCCCTCGACCGGGAAGCAGGTCTCGACGCGCTTGTCGAGGTTGCGCTCCATCCAGTCGGCGCTGGAGAGGAACATCTGCTCTTCGCCGCCATTGAGGAAGTAGAACACCCGCGTGTGTTCGAGGAAGCGACCGATGATCGAGCGCACCTGAATGTTGTGCGACACCCCGGCAATGCCTGGGCGCAGGCAGCACATGCCGCGCACCACAAGATCGATACGCACCCCGGACTGGCTGGCCTTGTACAACGCGCGAATGATCTTCGGATCGGTCAGCGAGTTGAACTTGGCGATGATGTGCGCCGGTTTGCCGTCGAGGGCGAACTGGGTTTCACGCGCGATCATGTCGAGCATGCCCTTTTTCAGGGTGAACGGCGCGTGCAGCAGTTTTTTCATGCGCAGGGTCTTGCCCATGCCGATCAACTGGCTGAACAGCTTGCCGACGTCTTCGCACAGGGCGTCGTCGGAGGTCAGCAAACTGTAGTCGGTATACAGGCGGGCGTTGCCGGCGTGGTAGTTACCGGTCCCCAGGTGCGCGTAGCGGACAATCTCGCCGGCTTCGCGGCGCAGGATCAGCATCATCTTGGCGTGGGTCTTGAAGCCCACCACACCGTAGATCACCACCGCACCCGCCGCTTGCAGGCGGCTGGCCATCTGCAGGTTGGACTCTTCGTCGAAGCGCGCGCGCAATTCGATCACCGCAGTGACCTCCTTGCCGTTACGCGCAGCGTCGACCAGCGCGTCGACGATCTCCGAGTTGGCGCCGCTGCGGTACAGGGTCTGGCGCACGGCCAGGACGTGCGGATCCTTGGCAGCCTGGCGCAGCAGGTCGACCACCGGGGTGAACGACTCGAAGGGGTGCATCAGCAGGATGTCCTGCTTGCTGACCACGCTGAAAATATTCTCGCTGTTCTGCAACAGCTTGGGGATTGCCGGGGTAAACGGCGTGTATTGCAGCTCCGGGTGGCTGTCCAGGCTGGTGATGCTGAACAGTCGGGTCAGGTTGACCGGGCCATTGACCTGGTACAACTCGCTCTCGCTCAGGCTGAACTGCTTGAGCAGGTAATCGGAGAGGTGCTTGGGACAGGTGTCGGCCACTTCCAGGCGCACCGCATCGCCATAACGGCGCGAGAACAGCTCGCCGCGCAGAGCCCGGGCCAGGTCTTCGACATCTTCGGAGTCCAGCGCCAGGTCGGCGTTGCGGGTCAGGCGGAACTGGTAGCAGCCCTTGACCTTCATGCCCTGGAACAGGTCATCGGCGTGCGCATGAATCATCGACGACAGGAACACATAGTTGTCGCCTGCCCCGCCGACTTCTTCCGGCACCTTGATGACCCTCGGCAGCAAACGCGGCGCCGGGATGATCGCCAAGCCCGAATCGCGGCCAAAGGCATCGACACCTTCAAGCTCGACGATGAAGTTCAGGCTCTTGTTCACCAGCAACGGGAACGGGTGGGTCGGGTCGAGACCGATCGGGGTAATGATCGGCGCGATCTCGTCACGGAAGAAGCGCCGCACCCAGGTCTTGAGCTTGGTGTTCCAGTGCCGGCGGCGGATGAAGCGGATCTGGTGTTTTTCCAGCTCCGGCAGCAGCACGTCGTTGAGGATCGCGTATTGGCGATCCACTTCGCTGTGGACCACCTCGCTGATACGGGCCAGCGCCTGGTGCGGCTGCAAGCCGTCGGCGCCAGCCTGTTCACGGGCGAAGGTGATCTGTTTCTTCAGGCCCGCTACACGAATTTCGAAGAACTCATCCAGGTTGCTGGAGAAGATCAGCAGGAACTTCAGCCGCTCCAGCAGCGGATAGGACTCATCCAGCGCCTGCTCCAGCACGCGGATGTTGAACTGCAGCTGGGACAATTCGCGATGAATGTACAGGCTGCTGTCGTCCAGACCGGGAATGACGATCGCAGGCGCGGCCACCGGCGCCGGCGCAGGGGCCTCGACCACAGGCTCCGCTACTGCAGGCGGCTCCGGCGGGGTCTCGACCATCTGCTCGGGCACAGGCTGGGCATCTTTGACTGCAACGTCGGTAAGTACTTCGTTATTCATCTAGCGTTCCTGAAGGGCGTTACTGCCCTCTCATCAATTGAGCAGCGCGAACAGCGAAATAGGTGAGGATGCCATCGGCGCCCGCCCGTTTGAAAGCGGTGAGGGACTCAAGGATAACCCCTTCACTGAGCCAGCCGTTCTGTATTGCCGCCATGTGCATGGCGTACTCGCCGCTGACCTGGTAAACGAAGGTCGGCACTTTGAATTCTTCTTTGACCCGGTACAGGATATCCAGGTACGGCATGCCCGGTTTGACCATGACCATATCGGCGCCTTCCGACAGGTCGGCGGCCACTTCATGCAGGGCTTCGTTACTGTTGGCCGGGTCCATCTGGTAGGAGGCCTTGTTTGCCTTGCCCAGGTTCAGTGCCGAGCCGACCGCGTCGCGGAACGGACCATAATAGGCGCTGGCGTACTTGGCCGAGTAGGCCATGATCCGCACGTTGACGTGACCGGCCAATTCCAGGGCTTCGCGAATGGCCTGGATGCGGCCGTCCATCATATCCGATGGCGCAACCACCTGAGCGCCGGCTTCGGCATGGGACAGCGCCTGGCGCACCAGGGCATCGACGGTAATATCGTTCTGGACATAGCCTTCTTCATCGAGAATGCCGTCCTGACCGTGGGTAGTGAACGGGTCCAGAGCAACGTCGGTGATCACCCCCAGTTCCGGGAAGCGCTCACGCAGGGCGCGGGTGGCACGCTGGGCGATGCCATCGGGGTTCCAGGCTTCGGCGCCGTCCAGGGACTTTTTCTCTACCGGAGTAACCGGGAACAGGGCCAGGGCCGGAATCCCGAGGTTTACCCACTCTTGCGCAGCTTCCAGCAACAGGTCGATGGACAAACGCTCGACGCCCGGCATCGAGGCGATTTCTTCGCGGCGGTTTTCGCCATCGAGGACAAATACCGGGAGAATCAGGTCATCGACAGTCAGAACATTTTCGCGAACCAGGCGACGGGTAAATTCATCACGACGGTTGCGACGCAGACGGGTGGCAGGAAACAAACGGTTAGCGGGGGTAAAGCTCACGGCAGACTCCTGAGCCCGCGCAGGCGGGCGAGCGCGACAGTTATAAGCGGCCATTATGACGCCTGTATGACAGCCAAGGGCAACCCTGCGACTTGAGGACGCAGCCATTGTCCTTGTAGGAAATGTTCACGTCGAGACACATTTGGACACTTTCCCCAGAGGCCACGAAGGGTTAGGCTTCGCGTTCATTTCGCCAGCACCCAGAAAATGCTCCAACAATTCCTGCAGGATTTCGGCTATTTTGCCCTTTTTCTCGGCACGTTTTTCGAAGGTGAGACCATCCTGGTTCTCGCAGGCTTCCTTGCGTTCCGCGGATATATGGATATCAACCTGGTGGTCGTGGTGGCCTTCTTCGGCAGCTACGCGGGTGATCAGCTGTGGTACTTCATGGGCCGTCGCCATGGGCGCAAGCTGCTGGCGCGCAAACCGCGCTGGCAGATGATGGGCGACCGCGCGCTGGAGCACATACGCCGCCATCCGGATATCTGGGTCTTGAGCTTCCGCTTCGTCTACGGCCTGCGCACGGTGATGCCGGTCGCCATCGGCCTGTCCGGCTACCCGCCGCGCCGCTACCTGCTGCTCAACGGCATTGGCGCCGCCGTCTGGGCCCTGGCCCTGGGCGCCGCCGCCTATCACTTTGGCGCCATTCTCGAAGGCTTGCTCGGCAACGTGAAGAAGTACGAGCTATGGGTGCTCGGCGGCCTGCTGCTGCTCGGCGGCTGCCTGTGGCTGCGCCGGCGCTTCAAGGCTGCGCGTGTTGCGCGCAAGGAAGCGGCTGCCATAGAGGCCGACAAGGCTGAGCAAGCTGTAGCCAAGCAGCAGGACCCACGCCAGGGCAGTGACCGGCCATAAGCCGGTGATCCCGGCCAGCACCATGGCCGGGACATTCGCCCCCAGGCGCAGCACCTCCAGCCGTAACGCCCAGGGCCTATTCTCCAGTGCCGTCCCCAGCACAAACAAGCCAAACGCCATCAAGCCGCAGCCCAGCAGCAGGGCGGCGACCGACAACTGCTCGGCACGCTCCATCAAGTAACTGCCCAAGCCCACATACACCGCAAACTGCAGCGCCACATAGAGCTGCTGCGGCCAGGCCAGGGGCACCTCGAATTTCTTGAAGCGGCTCAGGTCCTGCTTGGCCTGCGGATAACGCCGCTCCACATCATCCGGGCGCCAGCCGGTAGGCATGAACCAGATCCGCAGCTTGTCCCGCCAGCGCTCGGCCCGCCGCGCATCGCTCCACAGCTGAGCATAGAACTGCAGGTTGGCCCACAGCGGATTCCAGCTGGCCAGTGGCGTGGTCACGCCGAAAATCACCGGTTCGTTGTCATCCTCTTCCTGAAAGGTGCCGAACAGACGGTCCCAGACAATGAACACTCCGCCGTAGTTGCGATCCAAGTACAGAGGGTTCTGCGCATGGTGGACGCGATGATTGGACGGGGTGATGAACAGCCATTCGAACCAACCCAGTTTGGGGATGTGCCGGGTGTGCACCCAGAACTGGTACAGCAGGTTCAGCGCCGCAACGGTGATGAACACCAGCGGCGGCACCCCCAGCACAGCCAGTGGCAGGTAGAAGATCCACGACAGCAAAAATCCGCTGCTGGTCTGGCGCAGGGCCGTGGACAGGTTGTAGTCCTCGCTCTGGTGATGCACCGAATGCGCGGCCCAGAGGATGTTGCGCTCGTGGCCGAAGCGGTGCAGCCAGTAATAGCAAAAGTCATAGACGACGAACGCCAGCACCCACACCCACAACGCCTCGCCCGGCAACTCGAACAGCGCCAGGTGCTCCCAGGCCAGCGCATAGGTCACCAGGCCCACGCCCTTGGTCAGCAGGCCCGTGGTGGTCGACAGCACGCCGGCGCTGAGGCTGTTGATCGAATCAGCCAGGCGATAGGTGCGCACGCCCCGCAACCGATCGGCGAGCAATTCGACAACGATCAGCACAATGAAAAACGGTACCGCCAACAGGATCAGGTCCATGGGTCTTCCATCTCCAGCCTATCCTGCAAGATTAGGCCGGGAATGGCATAAACCCTATGGCGACATCTGCCAAACTAGAGGACATTTAGCGCCTCGAATCGGGAGTAGTGAGCATGACCGCAAAAAAAGTTGCTGTGATTCTTTCCGGCTGTGGCGTCTATGACGGCGCCGAAATTCACGAAAGCGTGATCACCCTGCTGCGCCTCGACCAACGCGGTGCGCAAGTGCAGTGCTTTGCGCCGAACATCGCGCAAATGCACGTGATCGATCACCTGACTGGCGAAGAAATGCCCGAGACCCGCAATGTGCTGGTGGAATCGGCGCGGATCGCCCGCGGCGAGGTCAAGGACCTGCGCGAAGCCGACGCCAAGGACTTCGATGCGCTGATCGTGCCGGGCGGCTTTGGCGCGGCGAAAAACCTCTCGAACTTTGCCGTGGAAGGTGCGGGCTGCAGCGTGAACCCGGACGTCCTGGCGCTGGCTGAAGCCTTTGCCGAAGCCGGCAAGCCGGTTGGCCTGATCTGCATCTCACCGGCCCTGGCAGCCAAGATCTACGGCCCCGGCGTGGTCTGCACCATCGGCAACGATGCTGGCACCAGCGCCGCCATCGTCAAGATGGGCGGCACCCATGAAGAGTGCGATGTCCATGACATCGTCGAAGACACCCAGCGCAAACTGGTCAGCACCCCGGCCTACATGCTGGCAAAAAGCATCAGTGAAGCCGCTGGCGGCATCTACAAGCTGGTCGACCGGGTGCTGGAACTGACCCACGAAAACGACTGAACACCCCGTGTAGGAGCGGGCTTGCCCCGCGATCGGGCGCGAAGACAACCTGCTGCCGCTAACGGCCTCTTCGCGGGGCAAGCCCGCTCCCACCCAAGCGGGTCAGGATACGGTCCAGTGAGTTGGCGAAGGCCTGCTTCTCACGATCGCCATAAGGCGCCTGCCCGCCACCGACCTGTCCCTGCTCACGCAGGTCGGTGAACAGGTTGCGCACCGCCAGGCGATCGCCCATGTTGTCTTCATCAAACTCCTTGCCACGCGGGTCGAGACAGGCAACGCCCTTCTTGACCAGGCGATCGGCCAGCGGCACGTCACTGCAAATCACCAACTCGCCAGGCACGGCATGCTCGACCAGGTAATCGTCGGCAGCATCCGGCCCGCTGGGTACGACGATGAGCTTGACGCAGGCAAAGGCCGGTTTGATCTGGCTCTGCCCAGCGACCAGCACCACTTCCAGCTGACGCTTGAGGGCAAATTTGACCAGTTGATCCTTGGCCGCCTTGGGGCAGGCGTCGGCATCGATCCACACGCGCATGGCAGATGTTTCCAACAAAAACGGGCGAACAGTATCCCTGCTCGCCCGTTTTGCTTCAAATCAGCCTGCTGGCTGGCGGCGCTTCTCGGCCAGGCGGCTACGCCCGTAGAGGATCGCGATGGCCAGCAATGCCAGCGCCTGCGCGGCCAGCGAATAGGCGTCGGCATGGATGCCCAGCCAGTCGAAGTCGAAGAATGCCACTGGACGGGTGCCAAACACGCCAGCTTCCTGCAAGGCTTTGACCCCGTGGCCAGCGAACACCACCGACAAGGCACACAGCAACGCCGCGTTGATGCTGAAGAACAGCGCCAGCGGCAATTTAGCCGAGCCACGCAAAATCACCCAGGCCAGCCCCACCAGCAGTAGCAGCGCCGTAGCGCCACCGGCCAGCACCGCGTTGTGCCCGGCAGGTCCGGACTGCAGCCAGAGGGTTTCATAGAACAGGATGACCTCGAACAGCTCCCGGTACACCGAAAAGAACGCCAGCACGGCAAAGCCGAAACGCCCGCCACCACCGACCAGGCTGCTCTTGATGTAGTCCTGCCAGGCTGCTGCGTGACGACGATCATGCATCCACACGCCCAACCAGAGCACCATGACACTGGCGAACAGCGCCGTGCAGCCTTCAAGCAACTCGCGCTGCGCACCGCTGACATCAATCACATAAGCCGCCAACGCCCAGGTCCCCAGCCCGGCAAGCAAGGCCAGGCCCCAGCCGACGTTGACACTGCGTACCGCCGACTGCTGGCCGGTTTTGCGCAAGAAAGCCAGAATCGCCGCCAACACCAGAATGGCCTCAAGGCCTTCGCGCAGCAGGATCAGCAAGCCGGAGATATAGCTCAGCGACCAGCTCAGGCCGTCACCGCCAAGCAGGCCAGCGGCGTCCTTGAGCTTGGCCTTGGCCGTCTCCAGGCGCTGTTGCACCTGCTCCAGGGGTAAGCCGTCCTGCAGTGACTGACGGTAGGCCATCAGCGACTTTTCGGTGTCTTTGCGTACAGTGGCATCAACGTTGTCGAGCGAGCTTTCCACCAGCTCGAAGCCTTCCAGATAAGCTGCTACCGACAGGTCATAGGCTTGCTCATGATCACCGGCCTGATAGGCCGCCAGGCTCTTGTCCAGAGTAGTTGCGGTGTAGTCCAGCAGTTGCGCCGGGCCACGCTGGACCTGCGGCGGTTGCGCTCGCTGGGCACGGAACATGAGCAGCGCCTGCGGCCCTTCGCTGGCTTCGACTTCGGCGGGGGTCTGACGGGCCAGGTCGGCCAAGTTATAGGCTTTGTCGCCCTTGGCCTTGGCCGGATCGGCAGTGAAGCTGGCGATGTAAGTCGCCAGGTCCCAGCGCTGACGCTCATCGAGCTGGTCGGCGAACGACGGCATGTCGGTGCCTTCGATCCCCAGGCCAAGGGTGTTGTACAGGTCGAACAGGCTCAAGCGGTCAAGCCGCTCGGCACTGCGCAGGTTAGCCGGTGGCGGGGTCAGGCCAAGGCCGGCCGGACCATCGCCGGCACCGCTGTCGCCATGGCACACCGAGCAATGCTGGGCATATAGCGGCGCACCGCGCGTCGGGTCCGGGGTGATGATCGGCGCCTGGCTGACTTCATACGCCACCGCCAGTTGCGCACCGAGCTGCCGTGCCTGACGGGCAACGCCAGGGCCGTCCTGCCGCTGGCTGACCGCCTGACGCAAGGTGACCACACCTTGCTCCAGCGCCTGGCGCTCCGGCCGCGCCGGCAACGCCACGATCAGGCCCTGCAGTACATCGATGAATTCCAGTTGTTCGCGGTACTCCCCTTCGTCGATGACCTTGCCCGCCTCGACGGTGGCCGGGTAATCGGCGCCGATGTAGTCGAGCAGGTGCAGGGCCTTGGCGGCGCCATCGACGCTGTCGGCCAGTAGCGTGGCACTGCTCAGCGCCAGCACCGGCCAGAGCACCCAGGCGAGTAAGCGGGAACGGGGAATCATGAGCGACTCTCAAATGAAAATACGAGGTAAAGCATTGTTCACTTCCACTGCAATTCGCTCAAGGTTTGCCGGATGAAACCTTGAAAAATTTTGTGACAAATACGTCACCCGTCAGTCCGTTAAAGAACAACCGTTCGTCGGCCGATATGGGAATGCTGGCATAACAGCGTGCTCGCTGAGCAAAACGCCATTAATTAGCCAGTAAATGCGTCTATAATGCCGCGCCGCTTATAGCGGTTAAGAATTTAGGCTTCTCTTTTAAGAGTGTTTGGCGATATAAGCCAAAGAGATGACCGCCGTCTCGCCCCCAGGCTCTCATCAATTCAGGGAAGAAGAATTCAGATGGTATCCCGTGTCCTCACCGTCGCGACCCTCGTCGCCGCCGTTCAACTTGCAGGTTGCTCGGCCTTTCGCAGCTATGACAGCGAACTTCAAGAAACCAACCAGCACCTGAGCAGCGGCAACGTCGATGCGGCCCTGGCGCTGCTGGAGAAAAACAACAAGGGTGAGGACAAAGACCTTCTCTACTACTTCGAGAAGGGTGAATTGCTGCGCTCCAAGGGTGACCTGACCGGCAGCCAAGTCGCCTGGCGCAGCGCCGATGACGTGGTGTTCAAGTGGGAAGAGTCGGTCAAGCTCGACACCGACAAGTACCTGAGCCAGTTCGGCAGCTACCTGGTCAACGACAAGGTTCGCCGCTACGAAGGCTATGACTACGAAAAAGTCATGCTGACCACGCAGATGGCCCTGAACCTGCTGGCCCAGAACGACTTCGATGGCGCGCGCACCGAAATCAAGAAAACGCACGAACGTGAGGCGGTGATTGCCGAGCTGCGTGACAAGGAATACCTCAAGCGCGAGGAAGAGGCCGAGAAAGAAGGCGTCAAGACCGAGTACAAGGACCTGCAGGGCTACCCTGTAGCCGCCCTTGATGCCCCAGAAGTGGTCGGGCTGAAAAACAGCTACCAGAGTGCGTTCAGTCATTACCTGTCCGGCTACGTGTACGAAGCCCTGGGTGAAAAAGGCCTGGCCGCACCGGGTTACCGTAAGGCCGCCGAGCTGCGTCCGAACACCCCACTGCTGGAGCAGGCCCTACTCGAGCTGGACAAAACTGCGGCAAAAACCACCGACAGCGACGTATTGATCGTGATCCAGAGCGGCCTGGCCCCGGCCCGCGACTCGGTACGCATCCCGCTGCCGCTGCCCATCAGCGGCAACCTGGTGATCACCCCGCTGTCATTCCCGGTCATCAAGGAAGACACCTCTACCGCGCACTTCAGCGAGATCTACCTGAACGACCGCGAGCTGAAGCTCACCGCTCTCAACAGCACCACTGCCATGTCCCGCCGCGCCCTGCGCGATGACATGCCAGGCATCATCCTGCGTACCAGCGTGCGGGCCATCACCCGTGGTGTGGCGCAAAAGCAGCTGAACGACGTCAACCCATTGGCCGGCCTGGCGGTCGGTATCGCCTCGACCATCACCGAAGGCGCCGACACCCGTACCTGGCGCACCCTGCCTGACGAAACCCAGGTTGCCCGTGTACGCCTGCGCCAGGGCGAACACCAGCTGAGCCTGCCGTCGAGCTTGGGCGGCAGCCAGGTCAGCGTGAAGATCGACCGGCCGTTCCAGGTGGTCACCTTGCGCGTGGTCGGCAACCAGGTCTTCGCCGGTGGTCCTGCCCTGCAGGTGGAACCCAAAGCCACTGGCCAGGCTGTCGCCAGCCTCAAACAACCTTAAGGAAGCGCCATGCGTATCAAATTGCTCGCCGTTCTCGTCACCGCCCTGTTGGCCGGTTGCGCGACCCCACCGCCACCAGAGCCTGGCAGCGCTGCCAGCAAGGTAGTGAAAATGGGCAACCTGAAGAACATCGAAACCGGTCCGATGCGCGTCGCGCGCGAGAACGGCTTCTTGACCGTCAAGGTTTCCCTGAACAACACCAGCAGCAGCAACAAGACCCTGTTCTATCGCTTCGCCTGGCTGGGCAACGACGGTTTCCCGGTGGCCGATGAGGAGAGCTGGAAGACCCTGACGCTCTACGGCAAGCAGGCCAGCGTGCTGCCGGCCATTGCCCCGGTCCCACAGGCCACCGACTTCCGCGTTGAAGTTCAGTCTCAGTAATCATTTCTGCAGGAGCACATTTTCATGATTGCACGCATTTCCCTCGCCGCCCTCACCATTGCCCTGGTCAGCGGTTGCAGCACCCCGTCGCCAGTCCTGGGTGGCAAGAACATCGGTTACGGCGACAGCAAGGCCGTGGAACTGGTCACCAACGAGTTCGGTTCGACCGACCTGCAGATGATCGCCGAGTCCATGACTCGCTCCCTGGCCCAATCCGGCATCCTTCAGGGCCGCCCGGTGGTTCAGGTCTATGACGTGAAGAACAAGACCAGCGAATACATCGACACCCGTGAGATCACCACGTCGATCAAGACCCAGCTGATGAAGTCCGGCACTGCTCGCTTCGCCAGCGACAACACCCAGATGCAGAGCCAGGTCGACCAGCTCAAGCTGCAGAATCAAAGCGGCCTGTACAAGAAAGGCACCGTGGCCAAGACCGGCAACATGATCGCCGCCAAGTACCGCCTGGAAGGTTCGATCAGCTCGATCGTCAAGCGCAGCAGCGACTACAAGGACGTGTTCTACAAGTTCAGCCTGCAGCTGATCGACGTTGAAAGCGGCCTGGCCGAGTGGATGGACGAAAAAGAAATCCGCAAGACCACGGAGCGCTAAGCAATGCGTGCATGGATGGGCGTTCTGGGCCTGGCTTGCGCGTTCAGCGTGCAAGCGGCCCCCAAAGTCGCGGTAACCGACCTCGCCTACCAGGAACGTGTGGAGCAGTACATCCACACGGTCTCGGCGCAGAGCAGCGGCCAGGCAAGCATGTACCACGCCAGTGGCTCGTCGAGCTACAGCGAGTACGAGAGCCGTGACAGCTACATCGAGCAGACTGAACTGCGCAAGTTCACCGGCGACATCAAGGGCGAGATTCTCAAGTCCGGGATGTTCCAGCTGGTTCAGGGCACGCCCTACACCGCTGACGCCAAGGGCGATGTGTATGACGTGATCCGGCGCATCAAGAACGGCAACTTCAAGGGTGCCGACTACGTGCTGTTCGGCACCTTGTCGGATATCGACTTCCAGCGCGATATCACCTCCCTGGACAACACCAACAGCTATTCGGCCATTCTGGGCCTGAGCCTGGTGGCCGACTTCAGCCTGATCAACACCAAGACCTACGAGATCACCTCGGCGTTCACCGCCATGGGCGAAGGCCAGGACACCAAACTGGTCAACAGCCAGGATGTGCGCGTGACCCTGAACCGCCCACGGGTGGTGCGTGAGGTGTCGAAGGAGTTGGGGATGGACGTTGCCCGGCAGATGGCCGAGCAACTGGGCGGTAGCGTACCGGGGCACGAACGTGCACCGGCGCGTAACAACCTGCCACCTGATGAACCGGCGCAGATCCTGCGTTGAAAAACTAAAAAGGCGACCTTCGGGTCGCCTTTTTAGTGTGCGGTGAATCTATCGCGGGGCAAGCCCGCTCCCACTGTAGGAGCGGGCTTGCCCCGCGATAGATTGCTAAACCGGTGCCCGGCGAATAGTCGCCAGCAAGGTCGCTGCGCCCAGGAACAATCCGGCAAAGGTACGGTTCATGCGCCGCTGCTGCCTGGGAGTGCGCAACAGGCGCAAGACCTTGGCCGCCAGCCCGGTGTAACCGGCCATGACCAGCAGGTCGACCGTCACCATGGTCGCGGTGATGATCAGGTACTGTGGCAACAGCGCAGCATGCGGGTTGATAAACTGCGGAAGCACCGCAAGCATGAAGATCAGTGCCTTGGGGTTGCTGACGTTGACCAGAAAGCCGCGAAACACCAGGCTCAGCGGTTTGCCGATCGGCCGCACCGCGGAATCGTCGGTGATGTCAGCCGGTAACGCGCGCCACTGCTTGATCGCCAGGTACACCAGGTAGGCGACACCAAACCATTTGATTACCTGAAAGGCGGTGGCCGATGCAGCGAGGATGGCGCCGACGCCAGCAGCAATGATCGCGATCTGTAGCACCAGGCCCAGTTGCAGGCCCAGGGCATTCCAGTAACCACGCCAGAAGCCGTACTGCAGGCCGCAGGACATCGAGGCGATGGCCCCGGCACCCGGCGACAGACTGATCACCCAGCAAGCGGCAAAAAAGGCCAACCACGTTTCCAATGACATCGCGCACCTCGGCACTAGCTTGTTACAAACCCCTAAGCTAGTGCCCTGGCGAAAAAATCACCACGCTTTTTTTCCGCGACCGATCAATTGCCCGGGGTCTTGCTCTCGCCCACCAGTGGCAATACTTCGGCACCGCGCCAGCGCCGTACCGATTTCTGGAAGAACTGGCTATTGGGCACCTGTACCAGCGCGCCGCCCGCTTCGGGCAGTTCGATCAAGGTGGTGAACAACAGATTGATGGCGACCACCCGGCCCTTTACGCCCGGCTTGTCGATGGTCTCGACTAACTCGACCACATCACCGATACGAAACGGCCCGACAGTAAAGATCAGCACCGCGCAGAGCAGATTCGACAGCACGCTCCACATGGCGAAGAACGCCACCGCAGCCACCGCAACAAAACCGGACAAGGCAGTCCACAGCACTGTAGCGGAGACGCCCAGGCGCTCGAGGACGAAGATCAGCGCACTGCCCATGATCAGCCAGCGCAGACCTCCACGCAGCGGCATCAGCAACTCGGGCGGCAACGGGTAGCGCTCGCCAAGACGCTTCAGGCAACGGGCAATCAAACGCTGCAGGATGAAGGCCGCCGAAAGGATCAACAGGATCTGCAAGCCCAGCCAGAACGGTGCGATCCATTCCACCGGCAATGGCCACTGCAAGGACTCCATCAGGACAATGCCTCCAGTTCCGCCTGCATGCTCTCAAGCGTTTCCAGGGCAATCATCCAGGCTTCTTCCAGCTCCCCTTCACGGACCTTGAACTTGGCTTGCTGGGCCAGCAGGTCACGCAACTCGTCCTTGCGCGCCACCTCATAGAGGGCGCTGTCAGCAAGGCTGGCATCGACTCTGGCCAGATGCTCGTGCACGCTGCCCAGTTCGCGCTCAAGCTTGTCGGCTTCGCGCTTGTGCGGTGCCAACTGCTGACGCAGGGCTGCAGCCGCCTGGCGCTGAGCTTTCTTGTCAGTTTTGTCGGCATTGACCGGGGCGCTGCTGGCCGGGGCCGTGCGTTGACGGTACTCGACCAGCCAACGGCTGTAGTCGTCCAGATCACCGTCGAAGGTTTCAACCTTGCCGTCGGCAACCAGCAGGAAGTCATCAGTGGTGCTCTTGAGCAGGTGACGGTCGTGGGAGACCACCAGCACCGCGCCACTGAATTCCTGCAGGGCCATGGTCAACGCCAAGCGCATTTCC
This sequence comes from Pseudomonas rubra, assembly GCF_028656935.1. Classification (GTDB taxonomy): domain Bacteria; phylum Pseudomonadota; class Gammaproteobacteria; order Pseudomonadales; family Pseudomonadaceae; genus Aquipseudomonas; species Aquipseudomonas rubra. Next base: position 285,890 of record NZ_JAMDGZ010000002.1, read on the forward strand.
AGATCCAGGTGGTTGGTCGGTTCGTCGAGCAGCAACAGGTTCGGCCGCTCCCAGGCAATCAGGGCCAGGGCCAGACGGGCCTTTTCGCCACCGGAGAAATTCAACACCGGCTCGTCGATACGAGCGCCACGGAAGTCGAAACCACCGAGGAAGTCGCGCAGGGTCTGTTCGCGCTCGGTCGGAGCCAGACGCTGCAGGTGCAGCAGCGGGCTGGCCTTGTTGTCCAGCGAGTCGAGCTGATGCTGGGCAAAGTAGCCAACCGCGAGGTTCTCGCCGCGCACCAGGCGCCCGCTCAGGGGCTCCAGCTCACCGGCAAGGTTCTTGATCAGGGTCGACTTGCCCGCGCCGTTGGGGCCCAGCAGGCCGATCCGCGCCCCAGGAGTGAGCTGCAGCTTGACCTTCTCGAGGATGGTCTTATCGCCATAACCCAGACGCCCTTCGGACAGATCGAGCAACGGGCTGGAGATTTTCTCCGACTCGCGAAAAACGAAGTCGAACGGCGAATCGACATGGGCCGCCGACAGCTCCTCCATGCGCTCCAGGGCCTTGATCCGGCTCTGTGCCTGACGGGCCTTGGTCGCCTGGGCCTTGAACCGGGCGATGTACTTTTCCATGTGCGCGCGCTGCGCCTGCTGCTTCTCAAAGGCCTGTTGCTGCTGCGCCAGACGCTCGGCGCGGGTGCGCTCGAACGCGGTATAGCCGCCACGATAGAGAGTCAGCTTGCACTGTTCGACGTGGGCCACGTGATCAACCACCGCATCGAGGAAGTCACGGTCGTGAGAAATTAGCAGCAAGGTACCCGGGTAACCTTTGAGCCAGTCTTCCAGCCAGAGGATCGCGTCCAGGTCCAGGTGGTTGGTCGGTTCATCGAGCAACAACAGATCCGACGGACACATCAGGGCCTGGGCCAGGTTAAGGCGCATCCGCCAGCCACCGGAGAAGTCACCGACCTGGCGGTCCATCTGCTCGTTGGTAAAGCCCAGGCCTGCCAGCAACTTGCGCGCCCGAGCATCGGCGGTGTAGCCGTCAGCGCTGTCGAGTTCGATATGCAGGCGCGCCAGGGCGGTGCCGTCGTGCGCCGCTTCCGCTGCAGCCAATTCAGCCTGGACCTTGCGCAGGCGGGCATCACCATCGAGCACGTAGTCGACCGCCAGGCGCTCAAGGGTATCGACCTCCTGGCGCATGTGCGCGATACGCCAGTCCGCCGGTAACTTGCAGTCACCGGAGTCGGGCGTCAGTTCACCGCGCAGCAAGGCGAACAGGCTGGATTTACCGGCGCCATTGGCACCGATCAGGCCGGCTTTGTGACCGGCGTGCAGGGTCAACTCGGCGCCTTCTAGCAGGCGCTGTGGACCACGCTGTAAAGTGAGGTTCGATAGTCTGATCATAATGGCCGCGGAGTCTACCAGCTTCGTCGGCAACTGGCGCGAGTGGGACCATGCACACCGACCTGTGGAATTTTGCCTTGAAGCTTTACGCCCGCCCGGGCGTAGAAGCCGCCTGCCTGCAATGGCAGGACCTGGGTGGCGATGTCTGCCTGCTGCTTTGTGGCATGTGGCTCAGTGCGCGCGGCGTTGCGCCAAACCGGCAGCGGGTGCGCCAACTCACGACGCTGGCCAATGCCTGGCAAGCCGATGTGGTCGAGCCGTTGCGCAGCTTGCGCAGCAGCTGGCGCGACAACGCAGCCAAGGACGCACGATTGGCGGGGCTTCGTGAACAGCTCAAAGGTCTGGAGTTAGCGGCAGAACGCATCCTGCTGGAGCGTCTTGAGCAGGCTTGCCAAGGCTGGACTGCAATGCCCGAAGCGGAGCTGGACTGGATCAGCTGGCTGGCACCCAAGGGCGCCGCTGTGCATCACGACGCGCTGCACAGGCTGCGCGTCGTGATGCACAGGCTGCGCGTCGTGATGCGGACGGCTCAGGACGCTGAAGATGGCGTCTGAGTAGCCGGTGCTACCGAAGCTGCTGACGCAGGCGACGACGTAGCGGCCGGTGCTGCGGCGGCTGGCGTAGCCGGCTTGGCGGCTGCAGGCGTAGCTGGCTTGGCCGGTGCTTTTGCTGCGGCGGGCTTTGCTGCAGGTTTGGCCGCGGGCTTGGCGGGCGCCTTCGCAGCAGCAGGCTTGGCGGCGGGCTTGGCCGCAGGTTTTGCCGCTGCAGGTTTGGCAGCAGGCTTGGCTGGTGCTTTGACAGCAGGCTTGGCCGCTGCGGTTTTAACGGCGGGTTTGGCCGGTGCTTTGGCCGCAGGTTTGGCGGCTGGCTTGGTCACAGGTTTTGCCGCAGCAGGTTTAGCTGCAGGCTTGGCCGGCGCCTTGGCGGCTACAGGCTTGGCAGCGGGTTTAGCGGTTGCAGGCTTGGCAGCAGCAGTGCGCGCTGGTGCTTTGACAGCAGGTTTGGCGGCTGGCTTGGCAGCGGGTTTAGCGGCAGCTTTAACTGCAGGCTTTGCAGCGGGCTTGGCGGCAGGTTTTGCGGCAGCCTTGGTAGCTGGCTTGGCAGCGGCAGCAGCGGGTTTGGCCGAACGCAGGGTCAGCGCCTTGGCGGCAGCTTCCTTGACCTTGCCAACACCCTGGGCCAGTTTCAGGCTTTCCTGGGCATCACGCTTGAGTTGCAGGATATAGGTGCGGGTTTGTGACTGACGGTCTTTCAGATTGTCGAGCAAACCTTCAAGTTCGCTTACAGCCGATTTGGCCTTGTTCTGCGCCTTGGCTTTGCCAGCCTTGGCAGCGTCCTGCAGTTTAAGACGCGACTTGTGCAGTTTTTCCTGTGCCTTGCCCCGTTGTTTTTCCAACTTGGCGAGCAGTTTTTCAGCATCAGCCAGCGCTTGCGAGCAGGCATTTTCCAAATGATCGAGCAAGCTGCCCGAGAGTTGCTGGAGCAGGTGCAACGGCGTACTTACTGGCTTCTTATTGGCCGACATGGTTTACCTCCTGGCTGACGAGATTGCGGCTCATACTATGCTTCTGCTGCTACCGCCGCTAGGGCATGTTGACAGTATTAAATGCGCCGCGTTGCATGCCTGGGCAAAGTTGTTCTCACTGCAGCTGGAATCAAGTGTAGATGCTGCAAAAAGTGTTGCTGATATTTACACGAAGTGATGGGCGAAGGCTGGCATACTTCATGTTCTCTGAAGCAGGAGCGAGCCTGTGCCGCGCTATCTAATCCTTACCTTGTTGCTGTTGCCCAGTTCGTTAATTGCAGCGCCTCAATCCGCCCCTGCCACGGACCATGATCTGGCCTATAGTCTGGGCGCCAGCCTGGGTGAGCGACTGCGCACGGAAGTGCCGGGCCTGCAACTTGATGCCTTGGTCGACGGGTTGCGCCAGGCTTATCAGAACAAGCCATTGGCGCTCAGCAAAGAGCGTATGGCGGCGATACTCAGCGAACATGAGAGCCAAGCCAATGAGGCTGCGGCTCAAGCACAGACTGAGCAATTGCTGAGCGCGGAAAAACGTTTCATGGCCACTGAACGGGCTAAAACCGGAGTGCGCGAGCTGGCCGAAGGCATACTCGTCAGCGAGTTGCAGAGCGGGACTGGCAGCAAGCCAAAAGCTGGCGGCAAAGTCCAGGTTCGCTATGTTGGCAAGTTGCCGAATGGCACGGTGTTCGATCAGAACCAGCAAGCGCAATGGTTCAATCTGGACAGTGTGATCGAAGGCTGGCAAGTGGCGTTGCCGCAGATGGCAACCGGGGCGAAGTGGCGGCTGGTGATTCCTTCGGCACAGGCCTACGGTGCCGACGGCGCGGGCGACCTGATTGCGCCCTACACGCCACTGGTGTTCGAAATCGAGTTGCTCGGGGTTGCCGACTGAAGGCCGGCAGCGCCGTCAGGCCTGGACGGTACCTTCTTCGCTGTGTGCGTTATGCAGCACTTCGATCAGGCAGTCTTCGAGTTCGAAACGCTCGTGCAGCAGGCTGCCAAGTTCGCTGAGCTTTTTCGAGAAACGCTCAGGATCGTTGCAGTCACCCTTGTCGCAGTGATCGTTGAACGCCGACGCGATTTCAGTGGTTGCGTCGATACGCGGGCTGATCTGCTTGGCCAGCTCCAGCCCGCGCGTATCGCCAAAGGCTTTGGCTTCGCTGACCAGTTGTTCGCTCACTTCGAAATGCCAGGCTGAAACATAGTCAACCAGCACCGCGCAGAAATCCCGGCTCTTGTCCTTGTCGGCAAAGGCTGGCTTGGCATCGCGCAGCTCGCGGAAAGCCGTCACCAGCTCTGCACGCTCGTCCAACCAGCGGTCAATGAGCTTATGAACCCCACCCCAGCGTTCCTGAGCATTCTGACAACTATCTAGCATGGCGATCTCTTCCCTTCTGGGTAATGCCCCTGCCCCCGCGCCGCAAGTGTGCAGAGCAAAGGTGGAATCAGCAGAGCGGCATCGAGCAGCTGTTTTTTCGGTATGCGTGCAAGGAGATTATTCCCGTGCGCCCTAGCCTTCAAGGTACGCAGGCGACAAAGTTCATACAAGTGTTTAATCCGGGCATCCTTTGCCGTCGGTCGCTTGCAAAGCGAAAAAAACCGGACTCAGCTTTTCACCGCCCGGTGGAACAGCAACCCTCCGCGGCCCAGCAGGCGAAAGGTGGGCAAAGCCGCCAGAAGGACGAAGGACAACAGGCTCCATTCAGGAATGGTCAGGTCAAGAAAGCTCCAGTTGATAGGCACGCAATCGGGGCTGCCGACCAGCATTGCCTGGATGACCTGAAGCACGGGCATGTTCTCGATCACGTAGTCAAAAGCCGGCTCGCACTCGATGCCTGCCAGGGCCGAATTGCCCTGCAGCCAGACGTGCCGAGCGGCGAGGAGCGCCCCACCGGTGGCAAAGAACAACGCCAGCGCGGCATAAATGCGCGTACCAAGGCGCCCTGGGGAATGCACGACAGCACACAGACAGACCAGGGCAAAAGCACCCAGGAACAGCCGTTGGCTGTAGCACAGCGGGCAAGGCACCAGTCCCATGCCAAATTCCAGGTAATAAGCGGCAGCCTGGACCAGCACTGATGCCAGCAAGGCCGGAAAGAACAGTGAACGCAAGCGGGCCCGTGACATGGCAAGTCCAGAAGCGGAATAGGTAGGCAGCAACGGTAGAGGATAGGCGCCGGGTGTATCAAGGTAAGACGACAGGGACAAATCGCAGATGCACAAGGGAAGCATCGCGAACGTCGCAAGAAAGATTTACAGGGTTTTGAGAGGTGTTTTACCAGTATGCGTAGGAAGTTACCTTAACCCCACAGGCGCGCCCAGTACAGCGCGCCCATGGGTACATCAAGCTCGAACCACCTCTGGCAAGGGTAATGCCAGCAAGCGCTCATCAAGCATACCCAAGCCTTCCTGGAACAGCTGGTTACTGCGCTCGGTGTCACCCAGGCCGGCGAGCAGGCGTGCCAGCTCGGCGCAGGCTTCAGGGTTGCGCTGCACGCGCAAGCTGCTTTCCAGGTAATCACGCGCCTTGCCCCATAGACGGTTCTGCAGGCTCAGACGCCCAAGGGTCAGCAACAGGCTCGGGTCATCCGGGTGAGCCTTGAGCCAGCCTTCGGCGGTTTGCAACTGACGCGCCAGATCGCTACCACGCACCAGGCCATAGAGACGCGCCAGATGGCTTTCGTACTGACGTTTGAGGGCTGTGCGCAAGGTTTGTTCGGCTTCACTTTCAGCGCCTAGCTGGCGCAACTGCTCAGCATAGGCCGATACCAACTGCGGCTCCTGGCGCTGCGCAGCAGTAAGCTGCTGCCAGGCCCGCTCAAGGGATTGCCGGGCGGTCTGTTCGTCGCCTTCACGGCTGACCGCCAGGCTCAGGTTCTCACCCCAGGCGCGGCGCTCCAGCTCGGCCAGCTCAGGTGCCGGCAGCACTTTATCTTTGCGCAGTTCGGGGAGCAGGCGAATCAAGGCCGACCAGTCGCCACGCTCGCGGTACAGGCGCTGCAACAGGCGCAACACCTGAACATTGTGAGGATGGCGCTCCTGCATGGCTTGCAGGGTAACCAGGGCCGCATCACTGTCACCACGATCCATCTGCAACTGGGCATGGCTCAGGGCAATCGCCAGCTCGGCTTCTGGCTGACGCTCCAGCGCCCGCTCCAGCAGGTTGTCGCGGTCTTCGCTGCGCCCCAGCTCGTTTGCCGCACGGGCGGCCCCGAGGTAGTACAGCAGCGGCTGGCGTTCAGCCTCGGCGGCACGGTGCAGATGGCGCTGAGCGCTGGCCCAGCGACCTTCGGCGAGGTCCAGTTGGCCCTGCTCGATCGCCAGCTGTGTGCGCCGGCTGCGATTACGTCGTGACCAGGGGTTGACCACGCCACCTGAGGTCAGCACCAGGCCAACCAGGTAACGCACCAGCAAAACAGCCAGGATGACCCCGGCCAAGGCCGCCAACGCCGCCCACAGGCCAGATTGATAGCGAAAACTGCCGTAGGAAATCAGCACATAGCCGCTGTGCTTGGCGATCGCGATTCCGAGCACAGCGGCAACTGCAATCGCTATCACCGCCAGCAGGTAGACGCGCTTCATGGCTTGGCCTCCTCGACCGGCAGGTGCCGACGCGCAAGGTAAGCCTGAACCGCACTGAGGCTGTCCGCCAAGTCCGGCACCACCACGGCAACCGGCTGCTCGGCCAGTTCGTTGAGGCTGGCAAGCATGGCCTGGCTCTGCGGGTTGTCCGGATTGAAGTTGGCCAGCAGCACACTGCGAGCGTCATCCAGGGCCTGGGCATAGACCTTGGCTTCACCATTGAGCGCAGCCCATTGGGCTTGTTCGATAGTCAGGCTCAGAGCCAGGCGCAGTTGGTTGAGCGACTGCCCGGCCAACAATGGGCGAATGTTGTCGTCGGCATCAAAGTCAATCTGGAAATACTTGGACAGCTCGGCCCACCACTGCGACCAGCGACTGGCGCCATCACCCTCGGCAGTCAGCGCGCCGAGAGCATCGGCGTTGCTGTTGAACTCCGGTGACTGGGCGCTGAGCTGCAGTACTTGCTCGCGCTGGGCTGCCAGCTTGAGGAACAGGCCGGTACGATCGGGCTGCTGGACGCTGCTGAGGGTTGCCAGGCTCTTGGCCAATTGCTCACGGGCGGCAAAGGAGCCCGGGTCGCTCTGTTCACGGAGGATTTCATCGGCGCCCTTGACCAGTTCACGGGCACTGACGATGTCCTGCAAGGCGGACAAGCGCAAGCTGGCCAGGCGCAGCAGGTGCTCGGCTTCGGCCAGGCGCCAGTCCTTGCGGCTGGCGCCGAGGATGGTTTCCAGGCGCTGACTCAAGCGCTGCTGATCACCCTGCAACTGGGCGACCAGGCGGCGACGATCCTCGAGCTCGGAAGCCGGCGGCAACACCGCCAGTTGAGCGGAAAGCTGCTGTTCGCGCTCTTGCAAGGTGCGGGTTTGCTCGCTCAGGGTCTGCAGGCTCTGCACCTGGCCCTGCTCGGTGTTCTGGAGCTGGCGAACCTGCCATACCCCCCACCCACCGACAGCTACACCTGCCGCGCCCAGCAACAAGGCCAGGATTGCCAGACCATTGCCGGACCGCTTGGCAGGTTCGACGGGGGTTTGCGCAGGCGCCTCTGGGGCCTTGAGTTCATCGTTGGGCAAGACAGTTTCGCTCACGTATCCATCCTTTGCTTTGCGGCACGTCGCAATGAGCTTAGCGCCTTAGGGGGCTGGTGCAGGAGTTTCCTGCAATGTTGCCAGCAAAGCCATGGCACTGGCACCACGGCAATCCACTACATTCTGTGCGCCACTGGCGCGGGCAAGTTCTGCCACCCGCGGGCTGGGCACGAACAATGGCAGTTGCGCCAGCCGTGGCCAGTCTTCACCGGCCAGTTGGCACAGGTGTTCAAAACCCTGCCCACTGCTGACCACCAGGCCGTTCAGGCGTTCCCCGGCAATACGCCGGGCCAGGGTGGCCTCAGGGTAATGCGGCAGGCCGCGGCGATACAACTCGAGGTAATCGACCTGCGCCCCCAATGTGGCCAGGCGTTCGGCGAGCAGTTCGCGGCCGCCTTCGCCGCGGATGATCAGCACCCGTGGCTGCGGCCGTTTGAGCGTCTGGGTCAAGGCCGACAGTTGCAGCAGCGCTTCGCTGTCGTCGCCTTGAGGAGGGAAACTGACGTTGAGGCCATGATCGTCGAGAATCTGCGCCGTGGCCGCGCCGACGGTAAACCAGGCCTGCTTGGGAGGCTGCGGCCAGTGCGCCTTCAGCTGTTCAACGGCCAGGCGTGCGGCCGGCTTGCTGACGACGATGATCGCGCAGTACTGATCGAGCGCTTGCACCTGGTGCAGTTGCTCTGGCAGTAACGTCAGCGGCTCGATTTCCAGCAGTGGCAGGCTGCTGCTGAACACGCCCTGTTCGGCCAGCGTGCTGGCCAACGCCGCACACTCTTCTGCCGGGCGGGTCAGCAGCAGGCGCCAACTGCTCACGGGTGCCCGGCCTCGCCGTACACTGCCTTGAGGATGTCTTCGGCGCCTTGCCCAAGCAGGTCTTCAGCAACCTGGATGCCCAGTGCCTCGGCATCCTTGCGCGGAGCGCGCGCCTGGGCGGTGAGCAGCTTGCCGCCCGCCGGCTCGCCGACCAGGCCGCGCAGCCACAGTTGCTCGCCTTCAAGTACCGCGTAGCAGGCAATAGGCACCTGGCAGCCGCCATTGAGGTGCTTGTTCAGCGCACGCTCGGCAGTGACCCGGTCGGCCGTATCGGCGTGATGCAGCGGCGCCAGTAACGCGTGGATCTGGCTGTCGACACTGCGGCACTCGATACCCACCGCACCCTGGCCACCCGCAGGCAGGCTGTCGTCGACGCTGATGCTGGAGGTGATCCGGTCTTCGAAACCCAGGCGAATCAGGCCTGCAGCGGCAAGGATGATAGCGTCGTACTCGCCGGCGTCGAGTTTCGCCAGGCGGGTGTTGACGTTGCCACGCAGAAAGCGGATCTCTAGGTCCGGGCGACGGGTCAGCAATTGCGCCTGGCGGCGCAGGCTGGAGGTGCCGACAACGCTGCCGGCCGGCAGTGCCTCGAGGCTTTTGAAGGTATTGGAAACGAAGGCATCACGCGGATCTTCGCGTTCACAGATGCAGAACAGGCCCAGGCCTTCCGGGAAGTCCATGGGCACGTCTTTCATCGAGTGCACGGCGATGTCGGCTTCGTTCTCCAGCAGCGCGGTTTCCAGCTCCTTGACGAACAGGCCCTTGCCGCCGATTTTCGACAACGGCGAGTCGAGCAGCTTGTCGCCACGGCTGACCATCGGCACCAGGGTCACGACCAGGCCAGGATGAGCCTGTTCAAGACGGGCTTTGACGTATTCGGCCTGCCACAGGGCAAGGGCACTTTTGCGGGTGGCAATGCGGATTTCGCGAGTGGACATGGAACGATCCGTACGAGATAGATTCGCCCGATGATAACAGCTCAGTCCAGACCGCTAGCAGATCTAAATCATGGAACAAGCCAACCCTCCCTGGCCGTTCTCTGCTCCATGGTGGCCGTTCTTACAGTTGCTGCATCATTTTGCGCACGCCCGCCACATGCCGGCGGCTGACGATCAGGGCGTCGCCATTGAGGCCTTTGAGAAACAGCTGAAAATGCCCCAGTGGCGTGCGCTGCAGGCGTTCGATGCGGTTGCGGGCGACCAGTGCGTTGCGGTGAATGCGCACGAAGCGCTCGCCAAACTCGTCTTCCAGGGCCTTGAGCGGCTCATCGAGCAGCACTTCGCCATGCTCATGGCGCAAGGTCACGTATTTGTGATCCGCAATGAAATAGATCACCTGGTCGAGGGGAATCAGCTCAATGCCCTTGCGGGTGCGGGCGCTGATATGGCTGCGCGGACCACTGCCGCTTTCCGCCGCCGGGCGAGTCAGCGCCGCCAGTTGCACGCGGTTGGGGCGCTCGGCCTTGCGCAAGGCTTCGCGCAGGGTGTCGGCTTGCACCGGTTTGAGCACATAGCCCAGGGTGCTGTCTTTGAACGACTCTACGGTGAACTCCTCGTCACCGGTGCAAAACACTACCGCAGGCGGTGCTTCGCGCTCGCATAGCCGGGCAGCGACCTGCAGGCCATCAAGCCCGGGCATGCGAATGTCGAGCAGGACCACCTCAGGCTTGAGGCTGTCAATCAGGGCCAGGGCCTCGTCGCCATTGGTGGCGCTGGGCTCCAGCACGGTATAGCCCTCCAGTTCGCCGAGCAGTCGGCTCAGGCGTTCCCGGGCTTGGGGTTCGTCATCAACGATCAGGACATTCATATTGCGCTGGATTCCTGCGTGAGTCTCGCACAAGGATAGCGTAGACAGGTGAGGTGACGACCGTCACGGCGATCCACGCTCAGACTCGCACGATGGCTAAAGATTCACTGGTCCGACAGGAAACATGCCGAGCCTCTGTCCAACTGTAGACGGTTGCCGCAACACTGCCGTTCAATCGATAAATATCCTGTTGCACGCGCGCTGTCGCGGGCCTGTACTGCGACATAAACCCGCATTTGCCCCGACCGCCGCACTCCGGCAGGGCCGCCAATCCTGCTATGATCGACGCCACTTTTTCCGTTCACGCCTTCAACGAGTGAATCCATGAGCACCGACAAGACCAATCAGTCCTGGGGCGGCCGCTTCAGTGAGCCCGTCGACGCCTTCGTCGCCCGTTTCACCGCCTCCGTCAATTTCGACCAGCGCCTGTACCGCCACGACATCATGGGTTCGATCGCCCACGCCAGCATGCTGGCCAAGGTCGGCGTCCTCACCGACGCCGAACGCGATACCATCGTCGATGGCCTGAAGACCATCCAGGGCGAAATCGAGGCCGGCAACTTCGACTGGCGCATCGACCTTGAAGACGTGCACATGAACATCGAGGCGCGCCTCACCGACCGCATCGGCATCACCGGCAAGAAGCTGCACACCGGCCGTAGCCGCAACGACCAGGTCGCCACCGACATCCGCCTGTGGCTGCGTGACGAGATCGACCTGATCCTGGCCGAAATCACCCGCCTGCAACAGGGCCTGCTGGAGCAGGCCGAGCGCGAAGCCGAGACTGTCATGCCTGGCTTCACCCACCTGCAGACCGCCCAGCCAGTGACCTTTGGTCACCACCTGCTGGCCTGGTTCGAAATGCTCAGCCGCGACTACGAGCGCCTGGTCGATTGCCGCAAGCGCACCAACCGCATGCCCCTGGGCAGCGCCGCGCTGGCCGGCACCACCTACCCGATCGACCGCGAACTGACTTGCCAGTTGCTGGGCTTTGAAGCCGTGGCTGGCAACTCGCTCGATGGCGTCTCCGATCGAGACTTCGCCATCGAGTTCTGCGCCGCCGCCAGCGTGGCGATGATGCACCTGTCGCGCTTCTCCGAAGAGCTGGTGCTGTGGACCAGCGCCCAGTTCCAGTTCATTGACCTGCCTGATCGCTTCTGCACCGGCAGCTCGATCATGCCGCAGAAGAAGAACCCGGACGTCCCCGAGCTGGTGCGTGGTAAGACCGGCCGCGTGTTCGGCGCCCTGACTGGCCTGCTGACCCTGATGAAAGGCCAGCCGCTGGCCTACAACAAGGACAACCAGGAAGACAAGGAACCACTGTTCGACGCTGCCGACACCCTGCGCGACTCGCTGCGTGCCTTTGCCGACATGATCCCGGCGATCAAGCCTCGCCACGCGATCATGCGCGAAGCGGCCCTGCGCGGCTTCAGCACCGCCACTGACCTGGCCGACTACCTGGTGCGCCGTGGCCTGCCATTCCGTGATTGCCACGAAATCGTCGGTCATGCGGTGAAGTACGGTGTCGATACCGGCAAGGACCTGGCCGAGATGAGCCTGGACGAACTGCGCCAGTTCAGCGACCAGATCGAACAGGACGTGTTCGCCGTGTTGACCCTCGAAGGCTCGGTCAACGCCCGTGATCACATCGGTGGTACTGCCCCGGCCCAGGTACGCGCTGCCGTAGCCCGCGGCAAGGCACTGCTCGCCACGCGCTAAACCCTGCCATGTGCGGCCAGCTCCGGCTGGCCGCACGTAGCGGTTGCACGCCGATCAGCGCTTGCCCGAGCGCACCATCTCCAGAAAGGCAGGCATCTGCGCCTCCTTGTCAGCGGCAATCTTCTGCACGTTCGGATTGCTCTTGAAGCGCTCCAGCAGCTCACGCGCTTGCGGGAAGTCTTCCAGCACGTCGATATTCAGTACTTTCTTGCCCACGGCATAAGCCAGGTCGATGCTGAAGCAGAACAGCATATCGGCAATGGTCAGGCTGTCGCCGGCCACATAAGGGCTGAACGTGCCATTGCGCTTGAGGGTGGCGATCCCGGCCAGCAGTTCATCTTTTGCCTTGGCCTTGATGGCTTCGTCCACCTGCATGCCGAAGAACGCTTGCGGGTAGCAGGCGCGGGCAGGCAGCTCGATGTACAGCTCGATTTCCTTGGCCAGTTCGTGGACCTTGGCCTGGGCAAACACCCCCTCCGGCAACAGCGCCTTGCCCGCCTGGGTCTGCTCGATGTAGTCGAGAATCAGGCTGGTTTCGCTGAGGAAACCATGCTCGGTCTCCAGCACCGGCACCTTTCCGCGCGGGCTGACTTTCAGCGCATCGGGGCCCTGGCCGCCGAAAAACAGCACCTCTTCAAACGGCACGCCCTTCTCCAGCAGTGCCAGTTTGACCATGTTGTAGTAGTTGCTGACCGCAAATCCGTGAAGCTTGAGCATGAAACAGCCTCCAGGCCGTTGAGGGGTTGGCCCGGTTGTTATAGACCCAAGTGCCGGGTACTGACCAGCATCATGGAGTTTGTCGATAACACGGCATCGTCCCCCGGCTCATGGCAAACTGGACACCCCTAAAGAGGAAGCGCCCATGAGCGAGCCAACCGATATCGACAACGACGAAGAAGAGTTCGCCGAGTCGACCCTGATCGAAGCCGTCGAGAACCAGATCGAAAGCGGCAACCCGCCAGCGGCCAAAGCCATCTTCAACAAGCTGACCCTGGTGGGTTACGAACGTGACGACATCCTCAACCTGATGGCCCATGTACTGGCCTTTGAGATTGATGCGATGCTCGAAGACGACCGTGCGTTCAATACCGAATGGTACGAAGCCGCCTTGCGCGCCCTGCCCGAGCTGCCGCCGGAAAAGGCCTGAAGCAAAGCAGGGTTTCCCTGACTACACTGCAAAACCAGGCACCGGCGACGGTGCTACCCTCCTTGTCTGGAAGTCGGAGTCTCTATGTCGTTTACCCCCGAATTGATTGCCGAGCTGGAAGTTCTTGCCTTGTTCAACCTGGATAGCAGCCAGGAAGGCATCAAGGTGCACAACACTGCTTCTAAAGACCTCATCGATGCAGCACAACGCTTGTACGACAAGCAGCTGACCGACCAGCCTGATGGCGGTTATCTGACCAGCTTGGGGCATGATGCTGCCGAACACGCGCAGCAACTGCTGACCATCCTGAACGTCGCTCAACCTGCCTGACACCAGCAATCGCGGGGCAAGCCCGCTCCTACCGACCGGGTGGGAGCGGGCTTGCCCCGCGATGCGTTCACCGCTAATAAAATGGCGTCAAAATCAAAATAGCTTAAACTCGCCATTGCTCCCCAAACGGCCGGTTTTAGCTCGCCATGAACCACCCCCACGAAATTCGCCCCGACCTCGACCAGGGCATTGACCGCAAGGTACTCAGCCAGCTGCGCCAACGTTTCCTGACACTCAACCAGGGGCGCCTGGGGCGCGCCATGGACGGGCTATCAAGCCGTCAACAGCAAGTAATGGCCTTGCTGCCGCTGTTTTTCCACGTCAATCATCCGCTGCTGCCCGGCTATGTCTCCAGCAACACACCAGCGGGTGTAGCCAATTTTGAGCCCGACAGCCAAGTGCTGGCCGAGGCCCAGCGCCTGACCCGTTCGTTTGCCTACAAAGCCCGGCATGGCAACCCACCGCAGCCGATTCACGGCCTGTACCTGATGGGCAGCCTCGGCACCCTGGCCCAGGCCGAGCAGAGCGATATGGATGTCTGGGTCTGCCACGCTGCGGACCTGAGCGAAAGCGAACTGACCGAGTTGCGCAAGAAATGCCTGCTGCTGGAGACCTGGGCCGAGAACCAGGGCGCCGAAGCTCATCTGTTCCTGATCGAAGCGCAAAGCTTCGTGCAGGGTGAACGCGACGGCCAGCTCAGCTCCGATGACTGCGGCACCACCCAGCACTACTTGCTGCTCGATGAGTTCTACCGCACCGCCATCTGGCTGGCCGGGCGCACACCCCTGTGGTGGCTGGTACCGGTGTACGAAGAACCCCGGTACCGGGAATACACCCAAACCCTGCTGTCCAAACGCTTCGTGCGCAGCGACGACAACCTCGACCTTGGCCACCTGGCGCATATCCCACCTGGTGAGTTTGTCGGCGCAGGGCTCTGGCAGTTGTTCAAGGGCATCGAGTCGCCCTACAAGTCAGTGCTCAAGCTACTGCTGACCGAGGTCTATGCCAGTGAGCACCCGCAGGTGCAGTGCCTGAGCCTGCAGTTCAAGCAAGCAGTGTTTGCCAATCGCCTGGACCTCAATGAGCTCGACCCCTACATGATGGTCTACCGGCGCATCGAGCAGTACCTGCAGGGTCGTGGCGAACACCAACGGCTGGAGTTGGTGCGGCGCAGCCTGTACCTGAAAGTGAACAAGAAACTCAGCGGCCTGTCCCGCCAGCGCAGCAGCAGTTGGCAACGTGACTTGCTGCTGCGCCTGAGCCGGGAATGGGGCTGGGATGAGCGCCAGCTGGCACTGCTCGATAGCCGCAGCCAATGGAAGGTTCGCCAGGTGACGGCCGAACGCCGCGAACTGGTGGCGGAGCTGAACTACAGTTACCGCTTCCTTTGCCAGTTTGCCCGCAGCCAGAACGCCACCAGCCGCATCGACCAGCGCGACCTCAGCGTGCTTGGCAGGCGCCTGTACGCCGCCTTCGAACGACGCGCCGGCAAGGTCGAGTTCATCAATCCGGGGATTGCCCCGGATCTGGCCGAAGACACCCTGACCTTGGTCCAGTCGCCTAACCGCAAGGATCCCGGGCAAATCCACTGGGGCCTGTACAACGGCAACCTGGGAACGCACGAGTGGGAGCATTTTGCCCCGATCAAGCGCTGCCGGGAACTGCTCGAACTGCTGACCTGGGCCCACCGCAATGGCGTGATCGACAGCAGCACGCGCCTGGCCCTGCATCCGGGCAGCAGCGACCTGAGCGAGTACGAGCTGTTCAACCTGCTGGGCAGCCTGCAACAGAGCGTCGCCCTGCCCTTGTCGGTAGTCAGCGAGCAACGCCTGCTGCAACCGAGCGTGGCGGACGAGGTCCTGCTGCTGGTCAATGTCGGCATCGACCCGCTGCAACACCATCGCGACCTGAACATCCTGATGACCACCGAGCGCACCGATTCCCTGAGCTATGCCGGGGTGCGGGAAAACCTGGTACTGACCCTCGATCAGGTCACGCTCAATAGCTGGAACGAGGTCCAGGTGCACCGCTACGACGGCGAACATGCACTGCTGCGCTGCCTGCGCGATTACCTCAATAGCCACGGTACTGGCCACACGCCCCGGCTGCGAGTGCGCTGTTTCTGCCACAACCGTGCCCAGGCCATCGCCCTGCGGGTCGAGGACGTGTTCGCCACCACCCAGGCGCTGCTGGCGCAGAACCTCAACCACCGCTACCTGTTGCAGGTTGAGCAGCACACCCATGTGCTGGAACTGCAGGCTGGTGCTGTGAACCTGGTGACCCTCGACGATCAGGAAGCGGTGCTGCGCTACCTCGGTGAAGAACGCAGCGATTACAGCCCTCTGCACCTGGACGCCAACGCCCTGCAGGAACTGGACCTGGCCCAGGTACTACCCCTGGGCCAACCGCAATGCATCCAGCTGTTCTATCGGGTTCAGGACACTTGGGCGGATGTCTACGTGCTGGATGAGCACAACGCGTTCTGGCAACAACGCCTGCCGTTCCACGATGAAAGCAGCCTGTTGCTGCCGTTGCAGCGTTTTTTGCAATCGATCGTGTTTCGCCGCGAAGCGCGCCTGCCGCTGGACAGCCTGCAGGCCCAGGGCTCATTGGATATTTTTTATTACCAATTGTTGCCTTCAGGCCCTGGTAAGGTCCGCCAGGTGGAAACACGCCAGGTCGAGGTCAGGGCCATCGACCGACCGTACTACGAAGTACAGGCAATTCTGCAGGCAGGCGCCAGCGACGACGTGCAAGTGACGCTGTACTGCAATCAGCGTGAATTTTCCCAGCTTGAACATGGCGACCAGCTGTATGCGGTGGTCGCCCGCGAGATCATCGAGCAGCGCCGCGAAGCCGAGCGCTACCGCTGCTACATCACCGACCTGGACCTGTCCGGCCTGCTGGCCGACGGCCTGGGTTCGAGCATCCTCTACCTGCGTTACAAGGGCGAACTGGAGCGGGCGCTCAACGAGGCCCTGGCGCAGGTTTGAGGCTCAGAGGTCGAAGTCGCCCGCTGCTTCCGGCTGGTATTCAACTTCGAGCAATTTCAGCTTGAGGGTCTTGCCGCCCGGGGCCGGCCAGTCGATCTGCTCGCCTACCGAGAGGCCCAGCAGCGCGCTGCCGATCGGCGCAAGAATGGAGATCTTGCCTTCATCAGCGTTGGCGTCTTTGGGATAGACCAGGGTCAGGTGGTAGTCCTTGCCACTGGCTTCCTCGCGGCAATGAACCCGGGAGTTCATGGTCACGACACCGGCCGGAACGTCCTCGTGACCGACCTGTTCGGCGCGGTCCAGCTCGTCCTGCAAGGCGAGCACACCCGGAGAATCCTGCGTCTTCTCATCGAGGTTTTCGATCAGACGCTCCAGACGCTGTACGTCCAATCGGGTGACGATAATGGAAGGCTTGGTGCTCATGATCCGGTCAGACTCCTTTTTCTGGGCGATATAAAGCAAAACCCCGCCCAAGGGCGGGGTTTGCAGGCATTCGGCACAGCCGAAACTGGTTTGACACTACCACAGCCAAGTAAATACACAATACCCGCAGGGTCTATGCCAACCCGGCCAGCTGTCGTCGCGCCAGCGCCTCGCGGCAGATCTGCCGGCGCTGGTCATCGTCAGCCGCGCGCCACTGGCGAATGTCCTCGACATGGCGGTAACAGCCAATGCAGACCTTGTGCTCATCCAGCCGGCAGGTGCTGATGCACGGCGAGGGCACTGCCGGGCTGACATTGCTGTAGAGCGGCTTGGCCGGCTTGGCTGGGCTGCTCATCAGATTTCGTCGAAATCGAGCTTTTCACCGATCCGCTCCCAGACGATGCGCTCAAGCATCTCGCCCAGCAACTCTTCGGTTTTTTCGCAGGTCCACTTGCCGTTCTGCTCGTCGTAGTCGAAGTGGAAGCCACCGGACTTGTCGGCCAGCCACAGCTGGCGTAGCGGCTCCTGGCGGCTGAAGATCAACTGGCTGCCGTTGTCGAACTTGATGGTCAGGACCCCTGCCGAGTTCTCCATGTCCAGGTCCAGGTCAGTCTCGTCGAACAGGTCTTCCAGGGCCTGTTGGGTCGCGTCGACCAGGTCGTGAAAACGCGCTTCGGTCAAACTCATTGCAAGAACCTCAAAAATGTCTGCACACACGCAAGCCGGGCAAGATACGAGCGCGGCGCGCCGAATGCAAAGGATACCGACCTGCGTCATCAGGCGCAGCCACCCCCCCGCCCAACGGCGGGTTACCCACATAGGCAAGGGGCCGGGCGCTCGGTATACTCGGGCGCAATACTGCTTATTACAAAGGATTACGCCATGAAGCGCCTGATCTCCACCCTCGCGGCGCTCGTCGCGGTTGCCTGCCTCGTTTCCGCCTGCGGCCAGAAAGGCCCGCTGTACCTGCCTGACGACAGCAAAGACGGTAAAAAGTCGCAATCGCACCAGCACCAGTAAGGGTAACCCATGGACGCTTTCAACTACCGCGACGGCGAGCTGTTCGCGGAAGGCGTGGCCCTGTCGGCCATCGCCGAACGTTTCGGCACGCCGACCTACGTCTACTCGCGCGCCCACATCGAGGCCCAGTACCGTAGCTATGCCGATGCCCTGGAGGGTGTTTCGCACCTGGTGTGTTTTGCCGTCAAAGCCAACTCCAACCTCGGCGTGCTGAACCTGCTGGCCCGCCTGGGCGCAGGTTTCGACATCGTTTCCGGTGGTGAACTCGAGCGTGTGCTGGCCGCTGGCGGAAGTGCTGATCGTGTGGTGTTCTCCGGTGTCGGCAAGACTCGCGAAGACATGCGCCGCGCCCTGGAAGTCGGCGTACACTGCTTCAACGTCGAATCCACTGACGAGCTCGAACGCCTGCAGGTCGTGGCCGCTGAAATGGGCGTTCGCGCGCCGGTTTCGCTGCGGGTCAACCCGGACGTCGATGCTGGCACCCACCCGTATATCTCCACGGGCCTCAAAGAAAACAAGTTCGGTATCGCCATCGCCGATGCCGAAGAGGTCTACATCCGCGCCGCGCAGCTGCCGAACCTGGAAGTGGTCGGTGTCGACTGCCATATCGGCTCGCAACTGACCACCCTGGAACCCTTCCTCGATGCCCTCGACCGCCTGCTGGCGCTGATCGACCGCCTCGGCGACTGCGGCATCCTCCTGCGTCACCTGGACCTGGGTGGCGGCGTCGGCGTGCGCTATCGCGACGAAGAGCCGCCGCTGGCTGCCGACTACATCAAGGCCATCCGCGAGCGCGTCGGTGATCGCGACCTGGCCCTGGTGTTCGAGCCGGGCCGCTACATCGTCGCCAACGCCGGCGTGCTGCTGACTCAGGTCGAGTACCTCAAGCACACCGAGTACAAAGACTTCGCCATCGTCGATGCGGCGATGAACGACCTGATCCGCCCGGCCCTGTACCAGGCCTGGATGAACGTCACCGCGGTACAGCCGCGTGCCGGTGAGGGCCGTACCTACGACATCGTCGGGCCGATCTGCGAAACCGGCGACTTCCTCGCCAAGGAGCGGACCCTGAACCTGGCCGAAGGCGACTTGCTGGCGGTGCATTCCGCGGGCGCCTATGGTTTTGTCATGAGCTCGAACTACAACACCCGTGGTCGTTGTGCCGAAGTGCTGGTCGATGGTGACCAGGCCTTCGAAGTGCGTCGTCGCGAAACCGTGGCCGAGTTGTTCGCCGGCGAAAGCCTGCTGCCGGAGTAAACCCATGCTGCTGCGTTTTACCAAGATGCATGGGCTGGGCAACGACTTCATGGTCCTCGACCTGGTCAGCCAGCATGCGCACATTCTGCCCAAGCACGCCAAGCAATGGGGTGATCGTCATACCGGTGTCGGCTTTGACCAGTTGCTGATCGTCGAGGCGCCGAGCAATCCGGAAGTGGATTTCCGCTACCGGATCTTCAATGCCGACGGCTCCGAGGTCGAACAGTGCGGCAACGGTGCGCGCTGCTTCGCGCGTTTCGTGCTGGATAAGCGCCTGACTGCGAAAAAACGCATCCGCGTCGAAACCAAGGGCGGCATCATCGAGCTGGACGTGCGCAACGACGGGCAGATCAGCGTCGACATGGGCCCGCCACGGCTGACGCCTGCGCAGATTCCGTTCGACGCACCGACCCAGGCCCTGAGCTACCCGCTGGAGGTTGCCGGGCGTACGGTGGAGCTGGCTGCGGTGTCCATGGGTAACCCTCATGCAGTACTGCGCGTCAACGACATCAACGCCGCCCCGGTGCACGAACTGGGCCCGCAGATCGAACATCACCCGCGCTTCCCGCAGCGGGTCAATGTCGGCTTCATCCAGGTCATCGACCGTCACCGCGCGCAACTGCGGGTGTGGGAGCGTGGTGCTGGCGAAACCCAGGCCTGCGGTACCGGTGCCTGCGCTGCGGCCGTGGCCGCAATCAGCCAGGGCTGGATGGACTCGCCATTGTTGATCGACCTGCCGGGTGGGCGCCTGTCCATCGAATGGGCAGGCCCGGGCACCCCGGTGCTGATGACCGGCCCCGCCGTACGCGTGTTTGAAGGACAGGTTCGTCTATGAGTGAGTACCAGCCATGACCGATCAGCCCCAGGCTCCCGCCGAACAGCCCAACGACCTTAGCGCCGAGGGCTCGACGCCCACCCTCGGGGCTGAGGCCGTGGTTGCATACCTGCGCGACAACCCGACGTTTTTCGCCGAACACGACGAGCTGCTCAGCGAGCTGCACATCCCCCATCAGCGTGGCGATAGCGTGTCGCTGGTCGAACGTCAGCTCAAGCTGCTGCGCGACCGCAACATCGAAATGCGCCACCGCCTTTCGCAACTGATGGACGTGGCCCGCGACAACGACCGGCTGTTCGACAAGACCCGCCGGCTGATCCTCGACCTGCTCGATGCCGACAGCCTGGAAAGCGTGGTCATGGCGGTCGAAGACAGCTTGCGCCAAGAGTTCAAGGTGCCCTTTGTCAGCCTGATCCTGTTCGGTGAAACGGCCGCGCCGGTTGGTCGTTGGGTCAACAGCTCCGACGCCCAGCAAGCCATTGGTGGCCTGTTGTGTGCCGGCAAGACCGTCAGCGGCAACCTGCGCGACCATGAGCTGGACTTCCTGTTCGGCGAAGAGCAGCGCAAGGAAGTCGGCTCCAGCGCCGTCGCCACCCTCAACCATCAAGGCTTGCACGGCGTTCTGGCAATCGCCAGCCGCGATCCGCAGCATTACAAGAGCACGGTCGGCACCCTGTTCCTGAGCTACATCGCCGAAGTGCTGGGCCGGGTCGTCCCGCGCCATACCCAGACCCTGCGTCCGGTGCGCTGATGGAACGCCAGCTGGAGGCCTTTTGCGCACACCTGCGCAACGAGCGCCAGGTGTCCGAACACACCCAGCTGGCCTACCGACGCGACCTTGCGAGCGTCCTGGAATTCTGCACCAAGAACGGCATCGACAGCTGGAACGCCTTGCAGATCCAGCACCTGCGTCAACTAATCGCCCGCCAGCATCACCAGGGCCAGTCTTCACGCAGCCTCGCCCGCCTGCTCTCGGCGGTGCGCGGCTTTTACCGCTACCTCAACCGCGAAGGCCAGTGCAGCCACGACCCGGCCAACGGCCTGTCGGCGCCCAAGGGCGAGCGGCGCCTGCCCAAGACCCTCGATACCGACCGCGCCCTGCAACTGCTTGAAGGCGCGGTTGAAGACGAGTTTCTGGCCCGCCGCGACCAGGCCATGCTCGAGTTGTTCTACTCCTCCGGCTTGCGCCTGTCTGAGCTGACCAGTCTCAACCTCGAGCAGCTCGACTTGCCTGCGGGCCTGGTGCAGGTGCACGGCAAGGGCAGCAAGACCCGCGTGCTGCCGGTCGGCCGCAAGGCCCGCGAGGCGCTGGAACAATGGCTGCCCCTGCGCACGGGCAGCGGCCCGCAGGACGGCGCCGTGTTCGTCAGCCAGCAAGGCCGGCGGCTTGGCCCGCGGGCCATTCAACTGCGGGTACAGGCCGCTGGCGCCCGCGAGCTGGGCCAGAACCTGCACCCGCACATGTTGCGACACTCCTTCGCCAGCCACCTGCTGGAATCGTCCCAGGACCTGCGCGCGGTGCAAGAGATGCTCGGTCACGCCGATATCGCCACCACGCAGATCTACACTCACCTGGACTTCCAACACTTGGCCGCCGTCTACGACAGCGCCCATCCCCGGGCCAAACGCAGTAAGGGCAGTGACTCATGAGCATCAAGCTGATCACCTTCGACCTCGATGACACCCTGTGGGACACCGCACCGGTGATCGTCAGCGCCGAGACCACCCTGCGCGACTGGCTGGCGGCCAATGCGCCAAGCCTGGGTGCGGTACCGGTCGAGCACCTGTACGCCATCCGTGAGCGCCTGGTGCAGGCAGAGCCTGGGCTCAAGCACCGCATCAGCGCCCTGCGCCGCCGCGTGCTGTTCCATGCCCTGGAAGAGGTCGGCTACAGCGAGAACAAAGCCCGGGAGCTTGCCAACGAAGGCTTCGAAGTGTTCCTGCATGCTCGCCACCAGATCGACATCTTCCCCGAGGTGCAGCCGGTGCTGGAGATCCTCCGCCACAGCTACACCCTGGGCGTAGTCACCAATGGCAACGCCGATGTGCGCCGCCTGGGCCTGGCCGACTACTTCAAATTCGCCCTGTGCGCCGAAGACCTCGGCATCGGCAAACCCGACCCGCAGCCCTTCCTCGAAGCCCTGCGCCAGGGCGAAGTAGAGGCGGGGGCAGCGGTGCATATCGGCGACCACCCTGGCGATGACATCGCCGGCGCCCAGCGCGCCGGCCTGCGGGCGATCTGGTTCAATCCGCAGGGCAAGGCCTGGGCAGCCGAAAGCCGCCCTGACGCCGAGATCCAGCGCCTGTCACAGTTGCCCGAACTGCTCAACAGCTGGCGCTGAACCGCAGGCACAAAAAAGCCCGCAGCGACGGCGGGCTTTCTTGCTGACGGGACCACTCAGATAGGGCGGCTACCGTACTTGTTGTCCGGCTTCTTGGGCGGATCGGCGACCACGTTGGCCTCCACTTCCTGCACCTTGCCACCACGGGAGAGGAACTCTTCCATGGCCTTGGCCAGGGCATCACGCTCTTTTTGCTTGGCTTCCATGCTCGGCATGTCGTCTACCGAGACTGCCGTGGACTTCGACTTGCCTTTGGCTGCGGGAGCCGGGCTGTCGTCGCCACTGTCATCGGCCACGTCATCGGCTGCAGCTTCGAGGCCTTCGTCGCCTTCGTCTTCGTCGCCTACTTCGAGGTCGTCATTTTCCAGATCGTCGTCGCTCATGTTCTACCTCATGACTTGCGAAAAGCAGATTAGTTATAGTCCAGCAACGTCGAAAATCGACAGCTGCCAGAAAAAATTCAAGGACCGCAGTCTGGCTGCGGGCCGTGGTTGCGCCACAACGAATGGCGAGAACCGGGCAAACCCCACGTCACGGGCGAGGTCTGTACAAATAAAGAGCGGTCGGCACTAACTCGCCGACATACCCCGCTGTGATCGACTCGCTTATTGGCAAGCCTAGCAAAGGGTATGGAAGTTTGCGGACTGCTCGTCAGCACCCTTCGGCGCGCATTCTAGCGTGCTCAGAGAAAAAGCAAAGTGCCTAAATTTCACTGAACGTTGTAAGTTTTCTACCTACATCGCACGCAGCCACCGAAGCGCGCCTGGAAACCGTTTGCGCTTGAACGAACGAACAAAATCCGGGCAAAAAAATGCCCGGCAAGCCGGGCAAGTTTTTTAGCCGCAGTTACAGGTTGTAACCACGCTCGTTGTGTTGCGCCAGGTCGAGACCGACCGACTCTTCTTCTTCGTTGACCCGCAGGCCCATGACCAGATCCAGCACCTTGAGAATCACATAGGTGACGATCGCGGTGTAGATCACGGTAAAGCCGACGCCCTTGGCCTGAATCCAGACTTGTGCGCCGATGTCTTCGACTGTGCCGAAACCGCCCAGGGCGGGGGCTGCGAACACGCCAGTGAGGATCGCCCCGACAATACCGCCGATGCCATGCACGCCGAAGGCATC
Organism: Pseudomonas rubra; assembly: GCF_028656935.1. Taxonomy (GTDB): domain Bacteria; phylum Pseudomonadota; class Gammaproteobacteria; order Pseudomonadales; family Pseudomonadaceae; genus Aquipseudomonas; species Aquipseudomonas rubra. Next base: position 309,283 of record NZ_JAMDGZ010000002.1, read on the forward strand.
CAGAGAGTCGTCGTAGCCGAGCTTGCGCTTGAGGCTGGTGGCGCAGAAGTAGCAGATCACACCAGCCACAAGGCCAATCACCAGGGCGCCCATCGGCCCGACGGTACCGGCAGCCGGAGTAATGGCCACAAGGCCCGCAACCACGCCCGAGGCGATACCCAGTGCGCTTGGCTTACCGTGGGTCAGCCACTCGGCGAACATCCAGCCCAGGGCCGCTGCGGCGGTCGCGATCTGAGTCACCAGCATGGCCATGCCGGCGGTGCCGTTAGCGGCGGCGGCGGAGCCTGCGTTGAAGCCGAACCAGCCGATCCACAGCATCGCCGCGCCGATCAGGGTGTAACCGAGGTTGTGCGGCGCCATCGGTGTGGTCGGGAAGCCTTTGCGCTTGCCCAGCACCAGGCAGGCGACCAGGCCGGCGATACCGGCGTTGATGTGCACCACGGTGCCACCGGCGAAGTCGAGCACGCCCCAGTCCCACATCAGGCCACCATTGCCGCTCCAGACCATGTGGGCGATGGGCGCATAGACCAGGGTGAACCAGATGGCCATGAAGATCAGCATCGCCGAGAACTTCATGCGCTCGGCAAAGGCGCCGACGATCAGCGCCGGGGTGATGATCGCGAAGGTCATCTGGAAGGTGATGAATACCGCTTCAGGGAACAGCGCCGCCGAAGAGGTCAGGCTCGCCGGGGTCACGCCAGCGAGAAACGCCTTGGACAGACCGCCAACGAAAGAATTGAAGTTGACTACACCTTGCTCCATACCGGTGGTATCGAACGCCAGGCTGTAGCCGTAAACCACCCACAGGACACTGATCAGGCCGGTAATCGCAAAGCACTGCATCATCACCGACAGCACGTTCTTGGAACGCACCATGCCGCCGTAGAACAGGGCCAGACCAGGAATGGTCATGAACAGCACCAGGGCTGTGGCGGTCAACATCCAGGCGGTGTCGCCGGAGTTGAGCACGGGGGCTGCCTCCTCTGCCAGGGCCAAGCCGGGCATTACGAGGGACAAAAGGGCTCCTAGCCCTGCGAACTGACGCAGAGTCATATTGTTATCTCCTGGGGCGTTGGGGTTTGGTGAGGCTTTTTTAGATCGCGTCGGTATCGGTTTCGCCGGTACGGATGCGAATCGCCTGCTCCAGATTGACCACGAAAATCTTGCCGTCACCGATCTTGCCGGTGTTGGCCGCCTTGGTGATCGCCTCGATGACCCGGTCCAGATCCTTGTCGTCGATGGCGACGTCGATCTTCACCTTGGGCAGAAAATCGACCACATATTCAGCGCCGCGATACAGCTCGGTGTGACCTTTTTGCCGGCCGAAGCCTTTAACTTCAGTGACAGTGATGCCCTGCACGCCGATTTCGGACAGCGACTCGCGCACGTCGTCCAACTTGAACGGCTTGATGATGGCAGTGACTAGCTTCATGAAACTCTCTCCCGAATTGGTGGACTTGCCCCAGGAAAACAAACCCGACTCAAGTCTAAGCGCAGTGCCTGGCTTTGTAACGCGTCGTCATGGTGACTGCATCAGTGCATGGGTCATGAAGGTCTTAGCAGAAAGCTTGCCAGATTGATTAAAACGCGGGATTACAGGGGCTTACGTTGCTCGGCGATACTTGGCCAGTCGCCAGTACCGTTTTGTTGCACAACAATAGTGCGCGGCGTTTCGCCGCCATGCGCGAAAAGCGTGCAGCGCTGGCAGGCGAAAGCTGCGTGCTACACTGGCGCCCCATTGCATACTGTGGACAGCCGAATATGCTCGCGCCCAAAGCCTTTCTTGATGCCCTGAGCGACCAGGCTTCGCGCCTGTTCAGCGGTGACACCTCGCAACCCCGCAGCGAAATCGAAAGCCAGTTCAAAGCCTTGCTGCAAAGCGGCTTCAGCAAGCTGGAACTGGTCAGCCGGGAAGAATTCGACAGCCAGATGGTCGTTTTGGCCCGCACCCGCGCCCGCCTTGAAGCGCTCGAGGCCAAAGTCGCGGAAATGGAAGCACGCCTGAACCCGCCTGCTGCCGAGTGAGCCTGCGATGACGCCCTCTTCCGAGTACCCGGAGCTGTTGTTCTCCTACGGCACCCTGCAGGACAAAGCCGTGCAACTGGCCAATTTCGGCCGCGAACTGGTTGGCCAGACTGACCAGATGCTCGGCTATAGCCAGGCCTGGGTGGAAATCACCGACCCGCAAGTCCTGGCCACCAGCGGCAAGACCCACCACCCGATCATCAGCCCCAGCAACAACGCAGACGACAGCGTGGCCGGCATGGTCTTCCAGATCAGCGAGGCGGAGCTTGCGGCGGCGGATGCCTATGAAGTGTCCGACTACAAGCGGGTTGCCGTGCCTCTGGCCTCCGGTCTGACTGCCTGGGTTTACGTGGCTGTTTGAACTGGCCTCATCGCGACCTCAAGACACACTCTCGCCTTGCCCCAAGGCTGACAACGCCACTCTCACAGGCCATGGCACGTTGCAACAAATGTGGGAGCGGGTCTTGCCCGCGATGCGCCGCGCGGGCGGCGCTCGATCTCAAGGACGCCACAACCCTAACGGCGTACACCTACTGGCCCTCACCTCATCTCAAGCCCCACACCTCACCGTCATCACGCAATCGCAAGATGTGTAGGGGTTCAAAGGTGCAGGCTTTGAGATGGGGTAAAGCCTGCCAGGTGTATGTCGTAAGGTTTTTTGCGCTCTTGAGATCGAGCGCCGCCCGCGCGGCGCATCGC
>NZ_JAMDGZ010000003.1 GCF_028656935.1 Pseudomonas rubra
CCGTAAGGGCGGAAGGGGCCAGCAGCCTCGCCACATCAATTGGATATGCACACATGCGCAGGCCAACCCTGAGCCATCTTCATAGATCAGGATTAGAGATGTGTAGATACCGATGCCGCGATCAGCTCACCCCTCTTTCTGGCCAGGCTTGACCACCACCGTACAGGTCGTCCCCGCCGCCAGCAAAAAGCCCTCCGGCACTTCGTCGATGTGAATGCGCACCGGCACCCGCTGGGCCAGGCGCACCCAGTTGAAGGTCGGGTTGACGTCGGCGATCAGCTCGCGGCTTTCAGGATTGTCACGGTCATAGATCCCACGCGAGATACTTTCGACGTGGCCCTTGAGCCGCTCGCCGCTCATCATCTGCAGCTCGGCCTGGTCACCCACCCGAACACGCGGCAGCTTGGTTTCTTCGAAGAAGCCATAAACCCAGAACGAATCCTTGTCGACCACCGCCATCTTCGCCTCGCCGGTGCGCGCATAGTCACCACGGTGGACGTTGAGGTTGGTCACGTAGCCATCGACCGTGGCCAGGATCTTCGTGCGCTTGAGGTCCAGTTGCGCCGCCGCCAGTTGCGCCTGGGCCTGCTGGTAGTCGGCCAGCGCCGAATTGGCGATGTTGCTGGCGTCGTCGCGGTTCTCCCGCGAGATCACCAGGTTGTCCATGTCGGCGCGGCGATGGGCGTTGACCTTGCGCATTTCCCAGGTGGCCTTGCGTGAAGCCACCAGTGCCTCGGCCTGCCTGACCGCCACTTCGTAGTGCTCGGGGTCGATTTGCAGCAGCACCTCGCCCTTTTTCACCAGCTGGTTGTCACGCACCGGGACATCGACCACATAGCCCGGCACGTCGGCGGCAACGTTGATGATGTCGGCACGCACCCGCCCATCGCGGGTCCAGGGCGTGTTCATGTAATGCATCCAGAGCTGGCGACCGATCACCACAGCAGCGGCGAGCACCAGCAAGGTAGCGATCAGGCTGAAAAACTTTTTCATCAACACAGGTCTCAACGGTAGAGAGTCAGGGCCATGGCGCCGAACAAACAGATGAACAGGCACAGGCGCAGCAGCGCCGGGTGCCAGAAGAAGCGGTAGCCGTCATGGCTTGCGATGAAGCGGTCCAGGCCCCAGGCAAGGCCGGCGGCGAACAGGAACATCAAGGTCATGGTCGGCATGTAGACGCCATGAAAGGCGATTTCACGAGGCATGGGGCAGTCCTTTGGCCGGGGCCAGATCGGCCAGCGGCGACTGAGGGTCGAGCAACGAGGTGCGGATGAAGTGCAGATAGCTCTGCACCCGGCGCAAGGCCGAGGTGTCGAAGTGGCGGGCGAACGGCTCATCGGTGGCCTGCACGCGGCTGATGGCATGGTCCACCGCCACCAGCGCGCGCTCATGGTTGCTCGCACTCGGCTGCATGAACAGGCGCGCCAGGGCCCGGCCCATGACGCGGATAGCCTGGCGCCAGGGCTGCGACTCGGCGTAACACGGATGCACCGGCAATATCGCCTGCTCCTTGCGCAACTCGATGATCGCGTGGCCCACCTCGAGCACCACGAACATCCAGCGCAGCAAGGTGCTCTGCACCAGCGGCTGGCCGACCGCCAGGCCATAGGCCTGGTGCAGCAGGTCGCGAGTGCGGCTTTCAAAGCCCGACCCCAACCCGCGCAGACGGCCGCTGATCGCGTACAGCACCTGGGCGCGCAGGTCCTGCTCCAGGCGGTTCCACAACCAGCGGCTGTTGGGCGGCAGGATGATCGCCCCGGCAGCGGCGCAGACCAGCATGCCGATGACCATGGCGATGTAGTCGTTGATGAAGTTGTAGGGGTTGTAGATGGTCAAGTTGTCCGGCACGGAACCTGTGGCAAAAAAGATCAGCAAGCCCAGCCCGTAACCGGCATAGGCCGGGCGCGAAGCGAGGAACGCGCCGAGCACGAACACCGGCGCCAGGACCAGGCACAGCAATGGGAAGCCGTCGATCCAGGGGAACACGAAGAAGGTTTCGAAGAAGCCGACGAAGGCGCCGAACAAGGTGCCGCAGGCCATCTGGAACGACATGCGTTTGGGGTTTGGCGTAGCCGCCGAGAGGCCGACGGTGGCCGCCGCGATCAGGGTCATCATCGCCCCGCTTGGCCAGGCGGTGATGATCCAGAAACTGCCCAGCACCAGCAGGATGAACGCGGCGCGCACGCCGGCCGCCAGCGAGGCCATCCAGTTGGTCTGCGCCACATAAGGCTCATCCCACTGCTCGCGGGCATGGTTGTGCTCGGTCAGCGAAGCGTGGGTCTGGGCATAGTTGTGCATGTCGTCGACGAAGCGGTACAGCAGCTCGTAGGCGGTATGAAAATCCAGCAAGTCGGCATCGCTGGGGCCACTCTCGACAAACGCGGCGCGCAAGCTGCGCACCCGTTCCGGCAAATCTTCCTTGTAGGCCGCCAGCTGTCCGGCCAGGCGCGCCGCATCCGCCTCGGTCAGGCCACGGCCGGCATAGGCGTCGAGCAGTTCGGCCAGGGCACTGAGCCCAGGCTCGATGGCCGTGACGATTTGCAACGGCCCGCGCAAACGCAAGCGTTCAAGCAACTGATGCAAAGCGTTGAAGCGCGTGGTGATGGCCATGAACTCGCTGTTCATCCGCCCCAGCCGGCCGCTGCGTCGGCGCATGTGCGGGTCTTCGAAGGCGGTGACACTGCGCAGGCTCTCCAAGCCCACCGCTTCGGCGATAAAGCGCACGTTGCTGCTTTCAAATCGGTCGCGCTGGCTGTCACCACGCAAGCCCTCAGCGACGAAACCGGCGAACACACCAAAGCGCTGGTACAGGGCGTTACGCATCGAGGCACTGGCCGACTGCGGCAAAATCGCCGCACTGACCAGGGTCGAAACCAGAATCCCCAGGGAGATTTCCAGCACCCGCCACACCGCCGCCATGAACGCGCCGTCAGGGTGCTGCAGGGCCGGCAGGCCGACCATCGCCGCAGTGTAACCGGCGAGCACGAAACCATAGGCGCGAAAGCTGCGGTAGCGCATGGCCCCGGCCGAGCACAAGCCGACCCAGATCGCCAGGCTCGGCAGGAACAGCTCGGTGTTCTGCGGGAACAGGGCAATCAGCGCGACCATCATCGACGATCCTGCCAGCGTGCCCAGCAGCCGGTAGAAACTCTTGGCGAACACGTGGCCGCTCTGCGGCTGCATGACGATGAACACGGTGATCATCGCCGTGCGCGGCTGCGGCAGTTCCAGGCGCATGGCCAACCACAGGGTCAGGAAGGCGGCGCTGAGGACCTTGAAGATGTACACCCAGGTCACCCCGTCGGTGCGCACCCATTCAAAGAACCCGCGACGCCACTCCAGGGTGGCCAGCCAGCGAAACGGCAGGGTCAGTGCGCTCATTGGGCATGAACCGGCTTATCGAAAATCGCCAGGGTTGCCGGGGTTTTCGGCGCCTGTTGCTTATCCTCAGCCGGCACATCGTGACCCGCGCCCAGGCCACCGCCCAAGGCCGTGACCAGTTCGGCATGGGCACTCAGGCGCGCGGCCTGGACCTGCTGCTGGATCTGCTGCTGACGGAACAACATCGTCTGCGCGTTGAGCACATTGAGGTAATCGGTCAGGCCACGCTGGAAGGCGACCATGGCGATGTCATAGGTCTTCTGCGCCGAGGCCACGGATTCTGCGGCAAAGTGCTGCTGCTCGCTCATCGACTCACGGCGGATCAACTGATCGGAAATACCCTTGAGCGCCTCGACCACGGTCTGGTTGTAGTGCGCAACGGCAATGTCATAACCGGCCGAGGCGACACCCAATTGCGAACGCAGGCGCCCGCCATCGAACACCGGCAGGCTGATTGCCGGCCCCACGTTGTAGTTGAACTTGCGCCCGGTCAGAAACTCCAGCGGCCCGCCGCCGGTGGCCATGAAACCCAGGCCACCGACCAGGTCGACATTGGGAAAGAAACCGGCATGGGCGACATCGATACCACGAGCCTGGGCCGCCACCTGCCAGCGACTCGCGACCACGTCCGGGCGCTGGCCAACCAGCTCGGCGGGCAAGGCCGATGGCAGCTTCAACGCCGTACCGAGGGCCAGTTGCGGGCGCTGCAACTGCGCCCCCTGCCCCGGGCCTTTGCCGGCCAAGGCGGCCAGTTGGTTACGGGCCAGGGCGATTTCTTCATTCATGGCGTCGAGCTGGCGGTGGGTTTCGGGCAGCGGTGTCTGCGCCTGGCTGACTTCGAAATGGGTGCCGATACCGCCGGCCAGACGCCGCTCGGCCAGGGCCAGGATCTGCTCCTGCTGGGCAAGCTCGGCCTTGACGATATCGCGCTGGGCAAAGTGCAACGACAGTTGGATGTAGACCTTGACGATGTTGTTCTGCAGCTCGAGCTGGGCCTGACGAGCCTGGGCCACGCTCATATGGGCCATGTCCACGGCCTGCTCGCTGGCATTGCGCTCGCGGCCCCAGAGGTCCAGGGCGTAGCTCAAACCAAGCGTGGCATTGTTGTCCCAGGTGTTGGCACCAGACAACGCGCCAGGGCCATAGAACTGATCTTGCGGCCAGTTGTGGCGTTTGAGCGTCGACTGGCCGTTGACCTGCAGTTTTTCCGCCGACTCGATCACCCCGGCCATGGCCTTGGCCTCACGCACCCGCGCCGCGGCCATGGCCAGGGTCGGGCTGTCTTGTACGGCCAGGGCGATCCAGCGATCGAGTTGCGGGTCGCCGTAGGCCCGCCACCATTGCTGGTCGGGCCAGTGGGCGTCGAGGGCGGCTTCACGGATTGCCGCGTCGGTGGTCAGGGTATTGGCTTGCAGCGTCTTGCTTTGCGGGGCAATGCCCCAGGTTCCGATACAGCCGCTCAAGGTCAAGCTAAAGGCACAGGCACTGAGCGCATTGAGCGCTCTGATGATGCGACGCGGCACAGCTGCGAATTCCCGACATAGAAGGTGGATGACGCTTGGAGAGGCAATTCTAGGGGGCCGCCGCACTGGCGATAAGCATGCATTACTGCGAATCTTTGTTACGAAAACAGCGATAATCAGGCTTTAGTCTGAAGACCGCTCCGGTTACTTCATGTCACAATTTGTCGTCTACCTTGAGAGCGACCCATGGACACCCTGCAAAACATGCGTGCTTTTAGTTGCGTGGCGCAAGTCGGCAGCTTCACTGCCGCTGCTGTGCAACTGGATACGACGACCGCCAACGTGTCACGGGCGGTCTCCAATCTTGAAGCCCATCTGCAAACCCGCCTGCTCAACCGCACTACCCGCCGCATCGCCCTGACCGAAGCCGGCAAACGCTACCTGATGCGCTGCGAACAGATCCTCACCTATGTCGAGGAGGCCGAAGCCGAGGCCAGTGACGCCCACGCGCGCCCGGCCGGGCAGCTCAAGGTGCACTCGATGACCGGAGTCGGTCAGCACTTTGTCATCGATGCCATCGCCCGTTACCGCGAAACCCACCCGGACGTGACCTTCGACCTGACCATGGCCAACCGGGTACCAGACCTGCTAGACGAGGGCTACGACGTGTCCATCGTGCTGGCCACCGAGCTGCCGGATTCGGGTTTTGTCTCCCAGCGCCTGGGCATCACCTACAGCATCGTCTGCGCCTCGCCCGACTACGTGAAGCGCCACGGCATCGCCCACACGCCCAGCGACCTGCTCAATCATGCCTGCCTGCGCATGGTCAGCCCGGTGATCCCGCTGGAAAAATGGCTGTTCGACGGCCCCGAAGGCCAGGAAGTGGTCAACATCACCCAGGCGCCGTTCCAGGTGAACTCCGCCGATGCAATGAAAACCGCGATCCGCAGTGGTATGGGCGTTGGCGTGCTGCCGATCTACTCGGCGATCGAGGGCCTGCGTGACGGGTCGCTGGTGCGGGTATTGCCCGAGTATCGCCTGCAGGAGCTGAACCTGTACGCGATCTACCCGTCGCGCCAGTACCTGGATGCCAAGATCAAGACCTGGGTCGAGTACCTGCGCAATTCGCTGCCGGATCTTCTTGCCGCCCACGAAGCGGACCTGAAAACCCACGAACTGCGCATCGCCACCTGAAATCTTGCTGCACAGCGGCGGTGGAGAATGATAGCGTGCTACCCATTCTCCACCGCCCGCAGAGATCTCGCCGATGAAAAAGACTGTCCTTGCCTTCAGCCGTATCACCCCGGCGATGGTCGAACGCCTGCAGCAAGACTTCAACGTGATCGTGCCCAACCCCAAACTTGGCGACATCAGCGCCCAGTTCAACGCGGCCTTGCCCCAAGCGCATGGCCTGATCGGCGTCGGCCGCAAACTGGGCCAGGCACAGCTGGAAAACGCTGCCAAGCTGCAAGTGGTCGCCAGTGTCTCGGTGGGTTACGACAACTATGACCTGGCCTACTTCAATCAGCGCGGCATCGCCCTGACCAATACCCCCGACGTGCTCACCGAAAGCACCGCCGACCTCGGCTTCGCCCTGCTCATGGGCAGTGCCCGCCGGGTCGCGGAACTCGATGCCTGGACCAAGGCCGGCCAATGGCAGACCACCGTGGGCCCTGCGCAGTTTGGCAGTGATGTGCACGGTAAAACCCTGGGTATCGTCGGCCTGGGCAACATCGGCGCGGCGATTGCCCGGCGTGGGCACTTTGGCTTCAACATGCCGGTCATCTACAGCGGCAACAACCGCAAGCCTACCCTGGAACAGGAACTCGGGGCACAGTACCGCAGCCTCGATGAGCTGCTGGCACAAGCTGATTTCGTCTGCCTGGTGGTGCCATTGGGGGTGCAGACCCAGCACCTGATCAGCAAACGTGAATTGCAACTGATGAAGCCCAGTGCATTTCTGATCAACGTCTCCCGCGGGCCGGTGGTGGATGAAGCTGCGTTGGTCGAGGCACTGCAGGCCGGCACCATTCGCGGTGCCGGGCTGGATGTGTACGAAAAAGAGCCACTGGCAGAATCGCCGCTGTTCCAGCTGAGCAACGCCCTGACCTTGCCACATGTGGGCTCAGCCACCGCGCAAACCCGCGAGGCCATGGCCAACCGTGCCATCGACAACCTGCGCAGCGCCTTGCTCGGTGAGCGACCGCAGGATCTGGTCAATCCGCAGGTGTGGAAGTAGGCGCTCAGACACGCAACATCTTGCTCATTGTGGAGGCCGGTCAGTTAATTTTTTCTGCGCTGATTGATCGATTTTTAAGAAAATCGTGGCACAGTTAAAAAATCTTGCCGGCGTCAGGGGGAAATCATGGGAGGTCGGGTCGGTTACGCCCATTTGATCGATGCGATGGCGTTGCAGGCCATTGAAGTGAAGCAGCCTGCACTCATCCAGCCTGTGACCCGTATCGAGCGAATTGGCGGCGCGCTTTCAGTGCCACAGGCCGTTGCACCTGAAGCAGGGGACTTTCTTGCACACATCATGTTTGCGCTTAAGCATGAGGGTGTCAATCTCGCCATTTTGGCACAGGCACTTCCACGCCTCGATGGCCAACTGCTTGTCGATGCTATCTCCCAGGCGCCAAGCAGCGCGTACATTCGCAAAATATGTTTTCTTTGGGAAATGTTCTGCAACCAGCAACTGGACTACCCTGACAACCCCCGCGGCCCAGCAACCTTTCTGTTTGACCCTGCGCGGTACATTACAGGGCCCTCGCTGCGAAACAACCGTTGGAGAGTTGACTTCAACGGTTTGGGGACACTCAAGTACTGCATCACGGTAGAGCGAACGCCCGAGCTTCAGGCCTTACTCGATTACGACATCCTCGGACGCTCAAGAGCGTTCATTGCGTCTTTGCCTAAAGAAATGATGGATCGCGCAATCAACTGGGCGTACCTGAGCGAAACTGAAAGTTCATTCGCAATTGAGAAAGAAGCCCCCAGTGAGCAGAAGGCGCAACGCTTCATTCAATTGCTGCGCCAAGCTCATGACCGCCAGCCTCTCACTGAGAATTACTTGGTCGCCCTGCAGAACAGTGCGATCTCCAACCCACTGGACCGGGCTGCTGCCTTCCGACATGAGCAAAACCACCTGAGCAATGCATTGCGTGGCTCAGCCGGTGTTACCTACGTCCCTCCTCCTCCCGACCTTTGTCGCGAGCTGATGGTAGAGCTCATGGCATTCGCAAACCAGGCTCCTCTCCAGCTAGATCCTTTGGTCGCCGCCGGCATCGCCTCGTTTGGGTTCGTCTTCATACGCCCTTTCATGGATGGCAATGGACGTCTGTCGCGCTTCTTGATCCACCAGACGTTGTGTTGCAGCGGCGCGCTGGAGAACGGCCTATTGCTGCCGGTGTCTGTAGCGATGAAGCGTGAGGAGCAACGGTACCTGGAAGCTCTACAGAGCTTTTCGAAACCAGCCCGGCAATTCTGGGATGTACGTTGGATCGATGCCGACAGCATGTCGTTCGACTTTACCGGCGACCCCAGCCTGTACCAGTATTGGGATGCTACTGACTGCGTGACGTTCACAATGGAAATGGCCAAGCGGGCGTTGGAAGTCGAACTGAGGGAAGAAACCTTGTTTCTGCAGCGTTATGACACGCTCATCAAGGTGGTGAATGCAAGCTATGACGTTCGTGGAAGCCTACTAAGCAAGCTCGTTATGCAGTGCATGGACCAGAACGGCGTGGTATCCAAGGGCCGGCGAAAACAATACCTTGGATTGATTCAAGAGGAGGTTTTCGACTTCCTTGAAGCACATGCCCAGGCACTTCTTGCAAAAGCTGACACCGAGCCGCATGGAGAAGACGAGTAGGTTGGTGAGCCTGCGCGGCACCTTGCTCGGTGAGCGACCACGGGATCTGGTCAATCCGCAGGTGTGGAAGTAAGGTGCAAAATGCATAAAAAATCCGGTTCCGGTTAAGGCATCGGATTTTGATTTCTTGTGGAGAAAGGGCAAGCAGTGAGGCTTAGCCAATTGGCGATTGGGCATCCGGATCTACAATATAAGGTCGAATACTCGTGAGACCAACCGGCGGCTGGGGCAAATTCAGGGCTGCTACCGCGGCCCAGATTTCGCTATTTTCCTCCTTCAATACTCCCCAATCGGCAAAGAAATTTGCCAAGTCAAATCGTGAAACTATCGATGCACTGAGGATGAAGTCTTTCAACCCCGGAGCCGAGACAGGATGCTCTCGAATGTATCGATCCCACGCTGGCAGAAATGCCTGCCCCAGACCTTTTCTAAGCTGTTCGTAAATGGCCATGGGATCTGGGCACCGCTCGAAGTCTTTATCACCCCTGGGTTGCGCAAGCCATGCCTCTAACGCCGGCCAGCGCCCTGGAAGTGAATGGGTATACTCATTCTCATGCACACGCCCAACAGCCAGAGAGTAAAGGTTTACACTGACCTCACCAAAAGGATGAATACCATTGGTACGGTTTTGGTAGTGATGCCCATACTCATGCAGAGCGACCCAGCGGTTAGCGGCCTTGCCGCCAACGAGTGCCTCCGCATACATGCCTGCCCCATCGGAATAAGGAAGGCCAATGTACCCGGTGGTTGCATGTGGATTAGCGTTTGCTCTCGCTTCGACCGCATAAATCAGCAGACTGGATCTGCTGTGCAGGGGCGTCGATCCATCTAATCCGCTCACCTCGGCCTCAAGCCTGAGAACTTCTTCGTGAGAGCCAACGATACTCTCCGGTGCGATATTCACGAACTTGAGTGCCGTCTTCCGGAAGGCCGCAACCACCACTTGCCGACCGACCAGTTCGACTTCAGGTGCATTACTGACATTAAGCATATGCCGCCACTCGGCTGCACTGGTCAAACCCTGCTGATAGTAAGGAATAGGAATCGCGTCGCCACCCACTATTACTCGAGTAATTCCGTTGCTGGGCCCCAGTAAACTTCGAAGGTGAATGACGCCCCCCAACGGATCACGTATGACATTGCGCCCGGCTACTAGCCGTGTGGCTCGCATATTGGCTGATTGCTGAGCAGGGTCGTCCCTGTCTGCCATCCCTTGAATTCCGACGAGTAACGTAAGGTCCCCGGCATTTCCCGATACCCATACTTCGATATCTTGATTCGCAACCGCGTAATAGCCTGTTGGCTGATAATCAGCTTTGTGTAACCTCCAACTCATCTCTGCAGCTTCAGCCGAAGCTAACATCATCGGGCGCACTAGTACGGTTCGTGAATGCGGGAATCCGAGCGTTGCGTCCACCGGCAATGAGGTCAATAAGTTCCCCTGTACTCGAACGCGTAGTGTCTCTGGTTCAAATAGGTAATTATTGGGTACTTTAGTATTAGAAAAAATACCATTCTCAATATCGGCGATACCTTTCCAAGCCCCATCAGAGAATGCATATACCCCACCACTGAGCAATGTGGTTCTACCTTTAACCGATATACGGCCTTCAGCTCTTTCGGCCGAGAGTTCTGTGATGACGGGGGTAACGGGCAATCTCAACTCGCTTCCCGACTGCCCGCGCACCCGTAAATGCATAGTGTCTGGATCAACACGGTAATGTTCAGGCACCGCCGGGTTGTAGAAATCACCATCACCGACATACCCAATAGATCGCCACTCGCCGTCTTGCCATTGGGCTTCGACCAGTGCCTGTGCAGGTGCATTGATTTGCGCAGACACCGCTATCATATGAGAAGAGATGGCGTGTACTTGCCCATTGCTAAGGATGCTCCGAACAA
>NZ_JAMDGZ010000004.1 GCF_028656935.1 Pseudomonas rubra
GGGTTCATGGAGCCCTTACACTAAATACCCCTTGGGTTGCTCGTTGAAAAACTTGCCAGCAGCTTTGGCCCAGCCTTCCTTATTATGGTCAGTAGCGCCACTCCGCGAGGGGAGGTATGTGAGGCCATCGCCAAACAGCTTCTTCTGTTTCTCTCGTCGCTGACTGTCCACATACTCAAGGAAGCCAAGCTCAATCAGGCGAGGATGAATCGGCACTTGCCGGGCCTCGTCGGTTTTGATCCGCTTTGCTTCGGGGGTCTTCGGATCGTCCGCACAGAAGTGGAAGCATGGATAGCCACAAACCTCCTTGATGTCGCTCGTATCCAGCTGCGCTATCTCGTTAGTGCGGGCGCCTGTGAAGTAGCCTACCAGGGGCATCCAGAACCAATACGGATACGCTTTGGTCCGGTCATTTGGGACTACGCCTTGGTAGATAAATCCAGAAAAAATTGCCTCCACATCGTCCGACGAGAAGGGCTCGCCATCACGACTGCGCTTATTTTCTCTTTTCCGCACGGGCTTAATAATCAAGTCATCGACTCTGACTGAAGTCAGGTCGATGTGTCTGGCATGGTTTTGTATCTGTTTCATTGATGCAATGAGGGCGCTTACTCGCTCGTGCCCGGTCATCTGCTCAGGGTCGTCTGTCAGAAGCTCGTTTAGTGGGGTTGGTGTTGGCGATATAGATGCCGTGGCGCCGCTCTTAATTTTTCGTGCAGCATCGTAGGCTGCTTGCCAATCGTGCTTGCTCAGTTGAATTACAGGCTTGTGCTGTGTAAGAACAGTCATTACGCGAGCGCGGCGTTCTCTCTCTTCCAGCGTGCCTCCATGGTTGGCCTGGCCACCTTTTGAGGAAAGGTCGGCCTTGTCGCGCTCTAGCTGGTGCTGCCACACCTGGTACAAAGTCCAGTCGGACATTGCAGGGTCGTGATTCGATAGCGTATTGGGTGATTTTGTAGCTTCAGCGTAACCGAGATTAGAACTGATGCTGATTCGCACCAACTCATCTCGAAGCTTTGGCAATGCGGAGCGAAGCTCTGTTGGCTGGTAGCACCGGGACATTTCAAGCAGCTGTTTTGCTAGTGGCTCTAACTCATTGGGGATTGGACGGCCACAAGCGCCAGCAAGTAAGCGCTCCACCTCCCGGCGGCGCTGTCGAGCCTCAATCTCTTCGTTCGATAGGATTGGCTCATCCGGCTTGTGTTCATCTACTGGACTAGAAAAGTCCGGGAGCAGCTCCATCAGTTCAGTGTAATCGGATTCAGTAAGGCCGAGCTCATCGCGCTTCACCACACTCATCACTCTGTCAAAGGTTGCTTCATAGCGGGCAGCATACTGCCGAGCACGCTTGCAGGCCAATCTGTGGCTGTCGGTTTTCAGGGTTCGCCTGATTTCGCGCTGTCCGTTGAGTAGATTACGCAGGGGGAGGGGAATCACAATACGGAAATAGAAGGTGCCATGGCGATTCAGCGTGAGGAAGGAAGGATTGCGCTTCATATTGGGAGCCGAGTGATGCCCCACAGGAGTGTCACACCTCAATGGCACACCTGCCGGAAACGGCAGTGCCAGAAAGCACAAAGCCCCGTAAACGGGGCTCTGTGTTGGGTGATGGTGGAGCCGGGGGGATTTGAACCCCCGTCCGCCAGTGATCCGCTGTCGGTACTACATGCTTAGCCGTGTCTATTGAGTTAATCCGCAGCCGCCCGACGGGCAGGGTGCTTTGGACGAGTTGTGTAAGTTTTAGCCGCTTCGTCCACAACGTACTGCACGGCGATCCTGTTCTGTATGACAATCACTTCGGGTTTACAGGCATCCCCTAGTGATTGCTGGAGCCGAAGCTACCAGGAGAGCGGGCTCAGCTGCTTACGCAGCGAGAGCGTAACCCTCGTAGTTTTCGTCATTGGCAACTATAGAAAGTTGCAACAGTGGATTTACGAGTTCTGTTACCAACTCGGCATGCACCTAGAGTTTCACTACCGGCGTCGAATCCTAATCGGCCCCATGTGTTGCGCTCTAGCTGTAAGCGTTTTTCAACGCTTGGGGGTGAGTATACGCCATCGGTCGGGCGACGTCGACTGCTGGTCTGGTCGCCCGCTCGAAGAGTTACTGGCCTTTCTCGGTTTTCTCCAGGCGCTCGATGACTTTGCTGGTGATGGCAATGCAATCTTTGGTGTTGCCCGCAGCCTGAGCCGCCTTGGCGTCGTCGACGTTCTTTTTCACTGCATCGTCGAGGCTTTCGGAGGTGCCGCCTTGGGTTGCCACGGTATCGTTAATTTTTTGCAGGTTGCTGGCGCAGAGGTCCTCGTCTGCGAATACAGGTGAGGCAAGCAGTCCGGTGGCAATGAACAGTGCGCAAATCGCAGTACGCTTCATGTGAATCTCCTTGGCTGGGAAGGCCTCGGGAAACAGGGGCCTAAAGGGATGGACTGCACTGCTTGCCTGGGGTTCAGATTGCTCGCGCCCGGGTCACGCGGTCCACCAGATAAACTAGACCGTGATAATCGATCCCGCCATGGTTCGACAGGCCAATCTCGCAGGTGCGGCTGGTGGAGATCCCTTCACTGCAATACTGCACCGCATCCTTGAGGCTGCGCAGCGAATGGGCGTTGAGCTCAGGGGTGGTGAAACCCTTGTCGCCGGCAAAGCCGCAACAGTGAATGCCCTCGGGAACCACCACCTGCTTGCTGCAACGCCGGGCCAGGTCGATCAGCGCCTGGCTTTCGCCCAGGTGTTGGGTGCTGCAGGTCACGTGCACGGCGACCGGCTCGTCCTGGGGGGTAAACTCCAGTTTGTCGAGCAGGTGAGTGCGGATGAAACGCACAGGGTCATACAGGTCCAGGCGTGTTTCGGCCAGGTCCTGGACCAGGCGCAAGGTGCACGGGCTGGTGTCGCAGTAGATCGGGTCAAGGCCGCCACGGCTGGCGTGGAGCAGGGCAGTGATCAGCTCCTGGCGCTTGTGCTCGGCCTGCTCGGCGTAGCCCTTGGAGGCGAACGGCTGGCCGCAGCAAAGGCTGTCCTGGTTGTCGGGGAACACCACCTGGTAACCAGCTTTTTCCAGCAGGGCACGGGTCTTGTCCAGCAATGAGGTTTGCTCGCGATCAGCCGCCGCCGGGCCCATGACCCGGGAGACACATGCGGCCAGGTACACCACTCGCGGACGTGCGTCGTTGTTGGCCGGGGGCAACTGAATGGCCTTGAGCGGTTGCGGCATGGCCGCTGTCCATTGTGGCACGCGACCATGGCTGAGCTTGCTCAGGCCGGCGCTCAGGCGACTCAGGCGCGGCGCGCCGAGCAAGCGGCGCGCACCATTGGCCGCCTGCAGGGTGAAGCGCGCACCGCTGAGGGCGGCGTGGAAGTTGTCAGCCAGCCAGTCGGCGGTCTTGACGTGGCCGGCGGTCTGGGCGCGCAGTTTTTTCACCAGCTCGCCAGTGTTGATCCCCACCGGGCAGCGCTGGGCGCACAGGCCGGTGGCGGCGCAGGTGTCGATGCCCTGGTACTGGTAGTCGCGCTCCAGCTCATGGGTGTCGCTGCCGGCACGTTTCTTTGCCTGGATATCGCGCCACATAACGATGCGCTGGCGCGGGCTCAGGGTCAGCCCCTTGGACGGGCAGACCGGCTCGCAAAAACCGCATTCGATACACTTGTCGACGATTTCGTCGGCGGCGGGCAACGGCTTGAGGTTCTTCAGATGGATCTGCGGGTCGTGGCTGAGCACCACATCCGGGTTGAGGATGCCATTGGGGTCGAGCAGGTGCTTGAGCTGCCACATCAGCTGGTAGGCATCGCTGCCCCATTCCAGCTCGACGAAGGGCGCCATGTTACGCCCGGTGCCGTGCTCGGCCTTGAGCGAACCACCGAATTCCACTGCCACCAGTTGTGCGACGTCGTCCATGAAAGCCTGGTAACGGGCGACTTCTTCGGCGCTGTTGAAGCCTTGGGTGAAGACGAAGTGCAGGTTGCCTTCCAGGGCGTGACCAAACAGGATGGCTTCGTCATAGCGGTGCTTGTCGAACAGCGCGATCAAGCGATTGACGCCGATGGCCAGTTGCTCGACCGGAAAGGTCACGTCTTCGATGATGACGGTGGTGCCGGTCTTGCGTACGGCGCCGACGGCGGGGAAGGTGTCTTTGCGAATGGCCCAGAGCTTGGCGTTTTCCTTGGCGTCTTCGGTGAAGTCGATCTGCTTCTCCACCGGGAAGCTCGCCAGCGACGCCATGATCTGTGCCAGTTGTTCGTGCAGCAGCGCCTGGGTCGCCGCACGGGATTCGATCAGCAGCGCACAGGCGCTTTCGGACAGTTGCTGGACAAAGGCCGGCATGCCGGGCTTGTCCTGCACCGAACGCAGGCTGCGCCGGTCGAGCAGCTCCACAGCCGACACCGGTTGGCTTTTCAGCACGGTGACGGCGTTGCAGCAGGTTTCTACATCCGGGAAGACAATCAGCGCCGAGGCTTTGTTCGGGTGATCGATCACTGTGTCGTAGGTCACCGCACTGATAAAGCCCAAAGTTCCTTCGGAGCCGACCAGCAGGTGATTGAGGATATCCAGCGGCTGGTCAAAGTCGATCAGGGCATTGAGCGACAGGCCAGTGGTGTTTTTCAGGCGGTACTTGTGGCGGATCTTAGTTGCCAGTTCGGTATTGGCACGGGTTTCCCGCGCCAGGCGCGCCAGATCATCGAGCAAGCTGGCGTGGCTTTTTTCGAAGGCGCTGACGCTGGCCGGATCTTCGCTGTCCAGGCGCGTGCCGTCGGCCAGCACCAGGCGAATGCCGGCCAGGGTGTGATAGGTGTTCTGCGCAGTGCCACAGCACATGCCACTGGCATTGTTGGCGACGATGCCGCCGATCTTGCAGGCGTTGATCGAGGCCGGGTCCGGGCCGATCTTGCGTCCGAACGGCGCCAGCCAGGCATTAGCCTGGGCGCCGATGACCCCGGGCTGCAGGCGGATCTGCTGACCCTGGTGGCGAATCTCGCGGCCGTTCCAGTTATCGCCGAGCACGATCAACAGCGAATCACTGATGGCCTGGCCGGACAGGCTGGTACCCGCGGCGCGGAAGGTAACCGGCACACGCTCGCGCTGGGCCAATTGGAGCAGGGCGACCACTTCGTCTTCGGACTCGACCCGCACCACCAGTTTGGGGATCAGCCGGTAGAAACTGGCATCGGTGCCGAAGGCCAGGGTCGAGAGCGGGTCGTCGAACCGTCGCTCGCCGGGTATCAGGCGTGCGACCGAGTCGAGGAACGCGGCGGGCAGACTCATGCAATCTCCTCACGGGGCAGTGGCGTCTGATGCGCCGCGTACCCCGGTCAATCAGGCTGTGATTCGAAGGCGCGGCAATCAGGCACCCAGTTCGCGGACCAGCGAGTCGCGGCTGATTTCGCTGATCGATTTGGCGCCCGTCAGCACCATGGCCACGCGCATTTCTTTTTCGAACAGGTCCAGCAGGTTTTTCACCCCGGCTTCACCGGCGCAGGCCAAGGCGTACAGGAACGCGCGGCCGATCAGCACGGTGTCGGCGCCCAGGGCGATCATGCGCACCACATCCAGGCCGCTGCGAATGCCGGAGTCGGCGAGGATCTTCAGGTCACCTTTTACTGCGTCGGCAATGGCCGGAAGCGCGCGGGCACTGGACAGCACGCCGTCCAGCTGGCGACCGCCGTGGTTGGAAACGACGATACCGTCTGCGCCGAATTTCACCGCATCCTTGGCATCTTCAGGGTCGAGAATGCCCTTGATGACCATCGGGCCGTCCCAGAAGTCGCGGATCCACTCCAGATCCTTCCAGGAAATAGACGGGTCGAAGTTGGCACCGAGCCAGCCGATATAGTCGGCCAGGCCAGTAGGGCTGCCACGGTACTTGGAAATGTTGCCCAGATCGTGTGGTTTGCCCAGCAGGCCGACATCCAGGGCCCACTGCGGGTGGGTCATGGCCTGCCAGACGCGGCGCAGCGGTGCATTCGGGCCGCTCATGCCAGAGTGGGCATCGCGGTAGCGGGCGCCGGGCACCGGCATGTCCACGGTGAACACCAGGGTGGTGACGCCTGCGGCCTTGGCGCGCTCCAGGGCGTTGCGCATGAAGCCGCGGTCCTTGAGCACGTAAAGCTGGAACCACATCGGCCGGTCAATGGCCGGCGCCACTTCTTCGATCGGGCACACCGATACCGTCGACATCGTGAACGGAATGCCTTTGGCCGCTGCAGCGCGGGCCGCCTGGACCTCGCCGCGGCGTGCGTACATGCCGGTCAGGCCGACGGGCGCCAGGGCCACCGGCATGCTCAGGGTTTCGTTGAACAGCTGGGTCTCGAGGCTCAGTTGCGACATGTTCTTCAGGACGCGTTGGCGCAGGGCGATACTGGCCAGGTCCTGGACGTTGTGGCGCAGCGTGTGCTCGGCGTAGGCACCGCCGTCGGCGTAGTGGAACAGGAACGGCGGCAGCTTGCGTTGAGCGGCTGCGCGGTAATCGGTAGAGGCAGAGATGATCATGAGGTCTCGCAGCGTTGGTTAAAGGGGCGGCTGCCGGGCGCGCCATAACGCGCCCGGCCCCTGACACTTTAGTGAACCAGCATGCCGGTCAGCCAATAGGCCTGGATCAGTGTGATCAGGCCGACAATGGTGGCGAAGAACAAGCTGTGCTTGAGGGTGAAGCGGAACAGGTCCGACTCTTTGCCGACCAGGCCGGTGGCGGCGCAGGCCACGGCGATGGACTGCGGCGAGATCATCTTGCCGGTTACGCCGCCGCTGGTGTTGGCGGCCACCAGCAAGGTGTCGCTGACCCCGATCTGGTGTGCGGTGGTGGCCTGCAGCGAGCTGAACAGGGCGTTGGACGAGGTGTCTGAGCCGGTCAGGAACACGCCCAGCCAGCCGAGGAACGGCGAGAAGAACGGGAACGCCGCGCCGGTACCGGCCAGGACCAGGGCCATGGTCGAGGACATGCCCGAGTAGTTGGTGACGAAGGCGAAGGCCAGGACCATGCCGATCGACAGGATCGGCCAGCGCAGCTCGTAGAAGGTCTCTTTTAAAGTGGTCAGACCAGTTTTGAAGTTGATCTTCAGCACCAGCATAGAGATCAGCGCCGAGAAGAAGATCGCCGTGCCTGTGGCTGAAATCGGGTCGAGCTTGAACACCGCCGGGATCGCCGTCGGGGTGGCAACGATTGGTGCGCTCTTGATCACCAGTTGATCCAGGTGCGGGATGGCGAAGTTGAACACCCAGCTGTACATCGAGCCGCCGGCGGCGAAGGCAGCCTTGAACGGCTTGAGGGTCCAAACGGTGACCAGCACGGTGAGGATCAGGAACGGCGACCAGGCTTTGAAAATTTCACCCAGGCTGTAAGGCGAAGGCTGGCTGCCACCGGCATTGACCACTGCGGCGCCGACGCTGCCTTTGGCGCCAGCGAACGAGCGCTTGGGCTGCCAGACTTTGAGGAACAGGGTCAGGGAAACCAGGCTGGCCAGGGCCGAGGTGATGTCCGGCAGTTCCGGGCCGATGAAGTTCGAGGTGAAGTACTGGGTCACGGCAAAGCTCAGGCCGGCGACCAGGGCAGCGGGCCAGGTTTCCTTGACGCCGCGCAGACCGTCCATCATGAACACCAGCCAGAACGGCACGAACAGCGACAGCAGTGGCAGTTGGCGACCGGTCATGGCGCCGATCTTGAATGCATCGATCCCGGTGACCTGCCCGGCCACGATGATCGGAATGCCCAGGGCGCCGAAGGCTACTGGCGCGGTGTTGGCGATCAGGCACAGGCCGGCTGCGTATAGCGGGTTGAAGCCCAGGCCCACCAGCAGGGCCGCGGTAATTGCCACGGGGGCGCCGAAACCTGCCGCACCCTCGAGGAAGGCGCCGAAGCAGAAGCCGATCAACAGCACCTGCAGGCGCTGGTCGTCGGTGATCGACAGTACTGAGCTGCGGATCACTTCGAACTGGCCGCTCTTGACCGTCAGCTTGTACAGGAATACGGCGGCGACAATGATCCAGGCAATCGGCCACAGGCCATAGGCAAAGCCGTATCCGGCGGCGGCAAGGGCCATGTCGGCGGGCATCTGGAAGGCAAAGATCGCCACCAGGATCGACAGGCCCAGCGTGATGCTGCCCGCCACATGGCCCTTGAGGCGGAACACCGCCAGCGCGAGGAAGAAGAACACGATTGGGATGACTGCCGCGAGCGCGGACAGGCCAAGACTACCAAGCGGACTGTAAAGCTGTTGCCAGGTTTGCATATGGGGTGGCCCCTAATTGTTGTTGGTCAGCACTGGCATTGGATAATTGGTAAGACCAATTTACAATGTCGAGGCGCTAGGTTAAAAGCCTCCTTGCGGCTGTGTCAATTTGTCCCAGGAAAACTTTCGTCGGGTTTGCTCGGTAAAGGGGGCCTGAGCGGCAGGGAAATTTGCCAACTGATGGGTGTCGGCGGGTCGCGGATGCGCCAGAATAGACAGCCCCGAACGCACTCGGGATTGTGGAGAGCATGTGATGGTTTTTGATCAGGTCCGCCAACGCCGTTTGTCCGACGATATCGTCGAACGGCTGGAAGGGATGATTCTTGAGGGCACCTTGACGGCCGGTCAGCGCCTGCCTGCCGAGCGGGCGCTGGCCGAACAGTTCGGCGTGTCACGACCGTCGTTGCGCGAAGCGATCCAGAAACTGGTGGCCAAAGGCTTGCTGGTCAGTCGTCAGGGCGGCGGCAACTACGTGGCCGAATCTCTCGGCTCAACCTTCAGTGACCCATTGCTGCAGTTGCTTGAGAGCAACCCTGAAGCACAGCGCGACTTGCTGGAATTCCGGCATACCCTGGAGGCATCGTGCGCCTATTATGCGGCGATCCGCGCTACCGAACCGGACCGCCAACGGCTCAAGGCGGCCTTCGATACCTTGCAGGATTGCTACGCCCGCGCGGGTGAAGTGGATCGGGCCGAGGAGGGTGCGGCCGATGCGCGCTTCCACCTGGCGATCGCCGAGGCCAGCCATAATGCTGTGCTGCTGCACACCATCCGTGGCCTGTTCGACCTGCTCAAGCGTAACGTGGTGACCAATATCGGCGGAATGTACAAGCAGCGTGCCGAAACCCGCGACATGCTCATCAGTCAGCACCGCGAGCTGTACCTGGCGATTGTCGAGGGGCGTGCCGAGGAGGCTCGCGAAGTGTCCAGCCGGCACATTACCTATGTGCAGGAAGTGCTCGACGAAGTGCGCCAGGAAGTTCAGCGGGTGGCGCGGGCGGAGCGCCGAAGCGGGCGCTAGCAATCGCGGGGCAAGCCCGCTTCCACAAGGGTCACTTAAACCCTGTGGGGGCTTGCCCCGCGATGAGTCAAAGCCAGACTGAAATCAGTCTTCCTTGCCCTTGTTACGCACCGCGCGCTGTAATTCGCGGTCGGAATCGCGCTCGCGCTGGGTATCGCGCTTGTCGTATTCCTTCTTGCCCTTGCCCAGCGCGATCTCGCACTTGATCAAGTGCTTGCTCCAATAGATCGACAAGGCGACGCAGGTGTAGCCCTTTTGCTGGACGGCCGCGTGCAGGCGTTCCAGCTCACGACGGTTGAGCAGCAGTTTGCGGGTACGTGTCGGGTCGGCGATGACGTGAGTACTGGCGGCTGTCAGCGGCGTGATATGGCTGCCCATCAGCCAGGCTTCGCCATCTTTGAGCACCACATAACTATCGGTCAGGTGCGCCTTGCCGGCACGCAGACTTTTTACTTCCCAACCGGACAGGACCAATCCGGCCTCGAACTTGTGCTCGATGAAGTAATCGTGACGCGCCTTTTTATTCTGCGCGATGGTCCCTGTCGGATGTTTCGTTTGTTTAGCCATAGGGGCGGCATTATAGGCAGTCGTTGCGCTGTCGGCTACGGGGTAGCGGTGCGCTTGAGCCATTGCCGTGAATCCCGGACAATGCCCGCTCTTGATGCGCCCTGTGGCGCCCCTCGGCATTCTGGTTGTGTGTGCCGCTCAGCTTTGGAATTGACCCCTGGATGACTACCCATATTCAACGTTCGGCCCTGCTGCCCTATCCCGCCCAGGCCCTGTACGACCTGGTCAATGATGTGGCGCGCTACCCGGAGTTCCTGCCCTGGTGTTCGTCCAGCACCGTGATGGAAGAAAGCGATACGCACATGCGTGCACGCCTTGAAGTGGCAAAGGGAGGCATGAGCCAGCAGTTTGTTACCAGCAATGTACTGGTGCCGGGTCAGTCCATCGAAATGAACCTTGAAGAGGGCCCCTTTAGCCAGTTGCATGGCGTTTGGGTGTTCAAGCCGTTGGGCGACAAAGCCTGCAAGATCAGCCTCGACCTGTCTTTCGATTACGCCGGGCCACTGGTGCGTGCCACCTTGGGGCCACTGTTCAATCAGGCCGCCAATACCCTGGTCGATGCCTTCTGTCAGCGTGCCAAGCAACTCCATGTCTGAGGTGTTGCTAGCGATCGAGGTGGTGTATGCCGGGATCGAGCGACAGGTGCTGCTCAGTGTTGAGGTGCCGGCAGGTACGACCATTAATGAAGCGCTGAAACTGTCGGCAATCGCCGCGCATGTTCCCGAGGCTGATGTTCAGGGCTGTTCGGTCGGAATCTTTGGCCGGGTGATTACCAACCCTGAAGGGCACAAGGTCGAGGCGGGTGATCGCATCGAGATCTACCGGCCCTTGCTGGCAGACCCGAAAGAGGTGCGTAAGCAGCGCGCGGCCAAGGTCGCCAGGGTTTTCAAGAAAGCCAGGCGCTGAATCGAAGACAATAAAAAGCCCGGACTGATCCGGGCTTTTTTATCCGCTTTACTGCGGTGAGGTGTCCAGCGGCTCTGGCATCGGTACCGGGGTGACCTCGATGGTGTCCACGTCTTTCTGGATGGTGTCTTCCAGTGAGCCAGGCTTGGCAGGTTTTTCCTGCGTTGCAGGTTCGCTGCTGCCGGCGGGGCTGACGGTAGTGTCGCTGCTGCCACCGAGGATTTCCTGGTCGCGGCTGACGCCGGGCATGAAGTCACCGGACAGGCTGCTGAGCTGATCGTTCTCGTTGAAGAAGATGCTCATGCGCTCCTGTTGGCGCTCACCGCCACCAGGCTGCAGGCTGTACAGGTAATCCCAGCGATTGGTGTGGAAGGTATCCTGGATCAGCGGGTTGCCCATGATAAACCGTACTTGCCGGCGGGTCATTCCCGGGCGCAATTGGTCTATCATGTCTTGCGTGACGACATTGCCCTGCTGGATGTCGATTTTGTAAACCCCGGGGAACGAGCAACCGGCGAGTGCGAGCAGTCCCACGAGGGTGAGGCTGGTTAGCAAGAGCTTGGTGTTTTGCATCGGTGGGCGACTTCCACTATCTTGGCTGGACAACGTAAACCCCGATCATACCCGTATTCAGAGAAGCTGCGAAGCAGCATCGGCGAGAAAGCTGACCATGGTTGAAAATAGCGAACTGCGCAAAGCCGGTCTCAAGGTGACACTGCCTCGAGTAAAAATTCTACAGATGCTCGACTCTACCGAGCAGCGTCACATGAGTGCTGAGGATGTCTACAAGGCGCTGATGGAAGCGGGCGAGGACGTCGGTCTGGCCACGGTTTACCGTGTTCTGACCCAGTTCGAGGCCGCAGGTCTGGTCGTGCGCCACAACTTCGATGGCGGCCACGCTGTGTTCGAATTGGCTGATGGTGGTCATCACGACCATATGGTCAACGTCGACTCCGGCGAAGTCATCGAATTCTTCGACAGTGAAATTGAAAAGCGTCAGAAGGAAATCGTTGCCGAACACGGCTTCGAACTGGTTGACCACAATCTGGTTCTGTACGTACGCAAGAAAAAGTAAGCAATTTTTACATTGCTGCAGAAGTACTGAAGGCGACCCTGGGGTCGCCTTCGTGCTTTGTGCCTGACTGCATTTAGTAATGGTGCGGCGTCTCAGGCCTTGCTAGTGACTACCATTTTGCGTGCATGGGCCAGGGATTCCTTGGTCAGGTCGATGCCGCCGAGCATGCGGGCAACTTCTTCAACGCGCTCGCGCTTGCCCAGGCTGGCGACGGCGGTATGGGTGGCATCGCTGTTGCGGACCTTGTGCACGAACAGATGATGATGGCCCTGGGCGGCCACTTGCGGCAGGTGAGTGACGGTCAGTACCTGGCCGCGTTCGCCCAGGCGGCGCAGCAACTGGCCGACGATCTCTGCCGTTGGCCCGCCGATACCGACGTCGACTTCGTCGAACACCAGGGTCGGGATGCGCGAGGTCTGTGCGGTGATCACCTGGATTGCCAGGCTAATCCGCGACAGCTCGCCGCCGGACGCGACCTTGGCCAAGGCCTTGAGCGGTTGTCCGGGGTTGGCGCTGACCAGCAGCTCGACCTGTTCCAGGCCCTGGGGTTGCAGGTCGTCGCCGTTGTTGGCGCGCAGCTCGATGCTAAAGCGCCCGCCGGGCATGCCCAGGCGCTGGATCTCCTGCTCCACCGCGCTGGCAAGCTGGCTGGCGGCTTGCTGGCGCAAGGCACTCAATTCGCCTGCCTTGTCCTGGTAGTGACGGGCATAGGCGACCAGCTCTTCGCCCAGGCGCTCGATCGATTCGTCGTTGGCGTTGAGGTTTTCCAGCTCTTCCATCAGTCGCTGCTGCAAGCCGGCCAGCTCGGTGGGGTGCACGCGGTGTTTGCGGGCCAGCGTATAGATGGTGTCGAGACGCTCCTCGAGCTGTTGCAGGCGCGCGGGGTCAGCATCGAAGTTGTCGAGGAAGCGGTTCAGCTCGCCAACAGCCTCCTCTACCTGGATCTGCGCGCTGGCGATCAGGGTGGCCGCCTCGCCCAGGGCCTTGGGTGCGTTGTGCACGGCGGTCAGGCGGTTCAGGCTGGCGGTCAGGGCATTGAGCACGTTGCCCGAGTCATTTTCGCTGCAGTGGTCGATGACCTGGCGACAGATGCCAAACAGGGCTTCGGCATTGGTCAGGTTCTTGTGTTCCTGCTCCAGCAGATCCAGTTCATTTTCGCCCAGACCGAGGTTGTCCAGTTCTTCGAGCTGGTAGCTGAGCAATTGATGTTGCGCGCGTTGCTCATCGCCGGAGTTGGACAGGCGCTCGAGTTCCTGGCGGGTCTGGCGCCAGCGCTGGGCGGCAAGCTGTACCTGGCGGGCGAGGTCGGTGGCGCCAGCGTACTCGTCGAGCAAGCGGCGGTGGGTGTCGGTTTTCAGCAGCGACTGGTGTTCGTGCTGGCTGTGGATGTCGATGAGCAGCTCGCCAAGGGCCTTGAGGTCGCCGAGCGGGCAGGGTGTGCCATTGATGTAGCCACGGCTGCGGCCTTCGGCGGTGATCACTCGGCGCAGGATGCACGGGCCGTCGCTGTCGAGATCACGTTCGGCCAGCCAGGCGCGTGCCTCGGGGATGTCCGCCAGGTCGAAGGTGGCGAGGATATCGGCCTTGTCGGCCCCGGGGCGCACTACGCCGCTGTCGGCGCGATCGCCCAGGGTCAGGCCCAGAGCGTCGAGCATGATCGATTTGCCAGCCCCGGTTTCACCGGTGATGACGCTCATCCCGCGGGCGAGTTCAAGGTCCAGATGTTCGACGATGGCGTAATTGTGTACGGACAGGTGCACCAGCATTGGGGCGGCTCCCAGGCGTTAAGTCTGGTTATTTATACAGTGTTTTTTGAGTGGCTGACAATGCTGGTTTTTAGTTCAATTTGGTTATCAGGGCGGCGTTCTGATTGCGATGGGTTATGAGTGAATGTGTGCAAGTGCTCTTGCAGGCCCTTGAACCTGGGTTTTACGACCCCATATAGCCGGCAGACGCGCGAGTAACGCTCGCAGACCTTATTCGAGAGGAGAGATTTTATGGCTGACGAACAGCAGCTGGATGAACAGAATCTGAACGCCGAAGCGACTGGCGGCCAAGAACTGAGCGCCCGCGTGCAGGTGCTCGAAGAGCAGCTGGCGGCGGCCCAGGATCAATCCCTGCGCACCGCCGCCGACCTGCAGAACGTGCGCCGCCGCGCCGAGCAGGACGTTGAGAAGGCACACAAGTTCGCCCTGGAAAAGTTCGCCGGTGACCTGCTGCCGGTCATCGACAGCCTCGAGCGCGGCCTGGAGCTGTCCAGCCCGGACGACGAGAGTATTCGCCCGATGCGCGAAGGCATCGAGCTGACCCTGAAAATGTTCCACGACACCCTCAAGCGCTACAACCTTGAAGCCATCGACCCGCACGGCGAACCGTTCAACGCCGAACACCACCAGGCGATGGCCATGCAGGAAAGCGCCGAAGTCGAGCCCAACAGCGTGCTTAAGGTGTTCCAGAAAGGCTACCAGCTCAACGGTCGCCTGCTGCGCCCGGCCATGGTTGTGGTCAGCAAGGCCCCGGCAGCGGTTCAGCCGTCGATTGACGAGCAGGCTTGAAATCGTTCCCGGCGCCCCCATCTAAGTGTCAAGCATTCAAGTATTACCGCAGTTAGCCACCACTGCTGCGGCAACCAAATTCAAGTTTCGGGAGAGTTAACATGGGTAAAATCATCGGTATCGACCTGGGGACCACCAACTCCTGCGTCTCCATTCTGGAAAACGGCAACGTCAAGGTTATCGAGAACGCCGAAGGCGCTCGTACCACTCCGTCGATCATTGCCTACGCCAACGATGGCGAAATCCTGGTTGGTCAGTCGGCCAAGCGCCAGGCGGTCACCAATCCGCACAACACCCTGTACGCGGTAAAACGTCTGATCGGCCGTCGCTTCGATGAAGAAGTGGTGCAGAAAGACATCCAGATGGTTCCGTACAAGATCGTCAAGGCTGACAACAGTGACGCCTGGGTTGAAGTGAACGGCCAGAAAATGGCGCCGCCACAAATCTCGGCTGAAATCCTCAAGAAGATGAAGAAGACCGCCGAAGACTACCTCGGCGAGCCAGTGACCGAAGCGGTGATCACCGTTCCGGCCTACTTCAACGACAGCCAGCGCCAGGCCACCAAAGACGCCGGCCGCATCGCCGGTCTGGACGTGAAACGTATCATCAACGAACCGACCGCAGCTGCTCTGGCTTACGGTATGGACAAGGCCAAGGGCGATCACACCGTGATCGTTTACGACCTGGGTGGCGGTACCTTCGACGTCTCCGTGATCGAGATCGCTGAAGTCGATGGCGAGCACCAGTTTGAAGTTCTGGCCACCAACGGTGATACGTTCCTCGGTGGTGAAGACTTCGACATCCGTCTGATCGACTACCTCGTCGACGAGTTCAAGAAAGAAAGCGGCATGAACCTCAAGGGTGACCCGCTGGCCATGCAGCGCCTGAAAGAAGCTGCTGAGAAGGCTAAAATCGAACTGTCCTCGAGCCAGATGACCGACGTCAACCTGCCGTACATCACTGCAGATGCCACCGGTCCTAAGCACCTGAACGTGAAGATCTCCCGCGCCAAGCTGGAATCGCTGGTAGAAGACCTGGTTCAGCGCACCATCGAGCCATGCCGCATTGCCATGAAAGACGCCGGTATCGACGTCAGCAAGATCGACGACGTGATCCTGGTCGGCGGTCAGACCCGTATGCCAATGGTGCAAAAAGCGGTTACCGACTTCTTCGGCAAAGAAGCGCGTAAAGACGTCAACCCGGACGAAGCGGTTGCCATGGGTGCTGCCATCCAGGGTGCGGTACTGGCCGGTGACGTCAAAGATGTGCTGCTGCTGGACGTCAGCCCGCTGACCCTGGGTATCGAAACCATGGGTGGCGTGATGACCGCGCTGATCGAGAAGAACACCACTATCCCGACCAAAAAGTCGCAAGTGTTCTCGACTGCCGATGACAACCAGGGTGCGGTGACCATCCACGTGCTGCAAGGTGAGCGCAAACAGGCTGCACAGAACAAGTCCCTGGGCAAGTTCGACCTGGCCGACATTCCACCAGCACCACGTGGCGTGCCACAGATCGAAGTGACCTTCGACATCGACGCCAACGGCATTCTGCATGTCGGCGCTAAAGACAAGGCCACTGGCAAGACCCAGTCGATCGTGATCAAGGCCAACTCCGGTCTGTCTGATGAAGAAATTCAGCAGATGATCCGCGACGCCGAAGCGAACTCGGAAGAAGACCGCAAGTTCGAAGAGCTGGCCGCTGCCCGTAACCAGGGTGATGCGCTGGTTCACTCGACCCGCAAGATGGTCGTTGACGCCGGTGACAAGGTCACTGCCGACGAAAAGACTGCCATCGAAGCGGCCGTGGTTGCCTTGGAAGCTGCCATCAAGGGCGACGACAAGGCTGCCATCGACGCCAAGGTCGAAGAGCTGTCGAAGGTCTCGGCCCCGGTTGCCCAGAAGATGTACGCCGAGCAGTCGGCCGAACAGCCTCAGGGTGGCGCTCAGCAGGCTGAGCCGGAAGCTAAGCACGACGACGTCGTCGACGCTGAGTTTGAAGAAGTCAAAGACAACAAGTAATTGCTACAGGTTGTCGGCCAGTTGACCGTTTTTTGAGGGTTGGCTGGTAGGATGTCGCCGCGCGGGGGCTTGCTCCCGCGTTGGCGTGTCTGGAATACCCGAATTTTTACAGCATTTGTCAGTCACCGCAGGGTGGTGAGGCAGGTGCTGGCGGCACAGCGCGAAATGCGCAGAGGTATGCCGAACGTCCTCAAGAGTGCAAAGACTTATGGCAAAGCGTGACTATTACGAAGTTCTGGGCGTTGAGCGCGGCTCCAGTGAAGCGGACCTGAAGAAGGCCTATCGCCGCCTGGCGATGAAGCATCACCCGGACCGTAATCCTGATGACAAGGCGTCGGAAGAGAAATTCAAGGAAGCCAACGAGGCTTATGAAGTGCTCTCCGATGCCAGCAAGCGCGCGGCCTATGACCAGTATGGTCATGCCGGCGTGGATCCGAGCATGGGTGGTGGTGGCGCTGGATTCGGCGGTGCGAACTTCTCGGATATCTTCGGTGATGTGTTCAGCGATTTCTTCGGCGGTGGCCGTGGTGGTTCGCGCGGTGGCGCCCAGCGCGGCAGTGACCTGCGATACACCCTGGAGTTGAACCTGGAAGAAGCCGTGCGCGGCACCACGGTCAATATCCGCGTGCCGACGCTGGTCAACTGCAAACCGTGTGACGGCTCCGGCGCCAAGAAAGGCTCGTCGCCTTCGACCTGCCCGACTTGCGGCGGTATTGGTCAGGTGCGCATGCAGCAGGGCTTCTTCTCGGTCCAGCAGACCTGCCCGCGCTGCCATGGCCAGGGCAAGGTCATCACCGATCCGTGCGATTCGTGCCACGGCGAAGGCCGTATCGAAGAGTACAAAACCCTGTCGGTCAAGGTGCCGGCCGGTGTCGACACCGGCGATCGCATCCGTTTGTCCGGTGAGGGCGAGGCGGGTTCGCAAGGTGGCCCGACTGGCGACCTGTACGTTGTGATCAACGTGCGTGAACACCCGATTTTCCAGCGCGACGGCAAGCATCTGTACTGTGAAGTGCCGATCAGCTACACCGATGCCGCCCTGGGTGGCGAGCTGGAAGTGCCGACCCTCGATGGCCGGGTCATGCTGAAAATCCCTGAAGGCACTCAGACCGGTAAGCAATTCCGTCTGCGTGGCAAGGGTGTGGCGCCGGTTCGTGGTGGTGGCGCTGGTGACCTGATGTGCCGGGTCGCGGTAGAAACCCCGGTCAACCTCAGTCGCCGTCAGCGCGAGCTGCTCGAAGAGCTGCGTGATTCGTTGGAAGGCGACAGTTCCCATTCGCCGAAAGCCAATGGCTGGTTTGAAGGCGTGAAGCGCTTCTTCGGCGATCTGTAAGAAGGAATAGGGCATGCGACGTATAGCGGTAATGGGCGCGGCAGGGCGTATGGGCAAGACCCTGATCGAGGCGGTGCAGCAAACTCCGGGTGCTGGGCTGACTGCAGCAATCGATCGCCCGGACAGTTCGCTGGTCGGTGCTGATGCGGGTGAGCTGGCAGCTTTGGGTCGGATCGGCGTGCTGCTGTCCGATGACCTGGCCAAGGTCGCCGACGAGTTCGACGTGCTGATCGACTTCACTCACCCTTCGGTGACCCTGAAGAACCTGGCGTTCTGCCGCAAGGCAGGCAAGGCGATGATCATCGGCACTACCGGTTTCAGTGTCGAAGAGAAACAACTGCTGGCCGAGGCGGGCAAGGACATCCCGATCGTCTTTGCCGCCAACTTCAGCGTTGGCGTCAACCTCAGCCTCAAGCTGCTGGACATGGCCGCGCGGGTGCTGGGTGATGATGTCGATATCGAGATCATCGAGGCTCACCATCGGCACAAGGTCGATGCGCCGTCCGGTACCGCGCTGCGCATGGGTGAAGTAGTCGCCAATGCGCTGGGTCGTGACCTGCAGGAGGTGGCGGTATATGGCCGTGAAGGCCAGACCGGCGCCCGTGATCGCAAGACCATCGGCTTTGCCACCGTGCGTGCCGGCGATGTGGTCGGTGATCACACGGTGCTGTTCGCCGCTGAAGGCGAGCGCCTGGAGATCACCCACAAGGCCTCCAGTCGCATGACCTTCGCCAAGGGGGCGGTGCGTGCCGCCCTGTGGCTGGACGGGCGCGAGCCTGGCCTGTACGACATGCAGGACGTGCTCGACCTGCGTTGACCGCTGTTCGGGGCCGCTTCGCGGCCCATCGCTGGCAAGCCAGCTCCCACAGAAATTGTGCCATGGCTGAAATTTCTCAGTCTCAATAGAGCCTGTGGGAGCTGGCTTGCCAGCGATGCTTCTCCATCCCGCGACTCCCTGTCGCATTCCTGCGCCTTTCAGGCACATCAGTGGTAGACCAAAAAAGCGTTTTTCTGTAAGCTACAGCTTTAGTGTGTCCACTAAAAGCGCGCAGATAATTCGATGAAGAAAGCGGGGTGACGTGTCTATACGTCATTCCGCTTTTTTGCAACCTGCGATCGCCCCTTCAGGCTTGATTTACGGGAGGTCTTCTTGACTAAGCCAGCCATACTCGCCCTTGCTGATGGCAGCATTTTTCGCGGTGAAGCCATTGGAGCCGACGGTCAGACCGTTGGTGAGGTGGTGTTTAACACCGCAATGACCGGCTATCAGGAAATCCTGACTGACCCTTCCTATGCGCAGCAAATCGTTACCCTGACGTACCCGCACATCGGCAACACCGGCACCACGCCGGAAGACGCCGAATCCGACCGCGTCTGGTCGGCCGGCCTGGTGATTCGCGACCTGCCTCTGATCGCGAGCAACTGGCGCAACAAGCAGTCCCTGCCTGATTACCTCAAGGCCAACAACGTGGTGGCCATCGCCGGTATCGACACCCGTCGCCTGACCCGCATTCTGCGTGAGAAGGGCGCGCAGAACGGCTGTATCCTTGCTGGCGACAACATCAGCGAAGAAGCAGCAATCGCCGCCGCTCGCGGCTTCCCGGGCCTGAAGGGCATGGACCTGGCAAAAGTCGTCAGCACCAAGAGCAGCTACGAATGGCGCTCCAGCGTCTGGGAACTGAAAACCGACAGCCACGCTACTATCGAGGCTGCCGAGCTGCCTTATCACGTGGTGGCCTACGATTTCGGCGTCAAGCTGAACATTCTGCGCATGCTGGTTGCCCGCGGCTGCCGCCTGACCGTGGTGCCGGCGCAAACCCCGGCCAGCGAAGTCCTGGCGCTCAACCCTGACGGCGTGTTCCTGTCCAACGGCCCAGGCGACCCGGAGCCTTGCGACTACGCGATCCAGGCGATCAAGGACATCCTCGACACCGAAATTCCAGTGTTCGGTATCTGCCTGGGTCACCAGTTGCTGGCCCTGGCTTCCGGCGCCAAGACCGTGAAAATGGGTCATGGTCACCACGGTGCCAACCACCCGGTCCAGGACCTGGACACCGGTGTGGTGATGATCACCAGCCAGAACCACGGCTTTGCGGTTGACGAAGCGACCCTGCCGGGCAACGTGCGCGCCATCCACAAGTCGCTGTTCGACGGTACCCTGCAGGGTATCGAGCGTACCGACAAGAGCGCGTTCAGCTTCCAGGGTCACCCTGAAGCCAGCCCGGGCCCGACCGACGTCGCGCCGCTGTTCGACCGTTTCATCGATGCCATGGCCAAGCGCCGCTGAGCATCTGGCGAGAAGGCCCTGGACCGGTGCAAGCCGCGTTCAGGTGCCACCCCAAGATTGTTCAAAGCGGCTTGCCGACTGACCTGCGGAATTGAGTGACAACCCATGCCAAAACGTACAGACATTAAAAGCATCCTGATTCTTGGCGCTGGCCCGATCGTGATCGGCCAGGCTTGCGAATTCGACTACTCCGGCGCCCAGGCCTGCAAGGCCCTGCGCGAAGAGGGTTATCGCGTCATCCTGGTGAACTCCAACCCGGCCACCATCATGACCGACCCGGCCATGGCGGATGCGACCTACATCGAACCGATCAAGTGGCAGACCGTCGCCAAGATCATCGAAAAAGAGCGTCCGGATGCGCTGCTGCCGACCATGGGTGGGCAGACTGCCCTGAACTGCGCCCTGGACCTGGAACGCGAAGGCGTCCTGGAAAAGTTCGGCGTGGAAATGATCGGCGCCAATGCCGACACCATCGACAAGGCCGAAGACCGCTCGCGTTTCGACAAGGCGATGAAGGCCATTGGCCTGGAATGCCCGCGTTCCGGTATCGCCCACAGCATGGAAGAGGCCAACGCGGTCCTCGAGAAGCTCGGCTTCCCGTGCATCATCCGTCCGTCCTTCACCATGGGCGGCACCGGTGGTGGTATCGCCTACAACCGTGAAGAGTTCGAAGAAATCTGCGCCCGTGGTCTGGACCTGTCGCCAACCAAGGAACTGCTGATCGACGAATCGCTGATCGGCTGGAAAGAATACGAGATGGAAGTGGTCCGCGACAAAAAGGACAACTGCATCATCGTCTGCTCGATCGAGAACTTCGACCCGATGGGCGTGCACACCGGTGACTCGATCACCGTTGCGCCAGCACAGACTCTGACCGACAAGGAATACCAGATCATGCGCAACGCCTCGCTGGCGGTGCTGCGTGAAATCGGTGTCGAGACCGGCGGTTCCAACGTGCAGTTCGGTATCTGCCCGGACACCGGCCGTATGGTCGTGATCGAGATGAACCCACGGGTTTCGCGTTCTTCGGCCCTGGCGTCGAAAGCCACAGGCTTCCCGATCGCCAAGATCGCCGCCAAGCTGGCAGTCGGTTACACCCTCGACGAACTGCAGAACGACATCACCGGCGGCCGCACTCCGGCATCCTTCGAGCCGTCGATCGACTACGTCGTCACCAAGCTGCCGCGTTTCGCCTTCGAGAAATTCCCGAAAGCCGACGCCCGCCTGACCACCCAGATGAAATCCGTGGGTGAAGTCATGGCCATCGGCCGGACTTTCCAGGAGTCGCTGCAAAAAGCCCTGCGCGGTCTGGAAGTCGGCGTGAATGGTCTGGACCCGAAAGTTGATCTGGCCAGCCCGGATGCCACCAGCATCCTCAGGCGCGAGCTGACTGTACCGGGTGCTGAGCGCATCTGGTACGTCGCAGACGCCATGCGTTCGGGCATGACCTGCGATGAGATTTTTGCCCTGACCGGTATCGACCACTGGTTCCTGGTGCAGATGGAAGACCTGATCAAAGAAGAAGAGAAGGTCAAGACCCTGGCCCTGTCGGCGATCGACAAGGACCTGATGCTGCGCCTCAAGCGCAAGGGCTTCTCCGACCAGCGCCTGGCTAAATTGTTGGGTATCACCGACAAGAACCTGCGTCGTCACCGTCACAAGCTGGAAGTGTTCCCGGTCTACAAGCGCGTCGACACCTGCGCGGCCGAGTTCGCCACCGACACCGCTTACCTGTACTCGACCTACGAGGAAGAGTGCGAGGCCAATCCGTCGACTCGCGACAAGATCATGATCCTGGGTGGCGGTCCTAACCGTATCGGCCAGGGCATCGAGTTCGACTACTGCTGCGTGCACGCTGCACTGGCTCTGCGTGAAGACGGTTACGAGACCATCATGGTCAACTGCAACCCGGAAACTGTCTCCACTGACTACGACACCTCCGATCGCCTGTACTTCGAGCCGTTGACTCTGGAAGACGTGCTCGAAGTGGTGCGCGTCGAGAAGCCGAAGGGCGTGATCGTCCATTACGGCGGCCAGACTCCGCTGAAACTGGCCCGCGCCCTGGAAGAGGCCGGTGTGCCGATCATCGGTACCAGTCCGGACTCCATCGACCGCGCCGAAGACCGCGAGCGTTTCCAGCAGATGGTTCAGCGCCTGAACCTGCTGCAGCCGCCAAATGCCACCGTGCGCAGCGAAGACGAGGCTATTCGTGCCGCTGGCGTTATCGGTTATCCGCTGGTTGTGCGCCCGTCCTACGTGTTGGGTGGCCGTGCGATGGAAATCGTCTACGAACTGGACGAGCTCAAGCGCTACCTGCGTGAAGCGGTGCAAGTGTCCAACGACAGCCCGGTACTGCTCGACCACTTCCTCAACTGCGCCATCGAGATGGACGTGGATGCGGTCTGCGACGGTACCGATGTGGTGATCGGCGCAATCATGCAGCACATCGAACAGGCCGGCGTTCACTCTGGTGACTCGGCGTGCTCGCTGCCGCCGTACTCGCTGCCAGCCCACGTGCAGGACGAAGTCCGCGAGCAGGTCAAGAAAATGGCCCTGGAGCTGGGCGTGGTCGGCCTGATGAACGTACAACTGGCCTTGCAGGGCGATAAGATCTACGTGATCGAAGTCAACCCGCGCGCCTCGCGTACCGTGCCGTTCGTCTCCAAGTGCATCGGCACTTCGCTGGCGATGATTGCCGCTCGCGTCATGGCTGGCAAAACGCTGAAAGAGATCGGTTTCACCAAGGAAATCATTCCTAACTTCTACAGCGTCAAGGAAGCGGTGTTCCCGTTTGCCAAGTTCCCGGGTGTCGACCCGATCCTTGGCCCTGAAATGAAATCCACCGGTGAAGTCATGGGTGTCGGCGACAGCTTCGGTGAGGCGTTCGCCAAGGCCCAGATGGGTGCCAGCGAAGTCCTGCCAACCGGCGGTACCGCGTTCATCAGTGTGCGTGACGACGACAAGCCACAAGTGGCTGGCGTTGCCCGTGATCTGATCGCCCTGGGCTTCGAAGTGGTTGCCACCGTCGGTACCGCCAAGGTCATCGAAGCGGCTGGCCTGAAAGTGCGTCGCGTGAACAAGGTAACCGAAGGTCGTCCGCACGTGGTCGACATGATCAAGAACGACGAAGTGTCGTTGATCATCAATACCACTGAAGGGCGTCAGTCGATTGCCGACTCCTACTCGATTCGTCGCAATGCGTTGCAGCACAAGATTTACTGCACCACTACCATTGCGGCCGGTGAAGCCATCTGCGAAGCGCTGAAATTCGGTCCTGAAAAAACCGTTCGCCGCTTGCAGGATCTGCATGCAGGACTCAAAGCATGAGCATTACCAAGTACCCGATGACCGTCCAGGGCGCTCGCGCCCTGGAGGAAGAACACCTGTTCCTGAGCAAGACCGAGCGTCCGCGCCTGAGTCAGGCCATTGGTGAGGCCCGCGAGCTGGGCGATCTGAAGGAAAACGCCGAGTACCACGCTGCCCGTGAAGAGCAGGGTATGGTCGAGGCGCGTATTCGCGATATCGAAGGCCGTCTGCAGAACTCGGTGGTGATCGACGTGACCACCATCCCGCATTCGGGCAAGGTCATCTTCGGTACCACCGTCGAGCTGGCCAATACTGAAACCGACGAACAGGTGATCTACCAGATCGTTGGCGAAGATGAAGCTGACGTTAAAAACGGCAAGCTCTCGGTCGGTGCGCCGATCGCCCGTGCCATCATTGGCAAGGAAGAGGGTGACACCGTGGTGATCAAGACGCCAAGCGGCACCGTCGAGTACGAGATTGTCGAAGTCAAACACCTTTGACCGAAGCCGCGGCTTTGCCGCGGCCCCGGTTATCTGGCAGCTGACCCAGGTGTTCTGGGTTGGCGGCCTGTGGATGTTGCATTTCGGTTTGTTGCCGGCGTTGGGCAAGATTGGCCTGGCGCCGCTGCTGATCGAGGATATCGGCAGCCTGATGGCATCCTTGCTGGTAGCGTTTGCGGCGTTTTGCGCAGGCGTGCAGGCACTGGTGCTGATTCAGGCTCAGGGCCTGGCCAGTCTATGGCGGGACATGCGGGGGCAGTTGCTGTTGATGGCGATGCTGGCGTGCGTGGTGTATTTCGCCTTGCGCGTGGGCATGCCGGAAGAATTGCGCTGGCAGTTGTTCTGCTATCTGGTACTGGGCCTGACCGGCTTGTTGCTGGTCATGCAGCCCGTGCCGGGCAGGGCGCGCAAGGCGCGCCGCTGACCGGGGCGAACATCACTTGTAGCGGTGGATGTTCGACAGCTGCTTGTTCGGCTGCGGATTGCGGCGATAGATCAGCGCTTTCTTGCCGATGGTCTGTACCAGTTCGGCGCGGCCGGCCTTGCACAGCGCGGCAATTGCGGCGGCACGCTCTTCGCGGTCTTCGGAGCGAATTTCGACCTTGATCAGTTCGTGATCAACCAGGGCGCGTTCGAGTTCGGCGATAACCCCTTCAGTCAGCCCGTTGCCTGCCACAATCAGAACTGGTTTCAGGTCGTGGCCAATGGATTTGTACTGTTTCTTCTGCTCGTTATTGAGCGGCATAATCTGACCCTTTGTCTGATTCTGTAAAAATGGCGGCCATTTTACCCGAGGGCCCGTGGATCCGCCCAGTTAATCACGACCCTAATCATCGAGGTGCCCAATGGCGCGTTCCAAGACAAGCCTTGGCTGGCTGAAAAGACATGTCAACGATCCCTATGTGAAGCAGGCGCAGAAGGATGGCTACCGCTCGCGTGCGAGCTACAAGCTTCTGGAAGTCCAAGAGAAATACAAGCTGATCCGACCTGGCATGAGTGTAATCGACCTGGGGGCGGCGCCTGGTGGCTGGTCGCAGGTAACCAGTCGTCTGATCGGCGGTCAAGGCCGCCTGATTGCCTCCGATATCCTGGAAATGGACAGCATTCCCGACGTTACCTTCATTCAGGGCGACTTCACCCAGGATGCGGTGCTGGCACAAATCCTCGAAGCCGTGGGGAATTCGCATGTGGACCTTGTGATTTCCGATATGGCCCCCAATATGAGTGGTACGCCTGCCGTAGATATGCCCAAGGCCATGTTCCTTTGTGAGTTGGCCCTTGATCTGGCGACCCGGGTGCTCAAGCCCGGTGGCAATTTCCTGATCAAGATGTTCCAGGGCGAAGGGTTCGATGTCTACTTGAAGGACACTCGTCTGAAATTCGACAAGGTCCAGATGATCAAGCCGGACTCTTCCCGCGACAGCTCTCGCGAGCAATACTTGCTGGCATGGGGTTATCGCGGCGAGTAACAGGCGTCAGGCCGGCAGCTTTCGAGGTGCGCTATAGCTTTTTGCAATAGGACACTTTGCCTGACCTGGACAAACATCGTGTAGTCTAGGTTTCACAAAGGGTTACAGACGGCGCCTGCAGATGTGTAGGTTATGTAGTAAGTTAAGCCGGTGAATATCATGCGAGGCACGGCTGCGCCGTCAGCCGGCTTCAGAGGGTAGCTAATTGAACGATATGGCAAAGAACTTGATCCTGTGGTTGATCATCGCAGCTGTCCTGGTGACGGTGATGAACAACTTCTCCAGCCCGAATGAGCCGCAGACCCTCAACTATTCTGACTTCATTCAGCAGGTCAAGGATGGCAAGGTCGAACGCGTTGCGGTCGACGGCTACGTCATTACCGGTAAACGTACCGACGGCGACAGCTTCAAGACCATCCGTCCGGCCATTCAGGACAACGGCCTGATCGGCGATCTGGTCGACAACCACGTTGTGGTCGAAGGCAAGCAGCCAGAGCAGCAGAGCATCTGGACCCAACTGCTGGTCGCCAGCTTTCCGATCCTGGTGATCATTGCCGTATTCATGTTCTTCATGCGTCAGATGCAGGG
Source organism: Pseudomonas rubra (assembly GCF_028656935.1). Classification (GTDB taxonomy): domain Bacteria; phylum Pseudomonadota; class Gammaproteobacteria; order Pseudomonadales; family Pseudomonadaceae; genus Aquipseudomonas; species Aquipseudomonas rubra. The sequence goes on from NZ_JAMDGZ010000004.1 coordinate 25,846, forward strand.
CGGTGCTGGCGGCAAGGGCGGGCCGATGAGTTTTGGCAAGAGCAAGGCGCGCCTGCTCTCCGAAGATCAGGTGAAAACCACCCTGGCCGACGTTGCCGGCTGTGATGAAGCCAAGGAAGAAGTGGGCGAGCTGGTTGAATTCCTGCGCGATCCAGGCAAGTTCCAGCGCCTGGGCGGTCGTATTCCACGCGGTGTGCTGATGGTCGGCCCGCCTGGTACCGGTAAGACCCTTCTGGCCAAGGCCATTGCTGGCGAAGCCAAGGTGCCGTTTTTCACCATCTCCGGCTCCGACTTCGTCGAAATGTTCGTCGGTGTGGGCGCCAGCCGTGTTCGTGACATGTTTGAACAGGCCAAGAAGCACGCACCGTGCATTATCTTCATCGACGAGATCGATGCCGTTGGTCGCCATCGTGGCGCCGGCATGGGCGGCGGTCACGACGAGCGCGAGCAGACCCTCAACCAGTTGCTGGTAGAGATGGACGGCTTCGAAATGAATGACGGCATCATTGTCATCGCCGCGACCAACCGTCCGGACGTGCTCGACCCGGCGCTGCTGCGCCCAGGTCGCTTCGACCGCCAGGTCGTCGTTGGCTTGCCGGATATCCGTGGTCGTGAGCAGATCCTCAAGGTGCACATGCGCAAGGTGCCGGTTGGCGAAAACGTCAATCCTGCGGTCATTGCCCGTGGTACTCCTGGTTTCTCCGGTGCAGACCTCGCCAACCTGGTCAACGAAGCCTCGCTGTTCGCCGCTCGCGGTGGCAAGCGTGTCGTCGAGATGAAAGAGTTCGAGCTGGCCAAAGACAAGATCATGATGGGCGCCGAGCGCAAGTCCATGGTCATGTCCGAGAAAGAGAAGCAGAACACCGCTTATCACGAAGCCGGTCACGCCATTGTTGGTCGCGTTGTGCCAGAGCACGACCCGGTCTACAAGGTGTCGATCATTCCGCGTGGCCGGGCACTGGGTGTCACCATGTTCCTGCCTGAGGAAGATCGTTACAGCCTGTCCAAGCGTGCACTGATCAGCCAGATCTGCTCGCTGTACGGCGGGCGTATTGCCGAAGAGATGACTCTGGGCTTTGATGGGGTGACCACTGGTGCTTCCAACGACATCATGCGCGCCAGCCAGATTGCCCGGAACATGGTCACCAAGTGGGGCCTTTCGGAGAAGCTTGGTCCGTTGATGTACGCCGAAGAAGAGGGCGAGGTATTCCTGGGGCGCAGTGCTGGTTCTCAGCACGCCAGTGTCTCCGGCGAAACCGCCAAACTGATCGATTCCGAAGTGCGCAGCATCATTGACCAGTGTTACGCCACCGCCAAGCAGATCCTCACCGATAATCGCGACAAGCTCGATGCCATGGCCGATGCGCTGATGAAGTACGAGACCATCGATGCCGACCAGATCGACGACATCATGGCCGGTCGCGAGCCGCGCGAGCCGCGTGACTGGGAAGGTGGGTCGGGTACTCCGGGCACTTCTGCTCCGCAGGCTGATCGTCCCGAGTCGCCAATCGGCGGTCCGGCGGCGCAAGTCTAAGGGCATTTATGACCTCACAGCAGTACCCAGCCCGGTTGCCTTGCGGCAACCGGGTTCTTGATTTGTCCCGTACCCATGTCATGGGTATCCTCAATATCACCCCCGATTCCTTTTCCGATGGCGGTCGCTTCACTCAACGTGATGCGGCCTTGCGCCACGCCGAGGCGATGGTGGCTGCTGGCGCGACCCTGGTCGATGTCGGTGGCGAGTCCACGCGCCCAGGTGCGCGTGCGGTGTCGGCGCTTGAAGAGCTGGAGCGCGTCGCTCCGATCGTCGAGGCGATCAATCGCGAGCTCGACGTGATCATCTCGGTCGATACCTCTACGCCCGCGGTTATCCGCGAATCGGCCAGGCTCGGTGCCGGGCTGATCAACGATGTGCGCTCGCTCAGCCGTGATGGTGCCCTGGATGCTGCTGCAGCTACTGGCTTGCCGGTGTGCCTGATGCATATGCGTGGCGAGCCAGGCGACATGCAGGACGCTCCTTGTTACCAGGATGTCACTGCCGAGGTGGCGAGCTATCTTGAAGAGCGAATGGCGGCGTGTGCGGCCGTGGGCATCGAGGCTGAACGGATCATCCTTGATCCGGGTTTCGGCTTTGCCAAGACCCTTGAGCATAACCTCAGCCTGTTCAAGCATATGCAAGCGCTTTATCGGTTGGGGCGGCCCTTGCTGGTGGGTGTTTCGCGCAAGAGCATGATCGGCTTGGCCCTGGGCCGTCCGGTCGGTGAACGGCTCTATGGCAGCCTTGCCCTGGCTGCGCTGGCGATGACTCAGGGTGCGAGCATATTGCGCGTTCACGATGTCGCCGAAACCGCCGATGTAGTGCGGATGATTGCTGCGGTGCAGACCGCCGAATAAGAGTGATGGAGCATTTATGAGCAGAAAATATTTTGGCACCGATGGCATTCGTGGCCGTGTAGGTGAGTTTCCGATCACCCCTGATTTCATGCTCAAGCTCGGATGGGCGGCGGGCATGGCCTTTCGCAAGCAAGGCGCCTGCCGGGTGCTGGTCGGTAAAGACACGCGTATTTCCGGCTACATGTTCGAGTCGGCGCTGGAAGCCGGGCTGTCTGCGGCGGGCGCCGATGTGATGCTGCTCGGGCCGATGCCGACGCCGGCCATCGCCTACCTGACTCGCACCTTCCATGCTGAAGCAGGCATTGTCATCAGCGCTTCGCACAATCCCCATGACGACAACGGCATCAAGTTCTTCTCGGGCCAAGGCACCAAGCTGCCGGACGAGGTCGAACTGATGATCGAAGAACTGCTCGATCAGCCGATGACTGTGGTCGAATCGGGCAAGTTGGGCAAGGTATCGCGCATAAACGACGCGGCCGGGCGTTACATCGAATTCTGCAAGAGCAGTGTGCCAAGCAGTACCGACTTTGCCGGCCTCAAGCTGGTGGTTGACTGTGCCCACGGTGCTACCTACAAGGTCGCGCCCAGCGTGTTCCGTGAGCTCGGTGCTGATGTTACGGTGCTGTCGGCGCAGCCGGATGGCCTGAACATCAACGAGAATTGCGGCTCGACTCATATCGAATCACTGCAGGCGGCGGTCCTGGTAGGTCATGCGGACCTGGGCATCGCCTTCGATGGTGACGGCGATCGGGTGTTGATGGTCGATCACACTGGTGCGATTGTCGATGGCGATGAGCTTCTGTTCATCATTGCTCGTGATCTGCATGAGCGCGGCAAGCTGCAGGGTGGGGTGGTGGGCACCCTGATGAGTAACCTGGGGCTGGAGCTGGCTCTGAAGGAGCTGGACATCCCGTTCGTGCGCGCCAAGGTCGGTGACCGCTACGTGATGGCCGAACTGCTGGCGCGCGACTGGGTAATCGGAGGCGAGAACTCCGGGCACGTGGTGTGCTGCAACCACACCACCACCGGTGATGCGATCATCGCCGCGCTGCAGGTGCTGATGGCCCTCAAACGCCGCGAAGAGACGCTGGCTCAGGCCCGTCAGGCCCTGCGCAAATGCCCGCAGGTGTTGATCAATGTGCGCTTTGGTGCGAGCAAGGTCGACCCGCTGGAGCACCCGGCCGTCAAAGACGCCAGTGCCAAGGTTACCGAGGCACTGGCAGGTCGTGGTCGTGTGCTACTGCGCAAGTCCGGGACAGAGCCTTTGGTGCGGGTAATGGTCGAAGGCGAGGATGAAAATCAGGTCCGCGGCCACGCCGAAGCCCTGGCAAAACTGGTAAGTGAAGTTTGCGTTTGAAATACGCTTGCCAGAGGTGATCGGGTTGGGTAACATCTGCGCCCTCTTTGACCGACGAGGTACAGCATGCGTCGCCCTATGGTAGCTGGTAACTGGAAGATGCACGGTACCCGCGCCAGCGTCGCTGAGCTGATCAAGGGCTTGAGTGATCTCGCCCTACCGAGCGGTGTTGAGGTCGCGGTGTTTCCCCCGGCGTTGTACATCAATCAGGTAGTTGATGGTGTTCAAGGCAAGGCGATCGCCGTCGGCGCTCAGAATTCTGCGGTACAGCCTGAGCAAGGCGCACTGACAGGTGAAGTTGCACCGAGTCAGCTGGTCGAGGCAGGTTGCGAGCTGGTACTGATTGGGCACTCGGAGCGTCGCCAGATCATTGGTGAAAGCGACGAAGTACTCAATCGCAAGTTCGCTGCGGCACAGGCTTGTGGTTTGAAGCCGGTGCTCTGCGTAGGGGAAACCCTCGAAGAGCGCGAAGCAGGTAAAACGCTTGAGATTGTCGGGCGTCAGCTGGACAGCGTCATCGAAGCGTTCGGTGTCGAAGTCTTCGCCCAAGCGGTGATTGCCTATGAGCCTGTATGGGCCATCGGTACCGGGCTGACAGCCTCGCCACAGCAGGCTCAGGATGTGCATAAGGCCATTCGTGAGCAGCTGGCGGCAAAGAACCCTGAGGTCGCAGTGAGTGTGCGGCTTCTATACGGCGGCAGCGTGAAGGCGGCCAATGCGGCTGAACTGTTCGGCATGCCGGATATCGATGGGGGCCTGATTGGTGGGGCTTCCCTGAACGCAGACGAATTCGGTGCAATTTGTCGCGCCGCAGGAAACTGAAAAATGCTGGAAACAGTCATCGTTGTTTTGCATCTGTTGGGCGCGCTGGGTTTGGTAGTGCTGGTGTTGCTGCAACAGGGTAAAGGTGCGGAAGCGGGTGCATCTTTCGGCGCAGGTGCTTCAAATACTGTGTTCGGAAGCCAAGGTTCTGCTACCTTTCTGAGTAAGTTTACTGCTATACTAGCTGCCTCTTTCTTCTTAACTGCTCTTGGGTTAGGATACTTTGCTAAGGAGAAGGCTCAAGAGCTGACTCAAGTAGGGTTGCCAAATCCAGCGGTCTTGGAAGTGAAGCAGCAAAAGCCGGCAACAGATGATGTACCGGTGCTCCAGGAGCAGAAGAGCGAAGCCACTAACGCTGGCGATGTTCCTCCGGCTCAAGAGCAGAAGTAACGGGTTTCAAAGTAGTATTGCCGAGGTGGTGGAATTGGTAGACACGCAACCTTGAGGTGGTTGTGCCCATAGGGTGTAGGGGTTCGAGTCCCCTTCTCGGTACCAATTGAAACAAGACAGCCCGCTACAGCGGGCTTTCTTGTAGGTGGAGGTTAGATTGACCCTTTCGGGGTTCGGTCGTATACTTTCGCCCCAGCTTTGTCGCGGGGTGGAGCAGTCTGGTAGCTCGTCGGGCTCATAACCCGAAGGTCGTTGGTTCAAATCCAGCCCCCGCAACCAGTTTCAGCGGAGCCCCTTTTGCAGGGGCTTTTTCTTGGCTGAACAGTCATAGCGCCGGTATTCAACGGCGTATCAGGGATGGGCGCTTTGCCCATTTTTTATTTGCATAGCATGCACGAGGGGGTTCAGGTGTCGAGCAAGCTAGAACAGTTGCAGGCCTTGTTGGCCCCGGTGGTCGAGGCTCTTGGCTATCAATGCTGGGGGATCGAATTCATCTCTCAAGGCAAACATTCGGTACTGCGTATCTATATCGATAAAGAGGATGGAATCCTGGTTGATGACTGCGCGATTGTCAGTCGTCAGATCAGCGGTGTTCTCGATGTCGAAGATCCGATCAGTTCCGAGTACACCCTTGAAGTGTCCTCTCCTGGCATGGAACGCCCACTGTTCACTTTGGAACAGTACGCTTCGCATGCCGGCGAACAAGTGAAGATCAAGCTGCGTACGCCCTTTGAAGGTCGTCGTAACTTTCAGGGCCTTCTCCGTGGCGTGGAGGAGCAGGATGTGGTTGTTCAGGTAGATAACCAGGAATTCCTGTTGCCGATCGATTCGATCGACAAGGCCAACATTATTCCCAGTTTTGACTGAGACGTGCCGGATCCCGCGGACCGCGCGGATCCAATGGCTTGCGAAAGGCGAGGCGTACGATGAGCAAAGAAGTACTGCTGGTTGTTGAGTCGGTATCCAACGAAAAGGGCGTACCGGCCAGCGTAATTTTTGAAGCGCTGGAAGTGGCCTTGGCCACTGCAACCAAAAAACGTTTTGACGACGAAGTCGACCTGCGTGTGGAAATCAACCGCCACACCGGTAGCTACGAAACCTTCCGTCGCTGGACTGTCGTCGAGGAAAAGGATCTGGATGATCCGGCAATCGAAGTGTGGCCAGCGAAGATTCAGGAGACCCATCCTGAAGCTAAAGTCGGTGACGTGATCGAAGAGAAGATCGAGTCGATCGAGTTCGGCCGCATCGCTGCCCAGACCGCCAAGCAAGTCATCGTCCAGAAGGTCCGTGAAGCCGAACGCGCTCAGGTGGTGGATGCTTACCGCGAGCGTCTGGGCGAGATCATCTCCGGCACCGTCAAGAAGGTCACCCGTGACAACGTCATCGTTGACCTGGGCAACAACGCCGAAGCGTTGCTGGCCCGTGAAGACATCATCTCTCGCGAGACTTTCCGTGTCGGCGTGCGCCTGCGCGCACTGCTCAAGGAAATCCGCACCGAGAACCGCGGCCCGCAGTTGATCCTGTCGCGTACCGCGCCACAGATGCTGATCGAATTGTTCCGCATCGAAGTGCCGGAAATCGCCGAGGGTCTGATCGAAGTCATGGCCGCGTCCCGTGACCCGGGTTCGCGCGCCAAGATCGCTGTGCGCTCCAAGGACAAGCGTATCGACCCGCAAGGTGCCTGTATCGGCATGCGCGGTTCGCGTGTCCAGGCAGTGTCCGGCGAACTGGGTGGAGAGCGTGTGGATATCGTCCTCTGGGACGACAACCCTGCACAGTTCGTCATCAACGCCATGTCGCCGGCTGAAGTCGCGGCGATCATCGTCGATGAAGACGCCCACGCCATGGACATCGCCGTGGGTGCCGACAACCTGGCCCAGGCTATTGGCCGTGGTGGCCAGAACGTGCGCCTGGCCAGTCAGTTGACCGGCTGGACCCTGAACGTGATGACCGAATCGGACATCCAGGCCAAGCAGCAAGCTGAAACCGGTGACATCCTGCGCAACTTCATCGATGAGCTGGAAGTCGACGAAGAGCTGGCACAGGTGCTGGTCGATGAAGGCTTCACCAGCCTGGAAGAGATTGCCTACGTACCGCTGGAAGAAATGCTCAACATCGACGGCTTTGACGAAGACATCGTCAATGAGCTTCGTGCTCGCGCCAAGGATCGCCTGTTGACCAAAGCCATCGCTACTGAGGAAAAGCTGGCAGACGCCCATCCGGCCGAAGACCTGCTCTCGCTTGAGGGCATGGACAAGGATTTGGCGATGGAACTGGCGGTGCGCGGCGTAGTTACCCGCGAAGACCTGGCCGAGCAGTCGATTGATGACCTGCTCGACATCGACGGCATCGACCAAGAGCGTGCCGGCAAGTTGATCATGGCCGCCCGAGCCCACTGGTTCGAGTAATTAGGCGCGGCCTGAGGAGAGAAGTGCATGACGCAAGTCACGGTGAAAGAATTGGCCCAAGAGGTCGCTGCACCGGTAGAGCGCCTGCTGCAGCAGATGCGTGAGGCAGGTCTGCCGCACACCGACGCCGGTCAGGTAGTGACCGATAATGAGAAGCAGGCATTGCTGGCTCATTTGAAGAGCAGCCACAAGGCAAAAGTGGAAGAACCGCGCAAGATTACCTTGCAGCGCAAAACCACCAGCACCCTGCGTGTCGCCGGTAGCAAGAGCATCAGCGTAGAAGTACGCAAGAAGAAAGTATTCGTTCAGCGCAGCCCGGAAGAAATCCAGGCCGAGCAGAAGCGCGAGCTGGAAGAGCGCCGTGCAGCCGAAAACGCTGCCCGTGAAAAGACCGATGCCCAGGCACGTCAGCGTGTCGAGGAAGAAGTCCGTCGCCAACCTGCCGCTGCGCCTGCCGCACCGGCTGCTGTCGCTCCGGCTCCGGCTGCGGCACCTGTGATCGTAGCTGCTGACGCTGCTCCGGCCCCGGTTGCCGACCGCAAGAAAGACGACGTGCGTCGCAGCGACAAGTCGCGTGACGACGAGCGTCGTGGCGGCGAGCGCCGTAACGAAGCGCCGCGCGTTTCGGTCAAGGTCAAGGAAAAGGAAAAGGCGCCAACCCCGCGTGCCGCTCCGCGTACTACCGACGAAGAAAGCGATGGCTTCCGTCGTGGTGGCCGTGGCAAGGGCAAGCCGAAGAAGCGCAATGCCCATGGCTTCCAGAGCCCGACCGGTCCGGTGATCCGCGACGTGCAGATCGGCGAGACCATCACGGTTGCCGATCTGGCGAGCCAGATGTCCGTCAAGGGCGCTGAAGTCGTCAAGTTCATGTTCAAACTGGGCACTCCGGTTACCATCAACCAGGTGCTTGATCGCGAGACCGCTCAACTGGTCGCCGAAGAGCTGGGCCACAAGGTCACCCTGGTCAGCGATACTGCCCTGGAAGACTCCCTGGCCGAATCGCTGAAATTCGAAGGCGAGGCGTTCTCCCGTGCACCCGTCGTGACCGTAATGGGCCACGTTGACCACGGTAAGACCTCGCTGCTCGACTACATCCGTCGTGCCAAGGTAGCTGCTGGCGAAGCCGGTGGTATTACTCAGCACATCGGTGCGTACCACGTCGAAACCGACCGCGGCATGGTCACCTTCCTCGACACCCCGGGCCACGCCGCGTTTACCGCCATGCGTGCCCGTGGTGCCAAGGCGACCGACATCGTGATCCTGGTGGTTGCGGCGGACGACGGCGTGATGCCGCAAACCCGCGAAGCGGTCCAGCACGCCAAGGCTGCCGGTGTTCCGCTGGTTGTGGCGGTGAACAAGATCGACAAGCCAGGTGCCGACCTCGATCGCATCCGTAACGAACTCTCCGTCGAAGGCGTTACCTCCGAGGAATGGGGTGGTGACACGCCGTTCGTCAAGGTCTCGGCGAAGATGGGTACCGGTGTCGACGAGTTGCTCGAAGCCGTCCTGCTGCAAGCCGAAATTCTCGAGCTCAAGGCCACTCCATCGGCCCCGGGTCGTGGTGTGGTGGTCGAGTCGCGCCTGGACAAGGGCCGCGGCCCGGTGGCTACCGTGCTGGTTCAAGACGGTACCCTGCGTCAGGGCGACATGGTCCTGTGCGGTTCGAACTACGGCCGTGTACGGGCCATGCTCGACGAAAACGGCAAGCCTGTTAAGGAAGCTGGTCCTGCGATCCCGGTCGAGATTCTCGGCCTGGACGGCACTCCGGACGCCGGTGACGAGCTGTCGGTAGTGGCTGACGAGAAGAAAGCCCGTGAAGTTGCCCTGTTCCGTCAAGGCAAGTTCCGCGAAGTCAAACTGGCTCGCGCTCACGCCGGCAAACTCGAGAACATTTTCGAGAACATGGGCCAGGAAGAGAAGAAAACTCTCAACATCGTGCTCAAGTCCGATGTCCGTGGTTCTCTCGAGGCCCTGCAGGGCTCCCTGAGCGGCCTGGGCAACGACGAAGTTCAGGTTCGCGTGATTGGTGGCGGTGTCGGTGGTATCACCGAGAGCGACGCCAACCTGGCCCTGGCGTCCAATGCAGTACTGTTCGGCTTCAACGTGCGTGCCGATGCCGGCGCGCGCAAGATCGTCGAGCAGGAAGGTCTGGATATGCGTTACTACAACGTGATCTACGACATCATTGAAGACGTCAAGAAAGCCCTGACCGGTATGCTCGGCAGCGATGTTCGCGAGAACATCCTGGGTATCGCCGAAGTGCGTGACGTGTTCCGTTCGCCGAAGTTCGGCGCCATCGCCGGCTGTATGGTCGTCGAGGGTGTGGTCTACCGCAACCGTCCGATCCGCGTACTGCGCGAGGACGTGGTGATCTTCGAAGGCGAGCTGGAATCGCTGCGTCGCTTCAAGGACGATGCGTCCGAAGTACGTGCCGGCATGGAGTGCGGTATTGGCGTCAAGAGCTACAACGACGTCAAGGTCGGCGACAAGATCGAAGTCTTCGAGAAAGTCCAAGTGGCTCGTACGCTCTAAGCCACGAGCATGGGAACCGCCAATCGTCCGCCCCAGGGCAGCGCTTGGCGGCTCTGAACGCAACGCCCGGTCCGGCTTTAGCCTGGCCGGGCGTTTGCCGCTTTAGTTACAGGTAGCAAAAATGGCAAAAGAATATAGCCGTACCCAACGCATCGGCGATCAGATTCAGCGCGAGCTGGCCCAGTTGATCCGTCGTGAAGTCAAAGACCCGCGCGTCGGCGTGGTTACCATTACCGCTGTGGATGTCAGTCGCGATGTCGGCCATGCCAAGGTGTTCATCACCTGCATGGGCCAGGAAGGCGCGGACGACATCAAGCAGACCCTCAAGGTGCTCAACGGCGCGGCCAGTTTCCTGCGCGTGCACCTGGGTAAAGAAATGCAGCTGCGCAGCGTGCCGCAACTGCATTTCCACTATGACGAAAGCGTCAGCCGCGGTGTCCATCTGTCGGCCCTGATCGAGCGCGCCGTCGCTGAAGACAAGCTGCACCAGGCTTCCGATTCCGACTCGCCCCTGGACACCAAGGAGTAAGCGGTGGCTCAGGTCAAGCGTATCCGTCGTAACGTCAGCGGCATCATCCTGCTCGACAAGCCATTGGGGTTCACCTCCAACGCTGCCTTGCAGAAGGTCCGCTGGCTGCTCAATGCCGAAAAGGCCGGGCATACCGGTAGCCTCGACCCACTGGCCAGTGGTGTATTGCCACTGTGCTTTGGAGAGGCGACCAAGTTCTCGCAATACCTGCTCGATTCCGACAAGGGCTACGAGACGGTCATGCAACTGGGCCAGACCACCACCACCGGCGATGCCGAGGGTGAAGTACTGAAGTCCCGCGAGGTGACCATTGGTCGCGCCGATATCGAAGCGGTTTTGCCACAATTTCGTGGTCAAATCAGTCAGATACCGCCGATGTACTCGGCCCTCAAGCGTGATGGTCAACCGTTGTACAAGCTTGCCCGTGCAGGTGAAGTAGTGGAGCGCGAGGCGCGTTCTGTTACTATTAACCGGTTGGAATTGCGCGAGAGCGAAGGCACCCGTGTCCGGCTGTCGGTCGGCTGCAGCAAAGGCACCTACATCCGCACCCTGGTCGAGGACATCGGCGAAGTGCTTGGTTGCGGGGCCTATGTCGCAGAATTGCGTCGTACGCACGCCGGTCCTTTCGAACTGGCCCAGACGGTGACCCTCGAAGAACTCGAAGCGGTCCACGCCGAAGGTGGCAACGAAGCGGTCGATCGCTTCCTGATGCCATCGGACAGCGGTCTGCTGGACTGGCCACTGTTGCAGTTCTCCGAGCACAGTGCGTTCTACTGGCTCAATGGTCAGCCGGTCAGAGCCCCTGACGCGCCGAAGTTCGGCATGGTTCGGGTACAAGATCACAACGGTCGCTTCATCGGTATCGGTGAAGTGAGCGAAGACGGGCGTATCGCGCCACGTCGACTGATTCGGTCAGAATGATCGAAACCCTCGGTGCCAGGCTCAGGCCTGGTTTCGGTGGTAAAGAGGATGGCTGTTAATAGGCACGGTCACGCCTCACTTTATGAATACAGGGAGCAGTCCCTGGCCTATTGGAAGCCGTTTATTCGGTTTCCCTTGATTTGGAGAAGCCAGATGGCACTCAGCGTTGAAGAAAAAGCAAAGATCGTTGGCGAATACCAGCAAGCAGCCGGTGACACCGGTAGCCCGGAAGTACAGGTTGCCCTGCTGACCGCCAACATCAACAAGCTGCAAGGCCACTTCAAGGCCAACGGTAAAGACCACCACTCCCGTCGTGGTCTGATCCGCATGGTTAACCAGCGTCGTAAGCTGCTGGACTACCTGAAAGGCAAGGACACCACTCGTTACAGCGCCCTGATCGGTCGTCTGGGTCTGCGTCGCTAATAGCGGCCTGGCCAGTGGTGTGCATGGCGTGCTGCAGTCACCAGGCGGAGCCTTTGGCCCCTGTACTGGTGAGCACGCCTTGCGTATCTATGAGGTTGGCTGTCTGTCTCGCCTGAGCGGTTTTCCGCAAAGGCAGGGCAGGCTCCCAACCTCTAGTTTTATCTGGACTGCCAACAGGGCCGATTCCCTGTTCTGCCCAAGAATTCGCAAGAACAAGTTCCCCCAGAGCCACTGAAAAGGTAGGAAACCGTGAACCCGGTAATCAAGAAATTCCAGTTCGGTCAATCGACCGTTACCCTCGAGACGGGCCGTATTGCTCGTCAAGCGTCCGGCGCCGTATTGGTCACCGTCGACAACGATGTCACCGTACTGGTGACCGTGGTTGGTGCCAAACAGGCCGATCCAGGCAAAGGCTTCTTCCCCCTGTCCGTTCACTATCAGGAAAAGACCTACGCCGCCGGCAAGATCCCTGGTGGTTTCTTCAAGCGTGAAGGCCGTCCTTCCGAGAAAGAAACCCTGACCTCGCGTCTGATCGACCGTCCGATCCGTCCGCTGTTCCCAGAAGGCTTCATGAACGAAGTGCAGGTTGTCTGCACCGTCGTTTCCACCAGCAAGAAAACCGATCCGGACGTCGCGGCGATGATCGGTACCTCGGCTGCCCTGGCCATTTCGGGTATTCCGTTCGAAGGCCCGATCGGCGCCGCCCGTGTTGCTTTCCATGAAAGCACCGGCTACCTGCTGAACCCGACCTACGAGCAACTGGCAGCCTCGAGCCTGGACATGGTCGTTGCCGGTACCTCCGACGCCGTTCTGATGGTTGAATCCGAAGCCAAAGAGCTGACCGAAGACCAGATGCTGGGCGCCGTACTGTTCGCCCACGACGAATTCCAGGTTGTGATCCAGGCTGTCAAAGAGCTGGCCGCCGAAGCTGCCAAGCCGACCTGGGACTGGACTGCCAAGGCCGAGAACACTCCGCTGCTGAGCGCTATCCGCGCCGAGCTGGGCGAAGCTGTTTCCCAGGCTTACACCATCACCGTCAAGGCCGACCGTTACGCTCGCCTGGGTGAACTGCGCGATCAAGCGATTGCCAAGTTCTCCGGTGAAGAAGGCCAGCCAAGCGCTTCCGAAGTCAAAGAAATCTTCGGCGAAATCGAATACCGCACCGTTCGTGAAAACATCGTTAACGGCAAGCCACGTATCGATGGCCGCGACACCAAGACTGTGCGTCCGCTGAACATCGAAGTCGGTGTTCTGCCAAAGACCCACGGTTCGGCCCTGTTCACCCGTGGCGAAACCCAGGCCCTGGTCGTTGCGACCCTGGGTACTGCCCGTGACGCACAACTGCTGGACACCCTCGAAGGCGAGAAGAAAGACCCCTTCATGCTGCACTACAACTTCCCTCCGTTCTCGGTGGGCGAGTGTGGCCGCATGGGCGGTGCTGGCCGTCGCGAAATCGGTCACGGCCGTCTGGCTCGCCGTTCGGTCCAGGCCATGCTGCCTGCAGCTGACGTGTTCCCGTACACCATCCGCGTCGTCTCGGAAATCACCGAATCCAACGGTTCCAGCTCCATGGCTTCGGTCTGTGGTGCATCCCTGGCACTGATGGACGCTGGTGTGCCGATGAAGGCACCGGTTGCCGGTATCGCCATGGGTCTGGTTAAAGAAGGCGAGAAATTCGCTATTCTGACCGACATCCTCGGTGACGAAGACCACCTGGGCGACATGGACTTCAAGGTAGCCGGTACCGCCAAGGGTGTTACCGCGCTGCAGATGGACATCAAGATCAACGGCATCACCGAAGAGATCATGGAAATCGCCCTGGGCCAGGCCCTGGACGCGCGCCTGAACATCCTCGGTCAGATGAACCAGATCATCGGTCAGTCCCGTAGCGAACTGTCGGAAAACGCTCCGACCATGATCGCCATGAAGATCGACACCGACAAGATCCGTGACGTCATCGGTAAAGGCGGCGCGACCATCCGTGCCATCTGTGAAGAAACCAAGGCTTCGATCGATATCGAAGACGACGGTTCGATCAAGATCTTCGGTGAGACCAAAGACGCCGCTGAAGCTGCTCGTCAGCGCGTTCTGAGCATCACTGCCGAGGCCGAAATCGGCAAGATCTACGTCGGCAAGGTCGAGCGCATCGTCGACTTCGGTGCTTTCGTCAACATCCTGCCTGGCAAAGACGGTCTGGTTCACATCTCCATGCTGAGCGATGCTCGCGTCGAGAAAGTGACCGACATTCTCAAAGAAGGTCAGGAAGTTGAAGTACTGGTACTGGACGTGGACAACCGCGGCCGTATCAAGCTGTCGATCAAGGACGTTGCCGCTGCCAAGGCATCCGGTGTCTAAGAACGTGGCTTAAGAAAAAGGACCCTTCGGGGTCCTTTTTTTGTGCCTGGTAAAAGTCGCCTGCGGACTTGCATCTTGCATGCAAGATTTTGTCTCTGCTTGCAAATTGCACGATCAAGGATTGTTTCTAGATTTTTAAATTATTGATTTATAAGGATTAAATTTTATTAAAAAGCTGGCATAGGCCCTGCAGCGGTATTCATACCCCTGCTGCCAGGATTTACGGCGCAGACTTTTCGAAAAACAGGAGTGTCTTGTATGAAGAAGTTCGCTATTGCTGCCGCTACTGCCACCGCCCTGACGTTGACCCTGGCTAACGCGGCATTCGCCCAACAGCCTGCCCAGGCTCCGCTGACCGTTGCTGCTGGTGAAGTGACCAAAGCAACCGAAGCGACCTCCGACACCTGGATCACTACCAAGGTCAAAGCTGACCTGATGACCGAAAAAGGCATCCCGGGCACTGACATCAAGGTTGAAACCAATAAAGGCGTGGTCTCCCTGTCTTCGACGGTAGCGCTGACTGATTCGCAGAAAGAGATGGCGGTTGCCATCACCAAGAAAATCAAAGGCGTCAAAGCGGTATCGGCTGACGGCCTGAAAGCCGACTAAGGTTTGTCCCGACTCGCTGATCCTTACTGGTTCATGCGAAAGACCAAAAGGACTTGGTCTCCCTAAGCCCCGGCACTGGTTGCCGGGGCTTCTTTGTCAGGAGAGGAATAATAGCGGTGGGAGCGGCGATGCGGCGACCCGACTTGCCCCGCGATAGGTGCCTACTTTACTCCGCATCCAGATGCAGCGGTGAAATCACCCGCCCATCCGCCTCGGCCTGGCCGAGGCTGGCGTCGACGAAGTACACCCGGTCATCCGCCAACTGGCCTTTGTCCACCAGGTAGTCCTTGATGCTGCTGGCCCGGGCCTGACCCAACTGGCGCAACAGCAGGGCGCTTTCGCCCCAGGACTTGAGTACCGCATCGCGCATCTGGGTAGTGCGCTGCTCTCGGTCCAGCTGTTCCCACTCGGCCGGTGGCTGCTGCTTCATACGGGTGCGGTAAATGCCCTCGAGCATTGCCGGCTTGTCGCCGTCCGGGACCTTCAGGTCTGACGCCTGGGCAGGCACCTTGTCGCCGCGACGCTGGAGGATCTTGTAGTAAGTGGCCTGGTACTCACGCTCCAGGCGTTGCTGGGCAATCAGGGGCCCGTCGCTGCTCTGGGCGCTGGTGCCTTCGATTTCCAGGCGCAGGGCAGGACGCTCCTTCAGCGCGTTGGCAAGTTTGTCCAGGGCGCTTTGCGCATCAGCGCTCAGGTCGCTGGAGCCAGCGACGAAGGCCACGTTGCCCAGGTCTTGGGCATCACCGCCGCTGACCAGTCCGCCAATGAACTTGAACGGCGCTTGGGCCGCACGCATCACCAGGTTGCGCAGGGTCTGCCAGACGATCGGCATGACACTGAACTGCGGGTCGTTGAGGTCGCCGGTCACCGGCAGCTCGATGGAGATCTTGCCGTCGGTGTCCTTGAGCAAGGCTACTGCCAGGCGAATCGGCAGGTCCACGGCATCCGGGCTATCGACTTTTTCCCCCAGTTGCAATTGCTCGACCACCACCTTGTTCTCGGCCTTGAGCTTGCCCTGGGTGATCACGTAATGCAGGTCGATGTTCAGCCGGCCCTTGCGGATGCGAAAGCCTGCGAACTTGCCTGAGTACGGAGTCAAGGTGGTCAGCTCGACGCGTTTGAAGCTGGTGGCAATGTCCAGGGCGGCCATCGGGTCGAAGGGGTTCAGCGAGCCTTTGATGGTCACCGGGGCATAACGATCGACCTTGCCCTTGATGTCGATTTTGGCCGGTTTTGGCTGGCGGTTGTCGATGGTGCCGATCTGGCCATTGAGCTGCTGGATGGCCGTGGCGAAGTTCGGTGTCAGGCTGAAGTCGGCAAAGTTGGCCGAACCGTCGTTGATGTCGATTGCACCGATGCGGATGCCCAGTGGCTTCTCGGCCGCAGCCTTGGTGGTGCTGGGGGCTTTGGCTTGCGCCGTGGCCGGTTGCGCGATCAGCAGGTCATCGACGTTGGTGGTGCGGTCTTCGTTGATCATGAAGCGCGCGTAGGGTTGCTTGAGGGTCACCTTGCCGATGCTCAGGGCGTCACCGTGGCGGTACGACAGGCCGTCGAGATTCAGCTGCTGCCATTTGACGAAGTCGCGGTCCTTGATGGTGTCCAGGGTGTGCAACTGGTTGACCTGGGCCTTGCCATCGATACTGAAGGCCAGTGGCGTGGTGCTCTTGAGGTCGACGTTGAGGTCGCTGCCAAGCATGCCACTGCGCAGTTCCAGGCGAATGTAAGGGCTGATGTAGGCCTGGGCGATACGCAGGTCGATGTCCTGGGTGCTGACCTTGAGCTTGGCGCTGACCGGTGCCAGATTCACTTCACCGGCGGCCTGCAGTTTGCCCTGTTTACCCACGCCGGTATCGAGCTTGAGGGTGAAGGGCGACTGGTTGAGGCTGTCGAAATTCTGCAGGTCTAGGTTCAGCGGGCCGACGTCCAGGGCCACTGGCTCTTTCTGCGAGCGGTCGGCCAGGTGCACCTGATAATTGCGCAGTTGCACGTCTTTGAGCAGTACCTGCCACGGCTTGCTCGGCGCTTGGGCTGCGGTCTGTTGCTCGGCGTCCGCTGTAGCGGCGGCGGGCTCGGCTTTTTCTTTGGGCGTGGCCTTGGCCGGTTGGCTGGCGAACAGCTTTTGCCAGTCGAGCTGGCCATCGGACTCCACAGCCGCCCAGGTTTCGAGCTTTTCACTGCGGATCTTGCCAACGGTGACCAGTTGCTTGGCCAGGTCAATCGAGGTTTCGCTGACATCCAGTCGTGCCAGGCGGGCCAGCGGCCGGCCATCCGGGGCCTTGATGGCAAAGGGCGCGATGCTTACCGAAGTGTTGTCCAGCAGCAGCTCGGTTTCTTTGGACAGATTCAACTTGTAATGGGTATCGAGGCTGACCACGCCTTCTTCGAGCACCAGTGGCACGGCATCACGGACATACGGCCAAAAGGCCTTCATCTTGCCATCGGTGACCTTCAAGGTGCCTTCGGAGGCGAGCGGTACCAGGCTGAAGGTGCCGCTCCAGTCGATACGGCCGCCGGCCGGCCCGATAGCGACCAGCGACATGTCGGTGCTGTCCTCGGGCAGGGTGCTGAGGTTTTTCAGCTCCAGGTTCATCGAGTCGTAGAGGAACTCGATCGGCTCGCTCGGGCGCAGGTCCTGGAAATGCAGGTAGCCTTCGCTGAGCTTGATGCTGTCGATGCGCAGCGGGAACGGGTCGCTGGCCGGTTCTTGCGGTTTGGGTTCGCTGGGCGGCAGCTTGAACAGCTGGGCCAGGTTGAGGCTGCCGTCCTTGGCGAACAGCAGCTCGGTGTGCGCCTTGTCCAGCTCGACCCCGGCCAGGTGCAAGGCACCGGTCCACAGGCTGTCGAGCTGCAGGTTGGCGTACAGGCGTTCGAAGCCGACTTGCTCCTTGCCCGGCTCACCGATCTGCAGGCCCCAGAGGGTCAGTTCGAGGCTGAACGGGTTGAGTTCGATCCGTTGCAAGTGCGCCGGCACCGTGGCGTAGCTGGCTAGTTGCTGGTTGGCAATACGCAGGGCAACCCCTGGGAGGATCAGAAAGCCTAGCAGGCTGTACAAGGCCACTGCGGCCAGCATGGCGCCGAGGGCGCGTTTCAATCCTTTGGGCATGTGTGGCGTCGTCTGTCTCGAACGGAGGTGGTTGGAGTATGGCACGTAAAAACGGTTCCGAAGCTACCCCGTATATTTGCGATTTTTTGTGTCAGAGCTGAAGAATCAAGGTCTTCAGTGGCGGTTGAGCGTCCTGTGACGGAAAGTCGCCGGCGGGTTTGAGCACCTGCCAGTCGCGTACCGGGCGCCCGGCTTTTTCGGCGCAGCGCAGCACTTGCTCGCGCCAGTCGTCGAGGCTGACCTTGGCCAGGTTGTTACAGCAGATCAGCACGCCATCATCGGCGGTGCTCAACAGCGCCGGCTTGAGCAGGCTCTGATAGTCGCGCAGCAGGTCGACGGTGCCGAAGGCGCTCTTGGCCCAGGCCGGCGGGTCGAGCAACACCAGGTCGAACTGACGCGGCTCCAGGCGTGGGTACGCTGGCAGCTTGTGGCCGCGGCGCTGGCTGACCGGTAGGCCGGCGAACTGACGGATTGCCGGGAAGTAATCGGACTGGATAAAGCTCATCGGCAGCAACTGCGGGTTAAGTGTGCCGTTTTCCTGGCCCACGGCCAGATTGCCCTCGGCGAAGTCCAGGTTGCACACCTCGCGGGCGCCACCCGCTGCGGCGCTCAGGCCAACGCCACAAGTGTAGGCGAACAGGTTGAGCACACTTTTGCCGGCACTGTGCTGCTTGACCCAGCCACGGGCGTTGCGCAGGTCGAGGAACAGCAGCGGGTCTTGCCCGGCATGGCGGCCACGCACCCGGTAGTTCAGGCCCCATTCGTGGCCCACATGATCGGCCAGCGCGGCCTCACTGGCCTGATACACCGGATCGCGGCGGTCAATGCGGCTGTTGCCCTGGGAACGGTCGTTGTAGACCAGCAGCAGTTCAAGGCCCAGATTCGCCTGCACAGCGGCGTGCAAGTCCAGCAAGGTGCTGGTGTCGAGGCTGTTGTGGAAACTCTGTACCAGTAGCTGTGGACCGTAGCGGTCGATGGTCAGGCCGCTGGCGCCCTCCTGGCTGCCATGGAACAGGCGATAGCAATCGGTGCCCTGGGCATGCAGTTCGGCGAGAAGGCCCTGACGGGCATCGAGGGCGGCGCGCAGCGCCTGATTCAAGAGGGACATGCACGTGGCCTTGGTTTGCGGACGTGCAGTTTATCAGTTCAAGACCGGGGAGGGGCCGTTGCAGCCCCTCCTGCGGTGATCAGCGTTCGATCGCCAGGGCCACGCCCTGACCACCGCCAATGCACAGGGTTGCCAGGCCCTTGCTGGCATCACGCTTGATCATTTCATGCAGCAAGGTCACCAGCACCCGGCAACCCGAGGCACCGATCGGGTGGCCCAGGGCAATGGCGCCGCCGTTGACGTTGACCTTGCTGGCATCCCAGCCCAACTCCTGGCCCACCGACAGGGCCTGGGCGGCGAAGGCTTCGTTGGCTTCGATCAGGTCCAGGTCCGCCAGGTCCCAGCCGGCCTTTTCCAGGCAACGGCGAGTAGCGCTGACCGGGCCGATGCCCATGATCGCCGGATCAACCCCGGCGTTGGCGTACGCCTTGATCCGGGCCAGGATCGGCAGCCCCAGTTGTTGCGCCTTGGCTGCGCTCATCAGCAGGACCGCTGCCGCGCCGTCATTGAGCGAGGACGCATTGCCGGCAGTTACCGTGCCGTCTTTCTTGAATGCCGGCTTGAGCTTGCCCAGCGACTCGGCGGTGGTGCCGGCCCGTGGCTGCTCATCGGTGGCGAAAGCAATCGGCTCGCCTTTGCGCTGCGGAATCAGGATCGGGGTGATTTCGTCGACGAAACGTCGGGCTTCGATGGCAGCGGCCGCCTTTTGCTGCGAGGCGGCGGCGAAGGCGTCTTGTTGTTCGCGGCTGATGCCGTACTTTTCCACCAGGTTCTCAGCGGTGATGCCCATGTGGTAGTCGTTGAACGCATCCCACAGGCCATCGCTGATCATGCTGTCGATCAGGCTGCTGTGGCCCATGCGCAGGCCGGTACGGGCACCGGGCAGGACATAGTTGGCCAGGCTCATGTTCTCCTGGCCGCCAGCAATGATCACCTCGGCATCGCCGCAGCGAATCGCCTGGGCCGCTAAATGCAAGGCTTTGAGACCCGAGCCGCAGACTTTGTTCAGGGTCATGGCCGGTACTGCATGGGGCAGTCCAGCCTTGATTGCGGCCTGGCGTGCCGGGTTTTGACCGGCACCGGCGGTGAGCACCTGGCCGAGGATGACTTCGTCGACCAGTTCGGCATCGATGCCGGTCTGGGTCAGCAACTGGCGGATCACCGCAGCGCCCAGGTCGACGGCGGGAATATTGGCCAGCGCTCCCTGGTAGCTACCGACAGCGGTACGGGTGGCGGCAACGATAACGACATCTTGCATGGCGCGGGTCCTCACTCTTATTGGATTTGGCGTCAGAACGGCTCAGGCCCGGGGGCCTGGATAGACCGGCATGGTGGCATAGATGGCCGGGCGAGGGCTATTGCTGCCCGGCTCAGGTCAGGCCCATGCGCCGGCGTGCGCGATGGGCCGAGCCATCGCGCATGGCCCAGCGCAGCATCGCCGCCGTGCTGATGACACCCTGGCGGATCAGCCGGCGTTGCAGTGGATTTTGACGCAGCTCGAGCATCTCGCTGGCCCACCCGGGCAACAGCTCGATACCGGCGCGCAGCATCAGTGCGCCCACCGGTTGGGCCAGGCGGCTGGGTGCTGGCGCATCAAGCAGCACCTGCACCACTTCGTGACTGCGGGCGTCGCAGATCAAATGCGGGCGCATGTCCTGCAGGTAGTCGGCGATCTGCTGGCGTGAGTGCGGTACATCGCGGGCGCCCAGACGTTCGGCAATCAGGGCGATCTCGGCGTAGTAAGCGTCCTGATCGGCCAGCGACAGGTTCGGGTTGCGATAGCGCATATGCGCCGCCAGAAAGCTGCTGACTTCGGCCACGTGCACCCAGGTCAGCAGGTCCGGGTCGCTGGCGGCGTACGGCCGGCCATCGGCGGCGCTACCGACCACCTGCAGGTGAATGGTGCGCACTTTTTCGATCAGCCAGTTGGCATCTTGCGTCGAGCCGAAGGTGGTGCCAGAGATGAACTGGCTGGTGCGTCGCAAACGGCCGAGCAGATCCTGGCGAAAATTGGAGTGATCCCAGACCCCGGCCAGCGCCAGCGGGTGCAGCAATTGCAGCAGCAGGGCGCTGATGCCGCCAATCAACATGCTCGGGAAGTCGCCATGCACGCGCCAGCTAATGCTGTCCGGGCCGAACAGGCCGGGGTCGCCCTTGGGGTTTTCCAGGTCCAGTTGCCCCAGGGACAAACCGGTCAGGCTCATCACCTGGGTTTCGATACGGCGGCGAATCGCTTCCATGGTTACCTTGTCTTCAAGGCAGCCAGACGGCGCTGCCGTATTAAGTGTTCAGGCGTTTGTCGATCAAGCCCTGGACCACGCCCGGATCGGCCAGGGTCGAGGTATCGCCCAGGTTGTCGAGCTCGTTGCAGGCGATCTTGCGCAGAATGCGGCGCATGATCTTGCCTGAGCGGGTCTTGGGCAGAGCCGGCGCCCACTGGATCAACTCGGGCTTGGCGAAGCTGCCGATTTCCTTGCTGACCAAGGCCAGCAGTTGCTGCTTGAGGCTGTCGTCCGCGTTCACCCCGTTCATGGGCGTGACGAAGGCGTAGATGCCTTGCCCCTTGAGATCGTGAGGGTACCCGACAACAGCGGCTTCGGCGATGCTGTCGTGCAGTACCAGAGCGCTTTCGACCTCGGCGGTGCCGATGCGGTGGCCGGAAACATTGATCACATCATCGATACGCCCTGTTATCCACAGGTCGCCGTCCTCATCGCGGCGGGCACCATCGCCGGTGAAGTAATAACCCGGCAATGGCTTGAAGTAGGTATCGATCATGCGCTGCGGATCGCCGTACACGCTGCGGATCTGCCCGGGCCAACTGGCCTTGATCGCCAGCATGCCGCTGCCGGGGCCTTCGATCAGCTTGCCTTTGTCATCCAGTAGCACCGGTTGCACGCCGAACATCGGCTGGGTGGCGCAGCCGGGCTTGACCCGGCGGGTGCCCACCAGCGGGCTGATCATGATGCCGCCGGTTTCGGTCTGCCACCAGGTGTCGACGATCGGGCAGCGCTGTTCGCCCACGGTTTCGAAGTACCATTCCCAGGCTTCCGGGTTGATTGGCTCGCCGACGCTACCGAGCAAGCGCAGGCTCTTGCGCGAGGTGTTTTTCAGCGGGGCCTGGCCTTCACGCATCAGCGCACGCAGGGCGGTAGGCGCAGTGTAGAAAATGTTCACCTGGTGCTTGTCGACCACCTGCCAGAAACGCGAGGCGTCCGGGTAATTGGGCACGCCTTCGAACATCAGGGTGATCGCACCGTTGGCCAGCGGCCCGTAAACGATATAGCTGTGACCGGTTACCCAGCCGACATCGGCGGTGCACCAGAACACCTCACCCTCTCGGTAATCGAACACGGTCTTGAAGGTCAGTGCTGCCTGCAGCAGGTAGCCGGCGGTGGTGTGCAGCACGCCTTTGGGTTTGCCGGTGCTGCCGGAGGTATAGAGGATGAACAGTGGGTCTTCGGCGTCCATGGGCTCGGGTGGGCAGTGGTCGCTGACTGACTTGATCGCCTGGTGGTACCAGATATCGCGGCCTTCGCTCCAGTCGATCTGGCCACCGGTACGTTTGATCACCACAACAGTGCTGACCTGCGGGCAACTGAGCAGGGCCTTGTCGACATTGTTTTTCAGCGGCACTGTCTTGCCGCCGCGAATGCCTTCGTCGGCGGTGATCAGTGTGCGGCAGTCGGCGTCGAGAATCCGGTCGCGCAGGGCATCCGGCGAGAAGCCGCCGAACACCACCGAGTGAATGGCGCCGATTCGGCTGCAGGCGAGCATGGCGTAGGCCGCTTCCGGAATCATGGGCATGTAGATGCACACTCGGTCGCCTTTTTTCACGCCGCGTTGCTTGAGCACATTGGCCAGGCGGCAGACCTGCTGGTGCAGTTCGCGGTAGGTGATGATGCTGGAGTCGGCGGGGTTGTCGCCTTCGCGAATGATCGCCGGTTGCTCACCACGGGTGGCCAGGTAGCGGTCGATGCAGTTGTAGCTGACGTTGAGTTGCGCGCCGTCGAACCAGCGTGCCGCGCCTGTCTTCATGTCACTGTGCTGGATACTGCTGAAGGGTTTGAACCAGTCCAGGCGTTGGGCCTGCTGCGTCCAGAATGCTTCGGGATCTTCTATTGACTGGCGATACAGGCGCTCATAGTCCGCCTGGCTCAGTTGCGCCGCTTTGCTGACAGCATCGGCGTGGGGAAAGACGCTGATATCGAACATGGCAGGGTCCTGTCGCGTCGTGAGCGTCAGGACAGTGTAGACCTCATCGCGGGGCAAGCCCGCTCCTACTGTAGGAGCGGGCTTGCCCCGCGATCCAACTTAGCCGCGGTGACGGCTGCGGAAGAAGTTGATCAGGCCCTGGGTCGAGGCATCTTCGGCAGCCTCTTCGATACCACCGGTCAGGCGCTGGTACACGCCCTTGCCCAGTTCCTTGCCCAGCTCCACGCCCCACTGGTCGAAGGCGTTGATCCCCCAGATGACACTCTGCACGAACACCTTGTGCTCATACATCGCCACCAGCGCGCCCAGACGACGTGGGCTGATGCGCTCGACCACCAGGGTGTTGCTCGGACGGTTGCCCGGAATCACCTTGTGCGGCGCCAGCTTCTGGATCTCGGCTTCGGCCATGCCTTTGTCGCGCAGCTCGGCTTCGGCCTCGCCGCGGGTCTTGCCCAGCATCAGTGCCTGGCTCTGCGACAGGCAGTTGGCGTACAGCCACTGATGGTGGTCGGCGACCGGGTTGAAGCTGACCACCGGGACGATGAAGTCGGCCGGAATCAGCTGAGTGCCCTGGTGCAGCAACTGGTGGTAGGCATGCTGGCCGTTGCACCCCACGCCACCCCAGATGACCGGGCCGGTGTCGTGGTTGACCGGCGTGCCGTCCTGGCGGACGCTCTTGCCGTTGGACTCCATGTCCAGTTGTTGCAGGTGCTTGGTGATGTTACGCAGGTAGTGGTCATACGGCAGGATCGCATGGCTTTGCGAGCCCCAGAAGTTGCCATACCAGACGCCGAGCAAGGCCAGCAGCACCGGCATGTTCTGTTCGAACGGGGCATTCTGGAAATGCTGGTCCATGGTGTAGGCACCGGACAGCAGTTCCTTGAAGTTGGCGGTACCAATGGCCAGGGCAATCGGCAGGCCGATGGCCGACCACAGCGAGTAGCGCCCGCCGACCCAGTCCCACATCGGGAAGATGTTTTCTTCACGAATGCCGAAGGCGATGGCCGCGGCCTTGTTGCTCGATACGGCAATGAAGTGTTTGTACAGCTCGGCTTCCGAGCCACCCTGTGCCAGGTACCAGGCGCGGGCGGCCTGGGCGTTTTTCAGGGTTTCCAGGGTGTTGAAGGATTTGGACGAGACAATGAACAGCGTGGTCTCGGCGCGCAGCTTAGCCGACAGTTCGTGGAACTCGCTGCCGTCGATGTTGGCCAGATAATGGCAGCGCACACCACGCTGGGCGTAAGGCAGCAGGGCTTCGGAGACCAGCTCCGGGCCGAGGAAGGAGCCACCGATGCCGATGTTGACCACGTCGGTGATCGGCTTTTCGCTGTAACCGCGCCACAGGCCGTCATGAATGCGGCCAACCAGTTCGGTTACCTGGTTGAGGACCTTGTGTACCTCGGGCATTACGTTGATGCCGTTGACGCTCAACTTGTCGCCCACCGGCCGGCGCAGGGCGGTATGCAGGGCCGGGCGGCCTTCGGAGGCGTTGAGGATTTCGCCGGCGAAGAGCGCCTTGATAGCCTCTTGCAGGCCGACTTCGTTGGCCAGGCCCACCAGCAGGTCGCGGGTCTGGCTATTGATCAGGTTTTTCGAGTAGTCGAGGAACAGCCCGCAGGTACTCAGGGAGAATTCTTCGAAACGCTTTGGCTCGGCAGTGAATGCGTCGCGCATGCTGAAGTCCTGCATGGCTTCGCGGTGCTGCTGGAGCGCCTGCCAGGCCGGCAGGGCGGTAACATCATGAGGGGTGCGGTAGTACGCCATCGCTGCAGGTTTCCTTAATGCGTGAACTGCCTTGGACACTGGAAACAGCGCCCCGTTTGCAGGCTGATGCCAATTATAGGCATGCAGCCTGCTTTACAGGGAGAGGTCAGGTCAGCAGCTGGCCGGGTTACTGGTCGTCAAGGTTCAGGTGCAGGTTGTCGATCAGGCGGGTAGCGCCAAGGACAGCGGCTACCAGGATCACCAGATCGCGGTCTTCGGCGGTTGCCGGGCGCAGGCTCAGGGCCTGGCGGACTTCCAGGTAGTCAGGGCGAAAGCCTGCCGCGGTCAGTTGTTGCTGACCGTTGGCGATCAATGCCGGATAGTCGCGTTCGCCCTGTTCGATGGCTGCGGCCATCTGGCTCAGCAAGCGATACAAGGCTGGTGCTACAGCGCGTTGTTCATCGCTCAGGTAGCCGTTGCGCGAGGACAGCGCGAGGCCATTCTCGGCGCGCACGGTCGGCTCGCCAATGATCTGGATCGGCATGTTCAAGTCGCGCACCAGCGCTCGGATCACCGCCAGTTGCTGGAAGTCTTTCTGGCCAAACACCGCCAGATCCGGCTGGACCATGTTGAACAGCTTGCTGACGACGGTGGCCACGCCTTCGAAATGGCCCGGACGACTGGCACCACACAGCCCTTCGGACAACTGCGGGACGCTGACCCGGGTCTGCCCGGCCATCCCATCGGGGTACATCTCTTCGACGGTCGGGGCGAACAGCAGGTGGCAACCGGCCTGGAGCAGTTTCTCCTGGTCGGCGGCGAGGGTCCGCGGGTATTTGTCGAGGTCTTCGCTGGGACCGAACTGCAGAGGGTTGACGAAGATACTGGCAACCACGAAATCGACCCGTTGCGAAGCCTTGGTCACCAGCGCGGCGTGGCCGCTGTGCAGGTTGCCCATGGTCGGCACGAAACCGATGCGTTTGCCCTCACTGCGCGCCCGCGCCACGGCGGCGCGCAGTTCGCGGACGGTCTTGACTGTATTCATGCACTGAACCCGTGTTCGCTGCCGGGGAAGCTGACATCCTTGACGGCGGCTACGTAAGCCTTGAGCGCGCCTTGAATGTCGCTCTGGCCAGCCATGAAATTCTTCACGAACTTCGGCACCCGGCCGGTCAGTGACAGGCCGAGCATGTCATGCAACACCAGCACCTGGCCGTCAGTGGCGCTACCGGCACCGATACCGATGACCGGAATGCTCACTGCCTGGGTGATTTCGGCAGCCAGTTCAGTCGGCACGCATTCGAGCAGCAGCATGGCCGCGCCAGCCTGCTCCAGGGCGATGGCGTCGGCACGCATCTGCCGGGCCTGGCTTTCCTGGCGGCCCTGGACCTTGTAGCCGCCGAGAATGTTCACGGTCTGCGGGGTCAGGCCCATGTGTGCGCACACCGGCACGCCACGCTCGGCCAGCAGGCGGATGGTCTCCGCCAGCCAAGCGGCGCCTTCGACCTTGACCATGTGTGCGCCGGCCTGCATCAGCGCGCCGCTGTTGGCGAAGGCCTGCTCGGTGGTGGCGCAGGCCATGAACGGCAGGTCGGCAAGAATCAGCGCACCTTCGTTGCCGCGTTTGACGCAGGCGGTGTGGTAGGCCATCTCGGCATTACTGACTGGCAAGGTGCTGTCATGGCCCTGCAGGACCATGCCCAGGGAGTCACCCACCAGCAATACTTCCACGCCGGCACGGCTGGCGGCCTGAGCAAAGGTCGCGTCGTAGCAGGTCAGCATGGTTATTTTCTCACCCTTGGCCTTGAGGCTCTGCAGGGTGGTCAGGGTTACTTCTGGCATGAAAAGGAATCCTCGTTCAGGCGCTGTGAAAAACGGCTGCGTACAACGCATGTATTCATCTTCTGGAACAGCACATCATCGATCGTGGTGTTTGAATTACGACCTGTTCCAGGCCTATATACGCCTTTTTGCGGCGCTCGGGGCGCCACGGGACGCCTATAGTCGTGAGCGAGGGGGCTGAAGTCAATTACCCTGTTACCGCATTGTTACTATTGCGCTGTTACGGGCGTTACCGGCTGGGGGAACGCCCGGCTACAGGCGTTCCAGGCCGACGAACGGGCAATCTGCCAGTAATTGGGAAAGGGGCCGCTGATCGGCCAGGCAGAAGTCTTCGGGGACCAGTTCGGCCAACGGGTAGAGGACGAACGCTCGTGCCTGCATGTGGTAATGCGGCACTTTCAAGCGTGGCACATCGATGACCTGGTCGCCGTACAGAAGAATGTCCAGGTCGAGCGTGCGCGGCCCCCAGCGTTCCTTGCGCTCGCGACCCTGGTCGGCCTCGATGGCTTGCAAGGCATCGAGCAGGTCGAGGGGGGGCAGTGACGTGTCCAGCGCCGCCACGGCGTTGGTGTAGCGCGGTTGGCCTGGCGACAGCGAGTCGCTGGTGTAGAAGGCCGACACGCCGGCCAGGACGCTGGCGCGCAGTTGCCCCAGCGCCTCGACGGCGCTGCGCAATTGCTGCTCGGGGTCAGTCAGGTTGCTGCCCAGGCCAATATAGACGCGGATCATGTGTTAGTCGCCCGCAGCGCCGTCGGCACGCTTGCGTTTGCTCGGGCTGCGCTTGCGTTTGCGCGGGCCGGCACCTGCGCCTTCATCACGGCTGCCCAGCTCGCGAATCATGTCGCGGCGCTGGCTGTCGTTGCAGTCCTGATAGTCGGTCCACCACTGGCCCAGGCCGTCGGTTTCTTCGCCAGCGCTTTCACGCAGCAGCAGGAAGTCGTAACCGGCGCGAAAGCGCGGGTTGTCGAGCAACAGGTCTGCACGTTTGCCGCTGCGCCGTGGCAGACGCTCCTGCATGTCCCAGATCTCGCGGATCGGCATGGTGAAGCGCTTGGGGATCGCGATGCGTTGGCATTGTTCGGCGATCAGCTCGTGGGCGGCTTCGTTCATTGCCGGGATCGGCGGCATGCCACGGCTCTGCAGACGCAAAGCACGCCCCGGCAGCGCCGGCCAGAGCATGGCGGCGAACAGGAAAGCCGGGGTTACCGGCTTGCCCTGCTTGACGCGCAGGTCGGTATTGATCAACGCCTGGCTGATCAGGGTATGGGTATAGGTCGGGTCTTCCTCCAGCGCCTGGGCACTGGCCGGGAACAGCGGGTCGAACAACTCCAGGTCGACGAGCATTTCGAAGGTGTCGGCGGCATGCCCGGAGAGGAACAGTTTCAGCGACTCTTCAAACAGGCGTGCGGCCGGAATCTCGCGCAGCATCGGCGCCAATTGGCGAATTGGCTGCACGGTGTGCTTCTCGATGCCGAAGTTGAGCTTGGCGGCGAAACGCACGGCCCGCAGCATGCGCACCGGGTCTTCCTGGTAGCGCTGGGTTGGGTCGCCGATCAGGCGGATCAGACGGTTGCGGATGTCGTGCACACCGTTGGCGTAATCGAGGATGCGCTCGCTGATCGGATCGTAGTACAGGGCGTTGATGGTGAAGTCGCGGCGCTGGGCGTCTTCTTCCAGGGTGCCGTAGACATTGTCACGCAGGATCCGCCCACTCTCGTTACGCGAGGAGGTGTGGCTGTTCTCTTCCTCGCTTTCCGGGTGGTTGGCGCGGAAGGTAGCGACTTCGATGATTTCACGACCGAAATGGATGTGAACCAGTTTGAAACGGCGGCCGATGATGCGGGCGTTGCGAAACTCGGCGCGGACCTGTTCAGGGGTGGCGCTGGTGGCGACGTCGAAGTCCTTGGGGGTGATGCCCAGGAGCTGGTCGCGTACACAGCCACCGACCAGATAGGCTTGGTAGCCGGCGTTTTGCAGGCGCTCGACGATATTCACCGCGTGGCGACTGAACTGGCCACGTTGCAGCGAATGTTGACCACTGTTGATCACTTCGGGCGTGGTGCGGATGTGGTGCTGGCCACGTACGGTAGGACGGAACGACTGGAACAGCTTCTTCAGCATGGGATGCACTGTTTGAAGGAATGTTCGGCCAAAAACGAAGAATGGCCGCATGATGGGCGGGGATTCTAGCATTTACTCGGTGGATGGTGTAGGCGGTCGCGTCGGACGACGCTTGGGCAGGCTGGGACGGGCAGAAACTACAAGGGGAGCCGAAGCTCCCCAAGAAGTAGTTGCGTGCTCTTATTGTTTTTTTGCCGGGCTTCTTGTTTTTGTTGAGTGCCCTGCCCACAAAAAAAGCTTGTGGGCGGTATCCCTAACCGGGATCAAGAGCAAACGGATTGCTTTGGTCGCTGAGGTTGCAATGATCATGCGATCCAACCAGTTCAGGCCCTGCTTGAGTGCAGTTTTTGTTGTTCTCTGCCTGGTTGTGGGGCAAGCCCCAAATACAACTCCTCTCCAAAAGAATCAGTTAGCTGCGCCTCCGCCGTCTTGTTCTTATTGTGCGTGAGCCGATTCGTCTTATTTTTATTGTCTTTTGCAGTGCTTGTTATTGTTCTTGTACCAAACATATAGCAGGTGCCGTGCCAACTTTTTCAAAGCCCAGTAAAACAAGGGGTTGGAGCGCTTTTGAGTGGTTTTCAGGGCGAAAAAAAACCGGAGCTTCGTTACCGTAAGCCCCGGTTTTTGTTACGACTTTGCGTTGCGGTAACAGTTTGTCGCAGGGTGGCGGTGTTACCGCTGAGCACCGTGGGAAACAGCGCAAACGCCTCAGCCTTCGCTGGTAGCACCGCTCTTGCGCCGCGGGATGCCCAGGCGCTGGCGTCGCTCCCACAGGCACTTGCGGCTTACCCCCAGCTTGCGCGCAAGCTCGGTCTCGGTCATGTGATCCTGATGCTCGAGGACGAAATGCTGGAAGTAGTCTTCCAACGACAGGTCTTCGGTTGGCTCGTGGCTGGTGTTGCTGGCGGTGACGCTGCTCGACAGGCTGGCGAACGGATCATCGTCTTCCAGGTCGCTGAGTTCGATGTCGATACCCAGCAGGTCGGCGGAAATTTCCGGGCTCTCGCACAGGATCACCGCACGCTCAACGGCGTTTTCCAGTTCGCGCACGTTGCCCGGCCAGGAGTAATGCCGAATTGCCTGCTCTGCATCGTGGCCGAACCGCAGGTCGTTACGCCCGACTCGCGCACTCTGGCGGGCGAGGAAGGCATTGGCGATTTCGTTGACGTCGGCGCCTCGCTCGCGCAGGGCCGGCAGTTTGAGGGCGATAACGTGCAGGCGGTAATAAAGGTCTTCACGGAACTGGCCGACCTTGGCCAGGTTCTTCAAGTCGCGGTGGGTGGCGGCGATCAGGCGCACATCGACTTTTTGCGATTGCACCGAGCCGACCCGTCGGATCTCGCCTTCCTGCAGCACCCGTAGCAGGCGTGCCTGGGCTTCGAGCGGTAGCTCGCCGATTTCGTCGAGGAACAGCGTACCGCCATCGGCGGCTTCGACCAGGCCGGCACGCCCGGCACTGGCACCGGTAAAGGCGCCTTTTTCGTGGCCGAACAGTTCCGATTCGATCAGGGTTTCCGGAATGGCCGCGCAGTTCACCGAGATCATCGGTGCCTTGGCCCGTCGCGAGAGGTTGTGCAGGGCGCGGGCTACCAGCTCTTTACCGGTTCCCGATTCACCCTGGATCAGTACATTGGAGTCTGTTGGCGCGACCTTGCGGATTTTGCTGTACAGGTCTTGCATCGGAGGGCAGGTGCCGATGATGCCGATCTCGCCATTGGCCGCATTGCTGGCCGCTGCCTTTTCGCTCGCCGCTGCCTTGCCGTTGCCGCGCTCAGCCGCAGCGGCTGGGGCGTTCTGCCGGTCACGCAGGATACGCGCCACGGCCTGAAGCATTTCATCATGATCGAAGGGCTTGGCGATGTAGTCGACCGCGCCCATCTTCATCGAATCGACGGCAGAACGCAGGCTTGCGTAGCTGGTCATGATCAGCACCGGCGTGCCCTGGCCAAGCTTGATCAGCTCGGTGCCAGGTGCGCCTGGCAGGCGCAGATCGCTGACAATCAGGTCGAAGGTCGCAATGCTGAAGCGCTCCTGGGCTTCCTGCACCGAGCCGGCCTCGCTGACTTGGTACTGGTTGCGCTCAAGCAATCGGCGCAACGCCGAGCGGATGATGGTTTCGTCTTCGACGATCAGAATATGCGGCATTGATTCAATTCTCTCGACGGTCTCAGTTCACAGCGGACGTCGCTACGACATGGCGCGGCAGGGTCACTCGGATCCGGGTACCGCGTTGGCTCTGGCTATCAGCCGGGCTGTCGATGGTGATTTGTCCATAATGCTCTTCCACGATGGAATAGACCAGAGCAAGCCCCAGTCCGGTGCCTTCGCCCGGGTCCTTGGTGGTGAAGAAGGGTTCGAACAGACGATCCATGATGCTTTTCGGGATACCGCTGCCTTCGTCCTCGACGATCAGGTCGACGGTATGTTCGCTGGCCTCGCTCTTGACCCGCACGGCGCTGCCGGGCGGGGAGGCGTCGCGGGCGTTGGACAGCAGGTTGATCAAGACCTGGGCCAGGCGCTGCGGGTCGCCCTCGACCCAGTGGTCCGGGTCGCAAAGGTTGAAGAACTGTACTTCGAAATTGCGCCGGTTCAAGGCCAGCAGACCGATGGCATCCTGGGCCACTTCGGCCAGGCACACGGGCTCGTCGCTGTGCTGGTGGCTGCCGGCATGGGCAAAGCTCATCAACGACTGGACGATGCGCGAGATACGTTTGGTCTGCTCCAGGATCTGGCTGCTCAGCTCGGTGATCTCGCCATCCTCTTCGCGTTCTTCGCGCAGGTTCTGCGCCAGGCACGCGATGCCGGTGACCGGGTTGCCGATCTCGTGGGCAACCCCGGCGGCCAGGCGGCCGATGCTGGCCAGGCGTTCAGAGTGCACCAGCTTGTCTTCCAGGGCCTGGGTTTCGGTGAGGTCCTCGACCAGCAGCACCAGGCCACTGTTACCCGGTGCCAGCGGCTCGTCGATGGCCGCCTTGTGCAGGTTCAACCAACGGGTCTGGCCGTCCAGGCCCAGGCGCTGTTTGTGCAGGTGTTCGTCGGGCACGTTGATGAAGCCCAGCAGCAGCCCGCGCCAGGGTTCGGCAATGGTGGTCAGGCGCGAGCCAACCACGCGCTTGGCAGGGATGCCGGTGAGCTCTTCCATGGCCTTGTTCCACATCAGGATTTCCTGGTCCTTGGCCAGCGAGCAGACGCCCATCGGCAGCTCCTGCAGGGTCTGGCGGTGGTAGCGGCGCAGGGCATCGAGTTCAGCGGCAAGGCCGGTCAGGCGCGAGTGGTAGTCTTCCAGGCGGCTTTCGATGAAATGGATGTCTTCGGTAACGTAATTTTCGTTACCGGACTTGTAGGGCAGGAAGGTCTCGACCATGTCCTGGGCCACACTGGGGCCCATCAGCCCTGAGAGGTTGGCCTCGATGCGGTCGCGCAAGCGGCGCAGGGCATAGGGGCGGCGCTCGTCGAACGGCAGGTAGAGGTCGCGCAGGGCTTGTTCCACTTCCTTTTGTGCCGCCTTGGCGCCCAGGGGCTTGGCCAATTGGGTGGCAAACTCCTGGGGCGAGGCGGCGTGCAGCTCACGGCGTTGTGGGCGACGCACGTTATCCACCGCACAGGCCTCGGCAGCGCTGACTTCTTCACTGCTGGCGTTGGTGAACAGCGAGATCAGGGTGAACAACAGCACGTTGGCGGCCAGCGAGGCGATCGCGGCCATATGCCAACTGGTATCGTCGAGCACATAGATCATGTTCAACAGCGGAATGTAGAAGCCCTGCAGGTTGCCCACCAGCGGCAACAGCATGGTCACCATCCACACCAGAATCCCTGCCAGCAGGCCGGCAATGAAACCGCGGCGGTTGGCGGTCGGCCAGTACAACACTGAAAGCACGCCGGGCAGGAACTGCAAGGTGGCGACGAAAGCGACGATGCCCAGGTTTGCCAGGTCCTGCTGGCTGCCCAGGGTCAGGTAGAAACCGAAACCGGCAGTGATGATCGCAACGATCAGCGCCCGGCGGGTCCATTTCAGCCAGCGGTAGATATTGCCCTCGGCCGGTGGCTGGTACAGCGGCAGCACCAGGTGGTTCAAGGCCATGCCCGAGAGGGCCAGGGTGGTGACGATGATCAGCCCGCTGGAAGCCGATAGCCCGCCGACATAGGCCAGTAGCGCCAGCGCCTGGTTGTTGGCGGCGATGCCCAGGCCCAGAGTGAAGTACTCTGGGCTGGTGCTGGCACCCATTTTCAGGCCCGCCCAGAGAATCAGCGGCACGGCCAGGCTCATCAGCAGCAGGAACAGCGGCAGGCCCCAGCTGGCGCTGACCAGCGAGCGTGGGTTGAGGTTCTCGGTGAAGGCCATGTGGTACATGTGCGGCATGACGATGGCGGAGGCGAAGAACACCAGCAGCAGGGTGCGCCAGGGTCCTTCCTGCAATGGCGTGTGCAAGGCGGCCAAGGCGGTCTGGTTCTGCAGCAACCAGACTTCCAGCTCATGGGGGCCACCAAAGACGCCATACAGTGCATAGAGGCCGATACCGCCCAGGGCCAGCAGCTTGATGACCGACTCGAAGGCGATGGCAAACACCAGGCCTTCGTGTTTCTCCCGGGTGGCAATGTGGCGGGAGCCGAAGAAGATGGTGAACAGGGTGATCAGCGCGCAAAAGGCCAGGGCCACCCGGGCCTTGACCGGCTCGCCGGTCAGAATGCTGATGGAGTCGGCCACCGCCTGGATCTGCAGCGCCAGCAGCGGCAGCACACCAATCAACATGAAAATGGTGGTCAGGGCCCCGGCCCAGGTGCTGCGAAAACGAAAGGCAATCAGGTCGGCCAGCGACGAGAGCTGGTAGGTGCGGGTGATCTTCAGGATCGGGTAGAGCAGCACCGGCGCCAGCAGGAAGGCGCCGGACACCCCCAGGTAACAGGCGAGAAAACCGTAGCCATACTGGTAGGCCAGGCCCACCGAGCCATAAAAGGCCCAGGCACTGGCATAGACGCCCAGCGACAGGGTGTAGGTCAGCGGGTGGCGGATGATCGAGCGCGGGATCATCCCGCGTTCGCTGACCCAGGCCACGCCGAACAGCACCAGCAGGTAGGCGGCGCTGATCAGGATCATCTGGGTCAGGCTAAAGCTCATCGGCATCACGTTGGCTCTGCAGGATAAAGGTCACGACGATCAGGATCAGCCAGAGCAGGTACGGGCGATACCAGGCACCGGTTGGCTCGATCCACCAGTCCATGATGGCCGGGGAGAACAGGTAGATCCCCACGACCAGAAGCAGGACCAAACGATAGATATACATGCTGGCCTCAAAGGTTAGGGCGCTGCGGCTTGGACTTATTATTGGCGCAAATGGCTGTGGCGATGGTAACGGGCTTGCACGTTTTTGCCAAAGAATTGAATTTGCTGGGCTTTCTGTGTCGAGGTGCGTACACCGACCGGGTGGGAGCGGGCTTGCCCCGCGATGCGATACAGCAGGTAGATCGCAATCGCGGGGCAAGCCCGCTCCCACGACGGTCAGTGCAGGTCGGCCTCGGGCACGCTCAGGCGCCGGGGTACGGCCGCAGGGTTCCAGTGCGCTGCGGCATGTGCCAGCACTTCGGCCGGGGTGCCTTGCTCCATACCCGCCTCGGTCGCCTGGCCCAGCGCGCGCAAGGCCCGTAGCAACAGGGGCGTGGCCTGATCGGCGGAAAGCGGCGGTGAACGGTAGGACTTGCCCAGCTTGTGTCCATCGGGCTGCACGATCAGCGGCACGTGCAGGTAACGCGGTTGCGACAGCCCCAGCAGTTCCTGCAGGTACAGCTGGCGCGGGGTGTTATCCAGCAGGTCGGCGCCGCGTACGATGTCGGTGACCCCTTGCCAGGCATCATCGAGCACCACCGCCAGTTGATAGGCATAGAGTCCGTCGCGACGACGGATGACGAAATCACCCACATCACGCCCTAGATGCTGTTCAAAAGGACCCTGAACGCGGTCTTCGAATCGGTAGGTCAACTCCGGCACGCGCAGGCGAATGGCAGCATCCTGCTGGGCATGACCGGCATTACGGCACAGGCCGGGGTAAATGCCGTTGTAACCCTCCAACTGCTTGCGCGAGCAGGTACAGGCATAGGCCAGGCCCTGGCGAAACAGGCGTTCGACTACCTCGGCATAGGCTTCATGACGCAGGCTTTGATAGACCACCTCGCCATCCCATTGCAGGCCGTAGCTTTCCAGGGTTTGCAGGATCGCTGCCTGGGCGCCGGGGGCTTCGCGGGGCGGGTCGATGTCTTCCATGCGCACCAGCCAGGTGCCGCCGACTGCCCGGGCGTCGAGCCATGAGGCGAGGGCGGCGACCAGCGAGCCAAAATGCAGGAAACCACTGGGGGTGGGAGCGAAGCGTCCGATGTAGCGGGAGTTATTCATGGGGGGCAAGTATGAAAATGAAACGGGGCGCCTGATGCGCCCCGTTCGGATGGGAGAAGGATCAGCCTTTGCCGACCGTTTTTTCTTTCTTCTCCGCGATTTCCTTGCAGTCAAAGCACAGGTCGGCAGTAGGGCGGGCTTCCAGTCGGCGAAGACCAATTTCAATGCCACAGCCGTCGCACCAGCCGTATTCCTCGTCCTGGATCTTCTGCAGGGTCTTGTCGATTTTCTTGATCAGCTTGCGCTCGCGATCACGGTTGCGCAGTTCCAGGGCAAATTCTTCTTCCTGGCTGGCACGATCGGCGGGGTCCGGGAAGTTGGCCGCCTCGTCCTTCATGTGGTCCACAGTTCGGTCCACACTGGTCATCAGCTCCTGCTTCCAGGCACCCAGAAGTTTGATGAAGTGTTTGCGCATGGGGTCTCCCATGTACTCTTCACCCTTGGTTTCCTGATAGGGTTCGACGCCGTACATGGTCTGACTGCTTTTTTTTTGCTTTTCTAGGGTGGACATGAATAGACCGCCTCTCACTTTTCTAATCCATTGCGCAGGCTGCTCCATCTCCGGCGCCCGCCGGCCCTGCGACTGCGAGCCGCCGAACTTACCAGATCGAATCGGGGTGCGCTACTCCCGGTTGTCAAGGCCGGGGCAACGGTGCCTGGCCTTGATGATCTTTGCAGTGGACCGCAGGTTTTGCCACACGTTCGACCCGGCGCATGGGTAGAATCAATATTCTAGACCCTTTTGAGAGAAGGCTAATGGCCCAGCCCTACAGTGCGCGCAGCCGCGCCATCGAACCTTTCCACGTGATGGCCCTGCTGGCTCGCGCCAATGAGCTGCAGGCCAGCGGTTGCGACGTGATTCACCTGGAAATCGGCGAGCCGGACTTCACCACCGCCGCGCCGATCATCGAAGCCGGCCAGGCCGCACTGGCCCAGGGGCACACCCGTTACACCGCTGCCCGTGGGCTGCCAGCGTTGCGTGAAGCGATTGCCGGGTTTTACCAGCAGCGCTACGGGCTGAACGTCGACCCGCAACGCATCCTCATTACTCCAGGCGGTTCCGGGGCCTTGCTGCTGGCCGCAAGCTTGCTGGTCGACCCGGGCAAGCACTGGCTGCTGGCCGACCCGGGCTACCCGTGCAATCGGCATTTCCTGAGGCTGGTCGAAGGTGCTGCACAGCTGGTGCCGGTGGGGCCTGAGGTCAACTACCAGCTCACCGCCGACCTAGTCGAGCGGCACTGGGACCAGGACACCGTCGGCGCGTTGGTTGCATCGCCGGCCAACCCGACCGGTACCGTGCTTGATCACGGCGAACTGGCCAGCCTGTCGGACGCTACCCGCGCCCGTAATGGCCACCTGGTGGTGGACGAGATCTACCACGGCCTGACCTACGGTATGGATGCGCCGAGTGTGCTGGAAGTCGACGACGAAGCTTTCGTCCTTAATAGTTTTTCCAAGTATTTCGGCATGACCGGCTGGCGCTTGGGGTGGCTGGTCGCCCCCCCGGCGGCGGTGGCCGATCTGGAAAAGCTTGCGCAAAACCTCTACATCAGCGCACCGAGCATGGCTCAGCACGCCGCTCTGGCCTGTTTCGAGCCCGCCACCCTGGCCATTCTCGAAGAGCGCCGCGGCGAGTTCGCCCGGCGTCGCGACTTCCTCTTGCCGGCCTTGCGCGAGCTGGGTTTCAAAATTGCTGTCGAGCCTCAGGGCGCGTTCTACCTGTATGCCGATATCAGCGCCTTTGGCGGTGATGCCTTTGCCTTTTGCCAGCATTTTCTCGAAACCGAGCATGTAGCCTTTACGCCGGGCCTGGACTTCGGCCGCCACCAGGCCAGCCATCATGTACGCTTTGCCTACACCCAGAGTTTGCCGCGTTTAGAGCAGGCGGTTGAGCGGATCGCCCGTGGACTGCGGAGCTGGCAAGGCTGATGCGTTTTTCTCCCACACTTGAAACCGCACGTTTGCTGCGCCGCTACAAGCGCTTCCTGGCTGACATCGAGCTGGCCAATGGTGAGCAGATGACCATCCATTGTCCCAACACCGGCTCGATGTTCAATTGCATGGTCGAAGGCGGCCAGGTCTGGTTCAGCCGCTCCAATGACCCCAAGCGCAAGCTGCCCGGCACCTGGGAAATCAGTGAAACGCCGCAAGGGCGGCTGGCCTGCGTCAATACCGGGCGGGCCAACGCCCTGGTGGAAGAGGCCCTGCGCGCTGGCATCATCAGCGAACTGGCCGGGTTTACCGGGCTCAAGCGCGAAGTGGCCTACGGTGAGGAGCGCAGCCGGGTGGATTTTCGCCTGGAGTTTGCTGACGGCCCGGCCTACGTCGAGGTCAAGAGCGTGACCCTGGGCTTTGCCGACTCCAGCGTGGCGGCCTTCCCCGACGCGGTCACCCTGCGCGGCGCCAAGCACCTGCGTGAACTGGCAACCCTGGCACGCCAAGGTGTGCGCGCGGTGCAGCTGTACTGCGTGAACCTCAGCGGTATCGATGCCGTACGCCCGGCCGACGAAATCGACAGCGCCTATGCCGACGCGCTGCGTGCTGCGGTGGACGACGGCGTCCAAGTGCTGGCCTATGGCACACGGATCGATGGCGAGCAGGTCTACATCGATCGGCCGTTGCCGGTGTTGCTCAATCGATAAGCCAGATGCCCTGGCTGTCTTCGCGACAGTTCAGGGCCGTCAGTTGCTCTCCCTCGCAGGGGCCCGCCACGCATTCGCCAGACTCGATCAGAAACAGTGCGCCGTGACGTGTGCAGGCGATCAGGCTGGCGCTGCTGTCGAGAAAGGCGTCAGCTTCCCAGTTCAGGGCAATACCGCGATGGGGGCAGTAATTGCGGTACAAATAGACTGTGCCGGCGCGCCGAACCGCGAAAATCTCCAGGTCATCGACACTGAAACCTCGGCTCTGGCCTTCGCCCAGTTGCTCGGATCGACAAAGAAAATGCATGGTGGAGGGTTACCCGAAGTCACAGTCACGGCTTGACGTGCAAATGCAAATAATTATCAAATTGCCTGCATCCGCCGTATCGGACGCTTTATACCGTGCGTCCCCGGCATTATCCACCCGGATTGCCGCTCCTCCTCATTCAAGGAAGCCTGTTATGCGCCCACGTGCCCGCCTGATCGCCCTGTGTGCCGGTCTTGTGTTCAACACCCTGGCCCAGGCCGAAGCCTTGCCGCAGCGCTGGGTCAGCGCCGGTGGGGCCTTGAGCGAGTGGGTGACGGCGCTGGGGGGCGAGCAGAAGCTGGTCGGGGTCGATACCACCAGCCAGCATCCTGCATCGCTCAAGGCATTGCCAAGCGTTGGTTATCAGCGCCAACTGTCCGCCGAAGGCGTGCTGAGTCTGCGGCCGGATGTACTGGTGGGCACTGAGGAAATGGGCCCGCCGCCGGTGCTGGCGCAAATCCGTGGCGCCGGGGTCAAGGTCGAACTGCTGTCGAGCAAGGCCGACCTGGGCGCAGTGGAAGGCAACCTGCAAAAGCTGGGGCATCTGCTCGGTAATGAACAACAGGCTCGACAGTTGTTTGCCGACTACCGCCAGCAACTTGATGCCCTGCAGGGCAAGATCAAACAGTTGCAAAGCACCCAGGCGGCCCCTGGGGTGATCCTGCTGGTCGGTCATGCCGGCTCCAAGCCGATGATTGCTGGCAAAGGCACCTCCGGCGACTGGTTGCTCCGGCAAGCCGGTGCGCGCAATCTGGCCGACAACGAGGGGTACAAGAACTTCTCGGTGGAGGCCTTGGCGGCCCTCGATCCCGATGTACTGGTATTCGCCGACCGCAGCTTGAGCGGTGACCAGGCCTTGCAGGCACTGCTCAAGGAAAACCCTGCTCTGAACGCTTCGCGTGCCGCACGTAACAAACGCCTGATTGAGCTGGACCCGACCCTGCTGGTCGGAGGTCTGGGCCCGCGCCTGCCCGTGACCTTGCAGCGCCTGTCCCAAGCCTTCTACCCAACCGCGCAATGAACCGGCTGGTCAAACCGCGCACGCTGTTCGTCGCCCTGACGCTGCTGTGTCTGCTGGCGATCTGGCTGTCGCTGGCGCTGGGGCCGGTCAGCCTGCCATTGTTCGATACCCTGCGTGCTGGCGCGCGGCTGATCGGGCTGCCGGTGGCCGGCGAAGGGCTGGAGCAGGCCGAGTTGATCCTGGGGCAGATACGCTTGCCGCGTACGCTGCTGGGGTTGGCGGTGGGCGCGGTGCTGGCGCTGTCCGGGGTGGCAATGCAAGGCCTGTTTCGCAATCCCCTGGCTGACCCTGGCCTGGTTGGTGTTTCCGCGGGCGCCGCGCTTGGCGCAGCGGTAGCGATTGTTGGCGGCTCATGGGTAGGTGGCATCCCTGAGGTGCTCGCGCCTTATCTGTTGTCCCTGTGTGCGTTTCTTGGTGGCCTGGGGGTGACTGCACTGGTGTACCGACTGGGCCGCCACGATGGCCAGACCAACGTGGCGACCATGCTCCTTGCGGGTATCGCCTTGACCGCCTTGGCCGGCGCGGCAGTGGGGCTGTTCACTTATCTGGCCGATGACGCCACCTTGCGCACCCTGACCTTCTGGAACCTGGGCAGCCTCAATGGCGCCAGTTACCAGCGCCTGTGGCCACTGGTGCTGGTCGCCGTGCTGGTCTCGCTGTGGTTGCCGCGCCGGGCGCAGGCCCTCAATGCCTTGCTGCTGGGCGAGTCCGAAGCCCGGCACCTGGGCATCGAAGTCGAGAAGCTCAAGCGCGAACTGGTGTTCTGTACCGCCTTGGGTGTTGGCGCGGCGGTCGCGGCGGCGGGGCTGATCGGCTTTATCGGCCTGGTGGTGCCGCATCTGGTGCGTTTGCTGGCCGGGCCCGATCACCGTGTGCTGCTACCGGCGTCGCTGCTGGCCGGTGCTTCGTTGCTGTTGTTTGCCGACTTGATCGCCCGTTTGGTGCTGGCACCCGCGGAGCTGCCGATCGGTATTGTTACCGCATTTATCGGCGCACCGTTTTTCCTCTACCTGCTGTTGCGAGGGCGCGCCTGATGCTGCGAGTCGAGAACCTGTCCCTGCGTCGAGGCGCGAACCTGGTCCTGAGCGACATCAGCCTGGCGCTGCAGCCCGGTCAGGTGCTGGGGGTACTGGGCCCCAACGGGGCGGGCAAGAGCAGCCTGCTCGGGGTGATGTGTGGCGAGCTGGAGGCGAGCCAGGGGCGGGTGACCCTAGATGATCACGGGCTGTCCGAATGGCCCGGCCAGCAGCGCGCCCAACGTCTGGCGGTATTGCCGCAGGTGTCCAGCCTCGGCTTTGCCTTCCGGGTCGAGGAGGTGGTTGGCATGGGCCGCTTGCCGCACCGAAGCGGCCTTGAACGTGACCGGCAGATTATCGACGCGGCGTTGCAAGCGGCCGACGCCAGCCATCTGGTCGGGCGTAGTTACCTGGCGTTGTCCGGTGGCGAGCGTCAGCGCGTGCACCTGGCACGGGTGCTGGCCCAGCTATGGCCCGGGGAGGAGGGGCGAATCCTGCTGCTCGACGAGCCCACCTCGATGCTCGACCCGTTGCACCAGCACACCACCTTGCAAGCGGTACGCGAGTTCGCCGACCGCGGTGCGGCGGTGCTGGTTATCCTTCACGACCTGAACCTGGCAGCGCGCTACTGTGACCGCATCCTGCTGCTCGAACAGGGCCGCGCCCATGCTCTGGATACGCCGCAGCAGGTGTTGCGTCCTGACGCACTCAAGGCCGTGTTTGGCATTGATGTACTGGTGCAGCCGCATCCCGAGCGCGGGCATCCGTTGATCATTGCTCGCTAGCAGGCAGGTTGGGTGTGGGGCCGAGAAAACATCAGGCAAAAAAAGACCCGGCAAAGTGCCGGGTCAATAACCGTGATTAGCCTGATGAGGAGATAATCTGAGAGTCCGAACCAGGGGCTTTCAGGTTACCCAACCAGTCTCGCGACCAGTTGTGATAATCATAACGATTCTCATTTCGTAGTCAAGCATCGTGACTCAAAAATCTCGATTATTTTTCGTCAGGGCGGGTTTACTGTCGAGTTCCTGGTTCAGGGCTTCCTTGCGTTCGGCTGGAATATCGTTCCAGTGCACATCGAGCAAGGCGCCTTCAATCGCATAGAGCAGCACCTTCGAGGCGCGAAAGCCACGGGTACGTACGGCCTTGTAGGCGCTTACCGCACCCAGTCGGCGCAGGTCGGATGCGCTGTGGATGCCGACCGCATGCAGCCATTGCGCAGAAGTCTTGCCAAGGTTTTTCAGATGCTGAAGTTCATCGTTCATCAAGCCTCCTTGCGACGGCTGAACGGGTCTTGATTAAGGAATCGCGAGCAGGTCAAAGAGGAGTGTAGCGGCACTTGGAAAATACGCGGCGTTTTGCCATCCATGTGCCGACGGGTAGCCGAACGCTGCCCGCCAAGCCGCAGCCGGTGGGCATTTCATCCTATAGTGTCAGCGTGTGCGGTAACGCAGGCGTGTGCCGAAGTTGACCGACATGAGGATCTCGTCGGCGCTCAGTTCGCTAGGGAAGTAGGTTCCGGAAATCTGCGCGTGGGCAAGGCTCGCACCTTCCAGGCCGTTATGACGCAGGTCCAGGCCGCGCAGGTCGGAAGCACGGAAATAGGCATCGGTGAAATCGATGCCGCGGGTGTCCAGCTCGCGCAGGTCAAGTCCACGGAAATCACCGCCCCGAAAATCGACAGTGCCGTCCTTGGGTTTCTCGCGATTGAAGCTGGCGATCTGTTCGTCATGCACCAACGCATACAGCGCGCTGTCCAGTTGCCGTGGCTGATTCATGAGGCGCCTCCTTGTTTGAGCTTATGGTGGCATTATAGTGCCATCATTGCGGAGGCGCCTGGAATCAGGCGTGAAGTGTCGACTGCTTCACGTCCTGGGCTACATCAGAGCCCAGGCAGGCGCTGGCGGATCTGCTTGACCAGCAGATCGAGGCTGCCGCTCTCGTTGGTTTCCACGCGCTTGCTTTGCAGCAGCTCTTCGGCGCTGAGCGGGTCACGGCTGGCCTGCTGGGCCTTGACCACGCCCAGGGTGGCATCCGACGGATCGTTCTGGTCGGCCTGGCGCTGGGCCAGCCAGCTGGCGATCACTGCGTCCGGGGCATTGCAATCGAGGATCAGGAACGGCACGCCGGTTTCGCTGGCAACGCCGGCGGCGGCCTGGCGCTGCTCCTGGTTGAGGTAAGTGGCGTCGATCACCACCGGGAAGCCGGCGCGCAGGATGGTTTGAGCCAGTTTATGCAGGCGCTGGTAGGTGGCCTGGCTTGCGTCTTCGCTGTAGATGCCGGCTTGTAGCTGGCCGGCATTGGCGCTGGCTTGTTCGCCGAACAGGCGCTTGCGCTCGACGTCCGAACGCAGGCGGATCGCGCCCAGGGCGTCAACCAGGCGCATGGCCACGTGGCTCTTGCCCACTGCGGAAACGCCGTGGGTAATGGCCAGGAAGCGCGAAGGGATGGCGCTGTAGCTCTCTGCCAGGTTGGCATAGTTGCGGTAGGTGCGCAGGGTGGTGGCGCGCTGCACGGCATCGGCGTTGGCCGGCATGCTGAACAGGGCGACCTTGGCCCGCACCAGTGCACGGTAGGCCTTATAGAAGTTCAGCAGTTCCAGGCCGGCGTAATCACCGGTCAGTTCCAGGTACTGGCTGATGAAACGGCGCGACAACGATTTCAGACCGCGATCTTCAAGGTCCATGGCCAGAAAGGCGGCATCGGCGTACACGTCGGTCAGGCGGAACGGCTCGTTGAACTCGATGCAATCGAAGATCACCACTTTGCCGTCGATCAGGGTGGCGTTGCCCAGGTGGATGTCACCGTGGCATTCGCGAATAAAGCCCTCTGCTTTGCGCTTGTCCAGCAGCGTGTGCAGTCGCTTGAAGCTGTCGTGGGCCCAGGCTTGCA
Organism: Pseudomonas rubra; assembly: GCF_028656935.1. GTDB lineage: Bacteria > Pseudomonadota > Gammaproteobacteria > Pseudomonadales > Pseudomonadaceae > Aquipseudomonas > Aquipseudomonas rubra. The sequence continues at coordinate 68,942 of NZ_JAMDGZ010000004.1, forward strand.
GCGCATCGAGCTGCTGCAGGTCAGCCTTGTCGGACAGGAATGGGCGAATCTGCTCGAAGTTCTGCTCGACCGGCGCCATGACGCTGTCTGGCGTACCCAGCGGGTGCTCGACCGCGACTTTCGGTGCGGCCAGGTGGAAGCGGGCGATCTGTTCGGCCATCTGGTCGATGTGCGCGGCGGTCAGCTCGCCATTGGCCTGCAGGGTGCTGAGCATCTGGCTCTGCGGGAACTGGCGCATCTGCAGTGCGTACTCGATCGACGCGCCTTCGCCACCCAGTTGCGGGGCTTCGGCGCTGCCGGTGATCGGCAGCACTTGCAGGTACAGGCCTTCGGTCAGGCGCTGGTTCAGGCGCAGCTCTTCGTTGCAGAAGTGCTCGCGCTGGGACAACTCGGTGAAATCCAGGAAGCCGAAGTTCATCGGCTTCTTGATCTTGTAGGCATAGTCACCGGTGAGCAGCACCCAGGAGATATGCGTCTCGATGACCTGAAAAGCCTTCACAGGATGAGGGAACAGGGCGGGATTCTGCAGGGCAGTGATCAAGGCTTGGCTCACGGGCGATCCTTCTGGGTCGGAGATTCGAATCGGCCATTATGGCCGCAAGCGTGGCTGCTGCAAACCGCCGGAGGGCGCCTGTCGATGAACGATAAAGTGCGTATAATCCGCCGCCATGACTCGATCCCGATCCTCCCGTACCGCTAAAAAACGCCCGTCTGGCCGCTCGCGTGCCTGGCTGGGCTGGGCATTGAAGCTCAGCCTGGTCGGCCTTGTGCTGGTGGCGGGTTATGCCATTTACCTCGACGCTGTGGTCCAGGAGAAATTCTCCGGCAAGCGCTGGACCATCCCGGCCAAGGTGTACGCTCGCCCGCTGGAGCTGTTCGTCGGGCAGAAGTTGAGCAAGGCCGACTTCCTGATCGAGCTCGATGCCCTCGGCTATCGCCGCGAAAGCGTCGCCAACGGTCCGGGCGCAGCGGCGGTCAATGGCAACAGCGTCGACCTCAACACCCGCGGCTTCCAGTTCTATGAAGGCATGGAACCGGCGCAGGGCGTCAGCGTACGCTTCTCTGGCGACTATGTTGCCGGCCTCAGCGGTGCCAACGGCACCAAACTTGATGTGGTGCGCCTGGAGCCGCTGCTGATCGGCGGCCTGTACCCGAAAAACCTCGAAGACCGTATCCTGATCAACATCGATCAGGTGCCGCCGTATCTGCTGGAAACCCTGGTGGCCGTGGAAGACCGCGACTTCTATAGCCACTTTGGCGTGTCACCCAAGTCGATTGCCCGGGCGGTGTGGGTCAACACCTCGTCCGGTGCCATGCGCCAGGGCGGCAGTACCCTGACCCAACAGTTGGTGAAGAACTTCTACCTGACCAACGAACGCAGCCTCAGCCGCAAGCTCAATGAAGCGATGATGGCCTTGCTGCTCGAGTTGCATTACGACAAGCGTGAAATCCTCGAGGCCTATCTCAACGAAGTGTTCGTCGGCCAGGATGGCCAGCGCGCGGTGCACGGCTTCGGCCTGGCCAGCCAGTTCTTCTTCAGCCAGCCGCTGTCCGAGCTCAAGCTGCATCAGATCGCCTTGCTGGTCGGTATGGTCAAGGGCCCTTCCTACTACAACCCGCGGCGTTATCCGGAGCGGGCCACGGTGCGGCGTAACCTGGTACTCGACCTGCTGGCCGAGCAGGGCGTCGCCACCCCGGAAGCGGTGGACGCGGCGAAGAAAATGCCACTGGACGTCACCAAGCGTGGCAGTCTGGCCGACAGCTCGTACCCAGGCTTCCTCGACCTGGTCAAACGCCAGCTGCGCCAGGACTACCGTGACGAAGACTTGACCGAAGAAGGCCTGCGCATCTTCACCAGCTTCGATCCGATCCTGCAGATGAAGTCGGAAGCTGCCATGGGTGAGACCTTCAAGCGCCTGGCCGGGCGCAAGGGTGCTGATGAAGTCGAAGCGGCCATGGTTGTGACCAACCCGGAGACCGGTGAAGTCCAGGCCCTGATCGGTAGCCGCCAGGCCGGTTTTGCCGGCTTCAACCGCGCCATCGATGCCGTACGGCCGATCGGCTCGCTGGTCAAGCCTGCGGTGTACCTGACTGCTCTGGAAAAACCGAGCAAGTACACCCTGACCAGTTGGGTGCAGGATGAGCCATTCTCGGTCAAGGGGGCTGACGGCCAGGTGTGGCGGCCGCAGAACTATGACCGGCGCTCCCATGGCACGATTTACCTGTATCAGGGCCTGGCCAACTCCTACAACCTGTCGACCGCCAAGCTGGGCCTGGAACTGGGCGTGCCCAATGTGCTCAAGACCATCGGCCGGCTGGGCGTGAATGTCGACTGGCCAGCCTTCCCGTCGATGATGCTCGGCGCCGGCGGCATGTCGCCGATGCAGGTTGCGACCATGTACCAGACCCTGGCCAACGGCGGCTTCAACACGCCGATGCGTGGCATTCGCAGCGTGCTGACCGCCGAGGGCGAACCGCTCAAGCGTTACCCGTTCCAGATCCAGCAAACTTTCGACCCGGGCGCCATTTATCTGGTGCAGAACGCCATGCAGCGGGTGATGCGCGAAGGCACCGGGCGTTCGGTCTACAGTGTGCTGCCAAGCTCGTTGACCCTGGCGGGCAAGACCGGTACCAGTAACGATTCCCGTGACAGCTGGTTCGCAGGCTTCAGCCAGGACCTGCTGGCGGTGGTGTGGCTGGGCCGTGACGACAACGGCAAGACGCCGTTCACCGGCGCCACCGGTGCCTTGCAGGTCTGGACCAGTTTCATGCGCAAGGCCGACCCGCTGCCGCTGGACATGCCGTTGCCCGATAACGTGGTGCAAGCCTGGATCGATCCGCACAGCGGCCAGGGTTCGGATGCCAGTTGCCCGGGCGCCGTGCAGATGCCGTATATTCGTGGCAGTGAACCGCCGGCCGGAGCCGCCTGTGGTGGTGAGCCGGATCCTGCCGAGTCCGTCATGGACTGGGTCAAGGGTTGGATGAATTAAGCATTAGCCTAAAGAGGGTGTGCAGTGAACAAGTGGTTGTTTCCAGCCTTGACGGCGCTGACTTTGCTCAACGGCTGCGCCAGCAATCCGCGCGGCTCGATTCCCGTGGTCGATTCCAGTACCCGGGTGTCCAACAGCGAGCGGGTCACGGCCAACCGTGGCGCGCCTGCGCAGGTCAACAACGGTACGCGTCAGGCGCAAGCCGTGCCGCAGGATTCCGGGGTAATGGTCATGGTGCCGCAAGGTGCCGGTGCGGCGCCGATCCAGACTTTCCCGGCCTCTACCGGCGCCGCACCGATCAGCACCGGTCCGATTACCCCGGGCCCGAGCAGCTCGGCACCGTTCGACAGCAGTTCGACCAACGCCGGCAGCTACACCATGCCAAGCACCAGCGCACCCAGTGCGCCGAGCGGTATTCCACGCTCCAGCGCTGCCAGCGGCGGTTTGTCGGCTGATGAGCAACTCGACGGCCCGGTGCTGGCGTTGTTGACCACCGCCCAGCAGCAACAGAGCGGTGGCGACTACAACGGTGCTTCGTCGAGCCTGGAGCGTGCCCAGCGCATCGCCCCGCGCGAGCCGCAAGTGCTTTATCGCCTGGCACAGGTACGCCTGGCCCAGGGTGATGCCGCGCAATCCGAGCAACTGGCGCGCCGCGCACTGACTTACGCCAACGGCCGTCCTGACCTGCAGGCCGGGTTGTGGAACATCATTGCCCAGTCGCGCGAGAAGCAGGGTGACTCGGCTGGCGCAGCGCTAGCCCGGCAGAAAGCCCAGGTCAACCTGTAATGGACCCACGTATTCTTGATATCGCCGATCATTTGCTGTTGATCGAGCACGAACTGCATGCCCAAGGCTGGTGGAGTGAGGTTTCGCCTACGCCGCAAGCGTTGGCGAGCAGCGTGCCGTTTGCGGTCGACAGCATGAGCTTCGATCAGTGGCTGCAGTGGATCTTTCTGCCAAAAATGAAAGAGATTCTCGAAAGGGGCCTGCCGTTGCCCAATGCCTCCGGCATCCTGGTCATGGCTGAAACGGTATACGTTGACCGTCCGGAGCAAAGCCGCGAGCTACGCAGGCTGCTAGCAGAGTTTGACCAATTGATCAGTCCTTCTGCCTGAATTTCCCTCTTTTCACCCTTGGAGCCACAGATTGTGGCTCTTTTTGTTTGTATTGTTTGTTTTTCTGCTGCTGTCTCCGGCATTAGTGGTGGCTGTGGTTCGTCCTTGCGCGAAATTGGCAATAATTTTTCTTGACTTGCGCGCGCCGAAAAAGAAGAATCCAGATTCCGCTGTAGAGGGACTGCCAGAAGCAGACCCGCTAAGCAGATCATGAGGCGCACACCCGCGCCGACCTGTTACACCCCGCAACGCGTTACCTCGCGCTGGGTGGGAAAACCCCGCAACACTCTGGGGCGCTCCCAATACTTGCTCAGTCAGTGCTGACGTAGTCGGCGATTCCGTCGCTCATGCTCTGCTTGGCAGTAAACCTATTAAGACCCGTCCACCGTGGACGGTATTCTGGCGTTTTAGAGGTGAACAACGTGGAGCTTTTATCTGGCGGTGAGATGCTCGTCCGCTTTTTGCGCGACGAAGGCGTCAAATACATCTATGGGTACCCAGGTGGTGCTCTCCTGCACGTCTACGACGCCCTGTTCAAAGAACCTGAAGTGACCCACATCCTGGTGCGTCACGAGCAGGCCGCCACCCACATGGCCGACGGCTATGCCCGTGCCACCGGTAAAGCCGGCGTGGTGCTGGTGACTTCCGGTCCTGGCGCAACCAATGCCATTACCGGCATTGCCACCGCATACATGGACTCGATCCCGATGGTCATCATCTCCGGTCAGGTGCCTAGCACCATGGTCGGTACCGATGCCTTCCAGGAAACCGACATGATCGGTATTTCCCGGCCGATCGTGAAACACAGCTTCATGGTCAAACACGCCTCGGAAATCCCTGAAGTCCTGAAAAAAGCCTTTTATCTGGCGCAATCCGGTCGCCCGGGTCCGGTCGTGGTCGATATCCCCAAAGACATGACCAATCCTGCGGAAAAGTTCGAATACGTCTACCCCAAAAAGGTCAAGATGCGTTCCTACAGCCCGGCTGTACGTGGTCACTCGGGGCAGATTCGCAAGGCTGCCGAAATGCTCCTGGCCGCCAAGCGTCCAGTGGTTTATGCCGGTGGCGGGGTCATCCTCGGTGGCGGCTCTGATGCCCTGACCGAAGTTGCGCAGATGCTCAACCTGCCGGTCACCAACACGCTGATGGGCCTGGGTGGCTATCCGGGTACCGATCGCCAGTTCCTCGGCATGCTCGGCATGCACGGCAGCTACACCGCCAACCTGGCCATGCACCACGCTGACGTGATTTTCGCCGTCGGTGCGCGCTTCGACGACCGCGTGGTCAACGGCCCGGCCAAGTTCTGCCCGAATGCCAAGGTTATCCACATCGACATCGACCCTGCGTCGATTTCCAAGACGATCAAGGCCGACGTGCCGATTGTTGGCCCGGTTGACAGCGTGTTGACCGAAATGGTCGCCACCTTGCGCGAAATCGGCGAGCAGCCGGACAAAGCCGCCATGGATGCCTGGTGGAAGCAGATCGAAGAATGGCGTGGCGATCGCGACATGTTCCCTTACCAGAAGGGTGACGGCAGTGTGATCAAGCCGCAGACCGTGATCGAGACCCTCTGCGAAGTGACCGGCGGCGACGCCTTCGTGACCTCCGACGTGGGCCAGCACCAGATGTTCGCGGCGCAGTATTACCGCTTCAACAAACCCAACCGCTGGATCAACTCCGGCGGCCTGGGCACCATGGGCTTCGGCTTCCCGGCGGCCATGGGCATCAAGCTGAACTTCCCGGACCAGGACGTTGCTTGCGTCACCGGCGAGGGCAGTATCCAGATGAACATCCAGGAGTTGTCGACCTGCCTGCAGTACGACCTGCCGGTGAAGATCGTCAACCTGAACAACGGCGTTCTGGGCATGGTCCGCCAATGGCAGGACATGTCCTACAACAGCCGTCACTCGCACTCCTACATGGAATCGCTGCCTGACTTCGTCAAGCTGGCCGAAGCCTATGGCCACGTGGGGATCCGCATCACCAGCCTGAAAGACCTCAAGCCCAAGCTCGAGGAGGCGTTCGCCATGAAGGACCGGCTGGTGTTCATCGATATCCAGGTCGACAACAGCGAGCACGTCTACCCGATGCAGATCAAAGACGGCTCTATGCGCGATATGTGGCTGAGCAAGACGGAGCGGACCTAATCATGCGGCACATTATTTCCCTGCTGTTGGAAAACGAACCCGGTGCCTTGTCTCGCGTGGTCGGTCTGTTTTCGCAGCGTAACTACAACATCGAAAGCCTGACGGTGGCGCCAACCGAAGACCCGACCCTGTCGCGTCTGACGTTGACCACGGTCGGACATGATGAGGTGATCGAGCAGATCACCAAAAACCTGAACAAGCTGGTTGAAGTCGTCAAGCTGGTCGACCTCTCGGAAAGCGCGCACATCGAACGTGAACTGATGCTGGTCAAGATCAAGGCCACGGGAGCACAGCGTGCCGAGATCAAACGCACCACCGATATCTATCGTGGGCAGATCGTCGACGTCAGCAGCAGCGTCTATACCGTGCAGCTGACTGGCGCCAGCGACAAGCTTGACAGCTTCATTCAGGCCATCGGTACCGCGTCCATTCTCGAAACAGTGCGCAGCGGCGTTACCGGCATTGCCCGTGGCGACAAAGTGCTCAGCATCTAACTCAAAAAATTAGCGATGGCCCTATGGGCCGAGATAACAGGGGTATTTTCATGAAAGTTTATTACGACAAAGACTGTGACCTTTCCATCATCCAGGGCAAGAAAGTTGCCATCATCGGTTACGGCTCCCAAGGCCACGCTCAGGCGTGCAACCTGAAGGACTCCGGTGTGGACGTCACTGTCGGTCTGCGTAAGGGTTCGGCCACCGTTGCCAAAGCCGAAGCTCACGGCCTGAAAGTTGCCGATGTAGCGAGCGCTGTCGCCAGTGCCGACCTGGTCATGATCCTGACCCCGGACGAGTTCCAGTCCCAGCTGTACAAGAATGAAGTCGAGCCGAACATCAAGAAGGGCGCCACCCTGGCCTTCTCCCACGGTTTCGCCATCCACTACAACCAGGTCGTTCCACGCGCCGACCTGGACGTGATCATGATCGCGCCAAAAGCGCCAGGTCACACCGTACGTTCCGAGTTCGTCAAAGGCGGCGGCATTCCTGACCTGATCGCGATCTACCAGGACGCTTCGGGCAATGCCAAGAACGTTGCCCTGTCCTACGCCGCAGGCGTCGGTGGCGGCCGTACCGGCATCATCGAAACCACCTTCAAGGACGAGACCGAAACCGACCTGTTCGGCGAGCAGGCCGTTCTGTGTGGCGGTACTGTCGAGCTGGTCAAGGCCGGTTTCGAAACCCTGGTTGAAGCCGGCTACGCGCCAGAAATGGCCTACTTCGAGTGCTTGCACGAACTGAAGCTGATTGTTGACCTCATGTACGAAGGCGGTATCGCCAACATGAACTACTCGATCTCCAACAACGCCGAATATGGCGAGTACGTGACCGGCCCTGAAGTCATCAACGCCGAATCCCGCCAGGCCATGCGCAATGCTCTCAAGCGCATCCAGGACGGCGAGTACGCCAAGATGTTCATCAGCGAAGGCGCCACCGGCTACCCATCGATGACTGCCAAGCGTCGTAACAACGCTGCCCACGGCATCGAAGTCATCGGCGAGCAATTGCGCTCGATGATGCCTTGGATCGCAGCGAACAAAATCGTCGACAAGGCCAAGAACTGATCTTGACCTGATGCGATGAAAACGCGGCTTCGGCCGCGTTTTTTCGTTTAGGCGGTCAGCTTCTGGTATAAAGCTTCATCGTTTGTCGGCGAACCCTCGTCGCAGACGTCAGTCGAAACTTTCCAAACCGTTGCAAGGTAATGTCCATGAGCGAACGTCCCGAAGAGCCGAACAAGGCCTCCGACGCCGAAAGCCTGCTACCGATCGATGAGCATGTTGAAGAAGGGCATGACGCCGAAGGACGCAAGGTTCGGCATCGCGGCATCTATCTGCTGCCCAACCTGTTCACCACTGCGAACTTGTTCGCCGGTTTCTATTCGATCATCAACTCCATGAGTGCCCAGGCAGCCCTCAGCGCGGGTGATCCACGTGAGGCGAGCAAGTACTTCGCCTTTGCCGCCATCGCCATTTTTGTCGCCATGGTCCTCGATGGCCTGGACGGCCGGGTGGCACGCATGACCAATACCCAGAGCGCCTTCGGTGCCGAGTATGACTCGCTGTCGGACATGGTCGCCTTCGGTGTCGCCCCGGCATTGCTGGCCTTTGGCTGGGCCCTGGGTGACATGGGCAAGGTCGGCTGGATGGTCGCCTTCATCTATGTGGCGGGTGCCGCGCTGCGTCTGGCGCGCTTCAACACCCAGGTCGGCAAGGCCGACAAGCGCTACTTCATTGGCCTGGCCAGCCCGGCTGCAGCCGGTGTGGTGGCCGGTACCGTGTGGGCTTTCAGCGACTACGGTATCCAGGGCTCGAAGCTGTCGTTCCTGGTGGCGTTGCTGGTGGCTGCGGCCGGTATGCTGATGGTCAGCAACATCAAGTACAACAGCTTCAAGGAGCTGGACCTCAAGGGCCGCGTACCGTTCGTAGCGATCCTCGCAGTGGTGCTGGTGTTCGCGGTAGTCTTCAGTGATCCACCGCGCATCCTGCTGCTGGTGTTCCTCGGCTATGCAGCCTCCGGTCCTGTGCAATACCTGTTGCGCATGCGTCGGCGGAAAAACATCGAGTGATGTAATTTCGCTAGGGCTCCGTAGTCTACTGGTGCATCAGTCCTCCAGTTCTACGGAGCCATCATGCTCATCAAGCTGCCCAAAGCCTCCGATTGCAAAGAATCGGAAATCACCCCCGAATCCCTTTATGTCTCGCGCCGCGCCATGCTCGGCGGGTCGTTGGCTGCCCTCGCGGCCACCGCGCTACCGCGCTGGGCCAGTGCAGCCGAAGCATCGCGTTATGCCAATGTCGAGGCGGGCAGGGCGCCTGGCTGGTTCAGCGATAAGCTCGCCGCGGCCAAGTGGCAAGCGGTCACGGCGCCGGGGGAGGCGATCACGCCATTCAAAGATGCCACTCACTACAACAACTTCTACGAGTTCGGCACCGACAAGGGCGATCCGGCCGCCAATGCCGGCAGCCTGAAAACCGAGCCCTGGACCGTGGTGGTCGATGGTGAGGTAGGCAAGCCCGGGCGCTATGCCCTGGAAGACTTTATGAAACCCTACCAACTGGAAGAGCGCATTTATCGCCTGCGCTGCGTTGAGGCCTGGTCGATGGTCATTCCCTGGTTGGGCTTTCCGTTATCGGCGCTGCTCAAACAGGTCGAGCCAACCTCCAAGGCGCGCTTCATTCGCTTCGAAACCCTTCAGGACCCCAAGAGCATGCCTGGCCAGCGCTCAAGCTTTGCCCTGATCGACTGGCCTTATATAGAAGGCTTGCGCCTGGATGAGGCGATGAACCCGCTGGCGATCCTTGCCGTCGGCATGTACGGGCGCGAACTGCCCAACCAGAACGGTGCGCCGTTGCGCTTGGTGGTGCCCTGGAAGTACGGCTTCAAGAGCATCAAGTCGATCGTGCGCATCAGTCTGGTCGAAGAGCAACCGCGCACCACCTGGCAGGCGATTGCGCCGGAAGAGTATGGCTTCTATGCCAACGTCAACCCCGAGGTCGATCACCCGCGCTGGACCCAGGCCCGTGAGCGGCGCTTGCCCAGCGGGCTGTTCAGTCCCAATGTGCGGCCAACGCAGATGTTCAATGGCTATGCCGAAGAAGTGGCAGGGCTGTACAACGGGCTCGACCTGCGGAAGAACTACTGATGCGCTATCCACTGTTCAGGCTCGGCATTTTCATCCTGGCCAGTATCTGGCCGCTGTGGTGGTTGTATGAAGCAGCCATGGAAGCCCTTGGCCCGGACCCGGGCAAGATCCTGGTCGACCGCCTGGGGTTGGGGGCTTTGATCTTCCTGTTGATAACCTTGAGCATGACGCCCTTGCAGCGCCTCACCGGTTGGTCGGGCTGGATCGTTTCGCGGCGCCAGCTGGGGTTGTGGTGCTTTGCTTATATAGTGTTGCACCTGAGTGCCTACATGTTCTTTGTCCTGGGCCTGGACTGGGGGCAGTTAGGTATCGAGCTGAGTAAGCGGCCCTACATCATTGTCGGCATGCTGGGCTTTGTTGGCCTGCTGGCTTTGGCAGTGACCTCCAATCGCTATAGCCAGCGTCGCCTGGGCGCGCGCTGGAAGAAGTTGCACAAGTTGGTCTACGTGATTCTGGGCTTGGGTCTTTTGCACTTTCTTTGGGTGGTGCGCGCCGATCTCAAGGAGTGGTCTATTTATGCGGCTATTGGCGTGTTCCTCTTGGCCTTGCGTATGCCTGCGCTTGAGCGGCGGATCCCGCGCCTGGCTGCGCGTAAAACAGCGTCTGTAACAAAAGCTTAAACAAGTGCTTGACGCCCGATCTAATCTCTCTATAATTCGCCCCACTTCCGGCGCAGTCTGAACTGAAAACTCCTTGAGTTTCAACGAGTTAGCAGTTTCAGGGCATTCCGGAGGGGCTTCGATCGAAAGATCGGTAGCGGTGAAAAAAGGTGGTTGACAGCGAATTGAAACGCTGTAAAATTTGCCTCCCGCTAACGAGAGAT
>NZ_JAMDGZ010000005.1 GCF_028656935.1 Pseudomonas rubra
TTATCACGGGACAGGCCCAGCAAAAATTCTCGCCCCACCAGGGGCCCTGCGCTGCGCTTCGGGTTCCCTCGCTGCGGTGTCGCTACGGGGCATTGCGAACTACGAGTTGCAAGCAACTCTACGTTTCGCAACTTCGGCTACGCCGAAGGTGCTGCGCACTAGCCCCTTCGCGCCACCTCCACTCGGCCCTTCTGGTTAACGGGGCAGGCAGATCAAAAGCAGATCAAGATCAAGAGCACAATTCGCTTCGCTCTTGCTGTCGCGGTGATGCTGCAGGAGCGGCGATGCGGCGACCCGATTTGCCCCGCGAAGCGATGTCACAGCCCAACTTCTGTCTGTGACATACAAATATGCGAGGTGTAGCGCGGGGATGAAAAAAGGGGCCGCAAGCGGCCCCTTTTGTCTGTTACAGCGGTCAGATCTTGAAGCTGTCGACCAGTTGCTTCAGGCGCCCGGCCTGCTGGGCCAGGGCATCGCAATGACGCAGGGTGTCATTGAGGTTGGCCACGCCTTGCTGGTTCAGCACGTTGATCTGGGTGATGTCCAGGTTCAGGCTTTCGACCACGGCAGTCTGCTCTTCGGTCGCCGCGGCCACCGATTGGTTCATGCCGTCGATCTCGCCGATGCGCTGGGTCACGCTGCTCAGGCGCTCACCGGCCTGGTTGGCGACCAGCACGCTTTCTTCGCTGGAAACCTGGCTGGCGTTCATGTTGTGCACCGCCTCGCGCGAACCGACCTGCAGGGTGGTGATCATCTTGTGGATCTCTTCAGCCGACTCCTGGGTACGGTGGGCCAGGTTGCGGACCTCGTCGGCTACCACGGCGAAACCACGCCCGGCTTCACCAGCACGGGCGGCTTCGATGGCGGCGTTGAGCGCCAGCAGGTTGGTCTGCTGGGAGATGCCCTTGATCACGTCGAGGATCTGGCCAATGTCATCGGTGCTGGTGTTGAGGGTTTCGATCTGCTCGCAGGACTCGCTGATCTTCTGCGACAGCGAGGTCATTGCCGAGATGGTTTCCTGTACAACCTGGCGACCGTCGTTGGCCTGTTCGCTGGCGCCGCTGGCGTGTTGCGAGGCGTCTGCAGCGTTACGGGCGATTTCCTGGGTGGCGGCACCCAGCTCGTTGATCGCCGCGGCCACGCTGTTGGTGCGCATGCTCTGCTCTTCGGAGCCGATGATCGAGGCGTTGGAGGCGCTCATCACGCGTTCGGAGAGGTCGTGCACCTGGCGGGTGGCCGAAGACACTTCAGCAATCGAGGCATGGATACGCTCGACGAATTGGTTGAAGGCACTGGCCAGTTCACCGAACTCGTCCTTGTTCTCGACCACCAGGCGGCGGGTCAGGTCGCCTTCGCCCTGGGCGATGTCCTGCATGGCGCGGCCCATGGTGGTCAGCGGACGCATCAGCACCGGAATCAGCAGGCTCAGCAGGCCAGCGATGGCGGCCACGGCAATCAGCATGGCGATGATGGCCGAGGTGCGGAACTGGCTGAGGCCGGCGTAGGCTTTTTCGCGGTCGATGGACAGGCCGATGTACCAGTCAGCCGTCGGCAGGCCGCTGACCGGTGCGAAGGAGATGATCCGCTCCTGCTTGTTCAGGGTCACCTCGTGGGTACCTGGAGCGACTTGCAGGCCGCTGCCTGGGTAGATGTCCTTGAGGTTTTTCATCACCTGGTCTTTATCGGGGCTGACGATCACCTGGCCGTTGCGGTCGACCAGGAAGGCATGGCCAATACCGCCGAAGTCCACGGCGTTGATGATGTCGACCAGGGTCGCCAGGCTCAGGTCGCCGCCGACCACGCCGAGCAGTTCGCCGTTGGTCTTGCTCTTGACCGGCATGCCGATGGTGACCACCAGGCCGCCGACAGCGGCCATGTATGGCGGGGTCAGCATGGTCTGGTTGGCGGTCACGGCAGCGGTGTACCACGGACGCTGGCGCGGGTCGTAGCCGTCGGGCATCTTCGCGTCAGGGCGCTGGGTGAACACGCCGTTGGCCTGGCCAACATAGGTGAACTGGAAGTTCTGGGTGTACGAAGGCTGGTCGACCAGCCCCGGAAGGTCGGCGTTGGCGCCCTGGTGGGCGACGTCCTGGGCGAGGTTTTCCAGGACCAGGATGCGTCCGCCCATCCAGTTCTGCACACTGCTGGCAGCCAGCGCGCCGGCCTGTTTGACCGACGAGTCGATGTTCTGTCGAATGGTGTTACGTTGCAGGTAATCGTTGTAAAGAGTGAACAATGCAAATGCCAGAACCACGACGCCGCAGGCGCACAGCAGGATCTTGTGGCGAAATTTCAGGTTCATGTTCCGAGACCTTGTGCCAGTAAAGAGGAGTGCCGAGCGGCGCTTTTGGCGTGTGCTCGTACCTATCCAGACGGGTATCGGCCGCGAAACTGAAAAATTGATAGGAGTTTTTGCCGCAGGGGCTGACAGGATTTTCCTACCTTCTGCTCTGGCTCGCGTGTTTCAGCCAGGCGCGCTATTGCACCCCCAGTAAACGAACCAGTTCCTGGGCCGCCTTCTGCAGTGGCTGATGCTGGCGCCAGAACGCATGCACCGGCAGTTGCAGCTCATTGCGGGTATTGCTGAAATCCAGGCGCACCAAGCGCCCGTCTTGCAGCAAGGGCGCCACCCGTGACAGCGGAAAGTCACCCCAGCCAAGGCCGGCTTCGACCATTTCCACGGCCATGGCCAGGCTGTCGGTGCGCCAATGCGCCTTGCCGATCAGCGCACGGGTGTCGGCCAGTGGCAGGTCGCGGCTGGCCACCAGAATCTGCCGCAGGTTGGCCAGGTCTTCAAGGCAGACGATCTGTCGCGGGCGTTGCTGCAGCGCCGGGTGCTGCGGGCCGATGCAGGCCACCAGCGACTCCATGCCGATGTTCTGAAAGCGCTGCCGGGGGTCCACTTGCAGCTCGGCAAAGGCCAGGCACAGGTTGACGCGGCCAGCATGGAGCAGTTGCAGGGCATCTTCCTGCGGGGCCGTCAGCACCTCGACTTCGAGCATGGGGTGGCGTTCGCTGATGGTTCTGATTGCGGCCAGCAGGCGGGTGTGATCGATGTCTGGCACCACGCTCAGGCTCAGGGTGCTTTCCAGACCCTGGGACAGTTCCAGGGCATGTACCTGCAATTGCCCCAGTTGGGTGGCGATCATCCGCGCGTGGGGCTCCAGGGCCTGGGCCATGGCGGTAGGGCGGGTTTCCCGGTGAGTGCGCTCGAACAGGGTGAGGCCCAGCTCCGCTTCAAGGTTGCCGATTGCCATGCTCACTGCCGAAGGTACCCGGCCCAAGGCCCGGGCAGCCGCTGAAAACGAGCCGCGATCAAGCACGGCGAGAAACACCTCGATGTTGTCGCTGGAAAAGTTCATGGCAATCTCCTGTCAGTCAATCTGATAGCTGCTGACTTTGGCTGTCAAGAAGATTGACGCATGCTTGCCCGCCTCAGTTGTCCGGCAAGGGCAGCGTTCTACCGCAAAATCGAGGTTAGCAACGTGCAAGGTGTTAAACGCAAACTGGTCTATGTGACCGCCTATGAACTGATCGGCCTGTGCATGTCGACCCTGGGCCTGGCCTACCTGGCTGATAGCGCACCGAGCAACACCGGGCCGCTGGCGGTGATGATCACTACCATCGCCATGGCCTGGAACTTCATCTACAACACATTGTTCGAGTACTGGGAAAGCCGCCAGGCCCGGCGCGGGCGTAGCGTGGCCCGGCGGTTGGCGCATGCCATCGGCTTTCAGCTGACCCTGGTGGTCTACCTGATCCCGCTGATTGCCTGGTGGCTGGACATGAGCCTGCTCGAAGCCTTTGTGGTGGACCTGGCCTTTATCATTCTCATTCCGTGCTACACCTTCATCTATAACTGGCTGTTCGACCGGATCTTCGGCCTGCCGACTTCGGCCCAGGCGCAACCGCAGGCGAGTGTCGCCGTTTGAGCCAAGCCTTTATTGCGCCGGCAGGGTGATCACCTGGGCCGCCGGTTGTGGCTCGCGCTCGGGGCCTTCGGCGGACAGCAGGCTGTCTTCGATTTCCCCCGACAGGTAGTAGACCCCGGCCATGGCCCCGGTCTTGCGGTTCTCCATCAGTTCGCGCCATTCCTCGTTCAGCGCCACGTTGAGGATCACCCGCAGTTGTTCGACCATCGCCGGTTGCTCGCGGTTATGGGTCATCACCCCGATGCCAGTTGCCGCAAGGGAAATCACCGTGCCGGCAGCGCGCCCCACCGCTGCGGCAACGGCGCTGGCGATACCCCGTGGCGCCAGGGTGGCGCCAAGTTTTTCACTGGCTTGGCGGGCCACCGATGACAGGCCGATGTCCGAGCGCTGGGTGCCGGCGCGCACGGCACTGTGCAGGCGCTTGAGCAGTGCGGCATAGGCGGGCTGCTGCTCCAGCGGCTTGCTGAACAGCAGTTGATACAGCGACGCGTTGCTGTTGGCCGGTGGCCCCAGGCCGATGGCCTGGATCCGCGTCAGGTGCAGGTTGAATTGCTCAGGTGGCACACGGTAGCGCTGGGCAATCTGCTGCAACTGCTGGCCGAGCAGTTGGATATACAGCTCCATGGCCCGGTCGCGAATCGCCTCGGGGTCGATCTCCTTGGCCACCGGGTCCAGCACCCGCTCGTGGTACTGCTCCTGCAGGTACAGGGCCAGGCGCTGTTCCGGGGTTTCACTGCCTTCGCCACTGTTCATCTTGTACCAGGCCACTTTCATGGTCAGCCATTGCTGGGTCCAGTAGCCGGTGAACCAGGGGATGAACTCGCTTTCGGTGTATTGCTGTACGCGCTCCTTCCACACCCGCATGGAGCGCCGGGCATAGTCGTTGACCGAACTTGTGGTGGCCAGCGAAGCCTCGATGATCTCGCGGTCGATTTGTTGCCAGGTCGCCGGGCTCACCGAAATGGGCGGCGGTTCGGCGACCTTTTGCCGTGAGCCGCACCCCCCCAGCGCCAGTAACAAGGCGAGCAGCAGGACGATGAACGGGGAACGCGGGATCAAGGCGCAGCCCCCCTTTGGTTAGGCAAGCTCGAGCGCAGTGGTTACCTGAGTATAGGTGCCGTCACTCGGGCTGTTGTTCGGCCTCGGCCTCGGCCTCGTCCAGGGCGGTGAGGATATCGGCCCAGATCTCCTTGCAGAAAAACCACACCCAGGTGGCGTTCAGCACACGGTCGATATGGCGCCGCCACCAGCTGTGGCGGCGTGCTTGCAGGGTCTGTTCGATCTCGTTGTGCAACCAGGTTTCGCAGAAGCCGGTCCAGATCGGCGGTACCGGCGTCATCATGTTGCTATAACAGGTCGGGGCGACTTCGCTGTAGAAGATTTCCTTCAGCAGCTCGCGGTCAAACCCCACCAGGTGGCGGGCGATCCAGGCGTATTCGATGTGGGTGTCGACGAAAGCGTCGGACATCGCCACGCGCACCTGATGACGCTGCTCCGGCGTCATGTGCAGTGCAGGTACGGGGATCCTTTGGTTCATCCGCATGCGCTCCAAGGCATTTATCGGCCTATGGTAAAGCGTGCAGGCGTCGGCGGGTATCCTTGCCGCCACACACCCTCGCGCCAACGCTGGCGCGAGGGGTGTCACCCGGGGTTAGCGAGGACTCAAGCCGTTAGCGCAGCCAGGGTCAGTCGTTTGTTGCGGATCTGGAATTTTTCCAGAAGCTTCAACGAACCGTTGAAAATCAGCGCCCCGTTGTAACTGATCCCGGTGAGGACAAAGGCATCCGGTTCACAGAACGGCCATTTGACCTGGTTGGCCGCGACTTTGACCATCGGCGCAATGGACGGAATTTCATCCGTTACCCCCCCGGCGATGACTTTCTCGATGATCACGTGGATGATCAGGCCGACCACTGCGACAATGACGGCGGCGATAATGCCGACGATCAGCGCGGCGATCTTGCCGCCCACGCCACCGGCCACCGCAGTGGCAACCGCGGCAATGGCTGCGACAATGATTTCGGTGACCACCACCCAGGTGGCGATGTCGACGTTGTTCTGCACATCCGGGTCACCGACCATGGAATAGACCATGATCTGTTCGCCTTTGCTGTTCTCGCCCAGCTCCAGTGTCTGTTTGGTGACGATACGTGTGTAGGCGACGACGCCGGGAGAAATGTCGGTGCGAATCCTGGCTTCGGTGCGGATATAAGTTTCGTCGAAGTTGATGTCGAAATTCTCGACCACCGGGTAGTAGGTAACTGCACCGTACTTGATCGAATCAAGTTTCAAGCCTTTTGCCGTGATCGTGGTACCGGCCGCGTCGACGGTGTAGTTGCTGCTGTTGGTGTCCTTGAAGATGAACGGTAGTGACGGCAGCAACTGGTACTTGACGAAAATCTCGCGGCTGATCAGGAACATCGAATTGTTGTCCTGTTCCAGGCTGACTGCCGGGAGCTGGTTGGGCAAGCCGCTGTAGTCGCGTTCGTTGGTCATGCACAGCACGCCGAAAATGCTGCTTTCTTCGGTACTTTTGTCGGTGTAGGCGTAGCTCATGGCGGTGCCGCGCAGCCATTTGTAGTCTTCGCTTTCCTTGCCCATGTTGTTGATGACCACGGTGGAAAACAGGGTGTCGAACTTGGCCAGGTTCTCCGGTTTGTTCAGCCAGCCCTCGATGATGCCGCGCAGCAGGCTCTGATTGACGGTGTCGAGGACATTGTTGGGGTCACGCAGGGAAATCACCGCAGCAATCGGGTCGCTGGGGTCGACGATCTTGGTATTGACCTCCAGCTTGTAGGTGCCGTCTTTGGCGACGTTGGGCGCGGGCAGCGGAAAGTAGCTCAGCTTGACATAGGCCTCCACAGAAACGCCTGCGATGTCATAGGTCTTGCCGCTCAGGCCTTTGTAACTGCCCGACTTGAGCGGGATTCTGACCTTGACGTTGCGTCCGTCGCCGCCAGTGCTGATTGCCCAAGGGGCAAAGTCAGCTTTGAGCGAAAAAGTGTCAATGCTCGACTCGATGTTCGCCGGGTAGGTTTTCTCGAGTTTGATCCGCTCGTTCAAGGCCGAGACACGACAGATGCTCACCGTATCCCAGCCATTGGTGGTGACACTGCTGGCGAGCCCGAGCATGTCGGCTTCTGCAGGTTGCTCGACAACGCGCTCGGCGTTTTTGTAGAGCAACGAGCTTTTCAGCGTTGAACGCAACGTTTCATCCAGATGGCTCAGGGTCAGCGAGGCAGGCTGGCTGAGGCCGGACAGGATGACATTATCTGCGCTACTCATCATACGATTCCTTGTATTGAGGGGTTATACGTACTCCACCACCAGCGCCTCACTCAGGCTGCAGGCGATGACGTTGTTGGTGGCCTGGTTCCAGGTCGTGCAGTTGATGCTGTCGGCTTTGATTGACCCTCCGCGGTTGGCAATGGAGCTGATCAGGTCGTTGGAAATGACGGCTACCACGATGGTGACGATCAGGCCGACCACCGGCAGCAGCCACTGCAGGTACCAGGGAATGTCTTCGTCATGCTGGAAGTCCGAGGACAGCTTGCTGAAGGTGATCACGCCGTTGTTCAGCGTCGGCTTCATGGTCACCCAGCCGTTCCAGGTCATGTTGATGCCGGCATACAGGTCGCAGTTGCCGTCGAACTTCACCCGCAGGAAATCGCCGACGACCCTGGCAATGTTTTTGCCGGCCCAGACCACTGGGGTGTAGTAGATCAGCCCGGACTTGATCTCCTGCATGCGCAGTTGCCGACGGTTGATCAGTTCGCCGGCCTGATACTGGTAGTCACCCTTGGAGGCATCCTGATAGAGCGCGACCAGGCCCGGCAGGATCAGGTTCTCCAGGAGCATTTGATTGGCAAGGATGTAGTACGAGCTGGCACCCAGGCCCAGCCCGGTAACATCGACATCCCGTGGCAGCTCGCTGATGTCCCGGTCGCTGCAGACGCCGAGTACGGCCAGGTAGCCGGAGTCCAGGTAGCTGTAGGTGCATTTTTTCGGCAGGGCCCAGGCCGGGGCTCCGGGTTTGGCAAAATTGATATGGGCGAAGATGTGCTCGAATTGCTTGGGGTTGGCAATCAGGTAGGCGCAGATGGCATCCAGCACCAGCGAGGCGTAAGGCCCCAGCCGCCCCTGTGGATCTTGCAGGGTGATGGGCAAGAGCCAGCCACCCTGGTCTTCGGGAATTTGCCCTGGGTTTTGCGCGACTTTCAGGTAGCTCGACTTGAGGACTGATTCGGTGCTCGACTGTGGCAACAGCGACAGGGTTACTTCAATGATCGCCACTGTGGCTGCCAGCTCGATGATCGTCTGGCCCACCTTCAGCTCACCCGAGCGGATGGGCATGCGCAAACGCAGCAGGCGGCCACCGCCACCGTTGACCACGCTCCAGCAGTCGAAGACGCCGGAGCAGCGGTAGCTGTCGCCGACGGCCTGGTTGAATTCGGGATTGAGCTGCGGCCAGGACTTGCTGAGGCTGGCGTTGACGGCGTCCTGTTTGACGATACTGAGGGTATCCCAACCTTTGGTTTGCATGTGACCAAGCCTCCGTGCACGGGGTGTTTGCCATAATTAGCCGTTGCGCAGTCAGCCGCATTCGCGCGCAAAACCGCGAGGTGGCTGGGCGTTGTTCAGTGGTGGGCTGTCAATGATCCGGCGATTTATCCGGCGGTGCGGGCGAGGCGTTCAGACAAGGGCTCAACAGCAGGGTAGCGAGCATGGCGATCCATTCCTGCAAGCGGGTGTGCAGAGCAGTGTGGCACAGGGCCAGGGCCTGGCAAGCCCAGGTCGGAACGTTTTGAAATGAGAATGTGCGCAGGTTATAGCGTTGTGTAATGAGTCACTTGGTAGGGGCTGTGGCTAAGTCTGAGTCATTCAGATCAAGCTTGGCCTCGATATGATCCAGGTGCTCATGCATCAACGCCAACGCCGCCTCGCCGTCACCGTCTTCCAGCGCATCGATGATCGCCGCATGCTCTTCCCAGGCACAATGGCTGCACGGCCGCGCTTCATACTGGGCAATGATCAGCGAGGTCTGGGGCACCAGGCCGTTGAGAAAGCGCGCCAACGGTACGTTGTCGGCCATTTCCGCCAGCTTGAGGTGGAACTCGCCACCCAGGCGGATCGCCGTGCAGCGCTGGCCCTGTTCATGGTGCTGGCGCTCGCGGGCAACCAGTTCACGCAATTGGCGGATTTTGGCCGGCCGTGAGCGTTTGGCCGCAAGGCTGATCAGGGTGGTTTCGGCCAGGCGCCGGGCGCTGAGGATTTGCCGTGCATGCTGCGGGTCGGGCGCGGCCAGGCGGGCGGTGTGGCTGGGGCGCTGGACGATCACCTGTTGATCGGACAGGCGCCCCAGTACCCGGCGAATCACCGTGCGGCTGACCCCGAAGGCATCGCCCAGCGCCTGTTCGGTCAAGGCGCTGCCGGGGGCCAGGCGCTGTTCGAGGATGGCATCGAACAGTCGCGGGTAGATCTGCTCGGCCGACAACCGGCGCTCGCCCTGGGCAAGCAGCGAGGGCAGGGCGGTGTCATGGGCGTGGGCGCTGGCGTTCATGGTCGCACTCCTGGGGTCAGAGGCCCGGATGATCGTCCGGGATGTTCAGTTCGATGCCCATGCGCCGGCCTTCCTGAAGGATATGGTGGCGCATCTGCGCGCTGGCCTGGGCGCTGTTCTTGTTGCGGATGGCGCGTACCACCGCTTCGTTTTCCTCAAGCCGCGCCGCCAGGTGCTCGGGCGAGTTGCGCAGCACCGCGGCGCTTTGTTTGAGAGCGTTGCTGGTCTGCTGCACCACGCTCTGGAAGATCGGGTTGGCGGTCAGGGTGAACAACTCTTCGTGAAAGGCAATGTAAGCATTTACACCGGCTTCGCTGTCCTGCTCTTCGAGGGCTTCGCGCATATCCATCAGGGTCAGGCGCAGCTGGCCGATCTCCTTGCTGCTGATCGACTGCGCCACCAGGCCGACGATAAAGGGTTCGAGGGTGTAGCGCAGTTGCAGCACGTCTTCCAGGCTGGCCTGGGCGACGCCACTGTGGGCAACGGCTGCATCGGATGCATCGGTGTCCAGCACCAGCACGCCTTTGCCCGGCATCGAGCGTACCAGGCCCAGAGTTTCCAGCACGGTCACCGCTTCGCGCAGGCTCGGGCGGCTGATGCCCAGTTGTTCGGCCAGCTCGCGCTGGCCCGGGAGCATGTCACCAGAGCGCCACTGGCCACGGGCCAGGGCTTGGCGGAGTTTTTCCACCACCGAATTGACGACGGTCGATGAGCTGATCATTGTTCACTCCATGAGAACAGGTGCATGGTTTGCTCCTGGGGCCGGCAGCTGTGCTGCCGGCCGTTTTGTTCAGAACTCTTGTTGATGGGCGTTCGGGGTCTTGCGCTGGGCAAAGCCGAAGCCTTGTTTACCGGCCAGCACATTGTTGGCCCGTTCCATATCGATATCGCCTTCCCAGCGGCCAATGGCAACCGTGGCGACACAGTTGCCGATCAGGTTGGTCAAGGCCCGGCCGATGCCCATGAACCAGTCCACCGCCAGCACCAGCACCAGGCCGACCACCGGAATGGCCGGGATCGCGGTCAGGGTTGCGGCGAGAATCACCAGTGCTGAGCCCGGTATGCCGTGAGCGCCTTTGGAGGTGATCAGCGACACCAGCAGGATGGTCAGCAGGTCGGTCATGGCCAGTGGCGTGCCGGTGGCGTTGGCGATGAATACGATCGCCAGGGTCAGGTAGATCGAGAAACCGTCGAGGTTGAACGAGTAGCCGGTCGGGATCACCAGCCCCACCGTCGAGCTGCCGATGCCCAGGTGTTCCAGCTTGCGCATGACCTGCGGCAGCACGGCATCGGAGGAGGCGGTGCCGAGGACGATGGTCAGCTCTTCGCGCAGGTACTTGATGAACGGCAGGATCTTCAGCCCCGACAGGCGCATCACCGTGCCGAGGATCAACAGCACGAAGCCGGTGCAGGTCAGGTAGAACAACGCCACCAGGCCACCCAGGTGCTGCAGTGATTCCAGGCCATATTTGCTGGTGGTGAAGGCGATGGCGCCGAACACGCCGATCGGCGCCAGGCGCACGATCATGCCCATGATGCGGAAAATGATATGGCTGAGTTCGTTGATCAACCGCGAAATACCCGAGGCCGCTTCACCCACCAGGTTCAGGGCGCTGCCGAACAGCACCGAAAACAGCAGGACCTGAAGGATGTTGTTGTCGGCAAAGGCGCCGATCACCGAAGTCGGGATCAGGTCCATCAAGAATGCGGCGGTGCCGTGGATGTGCTGGCCGCGTTCGGCCAGGGTGCTGGCTTCGGCGCTGGACAACTGGTCGAGGTGAATGTTGGCGCCGCTGCCGATGCCCGAGGTAAAGGCGAACACCAGGCCGATGACCAGGGCGATGGTGGTCAGGATTTCGAAGTAGATCACCGATTTCAGGCCAATGCGCCCGACCTTTTTCAGGTCGCCGGCACCGGAGATGCCGCTGACCACCACACAGAAGACGATCAGGCCGATGAGCATCTTGATCAGCTTGATGAAACCGTCACCAAGGGGTTTGAGCTGCAGGGAGACTTCGGGAAAGCTCAGGCCGCAGGCTATGCCTAGCACAAGGCCCAGCACCACTTGGAGGAAGATCGAACGCGAGCACCATTTGAGCATGGGAGGGATCTCTGGTCGGTGTCCCTGCTTCGATGCCACGGGGGCGAAAGAGCGGAGGACTTAATTATTGTGGTCTTACCGGTATGTCCAGTGCCTGGGCAGTGTAGGCGCGGTTTTTTCAGCTTGGCAAGGGATTGTTGCGCCCGTAGAAGATGTAAAATTTAAGGTCAGTAAAATCAGTGGCTTAGCAATTCAACAACCGGAGCTGGAGCAGTTTTATGACGTCGTCAAATCGTCCTGACGTGACATTTCATACGGGCCAGTTGCGCTTCTCGGTCAGGTGTTCGGTCTTCTTGAGGAACGACCAGGGTGAGCTGCTGGTACAGAAGAAAAAAACCGACAATGACGCCAGCTGGGCGCTCCCGGGCGGGCGCTTGAAGGTTGGCGAGTCTGTGCTCGAAGGGGCCAGGCGAGAGATTGAGGAAGAATTCGGGGTGCAGACGTTCAACCACCGTTTCCTGGGGGTTGTCGAGCAGAACATCACCCTCGGAGAGCAGAGAATCCACGAGCACAATTACCTGTTTATCGCCGAGTTTGCCGGCGAAATACTGCTGTGCGACCAGACCCTGGACTGGAAGTGGCTTGATCCGGCGGCAATGGATGCAATCAAGCCTTCTGGTTGTGCTGGCTTATTGCACGGCAGGTCGCAGATGATTTCTAATGGCTTTACCGGTCTGACCAGTTAAGGTGCGCTGTGCGGACAAAAAAAGCAGCAGGCTCAACCTGCCGCTTTTTCCGTGTTGCCGGGACTAAGGCTTGGACATGGCCAGGTCCACCGCCGCGATCAGCTTGCCCAGGTCCTGGGGTGGGGCCTTGTGGATGACACCGAAGAGGTAGGCACGCTGCTCGTCTTCGTCTTCTTGTTCGGCGAAGAAGGCTTTGAGTTTGATGCCCAGCACCTCGGCAAACCTCAGCAGGGCTTCCACGCTGGGGGTGTAGGTGCCAGTTTCGAAGCGGCTGATGGTCTTGGGGTCAAAACCGGTTTTCTCGCCAAGTTCAGCCTGAGTGAGCCCGGCTACCTTGCGGTAACGTCTGATGGCCGAACCCAAACTTGAAATTGTCATCGCTTAATTCCCATTTAGAATCAAGAAATTAACGATATCCATAGGCAATAGACAACGCCACGATTCATCACCTTTATTTGCAAAATGTGATGTAATTCGTAGAATTGCGCGTTTGGACAGGTCAAAAGCCATCGAGTTTCAACCCCTGCCTAGTCGCTGTATCCCTTTAGCAAAGCATCCCGGCAAAGCGGGGCCCTCGGTGTCGGACGAATGGTTTGCGCACTGCGCCGCTCAACCTCGCAGACCCCTGCATATGGAGTTTTATCGTGCGTCTCAACATGCCGGTCACCTCGCTCGAGCAGACTTTCGGCGAGGATCAGCGGCTCATTTCCGCCACCGACACCAACAGCAAAATCACCTACTGCAACGCCGAATTCGCCGCCATGAGCGGTTTCAGCCAGGCCGAGCTGATCGGCAGCCCGCATAACCTGGTCCGTCACCCGGACATGCCGCCCGCCGTCTTTGAACTGATGTGGCACTACCTCAAGGCCGGTCAGAGCTGGATGGGTATCGTCAAGAACCGCTGCAAGAACGGCAACTTCTACTGGGTCAGCGCCTACGTCACGCCGATCCTCGAAGACGGTCGCCTGGTCGGTTACGAGTCGGTGCGGGTCAAGCCGAGCCGTGAACAGGTACGCCGCGCCGAGGCACTGTATGCACGCATGCGTGAAGGCAAGGCACCGGTGCCTGCCGGGCGCCGGCTGACGCAACTGGGCCAGGTGCTGAGCCTGCCACTGGCAGCGGGGGCGCTGGCGGTGGCGGCAGACCAGGCATTGCCGGGCTGGCCTGGCCAGGTCGTCACCTTCGGTTTGTTCGCCTTGCTCGGCCTGTGGTCCCACAGCCGCCTTGGCCGTCAGCTGGAGCGAATCGTGGAGTGCGCCGGCAATACCTTTGCCGATCAGATCAGCGCCCTGACCTACAGCGATGAGCTGGGTTCGGCGGCGCAGTTGCAGATGATTCTGATCAGTGAAGAGGCGCGGCTGAAGACGGCACTGACCCGCCTGAGCGATCTGGCCACGCAGATGGCCGAAGCGGCCCGTGATGCCAGCCAGCTGTCCGGCAGTACTGAAACTGCATTGCTCCAGCAGCGTGGCGAAACCGACATGACCGCCACCGCCATGACAGAAATGGCTGCCTCCATCGCCGAGGTGGCCGAGCATGTGCAGCAGACGGCGGTCCAGGCACAAACCGCTAACCAGTTGGCCGAGCAGGGCAGCCAGGTCGCTGGCACCAGCCGCGAGGCAATCCAGCTGTTGGCGGCCACCGTCAGCCAGATCAATCAGGCGGTGACCCACCTGGCCGGGCAGACCCAGGACATCATGCTCGCCGCCGAGGTGATCCGCTCGATCGCCGAGCAGACCAACCTGCTGGCGCTCAACGCGGCCATCGAGGCTGCCCGGGCGGGCGAGCAGGGCCGTGGCTTTGCCGTGGTTGCCGATGAGGTGCGGGCGCTGGCAGCCAAGACCCGGCAATCGACCGTGCAGATCCAGAGCATCATCGAGAACCTGCGCAGCGGCGCTGCCGAGGCAGTGGGTATTGCCAGCCTGGGCATCACCGAAGCCGAGCAGGGCGTGGTCCAGGTGCTTGAAGCGCAGCGCGCGCTGCAGGGTATTCGCATAGCGGTCGAGCAGATCAGCGACATGAGCCAGCAGATGGCTGCCGCCTCGCAGGAACAGTCATCGGTGGCTGAAACCGTCAGCGAACAGATCAACAACGTTGCCAGCACCGTGCAAGCCACCGCGCTCAACGCCAATGCCGCGGCCAGCCGCGGTGCCGAGCTGCAAAGCATTTCTTCGGGTCTGCGGGCCCTGGTCGAGCGTTTCAATCGCTAGCCACCAGGGTGCAGAGGAACTCATGGACGATAACTACCGTGCGGCAGTCGATGCCGCCGCGATCTTTTCCGAAACCGACCTCAGTGGCCGGATCACCTACGTCAACGAGCAGTTCTGCAGCATCTCCGGTTACAGCCGCGAGGAGCTGCTGGGGGCCAATCACCGGATCCTCAACGCCGGCCTGCACGGGCCGGAGTTCTTTCTCGATATGTGGCGTGCCCTGGTTGCCGGCAGGGTCTGGAAAGGTGAAATCTGCAACCGGGCCAAGGATGGCTCGCTGTATTGGGTCGACAGCACCATGGTGCCGTTGATCGACCTGGCCACTGGCAAGGTGCGCAAGTACGTGTCGATCCGCTTCGACGTCACCGAAAAACGTCAACTGCTGCATACCCTGCAATGGCGGGTGGGCCACGATGTGCTTACCGGGCTGCCCAATCGCGCCTATCTTTCCGACCTGCTCAACCAGGCCCTGGAGTTCTCACGCAACGAGGACATCCCACTGGCGGTGTGCATGCTCGATCTGGACGGCTTCAAGGCAGTCAATGACGGTTACGGTCACGCTTGCGGCGACCTGCTGCTGGTCGAAGTGGCCACGCGCCTCAAGGGCATCCTGCGCGGTGGTGATGCCGTGGCGCGGTTGTCGGGAGATGAGTTCGTGCTGATTTTGCGCCATGTGCAGGAGCCGGCGCACCTGCAGTCGGCCCTGGACCGGGTGCTGAGCGCACTGGCCGCGCCCTACCGGATCCGTGGCCAGGAGATCCGCGTCAGTGCCAGCATCGGTGTGACCCTGTTCCCTCAGGACAACGAAGACACCGACACCCTGGTGCGGCATGCCGACCAGGCCCTGTACGTGGCCAAGCAGAGTGGACGCAACCGCTTTCACCTGTTCGATGTCTCGCTGGACCAGGAGGTCAAGGCTACCCACCAGACCGTGGCACGCTTGCGTCAGGCCCTGCACAACGGTGAGCTGTGCTTGTACTACCAGCCCAAGGTCAACATGCGCAGCGGTGCGGTGATCGGTTTCGAAGCGCTGCTGCGTTGGCAGCACCCGCACAAGGGGCTGGTCCTGCCCGCAGATTTTCTGCCGCAGATCGAACAGACCGACCTGATCGTCGAGATCGGCGAGTGGGTCATCGACCAGGCCATGACCTGCATCCGACGCTGGCAGGAGCAGGGCCATGAATGGCCGGTCAGCGTCAACATCGCCGCACGCCATGTGCAACGTGATGATTTTGTCGAACGCCTGCAGCGGCTGTTGAACTGTCACCCGCAGGTGGCGCCGGCGCTGCTCGATCTGGAAATCGTCGAGTCGGTAGCAATCGAGAACATCCAGCGAGTCAGCCAGTGCCTGGACGCCTGCCAGCGCCTGGGTGTGCAGTTCTCCCTGGACGACTTCGGCACCGGCTACTCATCGCTCAGCTACCTCAAGCGCTTGCCGACGCGGACCATCAAGATCGACAAGTCATTCGTGCGTGACATCCTTCACGACCAGGACGACCTGGCCCTGACACGCGCAGTGATCGGCCTGGCCCGGGCCTTTGGCCGCCAGGTGATTGCCGAGGGCCTGGAGACTGTCGAGCATGGCCAGTTGCTGATGGGCCTGGGCTGCGAGATCGCCCAGGGCTACTGCATTGCCCGGCCAATGCCGGTTGGGCAGGTGATCGACTGGGTTGCCGGCTACCAGCAGCCGCCGCAGTGGAAGACCCAGTAAGGGCCCGCTCCTGTGGGGCGGTGCGACGACTCGACCTTGCCCCGCGAACGACCGCGCAGCGGTCGCAATCCAGGCAACACCTAGTTAACTGACACTACAGGCCTTGGCGCGGGTCAAGCCCACAGTAAGGACGGCTGAACCTTCATTGGTTACTCAGAGCTTCCCCAACTGTACCAAGCCTGCACCTATCATCAGCCAGGTGCCACCCACTGCCATCAACCAGCTAGACACTTTCATTCGACGCTGCAGATAGACTGGAAAATCGTGCATCTCATCCATCTCAATCGCCCTCCTGCCAGTACCGACTCTCGGCCAAGCCAGCGCGCCACTGATAGATGCAACCACCAGGGCTCGAGACATAACGCCCTTGGTTCCCCATAGCTGTACTTGTTGTTGCAGCCAGCGATTGTTCTGCAGCGCTTTGCACATCACCCAGAAATGCCGTGTACAGGCGATATGTACGTCCATCGCAACGCCAGATAAAGCGATAACGAAAGGCGCCAGGCCGAACCCGATTTGAGCATTCAGAGGCCAGGTGTTGATATCAATCATTGCTGAGCCTCGTAGATGCTTTCCCCAACCCATTCTCCCAAGCCTGCAGCACCGCTTCCCCCAGCAAGCGAGCCAGATCCGACCATTACAATTGCGCAAACAGCCGCACCAACGGGTCCGAACCCGCGGCACACCGCGACGGCTGCTCTGTTTCCGAAGAGTGCTCCTACTGTTCCGCCGGCGAGCCCACCGGAGAAACTACCCGTTTCGGTAAAGCGGATTTTCCTGCATTTCTCAGTCTCACCAGCCCGACACGCTTGTTGCACCTTTAACCAAGATGAAGTTCCACCCAATCCAATGCCGACATAACCACCGTACTTGAGATACTTGGCGGTCCTTGCCACCTGTTCCAGGTGCGTAGCATAGCCAGGAATCTGTCCGGCCCCACCGGCGCGGCTCCAGTGGTGCACCAGGCTGCGGGTGGAGATCCCCAAGCTCTTGCGTAAGCTCTCGTGATGACCCAGGTTGAGATGTTTCTTGAGGAAAATACTCTTCAGCTGTGCATCAAGCTGTTGGAAGAGCGCGCGCCGGGTATTGAAAAACGCTGTGCTGTTCAACCTGCCGCTGCGACTGAACTCACGCTGGTGCAACTGCTCGATACTGCGCAGTGTGCCCTCAATCTGCCTCAAACCCTTGTCCAGCATGTCTTTACCAATACCCATCGACAGGCTTGCAGTACCCAGCATGCCGGCGATTTCGGGAAGGTTGCGCATCATGAAGTCAGCTTCATGCGGGGTGAGTGCGGCCAGACTTTTGCGTACCTGGGCTGCAGCCGTCATCAGTTCTGCCTCTTCGCGGGTACAGGCGCTATCGATGTTTGGATCACCTATTACGAAGATCTCACCCGCTTTGAAACCAGTGGCAAAGGTCGGATTGAGTCGCTGCAGCCGAGCAATCAATTGCGCTCCATGCTCACTGGAAAGCTGAGTCAGTACCTGAGCACCGCTCATGCTGCGCGGCACAATGTAGAAGCCTGGCTGCAATGTGCCGCTGGCGGCGGTTATCGCAGGAGGAGAGGGGAAAGCGGGGGATGGCGTCCTTGTCATGAGCAGACTCCTTAGGCAAAGAGGTCCGGAACCTAGCACCGATAATCTCAATCTGAGGTACCGTTGGACGGACTCGGAAACGTCCCACGGACGACACAGATTTAGTCCGGGCGTACACCAGCAGTCACTGCCAATTGCGAGCCCGGTGGGAGCGGGTCTTGCCCCGCGATCGAGCGCGCAGCGGTCGCAATCCAGACAGCATCAGGTCAACTGACTGCACTGGCCTTATCGCGGCATAGGTATCTACACATATCGCGATTGCATGTTAGCCGCCAGATTTTTTGGCCTCGACACGCACTCTCGCCTGGTGCCTGGCGAGAGTGCTTGTCGAGGCCGCAAGCCGGCGGTCTACATGCAATCGAGAGATGTGTAGATACCTATGATCATCGCGGGGCAAGCCCGCTCCTACACGTGTGTTATTTACGCATTCTTTATGCCTGCCCCTGGCTCTGGGTCTCGTCCCTTTACAGCCGCTCTACCGACAATGACCGTCAACGGCACGTGCCGTAAGGACGGAGAGTTTTCATGAGCATTCTGGACGGGGTGTCACTGCTTCTGGCAGTGGCGTTGATGATCTACCTGCTGGTCGCGCTGTTGCGCGCCAATCGGGGTTAGGAGCGACCATGCACAGTTACGATTACGCGTTGCTGCTGGCGTTCTTTGCGCTGGTACTGCTCCCGGCACCCTTGCTCGGGCGTTTCTATTTCAAGGTGATGGAAGGCCAGCGCACCTGGCTGTCGCCGCTGCTGGGGCCGGTCGAGCGGGTGTGCTACCGGCTGGCCGGGGTCGATGCCGGCAAGGAGCAGAGTTGGCAGCAGTACACCCTGGCCTTGCTGGCCTTCAACTTCGCAGGCTTCGTGCTGGTGTTCGCCGTGCTGCAGTTGCAGGGTTACCTGCCGCTCAACCCGCAGCACCTGGCGGGGCAGGAGTGGTCGCTGGCGTTCAACACGGCGGTGAGCTTTGTCACCAACACCAACTGGCAGTCCTATAGCGGCGAAGCCTCGGTCAGCTACTTGAGCCAGATGCTCGGCCTGACTGTGCAGAACTTTGTCAGCGCCGCCACCGGCCTGGCTGTATTGGTCGCGCTGTGCCGTGGCATTGCCCGCCGTTCGGCCAAGACTCTGGGCAATTTCTGGGTCGACATGACCCGCGCCACCCTCTACGGCCTGTTGCCGCTGTGCCTGCTGCTGGCCTTGCTGCTGGTGTGGCAGGGCGTGCCGCAAACCTTCGCTGACTACGTACATGCGCTGACTCTGCAGGGCGCCGACCAGACCATCCCGCTGGGCCCGGCCGCCAGTCAGATCGCGATCAAGCAACTGGGCACCAACGGCGGCGGCTTTTTCGGCGTCAACTCGGCGCACCCGTTCGAGAACCCTACCGCCTGGAGCAACCTGTTCGAGGTGGCCTCGATCATCCTGATTCCGGTGGCCCTGGTCTTCACCTTCGGCCATTACGTCAAGGACATGCGCCAGAGTCGGGCGATCATTGCCGGCATGCTGGCGCTGTTCCTGATCGGTGGCGGCACCGCGCTGTGGAGCGAGTACCAGGCCAACCCGACGTTGAGCAGCCCGCTGGTTGAACAGACCGCGCCGCTCGAAGGCAAGGAAAGCCGCTTCGCCACCACCGCCAGCGTGCTCTGGACGGTCACCACCACCGCCGCCTCGAACGGTTCGGTGAACAACATGCACGACAGCCTCAACCCGCTCAGCGGCATGGTCGCGCTGGTCAACATGATGGTTGGCGAGGTGATCTTCGGCGGTGTCGGTGCCGGGCTCTACGGCATGCTGCTCAACGTGCTGATCGCGGTGTTCCTGGCCGGTCTGATGATTGGCCGGACCCCGGAATACCTGGGCAAGAAACTGCAGGCACGGGAAGTGCAACTGCTGGTGGCCACCTTGTTGGTGATGCCTGTCGGCGTGCTGGTGCTCGGTGCCCTGGCCGCCAGCCTGCCAGGACCTGCGGCGGCGATCAGCAACCCTGGCGCCCATGGCTTCAGTCAACTGCTGTACGCCTACACCTCGGCCAGCGCCAACAACGGTTCGGCCTTTGCCGGCCTGGGTGCCAATACCACCTTCCACAACCTGATGATTGGCCTGGGCATGCTCATCGGCCGCTTCGGCTACATCCTGCCAGTACTGGCCCTGGCCGGTAGCCTGGCGCTGAAAAAATCCGCACCCGTGGGGCAGAACAGCTTCCCGACCCATGGCCCGCTGTTCGTCACCTTGCTGGTGGTGACCATTCTATTGATCGGTGGCCTGACCTTCCTGCCGGCCCTGGCCCTGGGGCCAGTGACCGAATACCTGAGCCTGGGCTTGTGAGGAGCGATTCATGAACATGCCGATTCCGGAAGTAAAAGCCAAGCCCGTCGAGGCGGCGCGTACCACCTTTGCCGCCCTGTGGCGCCCGGCGCTGGTGCAGGCCTTCGTCAAACTCGATCCGCGCCAGCTTAAACGCTCGCCGGTGATGCTGGTGGTGGAACTGACCGCGATCTTCACCACCTTGCTGTGTTTGCTGCCCGACAACCGCGTGCCCACTGGGGTGGCGGTGCAGATCGCCCTGTGGTTGTGGTTCACCGTGCTGTTCGCCAACTTCGCCGAAGCCCTCGCCGAGGGCCGTGGCAAGGCCCGCGCCGACAGCCTCAAGGCTGGTAGCCAGGGCCTCAGTGCGCGTCGACGTACCGCTTCGGGCAACTTCGAAGTGGTCCCGGCCACCAGCCTGCGCAAGGGCGATGTGGTCAAGGTCTCGGCCGGGGAAATGATCCCCGGCGACGGTGAGGTGCTTGAAGGCATCGCCGCGGTCAACGAGGCAGCGATTACCGGTGAGTCGGCGCCGGTGATCCGCGAGTCCGGTGGTGATCGGTCGGCAGTGACTGGCAATACCCGGCTGGTTTCCGACTGGCTGCTGATCAGCATCACCAGTAACCCCGGCGAGTCGACCCTGGACCGCATGATTGCCCTGGTCGAAGGCGCCAAGCGGCAGAAGACGCCTAACGAAATCGCCCTGGATATCCTGCTGATCGGCTTGACCCTGATCTTCCTGGTGGTCGTGGTGACCTTGCAGCCGTTCGCCCACTTTGCCGGAGGCAGCATCCCGCTGGTGTTCCTGGTGGCCTTGCTGGTCACCTTGATTCCCACCACCATCGGCGGCCTGCTGTCGGCCATTGGCATCGCCGGCATGGACCGCCTGGTGCGCCTCAACGTCATCGCTCGCTCCGGCCGTGCGGTAGAGGCGGCAGGTGACGTGCATGTGCTGATGCTCGACAAGACCGGCACCATCACCTTCGGCAACCGCCGTTGCAGCGCCTTGCATGCCGCGCCCGGTGTCACCGCCCGGGAGTTGGGCGAGGGCGCCTTGCTCGCGTCGCTGGCCGACGACACCGCCGAAGGCAAGTCGATCGTCGAGTACCTGCGCCAGTTGCATGACTTCAACGAACCGGCTGCCGATCAGTTCACGCCCGTGGCCTTCAGCGCCGAAACCCGGTTGTCCGGCATCGAC
This sequence comes from Pseudomonas rubra, assembly GCF_028656935.1. Lineage (GTDB taxonomy): Bacteria > Pseudomonadota > Gammaproteobacteria > Pseudomonadales > Pseudomonadaceae > Aquipseudomonas > Aquipseudomonas rubra. The sequence goes on from NZ_JAMDGZ010000005.1 coordinate 21,294, forward strand.
TACCAACAGCGTCGCTATCGCAAGGGCGCGGTGGATTCGGTGCTGGCCTTCGTCGGCATGCAACGCCTGGAAATGCCGGCGCCGCTGGCCCGGGAAGTGGACAAGATCGCCCAAAGCGGCGGCACGCCCTTGTTGGTGTGCGCCGACAAGCGCCTGCTGGGAGTGATCCACCTCAAGGACGTGGTCAAGCCAGGCATCCGCGAGCGCTTTGCCGAGCTGCGCAAGCTGGGGATCCGCACGGTGATGGTGACGGGTGACAACCCGCTGACCGCCGCGGCCATCGCCGCCGAAGCCGGGGTCGATGACGTGCTTGCCGAAGCCACCCCGGAGAAGAAGCTGGCGCGCATCCGCGAGGAGCAGAACGACGGACGCCTGGTGGCCATGTGCGGTGATGGCGCCAACGACGCCCCGGCGCTGGCTCAGGCCGATGTCGGCATGGCCATGAACGATGGCACCCAGGCAGCCCGCGAGGCGGCCAACATGGTCGACCTGGACAGCGACCCGACCAAGCTGCTGGATGTGGTCCAGGTCGGCAAGGAGTTGCTGGTGACCCGTGGCGCCCTGACCACCTTCTCGATCGCCAACGACGTGGCCAAGTATTTTGCCATCCTCCCGGCGCTGTTCGCGGCAATCTACCCGCAACTGGGCGTGCTCAACCTGATGCACCTGAGCAGCCCGCAGAGCGCGATCCTCTCGGCGATTGTCTTCAACGCCCTGATCATCGTCGTGCTGATTCCCCTGGCCCTGCGCGGGGTCCGGGTACAGGCCGCCAGCGCCGCCCACCTGTTGCGCCGCAACTTGCTGATCTATGGCCTGGGCGGACTGATCGTGCCGTTCGCCGGGATCAAGCTGATCGACCTGTTGCTGACTGCCCTGAACCTGGTCTGAACCAAGGAGATGACCATGACTACACACATTCGTCCGGCCCTGAGCCTGATCCTGTTGATGACCCTGATTACCGGCGCGGTATACCCGCTGGTGGTCACTGGCATCGCCCAAGTGGCCTTCCCGCAGCAGGCCAATGGCAGCCTGCTGCGCGATGAGCAGGGCCAGGTGCGTGGCTCGCAGTTGATCGCGCAACGCTTCGAGGGTGATGCCTGGTTCCAGTCGCGGCCATCGGCCGGTGACTACGCCACGGTGTCGAGCAGCGCCAGCAACCTGGCGCCGAGCAACCCGGCGCTGGCCGAGCGGGTCAAGAACAGCGCCGCGCAGTTGTACGTCGAAGCGCAGGGGCCGGTGCCGCTGGCCTTGCTCACCACCTCGGGCAGCGGCCTGGATCCGCACCTCTCGCCAACTGCGGTGGCCTATCAGCTGCCGCGGGTGGCAGCAGCGCGCAAGGTTGCGCCCGAGGCCTTGCAAGTCCTGGTCGAGCAGTCCACCCTGCACCCCTTGATCGGCCCGCCGGTGGTCAATGTACTGGCCTTGAACAACGCCCTTGAGCGTTTGTCGCCGACGTCGAAATAAGGACAGGCAGTGAGCATGAGCAATTCCGAACGCGCCGATGCGTTGTTGGCCGGGCTGCCGCGCGAGGGGCGCGGCCGGCTCAAGGTATTTCTGGGGGCGGCGCCTGGGGTGGGCAAGACTTACGCCATGCTCCAGGCCGCCCATGCCCAGCAGCGCCAGGGTGTGGCGCTGCTGGCGGCAGTGGTCGAGACCCATGGGCGCGCTGAAACCGAGGCACTGCTGGGCGGTCTGCCCCAGCAGCCACTGCTGCGCAGCGAGTACCGTGGCATGCAGCTCGAAGAGATGGACCTTGACGGTCTGCTCAAGGCTCGCCCGCAACTGGTGCTGGTCGATGAACTGGCCCACAGCAACGCGCCCGGCAGCCGCCACGCCAAGCGCTGGCAGGATGTCCAGGAGCTGTTGGCCGCCGGCATCGACATCTACACCACGGTCAACGTCCAGCACCTGGAAAGCCTCAACGATCAGGTGCGCGGCATTACCGGCGTGCAGGTGCGCGAAACCCTGCCGGACTGGGTCTTGCAGGAAGCCTTCGAACTGGTGCTGATCGACCTGCCGCCGCGCGAGCTGCTTGAACGCCTGCGCGAAGGCAAGGTGTATGTGCCGGAGCAGGCGCGGGCGGCGATCGATGCATTCTTCACCCAGACCAACCTGACTGCCCTGCGCGAGCTGGCGATGCAGACGGCCGCCGCCCAGGTCGATGCCGACCTGGCCCACGGTTACCGTCAGTTGGGTCAGGATGCGCCGGCGTTGCGCGGGCGGCTGCTGGTCGGTGTCGATGGTGATGCCCAGGCCGAACGCCTGGTGCGCCACGCCAGCCGGGTGGCGCAACGGCGTCATTTGCCCTGGACCCTGGTCCACGTCGACAACGGCCGCTTGCGTGACGAAGCGGCCCGCCAGCGCCTGCAGGCGGCTCAGCAACTGGCGGAACGCCTGGGCGGGGAAGTGGTGCTGCTGCGCGCCGGCGAGGTGGCCAGGACCCTGATCCAGCATGCCCTGGAGCGGCGCGCCAGCCTGGTGCTGGTCGGCCAGTCGCGTGACCGCCTGCGTCGGCGTCTGTTCGGTGCCGGGGTGGCGACACGCTTGCTGCGTGACGCCCACGGCCTGGAAATCAACGTGCTTGACCGCGACACCCAGCCCGAGCCACCGAGCGCGGCGGTGAAAAAGGTCTGGGTCTGGCGCCATTACCTGTTGGCATTCGCCGCCACTGTCCTGGCCACGGGCCTGGCCTGGGCGGTGGCCAGCGTGCTGGCCTTGCCGAACATTTCCCTGGTGTTCCTCGCCGCGGTGTTGCTGGTGGCGGTGCGCAGTAGCCTGGGCCCGGCGCTGGCCTGTGCGGTGATGTCGTTCCTGGCCTACGACTTTCTGTTCATTCCGCCGAATTTCTCCTTCAGCATCCAGCGTGAAGAGGACGTGCTGACCTCGCTGTTTTTCCTGCTGATGGCGGCGCTCACCGGCAACCTTGCCGCGCGCCAGCGTCGGCAGTTGCAGGCCCTGCGTGAAACCCAGGAGCAGACCAGCCAGTTGCTCGACCTGTCGCGCAAACTGACCGCCGCCACCGACCGCCAGGCGGTGTTCACCGCCGCCGGGCAGCATCTGGACGGTTGGCAGGATTTGCAGGTGTGCCTGCTTGAGCGCGACGCCGAGGGCCGCCTGCAGGTGGCCAGTGGCGGTAACCTGCAGTTCAGCGATAACGAGCGCGCCGCTGCCGACTGGGCCTGGCAGCACGACCAGGCGGCAGGGCTGGGCAGCGACACCTTGCCCAATGGCCGCTGGTGGTGGTGGCCGTTGTCGGTGGACGATGCGCGCCTGGCGCTGCTCGGTGTGCGGCCGCGCAAGGGCGAGCAATTGACGGCCCAGCATTGCCGCCTGCTCAAGGCCCTGAGCCAGCCGCTGGCCCAGGCCCTGGCCCGGGCGCGGTTGGCCGAGCAGCTGGAATCGGCGCGTTTGCATGGCGAAACCGAGCAACTGCGCAGCGCCTTGCTGGCGTCGGTGTCCCACGACCTGCGCACGCCGCTGACGGCAATGCGTGGCAGCATCGACAGCCTGTTGGCCCTTGGCGAGGCGATTCCCAGGGCCGATCGCCAGGAGTTGCTCGAAGGCACCCGTAACGAAGCCGAACGCCTGGATCGCTACATCCAGAACCTGCTCGACATGACCCGCCTGGGTCATGGCGGGCTCAAGCTTGCCCGCGACTGGGTGGCGCCAAGCGACATCGTCGGCAGCGCGCTGAACCGCCTGCGGGTAGTGCTGGCGCCGTTGCAGTTGCGCACGCAAGTGCCGGCCGAGTTACCGTTGCTATTCGTGCATGCGGCGCTGATCGAGCAAGCGCTGATCAATGTGCTGGAGAACGCCGCGCGTTTTTCGCCGGCGGCGGGGCGTCTGGATCTGCAGGTCAGCGTTGACGAGCAGATGCTCTGCTTTGCCGTCAGCGATGAAGGGCCGGGGATTCCGGTGGCGGATCGCGAGCGCATCTTCGACATGTTCTACACCGCAGCTCGCGGTGATCGGGGCGGGCAGGGCACGGGCCTGGGGCTGGCGATCTGTCAGGGCATGATCGGTGCCCACGGCGGGCACATCCGGGTCGCTGACGGTATCGATGGCAAGGGCACTTGCATCATTCTATGCTTGCCGCTGCCAACCCAACCCGAGCCTGAAAGCGAAGCCCCATGAGCCAGAGCGCGACCCTGCTGGTCATCGATGACGAACCGCAAATCCGCAAGTTCCTGCGTATCAGCCTCAGCTCTCAGGGCTACAAGGTGGTGGAGGCCGGCACCGGCGCCGAGGGCCTGACCCAGGCGGCACTGGCGCGCCCTGACCTGGTGGTGCTTGACCTCGGCCTGCCGGACATGGACGGCCAACAGGTGTTGCGCGAACTGCGCGAATGGAGCGCGGTGCCGGTGCTGGTGCTGTCGGTGCGCGCCAGTGAAATCCAGAAGGTCGAGGCGCTGGACAATGGCGCCAACGATTATGTGACCAAGCCCTTTGGCATTCAGGAGTTCCTCGCCCGGGTGCGCGCGCTGCTGCGCCAGGCGCCGCAGGCGTCGGCGACCGCTGCGGCGCTGAGCTTCGGGCCGCTGACCGTTGACCTGGCGTTTCGCCGGGTGAGCCTGGACGGTGTCGAGGTGGCGCTGACCCGCAAGGAGTATGCACTGCTGGCGCAATTGGCCAGCCACCCGGGGCGGGTGATCACCCAGCAGCAATTGCTCAAGGACATCTGGGGGCCGACCCATGTCGATGACAGCCATTACCTGCGCATCGTCGTCGCCCATGTGCGGCAGAAGCTGGGCGATGATCCGACGGCGCCACGGTTCATCGTGACTGAGCCTGGGGTGGGGTACAGGTTGATTGGGCCGGAACAGAATTAATGGCCCTGTGGGAGCGGGCTTGCCCCGCGATGCTTTTAGCCATCAACGCCGCTCCGCCTCATAGTTATCCAGGGTGTCGCGGGCAATCTCCCTGCCCAGGGCGATCAGCTCCGGCGCCTTGTAGAACTCGAAGAAGCGGCACACCCGCTTGGGCACGTTGATCAGCACATCCGGCGGATAACCGGCGATCTTGTACTGCGCAAGTGAAGTTTGCATCACCTCGAAACTCTGGTTGATCAAGTCCAGCAGCGACGCCGGCCCGACGTTGTCGATGATGAACGAGCCGGTTGCCGATTTCGGCGCGCCTTCGGCTTCCGGGGCTGCCGCCGGTTGCTGGGCTTCGGGGGCAGCGGCATCGCTGAGCCAGGGGTTGGGGATCTGCGCGGCCTCAGGCTGCAGCCCTTGTTCCAGGCGCATCAGTTCCTCGGCCGGTTTGCGCCGGAACGGCAGGTGCGAACCCAGTGAGCTGATCAGGTTGTCAAAGCGCAGCTTGAACGCCGCCGGACGCTCGATCACCGGCAGTTGGTACTGTTTCTGGTTGGTCGAGTTGAGGTTGACGGCGATGATCAGGTCGCAGTGGCTGGACACCACCGGAATGATCGGCAAGGGGTTGAGGATGCCGCCATCGACCAGCATGCGGTTACCTTGCACCACCGGGGTGAACAGGCTGGGAATCGCAGCCGAGGCGCGCATGGCCTGGTGCAGGCAGCCTTCCTGGAACCAGATTTCCTGCTGGTTGGTCAGGTCGGTGGCCACTGCCGTGTAGGGGATACGCAGCTCTTCGATATTGATGTCACCCACGATCTTGCGAATCTGGCCGAAGACTTTCTCGCCGCGAATCGCGCCGAGGCGAAAGCTCACATCCACCAGGCGCAGCACGTCCAGGTAGTCCAGGCTTTCGATCCAGTTGCGATAGTCATCGAGCTTTCCGGCGGCATAGATCCCGCCAATCACCGCGCCCATGGAACAACCGGCAATACAGGCGATGTCATAGCCACGCCGCTCGATTTCCTCGATCACGCCGATGTGGGCATAGCCCCGGGCCCCGCCTGAACCCAGAACCAGTGCGACACGCTTTTTCATGATGCTTCCCCGGTGTTGTGCTTCCATGGTCTAACAATGCACCTAATCATGGCTGTGCTTCAATCGTCGCTGGCGCTGCGCTACGCTGATCAGGGCACTTTTCTCGCGGTTTGCCGTCGAACGCGCCACCCTGAACTTTTTCTTTTGAGGTATTGCCGATGAAAGCCTGGATTTGTCTGCCCCTGATTGCCCTGGTCCTGACCGGTTGCGCTGGCAAGACAGCCTACCGCGACAGCTGCGCCAATCAGCTGGACTCGGCCTGGAAGGAGCTCGACCTGGCCAAGGCCGAAGGTTTTGCCGGTACTGTCAGTTACTCCAAGGCGCTGTCGCTGTTGACCGGGGCCAAGACCCAGCAGCAGTTCGAAGCGTTCGAGGGCTGTAGCAAGAAGGCCGAGAAGGCCCGGTTCTATGTTCGCGAGTCCCGTGCCGGGCGTTGATTACAGGAGTAGACCATGTCGTCGGCCATGCTTGACCACGTCATTGCCCAGGTGCTGAGCTTGCAGGTACGCCTGTTGGCCTGCCAGGCGCGCCTGGCTGCCGATACCGACAGCGAGGCGCTGCACGACCTGCGTATCGGTGTGCGGCGCTTGCGCAGCCTGCTGCGGCCGCTGCGCGAACTGCCCGGGGTCGAACAACTGGAAGCCGCTGCTCAGGCGCTGGGCAGCTTGACCACACCGCTGCGTGACCGTGAGGTACTGGCTGCGCAGTTGCTCGAGCGTCGGCAACTGGCGGCGGCACAAGCACGCCTGGCTCATCGCACGCAGACCTTCGCCCGTGTTGCCGCCAGTGCTGAGCTTGCGCGCCTGCTGGCCATCGTCGACGCCTTCCCGGTGTTCCTGCGGGCGGCGCAGCGCCAAGGGCTGATGCGCCGTTTGCAGCAGCGCATCGACAAACGCCTGGTAAAGCAGTGCCAGCAATTGCGTCAGGCCCTCGACGATCCCGCCCACGACCGCCATCGCCTGCGCCTGCTGATCAAGCGCGAACGCTACGGTGCCGAAGCCTACCCGCAACTGCGCCACTGCAACCTGCGCCAGCAAAAGGCCCTCAAGCGCGCCCAGGGTGACCTGGGCGACTGGCACGACCTGTTGCAGTGGTTGTTGCAAGCCGAACAGCAAAGCGACCTGGCGCCCTGCGTCAGCCATTGGCAAGCGCAGTTGGCCATTGCCGAACAACGCGCCGATGCCACGCTCGATGACCTGCAGCGACAGCTTGCGCAGCGATAACCCGCTGAAATGGCCGAAATGCGTGCTGTAGACCGCTTGCTGGCTGGTTAAGATCGGTTTTTTCAGCGCGCTGAGGTTGGCATGAATTTCTCGCAATTGCTCACGGCGGTCCGCCAGCATCCCCAGGCCGTTACCATTGATTCCAGCTGGGCTCAGGGCCGTGCCTGTTTTGGCGGGCTGATGGCGGCCCTGTTGTATGAGGCCATGCTGGCAAAGACCTCGCCAGGGCGGCCGGTGCGCTCCCTGGCGATTACCTTCGTTGGCCCGGCCGAACCCGAGGTGCCGATCAGTTTTGAAGTGGAGTTGTTGCGCGAGGGCAAGGCGGTCAGTTCGTTGCTCGGCCGAGCCACTCAGAACGGCCAGGTGGTGACCCTGATCCAGGGCAGTTTCGGCGCCGGTCGCGATTCGTCGATCGATGTTCCGGCCTTGTCGGCCTTCGAAATGAAAAGCCTGCAGGAGGCTGCCCCCGAGCTGCCTTACATCAAGGGGGTAACCCCCGAGTTCATGCGTCATCTGGCCCTGCGCTGGGCGGTGGGTGGTTTGCCATTTAGCAACACGCCTTCACGCAGCATGGGCGGCTGGGTGCGCCTGCGTGGCGACGTCAAGGATGAACCGGTCAGCGAAGCACACCTGCTGGCCCTGGTCGATGCCTGGCCGCCGACCTTGCTGCCATACCTGGCCAAACCGGCTGCGGGTAGCACCCTGACCTGGACCATTGAATTCGTTCAGCCGGTCGCGAGCCTGAGCACCCACGACTGGTGCCGCTACTGTGCGCAGATCGACCATGCCCGCGATGGCTACGGCCATGCCTCGGCCGCCCTGTGGACGGCTTCGGGTGAACTGCTGGCGATCAGCCGGCAGACGGTGACTGTGTTCGCTTAATGGCGATGGCGCTCACGCCAGGCTCGCCACCAGGCGCCGCTGAGGACAAAGCGCGGAAAGGTGATGAACTGTTCGACCAGCAGGCGGCCGACAGCATCTTTACGGTTGGCGAAGGGTTCGGGTTGTTCGGCTTCCAGGCGATGACCCTGGCGCTGCAAGCCGAGCCCGGCGACCAGGGCGATGATGCCGACTGCCAGTTGCCCCAGGTCCAGTGAGAACAGCCCGGATAGCACCAGCAACACGCCGAGGATGAACAGCGGCACGGCAATCAGGTGCAGCACCAGGTTGGTCGGGTTGCGGTGGTTGTGGTGGTAGCCGCGCCATTGCCAGGCCGGCAGGTTGGGCAAGCGTTTGCTCATGACAACATTCCTCAGGGGCTTGCCTGAAGAATAGTGCGGCCCCGTTGAAGGGGCCAATCGAGGGCGGCTATGACGCTTATAGCTTGAGCTGGCCGATGGCTTTGTTCAGCTCGCCGGCCAGGGTGGCCAGTTCGCTGCTGGTGGTTGCCGAGTCGACGGTCTGCTGCACGGTCTCTTCGGTCACATCGCGAATGCTCACCACTGCCCGGTTCATTTCCTCGGCTACATGGCTCTGCTGCTCGGCGGCCACGGCAATCTGCGTATTGCTTTCACGCATTTGCGCCACCGCGCCGGTGATTTCCGCCAGGGCGGCGCCGGCTTCCTGGGCCTGCTGGACACAATCGTCGGCCTTGAACGAGCTTTCCTGCATGAAGTCCACTGCGTCGCGGGTACCGGCTTGCAGGGCCGAGACCATGGTGGTGATTTCGTCGGTGGAGGCCTGCACCCGTTTGGCCAGGTTGCGCACTTCGTCAGCGACCACGGCAAAACCACGGCCCAGGTCGCCGGCGCGGGCGGCCTCGATGGCAGCGTTGAGCGCCAGCAGGTTGGTCTGTTCGGCAATGCTGTGAATCACCCCGACCACGCCGTTGATCTTCTGGCTGTCTTCGGCCAGCTGGCGGATCATTTCGGCGGTCTGTTGTACGCCGCTGGACAGCCCGGCGATCGAGGTCTGCACCCGGCTGACCACTTCCTGGCCGCTGCCGGCCAAGGTGTCGGCGCTTTGCGACAGGTCACGGGTGGCGCCGGCGTGCTGGGCAATGTGGTAGACCGTGGCGGTCATCTCGTTAATGGCGGTGGCGGCCTGGTCGGTTTCGCTCTGCTGGCCGAGCATGCCGTGGCGCACCTCGTTCATGCTCGCGGCCAGGCGCGCAGCGCCGGAATCCAGCTGCGCGGCGGTGCGCGCCACGGTGTTGACCACCCGGTGGTAGGTGGTCTGCATGGCGTTGAAGGCGCTGGCCATCTGTCCGACTTCATCGCCGCAGGCCAGGGGGACGCGGGCCGACAGGTCGCCGGTCTTTTCCACGTGGAGCATTACATCCTTGAGGGTGTTGAGCTGGCTGAGCAGGAAGCGGATCAACAGTTGCGAGGCGCAGAGCATCGCCAGCATCAGGATCAGCACGCACACGGCATAGTTGGTGAAGCGATCGGTGAACACCTGAACCAGGCTGGGGGACGGCGCGAGCACGGCAATTTGCTGGCCACCGCGGCTGATGACCTGGGCGCCGGTCAGCGGGTTTTCACCCAGCGCCGGCAAGCCTTCGAGTTCGACCCAGCCCTTGGCCGTGGCCAGCGCATCCAGGCTGCGCCCTTCGAACTGCGGCGCCTGGCCGGGGCTGTAGCTCAGCCACAGGGCATTGCTCGGCAGGGCTTGGCCGTCTGGCCAGGCCGCGAGTAACTGCGCCTCGGCCTGGGCTTTGCTTTGCGCACTCTGGGCTCGGGCCTGCTGCTCCAGGTGCACCGCGTAGAGCACCAGGAACAAGGTGGTGACGAAGGCGACCGCGTTGACGGCCCAGAACTTGTACTTCAGGGAGATATTGCTAAGCCAGGCACCCATGGTAGGTCTTCTCTGATTGAGCGGAAACATTATTGGCAAGGTGCCATCATTGTGCCGACTCAATCATCAAGACTTTTTGATATGCGTCAAATAATCGCGGGCAGGTTAAAGAAGGCGCGGGCGGCAGCCGTGCTGTGGGCTGCCAACTGCTCGGCACTTTCGTTGCGGTGCAGCGCCACCTCGCGCAGTACCTCGGTGAGAAAGGCCGGTTCGTTGCGCCCGCTTTTCGGCTTGGGTCGCAGGCTGCGTGGCAGCAGGTAGGGCGCATCGCTTTCGAGCATCAGGCGGCCCTGGGGGATGCTGCTGACCAGCGGGTGCAGGTGGGTGCCGCGGCGTTCGTCGCAGATCCAGCCGGTGATGCCGATGTGCAGGTCCAGGTCGAGGTAGGCGAACAGCGCCGCCCGTTCGCCGGTAAAGCAGTGCACCACCGCCGCCGGCAAGCGATCGCGAAAGTCCTTGAGGATCGCCAGCAGACGTTCGCTGGCATCGCGCTCGTGGAGGAACACCGGCATCTGCAGTTCCACCGCCAGGGCCAGTTGTTCTTCCAGGGCTTTTTCCTGCTGCGGGCGCGGTGAGAAATCGCGGTTGAAGTCCAGCCCGCATTCACCCACGGCACGCACCCGCGGTTGCTCCAGCAAGGCGCGCAGTTGCCGGTTGCTGTCTGTGGACCAATGGCTGGCGTCGTGGGGGTGAACACCGGCGGTGCTGAACAGGCGCTGGGCGCTTTCATCGAGCTGCAGGCACAGTTCCAGGGCGTGTTCGCTGCCCGCAAGGCTGGTGCCGGTGACCATCATCTGCACCACGCCTGCCGCCTCGGCGCGTTCGACAATGGCCTGGTGTTTGTCGGCAAAACTTGGGTTGGTCAGATTGACGCCGATGTCGATGAGTTGCATGGTGCTACCTCAGGCCGGGGGCCGGCCAGCATAACAAAGCTTCAAGAAAATCGATAAAGCCAAGAACTTCAACGAGTTGTCGTGGTCTTTTGCGGTCAATTGTCATGGAACGACTGCAAACTATGGCGCCAACCCCACACGCGCGGACCTCGCAACGGATGACCCGAGCGCTGTTTTTGTTGATCGTGCTGAGCCTCTCGCTGCTGATCGCAGGGCCGGTCAGCGCGCGCCTGGCCGGGCCGCAACAGGCCGTGCCCAAGACCCAGGTGCGCGACCTTGCGCAGATTCGCAGCAGTCGGGTACTTAAAGTCCTGGTCAACCAGAGCCGCAACAGCTCCGGTGAAGTCAAGGGCGAGCCGGTCGGGGTCGAGTACCACCGCTTGCGCGCCTTCGAGCACTACCTCAATGCTCGCGCCCGTGACGGCGAGCAGATCCGCCTGAAAATCATCCCGCGTGCCAAAGAACAATTGCTGGCCGCCTTGCAACGCGGTGAAGCCGACCTGGTTGCGCCTGGTGAGCTGGTCGACCCTACCTCGACCCGTGGCCTAAGCGCCAGCGACCCGGTGGTCGACAAAGTGCCTCTGGTGCTGGTCGGGCGCAAGGGCGAACGCAGCTTCCAGCGCGTCGAACAATTGTCCGGGCGGACCTTGGCCCTGACCAGTTCGAGTGCCGCCGGCGATACCCTGCATGAGATCAATCAGAAACTGGCCTTGCGCAAGCTGGCGCCGATCACGGTCGAGTGGGTCGACCCGAGCCTGGCGGTGGAAGATGTGCTGGAGATGGTCCAGGCCGGGATCTTCCACCTGACGGTGGTCGAACAGCCGATTGCCGAGCGTTGGGCCAAGGTCATGCCCAAGCTGCGGGTTGATCGCAAATTGCAGGTCGCCAGCCCCGAGGCCATGCGCTGGTACGTGCGCCGCGAGGCAGTGATGCTGCACGCCAGTGTCGATCGCTTTCTTCAGGGCTACCAGGCGCCGGCCAACCAGGATGCGGCGTTCGAACGGATCTACCGGCGTTTGTACCGGGTCCACAACCCGCTGGCGCGCACTGACCGCAAGCGCCTGGAGGCCCTGCGTCCGGTGCTGCAGCGCCACGCCAGCGAACAGAAGATCGATTGGCTGAACCTGGCGGCCGTGGCGTTCAAGGAGTCAGCATTGAACCCGACGGCGCGCGGTGCAGGTGGCGCCCACGGGTTGATGCAGATTACCCCCAGTGCCGCTCAGCGGGTGGGGGTGAGCAATATTGCCAATGTCGATGGCAATGTTCAGGCCAGCGCCAGGTACATGGCGCTGATCCGGCGCAAGTTCTTCTCCAGCAACCAGCTCAACGAGCGCGAGCGCATGGCCTTCACCCTGGCGGCCTACAACCTTGGCCCTGAGCGGGTCCAGGCCATGCGCGCCGAAGCGCGGCGGCGTGGGCTCAATGGCAACCAGTGGTTCTTCCAGACCGAGCGAATTGCCATGGAGCAGGTGGGCATGGGGCCGGTCAGCTATGTGAACAGCGTCAACAAGTACTACCTGGCCTTTGACCGCGAACGTGAATCGCTGGAGCCGAAGGGTGGCAAAGGGGTGGGGCGAAAATAATCGAATAAATCGATTTTAATGCCGCAAATATTGCGATTTTAACATCTGTTAATTTGATTAATATGGCGCCCAACACCACACATCACACCCTTTAAGGAAGATCCATGAACAACAACACCTTCAACGCTGTATTCGCCAGCCGTGCCGGTTGGGGCCTGAGCATCATCCGTATTCTGGTCGGGATCATTTTCATGGCGCACGGTGCGCAGAAACTCTTCGGTCTGTTTGGCGGCGGTGGCCTGGCCGGTACCGCGCAGTTCATGGAAAGCCTTGGCCTGGCGCCTGGCCTGCTGATGGCGCTGTTGTCCGGCGGTACCGAGTTCTTTGGCGGCCTGGCCCTGGTAATCGGTTTGCTGGTGCGGCCAGCGGCGCTGGCACTGACCGTGACGCTGATCGTGGCGATTTTCTCGGTGCATATCGGCAATGGCTTGTTCATGGCCAACAATGGCTATGAGTTTGCCCTGGCGTTGCTGGCGGGGACCTTGGCGGTGTTGGTCGAGGGGGCCGGGCGGGGGTCGTTGGATCGGTTGATTGCTCGCTGAAGTCGACGTTGATCTGGAGTGGGAGCGGCGATGCGGCGACCCGACTTGCCCCGCGATAGCGTTCTGTCTGCCAGATCGCATCGCGGGGCAAGTCGGGTCGTCGCACCGCCGCTCCCACCGTTTGATGTCCGATTGCAGTGGTTTTTTCGTCCCCGGGCCGTTGACATTCCACTCGCAGCTTCTCTAGGATGCTGACTTGCGCCGATTTAAACAGCTACTTGCGGGGCGCAGGGTTACCTCTTTGGAGGTTTCACCAAATACCGCTAAAACGCTGGTTCGGTGACGCCTCCCACCGCAGCCCAGCGGGTTTTGCGAGGCGGAGATTTAACCATGAGTTGTCCACGTTCCAGCGTTTGCCTGACCCCGTTGCCCGCCAGCCAAGGCACGCGCACGCCGCGTATTCTTCTAGGCGGCAGCCACCAGCCAACCCTCCTGCGTTACCTCGACGGTTGGCCACGTCGTAACAGTCGCAACAGCGCCTTCCTTATCCAGTTTGCCGATCCCCGTGATTCGCTTGGCCAGTTCGCCAACGACCGTTTCGACCTTGCCGTGATTCAGGCGCCCAACGCCCTGGACGCCGCCGAAGTCATCGGCCACCTGACCCGCGTCGCCCGCCAGGGTCTGATTACCCGGGCTTGAGCGGCGCAGGGCCGGGCCTCAGTGGGCCTTGGCTTTTCTGATCCGCAGCAGGATCACCAGCATGATCAACAACACCAGCGGTGCCATGCCCAGCAGTGCCTCACGGGGCGAGAGCGGTGCGCCGAGGGTGTGCAGGCCGGCATAGAGCAGTTTGAACAGGCTCAGCAGGTAGTAGCTGATGGCGATGATCGACAGGCCTTCCACGGCCCGCTGGATCTTGATCTGGGTGTCGGCGCGGGCGTTGAGGCTGCGCAGGATTTCGGCGTTCTGCTCCTCCATCTCGACCTGCACCCGTGCCTGTAGCAGGTCACCCAGGTTGGCCACGCTTTCGGCCAGGTGTTCCAGACGCTGTTCGGTGGCCGCGCAGTAGCGCACGGTGGGCTTGAAGCGCCGCTCGATGAACACACCCAGACGCTGGCAATCGCCGACATGGCTTTCGCGCAGTTCGCCCAGGCGCTCGAACACCAGTTGCGCGTAGGCCTGGGTGGCGCTGAAGCGATGACGGTGCTGCACCGTACTGCCGACCACCTGGCGCGACAGCTGGGCGATGTCGGCCAGCAGGGCCTTGGCATTGCCGCCATCACTGCTGACATTGCGTTGCGACAAATTCACCAACGTACGGTCGTAGGCATCCAATTGCGGGCCGAGGGCCTTGGCGGAGGTCAACGACAATGACGCCATCATCCGGTAGGTCTCGATCTCCAGCAGGCGGCGGATCATTCGCCCCTGGCGGTAGGCATTGAGCTTGTGGTTGATGAACAGGAAACGGTTGGTGCCATCTTCGGTCAGGCGAAAATCACTCCACACCACCGCATCGCCGCCGCCCACGCAAGAGCCGCTGGGGTCTTTGAAACCATAACGGCTCAGGTCAAGATCCTCGGCATCGCGCACCAGCACCTGCACCGCATTAATCATCTGCTTGCGGTAAGGCTCGACCCCTGTAGCCAGGGCGGAGGGCAGGGTGGTCCAGTTCAGCGCGCCGCTGGCAGTGGGTACCACCAGCGTCAGGGTGAAAAATTCGGCATGGCGCTCCCATTTGAACGGATGGCCGTCCAGCTGGGTGATGCCCTGTGCGGCATCGGCCTCGAAGGCGCCTGGGCAGCAGCGCTGCAGCAGGGCATTGCAATCGGCATCGGTGCCGAGAAACGCCAGGTGGAAAACATGCGCTGGCTCGTCGAAGTACAGCGACGGGCGGGCGTGCAGCTCGTTGTGCAGGGCAGTGCGTTGGGCGTGCATGCGGGGCGGACCGTATTGTTGTGGTTGTCTGCGGTTTCCCTTTGGGACTGGTGCTGGCAGGCACGAGTCACGTGCAGTTGCACAGCAAAGCGCCAGGGTTGATGATCAGGCCCTGCAAGCCATCCTGTCAGTCTGCAAGCGAGAATTTTTGTTGAGTACGCAAATCATCACGAAGGAAGGTCACGAGGCGCTCAAACAGGAGCTGGACCATCTGTGGCGGGTAAAGCGTCCCGATACCACCCAGAAAGTCACCTGGGCCGCTTCCTTGGGCGATCGCAGTGAAAACGCCGACTACCAGTACAACAAGAAGCTGCTGCGCGAAATCGATCGCCGCGTGCGCTACCTGCGCAAGCGTCTGGAAGACATGCGCGTGGTGGAGTATGCGCCGGAGCAGGAAGGCCGGGTGTTCTTTGGCGCCTGGGTCGAGATCGAGAACGAGGAGGGTGAGACCAAGCGCTTTCGTATCGTCGGCTACGACGAGATCTACGGGCGCATGGACTACATCTCGATCGACTCGCCCATGGCCCGCGCCTTGCTGAAAAAAGAGATCGGCGATGAAGTCATCGTCCAGACCCCTTCTGGCGAAATGTGCTGGTGGGTCAACGCGATCGACTACGTCAAACCCTGATCAACCCTCGCGCAGGACGGCCAGGGGGCTGGCATTGAGTGCTCGGCGCGTGCCGTAGACACCGGCGGCGCCCACCAGCAGCGCGCCGATCACCGGCAGCAACAGCAGCCACGGGTGCGGGCTCCAGTGCAGGTCGAAGGCGTAGCGGTACAGCAGCAGGGTGATCAGCTCGCAGCCGATCGCCGCCAGCAGCCCGCTGGCGGCGCCGAGCAAGCCGAATTCGATACGCCGGGCCTTGACCAGCAGCCCGCGCCCGGCACCCAGGGCGCGCAGCAAGGCGCCCTGGCGAATGCGCTCGTCCAGGGTCGCCTGCAAACCGGCGAACAGCACTGCCAGGCCTGCGGCCAGCACGAACAACAGCACGTACTCCACTGCCAGGGTTACCTGGGCGAGGATGCTGCGCAGCTGTTCGAGCAGGGCATCGACCTGGAGGATGGTCACCGCCGGGAACGCCCGCGACAGCGCCACCACCTGCTGGTCATGACCGGGGGCCAGGTAGAAACTGGTCAGGTAGGTGGTCGGCAGGTCCTGCAGGGTTTGTGGTTGGAAGATCATGTAGAAGTTGGGCTGGAAGCTGTCCCAATTGACCGTACGCAAACTGGTGACCTGCACCTGGCGTTGCAGGCCGCCAACGGTGAAGGTCAGTTGGTCACCCAGCTTGAGCTTGAGGCTTTGGGCCAGTTCGGTTTCTACCGAAACACCCGGCAGGCTATCGGCCGCAGTCTCTGCCTGCCACCACTGGCCTTCGCTCAGGCTGTTGCCCTGGGGCAGGTCGGCGGCCCAGGTCAGGCTCAGGTCGCGCTGCACGGCGCGGTCCCCGGTGGACTCCTTGCTGACGATCTGCTGCACCGGCTCGCCGTTGATCGCGGTCAGGCGTCCGGGGATCACCGGGTACAGCGGTGCGGCTGCGGCGGAGAACTCGCTCAGGCGCTGGGCAAAATTGTTCTTGTCGTCAGGCAGGATGTTCAGGGCGAAATAGTTCGGCGCATCCTTGGGCAGCTGGTTCTGCCAGGTGTCGAGCAGTTCGGCGCGCAACAGGGCAATCAGCGCCATGGCCAGCAGGATCAGACCGAAGGCCAGGGCTTGTCCGGCAGCGGCCAGGGGATGGCGCAGCAACTGGCCAAGGCCCAGGCGCCAGGCCAGCGGGCTGCCGGCCAGCAAGCGGCGCAAGCTGCGCAGGCCGAGCAACAGCAGGCCGCCCAGGAGCAAGGCGGCGACCAGGCCGCCGCCGAGCAGGGCGAAGGTCAGCAGCAGGTCCAGACTCAGCCGCCACATGATCAGCCCCAGGGCGAACAAGGCAGCGCCATATACCAGCCAACTGCTGGCCGGTACTGGCAGCAGGTCGCGGCGCAGTACCCGTAGCGGCGGCACCCGGCCAAGGGCTGCCAGCGGCGGCAGGGCAAAACCGGCCAGGGCGACCAGGCCGGTGGCAATCCCCGCCAGGGCCGGGGCAATACCGCCAGGGGGGATCTGCGCCGGCATCAGCCCTTGCAGCAACTGGAACAGGCCTAGCTGGGCCAGCCAGCCGAGCGCCGCGCCACACAGCGCGGCAAGGCTGCCAAGCATCGCCAGTTGCAGGCAGAACAGGCTCAACGCCTGACGCCGCGACAGGCCCAGACAACGCAGCAGGGCGCTGGCATCGAAACGGCGAGCAGCGAAGCGGCTGGCCGACAGTGCCACGGCAACACCGGCGAGCAGCACCGCCACCAGGCTGGCCATGTTCAGGTAGCGCTCGGCCTTGCCCAGAGCGCCGCCAATTTGCCGATTGCCGTCCCTTGAGTCCTGCAGGCGCTGGTTGGCCGCAAGATTCTGCTCGACGGCTTCGCGGTAGCTGGCCAGGGCTTCGGGCTCGCCGCGCCAGAGCTCGCGATAGCTGACCCGGCTGCCCGGTTGCACCACCCCGGTGGCCTCAAGGTCGGCGAGGTTGATCAGCACCCGCGGGGTCAGGCTATAGAAGTTGCCGGCGCGGTCGGGCTCGTAGGTCAGCACCCGGCTCATGCGCAGGGTTTTCATCCCCACATCGATGCTGTCGCCGATGTTCAGCTCCAGTGCTGCCAGCAGCCGTGGCTCGACCCAGGCCTCGCCCGGTGCCGGGCCGCCGCCTGCGGTTTCGACGCCATAGGGCTCGGCGGCGCTGCGCAGTTCACCGCGTAGCGGATAGGCGTCGTTGGCGGCCTTGATGCTCGACAGCTGAATGCCGTTGTCGGTGGCGATGACGCTGGAGAACTCGACTACCTGAGCATGTTGCAAGCCCAGCGCAGCGCCGCGGCTGAGCTGCTCGGGCTGCGCGGGCGAGCTCCCCTGCAAGACCAGGTCGGCGCCGAGGAACTCGGTGGCACGCAGCAGCATGGCGCCATTGAGGCGGGCACCGAAGTAGCCGATGGCGGTACTGGCCGCCACCGCGACCAGCAGGGCGAAGAACAGCACACGCAATTCGCCGGCGCGGGCATCGCGCAGCAACTGGCGCAGGGCCAGGGGGAACAGCGGCAAGCGCTTCATCAGGGCTCCAGCGGCGCGACCAGGTGGCCGGCGTCCAGGCGGATCAGGCGACGGCAGCGCTGGGCCAGGCGTTCGTCATGGGTAACCAGTACCAGGGTGGTGCCGCGTTCCTTGTTCAGTTCGAACAACAGGTCGCTGATGCGCTCGCCGGTATGGCTGTCGAGGTTGCCGGTGGGCTCGTCGGCAAACAGCACCGCAGGCTCGGCGGCAAAGGCGCGGGCGATGGCCACCCGTTGCTGCTCGCCACCAGAAAGTTGGCGCGGCGAGTGGCTCAGGCGCTGGCCCAGGCCGACCCGTTCGAGCAGGCTGCGGGCATGCTCGCGGGCATCGCGGCGGCCGTCCAGCTCCAGCGGCAGCATGACGTTTTCCAGGGCATTGAGGCTGTCGAGCAGTTGGAACGACTGGAACACGAAGCCGACATGCTCGGCCCGCACCCGCGCGCGCTGGTCTTCATCCAGCGGGCCGAGGTCGTGGCCGGCCAGGGTCACGGAGCCGGCGCTGGGCAGGTCGAGGCCGGCCAGCAGGCCAAGCAGGGTCGATTTGCCCGAGCCCGAGGCGCCGACGATGGCCAGGCTGTCGCCCTGTTTCAGTTCCAGCGAGAGTTGGTGCAGGATGGTCAGGTCGCCTTCCGCGCTGGGAACCACTTTGCTAAGGTTGCGCGCACTGAGAATGCTGGGGCCCATGGAGAATCCGATGCGAGTGTGGTTATTGAGTGCTGGCCTGGCCTTGATGTGCATGGCCCAGGGCGCAGCAGCGGGGACCGTGCTGATTGTCGGCGATAGTATCAGTGCCGCTTTCGGCCTGGATACCCGCCAGGGCTGGGTTGCCTTGCTGGAGCAACGCCTGAAGAGCGAGGGTTTCGACGCCAAGGTTATCAATGCCTCGATCAGTGGCGACACCAGTGCCGGCGGCCAGGCGCGGCTGCCGGCGCTGCTTGCAGAGCACAAGCCGGAGCTGGTGGTGCTCGAATTGGGTGGCAACGACGGCCTGCGCGGGCAACTGCCAATACAATTGCAACAAAATCTTGCCTCGATGATCGACAACGCGCGGGCGGCCGGTGCCAAGGTCCTGCTGTTGGGCATGCGCCTGCCGCCCAACTACGGCAAGCGTTACACCGAAGCCTTCGCCAGGGTGTACGAAAACCTGGCCACGGAAAAACAGGTGCCGCTGGTACCGTTTTTTCTCGAAGGTGTGGGCGGTGTGCCCGAGCTGATGCAGGACGATGGCATTCATCCGGGGCAGGGCGCCCAGGCCAGGTTGCTGGAAAATGCCTGGCCGCAACTAAAACCGCTGCTTTGACGCTTTTATAGTGACCGGCTTTGGGCTAATGTGGCGCCCCCGATTTGGAGCCCCCGATGCCGCGTCCCGCCTGGTCCCTGTATGCCTATCAATTGATCGAGCCTGACGAACAGCTCGACCTGTTCGCCTGCCAGGAGATCCGTGTCCATCTGGTTGCCCGTCAGCTCGAGCTCGGTGGTTCGGCCGACCGTACCCTGTGTGGCACCCTGTTGCCGGCACAGCCACGCTGGTCCCAGGCCGAACGCAGCCTCTACCGCGACCGTCGCCTGTGTTCGCTGTGCCGGGCGATTCTCGACGCCCAGCGCCGTGGTACGCGGCCGGTATGGCCTCAGCTGTAACCTGTTGATATAACCTTTCATCCCTTGTACGGCCAACTGCGCCCGGGACATCTCCCGATTACGCGGGGGGCGGTGTACAATCGACTGCTTGACTCAATTGAATTAGCGAAGGATTTCCCGGATGTTGCCGCGCTTTCCCGCCGTCACCCGTTGCCTGTCCCTGGCCGCCCTGCTGGCGGCAGGTCCCGCTGCTGCGCTGGAGTTCCCCCTGCCGCCTCCCGGTGAAGATGTCATTGGCCAGGTCCAGGTGATCAAGGCCAAGTACGAAGACACCTTTGCCGACATCGGCACCGCCAACGATCTTGGCTACCTGGAAATGATCGCCGCCAACCCGGGTGTCGACCCGTGGCTGCCGGGTGCCGGCACCGAGATCATCCTGCCGACCCGCTTCATCCTGCCGCCGGGTCCGCGTGAAGGCATCGTCATCAACCTGGCTGAGTACCGCATGTACTACTACCCGAAAGGGCAGAACGTGGTGCACACCTATCCGCTGGGTATCGGCCGCGAAGGCTGGGGCTCGCCGATCGCCAATACCAAGGTCACGGCCAAGACGCCGAACCCGACCTGGACACCACCGGCCTCGATCCGCAAGGAGCACGCCGCAGACGGTGACATCCTTCCGACCGTGGTGCCGGCAGGGCCGGACAACCCGCTGGGCCCGTTCAAGTTCACCCTGGGCGTTCCGGGCTACCTGATCCACGGTTCGAACAAGAAGTTCGGCATCGGCATGCGCACCAGCCATGGTTGCTTCCGCATGTTCAACAACAACGTGCTGGAGCTGGCCAAGATGGCCCCGGTCGGCGTGCCGGTACGCATCATCAACGAGCCGTACAAGTTCGGTCTGAGTGCCGGCAAGGTCTATCTCGAAGCGCACACACCGCTGGACGACAAGGGTGACCCGTCGGTGGTCGACAAGCACACGGCGGTCATCAATGCCTTGCTCAAGCGTGAAGACCTGGCCAACAACCTGCGCATGAACTGGGATATGGTCCGCGACGTGGTTGCCGCCGAAGACGGCATGCCGGTGGAGATCGCCGTGCCCAATGGCAATGGTGGCCCGACACCGATGGTGTCCAGCGTGCCTTACGACATGCAGTAAGCTGCAGTTGCTATACCCGAGGCCTGCCAGTGTGCAGGCCTCGTCGTTTCTGCTGTTGCACTTTTCCGGTGGCAACAAAAAAGCCGACCCACAAGTGGGTCGGCTTCCAATAACAACCCCGAAGGATTATTACTTGCGGCTGGCTTTGTCCAGCATACGCAGAGCGCGCTCGTTAGCTTCGTCAGCGGTCTGTTGTGCTTTTTGAGCAGCAGCCAGAGCGTCGTCAGCTTTGCGATAGGCTTCATCGGCACGAGCTTGTGCACGAGCAGCTGCGTCTTCGGTAGCGGTCAGACGAGCTTCGGTTTCTTTGGATACGCTGCTGCAACCGGTAGCCAGAACTGCGGCCAGAGCCAGAGCAGAAAATTTCAGAACGTTGTTCATCGTGTTCCCCTTCAAGGACTTTCTATTAAATAGCCATCTCTCAAGAAAGAGAAACTGGCCGGCGTACATAGTACCCATTACTTGTAGTAAGTAAACTGACAGAGCGCAAGAACTGCAAAAAAATGCGCCTGTCCCGGGTCCAACACAGCCTGATGTAGAAAAACTGTGAAGGCGCCGCTTGCGCGGGTGCTAACAAGTGTAGCAAGTGTGTATTTTGTTGAACTAAAAGTGACTTAAAGTGTCATCAATCGTCATAGCACTACAACATCCGGCAACTGTTCAGGCCACTGCTAGCCGCTGTCTCCGCTTACCGCAAGTGGGTGAAATTTGCGACCAGCTCACCTTGAGCATCTGGGCGTGTGGCGCCTACTATTTGTACGTGCTCATTTGCCAGAGAACAGCCATGCTCTTCTCGCTGTCCAATGGGGCACGGGGTGGCGTAGAGGTTCCTTCGCCGGACAAACATCGGTAAGGTAGGGTCATAGCCCAAGACCCGCGAGGAGTAGTGATGAGCGAGGCGTTGTCCATCCACCATGACCAGGCTGGTCATCAATTCGAGACCAATGTGGACGGTCATCGTGCTTACCTGACCTACATGGATCTGGGCAAGCAGACCCTGGATATCTACCGTACCTTCGTGCCGAATGCATTGCGCGGTCGGGGCATTGCGGCGGCGCTTACCGAGCAGGCGCTCAAGTATGCTGAAGAAATGGGCTACACCGTGATTCCGTCATGCTCCTACGTCGAGCGCTATATGGAACGTCAGCAAAAGCACTCCACCAAGGCCTGAAGGTCGGGAAGGTCAGCCACCAAGCGCTGTCGTCGAGTACACCAACAAAAACGCCGGGCATTTGCCCGGCGTTTTTGCATCTGCCTGTCAATCGCGCTGGCGCTTGGGCAGGACGTCCTTAAGCTTGGCGTGCATGCTGCGTAGAGTCTTCTGGGTGGACTCCCAGTCGATGCAGGCGTCGGTGATGGACACACCGTACTGCAGGTCGTTGAGGTCTTTGGGAATTGACTGGCAGCCCCAGTTCAGGTGGCTCTCGACCATCAGGCCGATGATCGACTGGTTGCCTTCGAGGATCTGGTTGGCGACGTTCTCCATCACCAGCGGCTGCAGGGCCGGGTCCTTGTTGGAGTTGGCGTGGCTGCAGTCGACCATGATGTTCGGCTTGATCTTGGCCTTGGCCAGGGCCTGTTCGCACAGGGCGACGCTGACCGAATCATAGTTAGGCTTGCCGTTGCCGCCGCGCAGCACCACGTGACCGTAGGCGTTGCCTTTGGTGGTGACGATGGACACGCCACCTTCCTGGTTGATACCCAGGAAACGGTGCGGGCTGGAAACCGACTGCAATGCGTTGATGGCGACGGTCAGGCCGCCGTCGGTGCCGTTCTTGAAGCCGACTGCCGAGGACAGGCCCGAGGCCATTTCGCGGTGGGTCTGGGATTCGGTGGTACGGGCGCCGATGGCCGACCAACTGATCAGGTCCTGCAGGTACTGCGGGGAGATCGGGTCGAGGGCTTCGGTGGCGGTGGGCAGGCCCATTTCCGCCAGGTCCAGCAGCAGCTGGCGCCCAATGTGCAGGCCGTCCTGGATCTTGAACGAGTCGTCCAGGTAAGGGTCGTTGATCAGGCCTTTCCAGCCCACCGTGGTCCGCGGCTTTTCGAAATACACGCGCATGACCAGGTACAGGGTGTCGGACACTTCTGCCGCCAGCACCTTCAGGCGCTCGGCGTACTCGTGCGCAGCCTTGATGTCGTGGATCGAGCAGGGGCCGATCACCACGAACAGGCGGTGGTCCTTGCCGTCGAGGATATTGCGCACCACTTCGCGGCCGGCAGTCACGGTCTGCAGGGCGGTAGCGCTGAGGGGGATTTCCTTCTTGAGCTGATCGGGGGTGATCAAGGTCTCGTTGGAGGCAACGTTTAGGTCATCGATCGGTAAATCAGCCATCGTGTTACTCGTCAGGTCACGGGTGCCGGCCGCCAGCGATCCCCGTGCGGCGGAGCAGCGAAAATTGTACGCAGCGGGGAGCCGAACCTTAGCGCGTTACACCGTGGCTCGACAATGGGCAGGGGTCGCTTTCCTGCAAGGAAAAGCCCGCAGACACTGGGTTTTTAGCCCTGAAGGAGGATTTCCCTGGTATGGCTTGCCTCAAGGCTGGCCTCGGAGAACTCGCCCGCGTGCAGGCTGACCCATTGCTGGGCGAGGGCTTCGAGATCGGTCTCAGCGTTTTCGGTCTGGGTTTGCATCTGGCAGAAGTGCTGGATCTGGCACACCTGTTCACCCATGCGCGCGCCGAACAGCGCCTGTTCGTCGATGAAGGCGATGCCCACCCGATAGCCCTCCTGCTGCTTCTGGCACCAGGCGATATACCCAGGATAACGGGCCTCGGCGCCAAGGGAGGGGATGAGCATTTCTACTGCCATGCCTCGGCGGTAGGCCCGAGGATGGTTGCAGGCGATTCCGCCCAGGCTGATAGTGTGCAACCGTTGGCGAAACAGCTTGGGCGACTGGCGCAGGGCCAGTTCAACCGGAACATCATCCGGGTGGGGCAGGAAGCCACGCATGCTCGACTCCGTGTCGATTTTTTGACCTTGTTCGCATGAGTATAGTGAAGGATCCTAAAGCGGTTGATTTGCGTGTAAAAAACTGAACAAAAAATGAGCGCATGAGGAGAGCAGGATGAACACGAGCAGCCCGCGAATCGGTGTAATCGGAACCGGGGCCATTGGCGGCTTTTATGGCCTGATGCTCGCACGTGCCGGGTTCGAGGTGCACTTCCTCTTGCGCAGCGAGTTCGACGCCGTTCAGCTCAATGGTTTACGCCTCGACAGCGCCGTGCATGGCACGGTGCAGATGAAGGTTGCGGCCTACGCCGATGCCGCCGACATGCCTGCCTGCGACTGGTTGCTGGTCGGCGCCAAGACCACCAGCAACGCTGAGCTTGCGCCATTGATCGCCAAGGTAGCGGCGCCGCAGGCCAAGGTGGTGTTGCTGCAAAATGGCCTGGGTGTCGAGGAGCAATTGCGCCCACGGCTGCCTGATCACCTGCACCTGTTGGGTGGCTTGTGCTTTATATGCGTCAACCGCGAAGCACCGGGGGTGATCCGCCATCAATCGCTGGGCGCGGTCAATCTGGGTTATCACAGTGGTCCGGCGGCGGATCAGGCGCAGCGCCAGGCTATTGTCGAGGCTGGGGCGGCGCTGTTCAATGCGGCCTGCATCGACTCCCAGGCGATGACCGACCTGGCCCAGGCGCGTTGGCAGAAGCTGGTGTGGAATGTGCCCTACAATGGTCTGTCAGTGTTGCTCAGGGCCAGTACCACGGCACTGATGGCCGACGCTGACAGTCGCGCACTGATCCAGGCGTTGATGGCCGAAGTGGTGCAGGGTGCGCGCGCCTGTGGCCACGAACTGCCGCAAGGCTATGCCGAACACCTGTTTGCAGTAACGCAAAAGATGCCCGACTACTGGCCGAGCATGTACCACGACTTTGCCCAGCAACGGCCGCTGGAGTTGGCGGTGATCTATGCCGAGCCATTGGCCCGGGCGCAGGCTGCGGGGTGTGAGTTGCCGAAGATGCGGGCGTTGTATCAGGCGCTGGCTTTTATTGATCGTCAAACCGCATCGCGGGTCAAGCCCGCTTGTAGGTAAGACTTGAGATGGGGTAAAGCCTGGCAAGTGTACGCCGCAAGGCTTGTAGTGCTCTTGAGATCGAGCGCCGCCCGCGCGGCGCATCGCCGGCAAGGCCGGCTCCCACATTTTTTGCAACGTGCCATGGCCTGTGAG
>NZ_JAMDGZ010000006.1 GCF_028656935.1 Pseudomonas rubra
GGCCTTGCCGGCGATGCGCCGCGAGGGCGGCGCTCGATCTCAAGGGCGCTACAAGCCTTGCGGCGTACACCTGGTAGGCATCACCCCATCCCAAGTCCTGTGCTTTTGCGCCGTCGCCCAATCGAGAGATGTGCAGGTACCTATACCGCGATGAGGCCGGTAGAGTCAGCACATCAGGTGTTGTCTGGATTGCGATCGCTACGCGCTCGATCGCTGGCAAGGCCAGCTCCCACAGGTTTCGGTGCACATGCATCCGGTGGGAGCCCGCGATGAGGCCCTCAGGGTTGCAGCAGATCCGGGGTATTGAAATTGCTCAAACGCCGATCCCCCTCGGCACACTCCAGCGCCCGCACCGGGTGTTTGCGCAAGGTCCGTTGCACGCCTCTGTCGCCTTCATCCCAGGCCTGCTGAAAGTCAGCGCGCAGGGTACAGGGAATCAGGCTGAACATCGGCTGCCAGTAACCGCCCTGGCGGACCATCGCCGGCTCCTGCCGGTCATTGGCCAGGTTCATCAGCTCAAGGATCAGTGCCTGGTCGATCAACGGCGCATCGCAGGCCAGCACCAGCAGCCAGTCATGCCGCGCCACCGCAAGAGCGGCCAATACCCCGGCCAGCGGCCCGGGAAAGTCCGCTTCGGCATCACCCACCAGTTGATCGGCATAGGGCCGGTAACGGTCCTGGTTGCGGTTGCAGGAAATGATCAGGTCGTCGCTCAGCGGGCGCACCACGGCGTGGATGTGGGCAACCAGCGGCTGGCCCTGCCAGTCGAGCAGGCCTTTGTCCTGGCCGCCCATGCGCTGGCCGCGACCGCCGGCGAGGATGAGGATGGAGCAAGGGGCGGAGGCGGCGGGCATGGGCAGGGTCCTGGCGGTATCAGCCGATCACCTTCCCATGCACACCGCGGTCTGTCCAGATCAGCTGTCGCTGGCGACCGGCGCAGAGGCCTGGGCCTTGGCCCGGCGCTTGCCGGTCAGGCGCATCACCACGACGAAGAACACCGGTACGAACACCACCGCCAGGGTAGCGCTGAGCATGCCGCCAATCACCCCGGTGCCGATTGCCTGCTGGCTGGCGGAACTGGCGCCGCTGGCAATGGCCAGTGGCACCACGCCGAGGATGAACGCCAGCGAGGTCATGACGATCGGACGCAAGCGCAGGCGCGCGGCCTGGACGGTAGCATCGACCAGGTCATGGCCTTCATCGACCAGGCTCTTGGCGAACTCGATGATCAGGATGGCGTTCTTCGCCGACAGACCGATCAGGGTGATCAGGCCGACCTTGAAGAACACATCGTTGGGCATGCCGCGCAGGCTCACCGCAATCACCGCGCCGAGCACGCCCAGTGGCACCACCAGCAGCACCGAGGTCGGGATCGACCAGCTCTCATACAACGCCGCCAGGCAAAGGAACACCACCAGCAGCGAGAGGCCCATGAGGATCGGTGCCTGGGCGCCGGACAGGCGCTCCTGCAGCGACAGGCCGGTCCATTCCAGGCCCATTCCCAGTGGCAACTGGTCGACCAGGCGCTGGACTTCGTTCATCGCCTCACCGGAGCTGTAGCCCGGCGCCGGCTCGCCCGACACGGCAATGGCCGGGTAGCCGTTGTAGCGGGTCAGTTGCACGGGGCCGCTGATCCACTTGGCCTGGACGAACGCCGACAGGGGCACCATCTTGCCGCTGCTGTTGCGCACGTGGATCTTCAGCAGGTCGTCAACCTGGCTGCGCTGATCGCCTTCGGCTTGTACCACCACCCGTTGCATACGCCCCTGGTTGGGGAAGTCGTTGACGTAGTTGGAGCCCACGGCGGTATTGAGCACATTGCCGATATCGGCAAACGACACGCCCAGGGCGTTGGCCTGTTTGCGGTCGACTTCCAACTGCACCTGCGGGCTTTCGGCCAGGGCGCTTTCGCGCACGTTGACCAGCACCGGGCTCTTTTCGGCAGCGGCCAGCAACTGGTCACGCGCGGCCATCAGCCCGGCATGGCCCAGACCGCCACGGTCCTGCAGGCGGAACTCGAAGCCGCTGGAGGTGCCCAGGCCATCCACCGGTGGTGGCAGAATCGAATAGGCAATGGCGTCCTTGAGCTGGCTGAAGGCGGCGTTGGCACGGTCGGCAATTGACTGTGCACTGTCATCGCTACCGCGCTCGGACCAGTCCTTGAGGGTGGTGAAGGCCAAGGCTGCGTTCTGGCCGTTGCCGGAGAAGCTGAAGCCAAGAATCAGGGTGCTGTTGCCCACGCCGGGTTCGCTGGCGTTATGCGCCTCGATCTGCGCCGCCACTTGTTCGGTGCGGGCGCGGCTGGCCCCTGGCGGCAACTGGATGTCGGTAATGGTGTAGCCCTGGTCTTCGGTGGGCAGGAACGAGGAGGGCAGTTGGCTGAAGCCGTATACCAGCCCGGCCACCAGCACCACGTAGACCAGCAAGTAGCGACCGCTGCGCTTGAGCGCCTGGATCACCCAGCGCTGGTATCCATTGGTCAGGCTTTCGAAGCGGCGGTTGAACCAGCCAAAGAAACCGGCTTTTTCTTGGTGCGAGCCCTGGGCGATCGGCTTGAGCAAGGTCGCGCAGAGGGCCGGGGTCAAGCTCAGGGCGAGGAACGCCGAGAACAGGATCGACACCGCCATCGACACCGAGAACTGCTGGTAGATCACCCCCACCGAGCCTTGCATGAAGGCCATCGGCAGGAACACCGCGACCAGCACCACGGTGATGCCGACGATTGCGCCGCTGATCTGGCTCATGGCCTTTTTCGTCGCCTCTCGCGGCTCCAGGCCTTCCTCGCTCATGATCCGCTCGACGTTCTCGACCACGACGATGGCGTCATCGACCAGGATGCCGATGGCCAGGACCATGCCGAACAGGGTCAGCACGTTGACCGAGAAACCCAGCGACAGCATCACTGCGAAGGTGCCCATCAGCGCCACCGGCACCACCAGGGTCGGGATCA
The DNA here is from genome assembly GCF_028656935.1 of Pseudomonas rubra. Classification (GTDB taxonomy): domain Bacteria; phylum Pseudomonadota; class Gammaproteobacteria; order Pseudomonadales; family Pseudomonadaceae; genus Aquipseudomonas; species Aquipseudomonas rubra. The sequence continues at coordinate 2,951 of NZ_JAMDGZ010000006.1, forward strand.
GGGTGTAGCGGATGTTCTGCAGGAACAGGAACATCACCGCGAACACCAGGGCCATGGCTTCGAGCAGGGTGGTGATCACCTGCTGGATCGAGACCTTGACGAACGGCGAGGTGTCGTAGGGGATGTCGAACTTGGCGCCCGGCGGCAGGTAGCGCGACAGCTCGTTGAGCTTGGCCTGGACCAGGGTCGCGGTCTCCATGGCATTGGCACCGGGCGACAGCTGGACGCTGAAGGCACTGGTGGGCTTGCCGTTGAGGCGCGTGCCGTACTGGTATTCCTGGCTGCCGATCTCGACCCGGGCGACATCGCCGACGGTCACGGTCGAGCCATCGGGGTTGGCGCGCAGGACGATGTCCTGGAACTCCTGGACGGTGCTGAGCTGGCCCTTGATCACTACGTTGGCGGTGATTTCCTGGCTGCCGGTGCCCGGCAGATCGCCGATGCTGCCCGGCGCCACCTGGGCGTTCTGCGCAGCAATGGCCTCGTTGACGTCATCCGGGGTGAGGTTGAAACCGATCAGCTTGGCCGGGTCGATCCAGATGCGCATGGCCCGTTCCGAGCCATACAACTGCGCCTTGCCGACACCCTTGAGGCGGCGGATCTCGTTCATCACGTTACGGGCGAGAAAATCGCTCAGGGTGACTTCGTCGAGGCTGCCGTCCATGGCGGTGAGGGTTACCATCAGCAGGAAGCCGGTGGAGACTTTCTCCACCTGCAGGCCTTGCTGGGTGACCGGGCGCGGCAGGCGCGACTCGACCACTTTCAGGCGGTTCTGCACATCGACCTGGGCCAGGTCCGGGTTGGTGCCCGGCTCGAAGGTGGCGGTGACGGTGGCGCTGCCCAGGCTGCTCTGCGAGCTGAAGTAGAGTAGGTTGTCGGCACCGTTGAGCTCTTCCTCGATCAGGCTGACCACGCTGTCGTCGATGGTCTGCGCCGAGGCGCCCGGGTACACGGCGTAGATTTCCACCTGCGGCGGCGCTACGTCGGGGTACTGGGCCACCGGCAGTTGCGGGATGGCCAGGGCGCCGGCAAGCAGGATGAACAAGGCGACCACCCAAGCGAAGATCGGGCGGTCAATGAAAAATTGCGGCATGAATCAGGCCCTCACTGGCCGGTGGACTGAACGATGGGGAGGGCGCTCTTGCCCGCATTGTCGACCTCTACCTGGTCGCCTGGGCTGATGTGCTGCAGGCCTTCGACCACTACCCGGTCGCCGGGAGCAAGGCCCTGGCTGACGATCCAGCGGTCGTTCTGAACGCTACCCAGCACTACCGTGCGTTCGCTGACACGCTGCTCGGCATCCACCAGCATGACCTTCGGGTTACCGGCGCTGTCACGCACGATGGCCCGTTGCGGCACGCTGATGCCTTGCTGCTTGACCGCCTGCTCCAGGCGCACGCGGATGAAACTGCCCGGCAACAGGTCAAGGTCCGGGTTGGGGAATTCGCTGCGCAGGGTGATCTGCCCGGTGCTGGGGTCAACGCTGATGTCCGAGAACAGCAGTTTGCCCGGCAGTGGGTAAGGCGTGCCGTCATCCTGGATCAGGGTGGCGCTGGCCTGGTCCTGGCCGACCTGTTGCAACTCGCCGGCGCGCAAGGCGCGGCGCAGGGCATTGAGCTCGCGGGTCGACTGGGTGACGTCGGCGTGGATCGGGTCGAGCTGCTGGATGGTTGCCAGCGGCGTGCTTTCGTTCTGCCCCACCAGGGCGCCTTCGGTGACCAGGGCACGGCCGATGCGCCCGGAAATCGGCGCAGTGACGGTGGCGTAGCCGAGGTTGAGCTTGGCACGCTCGAGCGCAGCCTTGGCTGCGGCTACATCGGCGTCAGCTTGCAGAAAGGCGGCACGGGCGTTGTCATGCTCCTGGCGGCTGATCGCATTGATGCCGATCAGCTCGCGGTAGCGCTGGTCTTGCAGACGGGCCTGGAACAGCGTGGCTTCGGCGCGGGCCAGGCTTGCGCGGGCACTGTCATAGTCGGCCTGGAACGGCGCCGGGTCGATGCGAAACAGCACATCACCCTGTTTGACGTCGCTGCCTTCACGGTACACCCGCTTGAGCACCACGCCGGCGACCCTCGCGCGTACCTCGGCGGTGCGCGGGGCGAGGATGCGGCCATTGAGTTCGGTGGTGATCGCCAGCGGCTGCACGCGCACGGTCTCGACCCGCACTGCGCTCGGCGGAGCCTTCTCTTCGGCCGGCGATTTATCGTCGCAGGCACTCAGGGCAAAGGTGATCAGAAACAGCGGCAGCAGGGCGCGCAGACGGGCGGGACTTGAACTGGACATGCGGATCTTCCGAAAATGACCCGGCAATGCTAAGGCAGGCGACCGACGGGCAACAGTTAAGCTGTGTAGGCCATGTGTAAAAAAGTGTGAAGCTTTTCCCAGCCAATGCGTGAGCTCTTATATCCTGCCTGACTTTCCCAGCCTGTCAAACTGCCCATGCCCAACATTCTCCTGGTCGAAGACGACTGCGCCCTGTCCGAACTGATCGCAAGCTACCTGCAACGCAATGACTTCTGCGTCAGCGTGATTGCCCGTGGCGATCACGTGATGGCCGAAGCCCGGCGCAGCAAGCCGGACCTGGTGATCCTCGACCTGATGCTGCCGGGCCTCGATGGCTTGCAGGTGTGCCGCTTGTTGCGTGCCGAATCCCAGGCCCTGCCGATCCTGATGCTGACCGCACGCGACGACAGCCACGACCAGGTGCTGGGCCTGGAGATGGGCGCCGACGACTACGTGACCAAACCCTGTGAGCCACGGGTGCTGCTGGCCCGGGTGCGTACCTTGCTGCGCCGCAGTTGCATCAACGAGCCGCGCCTTGACAGCGAGCTGATCGTGGTCGGCGGCCTGCGCATCGATCTGGCCGAGCGCAACGTGTTCTGGCGCGAACAACCGGTGGAGCTGTCCAGCGGCGAGTTCAACCTGCTGGTGGTGCTGGCGCGCAACGCCGGGGTGGTGCTCAGCCGCGACCGGATCCTGCAGCAACTGCGCGGCATCGAGTTCAACGGCACCGACCGCTCGGTGGATGTGGCCATCTCCAAGTTGCGGCGCAAGTTCGACGACAGCGCAGGCGAGGCGCGCAAGATCAAGACCGTGTGGGGCAAGGGTTACCTGTTCAGCCGGGTTGAGTGGGAGTTCTAGCGGCTCATGCTGAAGATCCTCATCCGTTTGTACCTGATCACCATCGTCGCCTACGCCGGGGCGATCTTCCTGATCCCCGATGCCATTGTCGCGGCGTTCCACCAGCGCTTTGTCGCCTACAACCTGGACCAGGCGCGGGGCGTGCAACGGCTGATCGTCAAGCAGTTCGAAGCGCTGCCGCCCAGTGAATGGCCGGCCAAGGCCAATGAACTGGCGGCGGAGTTTGCCCCGCTGCACATCGAGTTGCGCCGCCAGGACCAGATCGGCCTGAGTTATGAAGAACGTGATCGCCTCAAGGCCGGTCTGAACGTGGTGCGCCTGGGCGACTGGGGCTACTACGAAACCGCATTGGCGCCGCTGGACGACACCTGGCTGGTGGCGCTGACCACCCCGCCTGACCCGATGGACATCAGCCTGTTGTCCTGGGGGGTGACGGTATTGATTGGTGCGGCCTTGCTCGGCTGCCTGCTGTTCTGGGTCTGGCCGCACTGGCGAGATCTTGAGCGGCTCAAGGAAACCGCCCGGCGCCTGGGCCAGGGGCAGTTGTCGGAGCGCACGCAAATACCGCCGCGCTCGAACATCGGCGAACTGGCCCAGGTCTTCGATACCATGGCCCAGGACGTCGAGCGCCTGCTGACTCAGCAGCGTGAACTGCTCAATGCCGTGTCCCACGAGTTGCGCACGCCGCTGACGCGCCTGGATTTTGGCCTGGTGCTGCTGTTCGACGAAGTGCCGCCAGACTGCCGCAAGCGCTTGCTGCAACTGGTTGGCCATGTGCGCGAGCTGGACGAACTGGTGCTTGAACTGTTGTCCTACAGCCGTCTGCAGAATGCCGATCAGGCCCGCGAGCGGGTCGAGGTGTCATTGCTGGAGCTGGTCGACAGTATCCTTGGCAGCTTTGCCGAGGAGCTTGATGGCCACGGTATTGAATGGCAGGTGCGCGCCGACGAGCACCTGCCGCGCTTTATCCTCGACCCCCGGCTGACCGCCCGGGCCTTGCAGAACCTGGTGCGCAATGCCATGCGCTACTGCGATGGGCAGATCCTCCTGCGCTTGAGCCTGGACCCCCAGGGCCACTGCCTGCTCACCGTGGAAGACGACGGCATCGGCATTCCCCACGACCAGCGCGAACTGATCTTCCAGCCGTTCTACCGCCTGGACCGCAGCCGCGACCGCACCACGGGCGGCTTCGGCCTGGGCCTTGCGATCAGCCGCCGGGCCATCGAAGGCCAGGGCGGCACGCTGACGGTGGGGCAGTCGGCGCTGGGCGGGGCGCAGTTCAAGATCAGGTTGCCGCGAGGCTGACGGCAGGAAGCGCTGCCTTTACAACTGGTCGAAGTCCAGCACCACCTTGGCGCTCAGCGGATAGCTCTGGCACGACAACACGTAGCCGGCGGCCACTTCGTAGTCTTCCAGGGCATGGTTGCTGTCCATTTCCACTTCGCCCTCGATGACCTTGCACTTGCAGGTCGAACACACCCCCGCCTTGCACGAGTAGGGCAGTTCGGCGCCGATGGCGTTGCCGGCGTCCAGTACGCTCAGGGTATTGCGCGGCAGGTCGAACGCCAGGGCCCGGCCATCGCTGATCACGGTGACCTGGCTACTTTGCAGGTCTTGCTCCCGGGCGGCTTCGCGTTGCTGGCGGCGCTGTTGATTGCCGGCGGCGGCGAACAGCTCGAAATGGATGCGCTCAGGTGCAAGGCCATTGGCCTTGAGGCTGTCGCGGACCATCTCAGTCATGCTCTGCGGCCCGCAGATAAAGGCGGCCTCCAGGCGCGGCGCGTCCACCCAGCGGCTGAACAGCAGCTGGCATTTGTCGCCATCGATGCGGCCGTTGTACAGGTCGATGTCCTGTTGTTCACGGCTGAACACAAAGATCAGGTTGAGGCGCTGCAGGTAGCGGTTCTTCAGGTCTTCAAGCTGTTCGCGAAACAGCGCCGAGGTACTGGCGCGGTTGCCATAGAGCAGGGTGAAGCGGCTGTGCGGCTCGTGCTCCAGGGTGGTCTTGATGATCGACAGGATCGGCGTGATACCACTGCCGGCCGCCACTGCCAGGTAGTTGCCGTGGCGTGCCGGGTCGAGCGGAACATTGAAGCGGCCAGCCGGCGGCATGACCTCGAGCCGGTCACCGGCCGCCAGAACATCGTTGGCAAACGCCGAGAAGCGGCCACCGGCAACGCGTTTGACCGCCACCCGCAACTCGTCATCGTCGACCCCGGTGCAGATCGAATAGGAGCGGCGTACTTCTTCATCGTCCAGGTGCGTGCGCATTACCAGGTACTGGCCTTGGACAAAGCGAAACTGATCGCGCAGGTCAACCGGCACCTCGAACAGGATCGAGACGGCGTCGCGGGTTTCAGGGCGGACTTGCTTGACGGTCAGGCTATGGAACTGGCTCATGGTCACTCTCGATCAGGCGCGGTAAAGGGCGCTCAGATGCATTTGAAATAGTCGAAGGGTTCACGACAGTCGCAGCAGCGGTACAGCGCCTTGCAAGCGGTGGAACCGAACTGGCTGAGCAGCTCGGTGTGGCTGCTGGCGCACTGCGGGCAACACACCTGCGGGCTTTCTCCGAGCAGGCTGCGCTTGCTGGCGCTGCCTTGCGGCGCGGCGATGCCATAGGCCTGCAGGCGTTGGCGGCCGCTGTCGCTGATCCAGTCGGTGGTCCAGGCCGGATGCAGCTGACGCTTGAGCCGTGGGCTGACAAAGCCTGCAGCTTCCAGGGCCTGGCAGATGTCCTGCTCGATCACCTCGGTGGCCGGGCAGCCGGAGTAGGTGGGGGTGAGCACCACCTGAAGGTGGCCGGCGTGCCAGTTCAGGTCACGCACGATCCCAAGCTCCACGACGCTGAGCACCGGTACCTCCGGGTCCATGACCTGGTCCAGGATGTTCCAGGCCAGGCCCAGGTCATCGCTGCGCAGATCCCGGGCGCCGCCATCGCTGACAATCAGCTCACCAAGTGGCATCAGGGTAGGCTCGCGGCAGGAACTGCATTTCGGCCAGCAGCAGGCCCAGGTGTTCGCTGTGCACACCGCGGCGGCTGTCCAGGTAGAACGGGCTGGCCGCTGGCGGCAAGGGCAGGGTGGCGCTGGCGAAGGTGGCGGCGACCTGTTGCTGCCAGGCCGCGGCGATGGCTTGTGGATCGCCGATGATGCCGGCCTCGAACAGGCCTTGCTCAAGGGCGTCGCTGTCGAGCAGTTCGACGGTGAAGCGCCACACCTGAGGGATGGCGGCAAGCATGCGTTGGTGGCTTTCTTCAGTGCCATCGCCCAGGCGCTCGATCCACTCGCTGGAGCGGCGCAGGTGGTAGGTGACTTCCTTCAGCGCCTTGGCGGCAATGCCCTGGATACGTGGGTCAAGCGACTGGCTCAGATGCTCCAGTACCTGGAAATGCCAGGCGTCGTAGAGAAATTGCTTGAGCATGGTCACGGCGAAATCGCCATTGGGTTGCTCGACCAAGAGCAGGTTGCGGTAGTCGCGCTGGTCGCGGCGAAACACCAGGTGATCGGCATCGCGGCCGTCATCGGCAAGCTCTGCGGCGTATTCCAGCCAGTTGCGGGCCTGGCCGACCAGGTCGAGGCCGACGTTCATCAGCGCCAGTTCTTCTTCCAGCGCCGGCGCATGGCCACACCATTCGCACAGGCGCTGGCCCTGGACCATGGCGCTGTCGCCCAGGCGCAAGAGGAAGGGGATCAGTGGCTGGTGCATTACATATGCCCCACTTCTGGCGGCAGCTCATAGAAGCTGGCGTGGCGGTAGACTTTGTCGTGGGACGGGTCGAACAGCGGCTCTTTTTCGTCCGGGGACGAGGCGATGATCAGCGCCGAGGGCACGACCCAGAGGCTGACCCCTTCGTTGCGCCGGGTGTACAGCTCGCGGGCGTTCTCGATCGCCATGGTCGCGTCGGCGGCGTGGACGCTACCGACATGCTTGTGGTTCAGGCCGTGCTTGCTGCGCACGAACACTTCGTAAAGGGTCCATTCGGACATGACGGGTTCTCCGGTCAGGCGACGTTCTTGAGGTGTTTTTTGCGCGCGTGGGCGACGGCGGCGGCGCGTACCCAGGCACCGTCCTCGATGGCCTGGCGGCGGGTGGCGACGCGTTCCTGGTTGCACGGGCCGTTGCCCTTGAGCACCTGGTAGAACTCCTCCCACTGGATCTCACCGAAGTCGTAATGGCCGCGCTCGGCGTTCCACTGCAAGGCCGGGTCAGGGACACTGCAACCGAGCACCTGGAGTTGCGGGATGGTCTGGTCGATGAAGCGCTGGCGCAGTTCGTCGTTGCTCTGGCGCTTGATTTTCCAGGCCATGGACTGGGCGCTGTTGGGCGAGTGTTCATCGCTTGGGCCGAACATCATCAAGGATGGCCACCACAGGCGGTTGATGGCGTCCTGGACCATGTCCTTCTGCACCTGGGTACCGTGGCGCATCATGGTCAGGAGCATTTCGTAGCCCTGGCGCTGGTGGAAACTCTCTTCCTTGCAGATGCGGATCATCGCCCGCGAGTAAGGGCCGTAGCTGGTGCGTTGCAGCACCACCTGGTTGACGATCGCCGCGCCGTCCACCAGCCAGCCCACCGCACCGACGTCGGCCCAGGTCAGGGTCGGGTAGTTGAAGATGCTCGAGTACTTGGCCTTGCCGCTGTGCAGTTTGGCGATTTCGCTGTCGCGGTCGGCGCCCAGGGTTTCCATGGCGCTGTACAGGTACAGGCCGTGGCCGGCTTCGTCCTGGATCTTGGCCATCAGTTGCAGCTTGCGCTTGAGGGTCGGGGCGCGGGTGACCCAGTTGCCCTCGGGCAGCATGCCGACGATTTCCGAGTGTGCGTGTTGCGAGATCTGCCGGATCAGGGTCTGGCGGTAGGCGTCGGGCATCCAGTTCTTGGCTTCGATCTTGATCTCGGCGTCGATGCGTTGCTGGAAGTCGCGCTCTTGCGCAGACATCTCATCTTCGGTCTTGAGGCGCTTGACGCCGGTTTCAACCAGTTGTGCGTACATGGGGTTCTCCAGCCTTTTATGAAGGGGGCTTTGAGGCTGGAGATATTTATATGCGATACATCAATAAATATCAAATACAGATACGTGTATCGTATCGGTGGAGGGTAGGAGCGGGCTTGCCCCGTGAAAGCGCCACTCCGCTCCCCAACCGTGCTTCAGCGCCCCTTGAACTGGGCGCTGCGCTTGGCCATGAAAGCGCTGATCCCCTCGCGGTAATCCTCGCTGCGCCCGGCCTGGCGTTGCAGGTCGAGCTCAAGGCTCAGTTGCTCCTCGAAGCTGTTGTCCAGGCTGGCGTGCAGGCTGCGCTTGATCAGGCCCAGGCCGTAGGTGGGCTGATTGGCCAGGTGGCGGGCCAGGAGCATGGCCTGGTCATGCAGTTCGTTGTCCTCGACACAGCGATAGATCAACCCCCACTGTTCGGCTTGTTCGGCGCTCAGTCGCTCGCCAAGCAGGGCCAGGGCCTTGGCCCGGGCCATGCCGACCAGGCGCGGCAGGGCATAGGTGCCACCGGAGTCGGGGATCAGGCCGATCTTGCAAAAGGCCTGGATGAAGTTTGCCGAACGCGCGGCCAGGACCAGGTCGCAGGCCAGTGCGATATTGGCGCCAGCCCCGGCGGCAACACCGTTGACCGCGCAGATGACCGGGATCGGCAGGTCGCGCAGGCTGCGCACCAGCGGGTTGTAGTAGCGCTCGATGGCCAGGCCCAGATCAGGTGCCTCGGCGCCGGGCACCACGCTGCTGTCGGCCAGGTCCTGGCCGGCACAGAAGCCACGACCTTCGGCGCGCAGCAGCAACACCCGCGCGCTGTCATCCTGGCGAACCTGGCCCAGCGCCTGCTGGACTTCTTCGTGCATGGGGCCGGTGAAGCTGTTCAGTTGCGCGGGGCGGTTGAGGCTGAGCTGGGCGATGCCGGCGTCGATGGAAAACAGGATGTGCTGGTAGTGCATGGCGTGTGCCTTTGGCTGCAGGTGAGTGGTAGGTTTAATGTGATACGCAAATATAGCTATAAAGTTGATAATGCGTGTCTTAAATTTTCTCCACTCACCTGGGTCGCCGGGGTATATTTCAACTTTTCGATGGACCGCCTATGTCGCAGCTGACACCGCTCAACCACCTGATCAGCCGTTTTCAGCAGCAGACACCCATCCGCGCCAGCTCGTTGATCATTACCCTGTACGGCGATGCCATCGAACCCCATGGCGGCACGGTGTGGCTGGGCAGCCTGATTCAGTTGCTCGAACCCATGGGGATCAACGAGCGGTTGATCCGGACTTCGATCTTTCGCCTGACCAAGGAAAACTGGCTGAGCGCGGAAAAGGTCGGCCGGCGCAGCTACTACAGCCTGACCGGTACCGGCCGGCGACGTTTCGACAAGGCCTTCAAGCGTGTCTACAGCGCCAACCTGCCGGCCTGGGATGGCTCCTGGTGCCTGGCAATGCTCAGCCAACTGAGCGCCGACAAGCGCAAGCAGGTTCGCGAAGAGCTCGAATGGCAGGGGTTTGCTGCGCTGGCACCGATGCTACTGGCCTCGCCACGCTTTGATCGCGGCGACGTCAATGCCACCTTGCTGGAGCTGGGGGCCCAGGACGACACCATCGTCTTCCAGACCACCGCCGAAGAGGTCCTGGCCTCGCAGGCATTGCGCCTGCAAGTGCGCGAAAGCTGGAACCTGGAGGCGCTGGCGGCGCAGTACAGCGAGTTCATCCAGCTGTTCCGCCCCCTCTGGCAGAGCCTGCGCGAGCAGCCTGTGCTCGATCCCCAGGCCTGTTTTCTGGCCCGTATCCTGTTGATTCACGAGTACCGCAAGCTGTTGCTGCGCGACCCGCAACTGCCTGACGAACTGCTGCCGGGGGATTGGGAAGGGCGCGCGGCCCGGCAGCTGTGCCGCAACCTCTATCGATTGATCGTCACGGCGGCCGAGCAATGGCTGGAAAGCGCCATGGAAACGGCCGATGGACCGCTGCCGGATGCCGCAGAAAGCTTCCACAAGCGCTTTGGCGGCCTGAGCTAATTCTGACCGTCGGTTTTCAGCCTCGACAAGCACTCCCGCCATGCACCCAGGCTGACAACACCGCTCTAACAGGCCATGGCCTGTGTGATCGGCGTTGTCAGCCTTGGTGCAAGCCGTTACAGGGGCTTGCCCTGCCACAGCACATAGCGGTCCTTGCCGCTGCGCTTGGCTTCGTACAGTGCCTCGTCGGCCTTGACCAGGGCGTGGTTCAGGCTGTCTTGGCGCTGGATCTGCGCCAGGCCAATGCTGACGGTCACCGGGTGCTGGGCCACGTCTTCGCGCACCCGCCGGCACAGGGCGTCGACGCGTTGGGTGATGTCGGCCTCGTCCGGGCCCCACAGATAGATCACAAACTCTTCGCCACCCAGCCGTGCGTACTCGAACTCGGCCATTGACGCCCTGATGTTGCCGGCGATGCGCTTGAGCACCACATCACCAATGTCGTGGCCGAACTGGTCGTTGACCTTCTTGAAGTTGTCGATGTCGAGCATCGCCAGGTAGCGTGCGCCGGGCGAGTCGTCCTGCAAGCGCTTTTGCGCCGTGGCCATGAACGCGCGGCGGTTGGGGATGTCGGTCAGGGCATCGACGTAGGCTTGCTCCAGCAGCAGCTTGGCCATGTAGAAGTTGTGCAGCTTGGCCTGGCGCATCTTCAGGTAGGTGTACAGGGTCAGGCCGTTGAGAAACACCGCGTAGCACAAGAACAGGCTGCCGCGCAGCTCGAACAGGTGCACGTCCGGCACCTGGTAAGGGTTCAGGTTGATCCAGATAACCAGCATCGTGGCAAAGAACGACCAGCGCCGCACCGGCAACACCGACACGCTGTAGAGCAGGCTGGAGGCGCCGAGCACCATCCAGGCCGGGCGTAGCTCTTGCGGCAGGCCGTCGATCACCAGGCGCACGGCCAGGGTGATCACGGCGATGAAAATCAGGTTGAGCACATCGAAATGGGCGGCTTTTTGCACAAAGCCCAGGATGACGGTGAGCATGCCCATCACCGCAATGAACAGCGCCGAGAGGTAGGTGAAGCCCTGGTGGCCCTGAAAGCTGACGATCAGGTCGAAGAGAATCCAGATCCCAAGGCTGACCGCAAACACCAGTATGCAAAACGACTTGAGGTGCTCGAAGTCGTGCTGGCGAAACTCCTGGCGCAGTTCAGGCGGTGCGATGTGCCGGCGCACCTGCTGTTCGATGGTTTTGTACATGGCACCCCTGCTTGCTCGATAGGACGGTTTCAGTGACCTGCCAGGGGCAATACTCCCTGGGCCCAGGGGCGATAGCGCAGGGAGAAAATCGCCCGCGCATGACAATCGTCGCCGGCAGCGGGCGGCGCTGGCATTGCCGTGAAGGGCTGGTCGGCGGCGCTGGTCTGGCGAAAGGCTTCGTTGACGATGCCAATACTGCAGGGCAGGGCGTCGAGGTAGCTTTGGCGCACCAGCGGGGTCAGGCGGGCGGTACCGGCACCGTCCTGCCACCAGACCTGCAGCTTGAGGCTGGCCAGTTGCTCCAGCCAGCGGGCATTGACGGCCGGGCTCAGGCGTCCGGCGCTGAAGGCGCTCAGGTGCAAGGGCGCATCCAGGCGGCGGTTGAAATCTTGCAACTGGGTATACAGCGCCTGGCGGCGGTCGGCACTGTGAAAGTGCAGGTCATCGAGTTCCATCGGCAGGTACCAGCCGGCCACTGGCAATTGCCAGTCCTGGCGCAGCTTGCGTTGCTGGGCCAGGGAATTGCCGAGCTGCGCTTTCCAGTAGGCGGCAAGGCCGGTACCGTCCAACTCGTCGATGCGTTGGTAGTAGGCGGCATCCATGTGCAGCCCCAGCACCAGTTGCAGGCCTTGTTCGTGAGCCAGGCGCAGGCTGTTGGCCAGCCAGCCCCGGGCGCCACCGAAGTCGCTGTCGCCGTAGGCGGTCCATTGCACGATCAGGGCTTTTCCGCCCTGGGCGCGGGTGGCTTGCCACAGCGCCTGCCATTGCGCCTGGCTCAGTTGCGCGTCACGGTTCAGGGGCTGATAGAACAGGCGTTCATCGGCCGTTGCCGGCAGGCTCAGAAGTAAAAGCATCACAGCGATCAAGCGGCGCATCAGAAGTTCAACTCCGCACCCAGCAACACACCATTGGCGTGTTCATAAAGATTGCCGCCCAGCGACTGCTGGTATTCGGCACGTACTTTCAGCGAACCGCGATAAGCGTTGTAGCGGTCGTCGTCGAACCACCACTGCCAGCGCAGGCCCAGGCCGGTGCGCAGGTCCTGGCGCCAGTCGTTGCTCGGGTCCTGGCTTGAGAACTCGAAAAACCCGTAAGGCATCAGGGTTTGCGGCGAGTTGCCGGACAGCTTCCAGGTATGCCCGCGCTGGTAGCGCGACAGCCACTGGTGATCGCCGGCGCGGGTCCACCAGGCGGCGTCGAGGTAGAGGAAGCGCTCGTCCCACTCGTCTTCATCAACCCGCCAGTCGTTGCGCCATTTGCCTTGATCAAGATAGGAGGCGGTAGCGCGCAGCAGCAAATCGTTGCTCGACTCGGCGTGGCCGCGCAGGTCGCCATAGTTGTCGCCAACTTTACTGGGGCTGAGCAACTGGCCCAGGCTCAAGCCACCGTAGTGGGCGTCGTCGATCTGGCGCTGGTGATACAGCTCGGTGTACAGGTTCAGGTTGCTGGTGCCCAATGGCTTGTAGCGCAAGCCGACACCTGTGCCCATGCTTTGCGCGTAGTCGTTGCGGCCACTGCCGCCAAACAGCACCCGGCCATAGACCGAAAAGGTGCTGCCATTGCGGCTCGGTTCTTCACCCAGGGCGTGGTCCCACATCGCCAGTTGCACGTTCTGCGAGGCGGCGCGGCGATCCTTGCGCTCGTCGCGGAAGTTGTCGTTGGTCGACACCCCGGCCGGCGACCAGGTGCTGGCCAGGGTGAAGCTGTCACGCCGCGACAAGGCCTCGTGGGCGCGGCGCTGGCGGTACTTGCGCGCCTCCAGGCTGCCGAACTGGTCATCTCCGTCGACCAGGTCCTGCTCGACATCCAGTACCCGGCGCAGCTCCTTGCGCGCCGCTGCGCTGTTCTCATCCTCGGCATAACGCCAGGCCAGGGTTTCGCCCAGGCGGTAATCCTCGGGGAAGTCGTGGGTGGCGCGTTCAAGGTGGGGAATCGAACGGGCGCGGGTGGCTGCCTCCTGCGAACCGGCCAGGCGCATGCCGTAGTCGGCGCGGTAGCGCGGCTGATCCGGCGCCCTGCGCACCGCTTCGGCCAACCAGGCGGTACTTTGTGTCAGGTCGCCATACTGGGCGGCCGTCACTGCAGCGGCGTAGTAATGGTCGGCGCGGGGTTGGTGCTTGAGGGCCTCGCGCTGGAAGTTCATGGCTTCGCTGATCTGGCTATTGCGCTGGGCGATGGCCGCACCCAGGGCCCAGTCATCGGCGCTCAGGTGCTGCGCCTTTTTCCAGTACTCTTCGGCCAGGTACGGATTGTCGGCGTTAAGGGCGCTGCGCGCGGCGGTGAGGCGGGCGTTGTTGGTCCACTCGCTGTCGGCCAGGCTCTTCCACAGCGGTTGCGCGGCATAGGAGTCGCCTGAGGCTTCCAGGGCATAGGCCAGCGGCAGGCGGCTGCCCGTATCGCCCAGGCCCTCGGCTGCCTGGTAATAGACCACCGCTTCACCGGGACGCTCGGGCATGGCGCAGCGGCCCAGGGCGCGCAGTTGGCCGACCTCGGTGGGGGTGGCGGGAATTGCCTGGCGAACGGCATCACATTGGCCGCTTTCGGCCAGGCGCGCCAGCAGCAGGGCGCGATTGGCCGCGTCGATCCGCGGGAGCAGGCCACTCATGCGCCGGCTGTCCAGCGGTGCGTCGGCCTGGCTGTAGAGCCCGGCCAGGCGTTGCAGCAAAGGTTGTGGCAGGCGGCCCTGATGGCGGTCATAGGCCTGTTCGAGCAACTGCCGCACATGGGCGTCGCGGCCTTGCTTGAGCTGCAGGAAACTTGCTTGCTCAAGGGCCTGCAGGTCGCCGCTCTGAAGGTACAGACGCTCCCACATCGGCCCGGTAAGGGCCTCGTCACTGGCGCCGTGCAGGCGTTGTTCGAGCACCAGCCAGGCTTTGCGGTCTTCATCGGCGCGGCAGCCTTTGAACTGGGCGCGGGCCGCCTGGGGGTCGTGGCGCGAGAGCCAGTCGGTGGTTTCCAGGCAGGGCCGCTGTAAGTCGTTGCTCAGGCGCCGGACCAGCTCGGCATCATCACCCTGGCGAGCCAGCTCCCAGAGTTGCTGGCGACTGGCGGGGTCTTGCAGGTCCTGTTCCGGCAGCGACTGCAGCCAGCGCTGGGCCAGCCCAGCATGGCCCATGGCGATCGCCCGGTTGGTCATGGCCAGGCGGGTCTGGCGGGCGATCTCGGGCGAGGGTGCTTGCTTGAGCAATTGCTGCAGCGGTGCTTCGTCCAGGCGCTGCACATAGGCATTGGCCAGGCGTTGCCAGTCTTGCGCCGGCAGTTCGCCGCGCTCGGCCAGCGGCGCCAGGGCGGCGATGGTCTGGGTCCAGTTGTGCAACTGCTCGGCCCAGGTGGCCCGGGCCATGCGCAGGATGTTGTCGTCGCCCTGGGCCGGCAGGTGGTTAAGCCAGTCCAGGGCCTTGGCTGCACCGCCAAACTTGGCCAGGCTCAAACTGTACGCCTGCCACAGGCGGATGCGCTGGTTAAGGCCGCTGTTGGCAATCCAGTTTTCAACCCGGCTGGCGGCGGGCGGGTCCTGTTCGATCCAGGTCAGGCGCAGTTCCAGCAAGGCATCGCTATCGCGGCTGTCAGCCGTTTCGGCCAGTTGTTCGGCCTCGCGGTAACGCCGCTGATCGGCCAGGGCCTGGATCAGCAGGGCGCGGGCTTCGCTGTTGTTGGGCACCCGTTCGAGCAGGTGGCGGGTCAGGCGCTCGACCTCTTTCCAGTTGTCGGCCTTGGCCTCGCGGTAGCTGCGTTCAAGGTAAGGGTAGCTGCGAAAGCGTTCAAAGTCGGTCAGCGGCGCGGCCAGGCCGTGCACGGTGTACAACGACAACAGCAGGCTGGCCAGCGTCAGTGGCGGGCGCAAGCTCATGCCACCTCCCGGGTCAGGTCATAGGCGGCTTGCTGTTCAATGACCTGGTCGGCGAGGGCGCGCTGCAGCACGTTTTCGCTGATGATGCCGCGGGCGATCAGGTGCTCGCCCAGGGACATGTGCTCAGGGTTGAAATCAATCAACGCCTGGTTGAACAAGGTGCTGGGGATTATGCCGCGCACCTGCAACAGGGTGCCGAGCATGATTTGGTGATGACTGACCCGCTCAAGCAACGCGGCATCGTCCTGATGCTTTTCGAGAACCGCGAGCATGTGCCGGGTCTCCTCCTTCTGCCAGGGGCTGGGATAGTGGTAACGCAAGCCGAGGGTAACCCGGCCCTGGGGCGCCAGGCGGTATTGCACCGGGCGCTTGAGTTGACGGCTGATGACCCCGAGGGACACCTGGCTGACCGGGGTCTCACTGGCCAGGATCAACGTATCGCCGTTTTCCGCTACCGGCAGCACCCCGTAGTGCACGGCCAGGCGGCGGGGCAGCAGGGTAATCAATTTGCGCTCAAGTTTGAATGGATTTAACGGGGCCCAGGGTAAATCGAGCTGATCGGCCAGGTTTTGCACCAGTTGTTCGCTGTTGAGCAGCCCCCGCAGCAGCAACTGACGGCCTAGGCGCCGGTGCACCGGGCTGGTGATGGCCGCCTGAAGTTGCTCGTCAGTGATCAGCCCCTTGGCCACCAGGCGCTGGCCCAATGGCGTGCGTATCGGCGTACCCAATGCCGGGAATTCATGTGTGGTCTTGTCCCAGGCCACGCGCCGCGAGTCGCCCATTTCCATGACCTGGCGCAGGGCGCGCAGGTTGGCGAAGAAGTTGACGAAGTTGCTCCACATCATCCGTGGCGCCGACAGCAGCCCTTCGCCGATGCCGTAGTAGCGGGTGACGAAAAAGCCGCGCTGGAACAGGCGATTGATCAACAGCAGGCCGTTGAGCCAGAGCAGTGTGGTCAGCAGCGGGCTGTCACTGAGGATCGACGCAAAACGCCAGGCATCCGGGGCGATCAGGGTGACCAGCCACATGGCAATCAGCACCAGCAACAGCAGGTTGACCAGAAAGCTCAGCAGGTAGGCGAACAGCCCGCGGCGGTCGCGCCAGAGAAAGTAATTGAGTGCGCCCGTGCGGCTCCAGCCCAGATTGCGGGTGCCCTGGAAAACGATGCCGACAATCCACCGCGACTTTTGCCGGATTGCATGCTGCCAGTCGCGGGGAAAGTGCTCGCGCACACAAATCACCTGGGCGAACTCGCGGCTCATGCCCCAGTGCCAGTCGCGTTTGAGCGCCAGCTGAGGGTCGGTCATCGAGTAGCGGGCGAAAATGCACTTCATGCCCTTCTGCTTGAGGCGAAAGCCGATGTCGTAGTCTTCGGTCAGGCTCTGCACATCAAAGGCAATACCGTCGCCATCTTCAAGCAGGGCGCTGATCGCCCGGCGGCTGAAGCAGGTGCCGACGCCGGCGCTGGGAACCTGGCCGGTGAGGGCCTCACGGACGATGACGTCCTTGCCATGGTTCTCGGCGAACTCGTCGACATAGTGGCCGGCAGTGAAGCCGTGCCAGCTGGGGGCGAACGGGTACACCGGGATCTGGATCATGTCCTTGTTGGGCAGCAGGTAGTTGTACAGCCGCAGTTCCATGGGCGAGATCACGTCTTCGGCGTCATGCAGGATGAAGCCGGCAAACTCGATGCGTGCATCCTGTTGAAAACGCAAGATGGCGTCGATGATGTTGTTCAGGCAGTCGGCCTTGCTGGTTGGCCCGGGTCGCGCGCACACCACCTTGTGCACGTTGGGGTAGTGCAGGCACACGGCATCGACGTCGGCCTGGGTCTGCGGGTCATTGGGGTAGGTGCCGACGAAAATCTGATAGTTCTCGTAGTCGATGGTCGAGGCCGCCAGACGCGCCATCTCGCCAACCACGCCGACCTCGTTCCAGGCCGGGACCATGATCGCCAGGGGCTTTTCCTTGACCTCGAACAGGCGTTTCTCGTCGGCCTTCTCATACTTGTCGTAGATGCGAAAACGGCGGATCAGCTTGCGGCCCCAATAGACGATGTCGATGAACAAGTCATCCAAGCCGAGCAGGAACATCAGGCAGGCAAGGGTGATGGCCAGCAGCTTGAGGCCGAACAGCACATAGGTAAGAAGGTCGACCCAGGCCAGGCTCATGTTTGCGCAGGCTCGCTGGCGTTCTCCTCCAGCCAGCGGCTCAAACGCTCGGCGATGCGTTCGCTGGCATGCCCGTCACCGTAGGGACTGAACACCCGGCTCATGCGCTGGTAGGCGTCGTTGTCATCGAGCAGGCGGCTGGTTTCCTTGACGATGCGTTCGGTCTGGGTGCCCACCAGCAGTACCGTTCCGCCTTCCAGAACCGAAGGCCGTTCGGTGACCTTGCGCAGCACCAGCAAGGGTTTGCCCAAGGCCGGCGCTTCTTCCTGGACCCCGCCCGAGTCGGTGAGGATCAGGTAGGCGCGGCTCATCAGCCAGACAAAGTGCTGATAATCCTGAGGGGCGACCAGCAGGATGTTCGACTGGTGCGAGAGCAGCCCGTACACGGCCTTTTGCACCTGCGGGTTGAGGTGCACCGGGTAGACGAACTGCACGTCGGGGTAGCGCAGGGCCAGCTCGGCCAGGGCCAGGCAGATACGCTCGAAGCCCTGGCCGAAATTCTCCCGGCGGTGGCCGGTGATCAGCACCATACGCTGGTCGTTGCGCAACTGCGCCAGGGGCGACTCGGGCGCCGGGTGCCATTGGCTGTTGTGCAGGTGCTCTCGCATCCACAGCAAGGCGTCGATCACCGTGTTGCCGGTGACTTCGATGTTTTCCAGCACCACGCCTTCGCGCAACAGGTTGTCACGGGATTTGGTGGTGGGCGGGAAATGCAGGTCGGCGATCACCCCGGTCAGGCGCCGATTGGCTTCTTCGGGCCAGGGCGCCTTGAGGTTGCCGGTGCGCAAGCCCGCTTCGACGTGGCCAATGGGGATCTGCCGGTTGAAGGCAGCCAGCGCTGCGATGAAACTGGTGGTGGTGTCGCCGTGGACCAGGACGATGTCAGGCTGCACGCGGGCGTAAGCGTCGTCCAGTTGATCGAGCAACTGGCGCGACAAGCCGTTGAGGGTCTGGTTCTGGGTCATCACCTGCAGGTCTTCATCGACGCTCAGGCCGAAGTCCTGCAGGATCTGCTGGAGCATTTCCCGGTGCTGGCCGCTGGAGCAGATATTCAGCTCGATGCCTGGCCACTGGCGCAGCACTCGAGCGAGCGGAGCCATCTTGATCGCTTCGGGCCGTGTGCCAAACACCATCATGACTGTGTACGCCATAGTTCCGCTCCTCGTCCGTCCTTTAGAGAGAAGTTGTACGTTGTGCCGAACTTGTAGGATTTAGATACAAGCAGCAGAAGGCGGGGTTGTCCAATCGCCGGCACAAACCTGTGGGGGCGGGCTTGCCCCGTGATTGCCGTAGGTATCTACACATCTCGCGATTGCGTGTGAGCCGCCAGACTTTTTGGTCTCGATACGTACTCTCGGCGTGCACCCAGGCTGACAACGCCGCCGATGCGCCGCGCGGGCGGCGCTCGATCTCAAGAGCGCAAAAAACCTTACGACATACACCAGGCAGGCTTTAGCCCATCTCAAAGCCTGCACAGTTGAACCACTACACATTCTTGCGATTGCATGATGACAGTGAGGTGTGGGGCTTGAGATGAGGTGAGGGCCAGTAGGTGTACGCCGTGGGGGTTGTGGCGTCCTTGAGATCGAGCGCCGCCCGCGCGGCGCATCGCGGGCAAGACCCGCTCCTACATTTGTTGCAACGTGCCATGGCCTGTGAAAGCGGCGTTGTCAGCCTTGGTGCCAGGCGGAAGCCTGTGTCGAGGCCAAAAACCTGGCGGCTAACATGCAATCGCGAGATGTGTAGATACCGATACCGCGATTGCTCAAGGCCTCAGCTGATGTTCAAGCCAGTCCAGAAATGCCCGCAGAGCAGGCTCACGCTCACGCCCCGGCAACCACACTGCGCTGTACTGCGCCGCTGCCAGGCGCACGTCTTCGCGCCAGGGTTGCAGCAGGCCCTGGTGGACGCTGCCGGCCGCCAGCACATTGCTGGCCAGCACCAGCCCATAGCCGGCGGTTGCCGCCTGCAGGGCATAGTGTTCATCGTCATAATGATGAATGCGCGCGCGTTGCAGCCACTCCTGGCATCCGGCCAGGGCACACCAGCGGGCCCAGTCGATGACCACGCCATTGCCTGCCGTCCATGGCACCGCAAGCAACGACAGTGGCAGGTGGGCAGGCGGTTCCTGCCAACCGGGTGGGGCATAAACCGAAAAATGCTCCGCCAGCAACGGCAGGCGCTGCAACTGGGGGTCGGGATTGAATTCGGCGCGCAAGGCCAGGTCGAAACGCTGGTCGCGGTGCAGGTCGACCACGTCACTGCCGGTCAGCACCCGTACCTGGATATCGCCGTGCTGGCGATGGAAGGCACCCAGCCGCGGGATCAGCCACAAGCTGGCAAACGCCGGAGTCGTGGTCAGGGTCAATTGCTTACGATCGCAGGGCGGTTGCAGGGCAGCCAGGCTGCGCTGCAGGTTTGCCAGGCCCTGATGCACCTGGATGTACAGGCGCTCACCGGCTTCGCTGAGCCTGACACCCTGTGCGCTACGTTCGAACAAGCGCAGGCCCAGATGGGTTTCCAGGCGTTTGATCTGATGCGACACAGCCGCCGGTGTGACTGCCAGTTCGTCGCTGGCAGCCTTGAAGCCGCCCAGGCGGGCCGCCGATTCGAAGGTGCGCAGAGCCGTCAGCGGCAGTTTGGCGAACACGGTGCTCAAGCCAATTGAGGGAGGCTCAATTTAGCTCAATTGATGCCCTGCCTCAACGCCGCTAGGGTAGGGCTTGGTTCAATCACCGGGAGCCTTTCATGCAAGGCAAGACGCGCAAGGTCGTTCAGGCCATTCTCTACGAAACCATCGCCGTGCTGTGTGTAGCGCCGGTACTGTCCTGGGTTTTCGATGCCAGCATGGCCCATTCCACCGCGCTGTCGCTGATCCTCTCGGCCGTGGCCCTGGCCTGGAACATGTTCTACAACTGGGCATTCGAGTACTGGGAAGCCCGCCAGGCCTTGCGCACACGCACGTTTTGGCGGCGCTTGATCCACGCCCTGGGCTTTGAAGGCGGCCTGGTCCTGATCCTCCTGCCGGTGGTCGCCGGCTGGCTGCAGATCAGTCTGTGGGTGGCACTGCTGACCAACCTTGGTTTGTTCGCCTTCTTCTTCGTCTATGCCTTCGTGTTCCAGTGGGCCTTCGACCGGCTGTTCGATGTGCCGGACTCGGCACGCGAGCCGGCTTGACTTTGCCAGGCCGGCTGCGCTAGTTTCACTGGCATGAAGACTTTCCTGCAGTTGCCTCAGCACAGCATTATTACCGCCATTATCGTTTTGGCGGGCTAGCTGGCACTTGCACCTAACCCGCCCTGGAGGCGGGTTTTCTCTCTCTCTCTCCTGGGCACTTAAAAAAACCAGGAGTCACCGATGACCAGCCTTGCCGTTAGCCCTCGCACACCGTCCGCTGCGTTGAATCTGCTGTCTGATTACGTGCGGCGTATCCTTGCCGCCCCGGTGTACGACCTGGCGATCGAAACGCCCCTGCAAGTGGCGCCGGCCTTGTCGCGCAGCCTGGGCAACCAGGTGCTGCTCAAGCGTGAAGACCTGCAACCGACCTTTTCCTTCAAGATCCGCGGCGCCTATACCCGCCTCAGCCGCCTGACCCCGGCCCAGCGTCAGCGCGGGGTGATCACCGCCTCGGCCGGCAACCATGCGCAAGGTGTCGCCCTGGCCGCCCGTGAACTGGGCATGCGCGCCACCATCGTCATGCCGACCACCACCCCGGAGCTCAAGATCCAGGGTGTGCGTTCGCGCGGTGGCGAGGTGGTGCTGCACGGCGAAAGCTTCCCCCACGCTCTGGCCCATGCCCTGAAGCTTGCGGACAGCGCAGGGGCGACCTTCGTGCCGCCCTTCGATGACCCGGATGTAATCGCCGGGCAAGGCACCGTGGCCATGGAAATCCTCCGCCAGCAACCGGGCGAATTGAATGCGATCTTCGTGCCGGTCGGAGGTGGCGGCTTGATCGCCGGCATTGCTGCCTACGTCAAATACCTGCGTCCCGAGGTCAAGGTGATCGGCGTCGAGCCACAGGACTCCAACTGCCTGCAAGCGGCCATGGCCGCCGGCGAGCGGGTGGTGCTGGCCCAGGTCGGCAGCTTTGCCGAAGGCGTGGCGGTGGCGCAGATCGGTGCCCACTGTTTTGAGCTGTGCCGGCACTATGTGGATGAGGTAATCACGGTCAGCAGCGACGAGCTCTGCGCGGCGATCAAGGACATCTATGACGACACCCGTTCGATCACCGAACCCTCCGGCGCCCTGGCGGTGGCCGGGATCAAGAAGTACGTGGCACGTGACGGCGTGCAAGGCCAGACCCTGGTGGCGATCGACTCCGGAGCCAACGTCAATTTCGATCGCCTGCGCCATGTCGCCGAGCGCGCCGAACTGGGCGAGCAGCGCGAGGCGATCATCGCCGTGACCATCCCCGAGCAACCGGGCAGTTTTCGTGCTTTTTGCCAGGCCCTGGGCCGGCGGCAGATCACTGAGTTCAACTACCGCTACTACCCGGGTAAGGAAGCGCGCTTGTTCGTGGGCGTGCAGACCCACCCGCAGACCGATCCACGCGAGCAGTTGCTGGCCGGCCTGCGCGAGCAGGGCTACAACGTGCTGGACCTGACCGACAACGAGCTGGCCAAGCTGCATGTGCGCCATACCGTGGGCGGGCATGCCGGGCCCGGGGCGGACGAGCGGGTGCTGCGCTTCGAATTCCCGGAGCGCCCGGGCGCCTTGCTGGGCTTTCTCGAACGTCTGGGCAAGCGCTGGAACATCAGCTTGTTCCACTACCGCAACCACGGCGCTGCCGAGGCGCGGGTATTTGCCGCACTGGAAGTGCCGCACGAGGAACAGGCCAGCTTGCCCGCAGCGCTGGACGCCATGGGCTATCGTTACTGGGACGAAACCGACAACCCGGCCTACCGGCTGTTCCTCGGCTGACTCAGATCAACACGCAGTAGGGCTGACAGGCGGATCCTCAAAGCACAGGTACATTGCATGAGGATCTCGCCATGAGCAGCACGTTTTTCATCCCCGCCGTCAACATCATGGGCATCGATTGCCTCGAAGAGGCGATGGCTGCCATTGCCGGATACGGCTTGCGTAAGGCCTTGATCGTCACTGACGCCGGCCTTGCCAGGGCCGGGATCGCCGAGCGCATTGCCGAAATGCTGGCGATGCGCGACATCGATTCGGCAATCTTCGACGGCGCCAAGCCCAACCCGAGCATTGCCAACGTCGAGCAGGGTCTGGCGTTGTTGCAGCGCGAGCGTTGCGATTGCGTGATCTCCCTGGGCGGCGGCTCGCCCCATGACTGCGCCAAGGGCATTGCCCTGTGCGCCACCAACGGCGGGCATATCCGCGACTACGAAGGTGTCGACCGTTCGGCCAAGCCGCAACTGCCGTTGATTGCCATCAACACCACCGCCGGCACCGCCAGTGAAATGACCCGCTTCTGCATCATCACCGACGAGGCGCGCCACGTGAAAATGGCCATCGTCGACCGCAACGTCACGCCACTGTTGTCGGTCAATGACCCGGCGCTGATGGTCGGCATGCCCAAGGGCCTGACCGCCGCCACCGGCATGGATGCGTTGACCCACGCCATCGAGGCCTATGTATCGACGGCTGCCACACCGATCACCGACGCTTGCGCGATCAAGGCCATCGAGCTGATCAGCGCCAACCTGTGCCAGGCCGTGGCCGACGGCAGCGACCTCAAGGCCCGGGAGAACATGGCCTATGCCCAGTTCCTTGCCGGTATGGCCTTCAACAATGCCTCCCTGGGTTACGTGCACGCCATGGCGCACCAGTTGGGCGGCTTCTACGACTTGCCCCATGGTGTCTGCAACGCGGTGTTGTTGCCCCATGTGCAGCGTTTCAACGCAAGCGTCAGCGCGGCGCGATTGCGCGATGTGGCCAAGGCCCTGGGGGTGGACGTCAGCGGCATGAGTGCCGAGCAAGGCAGCGACGCAGCGTTGGCGGCCATCGAGCAGCTGTCCCAGGCCATTGATATCCCGCCGGGGTTGGCGGTACTGGGGGCCAAGGAGGCGGATATTCCGACCTTGGCCAGCAACGCCCTGAAGGATGCTTGCGGCCTGACCAACCCGCGGGTGGCCAGTCAGGGCGAGATCGAGGCAATCTTCAAAGCAGCCTTTTGATTTGATGAGCTAGCAAGGCTCAAGCCAGCTCCTACACCCAACCTGTGGGAGCTGGCTTGCCAGCGATGGGCTGCAGAGCAGCCCCGAAACTTTCAAACCACCAGCGACAACAGCATGATAAAGATGATCCCGACCACCGAAAGGATGGTCTCCATCATGCTCCAGGTCTTGAAGGTCTCGGCCACGGTCATATTGAAGTACTGCTTCACCAGCCAGAAGCCGGCATCGTTGACGTGGGACAGAATCAACGAGCCGGCACCGGTTGCCAGCACCAGCAACTCACGGTTGACCCCCGGCATCATGCCGATCACTGGCGCAACGATCCCGGCGCCGGTGATGGTCGCCACTGTCGCGGAACCTGTGGCGATGCGAATCACTGCCGCCACCAGCCAGGCCAGCATTATCGGCGATATCTCGGCCTGCACGGCCATCTGCCCGATCACGTTGCCGACCCCGGTATCCACCAGCATCTGCTTGAAGCCACCGCCAGCACCGACGATCAGGACAATCGCCGCGGTTGGCGCCAGGCTCTGGTCGAGCAGTTTCATGATCTGCTGACGGGAGAACCCGCGGGCGGCGCCAAAGGTGTAGAAGGCCAGGAGCAGGGCGGCGAGCAGGGCGCTGATCGGGTGGCCGATCAGATCCATCCACTGGCGCACGATGTGCTCGGCCGGCAGGACCACGTCGGCGAAGGTTTTCAGCAGCATCAGGAACACCGGCAGCAGCACGGTGATCAGGGTGATGCTGAAGCTGGGCAGGTTCTGCTGGTCAGACTCGCGGGCGATCTGGTCCATCAGTTCCTTGTTCGGGTTGCCTGGGATGTACTTGGAAATGAAGTTGCCATACAAGGGACCGGCGATGATGGCCGTGGGCAGGGCGACGATCAGCCCGTAGAAAATGGTCTTGCCGATGTCGGCATTGAAGATGCCGATGGCCAGCAGCGGCCCCGGGTGCGGCGGCACCAGGCCATGAACCACCGACAGTCCGGCCAGCAGCGGGATGCCGATCTTGATCAGCGACACCCCGGAGCGCCGGGCGACGATGAACACCAGTGGAATCAGCAAGACGAAGCCGATTTCGAAGAACAATGGAATACCGACCAGGAAGGCGGCGAACATCATCGCCCAGTGCACCTTCTGCTTGCCGAAGGCGCGGATCAG
Source organism: Pseudomonas rubra (assembly GCF_028656935.1). GTDB lineage: Bacteria > Pseudomonadota > Gammaproteobacteria > Pseudomonadales > Pseudomonadaceae > Aquipseudomonas > Aquipseudomonas rubra. The sequence goes on from NZ_JAMDGZ010000006.1 coordinate 27,619, forward strand.
CGTCTGGGCGATCTGGTCGGCGCCGCCGGAATCGGCCATCAGCTTGCCGAGCATGGTGCCCAGGGCGAGGACGATGCCGACAAAACCGAGCACCCCGCCAAAGCCGTCCTGGAACGATTTCATCACCTTGGCCACCGGCATGCCCGAGGTCAGGCCGAGGAAACCGGCCGCCAGGGTCAGGGCGACAAAAGGGTGGACCTTGAAGTGGGTGATCAGCAGCACCAGGCCGATGATGGTGACCACTGCATCGAGCAGCAGGTAGGTATCAGTTGCCAAACCAAACATGGTTCAGTGCCTCGTATTGTCATTTTTGTGGGCGGAACGTTTACAGTGTTTACGGCTTGAGATAGCGCTATCTTGGGTGAGCCGAGAAAACAGCCAGGGTCAGGCCGTTCGCGCCAGCAGCGGCTCACCGCAGGGCTTTAGCCACTGGTCTACCTCGATGGCCAGCTTGTCCACCGGCAAGGTGGCGTCCAGGGGCAGGGTCAGCGCCTCGCCATTGGGCCGTTCGAGGGCAGCGAACTGGCTGTCGATCAGGCTGGCGGGCATGAAGTGGCCAGGACGGGCGCGCACGCGGCGGCTGGCTTCTGCGGGGGTGAGGTCGAGAAATACGAAGCCCAGGTCCGGCACGGCATGCCGCAGGGCATCGCGGTAGCGCTTTTTCAGGGCGGAGCAGGTGAGAATGGGACGTTCGCCGGCCGTAAGGCACGCTTGCAGCTCTTCACCCAGGCGAATCAGCCAACCGGCACGGTCGTCGTCGTCCAGAGGGATGCCGGCACTCATTTTCTGGATATTGGCAGCGGGGTGGAAGTCGTCGCCTTCGATCAGGCGACCGCCGCTCAAGCCTGCAATGGCGGCACCGACGTAGCTCTTGCCACAGCCAGCGACGCCCATGACCACAATCGCGGATAGGGGTGGGTTCATCGGTACCTCCTGCAGGGCAAGATAGCGCTATCTTGAAGCGAGGCGGCTAGAGCCTCGGGCGCTTCCCACCCAGATGTTATTGATTTTGTAAAAGCAGTCTGGATGCTCATTCCTGGCCTCATGCAGTTTTGCATTGCCTGTGGTCTGAGACAGCGCTACCTTAGTGCCCGTTCCCCATTCTTTGCAAGTCGAAAATAAAACCCGTCATGACCCGCATCGGCTCTCGTACTACCGGACGTCCTACCCTGGCTGAAGTGGCCAGGCTTTCCGGGGTTTCCCCGATCACTGCCTCCCGAGCATTGCGCGGGATCAGCACGGTTGCCCCGGAGCTGGTGGAAAAGGTCCAGGTCGCTGCTGCAAGCCTTGGCTACGTCGCCAACCCGGCGGCGCGGGCCCTGGCCTCCAAGCAGAGCCAGTCGATCGTGGTGCTCATCCCGTCGCTGTCCAACCACTTGTTCATCGACACCCTCGAAGCGATCCACGACGTCATGCGTCCGCGTGGCCTTGAAGTGCTGATCGGTAACTATCACTACGATATCGCCGAAGAAGAGAACCTGATCCGCAACTATCTGGCCTATCAGCCGCGTGGCATCCTGCTTACCGGTTTCGACCGCAGCGACGCCGCCAAGCAACTGCTGGCGAGCAGTGGTGTGCCGTGCGTGCACATGATGGAACTGGGCGGGGAAGCCCAGGCGATGTCGGTGGGGTTTTCCCAACAGCAAGCGGGCAGGGCGGCAGCGCGGCATTTGCTTGAGCGCGGTTGCAAGCGCCCAGGCTTTATCGCAGCCCAACTCGATCCGCGAGTGATGCAGCGTGCCGAAGGCTTTCGCCAGGCCCTGGCCGAGGCCGGCCTGAACGCCTACGGCCGGGAAGTGCTCGCCCCGCAGCCGTCTTCGATCGAACTGGGGGGCGAGCTGTTTGGCCAGATGCTGGGCCGCCACCCGGAGGTTGACGGCATCTTCTTCTGCAACGACGACCTGGCCCAGGGCGCCATCCTTGAAGCCATGCGCCAGGGCATCAAGGTGCCGCAGCAGGTGGCCATGGTCGGCTTCAACGACCTGCCGGCGTCAGCGCACATGGTTCCGCGCCTGACCTCGATTCGTACCCCGCGCGCCGCCATCGGTCGCTGTGCCGCCCAGGCGTTGCTCGGCCTGCTCGATGGCAAGCGTGGGCAGCCAAAATGCCAGGACCTGGGTTTTGAACTGGTTGTCCGCGAAAGCAGCTGAAACCGTCAGTCGGCGGGCTCAATGCGGTAATGTCAGAGTGCTTGCATGGCACCCGTGGCCATCTATGCTCAGCAAATCCCGAGCATGGAGTGTTGCAAAATGTTTGATTTGCATCGCAAGTCCGATCTGGCCGAAATCGAGCGTTGCACCCAGGCCCTGGGCCAGATGACCGCCAAGCTCGCAGCGATCAGCCGCTCCATGGCGATGATCGAGTTCAGCCCCGAGGGGATCATCCTCGACGCCAACGAGCACTTCTGCAAGGCGATGGGCTACGGCGTCGAGGAAATCCGTGGCAAACACCACCGGATCTTCTGCGAAGAGAAGTTCAGCAACAGCGAGGAGTACCGCCAGCTATGGCGTGACCTGGGCCGTGGCGAACCGCGCAGTGGCACCTTCGCCCGCATCGACCGACAGGGCCATGAGATCTGGCTCGAAGCCAGCTACATGCCGGTGTACGGCGCCCAACAGCACGTCACCAGCGTGATCAAGGTGGCCTCGGACATCACCCAGCGGGTGGTGCACGAGCATGAGACCGAAAGCCTGATCAACGCCATCAGCCGCTCTATGGCGATGATCGAGTTCAGCCCCGACGGCAAGGTCCTCACCGCCAACCAGAACTTTCTCAATACCATGCACTATCGCCTCGACGAGGTGGTGGGCAAGCATCACAGCCTGTTCTGCCATAAGAGCGAGAGCGAATCAGCGGCCTACAAGGCATTCTGGGCCTCGCTCAATCGCGGCGAGTACCATTCCCATCGCTTCGAGCGGGTCAACAAACTGGGGCAGATGGTGTATCTGGAAGCCTCCTATAACCCGATCTTCGACACCCGAGGGCGGCTGTACAAGGTCGTCAAGTTCGCCAGTGACATCACCCAACAGGTCAGCACGCAACAGACCGCCGCCGAATCGGCCCACGCCACCTCAGTGCAGAACGATGCATGCGCGCGCAAAGGCTCGCAGGTGGTGCAGCAGACGGTGCAGGTCATCGAGGAAATCTCCCAGGACCTCAACGCCGCTGCGCGCAGCATCGATGCGGTGAGCAAGCAGTCGGAGCTGATCGGGCAGATTGTCCAGACCATCCGCGGCATTGCCGACCAGACCAACCTGCTGGCACTCAATGCCGCTATTGAGGCGGCCCGGGCGGGCGAGCATGGGCGCGGCTTTGCCGTGGTTGCCGATGAAGTGCGCAACCTGGCGGCGCGCACCAGCAAAGCGACCCTGGAGATTGTCGAAGTGGTGCGCCAGAACCACGACCTGTCGCTGACTGCGGTGGCCAGCATGCAGTCCAGCCTGAGCCGTACCGGCCTGGGTGTGGAGCTGGCCAACGAGGCCGGTGAAGTGATCCTGGAGATCCAGCAGGGTTCGCAGCACGTGGTCGATGCGATCAGCCAGATCAACTCGACTTTGCAGTTGCACTGAGGCCCTGCTGGAGTTGCTCGTCTAGGGTTTGCAGGCTCTGCTCCAGGGCGTTGGCCAGTGCCTGCAGGTGCTCGGCGCTGGCCTCGCCGACACAGGCATGCTCAAGTGCTTCGCAATGCTGTACCACGCCGCGGGCCTTGAGCATCTTCGCCCCGCCCTTGATCCGGTGGGCGAGGCCACGCAGGGCCTCGCGTGCAGGTGTGGGGCCCCGCGCGCGCAAGGCCTTGAGGTCTTCGCTGTTGCTGTGGGCCAGCTCCCGTAGCAAGCGCTCCACCAGGTTCGGGTCGCCCAGGGTCAGGTACCTGAGGTTGTCGACATCAAAGCCGCTGGCATTGTTTTGGCCGCTGTCCGAGGCGGTCGAGGTTGGCGCCGGGCGGCCCAGGCCGACCAGGTGACGACGCAACTCGTTGAGCCCGATCGGCTTGAACAGGCAATCGTCCATGCCGCTGGCCAGGCAGCGCTGGCGTTCTTCGGCCTGGGCATTGGCGGTCAGGCCCAGGATCAGGCAGGCCGGGCGCTGTTGTTGCTGTTCTTCGTGGCGCAAGCGGCGGGTCAGTTGATGGCCGTCCATGCCAGGCATATGGCAGTCGCTGATCACCACATCGAAGCTGCCTTGGCGCCACAGTGCCAGGGCTGCCTGGCCATCAGCGGCCTGGGCGACCTGATGGCCAAGGATGCTGAGCTGGCGCTCGAGCAGCATCAGGTTGGCCGGGTAGTCGTCCACCACCAGGATGTTCAGGCTCGGGCCACTGGCGAGCGGCTCGACAGCTACCGAAGCGGGTGGCGCCTGGGTTGCCAGCGGCAGTTGCAACTCGACATCGACCCGGGTGCCGAAACCCGGGGTGCTGCTCAGGCTCAGGCGTCCGCCCATCAGTTCGCACAGGGTACGGCTGATCACCAGGCCCAGGCCTGTGCCTTGGCGCACCGGCTGCTCGCCGACCTGGGCAAAACTGTGGAACAGTAGCGCCTGGTCTTGTTCACTGATGCCGATACCGCTGTCCTGCACCGTCAGCAACACCCGGTACAACTGCCCGGCCTGTTCGGCGCCCACACGCAACGTCACCTTGACCTGGCCCTGCTCGGTGAACTTGATGGCATTGCCCAGCAGGTTCGACAGCACTTGCTTGAGCCGCAGCGGGTCGAGCATCAGCGCACCCGGCACGGCCTGAAGGTCGGTGCGCAGTTCCAGGCCCTTGAGCCGGGCATTGCCTTCGAACACCCGCACCGTGGCGCTGACCAGGGCGCTCAGGTCGCAGGCTTCACTGTTGAGCTCCACATGCCCGGACTCGATCCGGGCAATGTCGAGGATGTCGCCGATCAGCGCCAGCAAGCCGTTGGCCGAGTCGAACGCGACCTGCAACGAAGCACGGTCGGCACGGCCTTGTTCGGCATCCTTGACCGCCAGTTCAAGCAGGCCGATCACCGCGTTCATCGGCGTGCGGATCTCATGGCTCATGGTCGCCAGGAAGGTGCTTTTGGCCCGGTTGGCATCTTCAGCTTGATCCTTGGCCAGGCGCAGCTCTTCGAGCAGCCGCTTGCTGAATCCAAGCTCATGCTGCAACGCCTGCTCGGCCTTGCTGCGCTGGCGGATCAGGTGGCGCAGGTAGCGGTTCCAGAACACCGCTGCGGCCAGCACCAGGCTTGCGACGATGAGAATCTGCCAGATCAGCGAGCGGTAGTTGTACCAGGGGCTGTCGCTGATCAGGGCATTGGTGCGCCAGCGGTTGGTCAGCTTCGCCAGTTCATCGGGTGCGATACTGAGCAAGGCCTTGTCGATGATCGCGTGCAATACCGGCTCATTCAGAGGCGTGGCAAAGGACGAGGTGACCGGCTGGTCGCCGTACAGCGAGGCAATGCGCAGGCGGTCCTTGAACAGGCGGCTGATGAAATAGGCGGCGTTGATCCGCGAACTGAGCACCAGGTCGACCTGTTTCTGCACCAGCGCCTCCATCAACGCCAGCGGGTTATCGACCTCGACCAGGCTCAGCGATGGGTAGCGTTGCAGCAACTGCGTTTTGAGGGGTGAATCGCGAATCACCGCCAGACGTTTACCGGCCAGTTGCTCGAGTGGCTGACTTGGGTCACTGTCACTGCGGCTGACCAGGACCCACGGATCGACCAGGTAGGGCCGGGTGAAATTGACCTGGGTCGCCCGCTCGGGGCTGTAGATCAGGGTGCTGGCCAGCTCGGCTTTGCCCTGTTGCAGCAGGCTGATCATGCCGGCCCCGGCATCGGCCTCGACAAATTCGAACTTAAGGCCTGTGCGCAGGCTGATCTGTTCCAGCACGTCGACGGTAATACCCCGCGGCTGTTGCTGGTCATCGTTGAAGTTCAAAGGTGCGAAGTACTTGTTGACCAACACCCGAACAACCGGGTGCTGATCGATCCAGCGGCGTTCGTCGGCGCTCAGGTTCAGGGCGCCGCGATCGAGCAACATGCTGGTGCTGCCGCTGCTCCAGCGGCGCAGGATGTTCAGGCGTTCGGTTTCACTGGTGACACTCAATGAATGGTCGAGCAAGCGCAACAGCACCGGGTTGTCGCGGGTCAGGGCGAAGGCGAAGGTTTCGCGCTCGTGTTTGACGAAGTGGGAAATCTGCACGCTGTCCTGAAAACTCTTGCCGATCAGGTAATCGCTGCTGATCGCGTCGCCAAGAAAGGCATCGGCCTGGCCAAGGGCGACCGCCGAGAGGCCGGCCATGGTCGATGAGTACAACTGCAAGTGGGCCTTGGGATAGAGATGCTTGACCTCATCATCGGGCAGGTAGTGGTCGACCATGGCCAAGCGCACGCCGTCCAGTTCGTCGTCGAGTGCGCGAGTCCTGCCCTGGGGCGTGACGATCACCGGCAGGTCATCGGCATAGGGTTGGCTGAGCACCAATTGGGCATCGGCGGCCTCGAAGCCGTTGGAGCTGCCGAGCAGGTCGATGGCCCCGGCGTGCAGGGCATCGATCGCCGCTTTGCGGCTACTGTAGCGCCGGACTTCAAGGGGGATGCCCAGCAGCTCGCTGATCAGCCCGGCGTAGTCGGCCGTCAGGCCTTCATAGTCGGATTGGCTGGCATTGATATCAAAGGGTGGGTAATCCGGGTTTGAAGTGCCCAGGTGCAGTACGCCTTTTTCTGTCAGCCAGTGCCGGTCTTGGTCTGACAGCGCGACGCCTTCGCCACCGCTGAGTGAGCGGGCTAGTAGGTTGCGCGGCTCGCCAGGGTCGATGGCATGCGCAGCCGGCAGGCAGCTCAGCAACAAGGCTACAAGCACGGCGCGAAGGTTCATGGGGGGCTCAGATCACGTCATTGCGATGGGCCAGCCCCATCAGGTCGACGAAGGACTCAACCTGCAGTTTCTCCATGATCCGGCTTTTATAGGTGCTTATGGTCTTGGGACTGAGGTGCATGTGTGCACCGATGTCATTGTTGGAGCGACCTGCGGCGAGGCGGCGCAACACTTCCATCTCGCGCGAAGACAGGCTGGCCAGGCGCAGCTCTTCACTGCCCAGCGGGCCACGGTTGGCCGACATGTCGGGGAAGGTCGAGTAGCCCTTGATCATGGCTTTCAAGGCGAAGACCAAGGCTTCCAGGTCTTCGTCCTTGTGCACGAATGCCGAACTGCCCGCATCCAGGCAACGTCGGGCGAACAACGGCGCGGGTTGGCCGGTGAGCACCATGATCTTGGGGGTGTGGTCGAGCAGGTGCAGGCGTTTGATCACGCTCAGGCCATCAAGGCCTGGCAGGCCGATATCGAGAATGACCACGTCCGGGCTAAGCTCGCGGGCCAGTTGCACGGCGGCGGCGCCATCACCGGTTTCACCGACGATCTCGTAGCGTTCGCGCTCGAGCAGCATGCGTACCGCAAGACGAATCGTGGGGTGATCATCGACGATGAGTACCGTAGGCATTTTCGCAACTCCTTGACGAAGAGGTAAGCCGTTTCCTAAGTCATTCAGGAAGACGAGTCGGGCCGGAGCCGGCGAGCCGCCAACGATACGTCGAATCAGGGTACAAAAGTATGGGAAGTATAGAGGCGTTGAAAATTGTGGTAGAAGTTGTCGAAAATTCCTACGCTCGACAATCCTTCCGGTGGGAGCGGGCTTGCCCCGCGATAGCGATGTGACTGACACAACGCTATCGCGGGGCAAGCCCGCTCCCACCGAGCGAGTTGCCCACATTTTTTACATCAGAACGACGTCGTAAACGAGGCGAAGTACGCCCGGCCCGCTTCGTTGTAGGTCAAGGCCCCGGCTTCATCCGAGTTGCCTTCGCGGTACAGGCGCTTGTCGAACAGGTTGTTCACACCCACGCGCATGCTCAGGTTCTTGGTGAACTCATAACCACCGCTGATGCCGACAATGCCGTAGGGATCGACGTCCTTCTGCACGTTCTTGTCCAGGGTTTCGTTGGCCCGGGAATTGTAGGTCGGTGCTTCCTGCTTGCCGTAGTAGGTGCCGTTGAGCTGGAACGACAGCTTGTCAGTGACATTCCAGTCCAGGGTCGAGTTGACCGTGTACTCGGGGATGATGCTCAGCGGCTCGCCGGTTTTCTTGTCCTCGGACTCGATCATGTAGGTGAAGTTGGTGTTCCAGTCCAGGGCCGGGGTCAGCTCGACGAACAGGTTGCCCTCGACGCCTTGCACCACCGCCTTGCCGGTATTCTCCCAACGCAGGATGCGACGGCCGTTAGGCAGGCGGAACAAGGTGTCGTTGCCGGCCTCGATCTTGTTCTTGTAGTCGTTGCGGAAGTAGGTCGCACTGGTACGCCAGGTGCCCTTGTCGTAGGCCAGGCCCAGTTCCTTGTTGACGCTGGTTTCCGGATCGAGGTTGGCGTTGCCCAGCAGGTAGCAGCCGCCATTGTTGGCTTCGCTGGAGTTGCAGCCGGCACCACGGCTGTACAGCAGGTAGTTGGGGTTGGCCTGGTACAGGTTCGGGGTCTTGTAGGCGCGGGCGATACCGCCCTTGATGCTCAGGGCCTCGGTGATCTGATGCGAAGCGTTCAGGCTCGGGCTCCAGTTGTCGCCGTAGTCTTCATGGTGATCCAGGCGCAGGCCGGGGGTGATGATGGTGTTCTCGCCAACCTCGATGTTGTCTTCGGCGTACAGGGCAAAGCTGCGCGCCGTGGACTTGGTCTGGGTGCGGTCGAAGTTCGGCAGTTCCGCGCCCGGGTCATAGCTTTGCGGGCGCAGTGAGCCCGGGTCGTTGAGCGACTCGTAGAGGTACTCGCCGCCCAGGGTCAGCACCTGCTCAAGGCCCATGCTCAGGGGCAGGTTGACTTCGGCGGTGGCGCGGGTGTTGCGCAGGCGCGACTCGAAGCGCCCGGCACTGCCCGATGGCGCGCCTTCACCCCAGCCGGCCAGGCCTTCGTTGAGGCGGCCGTTGCGGGTCAAGTCGTAGGACAAGGATGCGGTGGAGGTGCCCCAGTCGTAGTCGCCGCGGTGGGTGACGGCGAAGCTTGAGCGCTGCATCACGTTGGTTTCCTTGCCCACCTGGCTTTCGACGAACTCGCCGCCGGCGTTGAGCATGGTGTCGCCGGCGAAGATATTGCCCTGGCGGCTGTAGCTCGATTCCAGGTCGACGGTGTTGGCCGGGTCGATCTTCCAGCTCAACATGCCGTTGATATCTTTGTTGCGTACGCCTTCGCGGCCGGCCATCAGCGACCCTTCAGTGGCCTGGTGCGCCGTGTTGATCTTCATGTCATCGGCGTCGGTCTTGTTCAGGTTGCCATACACGCGAAAGATCAGGCTGTCGGTGAGCGGCCCGCTGAGGCTGAAGTTGACCCGCTTGCCGGTGCCTTCGGAATCGTCCTCGGGCAGCATGGTGTACAGGGTCATGGAGCCGCGCAGGTCCTGGGTCGGACGCTTGGTGATGATGTTGACCACCCCGCCCATGGCGCCAGAGCCATAGCGCGCGGCGGCCGGGCCGCGAAGGATTTCGATGCGTTCGACTTCTTCGGCCGGTACCCAGTTGGTTTCCCCGCGGGTGTCGCGGTCGCCGCTCCAGCCGTAGCGCACGGCGTTGCGCGAAGTGGACGGCTTGCCGTCGATGAGGATCAGGGTGTTTTCCGGGCCCATGCCGCGCAGGTCGATCTGGCGGTTGTTGCCCCGGGCGCCGCTGCTGCTGTTGCCGGTGAGGTTGACCCCGGGCTCGCGGCGGATGATATCGGAGAGGTCATTGACCGGTGGGCGCTTCTTGATGTCTTCAGCGGTGATGATCGACACGCCGGGCGCTTGCTTGAGCTCCTCCTCGGCGGTCCCCAGCACCCGGGTGTTCTCAAGCTCGATGGCCTGCCGGCTGCCGGCCACTGGCAGGTCGGTGGGCTGCACCTGGACTTCGTCCGGCTGCAGCTCCAGCGGGGCCGCGGCAAGTGCCGTGGAGCCCAGGGTCGCCAGCAAGGCAATGCTTATGCGGCTGAGTTTGAAGCGCGACGCCATGTCAGATCTCTCCTGAAACAAAGGGTGAGCGGGCTGGACGGAAAGGCCAGGTCAGCTCGGAAGTCGAGAATGATAAGAATTACCATTCGTGAGTAAACCCTTCAGAAGAAAAATAAAATATTAACGAAGCAGGGCGGAAAAACCCTGCTATGCGCACTGGAATGTGATAGAGGCTAAAAGCCACTAGAACTGTAGGGATGCTGCCAGGCTTGAGGTTCGGCCGGGCGCCGGCATCATGCTTTGTGACATCGGGTCGAGGTAGTACTGATCGGTGAAGTTGTAAACATTGAAACTGACCTTGAGTTCGTCGCTGACCTGGTAGTCGGCGAAGTAGTCGTAGATACGCGCTTCCAGGTAATGCTGCTGCGGTGTGGTGGTGCCCACGTGCCAGCTCTTGTCCAGCACATACATCGGCCCGCTGGTGTAGCGCATGCGTATTCCGGTTGCCAGTTTCTGCTCGAAGGCCTTGGCGCCCAGCACCAGGTTGACGCTGTAGCGTGGCGGGTTCTGGGTGTTGGTGTAGGAGCCCTGGAAGCCGCCGGTGGTGCAGTCTGGCGTTTCGCTCTTGCCGCCGTCGCGCAGGGCCTGGGCAAAGGCGCGGTCGCAGGTTTCGGCCTTGATGTTGTAGACGTACGAGGCGTCAGCGAACCACCAGTGGCTGTCGTAGTGGCTCTGCAGCTCGACGCCCTGGGTGGTGAAACTGTCGACGTTGCGGATCTTCAGCTCGCCGTTGAAGCCGGGGCGGCCGTAGGGGTTGTAGCGGTAGTTGCGGGTGACCATGTCGTCGATGGTGTTGTTGAAGTAGGCCAGCTTGATCCCGGCCTGGTCGTTGTCCAGCAACAGGTTGCTGCCCTTGAGCGAGGCACCGACCTCGAAGGTTTTCATCCGCTCCGGGCGCAGGTCGTAGTTGGGTTGCGCCGACCAGGCACCGAGGGTGGTCTCGAACAGCGATGGCATGCGCATGCCCTGGTTGTACAGGGCGTACGCCATAAGGTTCGGGGTAAAGGCGTAGCTGACACTGTAGGCCGGGGCGAAACCGTGGCCAGACAACTCGGCGTTGTCGGCGAAACCGGCAAACTCGGCGTTCCACCACGGCGCGTCGGGGTCGGCGCCAGCGGGTGCGGCATACAGCGCCTGGCGGTTGCGGTCGTGGATGCGATAGGCGCTGTAGCGTCCACCGGCGGTGAAGGTCAGTTCCGGGGTCGGCTTGTATTCCAGGGCGCTGCTCAGGCTGTACTCGTGGCGGTAGGCGTTGCGTTCGATGCGGTTGTTTTCCAGGTCGTCCTGCCAGGGCTTGCGGCTAGGGTCGATGGTCTCATAGAGGTAGGAGGCGCCATAGGTCAGGGCATAGTCGCCGACGCCGGTGATCCAGCGGCTGGTGTTGCTGATATCGCCGCCGATTTTGAGGTTGGTCAGGTCCGACTCGAGCGATTTGCGGTACTTCTCGCTTTGTTCGTCCTGGTAACCCTGGCCCCGTTGCGGCGCGGTAAAGCCGATGTTGTTGTACATGATGCTGCGCCCGAAGGTCGCCCAGGCATGGCCGTTAAGGTCGATATAGCGCGCCAGGCTGTCATCCTCCGGGCGCCACTTGAACTCGCTGGTAAGGGTGTGCAGCTTCATGTTGCCGGGCTTGAACTGGACCATCCGGTTGGCGCCGCTGTAGTCGTAGACCGGGTCCAGGGTCTCGCGCACGTAGCAGCCGGTGCTGTCCCACATGTTGTCGCCGTCCGGCACCGGTGCGTCGATGCCCAAACACTGCTGGTAGTACTCGGGGTCGGCGCGCATCCAGAACTCTTCGTCGTAGCGGTCGATGTCCTTTTTGAAGTCGCCCAGTGGCCAGGTCATCGACGGGCCGGTGCGGCCAATCTGCGAGGGCATGATTTCACCGAAACTCGAATCCATGTAGCGGTAGCCCAGGGCCAGCTCCATGCCGTTTTCCCGGTACAGGGTGCCCTTGAGCATGAAGGACTTGTTATGGGTGCTGGAGTTCAACACTTCTTCACCGGGCCAATAGTTGCGCGCCACGGTGTTGGCATCGACCAGGGCGCCGCCGCTGATCTCTGAGGTGTCGTAGCGCGAGTAGCCGTGCTTGCCGGCAAAGTAGTTGTTGTTGCGCCGTTCGGCATAGGCGGCCACCAGGTCGAAGGCTTCATCCTTGTGGGCAAACGCCAGGCTGCGTGACCAGTCGTGGGCGTGCAGCAGGTCGTTGCGCTCGGTGCGCGGGCGTACCCGGTAATCGCTGGGCACATCGGCTGTGCTGTTGTCCGCCAGCGAGCCGCGCAGGCGCCAGCCTGTGGTTTCGCCGGGCATGAGGATGTCCTCGACGGTCAGTGTCTGCATCTCTACCGAACCGCCAATGGCCCCGGAGGCAGCGGCGTCCAGGCTCGGCCCCTTGTTGACGGTGACGCTGCTGATCAGGTCCGGGTCGATGTAGGCCCGTTGCGCGGTACCGGCGTAACCGCGATAGACATCCAGCGATTGCTGACTGCCATCGACCTTGACCGGCACCCGGCCCTGGCCCTGGATACCGCGGATGTTGACCTCGATGCCACCGCCATTGCGCCCGTCGGAGGTCTGCACACCGGCGATACCGGCGAGCAGGTCAGCATTGGAGCGCCCGCGAAAACGCTCCAGTTGTTCCAGGTTACGGGTTTCGATGGAGCGCGGCACGCCGTAGTCCTTGAGCCCGTCCTCGTCAGCCTGGTCCTTGACCCGGGTCGCGCCGAGTTCCAGGGCATCGCTGGCTTGCACGGCCTGCTCAATCAGTACCCGGCCGTCGTCGCTGAAGTAGGCGCTCAGGCCGCTGCCGGCCAGCAGTTTGCTCAGAGCCTGGGCGGGCGAGTAGTGGCCCTGCAGGCCCAGCGATGGCTTGCCTGCGGTCAGGCGGGCATCCACTGACAGCAGCAGGCCGGCGCTGGCGGCAAACTGGGTCAGGGCCTGGTCGAGGTTGCCAGCAGGAATCTGGTACAGGCGTTGTTCCAGGTGGGCAGGTTCGGCTTGGGCTGGCATTGCCAGGCTGCAGCAGGCGGCGCTGAGCAGGCTGCCGAACAATCCGTTGCGGATCGCCAGGCTCAGGGTGGACGGGCAGGGTGGCAGCAGGTTCGGCATCCCGAAGGCTCCTTTGAGAATGCGAATTGGTTAGCGTTGATGACTAACCCGAACGAGCGCCGCAAACCGACAACGGCCTGTGCAAATAATTTTCAAACCAGCATGGGAGGGTGTTCAACGCGCCTTGACGGTCACCCAGTAACGGCTCAGGTAGTGCACCTGGATCGGCAGGCTGTCCTGCAGGGCGGCAAGGGTGCGGTCGCTGTCGGTCAGGGCAAACACGCCGGTAATCGGCCATTGGGCGACGGCAGGCTCACAGCGGATGACACCGCGCCGATGGCGGTTGAGCTCATCGAGGAACTGCCCCAGGGGCTGACGCTCGGCGATCAACCGGCCGTGTTCCCAGGCGATGCTATTGCGATCGGCCGCGTGCTGCGGGCCGCAGCCTTGCGCGTTGAACCACAGGCCGTTGCCTGCCTTGAGCAACTGCTCAGTGCCAGAGCTGGGGCGGATCATCACAGCGCCTTCGAACAGTTCGACACGGCTGCCGCCTTGCAGCTCGCGCACGGCAAAGCGCGTGCCCAGGGCCTGTACTTCACCGGCAGTGGTCAAAACCTTGAGCGGCCTTGGGTCCTTGGCACTGTTCAACAGCAGTTCGCCTTCAAGCAGGTGGATGCGCCGCTCCTGTGCATTGAACTGGATATTCACGCTGCTGCGGCTGTTAAGCAGCAACTGGCTGCCATCGGCCAATTGCAGGCGACGCACTTCACCGGGTGCGCTGCGTTGATCGGCCATGGCTTCGTGCCACGGCAGATGGCGTTGGCCCAGGTAGCCACTGCCACCCACCAGCAGCACCAGGCACAGTTGCCGGAGCAGGGTGCGTCGGCCCTGGCGCTCTTCGAGCACGCTGCGCGCGGTATGCACAGGCACTGCCGCGAGGGTCTGCTGCAGGGCCTGCAGGCGTTGCCAGGCGCGTTGGTGCTCGGCATTCGCCGCTTGCCAGTGGGCGAACGCAAGGCCTTGTTGCGCATCCAGAGGCCCGTCCCAGTGCAGCATCAGCCAGTGGCTGGCCTGCTCGACAATCGCCGCGTCGATCGGTGCATCGCTGGCCGTGTTCATTGGCTGTAGAGCACCTGGTAGCAGGCCTGGATGGCGCGAATCATGTACTTCTGCACCGAGCTGACCGTCACCCCCAGGCGCTCGGCGATGTCGGCGTAGCCCAGGCCTTCGAAGCGTGACAGCAAGAAGGCGCTGCGGACCTTGGCCGGCATGCTGTCGAGCATCTGGTCGATCTGTTGCAAGGTCTGCAGGATCATCGCGCGGTCCTCCAGCGAAGGTGTCTGCGGTTCGTCCAGGTGGGCGATGCTGGCCAGGTAGGCCTGCTCGATACGTTGACGACGCCACTGGTCTATCATCAGGTTGCGCGCCAGTTGCACCAGGTAGCTGCGGCCTTCGTCGTGGCCGGGCAGGCGACCGCTGACCAGCAAGCGCAGGAAGGTGTCATGGGCAATATCGGCGGCACGCTCGCGGTCGCCCAGGCGCTTGCGCAGCCAGGCCTGGAGCCAGCCGTGGTGATCGCGATAAAGGCCATGGAGCTGTTGCTGAGGGACGGGGAAGGTAGGGGGCACCCGGAGATCCTGAAACATGAAAGATGCAGTTGCGAATTGTTCGCATTATACGGGTAAAAAAAGAACCGTGACCACCCTGCGGTGAGTCACGGTCAAGTTGGGGAGAATCAGATCGCGGGGGCCCCATCGCCGGCAACGCCGGCTCCCACAGGTTTCAGTGCACAGAGATCTATTGTGGGAGCCGGCGTTGCCGGCGATGGGGCGCGTAGCGGCCCTAAAGCAATTACTGCTGCAACACCGTCGCCTGGTTACCCGCACCAAATTGCTGGACGGTGGCGGTCATGCTCGCGCCGCTCTGGTCGACCATGGCCTGGTTGCCCGAGCCGCCCTGGGTCACGTAGGCGACGTTGACACCATCGGCCTGTTTGATGGTGGCCTGGTTGTTGTCGCCGTACAGCTGCCAGGTATGGCTCTGGTTGCCGCTGCCCGATTGCTCGACCTTGATGCTGTTGGCCTCGCCGTTGCTCAGGCCAGTGGCGTAGTTGGCGGTGCCGCGCTGGTCGGCGATCAGCAGGTTGTCGCTACCATTCTGTTCGAAGTACAGCTCGTTGTTGCTGTCGACCTGGGTCAGGTTGGCGGTGTTGCCCGTGCCGTTCTGATTGATTTCGGCGCGTTGGCCACTGCCGAACTGGCCACCATGCTTGTCACCCTTCCAGTTGCTGGCAAGGATCTTGTTGCCCGTGCCGGTGGAGGTCACCGTCAGCACATGGTTGTCGCCTTGCTGGTAGGTGTAGGCAAGGTTGCTCTGGCCGTGCTGGTAGAGCGAGGTGGTCGACTGCATCGACTCGTACTGGTCGGCATAGCTGGCGTTGAGGCTGCCGGCCTGGGTGATGCTGGCCAGGTTGCCCTCACCGAAGCTCTGGTCAACCACGCTTTCGTTGGTCTGCCCGTACTGAGTCACCGCCGTCTGGCTACCAAGCTGGGTGTCCTGCCAGACTTCGCTGGAGTTGGCGCTGCCGTTCTGGTTGATGGTCACGCTGCCGTCCTGGCCCTCGCGCTGGTCGCCATAGGCCCAGTTGTCATCGCCGGCCTGGTAGATGCCGATCTGGCCATTGTTGTAGTTCAGGTGCTCGGCCGCG
Source organism: Pseudomonas rubra (assembly GCF_028656935.1). Taxonomy (GTDB): domain Bacteria; phylum Pseudomonadota; class Gammaproteobacteria; order Pseudomonadales; family Pseudomonadaceae; genus Aquipseudomonas; species Aquipseudomonas rubra. The sequence continues at coordinate 43,361 of NZ_JAMDGZ010000006.1, forward strand.
CTGTAGTTGCCGCTACCGGCCTGGATGCTCAAGGCGTTGTTGCCACCACCGCCAAATTGCTGCTCGACGAAGGCACGGTTGTTGTCACCGAACTGCAGGGTGGTGCCCTGGCTGCCGGTCTGGCTGTCCTGGTAGATGAACGAGAAGTTACCCGTGCCTTGTTGCTGCTGCTGGGCGCTGTTCTCGACGCCCAGCGACTGGCTGGCGTGGGTGTTGTTCAGGGCCCCGGCGTTCTGCTGGTTGATCTGGCTGCCGAATTCGAACAGTTGCTCGGCGTAACCTGCGTTGTAGTCACCGGCGCCACTTTGCTGGATCTGGCTGTTGCCGCCTTCCTGCTTGGCCGCGTGGTTGTTGCCCAGGCCCAATTGGTTTTGGGTGGTGGTACTGAGCGGCGCGGCGATCTGCTTGACCTCGGCGATGTTCTCGGTGCCGAACTGGTTCTGGGTCGACTGGCTGTCGTCGGCCATGGCCTGGCCGGCAACGGCCAGGACAATGGCGGCGCTTAAAGGAGCGAGCTTGAACATGGTGGTGCCTCCAGGTTTAACGGTATTGGTTGACTTGCACGCGCTGCCCGTTGCCAGCCTGGATCACCGAGCTTGAAAGCCCGCTGCCGGCTTGTTCGATGCTGGCGCTGTTGCTGTTGCCGTACTGTTCGATCTGCGCGCGGTTGTTGCTGCCGCTCTGGCTGATCGAGGCGCTGTTGCCGTAGCCCTGCTGGTTGATCGTGGCCATCAGGTCGTTGCCTTGTTGCAGGATGTACGCCTCTTGTGCGCCGCCTTGCTGGACGATGCGCCCGAGCAGGGCCTGGCCGTCCTGGCCAATGGCCGCACGGTTGGCCTGGCCGTTCTGCTCGACCTGGGCTAGCTGGCCGCTTGAAGGCGCCAGCGGCTGCATCGACAGCTCGCCCAAGTCGCTGCCCATGGCCAGGTCAGCGTTATCCATCAAATCGTCGGCCAGGGCGGCCTGACCGATCAGGGTCAGGCTCAACAACAAGCGGGTCAGGCGCGCCATGGTCGTTCTCCTTTAGCTACTGCACGGTGACCGGGACGCTGCGCACGGTGCCCTGGCTGCTGCGGATAGTCGCCGTCGGCGCTGCCGTCGGGATCACCGTGGTGCTGTTGCTCACCGTCAGCCGCCAGCGTCCGGTCAGTGGTACCGGCGTACTGCCCAGGGTGACCAGCCCGCTCGGGGTGGTGACCTGCACCGTGATGGTGTTGCCGGTGGTCACCGACGAGGTGCCGGAGATGTCCCAGTTGTAGCGGTTGTTGGACCGTGCGGTGACCGTTGCCGCCGTCACTGCAAAGGTTTCCGCTGCGGGCCTTGGCGACACCTGCACGGTCACCGTGGCCGGTGCCGACAACGCACCGAGGCTGTCGCGTGCGATGTAGGTGAAGGTGGCGGTGAAGGCGCTGGTGACGGTGGCCGGCGGGGTGTAGGTGACCTGGCTGCCGTCGGTGCTCACCGTGCCGCGTCCGGGGACCGGTTGGCCGACACTGGCGACCGCCAGCGGCACGTTACCTTCCGGGTCCGTATCGTTGGCCAGTACGTTGATCGGCAGGGCCACCCCGAGGGTCGCGGCGTTGTCGTTGACGGCGGTTGGCGCCTGGTTAGGGGCGACGTTGACGGTCACCGTGGTCAGCGCCGATTTCAGTCCCTTGCTGTCCTGGGCGCGGTAGCTGAAGGTGGCCACCAGTGGTGCATTGACCACTGCCGGTGGGGTGTAGGTGACTGCAGCGCTGCCGTTGAGCAGCACCGTGCCCTGGCCACTGGCCGGCTGGGTAAGGTCGCTGATGCTCAGGGGGACATCGCCATCCGGGTCGCTGTCGTTGGCCAGCAGGCTCAGGCTCAGTGGCACACCGAAGCTGGTGCTGCCGCTGTCGGCCTGGGCCACCGGTGGCCGGTTGGCGGCCTCGACCGGCGCGTTGCCGACCACCACCACCGCCTCGCTGTCGCTACCACCGGCGGCGGACTTCACCGTGACCATGGCCGGTGGTTGCGTCAGGTCGTTGACCGTCAGGGTCTGCACGGTGCCGGATTTCGATAGCCGGCCATAGCCCTGGGCGACCAGGTCGGGCACCTGCACTTCATCGCTGGAGCTGGCCTCGATGCGCAGGCGCTTGTTGGCCCAGTCATAGCGCGCGGTGGTCACCTTGACCACGTCGCTGAGCTTGCTTGACAGCGCCGTAGGGCGGGTGGCGCCGGTGGGGTCGGTGGCGGTCAGTACCACCACCGCAGGCGGTGCGGCGTTGCTCAGGTGCTGAGTGAAGAACAGGCCGTTGTTGTCGGCCAGCAGGTTGAACTGGCACGGCGACGGCGGTGTGCCCGGCACCAGCGCCAGGGTTTGCCGCAGGCACAGGCTGGCGTTGTTCGGGGCCTTGGCGAACACCTCGACGCGGGTGCCGGCGCTGGTGCGGCGGTAGCTGGCCCGTTGCAGCTCGGCCGGGGTTTGCTTGCGGGGATCTAGGACCTTGCCGGAGACGGTGAACAGGTTGGTCTGGATCGTCCCGGCCGGGCCCTGGATCCGCACAAAGTTGGTGTTGTTGGGGCTGCCGGTGACCGCTTCGGTGAGGTTCGGGTCACCGATGTAGGTTTCGCTGGCGCCGGTATCCGGGTTGATCTCGGTGTAAGGCCCGCCAACCCCGCGCAGGAACGGCCCGACGGCGCCATTGAGCACGCCGCTGAAGTCGCCCGGGGCACCGATGCCGACGTCACGGGTGATGTTGATCGCCCGCCGCCCGGGCGCGGTGACATTGACCGTTTCCACACCATAGGGGTGGGTGATCACATAGGTGCCCGCCTGGGGCACCGAGACCCGGATGCGAATACGGGCGAAGCTCTGCTGGTCGCCGTCCACCGGGTTTTCGCTGGCGAATGCGGCTTCGATGCCGGCGACATAAACGTCCAGTTCATAGCCACTGTTGCCCACCGCCGGGATCGCGGTTTCGGCCAGGTACCAGAACATCTCTGGAGGCCAGTTGTCGGGGAATACCAGCGGCAGGGCATCGTCATAGATGCCAGGCTCGGGCAACAGTGTGCACATGTAGTTGGGGGGGACCGAAACCGGTACCCGCGAGCTTGCCGCCCGCGACTGGCACAGTTCCAGCGACAGGTTGCCGTGGTCCTGGTACCACATCGGGTAACGCCCGGTGGCCAGGGTGTAGGGGCCGGGGTCGACCGCCTTGAGGCCGGCCCAGGCAGTGCCGGCCAGCGAGAGGGAAAGCCCGGCTGCGCAGAGCGCCAGGCGTGGCCAATTGTTCATGCTGCCTCCTGCTACGGGACGTGGCGTAAGAGTGTTCATGGCACGAGCACCACTTCTTCGCTGTCGCTACCGCCGTTGGCGCTGGTCACCGTGACCTTGGCGGGCGGAATCGGCGACAGGCCGGTGGTGAGGGTCTTGACCGCGCCATTGCCGCTCAAGGTGCCGATCGCGGCGCCGTTGCCGGTGCTGGCGCTGAGCACTGGTGGGCTGGTTTCGTCGCTGGTGCTGGCCACCAGGGTCAACTGCCCGGAGGCCAGGCTGAACTCGGCGCGCTGGATCACCACCAGGTCGGTCAGCGGCAGGGTGACGGTGGTGGGCGTGCTGCTGGGGATCGCCAGGTGGTTGTCGGCAGTCACCTGCAGGTTCATCGGCAGCGCCGGGTTGAGCACCGACTGGGCGTACCAGGCGCCAGTGCTGTTGGCCTCGCTGAGCTCAAGGCTGGGTGTCTGGCTGCTCAGGGTGGCGCTGGCCGGCGGCGGTGGCGCTTGCACGAACACATCCTGCTGGGCGCGCAGGTCGCCGTTCTCGCTGTGGCGCGAGTAGGTGCTGCGCTGGGCGATCACCGGCGTTGGCCGCACCACTTGCGACAGCTTGCCCGAGACTGAGAACAGCTCGGTGCGCAGGTCCAGGCCATTGGGCCCCTCGATGCGCACGAAGTTGGTGTTGAACGGGCTGCCGGTCACTGCCTCCTGCAGGTTCGGGTCGCCGATGAAGCGCTCGCTGGCGCCGGTGGCCGGGTTGGTTTCGTTGTACGGGCCGCCAACACCGCGCAGGAACGGGCCGACATCACCCTTGAGCGCGCCGATGTAGGTTTTCGGCGAACCGATACCGATGTCGCGGGTCATGTTGATCGCCCGCCGCCCGGCTGCCGGCACATCGAAGACTTCGACGCCGTAAGGGTGGGTGACGATGTAGGTACCGGCAGTGGGCACATCGACACGGATACGCACCCGGGCGAAGCTGACCTGATCACCGTCGACCACATCCTCGGCGGCAAAGGCGGCCTCAATGGCGGTACCGTAGCCCAGGTCGATGCCACGGGCGGCGTCGACGATGGCGGCATCGGCGGTAAACCAAAAGGTTTCATCGGGGTAGTTGCTGGGGAAGCTGATCGGCTGGGTGTCGTCGAACACCCCGGGAGCCGGGTTGAGCACGCACATGTACGAGGGCGCGCCGGGGGCGCCGGGCACCCGTGAACTGACCGCCTTGGTCAGGCACAAGTCCAGCACCCGGCCATGGGTGTCCTGGTACCAGGCGGCAAAACCACCGGTGGCCGGCAGGTAAGGGCCGGGGTCTACTTCGAACAGTGCGGCCTGGGCCGGTGCCTGGATAATGCTGGCCAGGATCAGCACAGCCAGTGGGTGGGGCGTTGGACGGTGCATGAGTCTTCCCTCTTGCAATCGGGCCCATGGACTTGGGTCGTCTGCACAGGCATCGGCAACATCCGTACCAACACCCTGGCAAAGCGCCGCAGACCACCGTGGGCAAGGGCTTGCCTGGGTAATCCAGGGTCCTTCCGGCAGGCCAGGGCACGGGGTGTGAGCCCCAGGGTTGGGGGCAAGTGGGGAAAGCCTGCGGGGATTCCCCGGGCTGGGCTATAACCTATGGAGTGTTCATTCAGGAGTCAGTGATGAGCAGCCAGCCGCATCTCGATTCGTCATCCGCCAGCATCGCCAGTCCAGCGCCCGGCAGCGGGCGCAAGCCGTTCGACCTGCTGCGCTGGTATGCCTTCGTCAGCCTTGCGATCATTCTCTCGGTGGCCGTGGGCCTGGGGCTGATTTCCAGCCGCTTCGTCATCAATGAAAGCGTCGAGCGCGATGCCTTGCTCACCGCCCAGTTCATCCAGGCGATTGCCCAGGCCGAAGTGCGCCATGTCTCGATTCCCAACGTGCGCACCATGGGCGAGCTGCTCGACCCGCGGCTGGACCAGGCCTTCCCCGACGTCGACCCCGAGGCGCGACGCAGCGCCCGGGGCGAGTTTCTCGACCATGTCGCGCACCTGCCAGACGTGTTACTGGCCAATATCTACGCCCCGGACCGCCTGGTGATCTGGTCGAGCAACCCGGCATTGGTGGGCAAGATGATCGAAGCCGACGACGACCTCGACCAGGCTTTCGATCAGAAAATGCGCGTGTCGGCCAGCTACCACAATGTCGACCAGGCGCGTGCCGAGCAGAAGTTCATCACCCCGCCTGAGCAACTGTTCATCGAGAACTACATCCCGTTGTTCGACGCTGACGGCAACAACGTCACGGCCATGGTCGAGATCTACAAGGAGCCCCATGACCTGATCCTGCGCATCGAGCGCGGGCTGCTGCTGATCTGGCTGGCCACGGCCATCGGCGCGGGGCTGGTGTACATCGGCCTGTACGGCATCATGCGCCGCGCCGCCCGGCAGTTGGCGGTGCAGCAAAAGCGCCTGGTCAACAACGAGACCTACGTGGCCCTGGGCGAGATGTCCTCGGCGGTGGCCCACAGCCTGCGCAACCCCCTGGCGAGCATTCGCTCAAGCGCCGAGCTGGCCCAGGAAATCGAAGAGGGCCCGGCGCAGAAGAACATCGGCGACATCATCAGCCAGGTCGATCGCATGTCGCACTGGGTGCGCGAGTTGCTGCAGTCTCTGCGGCCGCTCGACGACACGGCGGTGCCCGTGGACCTGCAGCGCGTGTTGCAGGACAGCCTGCAGGGCTTTGCCCCGCAGTTGTTGCGCAGCGGCGTGCGCCTGCAGTTGGGTGAGATACCTTCGGTTCAGGTGACCTGCCAGCCGGTGCTGCTTGGGCAGATCTTCACCAGCCTGATCGCCAATGCCCTGGAGGCCATGCCCGAAGGCGGCGAGTTGCGTATCGAGCGCGTCCGCCAGAGCCGCCAGGGCCTGACACTGCGCCTATGCGACAGCGGCAAAGGCATGACCGAGGAGCAGCAAGGCATGGCCTTCAAGCCGTTTTTCACCACCAAGCAGGGCGGGCTCGGGGTCGGGCTGATGCTGGTGCGGCGGATCATGGAGCGCTTTGGCGGCTCGGTGAAACTGAGCAGCGAAGAGGGCCAGGGAACCTGTGTGCTGCTGACATTCAAACTGGCCGTGTAGGCGCGCCTCAACATGGACTCTCGCCTGCATGGCCAGAGCCCGTGTCGAGACCACTCCCATTTTCCCCGGTTTTGGGTGAGTCTTTTTTGAGTTCTCAACATGAAGTATTGCTAATAACTATATGAAAAATAACATCTAAATATCTTGATACAGATATGGCCAAGTAATTGCACAACGACATTACCGGTCCCAAATCTGGTGAAGATAATGAAAACCCCATGCCTGTCCCCACGCGTTCTGTGCATCACGCTGGCCATCGCCTTGCTCGCCGACGCCAGCGCCAGCCCCATCGATGACGTCGACCCGCCCGAGCCTGGCGATCCGTCGGCCTTCAGCGACCTGCCTGCCGATGCCGCTGCGGCCCTGAACGCCATCTTGCAGCAACCAGAGGCCAATATCGGCGCTTTTGACTTGCCTGAAGGCGAGGGCGATCGCAACACTCCGCGCCAGGAGAACGAGCGTCCACCGGCCTTGCAGACCAGCTTCAATTACCCCACCAACGGCGTGCCCAGCCCACTGTTCGGTGCCCAGCCGTTCAGCCAGCAATTGTTGCTGTTCGAAGAGTTCGGCCCGGCGCGGCTGGACCCGACCACCCCGGCAGGGCTGCTGGTGTTCCCGGCACCCGCCAGCGGCCCGGCGCCGCAGCAAGACCCACTGAATGTTGCGCGCAGTTCACCGCCCGGGGCGTTGCTTGATGCCTTTCTCAAACAACCGGGGCTGACACCTTTCCCCGGGCAGTTCGCCAATGTCGTCGACCGCAACCCCTGGCAGGCGCAGATCGAGCAGTTCCTCAACCGGCATATCGGCTCTGCCGCCGAAGGCCGGCCGCCAGGCAAGGGCTGGTCGCACCAGCGCTGGAACGAGTTCTACCCGCAAGCGGCCTACAAGACCGCACAGGCCGGCGCGCGGATCAACGGCGGGCTGCGCGATGCCACGCAGATGCACCACTACAGTGTCGGCGAATTCGGTCCCGGCGGGCTGTACTACAACACCGCGGGCCAGGCCAACACCTTGGGGACTACCAAGGGTGTCGACACCCGTTTTCACCCCAACATGCCACTGCAGGACCACAAGTCGCTGTGGACCTTCGACGGCACCCTGCCAGCCAAGCTGCTGATGGTGCGCTATGGTCAGCCGCTGTTGATGCGCCATTACAACGCCTTGCCGATTGATCCTGCAGCCAACCACGGCTTTGGCCTGCACACCATCAGCACCCACGAACACAACGGCCACTCCCCGGCTGAAAGCGACGGCTACGCCAATGCGTTCTTCTTCCCCGGCCAGTATTACGACTATCGCTGGCCGATCCAGCTGGCCGGCTACGACAGTATCAACACCCGCGCCGAAGATCCGCGCGCAGCGTTCCCCTGCACGCCGGGCGAAACCCTGTGGGTCAACGATGCCAACCCGGGGCTGAAAATCTGTGACAACGGCAGCATCCGCATTCGTGGCGATTGGCGCGAAACCATGAGCACCCACTGGTTTCACGACCATATGCTCGATTTCACCGCGCAGAACGTCTACAAGGGCAACGCTGCGATGATGAACTACTACAGCGCCCTGGACCGTGGCAACGAGGCTTTTGACGATGGCGTCAACCTGCGCCTGCCCAGCGGTTCGGCGCTGTCGTGGGGCAACCGCGACTATGACGTCAACCTGTTGATTGCCGACAAGGCCTGGAACCAGAACGGCCAACTGTGGTTCAACCCGTTCAATACCGACGGCTTTCTGGGCGACCAGATCCTGGTCAACTGGCAGTACAAGCCGTACCTCGATGTACGCGCGCGCAGCTACCGTTTGCGCATTCTCAATGGCTCGGTGTCGCGCTACCTGAAGCTTGCGCTGGTGCGCGAGGTCAAGGGCGGCGCTGGCGAGTTCGCCGGGCCCAAAGGCTCGGGGCTCTCCTATGCACGGGTGCCGTTCCACATGATCGCCAACGACGGCAACATCATGGAGCATGCGGTGCCGTTCGACGGCAGCATGGACCTGGACGCCGACGGCGACCGGCAGGACCACAACGCCATCTTGCCGACCCAGGGCATCGCCGAGCGCTTCGACATCGTGATCAACTTCGCCAGGAACGGGATCAAGCCCGGCGACAAGCTGTTCCTGGTCAACCTTCAGGCCCACGAAACCGGCAAGGGCCCCAAGGAGGAGATCGCCCTGGCCGACGTGCTTTCGGAAAAGTACCTGGCGGTGATCAAGCAGACCAGCAAGGGCCCGCAGTGGGACAAGGGCGACCCGACGGTGACCAAGGTCTTGCAGTTCAACGTCAAGGCCTACAGCGGCCAGGACCTGGCCATGGACCCGGGCGCCTATGAGCCGGCCAAACCTGGCAAGGCGGCCGGTAAGGTGATGATCCCGCTCAAGCTGCACCGTGACGACCCGGCGGACATCGCCCGCCTGGCCCAGGCCCGTCACCGCACGTTCATTTTCGGTCGCTCCGACGGCACCGACCAGGCGCCCTGGACGGTCAAGACCGACAACGGCTTTGGCTTCCACATGGACCCACGCCGGCTCAATGCGGCGCCACAACTGGCCAGCGGCCCGACCGATGCCGGCACCAGTGGCATCGGTACCCTGGAAATCTGGAAAATCCAGAACGGCGGCAATGGCTGGAGTCACCCGGTGCACGTGCACTTCGAGGAGGGCATCATCCTCAGCCGCGGCGGCAAGGCTCCGCCGGAATGGGAAAAATGGGCGCGCAAGGACGTCTACCGCATCGGCAGCGAGGCCGACGGCCTGGACAACGTCGAAGTGGCGATCAATTTTCGCGAGTTCGCCGGCACCTACATGGAGCACTGCCACAACACCCAGCACGAGGACAACTCGATGCTGCTGCGCTGGGACATCGAGCACCCGGGGCAGTTGCAGTTGATGCCCACGCCGTTGCCCAGCTGGGACGGGGTCAAGTACGTCAACTCTGCAGCGCTGCCCACCTGGCGCAGCGGTGATGGCAAGGGCCCGCAAGTCAAGGTCGGCAAATAGCCGGGGGAGGTCGCCATGGGCGTTATAGCGAGTTGCCTGGCGCTGCTGTGGTTGTGCCTGAGCCTGCCGGGGCTGGCCGAGGAGGCGACGCCCTGGGGGGCGCAGTACTTCCCCAACACCGAATTGATCGACCAGGACGGTGAGCACCTGCGGTTTTTCGACGACCTGATCAAGGACAAGGTGGTGGTGATCAACTTTATCTTCACCGGTTGTGGCGACTCCTGCCCGCTGGAAACCGCGCGCCTGCGCCAGGTCCAGCAGTTGCTGGGCGAGCGGGTCGGGCGTGAGGTGTTCTTCTACTCGATCAGCATCGACCCACTGAGCGACAGCCCCGAGGTGCTCAAGGCCTACGCCGGCAAGTTCAAGGTCGGGCCCGGCTGGCGTTTTCTGACCGGTGACAAGCAGCAGATCGACGCCCTGCGGCGCACCCTGGGGTTGTTTATCGAAGGCGTCGACAACGGCCGCAGCCGCGACCATAACCTCAGCCTGATTGTCGGCAACCAGGCCACCGGGCGCTGGATGAAAGCCTCGCCTTTCGAAAACCCGTGGATTCTTGCCGACCAGTTGGCCAACAGCCTGCAGAACTGGAAACAGCCCAGCAGCGAGCAAAGCTACGCCGATGCCCCGCAAATCCGCCCGCCGAGCAGCGGTGAGGAGCTGTTTCGCACCCGTTGCGCGGCCTGTCACAGCCTTGGCCCGGAGGATGGCCAGAGCACTGGCCTGCGTGCGGTCGGCCCCGACCTGCTGGGGGTAACCCGGCGCCGCGAGCACCGCTGGCTGAGCCGCTGGATTCGCGAGCCCGACCGCATGCTCGCCGAGCACGATCCCCAGGCCATGGCGCTCTACCAGCAGTTCAACGCGATAGCCATGCCCAACCTGCGCCTGGGCGAGGACGATACCCAGGCCCTGCTGACGTTTCTTGAGGAGGAGGCCGTGCGCCAGCTGCAATAGAGGCAAAATACTATCACTGCATCCCGAGCCATTAGTTTTGATATACGACGCCTGCCGGCGCGCTGGGCTATAAGTTCTAAGAAAAAAAGCATCCACGGCAGGATCAGACCCGATGCAGATGCTCAACAAGAAACTGGCCGATGAGGGCCCCGACAGCCAGGCTACCCGCCGACCCTTGCGCCAGTTCAACCTGTTGCGCTGGTTCTCGTTGGTCAGCCTGTTGATCATCGCCTCGGTGGCAGGCGGGCTGGGCTATGTGTCGACGCGCTTTGTAGTCACCGACAGCGTCGAGCGCGATGCCATGCTCACCGCCCAGTTCATCCAGGCCATGGCCCAGGCCGAAGTGCGCCATTCGCGTATCCCGCCGGGCACCACCATGGGTGAGTTGCTCGACCCGCGCCTGGACCAGCACCACCCAAGCGTCAACCCGACCCTGGCCGAATCCACCCGAGTGGAATTTCTCGACCATGTCGAGCACCTGCCCGACACCCTGCTGGCCAACGTCTACGCGCTGGACCGGACCATCGTCTGGTCGACCAACCCGGAACTGATCGGCAAGAAAATCGAAGGCGATGACGACCTGGACGAGTCCTTCGAATCGAAGGTGGCGGTGTCGGCCAGTTACCACAAGGCCGACGAAGACCGCGAAGAGCAGAAGTTCCAGCGCGAGCCACAGTACCTGTTCATCGAGAACTACATCCCGATGTTCGACAGCCAGGGCCAGAAGGTGCTGTCGATGGTCGAGGTGTACAAGGAGCCCCAGGACCTGGTGCGGCGCATCCAGCGCGGTTACGTGTTGATCTGGGCCTCGACCCTGCTAGGAGGGGCGTTGATCTACTTTGGCCTGTTCTGGATCGTGCGCCGTGCAGCGAGCATGCTGCAGACCCAACAAGCTCAGCTTGTGGCCAGCGAAACCTTTGTCGCCCTGGGCGAGATGTCCTCGACGGTGGCCCACAGCTTGCGCAACCCGTTGGCCAATATCCGCTCAAGCGCCGAACTGGCCCAGGACATTGCCAGCGCGCCTGCGCAAAAGAACATCAGCGACATCATCAGCCAGGTTGACCGCATGTCGCGTTGGGTACGCGACTTGCTGGTATCGCTGCGGCCAATGAACGACGATGCCGAAGCGGTCGAGCTGGTGGCGGCGATCGATGACACCCGCCATGCCTACGCCCAGCAGCTGGAGCGGCACAAGGTCGTGGTGCAGGTCGACACGCCTGAAGCGGCCTGGGTGATCAGCCAGCCGGTATTGCTCACCCAGATTCTCAACAGCCTGTTCGCCAACGCCCTGGAAGCCATGCCCAGCGGTGGGCGCCTGGAGGTGGCGGTGCACACCCTTGAAGACGGCCGGCAACTGCAACTGACCTTGAGCGACACCGGCAAGGGCATGACCCAGCAGCAGGAACGGATGGTCTTCAAGCCGTTTTTCACCACCAAGCAGGGCGGCCTTGGCGTCGGCCTGGTACTGGTCAAGCGGATCATGGAACGTTTTGGCGGCTCGGTGAGCCTGGCCAGCCGCGAAGAGGAAGGAACCCGTGTTTGCCTGATCTTCAACGTTGCAGTGGGAGGGGAACATGGAGCAGAGCATTCTGGTAGTCGAGGATGATGAAATCCTCGCCGAGAACATCCAGACCTACCTTGAGCGCAAAGGCTTCGAGGTCACCGTCTGCCACAGCGCCGAAGCGGCCCTGGAGCAACTGTCACGCTGCCAGCCCGATGCGGTGCTGACCGACAATTCGCTGCCGGGCATGAACGGCCACGAGCTGCTCAAGGCCTTGAGCCTGCGTGCGCCGGAGCTCAAGGTGATCATGATGACTGGCTACGGCAACGTCGAAGACGCCGTGCTGGCGATGAAAGAGGGCGCCTTCCACTACCTGACCAAACCGGTGGTGCTGGCCGAGCTCAAGCTGATGCTGGAAAAGGCCCTGGCCACTGAGCGCATGGAGCGCACCTTGTCGTTCTACCAGGAGCGCGAGGCGCAAAAATCCGGTGGCCAGGCTCTGATCGGCGAATCACCGGCCATGCTTGGCCTCAAGCACACCATCGGCCAACTGCTCGATGCCGAGCAGCGCATGGCCAGCGGCGACCTGCCGCCGGTGCTGGTGGAGGGCGAGACCGGCACCGGCAAGGAGCTGGTGGCCCGCGCCCTGCATTTTGACGGCGTGCGCAGCAAGGGGCCGTTTATCGAGTTCAACTGTGCGTCGATCCCGGCCAACCTGCTGGAGGCAGAGTTGTTCGGCCATGAGAAGGGCGCCTTTACCGATGCCAAAGACCGCCGGGTCGGCCTGGTCGAAGCGGCCGACGGCGGCACCTTGTTCCTCGATGAAATCGGCGAGATGGACCTGCTGCTCCAGGCCAAACTGCTCAAACTGCTGGAAGACCGCACCATTCGCCGTATTGGCGCGGTGAAGGAGCGCAAGGTCGACCTGCGCATCATCAGCGCCACCAACTGCAACCTGGAACAGATGGTGCAGCAGGGCAAGTTTCGTCGCGACCTGTTTTTCCGCTTGCGCATCATCTCGATCAAAGTGCCCAGGCTGTATGCCCGTGGCGAAGACATCCTGCTACTGGCCCGGCACTTCCTGGCCTTGCACGGCAAGCGTTACGGCAAGCCGAACCTGCGCTTTAGCGATGAGGCCGAGGAGTTGATGCTCAACTACAGCTGGCCGGGCAACGTACGCGAGTTGCGCAACATGCTCGAACAGACGGTACTGCTCGCGCCGGGGGAGGTGATTGCCCCGCATCAGCTCAATGTGTGCATGAGCCTGGTGGATGAACCCCTGGAGATGCCGACGCCAGTGGCCTATGAAGCCTATGGCAATGGCGAGATGGCCTCGGCGAGCCTGCCGGAAGTGGAGCGCGACATGGTGCGCAAGATGCTCGACCGCACCGACTGGAACGTGACCAAGTCGGCGCGGCTGCTGGGCTTGAGCCGCGACATGTTGCGTTACCGCATCGAGAAGCTCGGCCTGACCCGGCCGGATAAACGGCAGTGGTAGTGCAGGCCTTGCACCAAGGCTGACAACGCCGCTCTAAAAAAACCTTACGACATACACCCGACAGGCTTTACCCCATCTCAAAGCCTGCGCCTTTGAGCCACTACACATTTTGCGATTGCGTGATGACGGTGAGGTGTGGGGCTTGAGATGAGGGAGGGCCGGTAGGTGTACGCCATAGGGGTTGTGGCGTCCTCGAGATCGAGCGCCGCCCGCGCGGCGCATCGCGGGCAAGACCCGCTCCCACATTTGTTGCAACGTGCCATGGCCTGAAGGAGCGGCGTTGTTAGCCTTTGCCTATGCCGCGATGAGGGTTACCCCACAGCATCCAGCCCCATTTGCCAGAAGTCCGCTTCCAGCCGCGAGGCCTGGGCGAAGATCTTGACCAGGTCCTCGAAGCGGCGTTCGGTCATGCTCCGCGCGGCCAGATCGTCCAGGTGCGCACGGGCGGCAGTGGCGACGCCCTGGTAAGCGGCGCCGGCGTATTCGCCGATCCACTCGCGATACGGGTGATCGCCCAGCGCCTGGACACCGTTGGGCGTCAGCCGGGTGCCGATTTCGGCGTAACCGATCACGCACGGCGCCAGTGCCACGTGCAGGTCAAGCAGGTCGCCCGCAGCGCCGCAGTCGAGCACGAAGCGGGTGTAGGCCACGGTCGCCTGGTGCTCCGGCGTCGCCGCCAGATCTTCAGCCGACAGCCCCCAGCGCTGGCACAGGCGCACGTGCAGCTCGGTTTCGTCGAGAATCGCCGCAAGCCCGGCCTGGGCGGCGCGGATATCGGCGAGGGTGCGGCTCTTGTAGGCGGCCAGGGCCCAGGAGCGGGCGAACTGGATCAGGAACAGGTAGTCCTGTACCAGGTACTGGCGAAACGCCGGTTGCGCCAAGGTGCCGGCACCCATCTGACGGACGAAGTCGTGCTCGACGTAGCTGTGCCAGTCGGTGGCAGCGGCCTGTTTCAGGCGCTCGAAGATATCCATGGCTTACCCCTTGAGGTCGTAGGCGGCGTCGAAGAACGCCCGCTCCAGCGCAACGCTGCGCAGGAAAAAATCGCGGCTGACTTGCGCCTGATCCGGCCCGACCCGGTCCAGTTCGGCGCGCAGGAAGGCGACGAAGTCCTGGAACGCCGGGCTGTTGTGCAGGGTGATCCATTCGGCGTGCTCGAAGCGCGGCGGCAAGGGTTCGCGGGCCCGCAAGCCCCAGTCCAGGTACAAGCCTTCGGCGACGTTGAGCACCGCCAGGGCGGCGGCGTAGGAGCGGGTTGCGGCGGCTTCGCGCATGATCGCCTTGAAGCCGGCAGTCGGTGCAGAATCTGGCGTTTCAAGGCGCTGCGCCTGGCTAACGCCCAGGGCCTGGAAGGCACGCAGGAAGTAAGTGTTCTCTTCACCGGCAATCATCCCGGCAAAGCGCCCCAGGCGGATACGTGCCTCGAAGGTGTCGGCGCTGGCCATGGCGGCGCCGAGCAGGGTCAGGAAGGCATCGATGAAGCGGTGGTCCTGAACCAGGTAGTTGATCAGCACCGGGTCGGCCAGGCTGCCGTCGAGCAGTTCGTTGACGAAACGGTGTTCGATGCACTGGGTCCAGCTCGGTTCACTGTGCTGGCGAAGGCTGTCGGTAAAGCGCGCGGTCATGCTGCTGTCCTTTTTCGGCTGGCCGAATCTATACAGCAAGGCCCGGGGATTGTCATCTAGTGGATGCTGGAGGCCAGTTCGAAAATCGGCATGTACATCAAGATCACAATCAAGCCTATCAACAGGCCGATAAAGGTCATCAGCAGCGGCTCGAACAGGCGCACGAACCACTCGATCCAGCGGCTGATTTCTTCGTCGTAGAAGTCGGCGCTGCGCTCCATCATCTGCCCCAGATTGCCCGATTGCTCACCGGCGCGCAGCAAGCGCAGCGACACGGGGGTCACCAGTTGCCCGGCCTCGAGCGCCGCCGACAGCGACAGGCCTTCCTTGACCCGTTCACAAGCCTGCTCAAGCCGCAGTGCACTGGCCGCGCCGAGCAGGCCGCGGGCCATGGCCATGGCGGTGAGGATCGGGATGCCGCCTTGCAGGAGGATCCCCAGTGAGCGATAGAAGCGCGCCAGTTCGTACATCACCAGGCGCTGGTGCAGGGCCGGCAAGCGCTGCAACTGGCGGTTCAGCCAGCGGCGCAGGCGCAGGTTGCGGCGCAGGCCAAACAGCAGCGCCATCAGCAGCACAAAGCCGCTGCCCATGACCATCTGGTGGGCATGCAGGAACATCCCGGCCTGCATCAGCCAGCGCGACATCCATGGTAGCTCCGTGCCCAGGCCTTCAAACACCAGGCTGAAGCGCGGCACCACATAGCCCAGCAGAAACAGCACCACACCGCCGCCGACCAGCAACAGCAACAGCGGGTAGATCGAGGCGCTGACGATCTTCTGCCGCACAGCGTCCATGCGCTGGCGATAGGCGACGTAACGGCCCAGGGCATCGCCCAGGGCGCCGGTCTTCTCGCTCGATTGCACCAGTGCCACGTACAACGGCGGAAAAACGCTGGGCAACTGCGCCAGGGCCTGGGACAACGACTTGCCTTCATACAGCAGCCGCACCAGTTCACTGAGGGTCTTGCGCGCCTGGGGCGCAGTCTCTTTCTCGGCCAGACTCTCCAGGGCATCGATCAGGGGCAGGCCAGCGTTGAGCAGGGTGGTCAGCTCCTGGCTGAACAACACCAGGTTGAACACCTCGCTGCGCCGCCAGCGCAAGCCGGCCAGGCGCTGGCAACTGCGCACGCTGACCACCCGCAGGCCTTGCTGCTCGACCTGCTCGCGGGCCTGGCCCGGGTCCTGGGCGTCAACCTGAAGCACGACCACACCGGCCTTGCCCAGGGCCTTGAGTTCATAGCGCATGCGCACGCCCTCCGGTTATTGCCAGCTGGTGATCTCGGCGTTCTCGCCATCGCCGCCGGGCTGGCCGTCCTTGCCCATCGACAGCAAGTCGAACTCGCCGTTTTCCCCCGGTTGGCGATAGATGTAGCTACGGCCCCAGGGGTCTTGCGGGACCTTCTTCTGCAGGTACGGGCCCGACCAGCGCACTTCGTCGCTGGGCGCCGCCACCAGGGCCTGCAGGCCTTGCTCGGAATTGGGGTAATGCCCCACCTCCAGGCGGTACAGGTCCAGGGCCTTGCTCAGGCCTTCGATCTGCGCCCGGGCCACCTTGGCCTCCGAGCGCCCCAACTGGCTGAAGTACTTGGGCGCGACGATGCCGGCCAAGAGCCCCAGCACCACCAGCACCACCAACAGTTCGAGCAGGGTGAAGCCGTGTTGCGTGCGGTATTTGTTGTTCATTGCCAGGCCCTCCACAGATGTGCTGCAAGGGCTTATGCAAATGCCGTGCGCGTCTGCGCCGGGCCTTTGCCCTGCGGCCCTGGCAAGGCGGCACAGTGCTTGCGTCAGTAGGGTAAAGCCCTGGCGATCGGGGCATATGCCCCACTTTCTGGGGGATGCAACGGGGAGGGTGGCACGATGCGCTGGCTCACTGCGGGAATCCTGGCCTGGTTGGCCAGCAGCAATCTGGTTCAGGCCGATGTGTATATCTCGGTCAAGGCCGATGGCAGCTATGTGTTGAGCAATGTGCACCGGCCGGGGCGCAGCTATCAGCGGGTGATCAGCGAGACGGCGCTGAGCCTGGCCAGCAGCGGCCCGCAGTTGATCACCGGCATGCCCTACGCCGAAGAGGTGGCGGCTGCAGCGCAAGACAACGACCTGCCGGCGGCGTTGCTGCACGCGGTGATCCAGGCCGAATCGCGCTACGACCCCAATGCCCGCTCCAGCAGTGGTGCGGTGGGCCTGATGCAACTGATGCCCGACACCGCCAAGGCCATGGGGGTGAAGAACGTGCTTGATCCCGCCGCCAACGTGCAGGGTGGCGCGCGCTACCTCAAGCGCATGCTGACGCTGTTCGACAACGACATCACCCTGGCGGTCGCCGCCTACAACGCCGGGCCCGATGCGGTGATGCGCCGCGGCCGGGTGGTACCGCCGTTCGCCGAGACCCAGCGCTATGTGCCCAAGGTGCTGCGCCAGTACCGGCGGCTGCAGGGCTTGGCGGTGGATGCACCTTAGTAATTGCCTGTGGGAGATTTTATGGTTCGCCGCAAGGTTTGTTGCGCTCTTGAGATCGAGCGCCGCCCGCGCGGCGCATCGCCGGCAAGGCCAGCTCCCACATTGGTTGCAACGTGCCATGGCCTGTGAGGGTGGCGTTGTCAGCCTGGGTGCTAGGCGCGAGCGCGGGTCGAGGCTGCAAGCTTAATCCCCGATTAGTGGGGAATACCGGGGAATCAGCCCCAATCAAGATTCACTAGGCTTTGTAAGCATTTAAAAAATAACGATAAAAAATCTGGCATGGGCCTTGCTCAAGCCCTTCCAGAGTCCCCTTGCACCACAGAGGCACGCCATGATGACTCCAATCAAAGGCTCAGTCCTGACTTCACTGTTGATCGCCGCCGCCACCTTCGGTTGGCAAGCGGTCAGCGAAGCCGCCGTGCGCTGTGAGCGCAACCTGGTGGCCAATGTGGTGGCGCTGGACCAGCCACTGATGTTCAACCGCCTCGGCGCGCAGAATGCCAATGGCATGATGTTCGCCCTGCGCCGCGACGTGGTCGATGAGCACCAGGTGTCGCTGGCCACGGGCGGCGCAGCAGTGCCGGGCAAGGTCAGCCTGCGCCCGGACAAACGCCCGCGGCCGATTGTACTGCGGGTGGCGGCGGGCGACTGCCTGACCATCAACCTGCAGAACCTGCTGGCCTACCAGGCCAACCCGAACAAGCACGGCATCGACCACGAAGAAGAAAACGAGGTCGAAGGTGAGGAAAACGAAGGCGGCGAGGGTAACCCGCAAGGTGAAGAGAGTTTTATCGCCGATGAGCAGGTCACCGACCGCCATGTCGGCTTTCAGGTCAACGGCATGCAGGCGGTCAACAGCATCGCCGACATCGCCGCCAACACCGGGCGCAATGGCAACTTCCTGATCGCCCCCGGCGCCAGCCGCTCCTACACCTTGTACGCCGAGCGCGAAGGGGCTTTCGCCGCCACCAGCCAGGGCGCAACCTTTGGCGGTGAAGGTGCGGCCGGCAACGTCGCCAACGGCCTGTTCGGTCAGGTGGTGGTGGTCCCCAAAGGTGGGCGGACCTTCCGTAATACCCTGACCGAAGAAGAGATGCGCCTGAGCAGCAGCGGCCGCACTCCCACCGGCCAGCCAATCGTCGATTACCAGGCGCGCTATCCGCAGCAAGAGCCGTGGATCCGCGAAGGCAAGGCCGGCGCGCCGATCATTGCCATGACCGACGGCAACGAGATCATTTCCAGCGAATCCGATGCCATTGTCATGGGTTCCAACGCCGATGGCAGCTTCCCGGCCTCTACCTACCCGCTGGAAAGCATCGGCAAACGCAACCCGGCGATACCCAACCGCCTGGAGCCGTTTCGCGATTTTGCCGCGCAGTTCACTGATGAAGCCGCGTCCACCCAGGCCTTCCCCGGTTACTGGGCAGACCCGGTGATGGGCCATGTACTGGAGCCGACCCGCGATTCATTCATGATCAACTATGGCTCCGGCGGCATGGGCGCCGAGGTTGTGGCCAACCGCCTGGGTGTGGGGCCCATGCATGACTGCCTGTCGTGCGCCTATGAAGAGTTCTTCTTGAGTTCGCACACTGTTGGTGATGTGGCGATGCTGGTGGATGTGCCGGCCAACGTCGGCCTTGAGAACATCCGCCCGGGCCAGACCCCGAGCGCCGAACAGGTCGGGGTCAAGGCCAGCATGGCCCTGTACCCGGCCGAACCGGCCAACGTCAACCACAGCTATATCGGTGACATGGTCAAGTTCCGCAACACCCACAACGGCCACGAGCAGCACATCTTCCACCTGCACGGTCACCAATGGCTGTTCAACCCCAATGACGACAACTCCGACTATGTCGACGCCCAGGGCATCGGCCCGGGTGTGGGCTACACCTACGAAATCGCCAACGGCGGCTCGGGCAACCGCAACCGCGTGGCGGGCGATGCGATCTATCACTGCCACTTCTACCCGCATTTTGCCCAGGGCATGTGGAGCATGTGGCGGGTCCACGATGTGTTCGAGGAAGGCACCCGTCTTGAGGTTTCCGGGCAGAACCAGAACGGCTATCACAGCCAGCCGTTTGCCCTGCGCAGCGGCAAACCGGCCGCTGGCGCCCGCGCCTTGCCGGACGGCGAAATTGTCGCCGGCACACCCATCCCCGCAATCGTGCCGCTGCCCGGCAAGGCCATGGCGCCGATGCCAGGCAAGGTCGCAGTGATTCCGAAACTTGCGCAAACCCTGGTTGCAGAAAACGATGACGACGAGGACGAAGAGGGCGATGACGACGCAGGTCACGACGCCGCGCCGCGTGCGGTCGGCTCCCTGGCCCTGGTCGATCGCAGCGAAGCCAACCGCAACGCTGACGGTAGCCTGAAGAACCCGGGCTTCCCGTTCTGGATCGGCGGCATGGAAAACACTGTCGGCCAACCCCCGCCAACCCCGCCACTGGACATGCTTGACCCTGCCAAGGCGCAACAGCTGAAAAATTCCGGCAACGCCCTGTGGGCCAACCTCGACCCGGCCCAGGTCGGTGGCTGGGACGGCGGCTTGCCGCGCCACGCCCTGGATGGTCTGTCTGCCGGTGGCGAAGCGCTGGTGACCACCACCGCGCTGGATTTCACCAAGGCGATCACCAAGGCTAAGGCAGTGTTCCTGCCCGAGGAGGGCACTGACGTCGAACAGGCAGCCATGAGCTTCCATGCCAAGCTGGAACACCCAAGCTACGCCGTGCTGCCGGGCAAACAGACGGTGGCGCGCAACTTCCGCACCAACGGCGCCGCACCCACCGCCGGTGCGCCGTACTACGAGCCGTGCATGGACGATCGCGCCAAGCGCCTGACCCAGTTCTCCGGCGCTGGCGAGTTCAACAGCGGCGAGCGCCTGGACGGCATGAGCTTTACCGGCAGCTCGACCTTCACCGCCGACCGCCCGCGCATCTACAAAGGCGCCAATATCCAGTTCGACGCGGTGTACAACAAGGTCGGCTACCACTTCCCGCAAGCGCGGATCATCAGCCTCTGGGAAGACGCCTGGGCGGTGATCAACAAGCAGCGCCCACCGGAGCCGCTGGTGATGCGCATGAACACCTTCGACTGCGTGATGTACCAGCACACCAACCTGATCCCTTCGTACTACGAGATGGATGACTACCAGGTGCGTACGCCGACCGATGTCATCGGCCAGCATATCCACCTGCCCAAATGGGACCTGACTGCCGCCGACGGCTCGGCCAACGGCTGGAACTACGAAGACGGCATTCTTTCCCCCGGCACTGTGGTCGAGCGTATCCATGCGATTCGCGAGTTCAATGAATGCCGCGCTGGCGACCCCCGCGAAGGCACGGCCGAGTGCCCGGTGGCCAAGGCGCACCCGTTCTTCGGCCGCTATGGGCGGGCCGACTGGATGGGCGCACGCACGGCCATGCAACGCTGGTTCGTCGACCCGGTGGTCAACGTGCACAACGTCGACCGTGGCCTGGGCACCATCTTTACCCACGACCACCTCGGCCCATCGACCCACCAGCAACTGGGCCTGTATGCCACCGTACTGGCAGAGCCGGCCGGCTCCACCTGGTACCACGCCGAAACCGGCGAGCTGCTGTACAACAGCGCCTTGCGTGAAGACGGCGGGCCGACCTCGTGGCAGGCAGTGGTGAAAACCGGCGACCTCGACGGTGACGGGCGCAACGACAGCTACCGCGAGTTCTTCCTTGAGTACAGCGACTTCCAGCACGCCTATGAAGCCGGGGTGTATGTCGGTGCAGGTCCGGACGGCATTCCCAATGCCCAGGCCTACCCGGCCAGCGCCGACAGCTTCCGTTACGCCATCAACCCGCCTGTACGGCAGAAGGCCTCGAACCTGCTGGAATCGGTGGTCGAGTCGCGCGGTGGCCTCAACCCAGGCTGCCCGAGCCGGCCGTGCCCGCAGGCAATCTCGGTGGATGACCCGGGCATGTTCGTCGTCAACTACCGCAACGAGCCCCTGGCCCTGCGCGTCTATGACCCCAACAAGGTGGCGCCGGATGGCAAACGCGGCATGCAGGCCGACGGCCTGGGCGGTGATCTGGCCTATGCCATGCAAACCCGCACCGACCGCGCCATCCCGGCCATGAACCTGTCGCCGGCGGCCATCACCTCGGCGGTCGGCCCCACCGGTGGCACCACGCTGTTCCCGCCGCACATCAACGTCGCCGGGGCAGAGCCGGGTGACCCGTTCACGCCAATGCTGCGCACCTACTCCGGTGACAACGTGCGCCTGCGCATGCATGCCGGTGGCCATGAAGAGGAACACAACGTGACCCTGCACGGCGTCAAGTGGCTGCAAAATGGCTCAGGCTTCGGCAACAGCTCCAACTCCGGGTGGAAGTCCTCGCAGATGGTGGGCATCTCCGAACAGCTGGGGTTCATGGCGCCGGTGTCGATGATCTCCAGTGCGTCCTCGCCCAACGGTGACTACCTGTATTCGTTGGACGCCGCTCATGAAGGCTACTGGAACGGCATCTGGGGGGTCATGCGCAACTACACCACCAGCCGCAACGACCTGTTCGCGCTGCCCAACAACAGCTTGCCGATGGCCGCACGCAATACCGTGGCCTTTGATGGCATCTGCCCACGCTTTACCGCCAACAACAACGGCATTGGCACCCGGCCAACCACCCAGCGCAGCTATGAAATCGTCGCGGCGCTGGCCAACGATATCCTCGGCAACACCCTGGGGGTGAGCATCAGCGACCCGGCCGGTGCCGGCCAGCACGTTGGTGGCCCGCTCAAGGCCAACGGCGGTACCCTGGTCTACAACAGCCGGCGCACCAGCATCCCGCAGGTGACGGTGACTGACCCCGAAGATGGCGAAACCTTCACCATTGGCGGCCACAGCGGGCCGCTGCACGACCCGACCGCGATCCTCTACGTGCGCAAGGCCGACCTCGACCCCGGCACCGGCAAGCTCAAGCCCGGTGTGCCGATCGAGCCGCTGGTACTGCGCGCCGCTGCTGGCGAGTGCCTGAAAGTCACCCTGGAGAACCGCCTGCCACTGGTGATGCCGGACCTGCCCAGCACGGCGGTGATGCAGAACGTGGTCAAGCGCGACCGCCAGGGTAGCGAAGGCTCCACCGCCTTCAACAACAACCTGATGCGGCCTTCCAGCCACGTCGGCCTGCATGCGCAACTGCTGGCCTATGACATCACCAAGTCGGACGGTGTCAACGTCGGCCAGAACCCGGTGCAGACCGTGCCGCCGCGTGCGGGCAACAGCGGCGCCTACCCGAGCAAGGTCTACCAGTATTACGCCGGGCACCTGGAGCGTGAAGGCAAGCCGGTCCTGCAAATGGGCCGGGCGGTGGACAACATCAACACCACCGCCATCGAGTTCGGTGGCCTGAACATCACCCCGGCCGATGTCATCAAGCAGGGGCAGAAGGGCTTGATCGGCGCCATGAGCATCCTGCCGCTGGGCGCCACCTGGACCGAAGACGGCGCCAGCCGCGCCTCGGCCACGGTGCAGGTGCCGGGGCAAACCACCTACCGTGACTTCGCCACCCTCTGGCAGCGTTCGCTGAACATGCGTTGGGCCGATGGCCGGCCGGTGGAAGGCATCGCCACCGAAGGCAACGGCGTGCCGGGTGATCCGAAGGACAACTCGAACATGGCCATCAACTACAAGACCGAGCCGCTATGGTTCCGCTTCGGCCTGGCTCCGGATGCGCCGTTCGGCCATGCCGATGGCAACGGTTGGGCAGATGTACCCAATGCCCACATGGCCTACAGCAACGCCCTGGTTGGCGGTGATCCGCAAACCCCGGTGCTCTGGGCCAAGCCAGGCCAGCCGCTGCGCAACCATGTGCTGATGCCTACTGGCGGCAGCCGCGGCATCACCTACCAGCTCGACGGGCACCTGTGGCCGCTGCATGCCTACCAGGCCGAGAAGTCCGATACCGGCGGCTATCCAATGAACCTGCCGGGTATCGGTTCGGTACGCTTTGGCTACAACCCGCAGGCCATGTACATCGGCGCCCAGGAGAGCGTGCTGCCGGCGGCGCACTTCAGTTTCATGCTGCCCAGCGCCGGCGGCAGCAATGCGGTGCCGGGTGACTACCTGTTCCGCGACTACGCCGCCTACGGCAACGTCTCCGGTTTGTGGGGGATCCTGCGGGTGACCAACGAAACACCACCGGCCACGCCGCCGGCGCAGTAAACGAGGGGGGAGAGGTCATGAACAAGAAGAATCGACCGCTGTACCTGGGCCTGCTGGCGGGCCTGACCCTGATCGGCCTGGGGGTGAGTTACGAAAGCCTGTGGTGCGACCCGCGCAGCGAGCTGGCCGACAGCGACCCGCAGGCCTTGCACACCCTCAGCCGCGACGGCGTCACCGTCGAGTTCGAGGCACGGCCGCTGGGCTCGGGCGGGGTATTGACTGAAGGCAGCTTTGCCAGTGTGCGCTTCAAGATCACCGACCAGAACAGCGGCCAGCCGTTGTCCGGGGTGTCTCCTGGCGCCTGGCTCGACCCGGCGCTGACCGGCGAGGCGGCCAAAGACCGCAACACCAGCTGCAAGGCGCGGGTGGCGTTGTTTCTCAAGAGCAGTATTGGTGCCAGGCCGCTATTGGACCTCAACAGCTATTTTCTGTTGGTGCTTAACAAGGACGCCAGCCTCACCGTGATCGACCCGTCGGTGTCGGTGGGCGGCGTCACCAGCACCCTGGCCCGCATCGAACTGCCGGGCACGCCGATGGACTGGGTGGCGAGCAAGGACGACAAGCAGGTCTACGTGTCGATACCGGAGCGCGGCGAAGTGGCGCTGATCGACACCGAAACCTTCCAGCGCGTCGCCAACCTGCCTGCCGGCAACCAGCCGCTGCGCCTGGCGATGCAGCCCGACCAGCGCCTGCTATGGGTTGGCAACAACGCCAGCGACCCGGCGCTGAGCGGGGTGACGGTGATCGACGTGCCCAGCCGCAAGACCCTGAAGTTCTTCGCCACCGGCGCCGGCCACCATGAGATCGCCTTCAGCGCCGATTCGCGCTACGCCTTTGTCAGCAACCGCGACAGCGGCACTCTGAGCGTGATCGATGCCAGCGAGATGCGCCTGGTGAAAACCCTCAAGGTCGGCTCGCACCCCTTGTCGGTGGCCTACTCGCCGTTGTCCCAGGCGGTGTACGTGGCTGACGGGCGTGACGGCAGCATCAGCGTCATCGATGCCCGCAGCCACAGCCAGCGCCACCTGATCGAAGGCAAGCAGGGCCTGGGGCCGATGCGCTTCAGCAATGACGGGCGCTTCGGCATCGTCCTCAACACCCTGGAGAACCAGGCAATGGTCATCGACGCCAGCAATGACCGGCTGATTCACAGCCTGCCGGTGGCCGCCGAGCCCTACCAGCTGACCTTCACCCAGGCTTACGCCTACATCCGCGGGCTGGCATCGCCCAAGGTCAGCATGATCAACCTGAGCAGCCTTGGCGAAGGCCGCAAGCCCATCGTCCAGGGCTTCGAGGCCGGGCCTGCGGCGCCGCGCCAGGCCGGCGACCTGCCGCTGGCCCAGGGCCTGACCGTGGCCCGTGACGAGAACTCGGTGTTTGTGGTCAACCCGGTGGACAACACTACCTACTTCTACGCCGAAGGCATGAACGCGCCGATGTCCGGCTACGCCAACCGCGGCCACAGTGCCCGTGCCGCGCTGGTGATCGACCGCAGCCTGCGCGAGGTGGCGCCGGGGGTTTACAGCTCGACCATCAAGCTGCCGGCTGCGGGCACCTTCGATGTCGCCTTCCTGCTCAACCAGCCGCAGATCATCCATTGCTTCAGCACCGAGGTGACGGCGTCCAGCAGCGCGCCCCACCGGCAGACACCGCAGATCGAGTTCCTTATCGAACGCTCGGCACTGGTCCAGGGCCAGCTCTATGTCGCGCGCTTTCGCATCAGCGAGGGCAACGGCACACCGCGCACCGGGATCAAGGACCTGAGCCTGCGCTACTTTCTTGCGCCCACCTCGCGGGCCCGCACCAGTGTGGTCAAGGAAGTCGGCGAGGGCATCTACGAGGCGCCGCTGGAGCCGCTGGACGCAGGCGCCTGGTACCTGCACGTGCAGGCGCCGTCGCTGGGCAAGCGTTTTGCCGAAAACAACTACACCAGCCTGCGGGTACTGCCTGCGGCCGCCCAACAAGCATCCGACGCCGGTTCAAGGAGTGTGCAATGAAACTGCTCGATCGCTGCAGACTGTTCAGCCTCTGCCTGCTCGCCGCAAGCCTGGGCACCGCCCTGGCCCATAACGGTGTCGACCACAGTGCCCATGGTGCGCCGGCAGCCCATCAGGAAAAGACCTCGGTGCGTTTTGCCGATGTCTCGCTGCTTGATCAGAACGGCATGCCGGTACGCCTGGAGAAGGACCTAGTGGGCGACCACCTAGTGGTCATGGGCTTTATCTACACCAGCTGCACCACGGTGTGCCCGGTGGTGTCGTCGATCATGGCCAAGGTGCAAAAGCATCTGGGTGGCCGGGTGGGCAGCGAGGTGCAGATGGTGTCGATCAGCGTCGACCCCCAGCGCGATGACCCCAAGCGCCTGCTGGGCTACGCCCAGACGTTCCAGAACGGCCCCGGCTGGAGCTGGTTGACCGGCACCCCGTACGCGATCAACGAAACCCTCAAGGGCCTGGGCAGCTTCAGTGCCGACCTTGGCCAGCATCCGCCGCTGATCCTGGTCGGTGATGGCCACAGCGGCCATTGGACGCGCTTCTATGGCTTTACCGACCCGCAAGCGCTGATCAGCGAAATCGACCGCCTCAGCGCCCGCCGGGTCCACGCCAAGCACACCGCCATTGCCCAGGAGGTGCAACCATGAGTGCCGTTCGCCGTGGCATGCGCTGCACCGACTGGCTGGTGCTGGCCCTGTGTTTGTGGATCCTCAGTTCAGTGGCCCTGGCCCATGAAGGGCACGCGCAGCCGGCAGCAGACACGCCGGTGGCGAGCGAGGGTGGCACCCGCGATGCCCGCACCTACTTCACCGATACCGTGCTGCAGGACCAGAACGGCCGCAGCCTGCGTTTCTACGATGATGTACTCAAGGACCGGGTGGTGCTGCTCAATGTGATCTTCACCCACTGCAACGACGCCTGCCCGCTGATCACCCGCAAGCTGCGCGAAGTGCGTGAGGCCATGGGGGCGGAGGCCGCCAGCAAGGTCACCTTCATCTCCCTGAGCAGCGACCCGCAGAACGACACGCCGCAGGTGCTCAAGGCCTTCGCCGAAAAACAGGGGGTAGACAGCGCCAACTGGCTGTTCCTGACGGGCGACAAGGCGCAGATGGATCTGGTGCTGGCACGCCTGGGTCACCTGATTCCCAGCCCCGAACAACACTCGACGCAATTGATTGCCGGTGACGTGGCCAACAAGCGCTGGAGCAAGATCCGCCCGGATGCCCCGGCGCAAGCCATTGCCCAGCGCCTGCAACTGCTGTCGCAACCCTTGGCGGGGCGTTGAAGATCATGCCCGCGCGCCTGCGCATCGGCCTGCTGTTGAGCGTGCTGGTGACCAGCACCCTGGCCAGCGCCCTCGACCTCAGCCCTCAGGAACAGGCCGGCAAGCGCCTGTACCGCGAAGGCCTGTCGAGCAGCGATGCCCAGGTGTCGGCGCGGGTCGGCGCTGCCGACATGCTGGTGCCGGCCAGTGTCGTGCCCTGCGCCAGTTGTCACGGTAACGATGGCCTGGGCCGGGCCGAAGGCGGGGTGCGCCCGCCGTCGCTGAACTGGCAACGCCTGGCCGGCGGGCAGGGCGCGCGACAGGTCAATGGCCGCCGCTACCCGGCCTATTCCGAGGGGCTTGTGGCCCGCGCGATTCAGGAGGGGCGCGACCCAGCCGGCAACCGCCTGGATCCTGCGATGCCGCGTTTTGTCCTGAGCATGGCCGACCAACGCAACCTGACGGCTTACCTCAAGCGCCTGGCCGATGACCGCGACCCGGGCCTGGAAGAACAGACCCTGCGCCTGGGGACCTTGCTGCCGACCCGCGGCGCGCTGGCCGAACCTGCGCGGGTGGTGGCGGCGGTGCTGAACGATCGCCTGGCGCAGATCAACCGCCAGGGTGGCATTCATGGCCGCACCTTGCAGTTGGTCAACCTTGATCCGGGCCCTGATCAGGCCAGTGCCGAGCAGGCGCTGGGCCAGTTGATCGATCAGGAGCGGGTGTTTGCCCTGGTCGCGCCGATGGCACCGGCCCTGGATGCCAGCCTGATAGCCCGCCTGGAGCAGGCGCGCTTGCCTTTGATCGGAGCGGCCCCCCAGTTAGCCAGCAGCCGCCAGGTGTTCGACCCGCTGCCTGGTTTGCGCGAGCAACTGCTCAGCCTGGCCGACTACGCCCAGGGCAGCCTGTCGTTGCAGCAGGCCCAGGTCAGCATCGTTTATGCCGACGCAAGTTTTGCCGCCCTGGCGGCCACCCTGCGTCAGGCGCTGCTTGAGCGTGGCTGGAGCAACGTCAGCGTCGCGCCGTTTGAGCAGCAGGCTGCGCCGGGGCAGGCGCTTTTCTACCTCGGCAAGGCCGCAGGCTTCAGCCGGCTGACCGAGGCTCTGCAACAGGCTGGGCGCACGCCCTACCTGTTTGCGGCGTCGAGCCAGGTCGCCAGCGAGCTGCTGTTGGTGCCGCAAGACTGGTCGCGGCGGGTATTTCTTGCCTATCCGTTCATTCCCAGTGACTGGACCCCGCAAGGGCGTGATGCGCTCACCGCGATGCGCCAGCGCCAGGGCCTGGATGGCCGTCAGGGCTTGTTGCAGGTCAGTACCTGGTGCGCCATGCAACTGCTCGAAGAAGCGCTCAAGCGCGCCGGACGTGATGCCAGCCGCGAGAAACTGACCCTGGCCCTGGAAGGCCTGCATGACGTGCAGACCGGCCTGACCCCGGCCCTGGGCTATGGCCCCGGGCGGCGCCAGGGTTTGAACGGCGCGCATGTGGTCACCGTTGAAATGCCCGGCCCGGTGTTCTACCCGGTCGCCGCCTACCAGAGTGTTGTTGAGACGAGGTCGCCATGAACCGCTTGATGCCCTTGCTGCTGTGCCTGTTGAGCCTGTCGCTGCACGCTGCCGACGGGCCACCCGCGGCCCGGGTCAACGGCGTGGAAATCAGCCAGCTGCGCCTGGAGCGTTACTTTACCGAGTACCTGCAGGATCAGGGCAGGGCGCTGACCAGCATCCGCAACCCCAGCGTCTACAAGCGCCTGCGCCAACAGGCGCTGAACGACCTGATCGACCGCGAACTGCTGTGGCAGGAAGCCCAGCGCCAGGGCGTGACGGTCAGCGATGATGAAGTAGCGGCGCGTATCGGCCACCTGCGCCAGGCGTTCGGTTCGGCGCAAACCTTCGAGCGGCGCCTGGCCGAGGCGGGTTTCGACGTCCAAAGCTTTAGCGCCTACACCCGTCAGGAAATGGCCGCGCAACAGGTGTTTCAGGCCGCCAGCCGCGTACCTGAGCCAAGCCAGGCACAAGTGTTGGCCTTCTATGAAGCCAATGGCAAAACCTTTGCCGGCGCGCAGAACCAAAGCCAGGCTGACCCTGTCCAACCCGAGCAAGGACTTGCACTGG
Organism: Pseudomonas rubra; assembly: GCF_028656935.1. GTDB lineage: Bacteria > Pseudomonadota > Gammaproteobacteria > Pseudomonadales > Pseudomonadaceae > Aquipseudomonas > Aquipseudomonas rubra. The sequence continues at coordinate 72,286 of NZ_JAMDGZ010000006.1, forward strand.
CTAAAACCCTTCTTATCGATCAACTGCAGACGCAAGCGCGTCAGGCGTTGTTGCAACGCTTGCGCGATAGCGGTCAACTGCAGCGTATCGACTGAGCGCAACGCCGCCCCCAATGTTGGGGCCACGGCTAGGGGCAAAACGCCATCTACCCCCGGGATTGGGGAAGGGGTGAGCACCCGTTTGCGTCTATGCTTAAAGAATCAACGACATAGCACAGTGATTTGCGCCGTATCACGCCTGGCACGAAGCATGCGTAAGCCTCTACAAGGCCGCACTCGTGCCGGGCCGGGAAACCGGGCCAGCAGCTTTCAGGGAGTGGACCTTGGTGAACACAGTATTGGTAGTCGATGACGAACAGACCCTTGCCGGCAATATCCGGGATTACCTGGCGGCCCAAGGCCTGAACGTCCACGTTGCCCACGACGGAAACAGTGCAATCGGCACCGCCGAACGCACCCGGCCCGAAGTGGTCGTGCTGGATTATCGCTTGCCCGACATGGAGGGGTTTCAGGTACTGGAGACTGTGCGCCAACAAGGTACGAACTGTCATTTCGTGCTGATCACCGCCCACCCGACCGCCGAGGTCCGTGAGCGGGCCAGCCAGCTGGGTGTCAGCCATATCTTGTTCAAGCCTTTTCCGCTAGCGGAACTGGCCCGCGCAGTCCTCGACCTGATGGGCATCACGCGAAGCAACCCGCGCGCAGCCAACACGGACACAGGGTTCGTCGAACGACGCCAAAGCAGGAGTGAGAGTTTCCCCCTGCAGCTGTTCGACGGTAGCTGGGTCCTGGCCGATCGCCGACGTAATGGCGCACGGCCGCCGGGGCCCGACGACGACCAGCTGCTCACCGGGGAATAACGCGCGAGCAGGGCTGAACCAGGCTCTTCGCGCCCCGCGTTGGAGAGCAAGCCATGGAACCGTTGTCGCTCGTTGCCGCCGTTGTTGCCAGCACCCCGGCGCCCCTTGGTCGCGCGCTGCTGGCCCAGGCCAGGGCCAGTGCCGAACTGCTCGGCGAGCGCCTGCTCGATACCCTGCAAACACTCAGCGGCCTTGAGCCTGGCGATTTCGTCCAGAGCCTGGGCGCCACCCTGCATTACCCGGTGCTCGACGCCCAGGCGCTGTTCGCCAGCACGCCGCTGTTCGATCGGGTCAGCCTGGCCCAGTGCCTGAAACGCGAATTCATCCTTCTGCAGCAGGCCGGCCTGACCCTCGGGGTGTTCGCCGACCCTTTCGATGACGCCCGCCTGGCCTGGATCGACGAGTGCCTGCAAGGCGCGCCGCTGTACCTGGTACAGGCCGCCGAACTCAAGGGTTTTCTGGCCCGTCACGAAGAAAGCTTTCACGCCGTGGACTCGCTGGACACCGACGGCGAGGCGGCCAACGAACTCGACAGCCTGCAGAGCCTGTCGCTGGCCAGCATCTGCGAAGACCAGAGCCGGGTGGTCAAGTTGGTCAACTCGACCCTGTACGACGCCCTGAAGATGCACGCCAGCGACATCCACCTGGGCGTGACCGGCAGCGGCCTGGTGATCAAGTACCGCATCGATGGCGTGCTCAACAGCATCAGCAAGGTCAACGGCAGTGAATTCGCCGACCAGGTGATCTCGCGGATCAAGGTCATGGCCGAACTGGACATCGGCGAGAAACGCGTGCCCCAGGATGGCCGTTTCAAGATAGGCATCAGTGCCCGGCAGATCGACTTCCGGGTCTCGATCATGCCAAGTATCTTCGGTGAGGACGCGGTGCTGCGGGTGCTCGACAAACAGGACCTGGCCGACCGCGTCAGCGGCGTGCAACTGCAGGCCCTGGGTTTTGAAGCACACACCCTGCGCAGCCTGCGTCGCCTGGCCAACGAACCCTACGGCATGATCCTGGTCACCGGCCCCACCGGCAGCGGCAAGACCACCACCCTGTACGCCATGATCAGCGAGATCAACCACGGCGTGGACAAGATCATCACCATCGAAGACCCGGTCGAATACCAGTTGCCGGGGGTGTTGCAGATCCCGGTCAACGAAAAGAAAGGCCTGACCTTTGCCCGCGGCCTGCGCTCGATCCTGCGCCACGACCCGGACAAGATCATGGTCGGCGAAATCCGCGACCCGGACACCGCACAGATCGCCGTGCAGTCGGCGCTGACCGGGCACCTGGTGTTCACCACCATCCACGCCAACAACGTCTTTGATGTGATCGGCCGCTTCAGCCAGATGCAGGTCGACCCCTACAGCTTCGTCTCGGCGCTCAACGCGGTGCTGGCCCAGCGCCTGATCCGGCTGGTCTGCCCGCACTGCGCCGCACCCCGTCAGCCGAGCGATGAAGAACTGGCGGGCTCGGGCCTTGAGCCTGGCCAGGTCGACCATTACCAGTTCGTCCACGGCAGCGGCTGCGGCCAGTGCCGGGGCAGCGGTTACCGCGGGCGTACGGCGATTGCCGAACTGCTGCACCTGGACGACGACCTGCGGCAGATGATCGTCGAGCGCAAGCCCCTGGCACACATCAAGACCCTGGCTTGCCAACGCGGCTTGCGCCTGCTGCGCAGTTCGGCGCTGGAGCTGGTGCAGCAAGGCCGGACCACCCTGGAGGAGATCAATCGTGTCACTTTTATCGCCTGATCGCTTTATCGCCGTGCTCGGCGCCCAGGGTGTGGGTCTGTGCCAACGCTTGGGCGCAGGGCAGCAATGGCTGGGCAGCCTGGATTTTATTGCCGAGCGCAGCCAGGCCTGGACGGTTGCCCTGGAATCGCTGCAACACCTGCTGGCCGATCAGCCGTGCAAAGGTGCGCAGTTGCAGGTGCTGCTTTCGGCCCAGTACAGCCGCTTCTGCCTGGTGCCGTGGAGCGCTGCGATCAGCACCCCGGCGGAGCTGCAGCACTACGCCCGGGCCTGTTTCGAGGCGCACTACGGCCAGAGTCTTGAGGGCTGGCGCATCGTCGTCTCGCCCGAAGCCGCCGGTTGCCCGCGCATCGCCAGTGCCGTGCCGCAAGCCTTGCTCGATCAGCTCGATGCCCTGTGCCGCAACCTGGGTGTGCGCCTGCGCTCGGCCCGGCCTTATCTGATGGCGGCCTACAACCACTTTGCCGAGCAATTGGGCCAGGGTGATTTTCTCTTCGTTCTCGCCGAGCCGCAACGCAGTGTCTGCCTGCTGGCGCAGAACGGCGCCTGGCAACAGGTCAGTGCCCAGGGCAGTGGCGACAGTGACCAGGCCCTGCAGGCGCTGATCGCCCGCCAGGCCGGCCTGCGCCAGGGCGAGGGGCAGTTGCCGGTGTACCTGCATGCGCCGGGCCGCCTGGAGCAACCGCCGGCGCTGCTCGGTGTGCAGCTGTGCGAGCTGGCGCCAACCTCAATGGCTGTACGCGACGTGCTGTGCAGCATGTCCCGGGCGGTGGCCTGACATGCGCCGCCTGATGCTGGACTTCCAGCCTACCCGCACCGAGCTGCCCGCCTGGGCGCTGCTGGCTGTCGGCCTGAGCCTGCTGCTCGGCGCCGGGCTGCTGCAGCATGGCCTCAATCAACAACAGGCCGCGCTTGAACAGCAGCTCGAACAGCTCGACCGGCAACTGGGCAAACGCCCGCAGGCCGAAGCCAGCCTCAATGCTGCGCAAAGCCGCGAGCAGGCCGAGAAACTGGCGCAGATGCGCAGCGTCTCGCAGCAACTGCAACGGCCCTGGGAGCGCCTGTTCGGCATGCTCGAGGGGCTGGAGCAGGACGACGTCGCCTTGCTCACCCTGACCCCCGACGCACGCAAGGGCCAACTGCGCATCAGCGCTGAAGCCCGCGATCTGGAAGCCATGCTGGCTTTCCACAAGCGCCTGGAGGCCAGTGACGAACTGCGCGATGTGTCGTTGCTCAACCACGAAATCATCGCCAAACAGGCCGAGCATCCGGTGCAGTTCAACCTGTCGGCCACCTGGGAGAACGGCAATGCGCGTCCCTAGCCTGATTGTTCATGAACGCGCCCGTAAGCTTGGCGTGGTCGGCCTGGCTGGTGCCGGGCTGCTGGCCCTGGCACTGCTGTATGGCGCTGTGGTGCTGCTGGGGCAATGGCAACAAGTGCAAGCCCTTGAGCAACAGCGCGACCAGGCCCGTGCGCAAGTCGTGCAATTGCAGCAGGGCACGCTGAAGCTGCCACAGGTGCCCCGGCACGAGCTGGAAGACTTTCACAGGCAGTTGCCGGCCCAGCCCCAGGCTACGGTGGCCATCGACCGCATCTACGCCCTGGCCAAGGCCGAGCAGATCACCCTGGCCCGCGGTGAGTACGCCCTGGGCATCGACCCCAAGACTCAGTTGGCGCGCTACCAGATCCTTCTGCCGGTGCGCGGCAGCTACCCGCAGATCCGCCGCTACGTGCATGCCTTGCTCGGCCAGTTGCCGGCACTGGTGCTCGAAGACATCGACCTGCAACGCAAGAAGATCGGCGACCGCGAACTGACCGGGCGCATCCGTATGACCCTTTATCTGTCGAGGTCATGATGAACACTCAACGCAGCCTGGCCTGGCTGGGATTTCTCGGCACCGCCGCAGTACTGGCCTGGGGGCCGGGGTACTTCTTCGACGACGCGGCTGAAGACGGCGAGGCGGCTGTGGCCGTCGCCAGCAAGGTGGCGGCAAGCGTGCCGGCGCCTGCGCAGCCGGACAGTAAAGCGGCGTCGCTCAAGCCCCGCGACCTGTTTCCGAGCAAGAGCTGGAAGCCTGCGGTGCAAGTGACCACGGTCACCGAGCAGCCGGTGGTCGTCGCCCCGGTGGCCCAGGTGCCCACCGCACCGGCGCTGCCATTCCAGTTCGTCGGCCGCCTGGATGATCGCGCCGATCAGCAGGTGTTCCTGCAAAGCGGCGAGAAACTTTACGTCGTACGCCGTGGCGACGTGATCGATGACACCTACCGGATCGAGCAGATCTCCGCCACGGAGCTGAGCCTGGTCTACCTGCCGTTGCACCTGTCCCAGACCTTGTCTGTAGGGAGCGCACCATGATTTCCACCAGGCTCTGCAACAAAGCGCCGTACCTGATGCTGGCCCTGTGTGTCGCCCTGGCCGGTTGCGGTACTTCCGGTGTGCGCAAGGACGCTCAGGCGCTGATCGGCGAAGGCCAGTACGAGGCCGGCATCGCCCAACTCGAAGAGGCGCTCAAGCAGCACCCGCGCGACACCGATCTGAATATCGCCCTGATCCAGGGCCGGCGCCAGGCGGTGGAAGCGCTGCTGACCCAGGCCGACAGCGACCGCAGCCGCCATGACTTCGGCGGTGCACGTAGCGGTTATGGCCGGGTGCTGACCCTGGAGCCGAACAATCGCCGGGCCCTGGACGCGGTGCGCCAGATCGAGCAGATGCGCAACCTCGGCGAGCGCATCGCCCTGGGCCAGGCCGCACTGCGCGCAGGCGATCTGTTCGGCGCCGAGCGACACATGCGCGAAGTGCTGCTGCTCGACCCGCAGAACGAAGGCGGCCTGGCGTTGCGCAAGGACATCGAACTGGTGCAAAGCCGCACCGCGCAGCCCAACCCGCAGTTGCGCACCAAGCTCGAACGCCCGGTGACCCTGGAGTTTCGCGACGCCAACCTTAAAACCATCTTCGAGGTGCTGTCGCAGGTGGCGGGGCTCAACTTCATCTTCGACAAGGACCTGCGCCCGGACATGAAAGCGACCATCTTCGTCCGTGATGTGCGCATCGAGGATGCCGTGGCCCTGCTGCTGGAGCAGAACCAGTTGCATCAGAAAGTGGTGAACGACAACACCCTTTTGATCTACCCGGACTCGCCGCAGAAGACCAAGGATTACCAGGAACTGGTGATGCGCACCTTCTACCTGACCAGTATCGACGCCAACACCGCGCTGAACATGGTCAAGACCATGCTCAAGACCCGCGATGTGTTCGTCGATGAGCGCCTCAACACCCTGACCATGCGCGACACACCCGATGCCGTGCGCATGGCCGAGAAGCTGTTGCAGTCCCAGGACCAGTCCAACCCGGAAGTGGTGCTGGAGGTGGAGGTGATGGAGGTGGCCCGTTCGCGGATCCTCGAACTCGGCCTGCAGTGGCCCAATACCTTTGGCATTCTCAATGCCGACGGCAACCCGGTCGGCACCCTTGACCAACTGCGCGGCATCAACTCCTCGCGCATCAGTATCGCCCCGGCGCCACAAGCCAAGATCAACGCCCAGGACAACGACATCAATACCCTGGCAAGCCCGGTGATCCGCGTCAGCAACCGCGAGCAGGCGCGCATTCACATCGGCCAGCGGGTGCCGATCATCAGCGCCACCTCGGTGCCCTCGACCCAGGGCCCGGTGATCACTGAAAGCGTCACCTACCTGGATGTCGGTCTCAAGCTCGAAGTGACCCCGGTGGTACACCTGAACAACGAAGTGGCGATCAAGGTGGCGCTGGAAGTCAGCAACGCCAAGCCGCTGGAGCCGACCCGTCAGGGCACCATTCCGGTTCAGGTCGACACCCGCAATGCCCAGACCAGCCTGCGCCTGCACGACGGCGAAACTCAGGTGCTGGCGGGCCTGGTGCGTAACGACCAGGGCGCCAGCGGCAACAAGATCCCCGGCCTTGGCGACATTCCCGGCCTGGGCCGGCTGTTCGGCAGCAACCGCAGCGACAACAGCCAGTCGGAGCTGGTGCTGTCGATCACCCCGCGGATCATCCGCAACCTGCCGTACCAGAGCCCGTCGGACATGGAGTTTGCCACCGGCACTGAAACCAGCATGCAGATCCGCAACCTCAACCGCAGTGTCGAGGTGCCAGACGACCAGGCGCTGGTGGCTGTGCCTGGCGCGGTGAGGCCCTGAATCATGAAACGGTCGATGGCAGGTTTCAGTCTGATCGAAGTGATGCTGACCCTGGCGCTGCTCGGCTTGCTGGCCTCGATTGCCGCGCCGCTGACCGAAACCCTGGTGCGGCGCAACAAGGAGCAGGAACTGCGCACCGCGCTGTACCAACTGCGTGATGCCATCGACGCTTACAAACGCGCCTTCGACGCCGGCTACATCGAAAAATCCCTCGATGCCAGCGGCTACCCGCCGAACCTGCAGGTGCTGGTCGATGGCGTGCGCGATGTGCGCAGTGCCAAGGGTGCCAAGTTCTACTTCTTGCGGCGCATTCCACAGGATCCGCTGGTGGCGGCGCGCAAGGACGACGAGCCAGGCGGCTGGGGCCTGCGCGCCTATGACAGTCCGGCGCAGAACCCGCGCGATGGCGAAGATGTTTTCGATGTGTACTCCCAGGCCCGTGGCAAGGGCCTCAACGGCATCGCCTACGGGCAGTGGTGAACAGCATGAAAGCTAGCCGGGGCTTCACCCTGATCGAGTTACTGGTGGTGATGGCGATCATCGCCACGCTGATGACCATCGCCATGCCACGTTACTTCAACAGCCTGGAGACTTCGCGCGAGGCCACCCTGCGCCAGAGCCTGGCGGTGATGCGCGAGGCCCTGGACCACTACTACGGCGATACCGGGCGCTACCCCGAATCGCTCGAACAACTGGTGGAGCAGCGTTACCTGCGCGGTGCGCCGCTGGACCCGATCACCGAACGCCGCGACCTGTGGCAGGTGGTAGCGCCGCCTGAAGGTGTCGCAGGTTCGGTTGCCGACATCAAGAGCGGCTCAACCGGGAGGGCCCGTGATGGCAGCCTTTATGCCGAGTGGTAAGGCCGGGCAGGCAGGTTTCACCTACCTGGGCGTGCTGCTGCTGATCACCGTCACCGGCATGGTCCTGGCGGCCACCGGCACGCTGTGGTCGAGCGTCGCCCAGCGCGAGCGTGAACGTGAACTGCTATGGGTCGGCGCGCAGTACGCCCAGGCCTTGCGCAGCTACTTTCGTAACTCGCCCGGCCTTGCCCAGTACCCGCAGAGCCTGGAAGAACTGCTCGAAGACAACCGTTACCCCGACCCCAAGCGCCACCTGCGCCGGCTGTACCCGGACCCGATGACCCACAGCGACGACTGGGGCCTGCTGCGTTCGATCGATGGGCGTATCACCGGCGTCTACAGCCGCTCCGAAGCGATGCCGCGCAAGCGCAGCGGTTTTGCCGCGCAGTGGGCTGAGTTCGAGGGCCTGGAGCACTACAGCGACTGGCAGTTCGTTGCCGAAAAAGCCTTCGCCGAAACCGCAGCGGGTGCGCGCAAGGGCCTGGCCCAGGGAGCCGGGCAATGAACCGCCTCAGTGCCTGCGCCCTGGCCCTGGTGCTGCTGGCCGGCACTGCCCGGGGCGGCGCCGAGGACGAGATGATGGGTTTTATCGTCGACAACACCATCTCGCACATCGGCCATGACTTCTATTACAGCTTTGCCGAGCGGCTGCGTGCCACCAGCCGCCTGGATTTCAACCTGGTGGTACGCGAACGACCCGACCCGCGCTGGGGCAGCCTGGTGACGGTCGAGTATGAGCAACGGGTGATGTACCGGCGCTTTCTGCCACCCAACACCACCGAACTCAAGGACGCCGCCTACGAGGCTGCGGACCTGGTCAAGGCGCAGATCATCCAGCGCAAGCTGCAGATGCTGCTGCAGGACACCACTGATCTGGAGAGGGACGAGCTATGAACAATAACAAAACCCGCCGCCTGGCCTTCGCGCTGCTAGCCGCCCTGGGCAGCCAGGCCGGCGCCACGGAGCTGGTCTACACCCCGGTCAACCCGGCGTTCGGCGGCAACCCGTTGAACGGTACCTGGTTGCTCAACAACGCCCAGGCGCAGAACGATCATGACGACCCGGCGATCAAGGACCGCGCTTCGGCCTTCGCCAGCACCTCGGCGCTGGAGCGCTTCACCAGCCAGCTGGAATCGCGCCTGTTGTCGCAACTGCTCACCAACATCAACAACGGCAATACCGGCAGCTTGCAGACCGACGCCTTCATCATCAATGTCATCGACGACTCGGGGGCCTTGAGTATTCAGATCACCGACCGGGTCACCGGTGAGATTTCGGAAATCCAGGTCAACGGCCTGGCCCCTTGACGGGGCGGGACAACGGGGAGAAACAGCCATGAAACGATTTCTGAGCACACTGCTGATCCTGGCCGCCTTGCAAGGCTGCAGCCTGCGCGAACCGATGTCGGCCGAACAGGACAGCGAAAGCCCGACCCTGACGCCACGCGCCTCGACCTACTACGACCTGCTCAACATGCCGCGGCCCAAGGGCCGGCTGATGGCGGTGGTGTACGGCTTTCGCGACCAGACCGGGCAATACAAGCCGACCCCGGCCAGCTCGTTTTCCACCAGCGTCACCCAGGGTGCGGCAAGCATGCTGATGGATGCCCTGCAGGCCAGCGGCTGGTTCGTGGTACTCGAACGCGAGGGGCTGCAGAACCTGCTGACCGAACGCAAGATCATCCGCGCCTCGCAGAAAAAGCCCGACACCCCGGTGAACATCCTCGGCGAACTGCCACCACTGCAGGCGGCCAACCTGATGCTTGAAGGCGGCATCATTGCCTACGACACCAACGTGCGCAGTGGCGGCGAGGGCGCGCGTTACCTGGGCATCGACCTGTCACGCGAGTACCGGGTCGACCAGGTCTCGGTCAACCTGCGGGCGGTGGACGTGCGCAGCGGCCAGGTCCTGGCCAACGTCATGACCAGCAAGACCATCTACTCGGTCGGGCGCAGCGCCGGGGTGTTCAAGTTCATCGAATTCAAGAAACTGCTGGAAGCCGAGGTTGGCTACACCACCAACGAGCCGGCGCAATTGTGCGTGCTATCGGCGATCGAGGCGGCGGTGGGGCACCTGCTGGCGCAGGGCATCGAGCGGCGCTTGTGGCAGGTGGCGGGGGATGACAGTGGCGACAAGGCAACCCTGGACAAATACCTGAGCCAGTACCAGACCCCATGAGCTCTAGCCTTGCACCGCGGCGCTCGATCTCAAGAGCGCAACTACCCTTTCGACATACACGGCTGTACTGGCCTCATCGCCGGCAACGCCGGCTCCCACAAGGGGTCTGTATACACCAGACGATCAAAGGCTACTTAAGGCCTTCCTCTCAGTGGCTCGGGCAGCCGTGCTCCTTGACAATCCGCTGGGTCGAGGCCGGGTTGTTGACCAGCTTGGCCGCCGAGCGCGCCGGGCGCTTGACCAGCTCTCCGCCGCAATTGGGGCACTTGCCCTTGAGCTGACGCTCGTTGCAGTCCTTGCAAAACGTGCATTCGAACGAGCAGATCAGGGCATCCTGGCTGTCGCCGGGCAGGTCGCCGCCGCAGCATTCACAGTAGGGGCGCAATTCGAGCATGATCAGGTCCTTTGTCAGGGACGATAGAGATGGGCATGGCTGGCACGATACAGCGCCGACTCGGAAAAACTGTCGCTGGCCAGTACCCGACCGACCAGGATCAATGCAGTACGGCGAAAACCCTTGGCCTGCACCTGCCGGACAATACCATCAAGCGTATCCAGTACCCAGTCCTGATCCGGCCAGGTAGCGCGGTGGACCACCGCAATCGGGCAATCACCGCCGTAGTGCGGGCGCAGTTCCTCGACGATCTTCTCCAGGTGCTTGACCCCCAGGTGAATCGCCAGGGTGCTGCGGTGACGGGCCAGGTCGGCCAGTTGCTCACCGGCGGGCATGGGTGACTTGTCGCCGTAGCGGGTGAGGATCACGGTCTGGGCGATGTCTGGCAAGGTCAGTTCGCAGCCAAGCAGGGCAGCGCTGGCGGCCACGGCGGTGACGCCCGGGATGATCTCGTAGGGAATACCCAGCTCGCGCAGATAGCGGATCTGTTCGCCGATGGCGCCGTACAGGCTCGGGTCGCCGCTGTGTACCCGGGCTACATCCTGGCCCCGCTCGTGCGCTTGCTTGATCGCCTCGATGATCTGCGCCAGATGCAGTTCGGCACTGTTGATGAGCGTCTGGGCGCTGTGCCCTTCGAGCACGGCAGCAGGTACCAGAGAGCCGGCATAGATGATCACCGGGCAACGATGGATCAGGCGCTGGCCCTTGACGGTGATCAGCTCGGGATCGCCGGGGCCGGCGCCGATGAAATAGACGGTCATGGGGAGTCCTTGGCTGGAAAGCGCTGATTATCAGCGAAAATCGCTGCTGCAGGCCAATGCCAGGCTGGCGTCGGCCTGCAAGGTCCGCGGTACCAGCAGGCGTGGGTGGCCAGCAAACTGCGCGGCCAGGGCCAGGGCGGCGCTTTCGGCCACGCCATAACAGCCGCTGTGCTGGTAGGCCACGGCAGAACGATGGCTCAGGTGTTGTTCAAATACAGCTAATTGCGCCGCGCTGTAGAACAGCAGCGGCACGCCCAGGCGCCGGGCCAGCGCGTGCAGGCCGGGTTCGTCGTGCTTGAGGTCAATGCTGGCAAGGCCCATGACCGCGCCAGGCGGCAGGTCATGGGCGAGCAGGGTGCGTGTGAGCAACTCACCCAAGGCGTCGGCCGGGCAGCCGCGACGGCAACCCAGGCCAAGGTACAACTGCATCCCGTCAGGCCTGGCTGGAGCGGCGATACAGCCAGGCGCTGATCAGGCCCAGGGCCAGCCAGTACGCGGCGTTGGTCAGCAGGGACGCGACCTTGAACTCGGCTTCCAGGGCTTCTGGGGCGAGCATCTGGTGGACCTCAGGCTGCGGCGCGCCAATCACATGGGGTACGACCAGCAGCACCACGCCCAGGGCTTTAAGCAGCCAGTTGTGGGCGAACACGATCAATCCAAGGCCGGCAGCCGTGGCGGCAGCAGTACCGACCCACCAGGCCTGACGCTGGGCCAGGTCGGCGGCAGCGGTGCCCGGCAGCTCCGGTGGCAGGCCCAGGGTCGGCGCCAGGCAGAACACGGCAAAACCGCCCAGGCCCCACAGCGCACCGCTGATCACGCTCTTGGGCGCACGCAGGGTGTAGAGCGCGGCGAGGATCAGGGCGAAACCGACCGCTACCACCAGGTTACCGCCGGTGGTCGACAGCACCCGCTGCCAGCCGTCTTCCGGCGACCAGGCTTCGCTGTCGTGATGATGCTCGGCGGTGCCGGCGGCATGTTCATGGGCCGCCTCGACCGCAGGCGCGGCGCTTTCATAGGTTTCCGCCTGGAGAATCAGCGGCGCGACCCAGAAGCTTTGCAGCAGGGTCAGCAGCAGGGCGGCCAGCAGGCCGGTAAAGCCTGCGGTACTGGCAATACGCTTGATCATCGGGGCAGCACTCAGTGGCAAGGGAAGGCGGCGCTATGACGGGTATCGTGGGCGGCGTTGTGCACCGCTTCGATGTGCGAGAAACCGGCAAAGTACACCAGGCACAGGCCCAGCAGCGAAGCGCCGACAGCAACCAGCAGGCGCTGGCTGAGGCTTGAAGGGGTAACGGCTGAATGACTGGCGGTACTGGTACGCATGGCGCTTTCCTCTTGGTGTTGTCGGCAACAGGCAAGCGCAGCGAGCCCCTGCGCAAGATTCGCCCAGGGGTTGCAACAGCGCCCGCCCACCGCGGGTTTGTTCGGTCAAGCGTCGGGCCGGTCTCCGGGCTGGTGAGGGCGGGCAGGTGGCCACACCACAGGCGTCACCTTCCCATGCCAGACAGCGGGCACAGTGGTTCTGACGCTTTTCTCACTTACCGTTGCGGGGGCAGCACCGGACTTGTCGTACACCTAATAACGAAGCGTATGACGCACCGGTTTCCCAGTTTCACCCTCAAAGGGCACCCAAACGAATGGCCTTAGCAAATCACGGGCGCGGACAGGCGTCAATCGTGACAGCAGTTGACCGCTCACTGGGCACTGCGTAGCCTAGCCGCTTCGAGGTTCTTCGGCGTTGGCCGAAGCTAAGACGGGAACGCGGTTCAAGCCGCGGCTGCCCCCGCAACTGTAAGCATTCAAGCGTTCGACACAGCCACTGCAAGCCTTGCGGGAAGGCGTCGTGCGACTGGCCCAGGCGCCGGTGCAATGCAAGCCAGGAGACCTGCCTCGAACAGTTTCCGACATTCAACCGGGCGGGGTGATCCGGTGGCGAACAGGCCAGGTGCATGACACCTTTGGCGCTCGTCCCGCATGCCCGCCATCCTGCCAAGGGCATCGACATGAAAACACTGGCCAAACTCCCCGTCACCATCGTCACCGGCTTTCTCGGCTCGGGCAAGACCACGCTGCTGCGGCATATGCTCGACAACGCCCAGGGGCGGCGCATCGCGGTGATTGTCAACGAGTTCGGCGAACTGGGCATCGACGGCGAAATCCTTAAACAGTGCAGCATCGGCTGCACCGAAGAAGAGGCCAGCGGCCGCGTCTATGAGCTGGCCAATGGCTGCTTGTGCTGCACCGTGCAGGAAGAGTTCTTCCCGGTGATGCGCGAACTGGTGGCCCGTCGCGGCGACCTGGACCATATCCTCATCGAGACCAGCGGCCTGGCCCTGCCCAAGCCACTGGTGCAAGCCTTCCAGTGGCCAGAGATTCGCAACGCCTGCACCGTTGACGCGGTGATCACCGTGGTCGACAGCCCAGCCGTTGCCGCAGGCACCTTTGCCGCCTACCCGGATCAGGTTGACGCTCAGCGCAAGCTCGACCCTAACCTGGACCACGAATCGCCGCTGCATGAGCTGTTCGCCGATCAGTTGGCCAGCGCCGACCTGGTGATCCTGAACAAGGCCGACCTGATCGCTGCTGACGACCTGGCCAAGGTCCGCGCCGAAGTCGAGGAAGAGCTGCCGCCGGCGGTCAAGGTGATCGAAGCCAGCAGCGGCCGTCTGCCGCTGGACGTGCTGCTGGGCTTGGGCGCCGAGTCCGAGGCGCATATCGATGGCCGCCGTACCCACCACGATTCGCACCACGACGGTAACGATCACGACGACCATGACCACGACGCTTTCGACTCGATCTCAATCGAACTGCCGCAAGCCGACGAAAGCCTGTTGCTCGATGCCCTGACCCAACTGGTGGTGCAGCACGGCATCCTGCGGGTCAAAGGCTTCGCCGCCATCCCGGGCAAGCCGATGCGCTTGCTGATCCAGGGCGTGGGCACCCGTTTTGACAAGCACTTCGACCGCGCCTGGCGCAGCGACGAGCCGCGCACCACGCGCCTGGTGCTGATCGGCCAGGAACTGGATGCGGTGCAACTGGAAGCGAGCCTGCGCGCCGCCCTGGGCGCTTGACCCATGCACCTGCTGCGGACCCAGCCCGGTGGCTTTGTACCGGACGACAGCATTGCCGACCTCGGCCAGACCCCGGCCGAGCTGGTAATCCTCTGCAGCGGTGACTCGCACCTGGCACTGCTGGCCGAAACCGCCCAGCAGTTGCCCGCAGATTTCCCCAGCCTGCGTCTGGCCAACCCGATGCAGGTACAGAACCATGCCTCGGTCGACCTTTACGTCGACGAGGTCTTGCGCCATGCCAAGGTCATCCTGGTGTCGCTGCACGGTGGCGTCGGCTACTGGCGCTACGGTGTGGAGCAATTGCTGGAACTGGCGGCCCGTGGTGTACAGCTGATTCTGGTGCCGGGCGATGACCGTCCGGACCCGGAGCTGACCCGCCTGAGCACGGTGCCTTCCGAACAGGCCGAACGGCTCTGGCACTTTCTGCGCCAGGGCGGCAAGGCCAATGCCCTGAACCTGTTCAACTGCCTGGCCAGTCAGTACCTGGCGTGCGACTACCCCTGGCGCGAGCCGCAGCAACTGCCGCGTACCGCGGTGTATCACCCGCGCAAGGCCGCTGCGGCGCTGGAGGACTGGTTCGGCGAATGGCAGGTCGAGCAGCCGGTGGTGCCGATCCTGTTCTACCGCTCGCACTTGCAGGCGGCCAACACCGCGTTTATCGATACCTTCTGCGAGCGTTTGCAACTGGCCGGGCTCAATCCCTTGCCGATTGCCGTGGCCAGCCTCAAGGAAGCCGGTTGCCTGCAACAGGTAGAAGACTGGCTGGACCAGGTCGATACCGCGTTGATCATCAACACCACAGGCTTTGCCCAGTCCAGCCCCGAGCAGCCGCACCTGCGCCCGTTCCGACGCGATATCCCGGTGCTGCAGGCGATCTGCGCCCAGGACAACGAACCGGCCTGGCAGGCCAGCGAGCAGGGCCTTGGCGCTCGCGATCTGGCCATGCACATTGCCTTGCCGGAGCTGGACGGGCGCATCATTACCCGGCCGGTCAGTTTCAAGGACCTGGCCTGGCGCAGCGAGCGCAGCCAGTCCGACGTGGTCTGCTACCGGGCGCAGCCCGAACGCATGGACTTTGTCGCCGAACTGGCGCGGCGCTGGTGTGACCTTGCGCGCGTGCCCAATGGGCAGAAGCGCGTGGCGCTGATCCTGGCCAACTACCCGACCCGCGATGGCCGCATTGGCAACGGTGTCGGTCTTGATACCCCGGCGGCGGCGTTGAACATCCTGCGTGCCTTGCAGGCACAGGGTTATCCGCTGGCGCCTTTGCCCGACAGCGGTACGGCGTTGATTCAGGCCTTGCTCGGTGGGGTCAGCAACGACCTCGACAGCCTCGACTTGCGCCCGTGCATGCAGAGCATGGCCCTGGACGATTACCAGGCAGCCTTTGCCGCCTTGCCCGAAGCCAACCAGATCGCCGTGCGCGAACGCTGGGGCGAGCCGAGCCAGGACCCGATGTTTCGCAGCGGTCGCATGATGATTGCCGGCCTGCGCTATGGCCTGACCTTTGTCGGCATCCAGCCGGCGCGGGGCTATCAGCTGGACCAGAGCGCGGTCTATCACGACCCCGACCTGGTACCGCCGCACGGTTACCTGGCGTTCTACTTCTGGCTGCGCCACGGCTTTGCCGCCGATGCGCTGATCCACGTTGGCAAGCACGGCAACCTGGAATGGCTGCCGGGCAAGGGCGTCGGCCTGTCTGCCAGTTGCTGGCCGGATGCCTTGCTCGGCCCGCTGCCGAACATCTATCCGTTTATCGTCAATGATCCGGGCGAGGGCGCCCAGGCCAAGCGCCGTACCCAGGCGGTGATCATCGACCACCTGATGCCGCCGCTGACCCGCGCCGAAACCTACGGGCCGTTGCGCCATCTGGAGTTGCTGGCTGACGAGTACTACGAAGCGCAGCTGCTCGACCCGCGCCGGGCCCGGGAACTGCAGCGCGATATCCTCGCACTGGTGCGCGACAATCATATTGACCGCGAGCTGCAGATCGAAGGCACGCTGGACGATGCCGCCATCTGGCTGCCACGCCTGGACACCTACCTGTGCGACCTCAAGGAATCGCAGATCCGCGATGGCCTGCATGTGTTTGGCGAGTCGCCGGCCGGGCGCCTGCGCATCGACACCCTGCTGGCCCTGTTGCGGGTTGAGCGCGGCGATGGGCGCGGGGCCAACGGCAGTTTGTTGCGGGCCTTGGCCAGGGCGCTGAACCTGGGCTTCGACCCGCTCGATTGCGACCTTGGCCAGCCCTGGCAGGGCCCACGGCCTTCGCTGTTGGTTAGCTCGGATGAGGCATGGCGCACGGCGGGCGATACCCGCGAGCGCCTGGAGTTGTATGCCGGCCAGTTGATCGAACAGACACTCAACGGCGCCGTGCAGCTTGCAGAAGGCCCCGAATGGGCGCAGGTACGGAGCATTCTCGAGGCGCTGGAGCAGCAGGTGGCACCGCAACTGGACGGCTGCGGCCCGGCAGAAATGCACGGCCTGCTCGCCGCCCTCGACGGCCGCTTCGTGCCTGCCGGCCCCAGTGGTGCGCCGAGTCGCGGGCGGCTGGACGTGCTGCCGACCGGACGCAACTTCTATACCGTCGATGTGCGCAACCTGCCGACCACCACCGCCTGGCGCATTGGTTTCGCCTCGGCCAATCTGATCCTCGAGCGGCACTTGCAGGACCACGGCGACCATCTGCGCCAACTGGGCCTGTCAGTGTGGGGCACGGCCACCATGCGTACCGGCGGTGACGACATCGCTCAGGCCATGGCCTTGCTCGGCGTGCGGCCAGTGTGGGCCAGTGGTAGCCAGCGGGTCGACGATTTCGAGATCTTGCCCTTGAGCCTGCTGGACCGGCCACGGGTGGATGTCACCTTGCGGGTCTCGGGGTTCTTCCGCGATGCCTTCGGCAACCTGATCAAGCTGTTCGATGCTGCGGTGCAAGCGGTGGCGGCGCTGGATGAGCCAGATGACCTCAACCCCCTGGCGGCCAAGGTGCGCAGTGAGCGCGCTGAACTGCTGGGCCAGGGCCTGGACGCCGAACAGGCGGGCAGGCAGGCCGGCTGGCGGGTGTTCGGGGCCAAGCCGGGTGCCTATGGCGCTGGCGTGCAAAATGCCATTGACGGGCGCCTGTGGCAGGACCGCAAGGACCTGGCCGAGGTCTACCTGAATCACGGCGGCTATGCCTACGGCGCTGGCGATGACGGCACGCCGGCGCGGGCCCACTTTGCCCGGCGCCTGAGCCAGGTGCAGGCAGTGCTGCAGAATCAGGACAACCACGAGCACGACCTGCTCGACTCCAATGACTATTACCAGTTCCAGGGCGGCATGCTCGCCGCCGTGGAAAGCCTGGGCGGCAACAGCGTTGCTAGCTACCACGGCGATCACAGCCAGCCTGACCGGCCGCGTATTCGCACCCTCAAAGAAGAACTCAACCGGGTGATCCGTGCCCGTGCGCTAAACCCCAAATGGATCGACGGGGCCAAGCGGCACGGCTATAAAGGTGCGTTCGAACTGGCGGCCACCGTTGACAACCTGTTTGCCTTCGACGCCACCACCCACTTGATCGACGACCACCATTACCAGTCGCTGGCCGATGCCTATGTGCTCGACGGGCCGACGCGCGAGTTTATCCGCCAGCACAACCCCGATGCCTTGCGCGACATCACCGAGCGCCTGCTCGAAGCCCAGCAGCGCGGGCTGTGGCAGGAACCGGGCGACTACCGTGAAGCGCTGGAAGAACAGTTGCTGGACGGCGAAGAAGAGAATTGACATGAGCGAAGCTGCACACTTTCCCCTGGCTGCCGTAGTGGGCGCCGATGAGCTGAAACTGGCCTTGTGCCTGACCGCCATCGACCCGAAAATTGGCGGGGTGCTGATCGAGGGCCCGCGCGGCATGGCCAAGAGCACCCTGGCGCGCGGCCTGGCCGATTTGCTCGGCGAAGGTCCGTTCGTGACCTTGCCCCTGGGCGCCAGTGAAGAGCGCTTGGTTGGCACTCTGGACCTGGATGCTGCGCTGGGCCAGGGCAAGGCGCAGTTTTCCCCCGGGGTGCTGGCCAAGGCCGACGGCGGCGTGCTGTATGTCGATGAAGTCAATCTGTTGGCGGACCACCTGGTCGACTTGCTGCTGGATGTCGCCGCCAGCGGCACCAACCGGGTCGAACGCGACGGAATCTCGCACCGGCACAGCGCGCGTTTCGTGCTGATTGGCACCATGAACCCGGAAGAGGGCGAGTTGCGCCCGCAGTTGCTCGACCGCTTCGGCCTCAATGTGGTCCTTGAAGGCCAGCCGTTGCCGCAAGCCCGTGGCCAGATCATTCGTCGACGCCTGGATTTCGACACTGACCCCGAGGCGTTCTGTGGCCAATGGGCAGCAGCCCAGGCCGCTTTGCGCGAGCGCTGTCATAGCGCACGTGAGCGGCTGCAACAGATTGCCCTGGACGACCAGGCGCTGGAGCAGATCACCGAGCGCTGTTTCGCCGCTGGGGTCGATGGCCTGCGCGCCGACCTGGTCTGGTTGCGGGCGGCCCGGGCCCACGCGGCCTGGCGCGGGGCTGTGGCGATCGACGCCGAGGATATCGATGCCGTGGCCGAATTCGCCTTGCGCCATCGTCGCCGCGAAGCCCCCGCGCCACAGCCGCAAGCGCCCGACAACGGCGCTGCGGCGCAGCCCTCGGCCGGTGAGCAGGGCCAGGGCCAATGGGGCGAACTGGCGCCACAGGCAACCCCAACTGGCGCCCGGCGCGAGGTGCCGAACTGGGCAAAAAAGCCCTGAGCATCCGTCGTCACTCAACGGCGGATGCCAAGCCCCGCCCAGGTCCTCTTGCCGTAGGCCCGCGTGGCCGGACAAAAGCGGCCAGCCAAGGTGCGGTGGCCTGGCCGCTGACGTTGCTCAAGGGGCGCCCGCGCACCCGCAGCGACCTTTGCTGGCAGCAGCGCACGGCCAGTAGCCCTGAGTTGTGGCTGGTGATTGTTGATGCTTCGGCTTCGACCCGTCGGCATCAGGCCTTGAGCCGGGCCAAAGGCATGCTTGCCGAATTTTTTGACCAGGCATACCGCAACCGCGCCCGGCTGACCCTGCTCACCGCCAGCGGCACTGCGCCGCGCTGGCAACGCCACGGGCTCAAGGCGTCGGCCAGTTTGCAGCCGTGGTTGCAGGAGCTTGGAGCGGGGGGCGGCACGCCATTGCTGGCAGCGCTGGAACAAGCGCGGCAGTGGTTGCAGGAGCGCCAGCGGCGCTACCCGACGCAACTGCAACGTTGCCTGATCGTCACCGACGGGCGGCTTAAAACCTGGGACGCGTTGCAGCCGCTGCCGTGCCAGACGCTGTTGGTCGACATCGAAAGTTCGCCCGTCAGGCTGGGCAGAGCACTGTTACTTGCGCAGCAGTTGCACGCCGATTACCGGCATGTTGAGACACTGGCGGAAATCACCAGGTAACTTTTGGACATTAAAAATGTGCTGCGGCAAAGTGTCGCAGCTTGCACGGCGGGTGTTTAAAAAGTTGCCAAAGGCGCACGTTCGAAGTGCGCCTTTGCATTCACTTACTTGCTTACTTTGGCATTGACCAAGGCTGCAGCGCATAACCTTTTTCGCTCAACTCGGCGCGCACTTCTTCAATTAAATGAGCCAGTTGCGCAGGGTCGGAGTAGGTGCTGCTGGGTACTTGCTTGGCGCCAATGCGGGTGCTGGTCCGGTCGATGACTGCCAGGCTCAGTTCACCCGTACCGTTGGGTACATCCCAGGCGACACACTGGAAAGGTTCGAAGGCGTGGTCGGCAATCAGCAGTGCTTCGTTGACACGGAGCGGGGCATTCATGGGTTCGGTCTCTCTGTGGGCCCAAACAATCGAATAAAACCGTGCGGCGATCGCGCAGCGGTGAGTTACTTGTACTGATGCACGCAGCACCAGGGTGAGTCACATCTCTATTGAAAATTATTTAACCCTGCTTGCGCAACGCGACTAAGTGTCGCCGCCTCAGACGTTGAAAACGCAGAAAAATTCCCAGCCCTTAGGCAACTAACGATACTTTGCAGACAGACGGTAGTGGGCGATTGACGCATCGTTGCTACTGTTAAAACGGGCCTGCCAACACACTGTTTCTACTTAAAATTCCAACTATTGGCGCCAAGGAATAGGTCATGCTAGAGCCTGCATCCAACCGCCGCCTGCTGATCGTCGACCCCTGCGATGACTGCCATCGTTTGTTACCAGGTTTGCGCACTGTCGGTTGGGACGTGCACAGCTGTACCTTGACCTCAGCCCTTGAGCATCCCTGTGATGTCGGCCTGCTGCGTTTACAGGCCACGCACCTGCAGCACCCGGATGCGGTCAAAGACCTGATCAGCCGCAGCAACACCGAATGGATCGCGGTCTTGAGCCCTGAGGAACTGCGGGCACAGAATGTTGGCGACTTTGTCTGTGAATGGTTTTTTGACTTTCATACCTTGCCGTTCGACGTCTCGCGGGTCCAGGTGACCTTGGGGCGCGCGTTTGGCATGGCGCGCCTGCGGGGCAAGGGCAATGTGCATGTCGACGAGACCGAACATGAATTGCTCGGTGACAGCCGGCCGGTGCGTGAGCTGCGCAAGCTGCTGAGCAAGCTGGCGCCCACCGAGTCACCGGTGCTGATCCGGGGTGAAAGCGGCACCGGCAAGGAGTTGGTGGCGCGTACCCTGCATCGCCAGTCCCAGCGCCGCGACAAGCCTTTTGTGCCGATCAATTGCGGGGCGATCCCCGAACACCTGATCCAGTCCGAGTTGTTCGGCCACGAGAAGGGTGCTTTTACCGGCGCCCATCAGCGCAAGATCGGTCGAATTGAAGCCGCCCACGGCGGCACCCTGTTTCTCGACGAAATTGGCGACCTGCCATTGGAGCTGCAAGCCAACCTGCTGCGTTTTTTACAGGAGAAGCACATCGAGCGAGTCGGCGGCAGCCAGCCGATTGCTGTGGATGTGCGGGTCTTGGCGGCAACCCACGTCGACCTCGAAAAAGCCATCAATAACGGCCGCTTTCGTGAGGACTTGTATTACCGTTTGAACGTTCTGCAAGTGGTCACGGCGCCACTGCGCGACCGCCATGGCGACCTGTCGATGCTGGCCAGCCATTTTTCCCATTTCTACAGCCTGGAAACCGGGCGCCGCCCGCGCAGTTTCAGTGAAGATGCCCTGGTCGCCATGGGCAAGCACGACTGGCCCGGCAATGTCCGCGAACTGGCCAACCGCGTGCGGCGCGGCCTGGTGCTGGCAGAAGGTCGGCAGATCGAGCCTCAGGACCTCGGGCTGCTCAGCCAGGAGGCTTGCGCACCGAGCATCGGCACCCTCGAAGATTACAAACACCGCGCCGAACGCCAGGCACTGTGTGATGTGCTCAATCGCCACAGCGACAACCTGAGCATTGCCGCCAAGGTTCTGGGCGTGTCCCGGCCGACCTTCTACCGCCTGCTGCACAAGCATCAGATTCGCTAGCTGGGTAGGAGCGGGCTTGACCCGCGATAGCAATCTGTCAGTCCTATCTTATCGCGGCTTAGGTATCTACACATCTCTAATCCTGATCTATGAAGATGGCTCAGGGGTGGTCTGCGCATGCGTGCTTATCCAGTTGATGTGGCGAGGCTGCCGGCCCCTTCCGCCCTTACGGCGGCTTGGTGTTTTTTTTTCGGAG
>NZ_JAMDGZ010000007.1 GCF_028656935.1 Pseudomonas rubra
TTGTTCGGAGCATCCCTAGCGTCTTTTTGCTATTGCTTTATTCATAAAATCAGGAAATTAAACTGTTTTTACGGGCTGAAACAGGTGTTTTTTCTCATGTTAAATAAAATTTACACAGAACGTTGACAGTTGTGAGCGGCTGATGGCTCACTGAAAACCATATTGCCGGTAGGGGTTTGCGACCCTGGCAAAAGGAAGATGCATACCAGGGAAGGTAGCCTCGCAGCGCCCGGTTTTACTGCGCGTCAGCGATTTCGCCCTGAGTATGTGTGCGTGTTAATGGCATGACACTCAAGGTTGACAGTGATGTTCACAGAAGCGCTTTCGATTTCGGTCAAACGCAACACGCCCAGCAGCCCTTCGATCGTTCGAGGCAAGGGCTGCTTTCTTTACGACGCAGACGGTCGTGCCTTTCTCGATATGTCCGGTGGTAGCGGGGCGGCCAACCTTGGTTATCAACGCGATGACCTGATCGAGGTCACCCAGCGCCAGGCCGAACTGTTGGTGCACACCGGCTGGAACATCGACAACCCGCATCGCCACGAGGTGGTGGCGAAACTCGCACGGTTGGTGCCTTACCCTCAAGCCTCTGTATTTGGCGCCGTGACCGGTGCCGAAGCCATCGAAGTCGCCCTGAAAATCGCCCGTGCCGCCACCGGCCGGCAAGGCGTTGTGTACTTCGACAACGCCTTCCATGGCAAGACCCAAGGGGCCCTGTCGGTTACCTCCAACCCCAACTTTCGCAAACACCTGGCACTCGGCGGCCTGCAGGTCAGCGCGCTGGCCCTGGACTACGCGGCCGAACAGGACCCGGCCAGGGCCGCGCAATGGCATGAGCAGTTGTTCGCCTACCTGACCCAAGCCAAACAGGCGGGCAGTTTGCCAGCTGCGATGATCATCGAGCCGATCCAGGCGGCCGAAGGCATGTATCCGGTGCCAAGGCCATTGTTAGAGTCGATCGTCGAACTGGCCAGAACCTTCGGCGTTATCAGCATATTCGACGAGATCTACACCGGTTTTGGGCGAACCGGTAAGCCGTTTGTCAGTGATGCGACGCTACTGCCCGACCTGTTGGTGCTGGGTAAGGCGCTGGGCAATGGTTTGCCGATTTCGGCGGTGGTCGGACGCACCGAACTGGTCGATTGCCTGGGCTACGCCGAGCACTCTTCGACGTTTACCTTGATGCCTCTGGCCTGTGCGGTAGCCTCCAAAGTGCTGGATATCTTCGATCAGGAACAACCGTGGCAACTGGCGGCCAGTAATGGCGCGCACTTGCGCCAGGCACTTGAACAATTGGGTCGGGACGATGAGCGAGTGACCCATGTGCGGGGCCGCGGGCTGATGCTCGCCTTCGATTTTGCCGGCGATGTGCTGGCGCTGCGCAATGGCCTGCTCGATCACGGCGTCATCGTCCGCACCGGTGGGTGTAATCCGAACACGGTCAAGCTGACCCCACCGATTGTCATGTCTGGAAGCGAAATCCAGGCATTCATGCAGACGCTGCAAGGCGTTTGCCAAGCCCTCTGATAACAACAACAGGAAAGGGACATCATGTTGCAGGCCTATGTTCGCGCTGCGGGTTCTGATGTGGTTGGCGTAATTGATTCCAGTGGTAGCCACTCGTTTGCATCAATCGAGCGGTTGCGGGCGGCACTCAGCGCCGAAATCACCCGGACTGGACGGGGTGCGGTGGCGCTCTACGCCAGCCACGGGCACCTCATGTATGCCGCGCTGGTTGCCGGTTTGGCCAGTGCTAAACGATTGGTGTTCATCGATCCTGCCAGTGATTTGGCAAGCCTGCAGGCCACGCTCACGTCACTGGGTGTCAGCGTGATCCTCAACGGTTCGGTACAGTCGGGCCAAAACTTGGCCACCGATCTTGCGGTGATCGACCTGGGACTGTTCGAGCCTGCTCCGGTGCCAACTGGCGAGCCGCTGCAACTGTGTTGTGAAGACTATGTCATCTTCACCAGCGGCTCGACCGGCGAAGCCAAGGCCATCGTCCAGCGTATCGACGCGCTGAACCAGCATATCGACAACTATGTGGCATACGTCGGCATCTCAGCCCGCAATCGCTTGCTGCAATTGGCCTCGGCGGGTTGGGACGCAGGCCTGATGGATATCTTTGCCAGCCTCAAGACCGGCGCAATGCTGTGCAGCCTCAACCCGCGGGAGATGGATTTCGCAGCCATCGACGCAATGATTGTTGCCCATGATCTTGATGTACTGCACATGACCGTGCCGTACCTGCGCGCGTTCTACAGTCCGGCCTCGACTGCGTATACCGCTGCCAAGCAATTGGTGATTGGCGGCGAGATCATTCATCCCTCGGACATCGAACGTTTCAACCAGTGCTTTGCAGTCGGCTCGCAACTGTTCAACGCTTATGGGCCTACTGAGTGCACCACCGCTTTGCACGCCCGTATCAATCAGGGCGAACAGCTACGCTCGGTAACCTGGGCTCTGGACCGTCCGGTTGACGGTGTCGAGGTGGCAGTAACCCTCGAGCCGCAGCAGCCTTATGGCGAAGGAATCGGTGAGTTGTTGCTTTACTCGCCGTGGGTGGCTCGGCGCCTGGACAGTGCCAGTGGCCAGATCGTTGCGCTTACCCAACCCAGCCCGCTTGATCCGCAACGCCAGTGCTACCTTACCGGTGACCTGGCCTGCCGCGAGCCGGACGGCGCGATTCGCCTGCTTGGGCGCAAGGACTCGATCGTCAAGGTCAACGGCCAGAAAGTCAGTTTGGTGCACGTAGAGTCCCAGCTCAAGCGCCTGAGCCAGGTGCAGGAAGTCTGCGTGATTGCCACTGTGGTCCAGGGTAATACCGCACTGGTCGCCTTTGTCATCGCCAGTGCCCCTGAGATTGACGAAAGCGTTGTGCGTCAGGCGGCCAAGGCGCAACTCCCAGCCCAGCAGGTTCCGGCGCGGTTCATGCTGCTGGAGCGCTTTGCGCTGAACAGGAACAACAAGATCGACCGTCAGGCATTGGCCGAGATTGCCGCCGGCATGGCGGAGCAATCTATCGATGCGGGTCAGGCTGAGCCGTTATGGCAGGCAGTTGCTCAGGTGCTCGGTGGGCATCAGCCTGATCCGACGCTTAGTTTTATCGACAACGGCGGTGATTCGCTACGGGCCTTGCAGGTGGTTGCTGCACTAAAGCGCAAGGGCCTGGTGCTGGATCTGGAGGCCTTGCTTTCAGACAGTGCGCTTGAGCAATTGCAGGTGCAGCCGGCAATGAACAAAGCCCGTGGCAAGCGACAGGCTGCAAGTGAGGCCAGCTTGCCCAACCGGCGTTTCCTGCAAAGCCGGGGTATCAGCGATCTGGACCACTGGAATCAGGCAATCGTCCTGAACATTAGCGGCGATTTGCCTACCCAAGCCGTAAGCCAGGCGCTGCGCGCGGTGCTTGGCCATCATGCAATCGAACAGGGCATACACGACTTGGGTCAGTTGGGCGCATCGACCGACCTTGCGCAGGCCGTTAGCCAAACGTGCGCCGCCATTTCCTTGAGCAATCAACAGCGCGTCTGTTTCAGCCAGCTACAACAGGTCGATAGCCACCAACTGATCATCGCCTGTCATCAGTTCGAGGTAGACCGTTATTCGTGGATGCTGCTGGTTGCCGAACTCGACGAATGCCTGAGCCAGGGCCTGCACTGCATCAGCCAATGGCATCGGGCCTTGCGCTTTGACGAGTGGCTGCAAAGCTACCAAGCGTTGCACGCCCAGGTGCGCAACACCGACTTCTGGCAAGCCTTGCCCTGGCAGCAGTGTGCTACGTCGAGTCATCGCAGTGTGGCGTTCCCGCGTCGCGAAGCCTTTGTCCGTGCCGAGCTGTCACTGGGGGCGATTTCGCGCCTGCCAGCCTCGGCACAGGGAATGGCCGAGATCAGCAACCTGCTGCTGGCTGCAATTCTCGGGGCGATGAGTGAGCACGACGACAAGCCGGTACAGAAAGTCCACCTGCTCGATCATGGCCGCGCCTTGGACAAGCAAGGTGCCGATCTCAACAGCGTGTTTGGCTGGTTGACCCTGATCTACCCGATGGTGCAGCAGGTTGGCGGGGTAGAGCTGTATGCACTGGCCGAGCGGATCAAGGCCTACCAGCAGGCAACACAAGGCTTTGCCCATAGTTTCGGCAACCAGTACTTCGGCACTCCCCGGGCCGAGCGTCTGACGGGCGATCTTGACTGCGACTACAGCTACAACTTTCTCGGCGCACTGCAGAGCCACATCGGTAGCCGGGTCAATGTCCATCCGCTGAGTGTGCAGTTGCTGCACGGCAGCCCCAGTCACCATCTGGAGTTCACCGGCTACCTGGTCGATGGCGAGTTGCTGCTCAAAGTCGACTATGACCCCGACCGATACGCCCGCCAGGACCTGGACACTGTGCTCGACAGGATCAGAGCAACCTTGGAGTAGAGAACAAGCATGAACGCTGATCACAACAACAAGAAACCCCGTTCACTGATCGCACCGCTGATGTTCGTCGGTTGCCTGATGATCTGGTCGACCAACTGGATCGCCATCTCGCTACAGGTAGAGCGCTCCGACATCGGCTCTTCGCTGATGCTGCGGTTTTTGATTGCCTACCTGGTGTTGTGGCTGTGCCAGCGGTTGTTTGGCACAGTGCAGGCCAAGGTGACGCGTAGCGCTTACCTGCAGATGGCCTGCGTGGGGGCGGTGTATTTTTATGCAGGTATCGGCCTGGCCTATCTGGCCACCGCTTATCTGGGCAGTGCGCAGATGGCGTGCCTGAGTGCATTGGTGATTTTCTACATCATCGGCCTCAAGCGCTTGCTGTTCAAAGCGCCGGTTGCCATACACAGCCTGGTTGGCGGCCTGGTGAGCCTGCTTGGCCTGGGGCTGTTCATGCTCGGCGACGATGCCCGGCCCTTGTCCCTGCCCGGTACCGTGCTGGCCCTGACGTCGTTTCTTGGCGTGGCCCTTGGCTCGGTGCTCTCGGAGCACATTCAGCGCAGCCATGGCCTGGGCACCTTGCACATCAACAAGGTGGCTGCCGGCTGGGCCTGTGCCCTCTACGCACTCAGCCTGCTGCTGACCGGCAAGGGCCTGCAACTGCCTTCGACCCTGGTCGATGCCAGCATCTTGTTGTATCTGGGGGTGATCTGCTCAGCACTGGTGTTCGTGCTGTTCATTGACCTGATCAAGCGGGTAGGGGCAGAGAACGCCGGCTATGTCGGCGTGCTGTATCCGATCGGCGCAAGTTACCTGTCGGTGTGGCTGGGCGAAACGCCCTTGGGCCTGCACATGATGATTGGCAGTGCGCTGGTAATGCTTGGCAGCCTGATCAACTTCAAATGTCGATACAACCCTGGACTGAAGAAACTGGAGTTTTCCTGAATGAACAACCTGCAGATTCGCTTGGCCACTGCGGACGACGCCAGTGGCATTTTCAACGCCCATCGCAACTCGGTGGAGCGCCTTTGCACCCAGGATTACAGCCCCGAGCAGATCAGCATGTGGCTCGACGGGCGCTCAGCGCAGACCTACCGCGAAGCAATTGACAAGGGTTTGCTGTGGTTGGCCGAGACCGATTCGATTCAGGGTTTCGTCGAGGTCGAGGGCAACGAGATCAGCAAGCTGTTCATTTGCGGTGACGGCGCCCGCCGCGGTATCGGCAGCCGATTGCTCGAGGTGGCTATCGAACACCTGCGCAATGGCGGTGCGCAGAGCGCCTACCTGGAAGCCACCCTCACCGCCGAGCCCTTTTACGCCCGGCATGGTTTTCAGAAAATCGGCGAGGGCACCTTCAGCCGAGGGAACAGCCCGGTCTCGCTGGAGATCGTAAAAATGCAGCGCAGCCTCTGATCTGACAGCTGCTTACTGACAACACAGCGTTTTAGTCGCCGCCCTTGAGTCTTTTCGAGGGCGTGGCTTCCTGCACCCGAAAATCGGCACTTGAGGTTACTGAAAATGACAGGGATGTTGTTGAAACTCACCGTTCTTGACCAGAACCTTTGCGCAGGCTGCGGTGCTTGCGCCCTGGTCTGTCCGGAGCAGTTGATCAGCTTCGACCCCGACACGGTCACGCCGGTGCTGGACCTTGCGGGTGATCACTGCGAGCCCTGTGGTGAATGTCTGGCAGTCTGCCCAGGGCTGCAGCCAGACACGGACCGCGCCGAACAGGAGCTGTTTGGCCGTACGCGCACCGCCCAGGAGCGCTGGCTGGGGATCAATCGGGCGGCAATCGGCGCACGCTCGACTGACGCGCACATCGTTCGGCGTTCGGCCAGCGGCGGTACCGCAACCACCTTGCTGCTGACTGCGCGGGCGCATTTAGGCGTGGACCTGACGTTGACCATGGGCCGCGATGCACAGCAAGGCTGGCGCAGTGCTGCGCAAGTGGGCGGTGCTGAGCAAGCGATTATCAACAACGCCCAGTCCACCTATCAACTGGCGCCGTACCTCAATGCCTTGCGCGAGTGCTTCGAGCAAACGCCTGAAGCGCGTATCGCCCTGGTTGGCCTGGCGTGCCATGTGCAGGCTATCCGCAAGCTGCAGCGTCGGGACACGACCATTGGCCGCTGGGCGAAAAGCCAGGTTGTCTGTGTGATTGAAACCGCCTGTTCGTCCAACACCTTGCCGGCCGGTACCCGCAGCATCATCAGTGATGTGCTGGCCCAGGACCCGCAGCAGGTCACGGATATCAAGTACCGCGAAGGCGAGTACCCCGGACGCTTGCAGGTGACCCTGATCGACAACCAGACCTTGGGCATCGATTTCTGGGAAATCCTCGGCAAGCTCAAGGACAACAAGACTTTTCGCTGCCTGAGCTGCGGCGACTGGATGAGCGGCCTGGCGGACGTCAGCGTCTGTGATGGTGACCCGAATATCTTCGAAGCCAGCCTCAACGGCTCGCAAGAAAAGAAGCATGGCCGTGCGCTGGTGCGTACCGACATGGGCCAGTTACTGGTTGACAGTGCGATTGCCCATGGTCGCCTGGAAACCTGGGCGATTGACCTGAGCGGCTTCAACCTGGGCCTTGAACGCAAGAAAAACCGTCGGCGTTTCTACGAGACGCAAGATCTGGTGCTGCCCGCCGGCCCAGGCATCGGTGACCTTTTCGACGAGATGGCGTTAGTGGATGACGCCGAACTGATCAACCCCGCCAACTACAGGAGTGCACAATGATCGATTACCCGGACCGACAGATAGATTTCAAACTCGATGGCGAACATCAGGTCTGGGCGAATGTCGATGAGCGCCTGCCTTCGGACAAATCCATCAGCCACCGGATGATTCTGTTCGCGGCACTGGCGGCGCACCCGGTCAAGCTGCGCTCGCTCAACCGCGGCAAAGCCGTGACGCTGTTGCTGGATGCCTTGCAACAACTGGGTTTGCAGGTGACGCAAGAAGAAACCCGCGACTGCGTGAGTATCAGCGGCGACTTCGCTGCTGATACTCACGAGACAGTGGTTGACCTGGGCCCTTCGAGCGCCGCTGCACGGATGCTGATTGGCATGCTGGTAGGCTTGAATGTGCCGTGCATCGTTGATGGCGATGAAACCCTGCGCAATCGCCCCTTCGACTGGATCGTCGAGCCGTTGAATCAGATGGGCGCTGACCTGCACTACCTGGGCAAGCCCGGCTCGCTGCCGGTGCGCATCAACAAGGCGCAGTTCAACGGCGGCCATGCCTTGATCCGCATCGGCAGTGCCCAGGCCATCAGCACCTTGCTGTTTGCCGGTGTAGCAGCCCGCAAGGCCCTGTCGATCAGCTACCCGGTGGTGTCTCGGGACCACACCCAGCGAATCGTCAACAGCTTTGGCGACAGCCTGCTCGAACGCCATCACCACATCGAATATCAGCCACGCCAGTGCACGGTGCCCGAGGAGATTTGCATCCCACGAGACCCCTCGGCGATTGCCTATCCGGCTGCGCTGTTCCTGCTGTGTAACCGGGGCCGCGCGCAGCAGCAGTTGACCTTCGACAATGTCTGCCTGAACCCCACACGGCTGGGCTTTTTCACCTGGCTTGGCCTGTGCGGCTTCAAGCTGACCGTGGTGGTGGACAGCGAGCGTAATGGCGAACCCATCGGTCGGCTGATCCTTGAAGGCGGCGGTGAACCCAGGGCTCACGACCTGCGTGACAAGGATCTGTTTCACGCGATGATCGACGAAGTGCCGCTGGCCCTGGCCATTGCCTGTTTGTTGCCGGGACAGGCGAGCTTCACCGACCTGTACGAACTGACCTTCAAGGAGTCCGATCGCATCGCGGCGACCCGTCGTACGCTCAATGCCTTCGGCCTGGACTACCAGGTACACGGCTATGACGTTCGTGTAGACGGCGCACAAGTCCCCCATGCGCCCGAGGCCGTGCCAACCTTTGGCGACCATCGACTGTCGATGACCGCCCACGTGCTGCTGCTGGCCCACGGGTTACAGGGCAGCATTCTCGAAGGGCATTGCTACAAGACCTCATTCCCGGGCTTTGCCGAATGCCTGGACACCCTCACAGGACGCCGTGGCTTATGAACAGACTTCGATACACCCTCACGGCCTGCGGTGCTGACGGTGTGCAACGCTTGCAGGCGTCGCTGCGCGCGCCCGCACCGACTGAGGTGCAAGTAGCCGTGGACTACACGCTGGTCAGCCCGGGCACTGAGCGACACTACATTCGCCAGGTTGCCCGGAGCGGTGAGCAACTGCCGCTCGGTTACTGTGCTGCGGGCGTTGTCAGCGGGGTGGGTGCGCAGGTCGATCAGTTCACCCCCGGCGACCGGGTGGTGGCCATGGGCTGGAACATCGCCACCCACTCCAACTGGATCAACGTACCGCAGCGGCTGGTCTGCCGGGTACCGGACGCACTCAGCCTGGACCAGGCAGTACTCGCCACCCTTGGCGCCACAGCGGTACATGCCGCTGACCGTGGCCAGTTGGAGGAGGGCGAGCAGATTCTGGTGGTTGGCATGGGACCGGTCGGTAAGTTGCTGAGCCTGGTGGCCGCGCGGCGCAAGGTTCAGGTCTGGGCGGCTGACCTCAACCCGCACGCCATCGAGGCCGGCCTGCCGCTGCGTACCCTTGACCTGCAGGGCGACCTGCAGGCGCTGAGTGGGCACTTCAGCACGATATTCCTGTGTATTGACGCCGACATCACAGCGCTGCTGCCGCGCTTGATCAGCCTGCTGAACCCGCAGGGCAAGGGTCGCGGCCGTTCGCGGCTGGTCAACGTCGGGCGCGTCAGCCTGTCCCTTGAACTGTCCCCGCAGTTGGGCAATGTCGATATCGTCAATGCATCGCGCTGTGGCACAGGCTACCGCGATGACGACTACCACCATGGACGCAAGAGCCTGCGCAGCGTGCCGGGTGAATCAACGGTCGATCACAACATTGCACGCTGCCTGGACGACCTGGTGCACAGCCAGTTGTGGCTGGACTGCCTGCGACGCGAGCAGCAGCCTGTTACGCAAGCGTTGCTCAGCTACAACTCGGCGGCATTCTTTGCCCCGGGCATTCAACTGATCAATCACCAGGAAGGTTGACGGCATGACGTGTGTATCGATACCTGAGCGCCTGGAGCAAATATTTGCCCGCCATGCGCACGACATCGCCCTGAGCTGCAATGGACAGGCAATCAGCTATGCCCAGTTGCAGGAGTGCTCGGCGGTTGTGGCCGCGCATTTGCTTGGCTTGGGCCTGGCACCGGGCACCACGCTGGCCTTTGATGTGCAGCGCTCGATCGAGCAGGTGGTGCTGATCGTCGGGATGGTGCGGGCGGGCTTGTCGTACTGCTATCTGGACCCAGGCAACCCGGCGCAGTGGAATGCGGCGATCGTCTCGCGCAGTGGCATCGACTGGACCGTCAGCGAAGTACCTTCGGCAAACCTGCTGCTCGCCGACCTGCTCGCGCCGGCGCCGCTGCCGTCGCACTGGCCGGCCTTGGGTGGCGAGGAAGCGGTGTATGTGAATTTCTCCAGCGGCACCACCGGTGCGCCGAAAATCATCCCCTGCACCCATAAGGGCGTGCTTGGCTTCTGTGATCGGCCGCAGCACTTCGCGCTGACCCCGGGCTTTGCCATGCTCTATGCCTCGAACCTGACTTTCGATGCGTCGCAGTTCGAGATCTGGACCAGCCTGCTCAATGGCGGGCAACTGTGCATTCATCCGCCCGGGCCACTGACTTTCAGCGCCTTGCAGCGCTACGTCAGGGCAGGGCAGGTCGACAGCTTGTGGTTGACCTCGACGCTGTTCAACACCTTCATAGACATCGACCCGCAGTGCCTGCAAGGGGTAAAGCGCTTGATGGTCGGCGGCGAGACATTGTCACCTGCGCACATTCGTCAGGCGTATGACGCAACCTGGGAAATGACGATCTACAACGGTTACGGGCCTACGGAAAACACCATGGGCACCTGTGTTTACGCCATTCCTCGAACCTTCGACGGCCACCGCGACATTCCTATCGGCCATGCGGTGGCAGACGCCACCTTATTGGTGGTGCGTGACGATGGTAGTGCCTGTGCTGATGATGAGCCTGGCGAACTGTTGATCGCTGGTGCTGGTTTGTCCCCGGGGTACCTGGGCGATGCGGCGCAGACACGGGAAAAGTTCGTCGAACTGGATTGGCAGGGCACACGGCTGCGTTGCTATCGCAGCGGCGACCTGGTGTCTTGTGACAGCGATGGCCTTTATCGCTTTCACGGGCGTCGCGACGACCAGATCAAGCTGCGTGGCCAGCGAATATCCCTGAGCGAAATCACTGCGGCCTTCAAGCAATACCCGGGCATGCTCGACTGCGCCGTTGTGCTAGATGATCCGGGCGGCGTGGAACAATTGGTACTGGTTTATCTGCGCAGGTCGGTAATTCTGCCGGCGGACCTGGCCGATTATGGCCGGACTCATTTGCCGCCGTTCATGGTCCCTCAGCGCTTTGTTGCGATCGAGCGGTTTCCCCTGCGCGCCTCGGGCAAGCTCGATACCCACGCCCTGCAACAGCACGTGAGCGGCGCCAGCGAGCGGGCGGGCGACTCGGGCTCGGACTTTCTGGCGAGCTTTGGCCTGCACAGCCGGAATCTGGCGGCCAGTTTTTTCGACAACGGTGGCAACTCGCTGGCGGCGATCAAGTTGGTCGGCAGGGTTAACCAGCAGTTGGGTTGGGAGTGGCTGAGTCTCGCGCAGTTCTACCAGTTGGCCACGTTGGGTGAACTGCTGGCTGTGCTGGACAGTCAGCCGGGGCTGGCCGCATGGCGGCAGGCAAGTGTCGAGCGCTATTACGTGATTGCACTGGAGCAGGAGGCGATCAATGACTGAGTCATCCGAGGTGTTTTCGATCAAGACTCATCTGGGGCGCTTTGCCGTGCTGCGCGCCACCTCTGAGCAGCAGGCCCGGCAACGGCTGGGGGCAACTGCGGGCGGGCTTGACGATAGCGACGACCAACACACAGTGGAATTGAACAAAAGCCAGTTGTCGATGGTGTATGCGCAACTGTTGGGCAAGAATCTTACTGCCAACAACGTGGTGTACCTGTTCAAGCCCGAGCAGGTGGCCGCAGCGTCAGTAGACCTGGCATCGCTAGCCCGGCAACTCAAACGCCTTCATCCACTGATTGCCTGCCGCGTTGTGCGGGTACAGGGCGAGTATGCGTTCGATCTGGACCCGTTACCGCCTTCAACCTTGCTGCTGACTAAAGTGCCTGCTTTCGAAGGCCTGCAGGATTGTGTCGAACACTTCCTGCAGCAGCCGCTCTCACTGTTCGAAGACGATCTGTTCTACCTGTTCAAAGTGCGTATTGGTGAGACGTTGCACCTGGGGGCCTGCTTGCATCACATTCTTGGCAATCATGTCGGTCAGTTCAACGTGTTGCGCAGTGTCCAGCAACTTGCCCAGCAACTGCCTGGCACAGGACAGCCTGGCGACTTCAGCTTTGTCAGCAACAACCTGATGCTGGCCGATGAGTACGAGCGCCAGGTCGACGCTTACAGTGCCGACTGGGAAGCGCAAAGGCACCGCTATACCCGGCTGGCACGGCTACCCGCACCACTCGCCAGCGCCCAGGCACTGCAGTTGCGCGCACCACTGGCGATCGATAGCTTGGCACTGGAGGGGCCACAGCGGCTTGTGCAGTTCCTGCAGGTGTACCGGCAAAGCTGCGCCGCTGCCTTGGGAGTCGAGGCGGCCATCGTCAATGTGCTGGTTGACTGGGCCGATAGCAGCGTCACCAGCGGATTTTCCACCTATACCGTCCCGATTGCCCTGGAGCCCGCGGACAGCACGCTGCAGCAGCAGGTGGCGCAACTCAACGCCAGGCTTGCCCAAGCCCTGCTCGGTTATGAGGAGATTCTCGGCGCGTTACAGTTGTACGATTTCACCCCGTCGTTTCTGTTCAATCTGGTTGAACTGACGAATCAGGATGCAGCATGGCTGCAGCGTTACATCGCCAACCCGGTGAGCGAGAAGCCCAAGACCCTGCTTGACCTGACGCTGATCAAGTCTGCGCTGGGCCATGAGGTGCTGCTCAATAGCTATTTGCCGGCTGCGCTGGCCGAGTCATTCCTTGCATGCTTTGTCGCGGGAGTACAGCAGATATGAAGCTGATCTGTTTCCCCGACTTTGTCGGCCATCCCATCTGTTTCTCTGCGCTGGCGCGTCAACTAAAGGGCAGGGCGCTGCTGACGACACTCAACTACAGCGATTACTGGCCCTATCCGAGCATCGAGGTGCTGGCCGAACGGATTGCTGACGGCCATGACCTCGCGGCCATGGATCTGGTACTCGGCTACTCGTTTGGTGCCCGGGTGGCTGCCTGTTGTGTGTCACAACAGGGCGCGGCACAGCGTCTGTGCCTGGTTGATCCACCTGCGGTTGCCAGCGTTCAGGGGCACAGCCTGCAAAGCATCGCCCAGCGCCTGGCAACTGACCCGCAATATGCCTACATCGATGACCTGGTTGATGCCCAGTTGGTGGAACGCGACTGCGTGCTGGGCAACATTCAGATGCTCGCGCACTTGTCGCGCCAACCGCTGCCGATTGTGCCGGTCGACGTGTTGCTTTCAGCACAGAGCAGCGTCAGCGAACTGGCCCAGGAGCTGGGACTGCATCGCGCTGCATGCCATCGCTACCACGTTGCGCTCGGCACCAGCCATGCTTCGGTGATCAACGATCCGTGCCTGGCAGCGCTGATCATGCAAAGCCCAGCGTTGGCCTGGCCAACCTTGGCAGGCTAAGGCAGGCTGGGCAGGGTCAATGTCGGCCCTGTGTCCAGCACGGCCAGCTCACCAAAAGACACTGCGGCATCGATGTAATGCAGCGCCGACTTGGCATCTTTCCAGCCCACGTAACCCATCAAGGCCTTGAGCTCCCAGCCGTTGCTGTTGGCCCAGGTGGCGAAGCCGCGACGCAACGAGTGGCCGGTATATAAGGCCGCGGGCACACCGCAGCGTTCGAGGATGCGCCGCAGAAGGCCGATCAAGCTGTAGCACAAGTCCGGGCGAAGGTTGAGCAGGCGCGCCAGCAGACGACCGAAGCGCTGGCGGTGCGGCAGGGCGCCGAAACCCGGCTGGCGGACCTGGAGCAACTGCTAGTCCAGCGCCAGGCGCAGGTCGACGACCTGCACGCCCAGCGCGGAGAACTGTTAGGGCAGTGCGACGAGTCGCGCGCGCAGCTCGCCGAAGTAATCCAGCAACTGCACGACAGCCGCGAGCAGGCCTGGCCGATACCCGTGCGCAGGCGCAGGCAGCGCGTTCCGACGCGCAGCTGCTGGCCGCACAGTTGCAGCAGGTCCGGCAGCAGGCTAGCGAGGCGGACGAACAAAGCAGTCGTCTGCAAGACGTCTTGCAGGCGCTGCGTGATGATTTGGCTGACGCCCGTGAGTGGGCCGCCGCTGCCCAAGCCCGCGCCGAGGTTTTGGCCAGTCGACCTAACCGCTCAACGAAAAAGCGCGGGTGAGGCCTTCGTTGCCCGCAGGCGAACGTTGGGCGGGTTAGCAGCAAGCCGCTGCGCAGTTGTACCAGATGCCGGCTGATGCGGTGCGCCGCGATGACGAGCGCCGGCTCAACCGTTGAAGGCTCACTATGGCGCACGTTTCGTGCTACAGCAGGGTGCGCTGGAGCCAGTTTCGCACCCGGTACGCGGTCTTGTGGTCCTGGACGGAAAGGGAGAGTCTCTGTTGGGTGTGGCTTAGCGTCGGATTGCAGCATTAGGCGTGAGAGAAAGTGCTTTTTGATGGTGCTATTCGTCGGCAGTTGCGATAATCTGCCATCACTTTGATTCCATATCAAACGTACGGCATTCGCCACCGGGCACGGAAGTTCTTCCCAACGTTAAGTAGACAAGGATGTTTGCGTAGATGCTGAAGCTCGCAGTGGCTCTCCGTGCGCTCGAACTGGCCGACCTGGCGTTTGCCGAACGCCTCTATGCCAGCACGCGAGCCGAGGAAATGTCTTATAGCGGCTGGCCCGCCGAGCAAATCGCGACCTTTCTGCGCCAGCAGTTCGAAGCCCAGCACACCTATTACCAACACCATTACCCTGATGGTGAGTTCTCAATCATAGAGCTCAATGGCACGCCCATTGGCCGTATATATATGTTCTGGGGGCCGACCACCCTGAACCTGATCGACATTGCACTGGTGCCCGAATACCAGATGCAGGGGATCGGCAGCGCGCTGTTGGCCCAGCAACTGCAACGGGTTGACGAATTGGGGCTGGCCGTCGAGCTGTCTGTCGAAACCTACAACCGCGCGCAAAGGCTGTACGCCCGCACCGGCTTTCATGTGATCAATGAGTCCGGGGTCTATCTGCGCATGCGCCGCGCGCCCCGAAATGCTTCCAGCAGGATAGTTTAATGAGCGATGAGCGTGTTTTTTTGATCCCTTCCCGCATTGAAATGGAGCAGGCCGACGCTGAAGGCTTCGCCCTCCAGGTCACGGCCGATACAGCCCTGCCGGTGACATTGTTGGAGGTCTGCCAAGGCGTAGCGATGAACGTCCGCTACGAGTGCTATTCGCTGATGTTTGGCCTACCGACGGGCACGACGTTGCCTCAGGCGGTGTATCGCCTGCTCGGCCCCGGCGGCAAGCAATGGACTTTGCTGATGACGCCGATATTGTCCGGCCCGGGCAGCCTGTTCACCCTTGAAGCGGTAATTCATCGTGAACTCCAGGCGCCGTAGGCGGTGGGCTGTTGAAACCAGAATTCGAACCACACAACAAAGGTAGTTTTTGATGAGCGATCCATTTCTCGGTGAAATCAAGATGTTCGCAGGTGACTTTGCGCCGCGTGGTTATGCCTTCTGCACTGGGCAGATACTACCTTACAACCAGAATATCGCGCTTTCCTCGATTCTGCGCACTACTTTCGGCGGTGACGGCAGGACCACATGCGGCTTGCCAAACTTCCAGGGCCGTTCGCCTATCGGTACCGGTGTCTTAGATTCGTCGGTATTCAAACTTGGTGAAGCGAAAGGTACCGAACAGGTTACCTTGGGAATATCCAATATGCCAGTTCACGCTCACGTACTCCCCCCTATCACCGTTGGCGCCTCCACCCTGGCAGCGACCACCGACACGCCTGCGCCAGGTATCTGTCTAGGTGTTGCAAACGACGGCAATGGCACCAAGAGCAACATCTATGTTGACGCGAAGCCTTCGATGAACCTGGCCCGTTCATTGACTACCACTGAGACAACCGGTAGTTCAGTGCCGTTCGATATCCGTAACCCATACCTAAGCATCAGTTTCATTATCGCGCTCGAAGGGACCTTCCCGATGCGTGGCTGACGCTCGTAACTGGCGGCCCCCAGCCGGGGGGCGTCACTTTTTTGCCGTGTTGCCCGGTTGGGGCAGAACGGTGGCACACCAGGAGGTGCAACGTGAAGTTCATCGAGCGATTCTTGCGTCAGCTCGCCCAGCAACCACAGACGAGCGCTTCTAGTCAGGCGCCGTTGCTGATGGCCCTTGAGCCTCGAATCATGTTCGATGCTTCTGTGGGCGCCGTGGCCCAGGAATCCGTGGTCCAGGCAGACGCCGAGCCGGCCAAGGACAGCACCTCCGCAGTTGAAACCAGCAAGATACCAGCGGCCAGCGCCGATTCCCGTGGCCAGCAGGGGGCGCAACGCCAGGACGTGGTGTTTGTCGATGGCCAGGTCGGCAAGGTCGGTGAGCTGCTCGACGGCCTGTCGGGCCACGCCGAAGTAGTGATCCTTGATCCAAGCAAGGACGGCCTGCAGCAGATGGCTGACTACCTCAAGGGTCGCGAAGGCCTGGACGCCGTTCACTTACTGTCCCACGGTGCTGCTGGCACGGTGCAGGTGGGTGAACTGTGGCTCAACAGCAGTAATCTGGTTGAGCACCGCGCCGCACTTGAAACAATCGGCTCGGCGCTCAAAGCCGATGGCGACCTGATGCTCTACGGTTGCCGTGTCGGTGATGACAACAGCGGTAAGGCATTCATCGATAACTTGGCGAGCATCACCGGCGCAGATATCGCGGCCTCGACTGACGACACCGGCGCCCAGGCCCTTGGCGGCAATTGGAGCCTGGAGGTGAGCAATGGTGTCATTGAGACCCACGCGCTAGGCAATGAACTGAGCGGTTACAAGGGCCTGATGGCGGCCAGTTTCACGGGC
Organism: Pseudomonas rubra; assembly: GCF_028656935.1. Taxonomy (GTDB): domain Bacteria; phylum Pseudomonadota; class Gammaproteobacteria; order Pseudomonadales; family Pseudomonadaceae; genus Aquipseudomonas; species Aquipseudomonas rubra. The sequence continues at coordinate 16,588 of NZ_JAMDGZ010000007.1, forward strand.
GGGCCGAATCCTACCGCACCCACGTTGGTGACCTTGCCGAAAATGGTGGTTGGTGACTTCAACAATGACGGTCGCGATGACATTCTCTACCAGACCAGCGGCGCCGCCAGTGCCTGGAAGTTTGCCGCAGGCAACTCCGACGGCACGTTCACCATCGTTGACCAGGCGTTCTCGCCTTTTTCCAATGTTTCACTGATCGATGCCACCGCGACCAGCACCAACTACTACACGGCTGACTTCGATGGCGATGGCGACATCGACGTGCTGGCGTCCTTGAACACCGGGCCAGGCACCACGCTCTACCGTAATGACAATGGCGTATTCAGCGCGGAGCAAGTGACCAGTATCACCGGCGCGCTACGCGGTGTGCGGATGGTGGTCGGCGATTTCAACGGAGACCGCGCTGCCGACATCCTTTACCAGACCGGCGACAACAGCAGTCCCTGGAAATACGCGCTCAACAGTGGCAATGGCACCTTCACCGAGATGGACCTCAGTGCATCGCCGTTCAATGGCCTCACCTTCAGCGACTACAGCCAAATCAACTATCGCGTAATTGACTTCGACGGTGACGGGGATCTTGACATCCTCTACTTCCTGAATGGAACCAGCGGCAAATATTATCGCAATGACGGTTCGAATTTTACCATGGGTTCAACCACCGGCTTCCCATCGCCTGCGTTCGGCCCACGGGTGCTGGTGGGGGATTTCGACGGTGATGGTGACGCCGATTTCTTTTACCAGCAAGGCGCCAACGGCACCGAGTGGAGCTACGCCGAAAACCTGGGTAACCAGACCTTCGATGTGAGGGCACGGGCATCGTCACCTTTCGCTGGCCTGAGTATGGTCGACTTCAGTAGCTTCAACTTCCGAACCGGCGATTTCGACGGCGATGGCGACCTTGATGTTGTCGCCAGCAAGGCCAGCACTCCGGCCACCGTCTTCTACCAGAGTGGCAGTCCGCCCACACTGGTCAGCGCCACTCCGGCGGATGACAGCTTGAGCGTTTCCCCATCAGCCAACATTGTCCTGACCTTCAACGAAAGTGTGAGCAAAGGCACCGGTAACATCTACATCGTACGCACTTCCGATGGGGCCGTGGTGCAAACCATCGCCGTGGGCAGCGCGGCGGTCACCGGTTCAGGCACCACGTGGACCATCAACCCTCCGACCGACCTGGCCCAGGGCACCGCCTACGCGGTGCGCTATGACAAGCAGGCGTTTGCCGATGCTGATGGCGTAGTGTCCAAGGGTATCTATGACAACACTACGCTGAACTTCACCACCCTCAGCAATGCCGCACCGGTTATCAGTGGCCTCAACGGCGACAGCGTCACCTATACCGAGGACGGCGGCGCCGTGATACTCGATGCTGGCGGCAACGCCACGGTCACCGACGTTGACTCAGCGCACTTCAATGGCGGCACGGTCACGGTGGCAATCACCGCCAACAACATTGCCGGCGACGATGTTCTGAGCCTGCACAACCAGGGCACTGGTGCCGGTCAGATTGGTCTGTCTGGCAGCAATGTCACTTACGCAGGCGTGTTGATCGGCACCCTGTCTGGTGGCAGCGCAGGGGCTAACCTTGTGATCAGCCTCAATGCCTCGGCGAACGCTGCCGCGGTGTCGGCATTGCTGCAGAACCTGACCTACCGCAATAGCAATGGCGTCGATACCGGTTCGCTCGCTCGTACGGTCGAGATCCGGATCACCGACGGCTCTGGCGGCACCAGCATTGCGTCCGGTGTCAATGTCAGCATTGTTCCGGTCAATGACGCGCCCACCGCCAGCGCTACGGGCGGTACCCCGACCTTCACCGAAGGCGGTGCGCCGGTAGACCTGTTCAGCGGCGTGACCCTTTCTACCGTCGAGGCCGGGCAGTCCGTCAAGCAGTTGACCTTCACGGTCAGCAACGTGATCAATATCGGCAACGAGCGCTTGACGATCGACGGCACGAACGTCGATTTAATCAACGGTAATGCCGGTACCACATCCGTGAATGGCCTGGCCTTCACGGTCTCGCTCAGCGGCTCGCTGGCGACTGTAACCCTGAGCAAGGTGGGTGGCATCAGTACCGGAACGGCCCAGACGCTGATTGACGGCATGACGTACAGCCACCTCAGCCATTCGCCGGACACCAGCAGCCGGACGGTGACCCTGACCAGCATCAGTGACACTGGCGGCACCTCCAACGGTGGTGTGGACACCACGAGCCTGGCGATTTCCGCTACGGTGGCGGTAGTGGCGATCAACGATGCGCCCTTGCTGTCGGGCGGGCCTTTCGTGTTGCCGGGCACCAATGAAGACACCGTGTCTACTGGCCAATTGGTCTCGACGATCCTGGCCGGGCTGAGCCACAACGATGTCGATGCTGGCGCGCTGTCGGGCATCGCGCTGACGGCGTCGAGCGGCAACGGAATTTGGCAGTACTCCACAGATGGGACGACCTGGAACAATGTCGGTACCGTCTCCAGTGTCTCCAGCTTGCTACTGTCCTCTACCGCCTATGTGCGTTTCCACCCCGATGGTTTCAATAGTGGCAGCGCCAGCCTGAGCTTCCGGGCCTGGGATCAAACCAGCGGCAGTGCATCCAGCAACGCGGTGCGTAATTTTGCCGACACCACCAGCAGCGGTGGCACTAGCAGCTTTTCGGTCGGTATCGCGCAGGCCCAGATCACCGTTACAGCCGTCAACGATGCGCCGAACCTTACCCCGGTCGGGCCTGTGCTGGGCGGTATTACCGATGGCCAGGTCAACAATGCCGGGCAGACGGTTGGCAGTTTCCTCTCCGGGGTCACCGACGTGGACACGGGCGCGCTGAGCGGTATCGCCATCACGGGGGCTAGCAACGGCTCCGGGATCTGGCAGTTCAGCACCGACGGCACCTCGTGGAACGATATCGGCAGTGTGGCCGGCGACAGTGCCTTGCTGTTGCGCAGTACCGACAGGGTCCGCTTGGTACCGGACGGTGCAACGAGCACCGTGGCGACCTTGACCTACAAGGCTTGGGACCAGACCGGCGCGTCGGCAGGGCAGCAAGGTAGCAAGGTCGATACCTCGGTTGCCGGTGGCAGCAGTGCCTTCTCCACCAGCACTGATACGGCAAGCATCACCGTCACCGCGACCAACGATGCACCGAGCGTGGTAACCAGCGGTGGCAGCGCGACGTTCATCGAAGGCAACAATGTCTCCTCGACACCGGTGGTAGTCGACAGTGGCCTGACGTTGAGCGACACCGACAATATCACCCTGAGCAGTGCGACCGTCAGCATCACAGGCAACCTGCACACTGGCGAGGACATCCTGGCCTTCACCGGCAACCCGGCGACCACGGGCAATATCAGCGCCAGTTACAACACTGCCACCGGCGTGCTGACGCTGACCTCCGCTGGAGGCACCGCGACCTTGCTACAGTGGCAGGAGGCATTGCGTTCGGTGATCTACAGCAACGCGAGCGATAGCCCGAACACCGCCAGCCGAACGCTGAGCTTTGTGGTGAACGACGGCAGCCTGGACAGCCTGGCCGCCACGCGTGTAGTCACCGTGACTGCGACCAATGACGCCCCCGTACTCGGCACAAGCGCTGGCAGTACGTCCTATGTCGAGAGCACGGCGCCTGTGCGGGTGGACAATGGCCTGAGTCTGAGCGACCTCGACAGCGCTACGCTGACCAGTGCCACCGTTGCCATCACCGGCAATTTCCACTCCGTTCAGGACCGCCTCGGGTTCTTGAACAATCCGGCGACCATGGGCAACATCAGCGCCAGTTACAACACTGCTACCGGCGAGCTGACGCTGACCTCTGCAGGGGCGATAGCGACCCTGGCGCAATGGCAGGCAGCGTTGCGTTCGGTTGAATACAGCAATAGTTCCAGCAACCCCGATACCGGGGCGCGGACCCTTTCGTTTACGGTCAATGACGGCCACGACGTCAGTAACATCGCTACCAAGGTAGTCAACGTCGTAGCGGTCAACGACGCTCCAGTGATTCTTGCCCCTGGCTCGATCACTGTTATCGAAGACACGACCACGGCCCTGACCGGCATTGTGTTCAGCGATGCCGATGCCGGCAGTTCGCCGGTCACCGTGACGTTGTCGGTGCCTGCCGGCCTGCTTCATGGCACTAGCGGCGCAGGTGTCTTGGTCAGCGGCTCGGGTACTGGCACCCTGGTGCTAGTGGGCAGCCTCAGCGATATCAATACGCTCATTGGCACCGGCAGTCTGACCTATACGCCCGCAGCCAATGCCACTGCCAACGTGACGTTGTCGATGAACATCGACGATGGTGGCCACAGCGGGACGGGGGGCGCGCAATCGGGCAACAGCACCCTGACGCTGATGGTTACAGCAGTCAACGACGCTCCGGTGAACCAGTTGCCGACGGGCCAGATAGTCAACCAGGATGGCACCCTGACCTTCAACAGCAGCAACGGCAACCTGATCAGCATCAGCGATGTGGATGCGGGGAGTAATTCGCTGCAAGTCACCCTGCTGGTCACCCATGGCACATTGACGCTTTCTGCTGTTTCCGGTTTGAGCTTTATTGTTGGCAGTGGAAGCGGCGATACCACGATGACGTTCGTTGGCAGTCTGGGCAGCATCAACGCAGCCCTCAACGGTATGAGCTTTACGCCGATCGCAGGCTACAACGGCGCTGCCAGCCTGCAGGTTATCAGCAACGACCAAGGCAGCAGCGGTACTGGCGGGGCGCTGACCGATAGCGACACCCTGGCGATTACTGTTGCCGCACTCAACCCACGGGTCATCAACGTTGATGCACCCCTCATGAACGGCGGTTTCAAGGTTGGCGATTCCATCTACATCGTCCTGACCTTCGATCAGGCAGTCTTTCTCAGCGCGGACACTCCCACCTTGCTGCTGGAAACCGGGGCTGTCGACCGCACCGCCACCTATTACTCGGGCTCGGGCAGCAACGCCCTGGTCTTCAAGTACACGGTGCAGGCGGGCGACCAGAGTGCTGACCTTGACTACACCTCCTCGGCAGCCTTGTCGCTAAATGGCACCACCCTGCGCAGCGCAAGCCAGCAGGATGCGCTGTTGACGCTACCGACGGCGGGCTCGGCCCACTCGTTGGGGGCAAACAACAATATTGTCATCGATGGGATCGAACCGGTCATCAGCAGTGTTACCGTGCCTGGTAACGGTACCTATGTCGCCGGACAGAACCTGGACTTCACTCTCAACCTCAGCGAGGCGGTAACCGTCGCCGGCGCACCACGCCTGGAGATTGTCCTGGACACTGGCGGTACGGTCTACGCCGACTATGTCTCGGGCTCGGGCACCAGTGCGCTGGTGTTCCGTCTGAGCGTGACCAGCGGGCAACTGGACAGCAACGGCATCAGTGTCGGCAGCAGCCTTGACCTGAACGGTGGTGCTGTGCGCGACAGCATTGGCAACAACCTGGACACTAGGCTCAACAACGTGGCCAGCACCATCGGCGTGCGCGTCGATGGCGTGGCGCCGCAGCCTGGCACGCTCGTCGCCATCGACAGCAACCCGACCAACGCCGGCTCGGTCCGCTACACCGTGACCTTCAGCGAAGCGGTCAACGGTGTGGACACTTCGGACTTCACACTGGTGTTCACCGGTAGCGTAAGCGGTAGCATCGCCAGCGTAGTGGCGGTCGACGCACGCACCTATACGGTGCTGATCAACGGCCTGACGGGGGACGGTACTCTGGGCCTGAACCTCAATGACAGCGGCACGGACATCACCGATGCGGCCGGGAACATCTTGGCCGCAGGCCTGACCGGTACGCTTTACAGTATCGACCGAGTTGCGCCGAGCATTGGCTCGATCGACGTGCCGGCCGCCGGTGCCTACAACGCGGGCGACGTGCTGCGCTTTACCGTCAACACCAGCGAAGTGGTCAACGTCACCTTCGCACCGTGGATCATCGTCAATATCGGTGGCCGCGACGTCACCGCTCGCTACGTGTCCGGTACTGGCAGCAATGCCTTGGTTTTCGAGTACCAGGTGCAGGTAAACGACAACACCACACTGATCGCTGGCGTCCAGGTGGTAGCGGTCATGGCCATGCCGTCGTTCCATGACCAGGCCAACAACGCGATGGACCTTACGTTGAACAACGTAGGCAGCACGGCCGGAATCGTGGTCGACACTGTCGACCCGAGGGTGAGTGCTATCACCCCGTTGACCCCCGGGCCGAGCAACGCGAGCAATGCCACTTTCAGCGTCAGTTTCAACGAAGATGTGAGCAACGTCAGTGTCGAAGACTTCACCTTGCTGGTGGGTGGCAACGTCCAGGGGCGCATACTGAGCATCACTGCCCTGGACGCGCGTAACTACCGGGTCGAAGTGGGCGAGCTGACGGGAACTGGTGACATTCGCGTGGCCATCGCCAGCGCTCGCGACATCATTGACGTCGCCGGCAACAGTGTGGCCGCTGGCACGCAGAGCGCCGCCTTGCAGATCGATCGGACAGTCCCTACGGTCACTGACGTGCAGGTGCCGGCGGCCGGCAGTTACAAGGCCGGTGAGCTGCTGCGTTTTACCGTCAGTGCCAGCGAGCCGGTCATCGTTGATACCCGCGACGGTACGCCGGGGCTATTGCTGAACATTGGCGGTAGCAACCGGTATGCCACCTACGTTTCCGGCTCCGGAACCGGGCAACTGGTGTTTCAGTACAGTGTGCAGCAGGGCAACAACGATGCCGATGGTATCCAGCTCGGCAGCAGCCTGGCGCTCAACGGTGGTGCGATACGCGATGCGGCGGGCAACGATCTGAACCTGAGCCTGAATGGCGTGCACAGTACCGCGTCGGTACGGGTCGATACGCAGGCTCCCCTTGCGACCGAGATCGTTCGAGTCGATGTCAACCCCACCAACAGTAGCTCGGTTCGCTACACCGTTAGGTTCGACGAGGGCGTCAGCGGCGTCGACATGGCCGATTTTTCCCTGATCTACACGGGCAGTGCCGCAGGCCGTATCAGTAGCGTGGCTCAGGTTGACGACCGCACCTACACAGTTCTGGTCGAGAGCTTGAGCGGTGTTGGCAGTGTACGCCTGGATCTTAAAGGCGTGGGCACCGGTATCATTGACGCCGCCGGCAACGCAATAGGTGGCGGCATTGAAGGCAGCGCCTACAGCATCGACCGGGTCGCTCCCAAGGTAACTGGGGTAGAAGTCCCAGCCGCAGGCAGCTATGTGGCCGGACAGGGACTCGACTTCACCGTGCGCCTGGACGAGGTGGTTCTGGTGGGCCCTGGCCCTGGTCTGCCGCGCCTGAGCGTAACCCTGGATAATGGCCAGGTTGCCTATGCCGACTATGTGTCAGGTTCAGGCAGCGATACCCTGGTGTTCCGCCTGGTCATCAGCCCAGGCCAGCAGGCCAGCAATGGCCTCAGGTTATCGACCGGTATCGATCTGCAGGGAGGCACACTGCAAGACGTGCGTGGCAATGATGTGCAGACGGCGCTGAGCAACGTGGGCAGTACGACGGGCATTTCTGTCGATACGCGCGCGCCACAGCCGGTGCAGATCGTGCTGGACGGCCCGGCCGTAACCCAGGACAAGACGTTGAGCTACACCTTGACCTTCGACGAGCCGGTCAGCGCGGTGGATGTCACGGACTTCAGCCTGCATGGCGGAGCCAGTGGTGTGGTGCAGTCAGTGCTGCAGCTGGACGAGCGGACCTATCGCGTGACGGTGGCTAACGTCAGCGGCCAGGGCAGCCTGGGGCTCAGCCTCAATGCCCAGGGCAGCGGTATCCGCGATGCGGCTGGCAATGCACTGACGTTGTCGCTGAGCAGTGCGTCCTATCAGATACTGAGCCAGGACGTTGGTGATCTGGAATACCGGACCAACCCACCCGTAAACAGCGGGTCTCCAAGCAGCCCTCTACTGCAGCCGCAGGTGCCACCGGTGCCGGCGATACCCACAGCCTCGCCGTTAGTGCCAAGCGGCTTGTTCGAGCATGAGACCTTGGGTAGCGGCATCGATACGCTGGGCAATATCTTTATCAACAACGGCATCAGTGCACCGAGCTACATCGCTCAAGTTTTTGCCAGCAGCGACCAAGGCGCCAGTTCTGCTGGCGGCATTGGGTTCGCCGGGGGAGAGGGTGGCGTTTTTGGCAGCAGTACCCTCGCAAGCCTGTTTGCGCGGCAAGCGGTGCAGGAGGGCGAGTCGATGCGTGTATTCGACGGCAAGCAGTGGCGCACCACCGACCCTGCGCAAGGCTTGCGCGCAGTGTTTGGCGCCGCCTCGCTGGAGCAGCAGTTGCAGAATATCAAGGACGCCGAACAGCGTCCTGTACGCGAATTGGCCATGGCTCTGTCACAGCCGACACAGATCGGCAATCGGGCCTGAAGTTTCAGCACCTATTCAAAGATGATCGAGCCGCACCAGGGGGGCGGCCCAAGGATGAAAAATAGTCAGAAACTCTTCAGTGCCAGCTTGCTGGCGCTTGCAATCAGCGGATGTGCGGTGACCAGCGAACCGATCGACCGCAGCCTCAGCGAGGCGCGGGCGCGCACTGACCTGGTCAGCATGTTCAAGGACCAGGAACCGCTGAGCGGTCCCTTGACCTTGCACCAGGCCATGGCGCGGGCGGTGAAGTACAACCTCGAGTCGCGCCTCAAGGTCATGGAAGAAGCCCTGGCCAAGCGCCAGGTCGACCTGGCGAGCTTCGACATGTTGCCGCGCATGGCCATGGAAGCCGGTTATGCCGGGCGCAACAATGTCAGCGCCTCGAGCAGCCAGAGCGTGCAGACCGGTACCCAGTCCCTGGAACCTTCGACCTCCCAGGACCGCGACCGCGAAGTGGCGGACCTGACCATGGTGTGGAACGTGCTCGACTTTGGTGTCAGTTACGTCAGCGCCAAGCAGCAGGCCGACCAACGCTTGATTCTCCAGGAGCGGCGGCGCAAGGTCATTCACACCATTACCCAGGACGTGCGCTCGGCGTACTGGCGGGCCGTGGCGGCGCAGCGCCTGCTGACCCAGATCGACAGCCTGATGGGGCGTGTGGCTGAGGCTCGGGACAACAGCCAGCACATGAGCAGCCAGCGCATCGGCGACCCGGTGCAGTCGCTCAGCTACCAGCGCGCTCTGATCGAGGCCACCCGCCAGCTCGAAGAGCAGCGCCGCGCCTTGTCGCTGGCCAAGACTGAACTGGCGGCCTTGATCAACCTGCCGCTGAATACCGAGTTCACCCTGGCGCCGGAAGCAGGCTATGAGGTACCGCAGTTCAAGGGTGATTTCACCCGCCTGGAACAACAGGCCCTGGCCAGCCGTCCGGAGTTGCGCGAACAGGATTACCAGGCACGGATCAGTGCTGCGGAAACCCGCAAGGCCATGCTGCGCTTGCTGCCGGGCCTTGAGTTCTCGGCCGGTGGGCACTACGACAGCAACTCCTTCCTGGTCAACCAGAGCTGGGCGGACTACGGCGTCAAGGTGACCTGGAACCTGTTCAACGTGTTGTCGGCCCCGGCAGCCATCAAGGTCGCCAAAGCCGGTGAAGACGTTGCGGCGGCGCGGCGCCAGGCCATGTCGATGGCGGTGCTGGCGCAGTTGTATGTGGCCAACGCCAACTACAACGAGGCGGCGCGCCAGTTCCGCACCAGCGAAGAGCTGGCGGCACTGGACGGGCAGATCGCTGAGCAGTTGCGCAACCGCTACCAGACCCAGAACATCGGTGAGCTGGAGTTGATCCAGGGCGAGCTGAACAACCTGCAGACGCAGTTGAAACGTGACCTGTCGTACGCCGAGTTGCGCAATGCCTATGCGCAGTTGTACGTAAGCTCGGGCACCGATTTGTTGCCCGATACGTTGCCGGATGGAAAGTTGGCGACGATTGCTTCGGCATTGCAGAGCAGCGAAGCGCGCTGGTCGCAATAAGCATCAGCATGAAGTGAGACGTGCTGATCACCGTAGCCGTGCATGTAACCCGGGGCGGTACTGTAGACCGGCGCGTAATCCAGATAGGCGGAGTTGACCCACACGACTACGCCGACGTGCTCGATCAGTAGCGTCTTGAGTTGCGTGACCCAATCTGTACCGATCGGCAATCGTGCCACATACGCACCTAATGCTTTGCAAGCACGAGTTGCGCCGCCAGTTGCAACTGATCGGCAAGCAAGAAGCGCTTTTACGTCAGGCCGAACGCGCGAGCGCACAGGCTCAGGACAACGGCTGAAGGGGCAGGCGCATAGCGCAGCGGGTGCTCTTGAGCTGCAGTTGTTCGCGCCTGAGCTGCTGGCTCAGGGCTGGGTTGAGCTGTGTTTCAGTGAGCAGTTCAAAACCCAGGCGCGCATAGAAGGGCGCATTCCACGGTACCTGCGCGAAGGTGGTCAGGGTCAAGCCCTGAAAGCCCTGATCGCTTGCCCACTGGCGGACTGTGGCGATCAGTCGGCGACCCTGCCCCTGGCCCTGAACCGGCTGTGCAACCGACAGCTCATGGATGAACAGGTCAGTGCCCGCTGGGGTAACACAGATAAACCCCTGGGGCTGGTCGTGTTCGTCAGTCAGCAGCCATTCATGCCCCGCTTCGATGAACCCCAGATGATCCTCAAGGCTCATGACCGAGCCACGGGCAATCCACTCAAGGCCGGGATGTTCGAGGAAGGCCTGCGCCGCCGAGCGCTCGATGGCCGGGAGCAGGGGCGCCTCTTCAGTGCGCGCAAGGCGGATGCTCAAGGACATGATGGCAACTGTGCTAAGTGATGCCGCAGTGTGGCCAATTGCCGCTTTTTGCGCAACAGCGTCCGCGCTGCAAGCCTTTTGGACTAACGCCAAAAACGTTTAAGCGCGCTTAGGTATTAAGCCTAAAGCCAGAATCGTTTTTTTTTGCAGAACTGCTATTCATTCAGACAGCAGTGTGACCCTTCGGTCAACTATAGGCAAAAGGACTGTCTAGCATGTCGATTCAGGCACAGATTTCCCCTCTCAATCAAAATGTCTCCTCAGCTGCCGTCCTTGAGGTGCCGGACAAAGGCATTCTCACGCTCAGCGAAAGCAGTGAAGTTGCCCTCGACATCAACCCCGAAGCGGTCGCCAGCTATTCGAAAAGCGATGCGGACCTGGTGGTGCAACTGAAAAATGGCGAAAGCATTCGCGTCGCCAATTTCTACGCGCCTGGGCAAGCGCCCAGCGAGCTGTTTCTGGTCCAGGAAGGCAAGCTGGTGGCGGTTAGCCTTCCTCCGGTCGCTGCGGACGGTGTGCTGGCGGCGAGCTACGTCGCTCAGGAAAGCGTAGCGGGTTTTGACTCGCTGACCGCCGCCGGTAGTGCTGGTGCCGGCGCCGGAGCAACCGTTGCCGGGTTGGGGATGGGCGGTATGTTGCTGGCCGGCGCTGCGGTAATCGGCGCGGGCGTGGCGATCTCCAACAGCAGCGGTGGCGGCGGTGGCGGTGGCGGGGGAGGAACACCACCGGCGGACACCACCGCACCCGCCGGCGCGAGCGGGCTTCAGGTGGCCCCTGACGGCAGTAAATTGAGCGGTAAGGCGGAGCCAGGCGCCACGGTCGGGGTCGATACCAACGGTGACGGCAAGGCCGACGCCAGTGTGGTGGTCGGCGCCGATGGCAACTTCCAGTTGCCGCTGAATCCACCATTGACCAATGGCCAAACCGTGACCGTAGTGGTCACCGATCCGTCCGGCAACAGCAGCCCGGCGATCCAGACCAAAGCCCCGGACACCACCGCACCGGCAGCGGCAACCAATGTCCAGGTGGCTGCCGATGGCGCAAGCGTCAGCGGCAAGGGTGAGCCGGGCGCAACTGCAGGTATCGACACCAATGGCGATGGTAAACCCGAGGTGAGCGTGGTGATCGCGCCCGACGGCACCTTCCAGGTCCCGCTGACGCCGCCGCTGACCAACGGCCAGACCGTGACCGTGGTGGTTACCGACCCGTCCGGCAACAGCAGTACGGGTGTCCAGACCAAGGCTGCGGACACCAGCGCGCCGGCGCCTGCGACCGAGGTCGAAGTAGCGGCCGATGGCACCAGCGTCAGCGGCAGGGGCGAGCCGGGTGCACGGGTCGGGGTCGATACCAATGGCGATGGCCAGCCCGATGTGACCCTGGTGATCGGCGCCGATGGCAATTTCCAGGTCCCGCTTAACCCGCCGCTGACCGATGGCCAGACCGTAACGGTGGTGATCACCGATGCGGCCGGCAACAGCAGCCCTGGGGTGAGTGTCCAGGCGCCGGACTACCCCGATGCCCCGCAGGTCAATGCCAGCAACGGCAGTGTGCTGTCGGGAACTGCCGAACCCGGCATCACCCTGGTAATCACCGACGGCGACGGCAACCCGATCGGCCAGACCATGGCCGATGCCAGCGGCAACTGGAGCTTCACCCCGAGCACCTCACTGGCCGATGGCACCGTGGTCGTTGTGGTCGCCGAAAACGCCAATGGCCATAGCAGCCCGCCGGCCAGCACGGTGATCGATGCCGTGGCACCCACCGCGCCGCTGGTCAATCCGAGCAACGGTGCGTTGCTCAGCGGTACTGCTGAAGCTGGCGCGAAAATCTTGCTCAGCGACGGCGACGGCAACCCGATCGGCCAGACCATTGCCGACGCCAACGGCAACTGGAGCTTCACCCCAGGCATTGCGCTGCCCAACGGCGCGCAGGTCAACGTCGTAGCCCAGGATCCGGCCGGCAATACCAGCGGCCAGAGCAGCGTCAGCGTCGATGCAATCGCACCAGCGGCGCCCACGGTCAATCCGAGCAATGGCAGTAGCCTGGGCGGCACGGCCGAGGCCAACAGCAAGGTGATCATCACCGACGGCAGTGGCAACCCGATTGCCCAGGTCACGGCCGATGGCAGCGGCAACTGGAGTTACACGCCAGGCACGCCGATTGCCGATGGCACAGTGATCAAGGTGCTGGCCCAGGACGCGGCCGGCAACAACAGCGCGCCTGCCACAATGACCGTCGACAGCTCGGCACCCGCGGCTCCGGTGCTCGACCCGAGCAATGGCAGCAGCATCAGCGGCAGTGCCGAAGCCGGCGCCACGGTGACGCTCAAAGATGGCAGCGGCAATCCGATTGGCCAGGTCACCGCCGATGGCAGTGGCCACTGGAGCTTCACCCCTGCAAGCCCGCTGCCCAATGGCACGGTCGTGGTAGCCACGGCCAGCGACGCGACCGGCAACAGCGGTACGCCCGCGACGACGACCGTGGACAGCGTGGCCCCGGGCGCACCGCTGATCAGCCCGAGCAATGGCGCAACCGTCAGCGGCACCGCCGAGGCCGGAGCCAAGGTGGTCCTGACTGACGGCGGCGGCAACCCGATTGGCGAAACCACCGCCGATGGCAGTGGCCACTGGAGCTTCACCCCCGCAAGCCCGCTGCCCAACGGCACGGTGGTCAATGCCACCGCCACCGACCCGGCTGGCAACACCAGCGGCCCGGCCAGCGCAATCGTCGACGCTGTCGCCCCGCCTGCACCCACCGTTAACCTGAGCAACGGCAGCAGCCTGAGCGGTACGGCCGAAGCCAACAGCAAGGTGATCATCACTGATGGCAGCGGCAACCCGATTGCCGAGGTCACTGCCAATGGCAGTGGCAACTGGACCTACACCCCAGCGTCACCGATCGCCAATGGCACCGTGGTCAATGTGCTGGCCAAGGATGCCGCCGGCAACAGCAGCGCCCCTGCCACGGTGACCGTCGACAGTTCGGCGCCTGCCGCGCCGATTATCAACCCAAGCAATGGCGTCGTCATCAGCGGCAGCACTGAAGCCGGCGCTACCGTGACCCTGACCGACAGCAGCGGCAACCCCATCGGGCAGGTCACCGCCAATAGCAACGGCAACTGGAGCTTCATCTCGGCAAGCCCGCTGCCCAATGGCACCGTGGTGATTGCCAAGGCCACCGACCCGACCGGCAATACCGGGCCACAGGCGGCAACCACAGTCGACATCGTCGCCCCCGGCGCACCGGTGATCAGCCCGAGCAATGGCGCAACCGTCAGCGGCACCGCCGAGGCCGGGGCCAAGGTGTTCCTTACCGATAGCGGGGGCAGCCCGATCGGCGAAACCACCGCCGATGGCAGCGGCAACTGGACGATTACGCCCACCAACCCGCTGCCCAACGGCACCGTGGTCTATGCCGTGGCCCAGGACCCGGCTAGCAACATCGGCCCGCCGACAAGCATCACCGTGGATGCCCTGCCGCCAGCGGCGCCGGTGGTCAACCCGAGCAACGGTAATACCGTCAATGGCACCGCCGAGGCCAACAGCACGATCACCCTCAAAGATGGCAGCGGCAACCCGATCGGCCAGGTCCAGGCCGACGCCGGCGGCAACTGGAGTTTCAGCCCGGGTGCGCAGTTGCCCAACGGCACCGTGGTCAACGTCACCGCCACTGACGCGGCAGGCAACACCGGCGCGCCAGGCTCCACCACCATCGATACCTCGCTGCCGTCGATCCCGCATGTCGATCCCAGCAACGGTGTGTTCCTCAGCGGTACGGCGGATGCGGGCAATACCATCATCCTGGCCCAAAGCAATGGTACCCCGATCGGCCAGGTGACGGTCGACGGCAGCGGCAACTGGAGCTTCATCCTGGGCGCGCCGTTGCCTGACGGCACAGTAGTCACAGTCATTGCGCGCAATCCCACAGGCACTGATAGCGCCGCGGCGGTTGCCACCATCGATAGCGTCGCACCGGGCGCGCCGGTGATAGCCGCCAGCAATGGCGCCGAGATCAGCGGTAGCGCCGAAGCGGGGGCGACCATCATCCTGTCCGATGGCGGCGGCAACCCGATTGGCCAGACCAGCGCCAATGGCAGTGGCCACTGGAGCTTCACCCCAGGCAGCCCGTTGCCCAACGGCACCGTGGTCAATGCCGTGGCCAAGGATGCGGCAGGCAACACCAGCGGGCCTGCCAGTACCACGGTGGATGCCTTGGCGCCGTCAGTGCCGGTCATCAACGCCAGCGCTGGCGTGGTGATTACCGGTACCGCCGAGATCGGTGCGAAAGTCATCCTCACCGACGGCAGCGGCAACCCGATTGGTGAAACCACAGCCGATGGCAGCGGCATCTGGAGCTTCACCCCAGGATCACCGCTGGCCAACGGCACGGTGGTCAATGCCGTGGCCAGGGACGCCGCCGGCAATACCAGCGGGTCGATCAGCACCACTGTGGACTCGGTGGCACCGGCTGCGCCGGTTATCAACCCGGTCAACGGTACACTTGTCACCGGTACATCGGAAGCGGGCGCCATCATCACCTTCACCTACAGCAGCGGACAGCCGATGGGGGGGACGATTGCTGACGCTAATGGTAACTGGAGCTTCCTCCCAGGTATTGGCTCATTGCCCCACGGCCAAGTGTTCACCGCCGTGGCCAAGGACGCCGCCGGCAATACCAGTGCGCCCGCCACCGCTACTGTGGACGCAATGCCACCTGCCGCGCCGATAGTCAACCCGACCAATGGCAGCGTGCTTGCCGGTACCGCGGAAGCGGGTGCCAAGGTCACCCTTACCGACGGCAGCGGCAACCCGATTGGCCAGGTCAACGCCGATGGCAGCGGCCACTGGAGCTTTACCCCGGCCAGCCCGTTGCCCAACGGCACCGTGGTCAATGCCGTGGCCCAGGACATTGCTGGCAACAACAGTGCTCCGGGCAGCACCACGGTGGATTCGCTGGCACCCGCCGCGCCGGTCATCAACGCCAGCAATGGCGCGGTGATTAGCGGCACCGCCGAGATTGGCGCGAAAGTCATCCTCACCGATGGCAGTGGCAACCCGATTGGTGAAACCACGGCCAATGGCAGTGGCGCCTGGAGCTTCACCCCGGGCAGCCCGTTGGCCAACGGCAGCGTGGTCAACGCGGTGGCCGAAGACGCCGCCGGCAACGACAGCCCGCCGGCCAGTACCACGGTCGACAGCGTCGCCCCGGCAGCGCCTGTGCTGAACATCAGCAGCGATGGCGCCTTGCTCAGCGGTACCGCCGAGGCCAACAGCCAGGTGCGTATCGTGATCAATGGCGACAGCGCCAACCCGATCACAGTCAACGTCGATGGCAGCGGCAATTTCAGCTTGCCCCTGGCACCGGCGCTGACTGCCGGTCAGCCGGTGTCCGCGGTGGCCGTGGATGCCGCTGGCAACCTCAGCGGCCCGAGCAGCGTCACCGCGCCGGACCTGGCGCCACCGACCCTGAGCGTGGCGGAAGCGGCCGACACCTGGATCAACGCTGCCGAAGTTGCCGACGGTATCCAGGTCAGTGTCGCGGTACGGCCGACCCTGCAGGTCGGCCAGGTGATCACCGTCAACTTTAACGGGCAGAACGGCTATCTGGCCCAGGCCAGCCATACCCTGACCGCCGGTGACATCACTGCCGGCACCGTCAGCGTGACCCTCAACCCGTCGGGCGGGCCGTTTCCCCAAGGCGCCTCGACCATCACCGCCGACATCAATGGCGGTACCGCGTCGACCCCGGTGGCCTTCACCATCGACACCGTGCCACCGGCGACCCCGGTGCTGTCGCTGGTGGGCAACCTGCTGACCATCTCCACCGATCCCGGTACCGAATTGACGGTGACCCTGACTGTCGGCGGTGTGACCGGCACGGTTATAGTGACCGCCGATAACAGCGGCCTGGCGTCGCTGAACCTGCTGACCGACCTGGACATCGACTTCAGTTGGAACCAGTTGCTCAGCGCCCAGGTCTCGGTGGTGGGCCGCGACCCGGCCGGCAACCCGAGCAACGTTGCGACCCTTGCGGTAGGGACCGGTATCGAACAGCCAGTGACCATCGGCGGTTTTGCCGTCGATGTCAGCCTCAACCCGTTGAACCCGCGCTTTGGTTTTAGCGGCAACACAGAGGTGGGTTCGAGCCTGTTGATTCGCGTCATCACCCCGGCGCTGGACGTGCAGTTGTTGCCGATTCTCGCCGACGGTAGTGGGCATTTTGCCGTGAACCTGCTGAGCCCGACCATCCTCACCCAACTGGGGCTGAACATCACCGACATCCTCAACCTGGGCTCACAGATCTCCTTCAACGTTGTCGCCACCGACAGCCAGGGCAACGAGAGTGCGGCCTATGGCATCAGCCTGTTGCCCAACGGCTTGTCGTCGATCATCGGCCAGATCAATGTCAACGGCACCGCAGGCGACGATGTGATGGCGGCGGTCAATGGCAGCGCCGAGCACCTGAACGGCGGCAACGGCAGCGACCTGATCTTCAACGTCGGTGCTGGCGATCATGTGGCGGCCGGTGATGGCAACGACACCATCCAGATCACCGCGACCAACTTCGTCAACATCGATGGCGGGGCAGGTTTTGACACGCTGTTGCTGGCCAATGGTATCGACCTGGACTACAACGCCGTCGGCGTCGGCACCCTGAGCAACATTGAACGGGTCGACCTGGGCAAAGGCGATGCGGGCAGCGTGCTGACCCTTACCGCCGCGGAAGTGGGGCTGATCACCGATGCCAACAACACCTTGCAGATCACTGGCGAAAGCAACGACACACTGAATGTGGTGGGTGCGCTCAACACGGGTACCACGCAGACAATCAATGGCCTGGTGTATGACGTCTACGCATTTGGCGTCAACACGCTGCTGGTGGAGGAAAACACGGTTCAGGTCGTGGTTTGATGACGGCGCGCCAGCAGTACGCGCGCAAGGGACGGCGGCACGCGCAAGTAGCCTTGGGGCTGCTTGCGTTGGGCTTGCCGATGGTTACGCCAGCCATGCCATTGGACCAGGCGGTCCGGGCCGGGCTGGCCATTCACCCCGAGGTGCGTTCGGCGATGGCTGAAGCCGATCGCGCCGGCACAGAAGTGGAGATTGCCAAGGGCGGCTATTACCCCTCGCTGTCGATGTCCGGCGGGCCCCAGGAGTTTGATTTTGGCGAGGTGGTTTATGACCTCACCGCGTCGCAGATGCTCTATGACTGGGGCCGGGTCAACAGTAAGGTCGACAGTGCCAGCGCTAACCAGCGCAAGCTGTCGGAGGCGGTGTTGGTGGCCCGTGATGATGCGGCGCTGGATATCGTCGAGACCTACCTCGACGTGCTGGCAGCCGAGCGCCGGGTCGAGGCGGTGCGCACGCACCTGCAGCGCCTGGGCGGTATCCGCCAAATGACCGAAGACCGCGGTGGCGATGGTTATGCCGACCGCAGCGAACTGGACCGCGCCAACCTCGAACTGGCACGGGCCCAGGAGCAGTTGGCACTGGAGAAGGGCAACCTGCAGGACGCGCGCAACCAGTACCTGATTCTGGTCGGCCAGGAGCCGGATACGTTGAGCGACCCCGAACCGATGTC
Source organism: Pseudomonas rubra (assembly GCF_028656935.1). Taxonomy (GTDB): domain Bacteria; phylum Pseudomonadota; class Gammaproteobacteria; order Pseudomonadales; family Pseudomonadaceae; genus Aquipseudomonas; species Aquipseudomonas rubra. The sequence goes on from NZ_JAMDGZ010000007.1 coordinate 34,858, forward strand.
GCTCAAGCGCTACCTGGCCAGCAGTGACCTGACCCGGGTGATTCACGACGCGCCCTTGCAGCGCAAGGCCCTTGAAGACGCCAACGTCGCCGAGGCCCAGGTCCGCGAGGCCAAGTCGGCGTTGCTGCCGCAACTGAACATCGAGGCCACAGCCTTGCGCCGGGAGGTCGGCGGGCACCCGGAAAGCGACTCGGTGGTGGCCTTGCGTTTGCGCATGGACACCTTCCAGGGCTTGTCCAACTTCCGCCGCCCGACGGCTGCCCAGCAACGCCTGGAGTCGGCGCGCTTCAGTGCCGACGCCATGCAGCGCGATATCCGCCGGCAACTGCAAACCCTGTTCGACAATGGCGAAACCCTGGGCTGGCGGGAGCAAGCCTTGCAGGTGCAAGTGACGGAGTCGGCGCAGGTCAGCGAGCTGTACCGCGAGCAGTTCGAAGTGGGCCGGCGTGACGTGATCGACCTGCTCAGCGTGCAGCGCGAACGCTTCGAGGCCGAGCGGCAATTGATCAATCTGCACATCGAACGCAAGCGCATTGAATACCGGGCGGCCGCTCAGGTCGGCTTGTTGGGCCCACTGGTGGAGAATCGGTTGAATGGAAGCTGAGAACAGGATTGCCAGTAAGGTCGTCGCGCTCAATCACGAGCCGGGCAACGATCCGCTGCGCCAGGGTCTGCTGTTGTTGTGCCGGCAACTGGGCCGCCCGCTGGGCGATGCCGAACTGGTTGATGGCTTGGCGCTGGAACACGGGCGCCTGCCGTTGCGCCTGGTAGCGCGGGCGTTGCGCCGCGCCGATATCACGGCACGGGTCGATCAGTTGCCCTTGGCGCAGATGGACAACTACCTGCTGCCGGCGCTGCTGTTGCTCACGGATGGGCGCAGCCTGGTGCTGGTCAAGCTCGAGGATGAACAAGCCCAGGTCCTGGTGCCGCAAAGCGATGGCGGCGTCGAGTGCCTGGCGCTGAGCGAGCTGGCGGCGCTGTACAGCGGCACGGCAGTGTTCGCCAAATGTCGTTTCCGGCCGGACGAGCGGGTAGGGGACTACGCCCGGGCGGTGCCCGAACACTGGTTCTTCGGCCCGCTGAAAAAGCTCTGGCGCTCCTATGCCGAAGTGGCTGCCGCAGCCCTGATGGCCAACGTCCTGGCCATCGCCTCGGCGCTGTTCGCCATGCAGGTGTATGACCGGGTGGTGCCCAATGCAGCCTTCGACACCTTGTGGATTCTGGCCGGTGGCGTGGCCCTGGCGATTGTCCTGGACGGTGTGCTGCGGATCATGCGCGGGCACCTGCTCAACGTGCTGGGCAAGCGCCTTGACCTGCAACTGTCCAGCCTGCTGTTCTCACGCGTGCTGAGCACGCGGATCGCCGCCAAGCCTGCCTCGATGGGGGCGTTCAGCACCCAGGTCCGCGAGTTCGAGTCGGTCCGCGAGTTTTTTACCTCGTCCAGCGCCGCGCTGATCAGCGACCTGCCGTTCGTGGTGGTTTTCTTGCTGATCATCGCCCTGATCGGCGGCCAGGTGGTCTGGGTGCCGATTGTCGCCTGCGTGCTGATGGTGTTGCCAGGGCTTTTGACCCAGCGCCTGCTCGGCCGGCTGTCGCGGCAGAACCTGCGCGAAGGGGCAATGAAGAACGGCGTGCTGCTGGAAGCCTTCGAACACCTGGAAACGGTCAAGGCCAGCCGCGCCGAAGGCCGTTGCCTGCAGCAATGGGAAAGCCTGACCGGCGAGTTGTCGAGCACGGCGATGAAAACCCACGCCCTGGCCTCGACCCTGAGCTATGCCTCGAGCATCGTCCAGCAGCTGTGCTACGTCGGCGTGGTGGTGTTCGGCGTCTATCGTATCAGCGAAGGGGCGATGACTGTCGGCGCCCTGGTGGCTTGCTCAATCCTTGCCTCGCGGGCGATCGCGCCGCTGTCCCAGGCTGCGGGCATTCTCGGCCGCTGGCAGCACACCAAGGTGGCCATGGAAGGCCTCGACCAGTTGATGGCCGCCGAACAGGAACGGCCCAAGGGCAAGCGCTTCGTACACAAGCCTCAGCTGCGTGGCCACTATCGGCTTGAAGGCGTGCGCCTTAGCCTCGGTGATGGCCCGCCGGTGGTGGACATCCAGGCCTTGAACATTCAGGCCGGCGAGCGCGTGGCGTTGCTGGGCGGCAACGGTGCAGGCAAGTCGAGCCTGTTGCGTTTGCTCAGCGGCTTGCTCGATGCCCAGTCCGGGCGCCTGCTGCTCGATGACGTCAGCCTCAGCCAGATCGACCCGGCCGACCGCCAGCGCGGCATTGGCTACCTGCCCCAGGAAGTGGCGTTGTTCCAGGGCAGCCTGCGTGACAACCTCAACCTGGAGAACGCCGCCCTGAGCGACGATGAACTGTTGGAAACCCTCGATGGGGTTGGCCTGGGTGCATTCGTGCGCGGCCATTCGTTGGGCCTGGACCTGCCGATCCAGGGCAACGCCAGCCTGTCCGGCGGGCAACGCCAGGCCGTGGGCCTGGCCCGGGTGCTGCTGCAAGACCCACCGATCCTGCTGTTGGATGAACCCACCGCAGCGTTCGACCAGACCAGCGAAAAACAGGTGCTCGACTACCTGCAGCACTGGCTGGGCAAACGCACGCTGGTCATTACCACCCACAAGAAGAGCATGCTCGCCCTGGTCGAACGCGCGGTGGTATTGCGCCAGGGTAGGGTGATCATGGATGGTCCGCTCGAGCAAGTGGTGCAGGGCAGCCAGGTACAGGCGCCGCAGGCCGCAGGAGGTGCACATGGGCTCTGAACGCAAGGCGGCCAAACTGCGCCGCGAACTGGCCGACCCGCTGCTGGCGGTCACTCACCCGGTCTATCGGCCACTGTTGTGGCTGTTGCTGGCCTGTATCCTGATTGCCATCGCCTGGGCAGCCTGGGCCGAACTTGACGAGGTTACCCGTGGTGATGGCCGGGTGGTGCCGTACAGCCGCATCCAGAAAATCCAGAGCCTGGAGGGCGGCATCCTCGACCGCCTGCTGGTCAAAGAGGGCGACCTGGTCGAGGTCGGCCAGCCCTTGGTACGCCTGGATGAAACGCGGTTTCTTACCACGGTCCAGGAATCGACCAACCAGGCTGACGGCTTGCGTGCAGCGATTGCCCGCCTGGATGCCGAAGTGCTGGGCAAGGCGCACATTGACTTCGGCGCCGACGTCGATGCCGACAGCCCGCTGGCACGCTCCGAACGCGAGCTGTTCAAGTCGCGGCGCGACAAGCTGGTGGAAAACACCCGCTCGATCCAGGCCCAGGTCCGCCTGGCCCAGAGCCAGCTCGACCTGGTGCGGCCGCTGGTGGCCAAGCGGGCGGTGAGCCAGATGGAGGCGCTCAAGCTCAGCCAGGACATTGCCACCCTCAACGGCAAGCTCACGGAGCTGAAAAACACCTACTTCCAGGACGCCTACACCGAACGCTCGCAACGCAAGGCCGACCTCAGCGCCCTGGAGCCGATCATCAAGCAGCGCCAGGACCAGCTGCGCCGCACCGAGATCCTGTCGCCGGTGCGCGGGCGGGTCAATACCGTGCTGATCAACACCCGTGGCGGGGTGATCCAGCCGGGCGAAGCGATCATGGAAGTGATTCCGGTGGAGGAGCGTCTGCTGGTCGAGGCCAGGATCAAGCCCCGTGACGTGGCCTTCCTGGTGCCTGGCATGCCGGCCAAGGTCAAGATCACCGCCTATGACTTCTCCATCTATGGCGACCTCAAGGGCACCCTGGAACAGATCAGCGCCGATACCATCGAAGAAGACACCCCGCGCGGCAAGGAGTCGTACTACCAGGTGTTGATCAAGACTGACGGCAGCGTGCTCAAGCGCGGCGATGAAGTACTGCCGATCATCCCCGGCATGGTCGCCGAGGTGGATATCCTCAGTGGCAAGCGCACCGTGCTGAACTACCTGCTCCGGCCGCTGGTCAAGGCGCGGCTGTATTGACGCTCGCTTCGCGGGGCAAGCCCGCTCCCGCAGTTGCGGCCACTGTGGGAGCAAGGGCTTATTTCTTCGCAGGCTTTGCTGGCGGATCCTCTCGCAGGAAACTTTTGTCCGTGATGTGGATCATCAATTGATCTTTAGAGGGCAGGGAGGCTGGGACAAAGTACCCATCAATCCAGTTGCTCATCTGGATGATCGCTTCCATCGAGCGCACACCGTGCACATAGTTGGCATGCAGGAACGCATCGATCACCTTGGGGTGAATACGTGCGCGTACCGTGCCGTCCGAGCACTCGACCATGATCGGTTTTGCCTTTTCTTGCAGAAAGGTTCGCAACAGTGCGGCGCGGCGCAGGGTTTTCAGCTGTTCCGGGGCTTTGGCCGAGTTGGTGTTAATGTCGCTTACATTGAGATTGCCCCTCAGCCGGCTGAGAAAGTCTCTTAGTTTTGTTTCGTCGTTGCTGGCTTTTTTACTGGCGGGGCCGGCAAACTCTTTAAAAGTCGCGGCCGTTCCGCCGGAAAACAGAAAGATGGCGCGCCCCACCCGATAGTCACCATTTTTGCCTCGAAACAGCCCGTCCTGCATCGGCGCAAGGAAGTATTTCAACCAGCCGTTCTTGTTCGAACCTATGCAGGCGTCGAACTCATCAAACACGGCGAGCGGCACTTCGTCGCTGGCCAGTGCCTGGTCCTGAATCTGGTGAAATGCCTCGGTCAACTGATCCTCCTTAGCGAATTGAGCCAGGTTAAAGGTCAAGGGCTCGCTCTTGCGCGCAGGGTCGACGGATTTAAGCACCTGATTGACCGCGAACGACTTGCCGGAACCGGGCTTGCCGAACACGGCGATTGACAGCGGCGCGCGCCAGTCGGCCGTCTGGATATATTTGCCTATGATTTTCGCAAGCTCGAAGTGTTCGGCGATTTCCTTGGTATCCAGCAGTTTGAGCTGGCCGAAGGTGGCATACGGAAAAGTAATGAAGCTGCGCGGGAACCACGGTCTTTCTTCGAAACGGTAGAGGCCGGTGCTTTTTTTCGGCCCGCTGGGTGAGGTCACACTCAGGACGCTGTCCATGCCATTGATGACGATTTCTCTCAGGTCGCTCTCCAGCGTCTCTCTGGCAAGAAATTCGCTGGTCCTGCTCCATTTTTTCGGGCGTCTTGCCTGCTCTTGCGAAAGCTCCAGCGAGCACGTTAGGTCTTCTCGCGAGGTCGCATTTTCGCAGTCGTTGGCCATGTTGCCGAGTGGATCGGCCAGTGCCTGCTCGATGGATTTGAAAGGGTCATCGTAAGCCAGCCCATTCTTGAAGTGGCGATTGAAAGCCACTGCTGCCAGCCGTAGCGCACCCTGGAAGATAGCCTGATCGGCCGATGAAGACGTGACGCCGATGGATGCTTTGCGCCCGTTGGCAATGGTGTACAGCCCCTTGATCACCGCGCAGAGGAAAATCGCAAACTTGCCGGGCACGCGCCCGTACCGGCGAGTATCAGATTGCGCGATACGGTCGAAATTCGGACAGTAATGCAGTGCCGCCTTACAGCGGCCCTTTGCTGTTTTGTGAATATGCAGGCTGCCGGTCTCACGGAAGACAATCACCAGTTCATCGGCATAGTCGAAAAATGTTGAAACGGGACTCTGGTTGTGCACCCGATTCTGGTTCATCGCCTTCATGATGTCGCGGATGCTGTGTTCCAATGCACCATATTTTTTTATGTTCACGCCGGCTTTGCGCAAGGCGTCGGCCGTTGTCACGATGGTGACTCTTTTGGGGCCTGCGTGTGGTCGTTTTTTTCTCAACAGGATGTTGTCCGACAACGACTTGAGCGTCGATGCCCATTTCTCGGCATCGCTATTGATGGCTAGCACCAAGTCATCGGTTCCGACAACATCGCGAATGTTCTTGAACCGTTTGGACTGCTTGGCTTGTGCCAGCTCGTCAAGGGCATGCCGGGTACACCCATGCTGGTCGTAGATCACCGTGATCCGGTGTTGCCTTTGCCCATCGTGCTTTTCGAGTTGTTGCTGGATGTCCTTTATGCTGGCGAACAGGGAATCCGATTGGCTTTTGATGCCAGACGCGTTGCCAGGCCCACTCTCTTCGCTGACGATATAGTCTTCCCTGACTCTAAGCGCCTTGGGGCTGTCCTTGCTGCTCTTGGAGGACTGCGCAAACCGGTCAAGTATGCTGAAACGCTTGTCGCACATGCCGCGATCGTTCGAGTCGGTGTGCCGGATGATCATCTGCGCCTTGAACTCGGGCCAGCCGTCCTTCAACGCATGCTCAATCATTGTCGGCAGCAACGGCTCATGATGATCTCTGCTGCGCAATTGGTAGGACGGGGCCTCATCGGCGTTTTTGCCTGAACCGCGCTCGACCATCATGTGGGACGACAGATCGCCGAGTAGTACGATCACTGCGCCTTTTTTGCTGTCCGCCATTTTTCGTCTCCCAAGACCGATTTCGGAATGCTGCACTCAGGCCTGGAGCACTGTGACGAGCACGCACAGGCACGCCGCGGGCAGCGAGGTTGCAACATGGCTAAACAAGGTTGGCCGCCGGTCCGTGGTACAGAGAAAACTTCAAGCAGGGCTTGTTTGTGCGCATGGAACATTGATCCAGCCGCCGCTGAAAACGTCAGCCGGGGCGGAGCGCTGAGGTGTGAGTCAGACGCTGTCCATAAGCTTAGCAGCGGCGTTGGGATTGGATCATTTCTTCACTGACCAGGTTGGTCCCGGCACAGGATCCTGCACCCCAGTTTTTTACTATCCAGCAACTACAAAAATCATAATTTCGCGTTTGCCCGCGCGCTCCCAGAATGCGACCTACTCCCTCCCACGGCCACCTGCGTGGGACAACTCAGTAGGGCGCAGACATGACAATCAATAAAACCAAGATCGATACGCTGGTAGTGGGGGCCGGGCAGGCCGGTGTGGCCATGAGTGAGCACCTGAGCCGCCTGGGCGTGCCGCACCTGGTGCTGGAGCGCAACCGTGTTGCCGAAGCCTGGCGTAGCGGCCGCTGGGATTCGCTGGTGGCCAACGGCCCGGCCTGGCATGACCGCTTCCCGGGCCTGGAATTCGAAGGCCTGGACCCGGACGCCTTCGCCGCCAAGGAGCAGGTGGCCGACTATTTTGAAGCCTATGCCCGCAAGTTCAATGCGCCGATCCGCACCGGCGTCGAAGTCACCCAGGTGTTGCGCAACAGCGATCGCCCGGGTTTCACCGTACACACCAGCGACGGTGTGATCGAGGCCCGGCAAGTGGTGGTCGCCACCGGCCCGTTCCAGCGCCCGGTGATCCCGCCGATTGCCCCGCAAGATTCGCGCGTGCTGCAGATGCACTCCGCCGCTTACCGCAACCCGCAGCAACTGCCCGAGGGCGCGGTGCTGGTGGTCGGCGCCGGCTCCTCCGGTGTGCAGATCGCCGATGAACTGCAGCGCGCCGGCAAGCAGGTGTACCTCTCGGTCGGTGCTCACGACCGCCCGCCGCGGGCCTACCGCAACCGCGACTTTTGCTGGTGGCTGGGGGTGCTCGGTGAGTGGGACGCCGAAGCCATGCAGCCGGGAAAGGAACACGTGACCATTGCCGTCAGCGGGGCCCGCGGCGGCCACACCGTGGATTTTCGCAAGCTGGCCCAACAGGGCATGACCCTGGTCGGCCTGACCAAGAGCTTTGACAACGGTGTGGTGCGTTTCGAGGCCAACCTGGCCGAGAACATCGCGCGCGGCGACGAAAACTACCTGGCGCTGCTCGACGCCGCCGACGCCTACATTGCCCGCAATGGCCTGGACTTGCCGCAAGAGCCTGAAGCACGGGTGATGTTGCCCGACCCGCTGTGCCTGACCCAGCCGATTCTCGAACTCGACCTGGCCAAGGCCGGTGTCAGCACCATCATCTGGGCCACCGGCTACTCGGTGGATTACAGCTGGCTGCAGGTCGACGCCTTCAAGGACAACGGCAAGCCCCGTCATCAGCGCGGCGTGTCCAGTGAGCCGGGTATCTACTTCGTTGGCCTGCCCTGGTTGTCGCGGCGCGGCTCGGCCTTTATCTGGGGCGTGTGGCACGACGCCCGGCACATCGGCGAACACATCGTCAAACAACGCACCTACTTCGATTACCGCGACGCGTCGCAGCGCCAAGCCGAACGCCAACCTGTCAGCCTCATGGGAGCTCGTTGATGCCTACTCATACCCGTATCCGCATGTTCAACACCAAAGACACCTACCCCAACCAGACCCTGGACAACGACCTGTGCCAGGCGGTGCGTGCCGGCAACACCGTGTACGTGCGGGGGCAGGTGGGCACTGACTTCAACGGCCAGCTGGTTGGCCTGGGTGACCCAAGGGCCCAGGCCGAACAAGCCATGCGCAACGTCAAACAACTGCTAGAGGAGGCCGGCAGCGACCTCAGCCATATCGTCAAGACCACCACCTACCTGATCGACCCGCGCTACCGCGAGCCGGTCTACCAGGAGGTCGGCAAGTGGCTCAAGGGCGTGTTCCCGATCTCCACGGGCCTGGTGGTCAGTGCCCTCGGCCAGCCGCAGTGGCTGATGGAAATCGACGTGATCGCGGTCATCCCCGAATAAGGAGCCTGCCATGACCTTTTCCATCGTTGGCCGCTGCGCCGAAACCGGTCAGTTGGGCATTGCCATCAGCTCCTCGAGCATTGCCGTCGGCGCTCGCTGCCCGTGGCTGCGCACTGGTGTGGGTGCGGTGTCGAGCCAGAACATCACCTTGCCGGCCCTAGGCCCGCAAATTCTTGACGGCCTGGACCAGGGGCTGGCGCCGCACCAGGCGCTGGACCACGCCCTGACGCGCAACGGCTACAGCCAGTATCGCCAGGTGGCCGTCATCGATGCCCAGGGGCGTACGGCACTGTTCAGCGGCAACCACGCGCTGGGCATCCACAACGCCGTGGCCGGCGAGCAGTGCGTGGCAGCGGGCAACCTGTTGGCCAACAGCGCCGTGATCGAGCGCATGGTAGAGGCCTTCCAGACCAGTGAAGGCTGCCTGGCGACGCGTTTGTTGAGCGCCTTGCAGGCCGGCCAGGACGCTGGCGGCGAAGCGGGGGCGGTGCACTCGGCGGCGTTGTCGGTGGTTGGCGAGCTGGTCTGGCCGATTGTTGACCTGCGCGTGGACTGGGCTGAAGAGAACCCGATCGGCGAGCTGAACAAACTCTGGCGCGCTTACCAGCCGCAGTTGCAGGACTACCTGACCCGCGCCCTCAACCCGACGCTTGCGCCCAGCTACGGAGTGCCGGGCGATGAGTGAGCTGCGCAGCCGTGCGTTACTGGCCAAGCTGATCGGCTTTGCCACGGTCAGTCGCGATTCGAACCTGGCCTTGATCGAGTTCGTCCGCGACTACCTGCACAGCCTGGGGGTGAGCTGCGAGCTGATCTACAACGCAGAGCGCAGCAAGGCCAACCTGCTGGCCAGCATTGGCCCGGCGGTGGCCGGCGGGGTGGTGTTGTCGGGGCATACCGATGTGGTGCCGGTGGACGGTCAGCCGTGGACGCTGGAGCCGTTCAGCCTCACCGAGCGCGACGGCAAGCTGTACGGCCGCGGCGCCGCCGACATGAAAGGCTACCTGGCCTCGGTGCTGGCGGCGGTACCGCTGTTTGTCGCAAGCCCCCTGCGCCGGCCGGTGCATCTGGCGTTCTCCTATGACGAGGAGGTCGGCTGCCTGGGCGTGCGCAGCCTGTTGCACGTGCTGCCCCAGCGCATCCCACAGCCGGCCTTGTGCTTGATCGGCGAGCCTACCGAGCTCAAGCCGGTACTCGGCCACAAGGGCAAGCTGGCCATGCGTTGCCATGTACAGGGTGCGCCTTGCCATTCGGCTTACGCGCCCTATGGCGTCAACGCCATCGAGCAGGCGGCGCGGCTGATCGGCTGCCTGGGCGAGATCGGCCAGCGCCTGGCCGCGCCCGAGCATCAGGATGCGCGCTTTGACCCGGCGTTCTCCACCGTGCAGGTCGGGGTGATCCAGGGCGGTACGGCGCTGAACATCGTCCCGGCCGATTGCCGTTTCGACTTTGAAGTACGCGCGTTGCCGGCCTTCGAGCCGCAGGCGGTGGTAGATGAGTTGCACACCTATGCGCAGCAAACGTTGCTGCCGGCCATGCAAGCGGTAAAGGCCGACACAGCGATTCGCTTCGAGCCGATTTCAGCCTACCCGGGCCTGGCCACTGCGCCTGAAAGCGCTGCGGCACAACTGGTCGCGCAACTGTGCGGCAGCGATGCCTTCAGCACCGTGGCCTTCGGCACTGAAGGCGGCTTGTTCGACCAGGCCGGGATCCCGGCGGTGGTGTGCGGGCCGGGCAGCATGGACCAGGGCCACAAGCCGGATGAATTTGTCAGTGTCGAGCAGATGGCGGCCTGTGACCGGCTGATGGACCGTCTGGCCGAGTACCTGTGCAGCAACGAACAACAATAAGGAGTCTGCAGTGAAAGATTTCAATGAGTGGAGCAACCTGGCGCAACAGCAGCGCCTGATCGACAGTGCGTTTATGGGGTTATGCCGAGAT
>NZ_JAMDGZ010000008.1 GCF_028656935.1 Pseudomonas rubra
CTTGTTCGGAGCATCCCTAGAGCACTGTTCGCATTGCCACCTATCAGTACGTGAGGGTTCGGCTCTTATTCCCGGCCACGACGTTCGTGCTCCAGTAGCCAGCGCTTGCGTTCGAGTCCGCCGCCATAGCCAGTCAGCGCACCACTGCTGCCGACCAGCCGATGGCAGGGGATGGCCAGGCTCACCGGGTTCAAGGCATTGGCCAGGCCCACCGCCCGGGCGGCGGCCGGGTTGCCGAGCGCTGCGGCAATCTGGCCGTAGCTTTGAGTGCTGCCTACCGGAATCGCGCGTAACGCCGCCCACACGCGCTGCTGAAACGGGGTGCCGCCAGCCTCCACGGGTACGCTATCGAATGCCTGCAACTGGCCGCTGCAGTAGGCTTGCACGGCCTCGGCGAGGTCAGCCAGCCCGGCGGTTTCGCGCAGTTGCACATCCGCACCGAAGCGGGTGCGCAGCAGCCGCAGCAGGCGCTTTTCAGGCTCATCGAATTCCAGTGCCAGCAACCGTTGGCCATCACCGACGATCAGCACCTGGCCGATCGGCTCCGGCAGTTGCAGGCGGCGCAGCAGCAGTTCGTTCATGATTCTCGCTCCCAATGATGGGTGGCGCCTGCATCGGCGCTAATTACCTGGCGCAACTGCCCCAGGCGGCTACGGGTGCGCGCAAGGTCACTGGCGCTGCCGTTGAGGCTGTCAGCCAGCGGCCGGCTGCCAATCAGCACCAGGTGCTTGTCCTGATCGTAAAGCACGTCAATCAGGTTGATGAAACGCTGCTGGGCGGCAATCGAGCAGTCTTCAAGCGTCGGCAAGTGCTCGATGATCCAGTAGTCGAAGCGCCTGGCCAGCTCCAGGTAGTCGATCACCGCCGTCGGCTGTTCGCAGAGTTCGACAAAATCAAAACCCACCGTGCGTTGCGCGTGCAACCAGGCCCGCAACTGGCGTTTGCCAACTTCCAGGGTAATCGGTGTTGCACTCGGCTCTGGTAGATGCAAGGCCAGGCGCTGCTCGCGGTTACCCGGCCACAGGTAGTGGCCCTGGCTGAAGCGCTGCTGGCTGGCGGCGCTGGGCAGGCTGCGAAAATCCTGCTCGCCTGTCACCTCCAGCACCAGCATCCGGCTGTTGATCAGGCCAATCACCGGCGCGAAACGCTGGTGATACAGCGGGTTGGGCAACAAGCCTTCAGGGGGGTAGTTGGAGGTCAGCAGTAAAAGCACCTGGCGTTCGAACAAGGCCTGGAACAGCCGGGTGATGAGCATGGCATCGCCGATGTCATGCACGTGAAACTCATCGAAACACAGCACCTGACAGTCTTCGAGCAGCGCATCCAGGGTGTGGGCCAGGGCGTCATCCTGGTGGCGGTGGTCAAACATGCCCTGGTGCAGGCGGGCAAAAAAATTATGAAAGTGCAGGCGCCGCTTGCGGGCCTGGGGCAAGGCCTGGAAAAAACCATCGAGCAGCCAGCTCTTGCCACGCCCGACCGCGCCGTGCAGGTACAGGCTGCGTGCCTGGCCGGTATCAAGCTGCGCCGCCTGGCGGGCCATGTGCTCGATCACTTGCAACTGGCCGGCGCTCAGGGTGTAGCCGCAGGCCTCGGCCCGGGTGCGAAAATCGTGACGGATGCTCGCTGCCAGGCCGTTTGCAAGTGGCGCCGGCTGACGCAAACGCTGGCACAGCGAACGTATCCAGGACGGGGGCAGGGCAGGCAATCCGGGCTCCTCGGGGCGACGGGACTCAAGGGCCAGCTTGAGCGGGGCTGGGTAATTTAACCAATATGATTGAGGCCAGCCAGTGGGCATTCATCGCGGGGCAAGCCCGCTCCTACGGGTAAAACCTGTACGTGGGCTATACATTTCCCTGCGAACTGGCAGGTTTTTCCTTCACTGCTACCCTCAAGGTCAGATCAATCCTGCGTTGAAGGATGACAAGGTGAAGGGACGTTTTCTGGTGACGCTGTGCGGACTGATCATGGTCAGTGCGGCAGGCGCCGCCGATTTCATGGTTGAAGTCAAAGTGGAAGTGCAGCGCGGCTGCGTACTGGTCCACCAGCCCCGTGATGCTGGCGTTCAGGCCCTGGGGGTTCTCGATTTTGGCCGCACCGCGCGCCTGGATGCCCCGGCCGGACCGCTCAGCAGCCAACTGCTGGCCATGCGTCCGCCACGCCTTGAGTGCAACCCCGACACGGCGTATCAGTTGCAGGTCGATGGCGGCCAGCACGGCGGCATTGACGAAGTGCGCTACCTGACCAGCAACCAGCCTGCGGCGCAGCCCATTCCCTACCGTTTGTATCAGGACCCGGCCTGGCGTCAACCGTTGCCGGTCAATGTTGTGCAGCACGCCCGGGTGCCGGATGGCGGCTCGGTGGCGCTGCCGTTGTACGCGCGTATCGATCGTTTGGCCCAGGTGCCGGCGGTGGGGCGTTATACGGATCTGCTCAAAGTCACCGTCACCTGGTAACCGGGGCGGCGCCTGCTAAAGGAACTGGCAGTATGAAACACGTATTGCTGTTGGGCATTGCCCCGATGCTGTTGATCAGCCCCATGACCTTCGCGGCCGTGAGCGGGCAGATCCAGGCGCGCCTGGTGATCAGCAGTGCCTGTCAGATCAGCGGCGATGCAAGCGCTCTGGAAACCTCCGGGGGCGGCGTGCTGGATTTCGGCAGCCAGGGCCCGAGCTGGACCAACCCGCTGCGTTCGGCCATCGAAGAATCAGCCGGCAATGGCAGCCTGCAGGTGCGCTGCAACCCGGCCGTGGGGGCCTTCACCGTCAGTATCAATGGCGGCGCCAACGGCAACGGCGCCACCCGGCGCTTGAGTAACGGCCGCGAACTGATTGCCTATGAGCTGTCTGCCGATCCTTCTGGGCGTGCCCATTACGCCATCGGCCAGAGCCGCAACTTTGCGATCACCAGCGCCGCGCAGATTCCGATTCCGATCTACGGTGCGGTGGTCGCCCATCCCAAGGCGCTGCCGGCTGGCATTTACCGCGACACCCTGATGGTGACCCTGGACTGGTAACACGCAAGGAGTGACTCATGCACCCGAACCTTTCACGTTTGATCTTCGCCGGTGTCGGCCTGGCGCTCGCGGTCCAGGCCCAGGCGGCCACGGTGACCGGCAATATCACCGCCACCCTGACACTGATTGCCAGTTGCCAGGTCAACGGCGGCAGCGGCAGCAGCGGCCTGAACTTTGGTGCGCTGAACTTCGGCACCCAGGATGCACTGTTCGTCAATGCCTCGGGGCAGGTGTTGGGTGGCGGCGGCGGGGCCATGAGCATTCTTTGCTCAAGCGGTACGGTGCCGACTGTCAAAGTGCGAGCAGGCGCCCATGACAGCCAGTCGGCGGGCGGCACGCGGGCGCTGTACGACGGCGTCGCCAACTACGTGCCCTATGACTTCTATACCGACGCCGGGCACAGCACGGTGTTGGCCATCGATGGCACCATCACCTTGCCCACCAGTACCGGTGTGGCCCAGACGGTCAATCTCTATGGCCTGGCCAAGGGCAAGGCGGGGCTGCCGGCCGGTGTGTACACCGACACGGTCGCGGTCGAGCTGAGTTTCTGAGCCGTGACCCGCGGCGTGCCCGCGCTGCTGGCCATGGTTGCCTGCGGCGTGTCGCTGCCGTTGGCGGCGGACACCACCAGCACCTTTCAGGTCAGTGCCACGGTGGCCGCCGGTTGCCTGGTGGTGGGCGGGGTGAGCAACTACGGCAACCTGGATTTCGGCAGCTATTCGGCGCTGTCGAGCAGCAGTGTGACTACCGCCCTGGGCGGTACCACGGTGACCTTGCAATGCACGCCGGGGGTGAGCTTGAGCATGAGTGTCGACGCCGGCCTCAACAGTGCCAGCGGCACGCGCAACCTCAAGCGCAGCAGCGGTACATCGCTGGTGGCCTATGAGCTGTTTCGCGACGCCGGCTTCAGCCAGGCCCTGGGCATCAACCAGAGCGTCGCGGTGAGCTATGGCGATCCGACGGCGATCAAGTTGCCGGTCTACGCCCGCGCGCAACTGACCGGCATCCTGCCGGCCGGCAGCTATACCGATGTGGTGCAGGTGGTGCTGACGTTCTAGGCGCCCGTGGACGATTTCAATCAAAGGAGTGTGTGCATGGAAGTAGGCGCTGGCAGTTCGCGCTTGAGCTACAACGTATTGGCCTGCATGGCGGTGCTGCTGGGCAGTGCACCGCTGCAGGCCGCCACGTCGGTGCTGATCTGGCCGATTGATCCGGTCCTTGAGGCCAACCAGAAAGCCGGTGCGTTGTGGCTGGAAAACCGCGGCGATGCGCCGGCCAACCTGCAGGTGCGGGTCTTCGCCTGGCGCCAGGGTGAGTTCGACGACCAGTATCAGGCCCAGCGCGAGATTATCGGCAGCCCGCCAGTGGCCAATATCGCCCCGGGGCAAAAGCAACTGATTCGCCTGACTCGCACCGGCACTTCGCCGATCGGCCAGGAACAGGCCTACCGGATCATCATCGATGAAATCCCCCCGGCGTTGCCGGCAGCGGCCAGCGCCGACAAGGCCCAGGCGGCGATCCGCTTCCAGATGCGCTATTCGGTGCCGCTATTTGTTTACGGCGAAGGCCTCTGGGGCAAGGCCGATGCCAGCGGCCAGCGCAGTGCCAGTGCCCTTGGCAAGCCGGCACTGAGCTGGCGTCAGGTCTCGGTGCAGGGCAAACCCTATGTGGAAATCCGCAACACCGGCCCTGTGCATGCACGCCTGACCGATGTGGTGCTGCAGCAGGGCGGTCAGAGCCGGCCGCTGGTGGATGGCTTGCTCGGTTATGTGTTGCCCGGCGCGACCATGCGCTGGCCAGCGCCGCAGCCAATGACTGCAGCCTCGGTGCTCAAGGGCCGGGTCAACGGCCAGGAGCCGGCGCAGACCTTGAGCCAGGGCCAATGACGCAGCGCTAGGGGCAAGACAACAGGGGCCAGGGAGGACCCGGTAATGGTCGGATACTGTGTGTGAGCATCTCGTCGGCGCTGCGGGCCTGTGGCCTGACCGTGCTGGGTTGTGGTTCGCTGTTGGCCGGCGAGCTGCCGCCGCCTCCTGCCTCCCTCGAAGCGGTCGCCGATGCGCCGCTGTTCCTGGAACTGGTGGTCAATCAGATGAGCAGCCCTGAGCTGGTCGCGGTGCAGCAGCGCGCCGGACGCCTGTACATGGCCAGTGCCGACCTCCAGGCCGCCGGTATCGAGCTGCCGGGCGAGTACGGCGCCGAAGTGGCCCTGGACAGCATTCCTGGCCTGCACACCGACTACGACAGCCAGGGCCAGCGCCTGGTCGTGCAAGTTCCGCCCAGCTGGCTGCCGACCCAGCGCATCGGCAGCCGTCAGTTGTACCCGGCCAGCGAGGCCCGCAGCAGTTTTGGCGCGCTGCTCAACTATGACCTGTATTTGAACGATACCGACGACGGCGGCCGCTATCTGGCGGCCTGGAACGAACTGCGTCTGTTCGACGGCTGGGGCACGTTGTCGACCACCGGCCAATGGCGCCAGTCGCTGGGCGGCAACGATTTCGCCGGCAGCCAGGAAGGTTTTCGCCGCTACGACACCACCTGGCGCTATACCGACGAAGCGCGCCTGTTGACCCTGGAAGCCGGTGATGTGCTCAGCGGCGCCTTGCCCTGGACCAGTTCGGTGCGCCTGGGTGGCCTGCAACTGTCACGGGACTTCGCCGTGCGCCCGGACCTGGTCACCTATCCATTGCCGGCGTTTGCCGGTGAGGCGGCGGTGCCGTCGTCGGTCGACCTGTTCATCAACGGCTACAAAAGCTCCACCGCCGACCTGCAGCCAGGCCCTTATACCCTGACCAACGTGCCATTCATCAATGGCGCAGGTGAGGCGGTGGTGGTCACCACCGATGCCCTCGGCCGGCAGGTATCGACCACCTTGCCGTTCTATGTCACCAGCAGCCTGTTGCAGAAGGGCCTGGCAGACTTCTCGCTGGCCGCTGGCAGCCTGCGCCGGGACTACGCGATTCGCGACTTTGCCTACGGCCCGGGAGTTGCTGCCGGCAGCCTGCGCTACGGCCTGAGTGACAGCTTCACCCTCGAAAGCCACGCCGAGGCGGCTGAATCCCTGGCCCTTGGCGGGCTGGGCGGTAACTGGCAGGTGGGCAACTGGGGGGTGGTCAACGCCGCCCTGAGCCAGAGCCGCTTCGACAGCCGCAGCGGCCAGCAACTGAGCTTCGGCTACCAGTACAACAGCCAGCGCCTGGGCTTCAATTACCAGCGCCTGCAGCGGCGCGGCGACTATGCCGACCTGTCGCTGGTCGACAGCCCCTACACCCGCCTGAGCCAGCGCAGCGAGCAGGTCACCCTGAGCGTCAACCTCGAGCGTTACGGCAGCCTTGGCGCTGGTTATTTCGATGTGCGCGCTGGCGACAACTCGCGCACCCGCTTGCTCAACCTCAGCTGGAGCAAGCCGCTGTGGGGCAACAGCAGCCTGTACCTGTCGGCCAACCGCGAGATTGGCGACAGCCAGTGGGCGTTGCAGGCGCAACTGGTGATTCCGTTCGACCTGCGTGGCACCCTGAGCTTCAGCGTCGAGCGCAACAAGGACGGCGAGCGCCAGCAACGGGTCAACTACAGCCGCGCAGTGCCCAGCGAAGGCGGGGTCGGCTTCAACCTCGGTTACGCCGATGGCGACCGTCAGGCCTATCGCCAGGCCGACATCACCTGGCGCCTGCAGTCGGTGCAACTGCAGGCCGGCGCCTACGGCAGCAGCGACAGCATGACCCGCTGGGCCGATGCCAGTGGCTCGCTGGTGTGGATGGACGCCGGGATATTCGCCGCCAACCGCATCGACGATGCCTTCGTGGTGGTCAGCACCGCAGGCTTTGCCCAGGTGCCAGTGCGTTACGAAAACCAGCTGATCGGCCGCACCGACAGCAATGGTCACTTGCTGGTGCCCTGGAGCAGCGCCTACTACCGGGCCAAGTACGAAATCGACCCGATGGAGTTGCCGGCCAATGTCCAGTCACCGCAGGTCGAGCAGCGGGTCGCGGTGCGCCGTGGCAGCGGCTACCTGCTGGAGTTCCCGCTGCACCGGGTGGTGGCGGCCAGCATCGTCCTGGTCGATGGCCACAATCAGGTATTGCCCCTGGGCAGCCAGGTACGCCACGAGCAGAGCGGGGCGCTGGCGGTGGTCGGTTGGGACGGGCTGGTGTACCTGGAAGGCCTGGCCGAGGACAACAGTTTGCAGGTACAAATCGCCAATGGCGGCAGTTGTCGGGTGCAGTTCAAACTGGCGCCCGAGCAGGACCAGGTGCCGCTGATCGGCCCGCTGGTGTGCCAATGAAGCGCCTGTTGACGCTCCTGGCACTGCTGACCAGCGCGCAGGCGCAGGCGCTGTGCAGCGTGATCGATACCGCGCCGGCCAGTTTCGGCAGCGTCAGCTCGACCCTGGTACGCAACGCGGTACAGTCAGCCTCGACCCTCAATGGCGGGCTGCAATGCACAGGCTCGCTGGTGAGCCTGCTGGCCAGCGATGATCATTTTTATGCAACCTTCACTCCGCCGGTGGGCAGTACCGGCATGGTCGGGCCCGGTGGCGATGTGATTGCCTACACCCTGTATGCCAACAACACCACCAACTTTGCCATTACCCGTGGCCAACCCTACGACTTTGCCCGCAACGGCATCCTCGATGCCCTGGGCCTGCTCAATGGCACTACGCCCAAGTCGGTGCCGCTCTACCTCAAGAGCCTGACCGGCAGCAACGTCGCCGCGGGGCTCTATCAGGAAACCCTGTCGGTGTACTGGAACATCAGCTATTGCTGGGGGATCGGCATAGGCACTATCTGCCTGGGCCGGCAGAACCTTACCGGCACCACCAGCCTGACGGTGAGCGTAACGGTGACCAACGACTGCCAGATCACCAGCCCCAACATCAGTTTTGGCAGCGCCCCGGTGGTGGCAGGCTTCAGCACGGTCAGCAGCAACGTCAACGTCTCCTGCACCAAGGGCAGCAACTACACCGTGGGCCTGGACGATGGCCAGAACGTTTCCGCCGGGCGCCGGCGAATGAAGTCGGCGGCCAACAACTACCTGGCCTATGACATCTTCAAAAGCGCCGGCAGCGTGCGTTGGGGCAGCCTGACCACGGCCCGGCGGGCCAGTACCGACGCCGATATCAACCCTGGCGCGGGCACCGGCACCGGCAGCCAGATCTTCAACTACAACGCCAAGGTCTACACCGACCAGACCACGCCGCCCGCCGGTAGCTACCTGGACAACGTCATACTCGACGTCCAGTTCTGAGCCTGGCAGCCAGCTACAACCTTTACGGCAGCCACGGGCAAGACGGCCATTGCCGCTGGGGGCAGAGTAGGAGCACTGTCATCCTTCTGCTCGAGGTCTTTTGCCATGTCGCTCAACGACACGCTCAGTGCGCACCTGCATCGCGGCACGGTCGGCTTTCCCACCGCCCTTGCCAGTACCATCGGCCTGATCATGGCAAGCCCGGTGATCCTCACCGCGACCATGGGCTTTGGCATCGGCGGTAGCGCTTTTGCCGTGGCCATGCTGATTGCCGTGGTGATGATGCTGGCGCAGGCGACCACCTTTGCCGAGGCGGCGTCGATCCTGCCGACCACCGGCGCGGTCTACGATTACATCAACTGTGGCATGGGCCGTTTTTTCGCGATTACCGGCACGCTGTCGGCCTACCTGATCGTCCACGTCTTCGCCGGCACCGCTGAGACCATGCTGGCCGGGGTCATGGCCCTGGTGAACTTCGAACACCTCAATACCCTGGCCGAGTCGGCCGGTGGTTCGTGGCTGCTGGGCGTGGGCTTCGTGATCGTCTTTGCCATCCTCAATGCTTTTGGCGTCAGCGCGTTCGGCAAGGCCGAGATCATCCTCACCTTCGGCATGTGGACCACCCTGATGGTCTTTGGCGTACTGGGCCTGGTTGCCGCCCCTGCTGTGGAGTTGGAGGGCTGGTTCGGGGTGTCGCTGGTGGGCACGGACCTGATGACCATCCTTTCGCTGGTGGGTATGGCCATGTTCATGTTCGTCGGCTGCGAATTCGTTACGCCGCTGGCTCCGGATTTGCGCCAGTCGGCCAAAAGCATGCCGCGGGCCATGGCCCTGGGCCTGCTCGGGGTGGCGACGTGCATGTTCATCTACGGCGCGGCGATGAAGCGCCAGGTCGAGAACGTGCTGCTCGATGCCGCCAGCGGCGTGCACCTGCTGGACACGCCCATGGCCATCCCGCGCTTTGCCGAACAGGTGATGGGCGATATCGGCCCGTTGTGGCTGGGCATCGGCTTTCTGTTTGCCGGTGCTGCGACCATCAACACGCTGATGGCCGGGGTGCCGCGGATTCTCTACGGCATGGCCGTCGACGGTGCCTTGCCCAAGGTCTTCACTTACCTGCATCCGCGCTTTAAAACGCCGCTGCTGTGCATCCTCGTCGCCGCCCTGATTCCGTGCCTGCATGCCCTGTGGCTGGGCGGCAACACCGACCGCATCATGCACCTGGTACTGGCGGCGGTGTGCGCCTGGAGCACCGCCTACCTGCTGGTGACGCTGTCGGTGGTGATCCTGCGCATCCGCCGCCCGGACTTGCCTCGGGCCTATCGCTCGCCGCTGTTTCCGTTGCCGCAGATTCTTTCCACCGTCGGTATTGTCCTGGGCATGTGCTTCATCACCCCGCCCGGCATGGACCCTGCCGATATCTACGTGCCCTTTGGCATGATGCTGGGCGGCACGGCGGTGTACGCGCTGTTCTGGACCCTGGTGGTGCAGAAGGTCAATCCGTTCAAGCCGGCCTCGGTAGAAGAGGTGCTGGCGCGCGAATTCGCTCACCAACCGGAGACTGCACATGGCTATTGCCCTGCGCCAACTGTGGCAAAGGCTGTCTGAAAGGGCGCCGGCCGGCTATCGGCCGGGTCTGACCCTGCAGCGGGTGCAGGCCAACCTGGGGCTGGACAGTTTTGTCGTACTTGCTCCGGGGCGGGGCTGCTTCGACTGGGCTGGGCAGAGGGTGCAGGTGCGCGAGCGCTGTGAGGCACAACTGCTGATGCACCTGGTGCTGACCGAGTTCAGCCTGAAACTGCCTGCCAGCGACCAGGGCAACGCCCTCCTGGAGCTGCACCACAGCGGGTCGTTGCGGCGCAGCGGGCTGCGGGTGCGCTTGCTCAGGGGTACACCTGCGCTGCAGGCTGAAGTGCAGGGTCGCCTACAGGCGCACGCGGCCTTGCTGCAGGCGCTGATGCCTCTGGACTTCAAGCGCCTGCGGCTGCACAGGCACGAGGGCCAGTGGACCCTGACCCTTGAACATATCGGCGCCAGCGAGGTGGTCAGCCGCCTGCCGGCCTTTCGTCGCTACATTCGCCTGAGCCCCGAGCAACGCCAGCACCTGCTGGCTGCGCTGCAAGGCCTGGTGGCGCTCATGTCCGGGCTCTGACCCGGCCAGCTGGCATCAAACCTGCTTTCACCCTGGCTGCTTCAAGTACGTTGCGCACACATAGATAACATGTTAACTATTGCTCAACAAAAACAAGATGCCATTGTGGAGGTGCCCATGAGTATCCATCACGCCAGCAGCCCTGCGCTGGAACGCTGGAACGCAACAATGCAGAACATCTGCGGGGTGTACGAGACGGAACTGGCGTTCAACCCTGCGCTGTTCATCGGTGAGATTTCCACCTGGTCGCGCGGCGGCCTGGCCCTCGCCAACCTGCGCACCAATGCCGGGCTGATCCGCCGCAAGGGCCTGAACAGTGACCGCGATAATGATCAGCACTGCTTTCTGGTCAGCCAGCGCACCGGCTTTTCGCAGATCACCCAGAACGGCGTCAGCATCCAGCTGGCACCGGGCGAAATGCTCCTGATGGACGCCGCCGGCGCCTGCGAAATCATGCCCTTCGGCCTGATCGAGCACGCCTCGCTGTCGTTGTCGCGGGCCGAGGTGTGCAAGCAACTGGGTGGCGAGCGCCACACCTTCGGCAAGATCTCCCAGACCCGCGCCTGCGGGCGCATGCTGCACCTGCTGATGGACCAGCTGTGCAAGGAGCAGCATGCAGGGGAAGGCGAGCAGGGCGAGGGCCAGGCCCTGCACAGTGCCTTTTTGTCATTGCTTGGTTCGGCCCTGGAAGACAGCGATGACCTCACGGCGCTGCCGGCGTCACTGCAGGGCGCCAACCTGCGCAGTTATGTGCAGAAAGTCATCGACGACTCCCTCGGCCAGGCCAACCTGACCCCGGTCAGCCTCGCCAACCGCCTGAACATTTCGGTGCGTCACCTCTACCGCCTGTTCGAAGAGCAGGACGACAGTGTCTGCCGCTACATCCAGCGCGCGCGGCTCAAGCGCAGCGCCGCCGACCTGGCCAACCCGGTGCTGCAGCGCGAATCGATCACCACCATCGCCTACAAATGGGGCTTCACCGACTCGGCGCACTTCAGCCGCTCGTTCAAGAAGCAGTTCGAACAATCGCCCAAGGACTACCGCGCCAGTAGCCTGGGCTGAGCATCACGGCATCACCGCTGACTTGACTGCAGGATGCGGTCTGTATAGGCTCGCCCGACCTGGCTACCTACCGATAGGTAGGTTTAGCGAAAAACGCCAACCAGGTCCTGTTTTTATCTGGAATCGAGCCTATGCACAGTGCAGCCTCCACGCCGACCGCCCAGGTCGGCTTTGCCATTTCCCTGGCCCTGATCGGCGCCCTCGGGCCCTCGGCGGTCGACATGTACTTGGCCAGCATGCCGAGCATTGCCAGCGAGTTCGCCACTTCCTATGCTGGTGTGCAACTGACCCTGACTGTGTTTCTCCTGGCCATGGGCGCCGGGCAATTGTTGTTCGGACCGCTGGTCGACACCCTCGGCCGGCGCCGGCCATTGCTCGCCGGCTTGCTGGTGTTCGTCCTCAGCTCCCTGGCTGCTGCTGCCGCGCCAGACCTCCACAGCCTGCTGCTGGCGCGCTTTATTCAGGGCCTGGGTAGCGCCCTCACTCTTGTGGTGATCATGAGCATGGTCCGCGACGTTGCCGAAGGTGCGCGGGCCGCGCAGATCTTCGCCTTGCTGATGACCATCGAGGGCCTGGCCCCGGTGATCGCCCCGGCGTTGGGCGGTTTTGTCGGTGCACACTTTGGTTGGCGGGCGATCATGCTGGTGCTGGCGGCATTGGGGGTGCTGGTGCTGATCAACTCGGCGCTGATGCTCAAGGAGACCTTGCCCCAGGACAAGCGCATGGCCTGGCAACCACGGGAGTTCCTGCGCACTTATGTACGTATCGCCTCTGATCGCCAGTTCCTGCGCCCGGCCCTGGCCTTGTCGGCGGTGTTCTTCTTTCTGTTTGCCTACATCGGGGGTGCGGCCTTCGTCTACCAGCATCATTTCGGCCTGTCGGTGGAGGCGTTTGGCACGTTGTTCGGGGCTACCGGCGTGGCCATTTTGCTCGGCGCCATCACTGCTGGCCGCCTGGTGGCGCGCAAGGGCCTGGTGCGCCTGGCGCGCTGGGGCGCGGCCTGCATGTTGGTCGGTGCTGTACTGGTACTGGCGGGTGCGCTGAGTTCGACGGGGCTGTGGGGCATTGTGGCCGGCATGGCCGTGGCGATGTTCGGCCTGGGCATTGCCGAAGCGACCCTGATGTCCCTGGTGATGTCCTCGCAGAACACGGCGTTGGGCTCTACGGCGGCCTTGCTGGGGGCGTTTCAGTTAATCATTTCGTCGTTCGCCACGCCATTGTCGGGCATCATGGCGCCCTTGGGCGCGGCGCACTGGGCGCTGTTGCTCGGCTGTTCGGCGGTATTCGTCGCCGTGCTGGTGCATGTGAGTACCCGCGATGCCGAGCCGCATCTGCGGGGCCTGGCTGGCCACTGATCCGTTTTGTTTGTGGGAGACACCGCTATGAGAAGCCTGACGCCGTCGGCACAAAAGATCTGCGCGATTGCCGTCGAACAGTTCGCCGAGCTGGGTTATGACGCGTCGTCGCTGAACGATATCGCCGCCGCCGCGGGCATGCGCAAGCCATCCTTGTATGCGCATTTCACCGGCAAGGATGACCTGTTCCAGGTGGTTTACGAGCGAGCGTTGCAGACCGAACATGAGCACCTGGAGGCCTGCTTTGCCGAACAGGTGCCGGCCAGTGAACTGCCAGGGCAGCGCTTTGCCGAACGCTTGCATGAGCGCTATCAGGCGTCGGCGCATCTGCGCTTTATGCTACGCACGGCGTTCTTCCCTCCGAGCGAACTGCGGCCGGTGATCTGTGCCGGGTTCGAGGCGTACCTGGCGCGTTTGGGTGAGTTGTTTGCCCAGGCATTGCGAGGTTATGCGCCGGGGCTCGATGACCAGCAGCAGCGCTTGTATGGCGATGCCTACCTGGGGATCGTCGACAGTTTGAATGTCGAGTTGATCTATGCGGGTGCGGGGGCTTTTGCGCGGCGGTTGGCGGCGCTTTGGTGGATGTTTGGGGAAAGTCTTCGCGGGGCAAGCCCGCTCCCACAGAGTGGCTCTGTGGGAGCGGGCTTGCCCCGCGATGCTGTTAGTCAAACCACCGCAAAGTAATGCTTCACAAAGCTCTCACTGAGAATCTCCCACAACACGGGCGTGCCCTTGCTGACGAACCAGCTGTCACCCTGGCTATAGGTGCGGCTCACCCCCGTTGCTTCATCGGTCAAACGCACACGGCCGGTGACCACCACCGCCTGTTCGTTGAACGGGTAGACCATGCGGAACTTGCCCGTGGTGGTGCCGAAGTAGGCGCTGCTGACCGGGTCGGTCGGGGCGCCGAAGGTCATCTTGCCGAAGGCGCGCACTTCGCCTTCGAGTATTTCCGAGCCCAGGTCGGCAACGGTGCCCCAGGCGTCGAGTTCGCTGAGCGGGATGTTCTGTTTGACGGCAGTCAGGGTCATGGCAGTGTTCCTTGAGGGTTGAATGGAAATGGGTTCAGCGCCGGCCATTCCAGTAGCCGGATAACTGGTGCCAGGATTTGCCAGCGGTCAGCAGCACCGAGCGCAGTTGATCCTTGGCCGGGATGGTGGGGCGTGGCACCGAGCTGATCAGGTCATAGCGCGCCGAGCCTTCGCTCATGCCTTCAGCCAGCACCTTGCAGATGATGTGGCTGGGGGTGACGCCAAAGCCGGAATAACCTTGCACGTAGAAAGCATTGCGCCGACCGGGCAGGGTGCCGATCTGCGGGAACAGGTTGGGGCTGCAGGCCATCGGCCCGCCCCAGGCCAGGTCGATCTTCACGTCCTTGAGGTAGGGGAAGATTTTCAGCATCAGGTTGCGGTTCCAGGCCTTGAGGTCGCGCGGGATATGCTCGACCAGCGGCGTGGCGGCGCCGAACAGCAGGCGGTTTTCGTTGGTGACCCGGTAATAGTCGATCACCGGGCGAATGTCGCTGTAGGCGCCGCGAATTGGGCTGATGCGCTGGATCAGTTCGTCCGGCAGCGGCTCGGTCATCATCTGGAAGGCGTAGGTATTGATGGTCGAGCGGTGCAGTTCCGGTTCCAGTTTGTTGAGGAAGCTGTCGCAGGCCCACAGCAGCTTGCTGGCGGTTACCGAACCGCGCCCGGTACGCACGCGGATGCGTTCGCCGTACTGCACCTGCAGCGCCGGGCTGTTCTCGAAGATGCGCACACCGTGTTCGCTGAGCGCCTTGGCTTCACCGAGCAACAGGTTCAGCGAATGCACATGGCCACCGCCCATGTGCAGCAAGGCGCTGCTGTAGGCGTCGGAGCCGATGATCTGCTTGACCTCGCTACCGCCAAGAAAACGGATTTCGTGCTGGGCGTTGACCGATTTGAAGTCCTTCTCCCAGGCGCGCAGGGTCTTTTCCTGACGGGCATTGAAACCCAGGTAGCCGTAACCGTGGCAGAAGTCGGCATCGATGGCGTATTTGGCGATGCGCTGCTTGATGATGTCAGCGCCCAGGTCGCTGATCTCGAAGATCTGCCGCAGGCCGTCGTCGCCGACGTGTTGCTTGATCTTCTCCAGGTCGTGGCCGATGCCGGCCATGATCTGCCCGCCATTGCGTCCGGTGCCGCCAAAGCCCAGGTAGCGGGCCTCGAGCACGACGATATTGGTGATGCCTTTTTCCGCCAGCTCCAGGGCCGTGTTGATCCCGGAAAAGCCGCCGCCGATGATGACCACGTCGGCGTCCACGTCCTCTTCCAGGGTGGGGAAGCTCAGGTTGTATTTTTTGGTGGCGGTGTAGTAGGTCGGCGTTTCGATGTTGATCATGGCGCAGCCTGAAAAGTGAGGTACTGATGGGCTCTATTAAGGCCCTGCACTGCGCGGGCGTCTTGATCCTGCCTGCCGCATGGCTTGACTGCCGGTGCCAGGGCTGTGGCAAGGCGTTGATTTTGTTAAAGTGTTAACAAAATAGCCTGATGATTAGCCCTTCCATGCCCCAGCCACGTCCCTCCCTGACCCTGACCTTGTTGCAAGCCCGCGAAGCGGCCATGGGTTTTTTTCGCCCCTCGCTCAACCAGCACGGGCTGACCGAGCAGCAATGGCGGGTGATTCGTATCTTGCGCCAGCAGGGGGAAATGGAGATCTACCGCCTGGCGGAACTGGCCTGCATCCTCAAGCCGAGCATGACCGGCGTGCTGGTGCGCATGGAGGCCGCCGGGCTGGTCAGCCGGCGCAAGGCCGAGCATGACCAGCGCCGGGTGCTGGTCAACCTGGCGCACAAAGGCGAGGAGACATTTGCCTCGATGAGCCAGTGCATGGAGGGCAACTACCAGCGGATCCAGGAGCAGTTTGGCGAGCAGAAGCTGCAGGTGCTGCTGGGGTTGCTTGAGGAGTTGAAGCAAGTCGGGCGGTGACCGCATCGCTGGCAAGCCAGCTCCCACAGGTTCGGTTTACAGAGGACCTTGTGGGAGCTGGCTTGCCAGCGATGAGGCCAGTACAGTTAATACACCGAAGGGCCAGATGACACGGTCTGCACATCCCCCTTGAATGTTCCCACCAACCCCTGCAACCCCTTCATCAACACCGTGGTATCCACCCCCACCGCGACAAACCCGGCGCCCAGTTCCAGGTAGCGCCGCGCCAGGGTCTGATCGGCACTGAGAATCCCCGCCGCCTTGCCGGCCTGTTGAATCCGCTCGATCGCCTGTTCAATCGCCACCTGCACCTCGGGGTGCGCTGGATTGCCGCGATAACCCATGGATGCACTCAAGTCCGCTGGCCCGATAAACACCCCGTCAACGCCCTCGACCGCAGCGATTGCGTCGAGGTTGCGCAGTCCCTCAAGGCTTTCGATCTGCACCAGCAAGCACATCTGCTCATCGGCCTGGTCCAGGTAGCCGGGGATGCTGTTCCAGCGCGAGGCCCGCGCCAGGGCGCTGCCGACACCGCGCACACCCTTGGGCGGGTAGTGCATGGCGCGCACCAGCTCGCGTGCCTGCTCGGCGCTTTCGACCATCGGCACCAACAGGGTTTGCGCGCCGATATCCAGCACCTGCTTGATCAGCGCGGTGTCGCCGATCACTGGGCGGATGACCGCCTGGGCCGTGTAGGGCGCAATAGCCTGCAACTGGCCAAGCATGCCACGCAGGTCATTGGGCGCGTGTTCGCCGTCGATCAGCAGCCAGTCGAAGCCGGCGTTGGCGGCAAGCTCGGCGCAGTACGGCTCGGCCAGGCCAAGCCACAGGCCGATTTGTGCCTCGCCGCGTTGCAGGCGTTGTTTGAAGCGGTTGACGGGCATGTCCATGGGCAGCTCCTTAAACGAAACGGCAGGCAATTGAACCGAGCATGTCGTAGTCAACATGGAAGGTATCGCCGGGGTTGGCCGCCACCGGGCGGGTGAAGGAGCCGCCGAGGATGATCTGCCCGGCTTCGAGGGTGACGTCGTACGGCGCCAGTTTGTTGGCCAGCCAGGCGACGCCCTTGGCCGGGTGGTTGAGCACCGCCGCCGAGACCCCGGATTCTTCGATCACGCCATTGCGGTAGAGCACCGCCGGGACCTTGCGCAGGTCGATATCGCCGGGGCGCACCGCGCGCCCGCCCATGACCACGCCGGCGTTGGCGGCGTTGTCGGAGATGGTGTCGAAGACCTTGCGGGTGGCCTGGGTCTGCGGGTCGATCTGCTGGATGCGCGCATCGATGATCTCCAGCGCCGGGATCACCCAGTCAGTGGCGTCGAGCACATCGAACAGGGTCACGTTCGGCCCCTTGAGCGGCTTGCCGAGCACGAACGCCAGCTCCACCTCGACCCGCGGCACGATAAAGCGCTCGAAGGGGATGTCGCTGCCTTCGTCGAAGAACATGTCATCGAGCAGCGCACCGTAGTCCGGTTCGCTGATATTCGACGACACCTGCATGGCCCGTGAGGTCAGGCCGATCTTGTGGCCGACCAGTTTGCGCCCGTCGCGGATCTTTTGCGCAACCCAGGCACGCTGGATGGCGTAGGCGTCTTCAATGCTGATGCCCGGATGCTCCAGGGAGAACTGCCGCACCTGTTCGCGGCTGCGTTCGGCGCGTTCCAGCTGAGCGGCGGCTTGCAGGATCTGGCTGTGGTCAAGCATGGCAAAGTCTCTTACTGAGGGTTGACGATGGCAGCCTTGGTGCGCAGCACCAGCAAGCCGCCCAGGGTGATGAACAGCGCCAGCACAAACAGCGCAAGGCTGGCGCTCTGGGTGGTGTCGCGCATCCAGCCGATCAGGTAGGGTGCGAGGAACGCGGCGATGCTGCCGAACGAGCTGATCAACGCGATGCCGGCGGCCTGGGTGGTGTTCGACAGGAACGCCGGGGGCAGTTGCCAGAACATCGGCAAGGCGGCGCTGGCGCCCATGCCGGCGATGATCAGCCCGCCCAGGACCAGCACCGGATTGCCCGGCACCAGGCCCGCCACGGCAATGCCGATGGCCGACATCAGCAGCGGTACGCACAGGTGCCAGCGGCGTTCACGCTGACGGTCGGAGGAGCGCCCACAGGCAATCATGAAAAAGCACCCGGCAAGATAAGGCACAGCGCTGAGCAGGCCGACCCGGCCATCGCTGCCGATGCCGGCACCGTGGATCAGGGTCGGCATCCAGAAGGCCAGGGTGTTGACCGCCAACATCACCGCGAAGTACACCGCCACCAGCAGCCAGACCTGGCTGTCACGCAGGATGCCGGCGAAGGAGGTGATGGATTTACGCTGTTCTTCCTGGCTCAGTTGCTCACGCAGTTGTTGCTTTTGCTCGCCGCTCAGCCAGCTGACGCTTTCAAAACTGTCCGGCAGGCACTTGAGCACCACCAGGCCGAGCAAGACCACCGGCGCCCCTTCGATCAGGAACATCCACTGCCAGCCACGCAGCCCGGCGGCGTCGTGGAACAGCTCAAGAATGCCACCCGACAACGGCCCGCCGACCACACCGGCCATGGGCACGGCGATGGCGAACAACGCCGTGATCTGCCCACGGCGGCGGGCCGGGTACCAGCGGTTGAGGTAGACCAGGATGCCAGGAAAGAAGCCGGCTTCGGCGACCCCGAGCAAAAAGCGCAAAACATAGAAACCCTGGGCCGATTCGACCCAGAGCATGCTGGTCGACAGCGTGCCCCAGACCACCATCAGGGTGGCGATCCAGCGCCGTGGCCCGATTCGGTCCAGGGCCATGTTGCTCGGCACACCGAACAACGCATAGGCGATGAAGAACAGCCCGGCACCAAAGCCGTAGACCGTGTCGCTGAAATGCAGGTCGCTGCTCATCTGCATCTTGGCAAAGCCGATGTTGATGCGGTCCAGGTGCGCGAACAGGTAGCAGATCAGCAGCAGCGGCATCAGCCGCCAAGTGATCTTGCTGTGGGTCGAGTCATGTTGGGCAAGGGCGGCGAGTTCTGCAGTATTGGCTGGGCTCATGATCTTGTACTTTTTGTCAGAGGGCCGTTGGGGTAGGGCGGGTAGCTGTGGTTCAGCCCGCCTGGTTGTGGAGAAAGGCGTGGACGTTGTTCTGTTTGAAGTTCAGTTGCGGGTGCAGCTCGATCATCTCGAATGACAGGGCCAGCAGGCGCTGGCTTTGCAGTTCGGCAAAATGCGCGGTGATCACCTCGAACAGCGCTTGGGCAACCTGGGTGCGGGTGGCCAGGTCACGGCCGTGGCCGACCTTCAGGGTCATGTGGACGAAGGCGTAGTCATGCTTGCCATCGGCCATGCGCCAGGTGTCCAGACGCACGCCACGGCTGCGAATGCCGCCCAGCGGGAACACGCCGCTGGCGCCCAGGCTGGCATGAACCTTCTCGAACAGGCCGGGCAGGTCGGCCTGTTGCTCGATGTTGTCGGTAAATTCGGCAATGAAATGCGGCATGAGGCTCTCCCACAGGGGGTGTGTTACAGGGGGAAGATGGCGTTGATCTGGCCGGTACCGGAGCTGCCGAACGGTTCGGTCAGCACTTCCACCGGCTTGTCGTAGTCGGCGCCGCCGAGCAGGCCCAGGAGCATCGCCGTGTCGTGCATGCCGCCTTCGCCGTAGCAGTGATTGGCGTAGTCCGGGAGCATCGCGCAGAACTCCTTGAAGCGGCCCTGCTTCCACAACTCGACCACCCGCAGGTCCATCTGCTTGTCGAATTCACGGGTCCAGTTGTGGATGTTGGCTTCGGCGTTGCGGTCGTCCGAAAAGCGGTGCGAGAGCGAACCCGAAGCCAGCACCAGCACCTTGCGGTCACTTTTTTCGATGGCCCGGCGCACGGCGGCGCCGAAGGCAAAGCTGTCTTCCAGACGGTGCCAGGCACACCAGGCGGCGATCGACACGACCTTGAGCTTGTGCTCGTCTGGCACATCCATGTGCATGTAGCGCATCGGTACCAGGGTGCCGTACTCAAGCTCAAGACTGGGGATGTTGTGGGCCAGGGTACGCACGTCGGCGGCGTTGGCTTCCTGGCCGATCAGTTCACCCAGCTGCGGGCAGCCGGGGTACTCGAAGTCCATGTTCTTGATGAAGTGCGGCAGCTCGTTGCTGGTGTAGGTGCCCTTGAAGTGCTCGCCACAGTTGATGTGGTAGCCGCTGTTGACCAGCCAGTGGACGTCGAACACTACGGCGGTGTCGGCGCCCAGCTCGCGGGCGCGGCGGCCGATTTCCTTGTGCCCGGCGATCGCAGCTGTGCGGCAGCCGTGATGTTTGCCGGGCAGTTCGGACAGGTACATCGAGGGTACGTGGCAGACTTTGGCTGCGAGGACGACTTCGCCCATGATGGAACTCCTGGAGATTGTTGTTCTTGTATGCTGTCAGTGCCATCTCTATCGCCGGCAAGCCGGCTCCCACAGGTTTTGAGACAGCCCTGTGGGAGCTGGCTTGCCAGCGATGCTTTTAGATGCCCCAGCGCGGAATGTGATGGCTGCCCATCGAGATACACACGTTCTTGATTTCGGCAAACACCTCGAAGCTGTACTGCCCGCCCTCACGGCCGGTGCCCGAGCCCTTGACCCCGCCGAACGGCTGGCGCAGGTCGCGCACGTTCTGGCTGTTGATGAACACCATGCCGGCCTCGATGCCACGGGCCAGACGATGCGCCTTGCCGATATCCTGCGTCCAGATGTAGGAGGCCAGGCCATACTCGGTGTCGTTGGCCAGTTGCAGCGCCTGGGCTTCGTCCTTGAACGGGATCAGGCACACCACCGGGCCGAAGATTTCTTCCTGGGCGATGCGCATGTTGTTGTTCACATCGGCAAACACCGTCGGCTGGATGAATTGGCCGCGGGCCAGGTGCGCCGGCAGGTTGGCCGGGCGCTCCAGACCGCCAGCGAGCAGGGTGGCGCCTTCCTCGATACCGATCTTGATGTAGCCGGTGACCTTGTCATAGTGGGCTTGAGTGATCATCGAGCCTACCTGGGTATTCGGGTCTTGCGGGTCACCGACGATCAGGCGCTTGGCCCGCGCGGCGAACTCGGCGACGAACTGCGGGTAAACACTCTCCTGGATAAAGATGCGGCTCCCGGCAGTGCAGCGCTCGCCATTGAGCGAGAAGATGGTGAACAGCGCCGCATCCAGGGCGCGCTCAAGGTCGGCGTCTTCGAAGATCAGCACCGGCGACTTGCCGCCCAGTTCCATGGAGTACTTCTTCAGGCCCGCAGTCTGCATGATCTTCTTGCCGGTGGCGGTGCCGCCGGTAAAGGAGATGGCGCGCACGTCCGGGTGGCGCACCAGGGCATCACCGGCGGTCGCGCCATAGCCCTGGATGACGTTGAGCACGCCGTTGGGAATCCCGGCTTCCACCGCCAGGCGGCCCAGTTCGTTAGCGGTCAGTGGTGACAGTTCACTCATCTTCAGTACGGCAGTGTTGCCCAGGGCCAGGCACGGCGCGGTCTTCCAGGTGGCGGTCATGAACGGTACGTTCCACGGCGACACCAACCCGCACACGCCTACCGGTTGGTACAGGGTGTAGTTGAGCATCTGGTCGTCGACCGGGTAGCTGTGGCCATCCATGCGCGTACAGACTTCGGCGAAGAAGTCGAAGTTGTGCGAAGCGCGAGGGATCAGCACGTTCCTGGTCTGGTGGATCGGCAAACCGGTGTCGAGGGTCTCCAGTTCGGCCAGGTGCGGCACGTTCTGTTCGATCAATTCACCGAGCTTGCGCATCAGCCGTGCGCGTTCCTTGGCCGGGGTGTTGGCCCACTTGGGAAAGGCCTCTTTCGCTGCGGCCACTGCCTGGGCGACTTCCTCGGCGCCGCCGCTGGCGACTTCGCCAATGGCCTCGCCGGTGGCCGGGTTGTAGTTGACGAACACATCTTTGCTTTCGACCTCACGGCCGTTGATCCAGTGCTTGATCATCTTGCTCATGCCTCTTGGCGGTTGAGGGCGAAGAACTCGGCTTCGCTGACAATACGGTTGACCAGGCGCCCGACGCCTTCGACTTCGACCACCACTTCATCGCCCGGCACCACATCGGCCAGGCCTTCTGGGGTGCCGGTAGCGATCATGTCGCCCGGCTGCAGGGTCATGAAGCTGGACAGGTATTCGATCAGGTAGGGGATGTCGAAAATCATGTCCTTGGTGCTGCCTTGCTGCTTGAGCTCACCGTTGATCCAGGTGCGCAAGGTCAGGTTGCTGGCGTCCGGCACATCGGCGACGTCGACGATCCACGGCCCGACCGGGGTGGTGGCGTCGCGGTTTTTCACCCGCAGGTTGGGCCGGTAGTAGTTCTCCAGATAATCGCGGATGGCGTAGTCGTTGCACACCGTGTAGCCGGCCAGGTACTCCAGGGCATTTTCGCGCTTGACGTTGCGCGCCGGCTTGCCGATCACTGCCACCAGCTCGCACTCGTAGTGCATGTAGGCGACGTTGTCCGGGCGCCAACTGACCTGGTTGTGGCCGGTATAGGTGCCCACCGACTTGACGAACGCCAGCGGCTCGGTAGGCGGGGTGAAGGTCAGCTCTGCGGCGTGGTCGGCGTAATTCAGGCCCAGGGCGAACATGCTGCCGGTGGCCGGTGGCAGCCACTCGACCTGCTGCTCCGGCAACAGCCGGCCATCAGCCAGGCGCACGGCATTGTCGGCCTCGACGGTGACGGCGTGGACTTCACCCTGGTAGCGGATACGTGCGTGTTTCATCAGCGACTCTCCTGGGCGGCAACGATGCTGTTGGTCAGGCGCCCGAGGCCGCTGATCTCGGCTTCAACCTGATCGCCCGGCAGTACATCGACGCGGCCTTCCGGGGTGCCGGTGATCAGCACATCGCCTTCATGCAGGGTCATGAACTCGCTGATTTCGCTAATCAGCTGGGCGATGCTGCGGACCATGTTGGCGGTGCTGTTGTGTTGGCGCAGTTCACCGTTGATGAACAGCTTGATGCTCAATTGCTGCGGGTCGGCAACCTGCGCGGCCGGCACCAGCTCAGGGCCCAAGGCGCAGAAGCCGTCGCGGCACTTGGCCTTGACCGCCGGGCGGTAGTAGCTGTCTTCGGGCAGGCTGAATTCATTGACGATGGTGTAGCCGGCGACATGCGTCAGGGCGTTGTCGACGCTGACCCGGGTGGCGCGCTTGCCAATCACCACCCCCAGGGCCGGGCCCGGTTGCAGGTGCCCGATGCCGTGCGGATAGACCACCGGCTGGCCGTGGCCGTTACGGGTGTTGGGGGTCTTGATGAACAGTACCGGCTTGACCGGCGGCTTCTGATACGGCGGTTGCTCGAATGCGGCGAGATGCTGGTCAAGCAGCCCCTGGTAGTTCAGCGCAACGCCGAACAGGGTACCGCTGGCAGCATCGTGCAAGGCACGGCTCATGGGGTTCTCCTGGCTGGGGCAGGGGCAGGGTCCCTGCTCGAATAATTGTTAATGTGTTAACGTTATAATTAAGATGTTAACGAAATGCAAGCGGCTTGCTGCAGGAGTAAGCTGGTGGCACAACAACAAGAACAGCGAGCAGGGCCATGAGCGAGCGCCAGCCAATCCCCAACATCAACATCGGCCAGGTCTACGATCAGCGCTACAGCGATGCCGAGGTGCATTACGACAAGCTCGGCAACCTGGCCGGGTTCTTTGGTCGCAACATGCCGGTGCACCGCCATGACCGGTTTTTCCAGGTGCATTACGTCAATAGCGGTACGGTGCGGGTGTACCTGGATGATCAGCAGTATGTTGAATCGGGGCCGATGTTCTTTCTGACGCCGCCGACCGTCCCCCACGCCTTCGTCACCGAGCCCGATGCCGACGGCCATGTCCTGACCGTGCGCCAGCAACTGGTCTGGCAATTGCTGCAAGCCGATCCCAGCCTGGCGCCGGGGCCGCAGGTGGCTCCGGTTTGTGTCGCCTTGAGCGGCCTGGAACCCAAATTCGCCGCCGAGGCGCGGCGTCTGGCGCTGCTGTTCGATGAGTTGCACAGCGAGATCAACGCCAGCCAGGCCGGGCGCGAGGCGGCGCTGCAAAGCCTGACGCGGCTGATCATGACCAGCCTGCTGCGCCTGTGCGCGCGCTCGCTGCCGGCACGCCAGACCCAGCATGACGACCTGCAACTGTTCCACCGCTTCAACGAACTGATCGAGGCCCACTACTTAGAACACTGGCCGCTGGCGCGCTACGCCCAGGGCCTGGGTGTCACCGAGGCGCGGCTCAACGAAGTGTGCCGGCGCATCGCCGACCTGCCGTCCAAGCGGCTGATTCTTGAACGCTTGATGCAGGAGGCACGGCGCATGCTGTTGTTCACCGGCCGTTCGGCCAACGAGATCTGCTACAGCCTGGGCTTCAAGGACCCGGCGTATTTCAGCCGCTTCTTTGCGCGCTACGCGCAGATGACGCCGGGGATGTACCGCCAGCGTCAGGCGAAGGGCCTTGCCAGGTGAGGCGCCCAGCTCATCTGATCCGTATTAATCCTGCTAACCTGAATCTGTAACTCAGTACACCCAAAAGCCATAGTAAGGGCCTCCCTGATGAGGTCCGAACCATGTATCACTATGACGAGTATGACCGTGCGCTGGTGTTCGAGCGCGTGGCGCAGTTTCGCGATCAGGTGCGCCGGTTCATGGCTGCCGAACTGAGTGAAGAAGAGTTCCTGCCCCTGCGTCTGCAAAACGGCCTGTACCTGCAAAAGCATGCCTTCATGCTGCGCGTGGCCATCCCTTACGGCACCCTGGGGGCGCAGCAGATGCGTACCCTGGCGCAGATCGCCAGAGAATACGATCGCGGCTACGGACACTTCACCACCCGGCAGAATATCCAGTTCAACTGGATCGAGCTGGCCCAGGTGCCGGATATCCTCCAGCGCCTGGCCGAGGTCGAGATGCATGCGATCCAGACCTCGGGCAACTGCGTGCGCAATATCACCACCGAAGCCTTTGCCGGGGTCGCCGCCGATGAGCTGCTCGACCCGCGGCCGCTGGCCGAGATCCTCCGGCAGTGGTCGACCATCAACCCCGAGTTCCTGTTCTTGCCACGCAAGTTCAAGATCGCCATCTGTTCGGCCATCGAGGACCGCGCGGCGATCATGATGCATGACATCGGCCTCTACCTGTACCGCGACGGCCATGGCCAGATGTGCCTGCGGGTCATGGTCGGCGGCGGCCTGGGGCGTACGCCGATCCTGGGCTTGCAGATCCGCGAGGGCCTGCCGTGGCAGCACCTGCTGTCGTATGTCGAGGCCATCCTGCGGGTCTACAACCGCCATGGCCGGCGCGACAACAAGTACAAGGCGCGGATCAAGATCCTGGTCAAGGCGCTGGGAATCGAGGCGTTCTCCCACGAGGTGGAGCAGGAGTGGCAGCACATCAAGGACGGCCCGGCGCAACTCACCGAGGACGAGTTCCAGCGCGTCGCTAGCGCATTCGAACCACCGGCCTACGACAGCGTCGTCGACACAGAGCTGGCCTACGACACGCACCTGGCCCAGGACCATGCATTCGCCCGCTGGGTGGCCTGCTGCGTCAAGCCGCACAAGGTCCCCGGTTACGCCAGTGTGGTGCTCTCGACCAAGCCGGGGGAAAGCTCGCCACCGGGCGACCTGACGGATGAGCAAATGGAGGCGGTGGCCGACTGGTCGGAGCAGTTCGGCTTCGGCGAGATCCGCATTGCCCATGAGCAGAACCTGATACTGCCCGACGTGCGCAAGCGCGACCTGCATGCACTCTGGCGCCTGGCCTGCGAGCGCGGCCTGGGGACTGCCAACATCGGTTTGCTGACCGACATCATCGCCTGCCCGGGTGGCGATTTCTGCGCCCTGGCCAATGCCACCTCGATCCCTATCGCGCAGTCTATCCAGCGCTGCTTCGATGACTTGGACTACCTGCATGACCTGGGTGAACTGAGCCTGAACATCTCTGGCTGCATCAACGCCTGTGGCCATCACCACATCGGCAACATCGGCATCCTTGGTGTCGACAAGAACGGCAGCGAGTGGTACCAGGTGACCCTCGGCGGCGCCCAGGGCAAGCACAGCACCTTGGGCAAGGTTATCGGTCCGTCATTCAGCGCCGCGCAGATTCCCCGGGTGATCGAACAGATCATCGCCACCTATTGCGCCTACCGCGAGCTCGACGAGCCGTTTGTCGACACCGTCCGCCGGGTCGGCCTGGAACCCTTCAAGGAACGGGTCTACGGCAAGCGTCCGGAGGAGTTGATATGCGTAATGTGATTGCCCTGCGAAACGGTGAGGCGCAGTTGATCGAGCAAGATCCCTGGCAGCTGTTGCGCGAACCTGGCGAAGCGCTGCCCGACGGCCTGCTAATCTTGCCCCTGGCCAGCTGGCTGGCCTGTCGCGGCCAGCGCCTGCCGGGCCGTGACGGCTTGTGGTTGGGGCCAGATGATGAGGTCGAGCCGCTGCGCCCGTGGCTGGCCCAGGTGCCACTGATCGCTGTCGACTTCCCCAGTTTTCGTGACGGCCGTGGTTACAGTCAGGCCTACCTGCTGCGCACCCGCCTGGGTTGGCATGGCGAGCTGCGCGCCATTGGCGATGTGCTGCGTGACCAGCTCAGCCATATGCGCCAGTGCGGCTTTGACAGCTACGCGGTGCGTGAAGACAAATGCGCCACGGACGCCTTGCAGGGCCTGGCGGGAATGAGCGTGCTGTATGGGCGCTCGGTGATCGAGCCGCGGCCGTTGTTTCGTCGGCGTTGACTGGTACGGCGTCGGCGCTGGTCTATCGTTTAGCTTTTGTTCGCCCGGCAATGCCGCGCCTCAGGAGCCGCCATGAACCAGGATCAGCAGAGTCGCCGCCGTTTTATCGCCGCCAGTTCCGTGGTGGGCGCCGCCGGGGCCATGTACTCGACGGCACCACTGGCCGCCGGAGCCATTCTGCGCGGTACTGAAACGGCCGTGCCGGCAGAGCTGATCCTGCATAACGGTCTGCTGCACACGGTAGACCGCGAGCGGCCGCAAGCAACTGCGGTGGCCATTCGCGATGGACGCTTCGTGGCGGTGGGCGATGATGCCCAGGTCATGGCCTTGCGCGGGCCGGCGACCCAGGTCATCGACCTCAAGCAACGCACAGTGATCCCCGGGCTCAACGATTCGCACCTGCACCTGATCCGCGGTGGCCTGAACTACAACCTGGAGCTGCGCTGGGAAGGCGTGCCGTCGCTGGCCGATGCTTTGCGCCTGCTCAAGGAACAGGCCTTGCGCACGCCCGCGCCGCAGTGGGTGAGGGTGGTGGGGGGCTGGAACGAGTTCCAGTTCGCCGAGCGCCGTTTGCCGACCCTCGACGAGCTGAACCAGGCAGCGCCAGACACGCCGGTGTTCGTCCTGCACCTGTACGATCGCGCCCTGCTCAACCGAGCAGCCCTGCGCGTGGTCGGCTACGACCGCAACACGCCCAACCCACCGGGAGGCGAGATCCAGCGCGATGTCAACGGCAACCCGACCGGCATGTTGATCGCCCGGCCCAACGCGATGATCCTCTACTCGACGTTGGCCAAGGGGCCGAAGCTGCCGCTGGAATACCAGGTCAACTCGACCCGCCAGTTCATGCGCGAGCTCAACCGCCTGGGCCTGACCAGCGCCATCGATGCCGGTGGTGGCTATCAGAATTACCCTGATGACTATGCGGTTATCGAGCAGTTGGCCAAGGCCAGTCAGTTGACCGTGCGCATCGCCTACAACCTGTTTACCCAAAAGCCCAAGGAAGAACTGGCCGACTTCAAAAACTGGACCAGCAGTGTCAAGTACGGCCAGGGCGACGACTTTCTGCGCCACAACGGCGCCGGCGAGATGCTGGTGTTCTCCGCCGCCGACTTCGAGGACTTTCTCGAACCGCGTCCGGACCTGCCCGCCAGCATGGAGGGCGATCTAGAACCGGTGGTGCGCCATCTGGTTGAGCAGCGTTGGCCGTTTCGCCTGCACGCCACCTACGACGAGTCGATCTCGCGCATGCTCGAGGTGTTCGAGAAGGTTAATCGCGATATCCCTTTCAACGGCCTGCCGTGGTTTTTCGACCATGCCGAAACCATCAGCCCGAAGAACATCGAGAGGGTAAAAGCCTTGGGCGGCGGTATTGCCATTCAGGACCGCATGGCCTTCCAGGGTGAATACTTCGTCGAGCGCTACGGTGCCAAGGCCGCCCAGCACACGCCGCCAATCAAGCGCATGCTTGGTGAAGGCATCCCGGTCGGCGCCGGCACCGACGCCACCCGGGTGTCCAGCTACAACCCCTGGACCTCGCTGTACTGGCTGGTCAGCGGGCGTACCGTCGGCGGCCTGGAGTTGTACCCGCAGGGCCTGGACCGCGACACCGCGCTGTCGCTGTTCACCCATGGCAGCGCCTGGTTCTCCAGCGAGCAGGGCACCAAGGGCCAGATCAAGGTCGGTCAACTGGCGGACCTGACGGCGTTGAGCGCCGACTATTTCAGCATCGACGCCGAAGCGATCAAGCACCTGGAGTCGGTGCTGACCCTGGTCGATGGCAAGGTGGTGTACGGCGCCGCCGAGTTCGCCCGGCTCGACCCGCCGACGCTGCCGGTATTGCCCGACTGGTCGCCGGTGGCCAAGGTGCCGGGGCACTGGCGCCAGGGCGCTGCGCTCACCGCCCAGGTGCATCAATGCGTGGGTGCCTGTGCGGTGCATGCCCACCACCATCAGCGCGCTCGGCAGTCTTCGGTACCGGTCAGTGATTTTCAGGGCTTTTGGGGCGCCTTTGGTTGTTCCTGTTTTGCCTTCTAAGGGATCGGGCTACCATGCAGGTATCGCCCGATCGACAGGATGTTGCTGCATGCCCTTCACTACCCGTGTTGCCCGGCCCAGTGATGCCGAGGCACTCAGCCATGTCGCCGGCCAGACCTTCGCCCTGGCCAGCCCCCCGGACGCTGCCGCCCAAGCGTTGCAGGAGTACATCGACACCCAGTTGCAGCCCGAGCATTTTGTCCTGCACCTGCTCAACCGGCGCAAGCGCCTACGGGTGCTGGAACACCTGGGTAAAGTGGTGGGTTACAGCCTGATCGACACTGCACCCCAGGTTTTGGGGATTGCCGAGGCGGACGGCCTGCCGGAGCTCAGCCGCTGCTATGTGCTGCCCGAGCAACATGGCCTCGGAGCTGCGCAGCTGTTGCTCGACGACACCTTGGCGCAGGTGTGCGGGGCCATTCGCCTGACGGTCAACCAACAGAATGCCCGGGCCATCCGTTTCTACCAGCGCAATGGCTTTGCCAAGGTTGGCGAGGCACTGTTCGAGTGCGGCCCGGAGTGGCAACGGGACTGGGTGATGGTCGCACGGCGCTAACCTGTGGGAGCGTGCTTGCCCCGCGATGAGGCCGGTACAGTCAGATCAGAACACCTGCCGCAACACCCAGTACAACCCCCCGGCCAGCACAATCGCCGCCGGCAAGGTCAGCACCCAGGCCATCATCAGGTTGAACACGGTGCGCATCTGCAGGCCCGAGCCATTGGCGACCATGCTCCCGGCCACCCCGGACGACAGCACGTGGGTGGTCGACACCGGCAGCCCGTACATGTCCGCAGCCCCGATGGTGCACATCGCCACCAGCTCGGCCGAAGCGCCCTGGGCGTAGGTCAGGTGGGTCTTGCCGATCTTCTCGCCAACGGTCACGACGATGCGCCGCCAGCCGACCATGGTCCCAAGCCCCAGGGCGATGGCCACGGCGATCTTCACCCACAGCGGAATGTAGCGGGTGGCGCTGTCGATCTGTTGCTTGAACAGGTGCACTTTGGCCTGGGTATCTGCATCGAAGTTGCCCAACTGGTGCTTGTCGATCAGGCGGATGGCCTCGGAGGTCAGGTACATGTCGTTGCGCACGTTGGCCATGGCCTCGGCGGGTACCCGGTTGAGCGAGCCATAGCCCCTGACCTCGGTACCGATCATGCCGGCCAGCTCTGCCAGGGCGGGCAGTAGTTCAGCGCTGGCCTGCGGCTGGCGAATGAAGGCGCTGAGGGTCTGGCGGGGGTCGTCCACGGCGGCGTGCGGCGCACTGCGCTGTAAGGCCTGCTGGGTGACTTCGGCCACGGCGGCGAACTGCAGTGACTGCTCGGCCGGCATGGTCCGGTTCAAGGCGTAGGCCATGGGCAGGGTGCCGACCAAGATCAACATGATCAGGCCCATGCCTTTTTGCCCGTCGTTGGAACCGTGGGCGAAGGACACCCCGGTACAGGTGAGAATCAGCAGCCCGCGAATCCACCAGGGCGGTGGCGTGTTGCCGACCGGCGCCTGGTACAGCTCGCGGCGCTTGACCAGCATGCGCAGGGCCAGCAGCAACAGCGCCGCACAGGCAAAGCCCACCAGGGGCGAGAGCAGCAGTGAATAGCCGACCTTGCTGGCCTGGCTCCAGTCCACCCCGCTGATGCCGTCGCGCCCGTGCATCAGCGCGTTGGCGATGCCGACGCCGATGATCGATCCGATCAGGGTATGCGAGGAGGATGCCGGCAGGCCCAGCCACCAGGTGCCCAGGTTCCAGATGATCGCCGACAGCAACAGGGCGAAGACCATGGAAAAGCCCGCCGAGGAGCCGACTTGCAAGATCAGCTCCACCGGCAGCAGGGCGATGATGCCGAAGGCCACCGCGCCGCTGGACAGCAGTACGCCGAGAAAATTGAAACAGCCCGACCACACCACGGCCACCGATGGGGGTAGCGAATGGGTGTAGATCACCGTGGCGACGGCATTGGCGGTGTCGTGAAAACCGTTGACGAACTCAAAGCCCAGGGCAATCAGCAACGCCAGGCCGAGCAATAAAAAGGGCGTCCAGGTGGTGACCACGGTGCCGGTGGCATCGATGTCGCGGAACAGGCTCCAGCCGGTATACACAAGGCCTGCCGCGAGCAAGCCGAAAAACAGGGTCAGGGTGGTGCGGCCGGGTTTGTGATCGAGACGCGGGCGTGGGTCGTGGTTGGTCAGCGATGGGCTGCCAGCCAGGGTCGGGGTGGTCATGATGACGGGTCCGGGTTAGCAGAAAGGATCAAGCCTTGCCTGGCCATGATAAAAACAATCGCTGACGGCACCGTGACCTCGGTCAAGGAAAGTCCTAGGATCTATGCACCCTCTGCGGGAGCGAAGTGATGATCCGCTGCAAACGCGTCTATGATCCGCTTGAAGCCAGCGATGGCCGGCGCGTGCTGGTCGACCGGTTGTGGCCGCGCAACAAGCGCAAGGAGGAGCTGCAGGCGGTGTGGATGCCTGAGGTGGCGCCGTCAACGCTGCTGCGCCAGGCCTTTCATGCCGGTGAAGTGGATTTCTCCGGGTTTGCCGAGCGCTACCGCCAGGAACTGAACGCGCAGCCGACGCATTGGTGGAAGTTGCTGGGCATGGCCGCGCAGGGTGATCTGACCTTGCTGTATGCCGGCAAGGACACTGCACGCAACAATGCCACGGTGCTGGCGCAATGGCTTGAGGATGAGCTGGAGCGTCGGGGGCCGGGGAGTTCGCCGGTGTGCTATGCCGATGAATTCGAATCTTGAACAGTATCGCGGGGCAAGCCCGCTCCCACAGGTTTCTCTGATGATCCTGCAACTGCCCCCCGCCACCGACCAGCACCGCACCTTCGCCCGCGACCTCACCCGTCGGGCCATGCTGCCCTATTACCGCGAGTTCGACCTGCTCTGGCAGGAAGAGGCCTTTGACCAGGCCTGGGAATGGCGCGAGCAATGGCTGATCTGCGAAGACCAGCAACCGGTCGGCTACTTCAGCCTCAGCCAGGACCGCCAGGCCTTGTTCATCCGTGAACTGCACCTGTTGGAAAGCTGTCGCGGCCGGGGCATCGGCAGTTGGGTATTAACGCAACTGGCTGACTGGGCCCGGCAGCGGCACTTGCCCCTGTTGCGCTTGATGGTGTTCAGCAGCAATCCGGCACGGCTCCTGTACCTGCGCCAGGGTTTTGTCTGTGTCGGCGAAGACGAGTGCTTTGTGCGCATGCAGCGGGCGATTGACTAGCTCGACCCGCACCACGCAACCCGGGCGCTGGAGCGCCTGTAACAGTGGCCCCTGTACGGCTAACAAATCCCCTATCAGCAGGTTCTGCAGGATTGGCTTGCCCTCGAAGGTGTTCGGCCCCAGCACCACCTGCTGCATACCCTCGACCCGCACCAGCGCCTTGCCGGCCTTGCCCAGGGTGTTGCCGCTCAAGGTCAGGGGGCCGGCCAGTGGTGTGGCGTTGCGCAGGCTGACGGCGTATTCGGGGGTGTTGCCGATGCGGTTGTTGATCAGGCTGACGGCGCCGACCTCGCTGGCATCCACGGCGCTGCCCTGGCTGTTGCCGATCAGGTTGTCGCTGATCAGCAGCGGCGCGGCAGGCGTTGGCGCCAGGTTGCGCAGTTGGATGCCGTTGCCACGGCTGTCGCCGATCAGGTTGGCGCTCAGCAGCAGGGCGCCCTGTTGTTCGCTGACCTCGATCGCCGCCTTGTACGCACCCAGGATCAGGTTGCCTTCAATGCGCCCGCGAGTCTGGCCGCGCAGGCGGATGCCGCTGTTGTTGTCGATGCCGCGCAGCTGGTTGTTGCGCAGCGTCACCTGGCTGTCGCGCACATCGATGGCGTACTGCTGGGATTGATTGAACTGGCTGTTATCGATCTGCGCCCAGCTGTGCTGCAGCTCTACCGCGCTGGACAGCTCGTTGAACTGGCTGTCGCGGATGATCAGCGTGGCCGGGCGGGTGGACGCTGCTTGCTGGCTGCTCAGGGCGGTGGTCAGGCCGCGCGAGAGGTTGGCGTTGTAGCCCAGGCGCTTGAGAGTCGAGCCCAGCACCTGGGTGTGGCTACCGGCCCAGGCCACCACGAACGGCCGCCAGGCGCGGTCGGTACTGCCGGGTTTGTCGCCAGCGACGCTCTCCAGGTGCGACTGGTTCAAGCCCAACCAGCCCTGGTTGATCAGCGCCGTGCCGGAGTAGCTGTACAGGTACAGGCTGGTGCCTTCGAGCAGCAGGCCGCCGTC
The DNA here is from genome assembly GCF_028656935.1 of Pseudomonas rubra. Classification (GTDB taxonomy): domain Bacteria; phylum Pseudomonadota; class Gammaproteobacteria; order Pseudomonadales; family Pseudomonadaceae; genus Aquipseudomonas; species Aquipseudomonas rubra. The sequence goes on from NZ_JAMDGZ010000008.1 coordinate 32,724, forward strand.
GTTGGCGATCACCAGCGGGTAGCTGAGCAGGTAGCCGTCCTTGTAGCGCTTGAGGATCTTTGGGTCGTTGAGGGCATCGTGCAACTGCGCCAGGGTAATGCTGCCACCGCGCACCAGCAGCGCTTGCGGGTGATGCGCCTGGTAGCCGGCGATGGCGCGGAACAGGCCATTGTTGACCAAGGGTTCGAACGGCCAGCTGCCGGCCTGTGACGAGAACATCGGTTGCAGGCTGACACTGGCGCGACCCGCCGGACGCGGGCGTTCGTCGACCTGCAACTGCACGGCCTGGCTGAGCTGTTGCTGCAACTGCTGCAGGTCGCGCTGGTGGTCGGCACTGCTTACTGTGCTCAGCGATTGCTGCAGCGGCAAGCTCTGGCTGGCGGCCTGGGCCATGGCGCTGAACAGCAGTGCCAGGCAGGAAAGGGTAAGCGGGCGGGCAAGCATGGCCATGACGGTTCGTCCTTGGGTTACGGCAGTTTGGGATAGAACGGCTTGAGCGGGCCGCCGATCTGGCTGTAGTTGTCGACTTCGCCATCTTCGCTGTCATACAGCTGGCGGGCCAGGCGGTGGCCCGGGGCGCGCTGCAGGAAAGGGATCAGCCAGGCCAGTTTGTAGGGGGCGACGTCGACCTGCGACTGGCCTTTGAGCTCGGGAAGGCCGTCGGGGTCGAGGATGCTGCGGGCGGCAAAATTGGCCAGCAGTTCCAGGGTCTGCTGATCGTGATTGCTCCACGGCAGGCCGTTGGCTCGCGCCGATTCCGCCAGCAGCACCAGCGGCACCAGGGCGTATTGGCTGTAGGTGGCGGCCAGTTTGCCGCGCGCCACTTCCAGGGGCAGGTAGGCGTAGCTGCCATCAGCGGACCTCACCGCCTGCTGCAATCCACGGCGCAGGTTGCCGTCGGCCCACTGGATGAAGTCGTCGCGCTGCACCAGCATGCCGGTTGCCGCCACGGCCCAGGCCGCCCAGTAGTCATGGTTGTTGAACCAGGTAAAGCCGGGCGCGCGACGCGGTTGGTACTCGGCGATGATGCGTTCGCCCAGCTGGCTGAACCAGGCCTTCTGCGCTGGCGTCAGTTGCAGCTCGGCGTCGCTGGCGGCCTGGGTCATCAGCAGGGTCGAGGCCATGGCGGCTACCGCCCATTTGCGCGCGGCCATGCCGGTGCTGCTGGCGTCGGGGGTGAGTAGCGCGCCGGCCTGGGCCCAGCGCTCCAGCCACTGGTCCTGGCAGGCCAGGGCCATGTTCGCTTCCTGCGGATTTTTCGCCCGCACAAAGCGCTTGCTGGCGTAGATCAGCCCGCCAATGAAGGGTTTGACCTGCTTGCCGATCTGTTCGCTGCTGGCGTCCGGCCTGCTGCGCAGGGTCGACTTGCTGGCATCGCGCTGGTCGTACTTGCTTTGCAACTGCAAGCTGCCGGTGTAGGGCGGCGGTACGGGCTTGCTGCAGCTCAAGGTGCGGTAGTCGGCGATCATCGCCGACTGCGCAGTGGCCCGTGGCGGCCAGATCGAGCTGGCGGCCAGGCTGCTGGCCAGCTGCAGGCTGGCGCACAGGCCCAGGCCCAGCGCTGCCCAGGTCTTTACAGGCATAGTCGGGTTTCCACTTGGGTGGCGGCAGTGCCGGGCTTGGTTGGTTCCATGAACACTGACAGCAGGTTGGCCCCGGTGAACTCCTTGGCCCGGCTCAACTCCAGGTAATACTGGCCGCCGGTAACCACCGCTTCACGGCGGAACCAGACTTTGTCGCGGGCACCGTTGTCGTAATAGACGATCAGGTAGAAATCCTTGACGTTCTTGTCACTAATGCGGATGTCGAGAAAGCCCTGACCGCTGTTTAGATTCTTGCGTCCTTCGCCTGCGTTGCTGAGCAGCTCGATGCGCTCGTTGACCCGCAGCGGCGGGCGCTGCACACGGTTGGCCAGAACCTGGGTAGACGCCGGGCAGCCGCCCTTGACCGCCGGAATCAGTTGGCGGTACATCGCCTCGGACTCCAGCTGGTAGTTGGCCGGTAGTTCCCAGATGATCAGCTTGGGCGGCGCCTTGGGCTTGTAGTTCTCCGACAGCAGGTATTCGAGCAGCGAGCCGTCCTGGCCAACGCCGGGTAGGGCGTAGTTGAGGATGTCGACTTGCAGGTACTGCTTGAGGTAGCCGTCGAAGTTGAACTGCTTGCTCTCGTCTTCACGGGCGGCGGCGTTGCTGTCGCCGACCAGGATCACCTCAGGGTCCGGCGCATCGTCGAACAACGCCTCGGCACCGTCGGCTTCGGGGATGGTCTGGTAGCCGCGCACATACTGGAAGCCATAGTTGTTGCCGCAGATATAGCTCAGCGCGAGGTTCAGGGTGCCGTCCTTGGGCACCATGACCCCGGGCTCGGTGCGGTACTGTTTTTTACTCAGTTGGGCGTAGAACGGTTGGCGACGTACCTCTTCGGCCACCAGCCGCGCCGTGGCTTCGGCGCCGTCCGGGGTCCAGTGGTGGTCACGGCGAAAGAAGAACTCGCCCTTGGGCGGGTTCTGCACCAGTTGCATCAACGGCGGCACCACCGCGCCGCCCGCGCGCAGTTGCTGCAGGTAGCTGTCCAGGTTGCCGCTGGCGCGGGCAAAGTCGAAGCCGTGCAGCTTGTCGGGGTAAAGCTTGTCGCGGTGCATCAGGCCACGGGTCGGTTGCACCGCCATGGCCACGTGGATGCCCTGTTGGCGGAACGCGGCCATCAAACGGGCGAACTCCGGGCGCATGGGCGCCGGGATGCCGAAATCGTTGGTCAGGTCGACGGCCGAGCGGAACAGCCAGCGCTCCTTGCCCGGGACGATTTCACGCATCAGCTTCATGCGCCCTTCGGCGTAGTTCTGCGGGTTGCCAAGGCCCGGGCAGACCATGCATTCAAGGCTGGTGCAACTGGCCTTGGCGGGTTCGGCCGCCGCGCTCGGTGCGCTGAGCAGCGGGCCCAGCAGGGCCGCCAGGCCAAGGGGAAGAATGCGCTTCATGTTCACTCGCTCGGGTCGATGCTGTTGGCCAGGCTCATGCTCTGATAGCCGGCGCCCTTGGGCAGCAGTACGTAGCTGTAGGAGCGACCTTTTTTCAGGAACAGCTCATCGAATTTGGCCACGTTCTGTTCATCGACGTAGGCGGCAAAGCCGATTTTTATCTCGTTGACCATGCGGCTGCCGGTCTGGTTCTTGCCCAGCGGGTCGACGATCACGTGCTTGCCGTCGAGGGTCTTGAGCGCGGCCTGGGCCGGAGTCAGGTTGTAGAAGGCAACCTGGGCTTTTTTCGGCTCATTGACGTACTTGTCGGCGATCAGGGTCAGCGTGCTGCCATCAAAGACCACGGTGCTGGCAGCGTTGGCCTTGAGTTGCGGCTCGATGGCGGTGCTGCCGACGGCGATCTTGTGCGCCCCGGCCGGGGTGAAGCGGTAGCCGCTGAGTTGACCGGCGGCGACCCGTTGCGCGTTGATCTTGCCGCTCAGGGTCACGTCGATGTTGCTGCTGGACAGGTTGAGCACGCGCACGAACGCCGAGTCGGCGGGTGCCACGGCGTCGTACAGGTCGGCGTTGCCTTCGGCGGCATGAACAGTGTTGCTGCCCAGCAGCAGGGCGCAAGTGACGAGCAGGCGTTGCAGTGCGATATTCATCGGTCTCTCCTTAGAAATGTTGGCTCTGGCCGGGGCGGCTCAGGGAGCCGAGGCGGTGGGCGAGCAGGGTGCGCAGGGGGAACTCCCAGACCACGGTGTCGATCTCGGGGTTGCTCAACTGGTCGCTGGCAAGGAACTGGCTCATGGCCTCGAACGGCCCGCGGGCTTCCACCGCAACACTGAGCAGGTCGCGGTTGAGTGCTTCCTTGAGAAAGCCGGTGAAGTTCCAGTCATCGATCTTGCTGTAGCTGGTTCCCACCAACATCAGGCTCTGGCGTTCGCTGGCGAACAGGTCACTGGCGTCCTGTTGCGCTTTGACGGTTTCGTACAGGGCGATCGGGTTGGGGCCGAACTGCGGCGCCAACTGCGCGTGGTTGAACTGGATGTAGTTCATCAGGTCGCCCTTGACCGTCTTGTCGGCGACCTTGTGCGACAGGTAGCGCTCGTCGCCAAGCAGTTCCGGACGCTGGCGGGCCAGCTCGTAGGCGCTCAGGCGCGCGCCTTCGGGGCTCCAGTGGGTGTCGGATTTGAGAAACAGCGCGGGGCCGGCAAGGTTGGCCAGAAACGCCGAACGCAGTGGCGTAACCGGGGTGTTCTGTGCCTGCAGGCGTTCGACGAAGCGGTCATAGAGGCTGATCGCCCGTGGGTCGATTGCGCGTTCGGTGTGCGCGCCATAAATGTCGACTTTCATCGGCAGCGGCAACAGGATCAGGCGCTTGTTGTGGGCCTTGAGCTGCTGCTCGATCGCGGCGATCTGCTTGAGCTGGCCGTCGAGGTTGGCCTCAAGGTCGTTCGGCACCCGGTACTCCTGGTTGGTGTAGAGCCAGCCGTCGTTGCCCAGCACCACGCCCTTGGTGCCTTCGTCGAACAACCGGTACTGGGCGTTGGCCCACAGCTCGAGCGACGGCTCGCGCAGGAAAAAACGCTTGTCGTAGACCTGCTCGAACTTGCGCAGCAGCTTGCCGTCGACGAACAGGTTCCAGGCCTGGCTCTGGTTGCGGGCAAAACTGACCACCGGTGGCAGCGAGTAGACGAACATCCCCGCCAGCAACACGCCGAAGGCAATGCCGTTGAGCTTGCTGGCCGAATTCATGACCGGGTACATGGCGCGCTCCTAGAACTGAAAGTACAAAAACGGCGAGAACGAATGCGCCGCCAGGCTGCTCAGCGCCAGGGCGAAGCCGGCCCACAGCAGCAGGGCCTTGAGGCCGCCGACATGACGCATGAAGTACTGCTCCTTGTTACCGGCGTAGAAACGCACGTTGTTGCTGCCGGCCAGCACCAGCCAGCACAGGGCAATGGCGGCAAACGACATGGCCATCTTCGAAGCGCCGAGCACGTACAGCTCCAGCGAACCGAGGCCGTTGAAGCCGAACAGCGCCTGGTAGATGTCGAGGCTGTGGCGCAGGTCGTTGGTGAAGAACAGCGGCATGCTCAGGATGATCAGCACGAAGGTGCGCAGGTTGCGACCCAGGTGATAGGGCGTGGTGACCTTGGTGGCCAGGTTGAATTTGCGCTCGATGACCATGCCCAGGCCAAAGAACAGCCCCCAGCAGATAAAGGCGAAGCTGGCGCCATGCCACAGGCCCGACAGCAGCATGGTGTAGACCAGCGCCGGCAGCGCCCCGGCGATGCGCTTGCGCACCAGTGGCATGTACACGTAGTCGCGCAGAAAGTGTGCCAGGGTCATGTGCCAGCGCGCCCAGAACTCGGTGATGCTCTGCGACACGTAGGGCTGGTTGAAGTTTTCCGGAAAGCGGAACCCCATCATCAAGGCCAGGCCCAGGGCCATATGGCTGTAGCCGGCGAAGTCGAAGTACAGCTGCAGGGTCGAGACCACCAGGCCGAACCAGGCATCGCTCAGTTGCAGGGTGCCTTCGCTGATGAACAGCACGTTGATCGGTGCCAGTTGGTCGGCGATCAGCACCTTCATGATGAAGCCGAGCATGAAGCGGCACACGCCCAGGGAAAACAGCTCAAGCGAATGACTGCGCTGACGCAGCTGCGGCGCCAGCTGGCTGTAGCGCAGAATGGGGCCGGCCACCAGGTGCGGGAACAGCGCGACGAAGGCGGCAAAGTCGATGAAGTTGTTGGTCGGCGTAGCGTCCTTGCGGTAGATGTCGACGATGTAACTCAGGGCATGGAAGACATAGAAGGAGATGCCCAGCGGCAGGAAGATCGTCTCCAGAGTGAAGGTATTGATGCCCAGCGGCGCGAGCAGGGCGGCCAGCACCTCGGCGCCGAAGTTGGCGTACTTGAAGTAGCCCAGGGTCGACAGGTTGCCGATGATGCCGATCCACAGCAGGCGAAACGCCCAGCGCTTGTCGCCGGCATCCAGGCGCGCCTTGATGCGCAGGCCGAACCAGTAGTTCCAGTAGGTGATGGCGACGAACAACAGCAAGAAGTCCGGCCGCCACCAGGCGTAGAAGATGTAGCTGGCAGCGACGATCACCGTCGAGCGCCACGGCGCCCGGGCAAGAAAGTACACGGCCAGGAACAGCGGCAGGTAGAGGAACAGAAAGACGTTGGAGGCGAAGATCATCTTGGGCTGCGTCCTTAGTAGCTGACCACGACGCCGAAGGTCAGCTGGTAGTCATCACCGCTGTCCAGGGCGTTGCCGGCGTTGAGGTAGCTGGCGCTGACCAGGGCGTTGACGTCCAGGTGCTTGCCGTCGATGGCCACCGGGAACATCTTCCAGTAGTAGTTGAGGTCGAGCATCTGCCCGACATCCTTACCGCCGCCGTGGTTGCCCTGGGCAATGGCGCGGTTGCGCTCGCTGCGCTGGTCGCCTTCAAGGCGGATGGGCAGGGTGCCGTTGGCGTCGCGCAGCTTGAGCTCGGTGAGGCGCAAGTCCAGGGCGCTGCGGGGTGTCGGGTTGGTTTCCAGGGCGATGCCGTAGTAGCTCAGGTTGCGCAGATCGAGGCTGACGAAGGAGCTGGCCAGGCGCGTGCTGTAGCTGCCCTGGCGGGTGATGCGGTCGGACTGGATGGCATTGAGGCGAAAGCCGTCGTTGTCGTTGCTCGGCTTGTCGGTCAGGCCGCCGCGCAGGGCCACCCGGGGTGTCCACGGCAGGTCATGGAAGCGCTTGCCGATCTCGCCCAGGGCCGCCCAGCCGCTGGCATTGTGACCAGTGCTGGTAACGCCGTTGACGTCGGTGTTGTCGACCTTGCCGTCCAGGCCCGCCAGTTCCAGGTGGTAGTCGCTGAACAGTGGCGTCACGTTCAGGTCGTCGGCCTTGAAGAACAGCCCGTAGCGCATGCCCTTGAAGTCATAGCGGTCTTCGGCGTCGTGGCCGCTGTGGTCGTTCTCGTGCATCAGGCGCAAGCCGGCCCAGTTGTGCTCGCTCCAGCGGTAGGCGTATTCGCCCATCAGGTAGGTGGTGCGCTCCTCGCTGTCGGCCAGGCGATTGACGTCGCTGTTGTAGTTGTAGAACTTCTGCGCCACGGCAACGAAGCCACGGGAGAAGGTGTCGTTGTAGTTCAAACGCAGCGACTCGATGCTGTCGTCCCACCAGATGCCGTAGTCGTCGAAATAGCGCTGGCGCCCGGCCGCCAGCGAGAAGCGCGGGTCGTCGCCGAGCAGGTTGCGTTTGACATACAGCTCGCGCAGCTCGGCGTACCAGCCTTCGGGCTGTTCGCGGTCGAGGTTGTTGGCATTTTCGTTCTGCACGCTGGCCGACTCGCTGGAGTCGTAGTTCAGCCACAGGCGGCCATAGACCATCCACTTGGCCCAGCGCTTTTCCGGTGAGTACCAGGCGAACGAAGGCTCGTAGCGCAGGCTGTAGAACATCTCGCGGCTACGGCCGACTTCAGCGTTCTCCGGGCCGTAACCGGTCTGCACGGTGAGCTTGTTGAACAACTCGGAGGTGATCACCGGCGTGCTGGCGTCGCTGATCCGCACCGGCTCGCTGCTGTCGGCCTCGGGGCCGGTGACTTCTTCCAGGGCCTGCGCCGGGTACAGCGGGGCGAGGGTAAGCAGGGCGCCGAACAGGGTGTGATGGGCTTTCACAGGGTTGCCTCCTTCAACAGATCGGCGCGTGCCGCCAGGGCACGCTCGATGTCATCCTTTTTCAGGGTCTTTTCCAGGCGCTTGACCAGGCTGCGCGCACCGTTTTCGCCCAGCGCCAGGGCGACCTGGGCATAGGTGTAGGCCTTGACCGGGTCATGGCAGAGGGCGCGCCCGTAAGCGTACAAGGTGGCCATGCGGTACCAGGCGGCGGTGGAGCCGGCTTGAGCCTGGGCCTGGAAAATCTCCAGGGCTTTGTCCTGGTCGGGCTGGTCGGCCACGCCCTTGCTGTAGTAATCGGCCAGCAGCAGCTCGGCGTCGGGGTAGCGGCTGGCGAGCAACTCGTCGATCAAGGCGCGGGCCTTGTCCGGGTCCATGGTCAGCCAGTTGTTGACCATGTAGAACGAGGCCTGCAGGGCCTTGGCCCGGCTTGCCTCGCGCAGCTTGACCTGGTCGATCAGCGCCTGGGTCTCTTCGGCATTGTGCTCGGTGGGGTTGGAGATCATGAAGCTGGCCTTGGACACCATGGCCGGGACAAAGCCGCGTTCGACAGCGTTGTCGCGCCAGCCATGGGCTTGCGCCCGGGCCAGGTCCAGAGCATCGCTGCGTTGTTTCTCCAGGGCCAGTTGCGCGGCGTCCGGCTGCACCCGCGCCGGGCCCATGGCGCTGGCTTGGCGCTGATAGTGGTCGGCTTCCTGTTCGGCGCGCTGCACGCTGTTGATGCTGTCGAGCAACGAGCCGATGCGGTGTACGATCTCGACTGCCAGGGTCGGGCGCAGCGCTTCGAGACTTTGGGCAAAGGCCGGGAAGGCGCGGTCCTGATCATCGCCAAGAAAACGGTAATAGCGATCGATCGCCCGCACATCCACACGTACCGCCTGCTGGTACCAGTGTTCGGCGCCGGCGCGGTCACCCTGACGCTCGGCCAGCACCGCCTGGTACAGCTCGGGGCGACAATTGAGCAGGCATGATTGCTGGTACAGCGCCAACAGTTGCCCGGCCTGCTCGGAGGAGACCAACTGCGGGTACACCAGGAACACCTCCAGGGTGGTGCTGGCATTGCGCGGGTCCAGAGTCGCGGGGTAGCGCATCAGGGCCTGGGCCATCCATGCCTGCTGGCCTTTTTGCAGGCTCGGAGTGCGGTCCAGCAGGCGCGCCAGCGAGGCCAGCGCCGGGACCTGGCCACGGCCGTCGGCAAAGGCGTCCTTGTACAGGCCGATGATTTCTGCGCGGTTGGCGCCATCGCTGTTGGCCAGCACATCACCGAGCAGCAGCTTGGACGCCAGGTCACCGCGCTCGGCCAGGGCGCGCAGGTCGGCACTGACATTGGCGCTGGGGTCTTTGTACAGCGCGTAGCGGACCTGCTCCAGGCTTTGCCCGGCCAGGGCGCTGCTGGCGCAGGCCAGGCCGATGCTGGCCAGCAGCAGGCGGGAGGGCGTCTTCGCATTCATTGCCTATTTCCTTCCTTGCAGGTGCTTAGCGCGAAGCGGTGAACGGCAGGCCCAGGTACAGGTCCACCGCCACCGGTTTCTGGTAGGCGGCGCGGGGCAGCGGGCTGTCGGGGGCGATGGTCAGGGCCAGGTTCTTGTTGGCCTCATCCACGCGCGAATCGATGACCTTGCCGCTGTATGCCTGGTCGAGGCCGAACACCTTGAGCTCCACCGAACTCACCCGGCTGATGTCGGCGAGCTTGTCGAACGGCACGTTAGCGGTGACGAACAGGCCTTCATCCTTGGGCAGCAAATGCACCAGGGGCGCCTGCTTGTAGCCGTAGCCGTCCAGGGGCTTGCTGGGGAAGTAGACTTCGCAGTCGCACGGGCTGTTGATTACCGTCTCGATGGTGGCGCGTCCGAGCAGGGTCTGCAGGTCGCCGGGCGCAAGGTCGGCGACCGCCTTGAGGTCGGCCGGGCTGGTGAAGCTGGTGGCCAGCTGGGTGGAGATGTTCGCAACCGGTTGGCCGGCCTTGACCTCGGTCTGCCCCGGTGCCAGGAGGAACTTTACATAGCCGTTGTCGGGCATGCTGATGACCTGGGCATTGGCCGAAACCTGGGCCTGCACGGCCGGGATGCGGAAGAACAGCAGGTAGCACTTGTAGGCGACAAAACCCAGCGCGGCGATGCCCGCAGCGGCGTACAACAAGGTGCCGAGGGTGGCTTTGAGGCGCTCGCTCGAGCTGCGCGGGCTGGCGTACTTGTGCTTGCGCTCCTTGATGTAGTTTTCCCGCTGCATCACGTTGAACAGGCCATTGATGTCGGCGATCTCGCCGGACAGGTAGGCGCTGATGATGTAGCGCAGGATGTCGCGCTTCTGCGCGTCGAGCTCGACGAACTGGGCACCGACCTCCTGGTCGCGCTGGGAGACGATCTTGATCTGGCTGTCGATGTTCAGGTCGACCTGGTTCAGGCGCAGCTGGATCGAGGCGTGGTACAGGCTGCCGATCTTCAGTTGCTCGGCGTGGAGCAGGCCGATGCCGCCCAGGGAGATGTCTTGCAGGGTGCTGTCGAACGGCGCCTGGCCGGTCGCGCTGAGCTTGACCCGGGCGTTGAGTTTGGTGCGCACGTACTGGCGTTCGTCGATCGCTTCGTGGACTACGTTGGCCGGTACTGCGGGTGTACTTGAGCTACTCATGGCAGGCGCCTTTCCTTAACGTTGCGTGAGTTCGAGAAGAACCGAGATAACCCCGAAGAAAATCGCGATGGATGACAACAGCATCGCCTTCGAGGACCAGCGGTTCAGGGCGGCATCGAAGCTGACGCTGCCGTTGCTTAGTGTGGTTTTCTGCCGGGTCCAGCTCTGCTGGTCCATGTGGAACAGGGCGTAGACTTTCATCAGTGAGCCGATGATCTGGTTGTAATACAGAACGAAGGGGTACACCGGGCTGACCGGGTGGCCGGCAAACAGGAACAGCACAGTGACGATGCTGCGCGACAGCAGCACCCAGAACAGGTACACCAGCAGGTACTGGATGCCGAACACGATGCCTGCCACCACCGAAGCGGTCAGGCCCATCAGGCAGGTCCACATCGATACCCGCTGGTCGAGCAGCACGTACAGAGTGAACAGGCCCAGGCGGGCGCGGCCGAGCAGGGCGGTGGCGCGAAAGTTCTGCCGTAGCGAATTGCCGTACCAGCGGAACATCAGCTGGCGGGTGGCGCGCCAGAAGCTGTTGTCTGGCGGGTGCTCGACGGTCAGGGTGTTGCTGTCGGGCACGTAGAAGGTGTCCCAGCCGGCGCGCATCAGGCTCAGCCACGACGACTTGTCGTCACCGGTCAGAAACTGAAAACGCCCCAGGCGCCAGTGCTGGAGAAAGTCCGCCTCGACGTCGCGGATAAAATCCGGGTCGGTCATGACGCTGGCGCGAAAGAACGACAGCCGCCCGGTCAGGGTCAGCACCCGGTGCGACAGTGCCATAGAGCACATGTTGATGTGCCGTTGGACGAAACGCATCGAGTGCCACTGGCGCATCAGGTTGCTGCCTTCAACCTCGCAGAACTCGTTGGTGGTCAGGCCGCCGACGTTGGGCAGGTAGGCGAACAGTTTGACCGCGCGCTCGACACAGCCGGGCAGCATCATGGTGTCGCCGTCGACCACGCCGACCACCGAATCCTCCAGCGGCATCTGCCGCGACAGGGCGCGGAAGGCATGGGCCAGGCCGTCACGCTTGCCGGTGCCACGGGCGCGGACGATCACCAGCTTGATGTCGTCGCGGTCCTTGACCTCGTTGCGCATGATCTGTTTGATGAACTGCTCGTCGCCCTTTTCAACGATCGAGGCGATCACCGTGCAAGGCACCTGCAGCCGCTGCACCTCCTGGAACACCGATTGGTAAACCTTGAAAGTGGTGTGGGTGGGGATGCGAAAGCTGGTCACCACCATGAACATGTGCGCCGGCAGCGCCGCATCGCCCATGCGCTCGACCGCCTTGCGGATGCGCGGGAACCGCCAGTGCAAAAAGTACATGCCGCGCAGGTAGTGGACGATGGCGTTGCCATAGCGCCACATGCCCAGGGTGCCGATGATGAAGATGAAGGTGTGGTGCGCAGGGTCCAGGTACTGCGGCGCGACCATCTGCGACGCCAGCGCGATCAAACCGAACAGGCAGGCCCAGGCGCAAAAGCGCGCGGCTGTCTGCAGGTGAGGCGGCTGTTGCTGTCGTTCCATGTAGTCGTTGCTCCTGTGTACGGGCTGCGCCCGCCTGAATGACATGCGCACTTTTCGCGCCTGGCCAAGGCAGGGTCGGCCGGGCGGCAAGCGGGTAGGCAGTCAGTCAGGCGCGCAGCCTGGGTGAATCGCCGGGTACTCTCTGGGTGGACTGCTTTCTGGCTGGTGTAGCGGGGCCTTACCAGCAGATACCTTCTTGCCGGGCATCGCTGGCATGGGCCATGAAGCCGACCAGGTCGATGATCTGCTTGTCGGCGCTGGCCTCCAGGGCCTGGGCGAAACGGTCGTCGTTGTTGCCCAGCACCACCACTTCGGCTTCGCGGATCACCTGCTGCAGGTCGTTGCACAGCAGCGAAGACACGTGAGGGATCTTCGACTCGATGTACTCGCGGTTGGCGCCGAATACCCGGGCATACTCGACATTGGCGTCGTAGATGGTCAGGTCAAAGCCTTTGCCGATGAGCATTTCTGCCAGCTCTACCAGCGGGCTCTCGCGCAGGTCGTCGCTGCCGGCCTTGAAGCTCAGGCCCAGCAGGCCGATGCGGCGCTTGTCCTGGCGGGCGATAAGGTCGAAGGCGTTTTTCACCTGGTTACGGTTACTGGCCATGATCGAGCCCAGCAGCGGGTGCTCGACATCCAGCTGGCCGGCGCGATAGGTAAGGGCGCGCACGTCCTTGGGCAGGCACGAGCCACCGAAGGCGAAGCCCGGGCGCAGGTAGTAGCGCGACAGGTTGAGCTTGTAGTCCTGGCAGACCACGTCCATCACCTCACGGCCATCGACACCACTGGCCTTGGCAATGTTGCCGATCTCGTTGGCGAAACTGACCTTGGTCGCGTGCCAGACGTTGCAGGTGTACTTGATCATCTCGGCGACTTCGATCGACTTGCGGATCACTGGCGCGTCCAGGCCCTTGTACAGCGACTGCAGCAGGTCGCCGGAATGGCTGTCCAGCTCGCCGATCACGGTCATGGCCGGGAAGTCGTAGTCCTGGATCGCGGTGCTTTCACGCAGAAACTCGGGGTTGACCGCGACACCGAAATCAATGCCGGCGCGTTTGCCGGAGTATTTTTCGAGGATCGGCACCACCACGTTCTTGACCGTGCCGGGCAGCACGGTACTGCGTACTACCACGGTATGGCGGCTGGCCTTGTCCCGCAGGGCGGAGCCGATTTCACGGCATACCGCTTCCATGTAGACCAGGTCCAGGTCGCCGTTCTTCTTGCTTGGGGTGCCGACGCACAGCAACGACATCTCGGTGGCCAGCACGGCGGCCTGAACATCGGTGGTGC
>NZ_JAMDGZ010000009.1 GCF_028656935.1 Pseudomonas rubra
TTGATCGGAGAATCCCTAGAAGGCCGAGTTTACAACCACTGCGTTTCATGGCGACTCGCTGTATCCTTGCCCCACGCTAGGAGTGGCGACATGATTTGGCCTTCAGCAACTGATCGCCAACGTCGGAATCCGGATTTCCATCAGGTATTAACGTGAAGCGTGACATTAACCTTGTTGTCCTTCTGCTATCGGTCATATTCTTCTCGCTCGCTTCGTTGACGTTGTGGAAGGTGATGGCCTCTCGCGAGCACGCCCTAGAAGAAATCAACACGCACGGCCTGAACCTATCTCAGGCCCTCTCCACCTACTCCGAAGGTATAGTGCGGCAGAGCTCACTGCTTTTGCTCGGGCTTGTGGAACGACTGGAAACTGAAGGAAGCGGGCCGAGGCAGATTGAACGGCTCAGCCAATTGGTGAGCCGACAACAACCGCTGATGCCGCAGTTGAGTGGCGTTACAGTGTACAGCAAGGACGGGCTCTGGCTGATGTCCTCCAACCAGCCCAGCCAAACCGGTGCCAACAGCAGTGACCTGGTCTATTTTATCCATCACCGTGACAATCCTTCGCGAGAGCCGTTCGTTGGCCTGCCCATCCGCAGTAGCGCAAATCAGGAATGGGTAATCACTATTAGCCGTCGATTCGATGATGCCGCCGGTCAATTCGCAGGGGTTGTCGCAGTAACACTGGGTGTCGAGAACTTCCTGCGCTTGTTCGGCCAGATCGATGTCGGCAGCGACGGAGCTATCGGGCTGTTCTATACCGACGGCTCGATGCTTGTTCGCTACCCGTTCCGTGAACAGGACATGGGGCGCAACTTCTCCAATTCGCCCATCTACGCCAAGTACTTGGTCGACCGGTCGGTGGGGACCGCCTCCTACACCTCTAGTTTAGATGGTGTGGAGCGGCTTTATGCGTATCGCAAGAGCGATAAACTTCCGCTGGTGACGACCGTTGCGCTGGGCAAACGTGAGGCGCTGGCGGCCTGGCAGTTTGAGGCCAAATTGTCGGTGCTGTTGGTCTGTGGGCTATTGTTGCTCACCGGCGGCATCGGTTGGCTCCTAATCCGCGCCATGCTTCGGCGCAGCCTGGTCGAAGATGAACTGCGAGTGGCTCAGCAGCAATTGCTCGACAGCAACGAGCAGCTCGAGCGCCTAGCCATGCACGATGCACTGACAGGGCTGGCCAATCGTCGCAATTTTGATGACACCCTGACCCAGGAAGCCAGCAGGGCTCGGCGAAGCGGCAATGCCTTATCGCTGATGATGATCGATATAGATCACTTCAAGCGCTACAACGACAGCTATGGCCACTTGGCCGGTGATGACTGCCTGCAACAAGTGGCCAGTCGGCTGTCGGCTTGCATGCGTCGACCGCCCGACCTGCTGGCACGTTACGGGGGCGAAGAGTTTGCGGCGATACTGCCCGACGCTGACAGTGCTGGAGCGGCCACCGTTGCTCGGACGATACTAGAATACTTGGGCAATGAACCTATAATCCACCGCGACAGCCCCTTCGCACAGGTCACCGTGAGCATCGGCATCGCCTACGCCAGCGGCAGCGACTTGGAGACCGTGCAGGTACTGATTGCGCGCGCCGACCAGGCGCTATACATCGCGAAGAACACAGGCCGTAACCGCCTGCATATTGCCTGACGCCGGTGCGAGTATGCCTTGTTCGCGATCCCCATCGTTTCTAGTACGAGACTTCCTGCTTGGGAACCTCAAGCCCCTCTCACCCGCAGTCGACTGCTCCGCCGACTCAAAGATTGCTCAAAGGTAAGCGTGTGCCAACTCACCTTGTGTCTGTCACGCCAGCATCCACTGATGCGGCAGCTATTGGCTAATCTGCGACCTTCTGGGAAGGCCGCCGGGTCACCGCATTCTCTAGGTAAGCATAAGGCCAGATGTAAGCCCGGTGGATATATCCACCCAAAGCGGACATCGCTTTGGTGACTGA
Source organism: Pseudomonas rubra (assembly GCF_028656935.1). Taxonomy (GTDB): domain Bacteria; phylum Pseudomonadota; class Gammaproteobacteria; order Pseudomonadales; family Pseudomonadaceae; genus Aquipseudomonas; species Aquipseudomonas rubra. The sequence continues at coordinate 1,957 of NZ_JAMDGZ010000009.1, forward strand.
CTTTGGCAACTGCGCATGCCCAAGCCCAGCTGAGTAAGCAGTCCGTGAACTCCCGCGTTGCCATTAGCACAACCCACAGTCAGGATGGGGGCTTCACCAGGCTTAGGGAAGAAGCCGTGTTCCGCATGAGTGTGCGGTTTGCATATACCGCCGCCTGCGTGCTGTTGGTTCTGGCGCTCGGCCCTGACAACTTGCTGGCCATCGGACGTGGCCTCAGCCAAGGTTTAGTAGCAGTTGCTGTATCTAGACTGGCATCAGGCCTGGGCAGCCATGATCTTCGTAGCGACAAGCGCCATGGCTGTACTCATGGTCAACCTGGTCACAGATCACGGCCTGCGGTATCTACTGGCCGCAAAGCTTCTGTGCGGCATGCTGCAGATCCTCGCCGGGAACCTGCGTCTGGGCGAACTGATGCGCTTCGTCTCACGTTCGGTCGTAACCGGCTGTGTCAACGCGCTAGCCATCCTGATCTTCATGGCCCAGCTCCCTGAACTGACCGACGTGACCTGGCCGGTCTACGCCATGACTGCTGCCGGGCTTGGGATCATTTGCCTATTCCCGTACGTACCTGTTCTGGGCAAGCTTCTGCCCTCGCCACTGGTTTGCATTCTGGTGCTGACTGCGACCTCGATGTATCTCGGCCTGGATATCCGCACTGTGGGCGACATGGGCTCGCTTCCGGATAGCCTGCCAATCTTCCTGTGGCTGGAAGTCCCGCTGGACCCTTAGAGCTTACTCATCATCCTGCTTTAGTCGGCGGCGCTGGCTGTCGTCGGATTGCTGGAATCGATGATGACTGCCACCATCGTGGATGATCTGACGGAAACGAACAGCCACAAGAGCCGCGAATGTAAAGCACAGGGCATCGCGAACATCACAGCGAGGCTGCTTGGCGGGATGGCTGGCTGCGCGATGGTCGGCCAGTCGATGATCAACGTGAAGTCGGGAGGTCGCACGCGTCTGTCAACGTTAAGCGCCAGCGTGCTACTGCTGGCGATGATGCTGTTCCTCGGCGATTGGCTCGCCAGTATCCCAATGGCGGCACTTGTCGGGGTGATGATCATGCTGTCCGTCAGCACCTTCAGCTGGCCCATGCACGTCGAAAGTTCTTCGACTTGCACGCCACCAACAAGAGCAAGATTGCCGAAAAAGCGTTGCACTACATCGCGGCCTTGTACGAAGTTGAACGAGAGGCACGCGAGCTGGAACCGGATGTCCGGCAGCGCATACGGCAGGAAAAAGCAGCACCGATAATCGACGCACTTCATACCTGGATGATCGCCCAGAGGCAGCTCTTCGAAAACTACAAGGCGTTGGAACCGGGTCAGTGGGTGAAGATGGGGCGCTGGGGTAGTGCAGATGAGGCTAGGGAAGAAATACGTAAGTCAGTAGCTGCTTACACTACAAAAAAGCTGATGCTGCACTGGAAAATCTGGACTGAACAGATCAAGCCCTTTGAGCCGCGCCGATTGGATCATTGTCGGATGTACCAAGGGGCGCAATTTTTCCATGACTTCTGTGTGGTGGAATTGGAATAGGGGCGGCTCGTAGCATGGGCCTCACATAGCCAGACTAGAAAATGGCGTCCGGACGCCATCGCATCACCTGATTTAGTCAGAAAGATGTGCTGCCCGAACGGATACGGAAAAAGCCGCCCGAAGGCGGCCAAGGGGACTACATGGATGAATCCTGAGTGTAGTCCTGATCCATCACTTTTTCAGTGTTTCGAGGTACTCCTTCAGGGTCTGCTCGTCCGCGGCTTTGACGGTCATCCCTTCAGGGCCGGTACCGATGTCAGTGAACTGCTTGGCCGGCTCACCGCTGGCCTTGAAGTCTTTGAGTTCCTGGGAATCCGCTCGGAACACCCACAGTCGCCCATCTTCGACCTCGGTAACGAAACCGGGTTTGTCGTACTGACTGGCATTGGCAGCACCGGCAAAAAGGCTGGAGAGGACCAGAGCCGCGAGGGTCATTTTTTTCATCACGAGTTCCTGTGTTGGGTTGGAATGGACGCAACCTAAAGGGCTGTCGATGACACTTTCATGACGCAGCCTGAATATACGTGTAATCAGATGTAAACATCCGCCGCCTCGTCGAAGCACCAAGAAAACCTGCACCGAGGCGCCACCAGAAGGCCATTGGGCTTCATAAGGCATATTTTTTGTTTACGGAACATACGGAAAAACATATATTTGATGTTCCGAATAAGCCCTGAGGTGCCCCCATGGCCTTCAAGACCCGCGTGCTCTTTGTCTGTACCGCTAATGCCGCTCGCTCGCAGCTAGCGGAGGCCCTCCTTAAGCACACAGATGACGAGCATTTCGAAGCGTTTAGTGCCGGTACCCAGCCCACCTCAATTGACCCACGCACGCTGGAGGCACTTGAGCATCTGAACGTGAGCACCGATGGCTTGCACAGCAAGGCCATTGGCGAATTCTCAGGTGAGCATTTCGATTACGTCATTACCTTGTGTGACAAGTCGGCAGCGGAATGCATGACGTCGTTGAAAGCTGGCGAGGTCCTTTCTTGGCATTTCGAAGATCCCGTCACCAGCAGCAAGCCTGACGCTTTCCGTCACACCCTTCATGAAATCCATGAACGTATCAAGATGTTCGTTCTGGTGAAAACCAAGCGCTGAGATCGCAATGACAGACCATCTGACCCCAACTACCGTCTTCAAATGCCTGGCAGATGAAACACGCATCCGGACCCTGCTGCTCATCACCGAAGAAAGTGAACTGTGCGTGTGTGAACTGACCTGTGCGCTACAAGAAAGCCAGCCGAAAATTTCCCGTCACCTGGCCCAACTACGCACCTGCGGTCTACTGGCAGACCGTCGTCAAGGGCAGTGGGTGTACTACCGCCTGCACCCTAATCTCCCGGATTGGGTCGTCCAGATCTTGCAGAGCACACTCGCTTCAAACCGCCACTGGCTCAGCCCTGACGCCAAACGCCTTGAACAAATGGGTGACCGACCTGAAAGGGCCGCTGCCTGCTGCTGAATATCGCCAAGGATACGTCGATGAAAATTCTCTTTCTGTGCACTGCAAACAGCTGCCGTAGCATCCTTTCCGAAGCCGTCTTCAACGACATGGCACCGAAGGGTTTCAAGGCCTATAGCGCTGGGAGCCAGCCAAAGGGCGAAGTTCACCCCCTCAGCCTAAAGACTCTGATCAAAGCCGGCATTGGCACGAATGGTCTTTTCAGCAAGCCTACCGATGCTCATCAGTCGCTTGCCCCGGATTTTGTGATCACGGTCTGCGACAAAGCGGCCGGTGAAGCATGCCCCGTGTTCTTCGGGCCTGCTATCAAAGCCCACTGGGGGCTGGCAGACCCTTCCGACATGGAGGGGAGTACCGAACTGATCGAAGGCGCCTTCGATCACACCGTGGAAATCATTCGTAACCGCGTTCGGGCATTCCTCGCCCTGCGGTTCGAGCACATGAGTCCTGAGCAGTTGAAAGCAGAGCTGGCACTGATTGGCACGCTGGGAGCATGACCATGAGCAAGAGCAAGAGCCGCCTGTCCTTTCTGGATCGCTACCTTACCCTGTGGATTTTTCTGGCCATGGCCCTGGGTGTGGGCCTGGGCAGCTTCTTCGAAGGTTTTCCGACGTGGCTGAACAGCCTGTCCGTGGGCTCCACCAATATCCCCATTGCCATCGGCCTGATTGTGATGATGTACCCGCCATTGGCGAAGGTGAAATACGAGGAGCTACCACAGGTCTTCAAAGACAAGCGCATCCTCGCCTTGTCGCTGATTCAGAATTGGGTGATTGGCCCGGTGCTGATGTTCGGGTTGGCTGTCGTATTCCTCTCCGACAAGCCCGAGTACATGACCGGCCTAATCCTCATCGGCTTGGCACGCTGCATCGCCATGGTGCTGGTGTGGAACCAGATTGCAGGCGGCAACAACCAGTACGTTGCGGGCTTGGTCGCCTTCAACAGCATCTTCCAAATTCTGTTCTTCAGCGTGTATGCCTGGATCTTCCTGGGCCTTCTGCCGCCGCTGTTCGGGCTGGAAGGTAGCATCATCGAAACCAGCTTCATCGAAATTGCCCAATCGGTACTGATCTATCTGGGTATCCCATTCCTGGCTGGCTTCCTGACCCGCAAGATCCTGATCAGCCGTAAGGGCTCCGCGTGGTACGAGGAGCGCTTCATTCCGAAGATCAGCCCGCTGACGCTCGTGGCGTTGCTGCTGACCATCGTCGCTATGTTCAGCCTGAAAGGCGACATGGTGCTGCAACTGCCTCTGGATGTGCTGCGCATAGCCATCCCGCTAACCATCTACTTCGTGGTGATGTTCTTCATCAGCTTCTGGATGGGCAAGCTGCTGGAGGCCGACTACCCACGCACCACCGCGCTGGCATTTACCGCTGCCAGTAACAACTTCGAACTGGCCATTGCCGTGGCCATTGCCACTTTTGGCCTTGCCTCGCCGGTAGCATTTGCCACCGTCATCGGGCCTTTGGTGGAAGTACCGGTACTGATCTCCCTGGTCGGCGTTGCCTTGTGGCTCAAGCGTCGCTGGTTCGATCAGCCATCTGGTGCCTTGTCCCAGGAGTGAAATCATGACCGAACACCATATCCCCAACATCGACAGTGATCTGATCGATCTGCCGTCTTCCGAAAAGCTGGCTATCGAGCAGCAGTCCACTCACAAACCGCGCATCCTGCTGCTGTATGGATCGACCCGAGAGCGCTCTTTCAGCCGCCTTCTGACCGAGGAAGCAGCCCGCCTGCTGGAGCACTTCGGTGCCGAGACGCGGATCTTCAATCCGTCGGGCCTGCCGCTGCCGGATGACGTACCCGACGACCACCCCATGGTCAAAGAGCTGCGCGACCTGGTGCTCTGGTCGGAAGGCATGGTCTGGTGTTCACCAGAACGCCACGGTGCGATGACCGGCGTGTTCAAGTCGCAGATCGACTGGATTCCGCTGAGCATGGGTGCAGTGCGGCCGACGCAGGGCAAAACCCTCGCGGTGATGCAGGTCTGCGGTGGCTCGCAGTCATTCAACGTGGTCAACCAGCTGCGTGTCCTCGGCCGCTGGATGCGCATGTTCACCATCCCTAACCAGTCGTCCGTGCCGAAGGCCTATCTGGAATTCGAGGAGGCGGGCCGCATGAAGCCCTCTTCGTACTACGACCGTGTCGTCGACGTGATGGAGGAGCTGGTGAAGTTCACCCTGCTGCTTCGTGACCGCTCCGACTACCTCGTCGATCGCTACTCCGAGCGCAAGGAGTCGGCAGAGGAACTATCCAAGCGTGTCAATCAACGATCCATTTGAGGCTCTGTGAGCATGCAATTGCACCCGTATTCCGTGTTGGCTACTTCCGAACTGGTCGGCCAACTGATCTTCACTCCGTGCCCAGGGACCAAGGAGACATCGGTATCTCAGGCACTGGCAACGTTGCGCGAAGGCGGCGCGAGCGCGCTGGTAACCCTGATGCCGAGTGAAGAACTACTGCAGAACGAGATCGATCTGCTGCCCGAGGAGTGCCAACTGCTCGGCCTTGAATGGTTCCACCTGCCGGTGGAAGACGACCAGGCACCCGGCGAGCCCTTTGCTGCCGCCTGGGAGATCCACCGGGAACGCCTGAAAGAGTTGGTGATAACTGGCAAGACGATCGCCATTCACTGCAAAGGCGGCTCCGGCCGCACCGGCCTGTTTGCGGCCCGCCTGATGATCGAGTGCGGTATTCCCGTGCAGGAAGCTGTTGCTCAGGTCCAGGCCCTGCGCCCACGGGCAATTCAGAACCCAACGCACGTCGACTACATAAACCAGTTCGCCAATACCCTCTGACCGTCCCCTGACGGCTACGCGAGAACAAAAACATGGCAATCAAAGTAGGAATCAATGGGTTTGGCCGCATCGGTCGCTTGGCGCTGCGCGCGTCTTGGGACTGGGCGGAGTTCGAGTTTGTGCAGATCAATGACCCGGCCGGTGACGCCGAGACCCATGCCCATCTGATCAACTTCGACTCGGTGCACGGCCGCTGGCGCCGTGAAGCCCGTGCAGAGGGCAGTATGGTGGTGATCGACGGCAAGCGCATTCAGATCACCGCAAACAAGACCATCGCAGACACCGACTGGTCGGGCTGCGACCTGGTCATCGAGGCCAGCGGCAAGATGAGGTCGGTAACCGTGCTCCAGGCCTACCTGAATCAGGGCGTCAAACGTGTGGTGGTCTGCGCTCCAGTGAAGGAGAAAGGCGTACTGAACGTGGTAATGGGCGTCAACCAGCACCTGTTCGACCCGGCGCAGCACCGTCTCGTCACCGCCGCTTCCTGCACCACCAACTGCCTGGCCCCGGTGGTCAAGGTGATTCATGAGAACCTGGGCATCCGCCACGGCTCGATCACCACCATCCACGACCTCACCAATACCCAGAGCATCCTCGATACGCCACATAAGGACCTGCGCCGCGCCCGTGCCTCCGGCATGAGCCTGATCCCAACCACCACGGGTTCGGCCACTGCGATCGCCGAGATCTTCCCCGAGCTGCGCGGCAAGCTGAATGGTCACGCTGTGCGCGTACCGCTGGCCAACGCCTCGCTGACCGACTGCGTGTTCGAAGTGGAACGCGAGACAACGGCTGAAGAGGTCAACGCGCTGCTGAAAGCAGCGGCCGAAGGGCCGCTTAAGGACATCCTGGGCTACGAAGAGCGCCCCTTGGTGTCCATCGACTACCGCACCGATCCGCGCTCCTCGATCATCGACGCGCTGTCGACCCTGGTGGTCAACGGCACCCAAGTGAAGATCTACGCCTGGTACGACAATGAGTGGGGCTACGCCAACCGTGCAGTTGAACTGGCACGCCTGGTCGGCGCAGCGGAGTAAGCGGCGATCATGAAGGCGTTGTCAGCCCTATCTGCAGAAGTGCGTCAGTACCTGCTGGTTACCGGCAATTACTGGGCCTTCACCCTCACCGACGGCGCATTGCGCATGCTGGTGGTACTGCACTTCCATTCGCTGGGCTACACGCCGCTGCAGATCGCCGCGCTGTTCCTGTTCTACGAAGTGTTCGGCGTGATCACCAACCTGGTGGGTGGCTACCTCGGCGCCCGCCTGGGACTCAACCGCACCATGAACATCGGCTTGGGCATGCAGGTCTTTGCACTGCTGATGCTCACGGTGCCGGCAGCCTGGCTGACGGTGCCGTGGGTGATGGCCGTCCAGGCACTGTCCGGCATCGCCAAGGACCTGAACAAGATGAGCGCCAAGAGCTCCATCAAGCTCCTGGTCCCGGACAGCCAGCAAGGCACTCTCTACAAATGGGTGGCCATCCTGACGGGCTCGAAGAACGCGCTCAAAGGCGTGGGCTTCTTCCTCGGCGGAGCACTGCTCGCGTTGCTCGGCTTCAGCCTGGCGGTGCTGGCCATGGCAGCAGTACTGGCCATGATCTGGATCGGCAGCCTGGTGCTGCTGAAAAAGGACTTGGGCAAAGCCAAGGCCAAACCCAAGTTCCGCGACATGCTGTCCAAGAGCCGGGCCATCAACATCCTCTCGGCCGCACGGCTGTTTCTCTTCGGTGCCCGGGACGTCTGGTTTGTCGTAGCGCTGCCGGTGTACCTGAGCACCGCGTTTGGCTGGGATTTCTGGCTGGTCGGCGGCTTCTTGGCCGCGTGGATCATCGGCTACGGCATCGTCCAGTCCTTTGCCCCCCACATTACCGGCAAGAAGCGCGATCATGTGCCTGACGGCCGAGCGGCCTTTATCTGGGCGATCGCCCTGGCTGGATTGCCCGCGCTTATTGCCCTGGGCCTATCGGTAGGCTGGTCAGCTCAGATGGTGCTGCTCGGTGGGCTGATGCTGTTCGGCGTACTCTTCGCCGTGAACTCATCGCTGCATAGCTACCTGATCGTCAGCCATGCCAAGGAAGACGGCGTGTCCCTGGATGTGGGCTTCTACTACATGTCCAACGCCCTCGGTCGCTTGGTCGGCACGCTGCTGTCAGGTTGGGTGTTTCAGGCCTATGGGTTGGAGGCTTGCTTGTGGGTTTCCAGCATGTTCGCATTGACCGCCGCGCTCATCTCGATAGGACTGCCCAGACACCACAAAATGAAACAGCAGACCCACTGATCACTTATTCAAGGCGGATGCATTCGATGGCATAGCTAGCCGACTACCGATGCGCCATGCCAGCGACGAAGAATTGTTATGTTGGATCAGCCTCTTATGAATCAAACAAGCATCACTGATACTCCCCAACATTCACGCTGGACTGTTTTCCTCATTTTTTTGCGTTTGGGTCTGACCTCTTTCGGAGGCCCACTCGCTCATCTGGGGTACTTTCGGGATGAGTTCGTGGTACGTCGGCAGTGGCTAAGCGAGCGCAGTTACGCAGACTTGGTTGCCCTTTGTCAGTTTCTACCAGGTCCTGCTAGTAGCCAGGTTGGCATCGCATTGGGGCTGACACGCGCCGGCTATGGCGGCGCACTGGCTGCATGGCTAGGTTTCACATTACCTTCGGCGATTGCCCTGATCCTCTTCTCACTTGGCATCGCCAACTATGGCGATGCCATGCCGGCTGGCGTGCTGCACGGTTTGAAGGTAGTGGCTGTGGCAGTAGTTGCCCAAGCGGTGTGGGGTATGGGACGCAATCTGTGTCCTGATGTGCCACGTATTTCTATCATGGCAGCATCGACATGCTTGGTATTGCTGCTCCCATCCGCCTTGGCGCAGATAGGGGTCATTGCGCTTGCCGCAGTCATTGGCGTGCTGCTATTCAAGCCGCAACCGTGCGGAGCCCATGAGCCGCTGTCCATTGGCATCCGACGTCGCGCTGGCCTGTGCTGGCTGACTTTGTTCTTTGCCCTGTTGCTCGGCCTACCTCTTCTGGCTACGTGGTTACCAAGTCAGATGCTGTCGAGTATGGATGCCTTCTACCGTGCCGGATCGCTGGTTTTCGGGGGCGGGCATGTCGTGCTGCCACTCTTGCAATCCGAAGTCGTGACTTCAGGCTGGGTCGACAGCGATGTGTTCTTGGCAGGCTATGGCGCCGCGCAGGCGGTTCCCGGACCGCTATTCACCTTCGCGGCATTCCTTGGTGCTTCGATGAGCCAGGCGCCCAATGGTTGGGTAGGAGGTCTGATCTGCCTGCTGGCGATCTTCGCACCTTCATTTTTACTGGTGGTGGGCGCCTTACCGTTCTGGGAGCATCTACGCCGGAATGCGCGTACACAAGCAGCACTGCTTGGCATCAACGCCGCTGTAGTCGGTCTATTGCTTGCCGCTCTCTATCAGCCGGTTTGGACGAGTGCGATCCACGCTCCGGAGGACTTTGGCTTGGCCCTCATGGCGTTGGTAGCCTTGATGTTCTGGAAGCTGCCACCTTGGCTGGTCGTACTCGGCAGCGGAGTTATGAGTGGGCTAGTCAGTACTGCCTCATAAAGCCATACCCCTGAGTTTGCAAGAGAATGAATAGGTCCAGATACCTCGACCAAGCGGATGGCGGAACTCGTCCAGACTGGCTGCGGCCTACCGCTGATTTCCGGTGGTTCGCGGTCAGCAAATAAATATGAAACGTCTGTAATCAAGGGGCAGTGTCAATTCACCCTACATCATCACAGTCATGATCAAAGACAAGCATTGATCAGGCCATCTATCAGTGGCCAGTAAATCAGATTAGACCGATGCGTCGAGAAGAGAGATTGCTATAACGTTTAAGTTTTTGCTGGTGCCGTATTGCAAGGATAGCTGTGCAGCCGGATGTAGATTAGTATCTAGCTGGTAGATATCGGCGGCAGGGATTCCCGCAGTGTGATTCGCTTCGGTGCTGGAGATTGGTTTGCCAAAAATTTTGTGAGAGTCGTACCTTTCGTGGATCTCGCAAAGTGACTTTGGCAGCGGTGCGGGATAAGTAGGGAGTTCTGAATATGCGTCATTTCTGAGTCGGATGTAGATCGCTTCAAATCTGTATGCAATTGGTTCAAAGACCAGTTCGATGCCTGAGATGCTCTCAATTTCAAGTGAGTCGCTATCCTCATATTGGGACTCGCGGATGGAGTTCTTCTCAATTAGTCCAAGCTTCACGAGGTCGTGATATGTCTTGCCCAGATTGTTGATCAGTAACTCGAGCTGTCCTTTCATCGGCATTCCCATTGATGGCTCAAACTTTTCAAGTTGTCATATCCTGAGGGGGAAAAGGCCACCCAAGGGTGGCAATATGCTATGCCACTATCAGCTGTCTAGCTAGCACCATTTCAACCGAGTCACCGTCCTGGTTCAGGGAGTCGTACCGGCAGTTGATTTGCGAGCTGCCGACATAGCCGAAGAAAACCACGCTGACCGAGTGTTTCTGCCCGATCCTTCGCGACCGCCGCGCGGCTTGCTGCAGGGTGGACACGTTGTACCCCGTCTGCAGGAACGCGATGGTTGGGAAGTCCAGCAGGTCCAGTCCGGTCTTGATTAATTTCAGGCTGTACGACTCACAGGTCAGTACCCTGGGGAAATCCTGAAGAAGACCTCCCAAATCTGGTGAAATACGCCGATCCCGTTGCCCGAGTTTCCCGATGAAGCAGATGACCTTCGCCAATGCCGAGTGCACCGGCAAGCGTAAGCAGACCCGCAAGGAGTTGTTCCTAATCGACCTGGATCAGGTGGTGCCGTGGAAGGGTTTGATGGCCCTTATCGAACCGCACTACCCGAAGGGCGAAGGTGGCCGTCCGGCGTATCCGTTGATGGCGATGCTGCGCGTGCACCTGATGCAGAACTGGTTTGGCTACAGCGAGCCGGCGATGGAGGAAGCACTGTACGAAATCACCATCCTCAACTTCCGCCGTCTGCTGGAAAAGCATGAGTTGGTGGGTGGGATTTTGGCCGTGATCAATGGCTACCTGGGGGATCGCGGCCTTTCGCTGCGCCAGGGCACCATCGTCGATGCCACACTGATCCACGCGCCGAGCTCGACCAAAAACAAGGACGGTAAGCGCGACCCGGAAATGCACGAGACCAAGAGGGGCAACCAGTACTACTTCGGCGCGGAAGCCCATATTGGCGCTGATGAGGAATCGGGCCTGGTGCATAGCGTGGTGCTCACGGCGGCCAATGTGGCGGACATCACTCAGGTCGCCCAATCGTCTGGCAGATCGCGGCTCGGCGTAGCACCTACAAGAAACATGGCAAGCGCAGTGCCTTGTACAAAGCGCTGCGCAAGATCGAGAAGGCCAAGGCCCGGATTCGTGTCAAGGTCGAACACCCATTCCGCGTGATCAAACGGTAGTTTGGCTACACCAAGGTGCGCTACCGCGGATTGGCCAAGAATGCCGCGCAGATGGTGACGCTGTTTGCCCTGTCGAATCTGTGGATGGTCCGCCGACATTTGCTGGCCAGCGCAAGAAAGGTGCGCCTGTAATGCGGAAAATGGTTGCTGCGATGTACTCGCGATAGCGAAAAAGATAGAAAAGCGCGACTGATTTGAGTGTTTTGGATCGGTTGGACGCTTTTGAAATTGGCAGGCGCTGAAGTCAGCCAGAAATGCATGGCTACTTCAGACCATCCCTAGGACAATGTTAGGACAAAAGCCGTGCCGCTGTGCACCGCTGTAGACTGCCGCTCAATACGCCATGGCCGGATTTTAGCGGCCTCCAGCGGCCCTGGCCGCAAACCGGTGGGGTTCAAATCCCTATCTCTCCGCCATACATGAAAAAGCCCCCTGAGTGAAAGCTCAGGGGGCTTTTTCGTTTTTGCCTATCAGACAATCCTTATCTATTTTCCAGGCTGGCCGATACTCAAGGTAATTCACCCTTACCCCAGGAGTATCGACATGAATGGCAAATCTGTTGCTAGCGCTGCAGGGTTGTTGGTTTTCAGTGGCGCCTGCCTGGCCGCGACGCCGGTGGCGCAAGGGGTGATCACCTTCACCGGCAGTGTTGTCGAGTCGCCCTGCATGGCATCAGCGCGCTCCGGCGCGCTGAGCCTCGATGATTGTCCGGCGCAAATGCGCGGTACCCGGGTCGATCTGCACAGGGTCGAGCCGCAGGCGTCGGTCAGTACCGCCGATCTTGCGCCGGTTAACGTCAAGCTGGTCGCCGACAGCGGCACGGCGGGGCGTTATTACCATCAGCGCTATGCGCTGATGGATGCTTCGGGCAAGCCACTTACCCGTGGCACCTTTCTGGTTACCTTGACCACACCATAGACCGTTCTGCACGCGCTTGGATTTTCAAACGCCAACTGGTAGCGTGCAGCACCTCGCTGCATTGCCCGATCCCTGCCGCCATCGTTGCTTGTCAAAAGCCGACGTGCGCGGGTACCCGCTGCCCCACTCAAGGGCGCTGGCGCAGGTAGCATCGGGCGATGCACAGTCATTCGCAAAGGGAGTTCACAATGACGCAAAACAGCACTGTGCTGTCTGGTATTGAGCTGGACCAATTCATGGACCGTGTCGAGGTCGAGCACCAGGAACACGGTGATGAGTACCTGTTGGCGCAGTTGCGCGCCCAGCCGCTCAAGGCAGTCTCGCTGGAGTCGATTGACCGCTTGCACGTGCTTTGGGTCAACGCCGGTGACGCCGACGCGTCCAAGGCGGTACTGGCCGAAGACGGTCAGGCCCTGCTCGATGCTGCGTCTGAGGACGCGCGTAACGAGCTCAAGCTCAACCTGCTGGTTTACCAGCTGCGGCTGGACAACTACCTCAAAGACGAGCAAGGCCTGTTACAGGCGCTCGACGCCCTGCAGCAACTGAGCAACGAGCGGCTGCACTTCGACATCGAGCAATACCGGCGCTACCGCATTTTCGACGATCTGCAGCACGCCCCCCTCGAGGTGGCGCTCAAGGCCATCGAGGTGCGTCACACCCTCGCCCTGATCAACCCTGGGCGCCAAGCCTTGCGGGCTTGGGACGATGCCGATCAGTACCGGCGCCGGGCTCAGGTGCTGGCGGCTCACGAGCAAGACGAGCAGGCTCGCGAAGCTGCGCTCTGTGCAATTGCCGCCTTGCGCACCGCCGGCCCCGATCAGGACGTCGACAATGACGACTGGCTGTGGCTGGGTAATGCGCTGATCGAGATCGTGCCGCTGCGCCTGGCAATGTTCGAGCAACCAGTGGTGCAGGCAATTGCCGACCTGCCGTTGCCCCAGCGGCGGGAGTGGGAAGTGCGCCTGGCGCGCCTGGCTGCCCGCTCATTGCAGGCCCAGGGCGACCTGGCCGGCGCCTTGAAAATCTGTGAAGTGGCGACCCTGGACCTGGACTCCAGCGGCGGTGACAGCTTTATCGACTTCCACTTGCCCTGGTTGCTTGAAAACGGCCAGATCGAGGAGGCCGGGCAGCGTGCGTTCATGGAAATCTATGACATTCGCCGGCATATGTGGCCGGGCACGGCCTACTGGGTACACGATCGTCTGCTTGATGCCGAGGATCAATCCGCGTGGTGGCCGTTGTGCGTGATGCGCGCCTGTGATGATCAACAGGTGCTGGAACGGTTCATTTCCGGGCTGCCGTTGCGCGATGAGTCGACGCCGTCCCTGGGCCCGCTGCTCGATGCACTGCACGCCGCGCGCAATGACCTTGAACAGATCGACAACGTCTTCGCCCAGGCCCTTGAAGAAGCCCGGCGTCGCGCGCCGAACCACCCGTGGATCAACCGCCTGCTGGCGGTGCGTGAACGCGAGGCCGGGCGCATCGACGCCAACACCGAGCTTGCGATGCTGCGCGAGGCCGTCTCGGCCGGTGATATGCAGGACAACCGCAGCGCGTTCAGCCTGTTCAGCGCCCATGCCAGTGTGTTCGGCATTATCGATGCCCTGCACCAGCCATTGCCGCTAATGGCCAGTGGCATGTACTACTATCAGTTCGCTGGCCACCTCGAGAACCTGGTCGGGGAGCATGTCGAGACGCTCTCGAACGAGGAGGCCGAACCGGCCTGGGCGCTGCTGCGCAAAGTACAAAGGGTTGCCTACGAACACGGCCAGGCCCGTCTGGAGCAATGCTTCGCCAGCGGCCGCGGGCACCGCTTCGATGCCTGCGCGCACCTGTACTCAATGCTCTGCAACAACCTGGCGATCAACTACAACTGCTACAACGACCAGCACATGTATGACCAGGCCCTGGAGCTGCATGCCCGTGGCATTGCCGCCAGCCCGTTCGCAGAACACTATCACGGCATCCTCAACAACCGCATTGCGCTGGACGATAACCTGGGCGTTGTCGAGGCCGCCGAACAGCTCTGGCACTTTGCCGCCGACCATGGCTACAGCCGCCACGACCCGGAAGAGTACCTGTTCGAAGTCAGCCGGGCTCTGTTCCGCCTGGACCGTGAACGCGAAATCCTGATCTGGCTGGAGCGCGTCCTCAAATTGCAGGAAGAGCGCGACATCAGCGACAAGGACCTGGAAATTTCGGCGCTTTTCGCGCGGATAAAAGTGGCCATGCACCTGTCGTACAACCTGCCGGAAGCGGCCACCAGCCTGTGGCTGCGTTATGCGCCGCATATCAATGAACGCGACGAACCTTCCCTGGTGGGCTGTGCCGGCGATGTGCTCAAGGGCCTTGGGCGCAATGAAGAGGCCATCGCCTACTACCAGCGCTCGATCCTGCGCAGTGATCCGAACAACGCCGTTGATCAGAGCAATAACGAGATCTTCGGCCAGAGCATCGCCGAGCTGCAGGCAGCGGAAAAACCTGCAGGCAAGGCCTGGTGGCAAATATGGAAGTGACACCGGAGCTGCGACAGTCCGGTTACGCTCCGCGCAATGTGCTCAATACCGATGAACTCAAGCGCGGCATTGCCGCGCGCAGCAAGGATCGCGGTGATGTGCCAGAGGTGGGCAAATGGCTGCTCAACCATTTCTACCGTCATCTGGTCGGTAACTTCGAGCCAGCGCGGCGGATCCTGACCCTTGAGCAAGCGTTCGAGGTACTGGGCGGCGAGCCGCCGCCCTGGGTGGCCAGGCATTTGAGCGACGCCGCTAAAGCGTCGCAACCGGCGCTGGCACCGCTGGTGTGGATCGACCCGCAGCAGGCACCATTGCTGGCCCAGGAGGCCTTGCTGGTGGAGTTTCTCAGCTCGCGCCAAGGTACTGCGCTGGCCGGCAAACTCGACCGGATCAACTGCCCGCAGGCCCTGGCACTGTGGCAAAAGGAACACGCGCAGATGGCCGCGCGGGTGGAGCAGGGCTGGCGTCAGAGCCAGCCCGAGGCCTTGGCCACGGTACTGACCGGCAGTGAGCACGTGCTGCATGAGCTACGGCCCGACAGTACTGTGCTGCGCGCTGAGATGGCCTTTGAAAGCTATGTGATGCGCCACTGCCTGGGCCAGTTCGCTGATCGCCGCGCCTTGACTGGCGGCTATGGCGAGCGCTACGCCGAGGCGGTAGAGCAGCGGCGCATGCGCGTGTTCAGTTTTCGCGACGGCCAGGGGCAGCCGCACATCACCATCAGCCTGATCGTCCAGGCTGATGGCACCCTGACTGTCGAGCAGGTCAAGGGCAAGCAGAACCGCCCGCCGATCGAGCGCTATTACCAGGAACTGCTGCACTGCCTGAATGCCCTGGGCACCGACCAGCAGACGCCCGCTGACTGTCTCACCATCGGCATCGTGCGCACCGAAGCAGGCTGGCTGCGCATCGAAGAGGTCAGCGACCCTGCCGCCCAGACCCGTCTGGTGGCCCGCTACCCGCAGTTGTATGAGCGTCTTGAGGCGCCTTCGGCCATGGTCGAGTGGCTGGTGGCCGGGCGTCAGCCGCAGCAGTTCTTGCAGGTTGCCCCGCAGGCAGTGTCGGTCAAATACGCCACCCGGCATATCTTCAGCAAGCGCCTTGAGCGCTTGCCCGATGATCCGCTGTACCTCACCGAAGGCGTGCCATGGCCAGACATGGCGCCGCCCCAGGCCGAGGAAATCCAGGCCTGGCAGGCCCGGGTAAGGTAAGGAGAACCGCATGTTTTTGCTTTTCGCGGCTGTTGTTTCAGCCTGGTTGTTGTGGCGTGCGTTCCGCCCGCGCGGGGCTGGGCCGCTGTTCAGCCAGCGCAAGCACTGGTCGTTGCTGCTGGCCAGGCCCATGGCCGATGCCATGGGCGTCGAGGGTTTCTACTTGCCAGCGTGTGATCACTTCACCGAGCAGGCCCAGACGATCGTGCGGGCGGCGTTGCTGCACCAGGCCGGGATCCGCAGTAACGCCAACGACGAGGCTGCGCGTGCGCACTTCAGTACGACCCTCGAGCAGCAATGGTACAGCCTCGACCTGCAAGGGCTGACGGCCAGCGATGAGCCGCGTGCGGCCATGGCCTTTGCCTGTGCACGGGTGGCGTTTGTGGTCCGTTGCGCGTTGCTGATGCGTTGGCTTGAGCCTGATCTTGCCTGGCGCGTGTTGCTGCTCAATGCGCAGCGGGCGCAGGACTGTTTCGACAGTTGGGAAGACTTTGGCAATGCCTATAAACTGGGGCGCGAGCAGTGGGTTGCGGCGTTTCGCGTCGACTCGCTGGGCAAAGCGTTCCACGAGCAGCAGCTGTGCCAGTTGCTGGCACCCGGCAACGGGGCCTGGGCTGATATCCCCTGGCATACGCCTGCGGCGTTGAGCCCGGCGCTGGCGAGGTAACGGCGCAGCTGCTGGTTCAAGCATCCGAGAGGGCATTGCGATGATTAACTTCACCTTCCGCCAGTTGGAGTATTTCGTCGCCGCCGCCGAGCAGGGTAGTGTCAGTGCGGCAGCGCGTACCAAGCACATCTCCCAGCCGTCGGTATCGCTGGCGCTGTCGCAACTGGAAGCGAGCCTGGGTGAAAAGCTCTTTCATCGCCAGGTCAGCCGTGGCCTGGAACTGACCCCGGCGGGGCGCACGTTACTGGAACAGGCGCGGCAGATGCTCAACCTGGCCTCGGCAATCAGCGGCAAGGGCGAAGCGCAACAGGTGGTGCGCGGGGCCTTGAGCCTGATCTGCTTCCAGGACCTGGGGCCGTACTACGCACCGCGCC
The DNA here is from genome assembly GCF_028656935.1 of Pseudomonas rubra. GTDB lineage: Bacteria > Pseudomonadota > Gammaproteobacteria > Pseudomonadales > Pseudomonadaceae > Aquipseudomonas > Aquipseudomonas rubra. Next base: position 18,870 of record NZ_JAMDGZ010000009.1, read on the forward strand.
TGCTCAGCGGCTTTCGCCGGCGCCATCCAGAAGTCACCATCACCCTGTTCGAGGCCGACCTTGCCGAGGTCAACCGGCGCCTGGCCGATGGCAAGGCGGAGCTTGCGCTGACCTATGACGTGGGGCTCGATGCGCCGATCGAAAAACACGTGCTGGCGCAGTTGACGCCTTACGCCTTGCTGCCGGCCGATCATCCCCTGGCGTTGCAGGAGCGGGTGTCGCTGGTGGACCTGGCCGCTGAATGCCTGATCCTCGAAGACATCGCCCGAACCCGCGAGTACTTTCTGTCGCTGTTCTGGGCCCATGACCTGCAGCCGGCCAGCCTGCAACTGACCCAGACCTTCGAGATGCAGCGCGGGCTGGTCGCCCATGGTTATGGCGTGGCTTTGTCCTGCACCCGGCCGGTGGCGGATTGCAGCTACGACGGCCAACCCCTGGCCTGCCGGCCGCTGCTCGAAACGGTCAGCCCGCAGCCGGTGGTGCTGGCCCGGTCCAGCGCAATGCGCCCCTCGGCGGCGGCGCAGGCTTTCCTTGACTGGGCCAGCGAGCAGTTCCCGGCCTGATCAGTTAGCAGTTGAATCGGCCAGGCTGACCTGTGGCTGGCGGGCGACGAACAGCCAGTAGCCCAGCGACAGCAGGGCCAGCCAGCCAATGCCCACGTACAGGGCCATGCGTGTGTCCGGGAACCAGGCCAGCACGCCGAAGATGAACAGCATGAACACCACCGCGCAGGCCGGGCCGACTGGCCAGAGCGGTACCGGGAAGTGCAGCCTGGCCACCTCGTCGGCGCTCATGCCACGGCGCATGACGATCTGCGACAGCAGGATCATCAGCCACACCCAGACAATCGAGAAGGTCACCACGGCGGCGAGGATCAGGAACAGGTTGTCCGGGGCCAGGTAATTAAGCACTACCCCCAGCAGCAGGGCGACGGCCATCACTACCACGGTCATCCACGGCACGCCGAAGCGCGACAGCTGGGCGAAGCTTGCGGGTGCCTGGCCGTTGTGGGCCATGCCGTACATCATCCGCCCGGCGCTGAAGATGTCGCTGTTGATCGCCGAGATTGCCGCCGAGATCACCACGATGTTCAGCAGCGTGGCCGCAGAGCCGATCCCCAGGCCGCTGAAGATCTGTACGAAGGGGCTGCCTTGGCTACCGATCCTGGTCCAGGGATAGATCGACATCAGTACGAACAGGGTGAACACATAAAACAGCAGAATGCGCAGCGGCACCGAATTGATCGCCCGGGGAATGACCCGTTGCGGGTCCTTGGCTTCGCCGGCGGTGATGCCGATCATCTCGACGCCGCCAAAGGCGAACATCACCACGGTGAACGAGGCGATCATGCCGCCCACTCCATTGGGGAAGAAGCCGCCATGGCTCCACAGGTTGCTCACCGCCGCCAGGGGTTCGCCGGCGCCGCCCAGCTGGATACCAAACATCAGCACGGCGGCGCCTGCGAGAATCATCGAGACGATGGCGGTGACTTTCAGCAGCGACAGCCAGAACTCCAGCTCGCCAAATACACGGACGCTGCACAGGTTCAGTGCGCCAATGAACAAGACGATACCCAGCACCCAGATCCACTTGGGCGTTTCGGGGAACCAGAAGCTCATGTAGACGCCGAAGGCGGTGACATCCGCCAGGCACACCACCAGCATCGAGAAGGCGTAGCTCCAGCCGGTAAGAAAGCCGGCGAAGCGCCCCAGGTACTGGCTGGCGTACTGCCCGAACGAGCCGGACACCGGGTTGCGCACGGCCATCTCGCCCAGGGCGCGCATCATCATGTAGATCGCCGCGCCACCGATCAGGTAGGCGAGTAACACCGAAGGGCCGGCCAGTTTGATGGCCGCCGCAGAGCCATAGAAAAGCCCGGTGCCGATAGCAGAACCGAGCGCCATGAAGCGAATGTGGCGGGTACTCAGACCGCGCCGCAGGGCGGTGCTGTTGTCATTCATGCCAGGTAACTCCTCATTGTTCTTATTCTTGGATAGCAAGGCGCCGTAGGACACAGGCAGGGCCATTAACCGGCCAAAAGCGGGGGGCTGACAACCGCTGTGCCATACAGATTGCCTATAGTGGCGAATAGGTAATCTGTGGTTTACCGGCTGCGCGGGGCCGCCCAATACTTTTGTTCATTACAACAAGAGAGGTGGCCACGATGAATGCCGATATCGAACAATTCCAGCAAGACGGTGCAGTGGTGTTGCGCGGCGTGTTCCGCGACTGGATCGAGCCCTTGCGCGAAGGCTTTGAGCAGAACCTGGCCGACCCCAGTGCCTTTGCCATTGAAAACGTCGGCAGTGGCGAAGGCGGACGCTTTTTCGAAGACTATTGCAACTGGCAGCGGATCCCGGCGTTCAAGGACTTTGTGTTCAACTCGCCGGCGGCGGCGATTGCCGGCGCGCTGATGCAGTCGCGGCAGGTGCAGGTGTTCCATGAGCACATCCTGGTCAAGGAGCCGGGCACCTCCAAGCCCACGCCTTGGCACCAGGACCTGCCGTACTACTGTGTCGATGGCCTGCAGACCGCCAGCTACTGGATTCCGCTGGACCCGGTGACCCGCCACAACACCCTGAGCGTGGTGCTCGGCTCCCATCGCTGGCCCAAGCCGGTGCGGCCCAAAAGCTGGGCCAGCAACAAGGACTTCTATGGCGCAACCGTTGCTGGCTCCGGCGAAAGCCTGTTCATGGATATGCCGGACGTGGAGAACGGCGAGTACCAGATCCTCTCGCCGGAGCTTGAGCCGGGGGATGCGGTGGTGTTCGATTTTCGTACCGTGCATGGCGCCGCCGGTAACCAGGGCAACAATCGGCGGCGGGCGTTTTCGACCCGTTTCATGGGCGATGATGTGCGCTACATCCAGCGGCCTGGGCGGACCTCGCCACCGTTTCCGGGGATCGACCTCAATACCGGGGATCGCATGCGTGAGGACTGGTTTCCGGTGGTGTGGACGCAGTCTTAAGGGGGACTGGTAGGAGCGAGCTTGCCTCGCGATGCGATGTGGCGAGTAGATCGCAATCGCGGGGCAAGCCCGCTCCCACAGGTTTTGCGGATTACTTCAGATGGGCGACGATCTCGTCCTTTATTTGCACACGTTCCAAACGCAGCTTGTTGACCTGATCATCCGAGGCACTGCCGCGTTCCGCTTCAAGGACTCTGGTGTCAATATCGTTGTACTTGTCGTGCAATCGACTGAGTTGCGCGTCAGCCTTCTTCTTGTCATTGAAGGCTTTCTCGTCCAGACCCAAGTCTGCGAGCAAATCGTGCTTGACCGGCATTTCTTCACCTCTCCGGGGTTTGTGGGGTGGAAGTCATGAACTTAGAGGATAGTCGTCTTTGCCAGGTTTCGGGGCTGAGGTAGTCTGTTGCAACATTTGCCCCGCCAAGGACTTCCGTGCAATGCCTCATCTTCATGTGGAATACAGCGACAACCTGAAAAACCTGGACGTCGACCGCCTGCTGCTGCGTCTGAACCATGCCCTGGCCGGCAGCGGCCAGTTCGAAGAGCTGGACATCAAGAGCCGTGCCGTGGCGCTGGCCAGCTTTCGCGTTGGCGTGGCACCGGTGGAGCGCGCGTTCGCCCACATCAAGCTGGCGCTCCTCAGCGGCCGTTCGGCCGAGATCAAACGCCAACTGTCCGCCAGCCTGCTGGAGGTGCTCAAGGAGGCCTTGCCGAGCACGCCGGGGCTGGACATCCAGCTGTGCGTCGAGGTGATCGATATTGATCGCGATTCCTATTCAAAAATGCACCTGCCGGCTTAAACACGCTTCTGGCTGAACAAACGCTGAACGTGATGATTAAATAGACGCCAGCCGACTATTTGTTGGCGTCTTTTTCACAAAAAATTGATGAGATGCTTCTTAAAGTTCGGGCTGTTTCCAGGTAGTGCCGCAACGGTACTGTTCCCGACGTTTAAATAAGCGGATCGTCATGTTCAAGGTCAAACCCCTGCGGGCCGAATGGGTCACGTTGATTGCCAGCCTGTACCTGTTGATCGGCTTCAACTCATTGTTGTGGCAACACCTGGCATCGGTACTTGCGACGGATGGTCATGGCCTGCTGCTGCGCGTCGCCTTCGGTTTGATGATCCTCTGTGCGTTCAACCTGGTACTGACCCTGCTGGCCTTCAGGCCGCTGCTCAAGCCGTTGTTGATCACCCTGTTCATGGTCAGCGCGGCAGTGGCTTACTTCATGAGCCAGTACGGTGTGATGATTGACGTTGGCATGCTTCGCAATGCGCTGGAAACCAATGCCACTGAAGTGCGCGATCTGCTCTCGATTAAACTTTTTTATATATAGCAGTGTTAGGTTTGTTGCCTTCTTTACTGTTGTATAAAACCCCGATTCTGTACCGTAACTGGTTCCGCGAGTTGTTCGGAAAATTACTCGCCAGTGTGGCCTGCGTTGTCGTGCTGGGTGCCGTTGCGCTGATGAACTACCAGGGCCTGGCTTCGCTGTTTCGCAATCACCATGAAATCCGTCTGATGCTGGTGCCAAGCAATTTTGTGGGTGCCTCCCTGGGCTATGTGGGCGAGCGGGTCGGCAGCGCCGCCAAGCCGTTTCGCAAGATCGGCGAGGACGCAACACTCGACATCGCCTGGCAGCAACGAACGCGCAAATCCCTGACTGTGCTGGTGGTGGGCGAAAGCGCCCGGGCGCCGAACTTCGGGGTACTGGGCTACGGGCGTGATACCACACCGCAACTGAGCAAGGAAAAGGGCCTGGTCTCCTTCACCGACGTGCAGTCGTGTGGCACTGAAACCGCCGTGTCGGTGCCCTGCATGTTCTCCGGCTTCACCCGCAAGGATTACGACGCCAGCACCGCAAAAAACCAGGAGAGCCTGCTCGATGTACTGCAGCGGGCCGGGCTGGCGGTGCGCTGGCGCGACAATCAGTCTGGCTGCAAGGGCACGTGCGACCGGGTGCTGTTCGAGGACGTCAGCAATCTCAAGGACCCGGCCCTGTGCGCTGATGACGAATGCCGCGACGAGGTCCTGCTCAAGGGCCTGGACAGCTTCATCGACAACCTGCAACAGGACACCGTGCTGGTGCTGCACCAGATGGGCAGCCATGGCCCGGACTACTACAAGCGTTATCCGCAGGCGTACGAACGATTCACCCTGGTGTGCCGCAGCAATGCCCTGAACCAGTGCAGCCAGGACAGTATCGTCAATGCCTACGACAACACCCTGGTGTACACCGACCATGTCCTGGCTTCACTGATCGACATTCTGCGCAGCAAGCAGGACAAGGTCGACACCGCCATGCTGTACCTGTCCGACCATGGCGAATCCCTTGGCGAGTACAACCTGTTCCTGCACGGCACGCCGTATATGCTTGCGCCGGAGCAGCAGAAGCACGTGCCGTTGCTGGCGTGGTTTTCCGACAGCTACAAGGCCAGCTTCGGCATTGATAGCGACTGCCTGCAGAAGAATCGCAACCAGCCGCTGAGCCAGGACAACCTGTTTCACTCCATGCTCGGCCTGCTGCAGGTGCATACCGCGCTGTACAAGCCGCAGTTGGACCTGTTCGCCAGCTGCCGGCCGATGCTCGCTGCGCACTGATCACACCTGCAGCCACGGCGCCAGGGATAGCGGTCGAGTGGTTTCCCGACGATGGCCTGCGCCGTATATACTGCGCGCCATTGTTTGTGGGAGAGCCTTGTGGCCATCGAAATACACTGGATTTGCGACGATAGCAGCCTGGCCGAACACTGCCAGCAGTGGCGCAAGCTGTCGTTCGTGGCAGTCGACACCGAGTTCATGCGGGTTGATACCTTCTATCCGATTGCCGGGTTGATCCAGGTCGGCGACGGGGTGCGTGCCTTCTTGATCGATCCTTTGCGGATCAGCAACTGGCAGCCACTGGCCGAGCTGCTTGAAGACACCCAAGTGATCAAGGTGTTGCACGCCTGCAGCGAAGACCTCGAGGTGCTTTCGCGCTTGACCGGCAGCCTGCCGGCACCGCTGTTCGACACGCAACTGGCCGCCGGTTACCTCAACCTCGGTTTCTCCATGGGCTATTCGCGCCTGGTTCAGGAAGTACTCGGTATCGACCTGCCCAAGGGTGAAACCCGCTCCGACTGGCTGCAACGCCCGTTGTCGGAAACTCAGGTCAGCTACGCTGCCGAAGACGCCGTGCACCTGGCCGAACTCTATGAGCGCCTGCGCCCGCAGTTGTCGGACGACAAAAACGCCTGGGTGCTCGAAGACGGTGCCGAGCTGGTCGCCCAACTGCGCCGCGAAACCGACCCGTACGAGCTGTATCGCGAGGCCAAGCTGGCCTGGAAACTGTCGCGCGCGCAATTGGCAGTGCTGCGCGAACTGTGCGCCTGGCGCGAACGCGAAGCCCGCGCCCGCGACCTGCCACGCAATCGCATCGTCCGTGAAAACGCCTTGTGGCCCATGGCCCGCACCCAGCCGGACTCGTTGTCGGCGCTGGCCAAAATCGAAGACATGCACCCGCGCACCATTCGCCAGGACGGCGAGTTCCTGCTCGGCCTGATCAAGCAGGCCGCCAGCCTGCCAGCCGATCAATGGCCGCCAGCGGTGCCCGAGCCTTTGCCGATCGAAGCGGCGGCGCTGCTCAAGCAACTGCGCGCCATCGGCCAGGCCGAGGGCGAACGCCTGAACATCGCCCCCGAGCTGATGCTGCGCAAGAAGACCCTGGAACTGCTGCTCAAGAGCGGCTACCCCAACGGACCCTATCAACTCCCCGAGTCGCTGCGCGGCTGGCGCCGTGAGCGCATGGGGCAGGCGCTGCTCGATTGCCTGGCGGGCGCCGGAGAACAACCATGAAACGTATCTGCTCGATCTACAAGAGCCCGCGCAAGAACGAAATGTACCTCTATGTGCTCAAGGCCGACGGCCTGGAACGCATACCCGAAGCGCTGCTGCCGTTCTTCGGTAAGCCGGTGCATGCCTTCGACCTGGTGCTCACCCCGGAGCGCCAGCTGGCCCGCGAGGATATCGCCAAGGTCCTGGCAAACCTCGAGCAGCAGGGCTACCACCTGCAGATGCCGCCCGCCGAAGACGAGTACATCGAGCACCTGCCCGAAGAGCTGCTGCGTCGCAACGACCCGGTCTGACCTCCCTTTCGCTGTAGTGCCGCCAGCCCCTGGCGGCCTTCGCTGTTATCCAAGGTTGCTATGAACATGCGTGTTTTGATCGCTGAACAGGATCATGCCCTCTACGCTCGCCTGCTGCGCGAGATGGCACCGGACCTGGAGGTCCTGAGCAGTGGTGATTCGGCCGAGCTTGCCGCCCTGGCCGCCAACAGCCCGGTGTGGCTGGGCCAGCCGGACCTGCTGGCAACCTTGGTGCGCCAGGGCCATCAGCCGCAGTGGCTGCAATCGACCTGGGCCGGGATCACACCGCTGTTGGCTGAAGGCTTGCAGCGCGACTACCGCCTGACCCGGGCGGTGGGCATCTTCGGCCAGGTGATGGCCGAGTACATGCTGACCTACATGCTCGGCCACGAGCGTGAGGTGATGGCACGGCTAGTCAGCCAGGTTGAGCGCAAGTGGGATGATCGCCCTGGCCGCAGCCTGGAAGGGCGCCGGGTGCTGATTGTCGGGACCGGCGATATCGGCCAGCGGGTGGCGGAGTTTCTGCTGCCGTTTGGCGTGCAGCTGTATGGCGTTGCCAGCCAGCCCCGCGAGCAGGCCCCGTTTATCGAAGTGGCCGGCCTGGCGGACCTGGGGCGCCTGGTCGGGGAGGTCGATTATGTGCTCAACCTGCTGCCCGACACCCCGGCGACGCGAGATCTGTACGATGCCGCGCTGTTCCAGTGCTTCAACCCCGAGGCTTTGTTCATCAATGCCGGGCGTGGGGTCGCGGTGGTCGATGGCGACTTGGTCGAGGCCTTGAAGAAGGGGCACCTGGCGGGCGCGGTGATTGATGTCTGTCGGCAGGAACCCTTGCCTCAGCGCCATCCGTTCTGGACCGCCTGGGGCTTGCTGCTGACCGGGCACAGCTCGGCACCGACCTCGCCGGTGGCGATGGTGCGCTTGTTCGTCGAGAATCTGCGGGCGTATCAGGCGGGTGAAGCGTTGCGCGGGGAAGTGAGCTTTCAGCGCGGCTACTAAAAACATCGCGGGGCAAGGCCCGCTCCCACAACCTGCGGGAGCGGGCCTTGCCCCGCGAAACTCATCAAAGGCTGAAATCCCCCTCAGCCGCCAACTCGCTCAACGGCCGCCTCGGGCTCGGCACCTCACGGGCCTGCAGGCCTTCAGCCAGGCTCGACTTGTCGCCCAGCTTGCCGATCGCCACGGCCGCATGCAGGGCGTAGCCTTCAGGCACTTTGAGCTCCTTGCGGGTCAGCTCCTGGTCAAAGCCGGCCATGCCATGGGTGTGCCAGCCACTCAGGCTCGCCTGCAGCGCCAGGTGGCCCCAGGCGGAGCCGGTGTCGAAGGTGTGCCACAGCGCTGGGGTTTCTTCACTGGCGCCCGGCGCGGTGAAGGTGGTCTTGGAGAGGATGATCACCAGGGCCGAGGCGTGCTGGGCCCAGCTGCGGTTGAACTCGTTGAGCAAGCCCAGGAAGCGTTCCCAGTTCGGCGTGTCGCGGCGCGCATAGAGAAAGCGCCAGGGCTGCGAGTTGTAGGCCGACGGCGCCCAGCGTGCCGCTTCAAGAAAGCTGAGCAGGGTGGCCTGGTCGATCGGCTCGCCGGTGAAGGCGCGCGGTGACCAGCGCTGGATGAACTGTTCGCTGATGGCGTGATCGGCAACGCGAGGATTTGCACTCATCTTGAGTTCCTGAGAGTTGGTGAGGTGACCGCAGGTCAAACTACTGTGTCGTACCAGCGCTGACAAGCGGTCTGGCAATGGCCGGTGACAGGCCCTAGACTGGCGCCGCCGCGCCGCCGCGTACGAATTGAAACAGGACACCCGCTACATGACTGCCAACGCCAATCCATTCTGGATGCGTAAAACCCTTGAGCAACTCAACCCGCAGGAGTGGGAGTCGCTGTGTGACGGCTGTGGCCTGTGCTGCCTGCAAAAGCTTGAAGACGAAGATGACAACAGCGTCTATTACACGCGGATCGCCTGCAAATTGCTCGACCTCAAGACCTGCCAGTGCAGTGATTATCCGCAGCGCATGCAGATCGTGCCCGATTGCATCCAGCTGACGCCGGGCAAGGCTGATCAGTTCAAATGGCTGCCGCCTACCTGTGGTTACCGTCTGGTCAGCGAGGGCAAGGACCTGCCCGGCTGGCATTACCTGGTGTGTGGTGATCGAGAACAGGTGCACAAGCAGCGGATTTCACAATCCGGGCGCATGCTCAGTGAAGACAGCGTCGATGAAGACGATTGGGAAGACTATCTGATATTCCGCGCCGGTTGAGCTGCCCAGGCTTGTCGGGTATTGCGTTTGGGGGAACAAGGAGCTTGTGTATGCCTGTGCGTTGCCATTGGTGGTTGCTGTTGGGCCTGCTGGCCAGTTCGTCGGCCTGGGCGAAAAAAGTCGATCTGGATTACCACGTGCGCTTGCTGCCGCAGAGCGAGCAGGCCGAGGTGCGCGTGACCCTGGGCGATGGCGCCAGCGTGCGTAGCCTCGACTTTGACCTGGGCAAGGACGGCGTCTACAGCGACTTCAAGGCCGACGGTCAATGGCAACTGCAGGGCGATGATCAGCGCGGCCGTTGGCAGCCTGCGGCGGGCAAGAGCCAACTGAGCTACAAGGTGCGCCTGAGCCAGCGGCTCAAGGGCGGCGCCTATGAAACCCGCATGACCCCCGCTTGGGCGCTGTTTCGTGGCGATGACCTGGTACCGCCGGCCCGACTCGATCAGCACGACGGTACTGAGCTTGTGGCGCGCTTGAGCTTCGAGCTGCCCAAGGGCTGGAAGAGCGTCGAAACTCCCTGGCCGCGCATCGGCAAGAACCGCTTTCGTATCGACAACGTCTCACGCCTGTTCGATCGCCCGACCGGCTGGATGCTTGCCGGGAGCATCGGCACCCGCCGCGCGCGCCTGGGCGAAACCGAAGTCAGTGTTGCCGCACCGCAAGGCCAGGCCATGCGCCGCCTGGACAACTTGACCCTGCTGACCTTCATCTGGCCGCAGCTGCAGGCGGTGTTCCCGCGCAACCCGCCCAAGCTGCTGCTGGTCGGTGCCCGTGACGAGCTGTGGCGCGGTGCTCGGGCCGGGCATAACTCCATTTACCTGCACAGCAGCCGCCCGCTGGTCAGCGAGAACGGCTCAAGCCCACTGCTGCGCGAGCTGGTGCATGTGTTCGCGCAGATCAACGACCGCGAGGGCAGCGACTGGATTGCCGAAAGCCTGGCCGAGTATTACGCCAGCGAACTGCTGCGCCGTGCCGGCGGCATGACCGAGGAGCGCTATCAGGCCCAACAGGCGAGCCTTGAGCGCAGTGGCAAGAAAGTCGCCAGTTTGCGTGGCGAGCAGGTCGACAGCGCGGTGATCGCCCGTGGCGTGCTGTTGCTGCGGGCACTGGACCAGGAAATTCGCCTGCACACCCACAACCAGCGCTCGCTGGATGATGTCACCCGGGCAATGATGCGCCTGAACAGCGTCAACACCGCAGAGTTCATCCAGCTCAGCGAAAGCGTGCTGGGTAAGTCCTCCGAGGTGTTGCAGAGCAAGCTGTTGCGTTAGAACAGGGCTTACTTGAACTTCGGCCCGGAGCGGGTGTTCAGGCCCTTGGCCAAGCGGTCGTAGAGCACCACGTTGACGGTAGCGGCAAGGTTCATGCAGCCGTTGGTCGGAATGTAGATGGTCTCTTCGCACCAGGCGCGCACGCTCGGGTCGAGGGAGCCGTCTTCGGGGCCGAAAATGTAGAGGGCGCGGTCCGGGTGGGTGTATTCGGGCAGCGGCCGGGCGCCGTCGATCAATTCCACGGCCACAGGTGTGCAGCCCAGGGGGATGATCTTCTGCAGGTCGTCGATGCCGATCAGCGGAATGTCATAGTGTACACGCTTGGTGTCGGTGACGAAGTCGCGGGCGCGCTCATAGCGCTTGCCGGTGTAGAACACCGAGTTGACGCCGTAGCAACCCGCCGCGCGCATCACGGAACCGACGTTCTCTGCTGACTTGGGGTTGAACAGACCAATGCAGCTGTACCGTTTGTTCGCCACGTGCCGGGGCCCTTCGCAAAAAAGACGCGATTATACGGGCTTGCCGGCCTCTGTGGGGTGCGCTTGGGCGCTCAGTCCTTTTTCAGCATGCCGGCCAGGGCCGCGAACGGGTTGTGGGTGGCCTTGGCGATGGTCGGGCTGCTGGTGGAGCCTTCGCTGAAGTACTGCTGGTCGGTATAGCGCGAGTGCTCGTTGTCGTGGCAGTACAGGCACAGCAGTTCCCAGTTGGAGCCGTCCTGGGGGTTGTTGTCGTGGTTGTGGTCGCGGTGGTGCACGGTCAGCTCGCTCAGGCGTTTGCCGGCGAACTCGCGGGCGCAGCGGCCACACACGTGCGGGTACATGCGCAGGGCCTTGTCGCGGTAGCCCATTTCCTTGTCGCGCTTGGCGTCGGCGAGGATACGGTCTAGCCGTGCGGTGGCGGCGGCAGAGGATGACGAACTCATGGGATTACCTTTTCTCGGGCTTGTTACGGTTATGCCTTGAAGTTTAGCCCGATGGCGGCCAATTCGGACAGGCAAACCGTGCTTGGTGGGAGTAGCCTGTAGGCAGGACCCTCAAGGAGCCTGCGCATGCGTTACGCGATCATTGCCGTTCTGATCTGTGCCAGCCTGCCCTACGCCATGGCCGCCGACCTGCAGCCACGCCTGGCCACCCCGGTGCCCGGTGCGCCGGGTACCGCCACGCCGACGCCGTACCCGCAGGTCACACCCAGCAGCATTCCCCGGGCGGGCGACGCCAAGCCGGGCGCGCCGCTGCTGCCACCGATGCCGGTGCCCACGCCGCCCAAAGATCAACCCTTGCCCGGTTTGATCCCGGACGGCAACAAGGGCAAGTCCGACTAGACCTGCTGCGCCACGCGCTGACCGTCCTGCATGCGCAGGCGCCGGGACAGGGCCACGGCCAGGGCGCGGATGATCTTGGCGGCGATCTTCGGTGCGTCATTGAGCATCTTTTCCAGTGAGTCCTTGCCCAGGTTGAGCAACTGGCAATCGCTGGCGGCCACGCAACTGGCTGAGCGCCGCTCGCCGTCGAGCACGGCCATCTCGCCGAAGGCGCGGCCTTTGCGCAGGGTGGCGATTTCCACCTGGCGCTGCTCGGCGTCGGTCTTGCGCACCGACACCACACCGTGATGGATGATGCACATGAAGGTGCCGGCATCGCCTTCGTTAAAGATCTGCGCGCCTTCGCCCATGCTGCTGATGCTGAAATAGCCGGCAGCGGCCTGGAAGTCGCCAGGCAGCAACTGGTCGAACAGGCCGCAGTCCATGAGCATGTCGCGGATTTCGTTATTGAGGTGGGTGGGTTCAGGCATGTGTGTCGTTCTTTTAGTTTTATGGTGTCTGTTCTGGGGCTGCTGTGCAGCCCATCGCTGGCAAGGCCAGCTCCCACAAGTCCGGTGTATACAGGACCTGTGGGAGCCGGCCTTGCCGGAGATGCCTTTGATCAGACAACACGTTTTCCGATTTACACCACGCCCAGCACGTTAAATACGAACGCATATTCCAGCGCCACATCGCGCAGCCCCTGGTAGCGTCCGCTCATGCCGCCATGGCCGGCGCCCATTTCGGTCTTGAGCAGCAGCGGGTTGGTGTCGGTCTTGGTCACGCGCAAGCGCGCCACCCACTTGGCCGCTTCCCAGTACTGCACGCGGCTGTCGTTGTACCCGGCAATCACCAGCAGGGCAGGGTAGGCCTGGGCACGGACGTTTTCATACGGCGCGTAGGCCTTGATGCGTGCGTACACCTCGGGCTCTTGCGGGTTGCCCCACTCGTCGTATTCGGTGACGGTCAGCGGCAGCTCGGGGTCGAGCATGGTGTTAAGCACGTCGACGAACGGTACTTCGGCAATCGCCGCCTTGAACAGCTCCGGGCGCTGGTTGAGTACCGTACCGATCAGCAGGCCACCGGCGCTGCCGCCGCTGATCGCCAACTGGTCGGCGCAGGTCACGCCCTGGGCGATCAGGTGTTCGGCGCAGGCAATGAAGTCGCCAAAGGTGTTGTGCTTGTGCTCTTGCTTGCCGGCGCGGTACCAGGCTTCACCCAGTTCGCCGCCGCCACGCACGTGGGCGATGGCAAAGGCCACGCCGCGGTCGAGCAGGCTCAGGCGGGAATGGGAGAACCATGGGTCAAGGCTTTCGCCGTAGGCGCCGTAGCCGTAGAGATACAGCGGCACCGGCTTGCCGAGATCGGCGCGGCGCTGCACCAGGCTGATCGGCACCTGGGTGCCATCAGCTGCGGTGGCCCACAGGCGCTGGCTGACGTAGGCATCCGGGTCGAACGGGCCGAGTACCGGGGTTTGCTTGAGCACCTGCTGCTCGCCGCTGGCCAGTTCCAGCTGGCGCACCTGGGCTGGACGGTTGAGTGACTGGTAGCGCAGGCGAATACGCGTGCTGACGAACTCCAGGCTGTCTTGCACGTACAGGCTGTAGGCGGCGTCCGGCAGTTCCACGCGATAGGCCGGCAGGCCTTGCGGGCGCACCTCGATGATTGGCAGGCCGCCTTCGCGCAGGCTCAGGGTCAGGGCGCCAGCATTGAGGGTCAGGCCTTCGAGCATCACCGTTTCGCGATGGGCCACCAACAGTTGCCATTGCTCGCGGGTCGGCACGCCATCGGCCTCAGCCTGGTACAGAGCAAAATTGATGCCGTCCTGGTTGCTGCGGATGAACCAGCGCCACTGGCCATCCAGCTGGCCATGATCCGGGTAGTACTCGTGGTCTTCGACCCGTGGTGCCAGGCAGGTGAAGGCCTGCTCGGGGCGTTCGGCGTCGAGCACCCAGGCTTCGCTGGTGGTCTTGCTGTTGAGCAGCAGGATCAGTTGGCGCTCGGAGCTGGCGCGGTAGCAGTGCAGAAAGAAGCGGCCGTCGGCCTCTTCATAGACCGCCTCGACACTGCCGCTGCCCAGACGATGGCGCAGCAGCTTGTGCGGGCGATGGGTGTCGTCCAGTTCGGCGAAGAACAGCGTCTGGTTGTCGTTGGCCCAGGTCATGCTGCCGTCGCAGTCCTCGAACGGCAGTTGCTCGATGGCGCCGCTGGCCAGATCCTTGACGTACAGGGTGTAGATTTCGTCGCCCGTGGTGTCCAGGCTGTAAGCCAGGCGCTGGTGGTCGGGGCTGATGCTGAAGGCGCCCAGGGACAGGAAGCCGCCTTGGGCCAGCGCGTTAGGGTCGAGTAGCAGCTCTTCGTGGTTTTCATCGACCGTGTTGGAGTCGTCGGCCGGGCGTGGGCAGCGGTAATGCCGGGCGTACTCGTCACCGGCGGTGGTGCGCGTGTAGTACAGGTACGGGCCCCAGGGCGAGGGCAGCGACAGGTCGGTTTCGAGGATGCGCGCCTTGATCTCTTCGAACAACTGTTCGCGCAGCGGCGCCTGAGTGGCCAGTTGCGCCTCCTGGTATGCGTTCTCGGCGTTCAGGTAAGCCAGTACCTCGGGGGTATCGCGTTGCTGCAGCCAGGCATAGGGGTCGGCACCATCGGCCTTGTGGGCAATCGGGGCGCGGGGAGCGGTGTCTGCGGACATGCGGGGTTCTCTTGGCTGGGGGGCGCCTGCGCGCGGAAAAGTGTTTATCATAAGCGTCTATTTGCCTAGCTTGCCACGGACACCATGACCGAGAACGACTATCTGCTCGCCTGGGGCCTCTACGCCCTTGCCGCCCTGGGATGCCTGTTGGTGGGCTTTCGCCTGACCGGCTGGATGTGGCGCTGGCTGCGTGAACCGCTGCGGGTGGTGATGGCGGTACTGCTGTTGACGCCGACCATTGTCGACCCGGTCAAGGAGAAGTTCGCCCCGGCCATTGCCATTGCCGCCCTCGATACCCTGTTCAAGGTCGGCAACAACGCCCTGCGTGCCGCTGCGGATCTGGCCATGTACGGCATGATCGCCTTCACCCTGTATGCCGTGTTCGTGCTCATCCGCTGGCCGCTGGAGCGGCGCGCCAAGGCCCGCCGCGAACAGGCCGAAGCCGCTGCCAAGCGTGAGGCCCAAGAGCCTGTGAGCGATGAACCGTTCGCCGCCGATCGCAGTGATCGTTACCGTAACCCGCCACCCGCAGCGCCATTGGGTGGCAGCGGCACGCGGGTCGAGCCGCGACTGTAGGACTTGCCCGGAGCAGCCAAGCATGTGTGAACTACTGGGCATGAGCGCCAATGTGCCGACCGATATCGTTTTCAGCTTCACCGGGCTGATGCAGCGCGGTGGGCGCACCGGTCCGCACCGTGACGGCTGGGGCATCGGCTTCTACGAGGGCCGTGGCTTGCGCCTGTTCCAGGACCCGGCGGCAAGCTGCGAATCGGAAGTCGCCAACCTGGTGCAGCGCTATCCGATCAAGAGTGAAGTGGTGATCGGCCACATTCGCCAGGCCAACGTCGGCAAGGTCTGCCTGTCCAATACCCATCCGTTCGTGCGCGAGCTGTGGGGCCGCAACTGGTGTTTTGCGCACAACGGCCAGCTCGGCGAGTTCAAGGGCCAGGCGACCTTCTACCGGCCGATTGGCGACACCGACAGCGAAGCGGCGTTCTGCGACCTGCTCAACCGCGTACGCGAGGCCTTTCCTGAGCCGGTGGAGGTCGAGCAATTGCTGCCGGTGCTGGTCGAGGCCTGCGCCGGGTTCCGTCGCAAGGGTGTATTCAACTGCCTGCTCAGCGACGGTGACTGGCTGTTCTGCTTCTGCTCGACCAAGCTTGTGCACATTACTCGACGTGCGCCGTTCGGCCCGGCGCGGCTGAAGGACGTCGACATGATCGTCGACTTCCAGGCTGAAACCACCCCTAAAGATGTGGTCACGGTGATCGCCACCGAAGCTCTCACCGAGAACGAAACCTGGCACCGTTACGAGCCCGGCCAATGGGCCCTGTGGCGCCGTGGCGAATGCATCGCCGAAGGTCAGGCCAGCTAAGGATCAGCCCCATGTTCAGAAGTTACCTGCGCTTGCTGTTGTTTACCTGCGGTCTGCTGGTTGGCCTGCAGGTCCCGGGCTATATCGTTGACTACAGCCAGCGGGTCGAGGCGCACCTGCTGGAATCGCGTGAGGGCCTCAAGGGCTTTGAAGACACCGCCAGGCGCTTTTTCAACGGCGACTTGCAGGCCTTGTTGCGCCACTACCGCAGCAGCGACGACCCGGTGTTCACCAGTGATGCCAACAGCATCGAAAGCCTGATGATCCGCAACCGCCAGTTCGAGCAGGAATGGCAGATTGTGCAAGGGCCGTGGCTGGCTAAAACCTGGCATGTACTGGTCGCCGCCACCCCGCAATTGCGCGAAGAAACCCTCAACGGCTACCGCTACCAGATCCTCCTCAACCCCGAGGCCCTGGCCTGGGGCCTGAGCTGCGCGCTACTGCTGGCGCTATTGGTCGAGAGCCTGCTGCTGTTGCTCGGCTGGGTGGCCATGGGCGGGCGGCGCAAGGCCGTGCAGGAGAGCTGGCGCTAGACCAGCACGATACGCTGCGGCCCGGCATCGCGGGCGTAGCGCTGCAGAACGTTGCGGCACAGCTGGACCACTTCATCGACCAGATCGACGCCGGTCTGCCAGGCCACCACCAGCTCCAGGCTCGGTGGTTGCCGGGCCAGCGGCAGCAGCACCAGTTCGCCACGGGCCAGCTCTTCGCTGACCAGCGCGGGTGGCAGGGCGCCGATACCAAAGCCGTCACGCAACAAGCGGGTAATCGCTGCCACCGAGTTCACGCAGTTCAGCCGTGGTGCGCCGACGCCTTCGGCCTGCAGCAGGCTGAGCACTTCCTGGTGCGGTCGCGAGTTCTTCGAGAAGGTGATGATGCGTTCGCGGGCCAGGTCCGCCAGCGAGGCGTAGTCGCGGTTGTAGATCGATTGGCTGGCAACGATCCAGCCCATGGGGTAGCGCGCAAGGTCCAGGCTGCGGATAGTTTCCTGGCGTAACAGGTCGGTTTGCAGGATCACATCGAGAAAGCCTTTTTGCAGTTGTTCGCGCAAGTTGAGCGCAGTATCGGCGACCAGTTCGATTTCCACCTGGGGGTAGCGCTCCATCAGCTCCGACACCAGCGGGCTCATCCAGGTGTGGATCACCGTGTCCATCACACCGATACGAATCCGCCCGGCCTTGGCCCGGTCGCTGTCCAGCGACTGCTTGAGAGCCTTGGCAGTGTCGAGCATCTGTTCAGCGTACTCGAGCACCTTGCTGCCTTCGGGGGTCAGGCTCACGCCGCGGGAGTCGCGCAGCAGCAACCTGACCCCAAGGTCCGCCTCAAGCGCTGCAATGCGGCTGGAGATCGAGGCCTGGGTGGTGAAGAGTTTTTCGGCGGTCAGGCGAAAGCTCTTGAGCCGGGCTACCCAAACGAAGGTTTCGAGAAATTTAAGGTTCATCGCGCGCTCACTGATCAAATTTTTCTTATGCCAGACAGCTGGTTTTTCTCGTTGGACGGCAACCTGCGCCCGTCGAAAAATGATCCTCAGGCCGCGACACATGCTGTCGTCGTTAAAACAATACCAACAAGCTGAGGCAACCATGAACCCATCGGGCGTGCAGCAACAGGTCAAATCCAGGTCTGTGGCGGGACCTTTCGACTGGTACCGCAACATCAACAAGCAAGAACGCCGGACCTTCTGGAGCTGCAAGATCGGTTATGGCCTGGATGGCATGGACACCCAGATGCTCAGCTTCGTCATCCCCACCCTGATCGCCCTGTGGGGCATCACCACCGCCGAGGCCGGGCTGATTCACACCAGCACCCTGATCGCCTCGGCCCTCGGTGGCTGGATCGCCGGCATCCTCTCTGACCGCATCGGCCGCGTGCGCACCTTGCAACTGACGGTGCTGTGGTTTGCATTTTTCACCTTCCTCTGCGGCTTTGCCCAGAGCTACGAGCAGTTGTTGATTGCCCGCACCCTGATGGGCTTTGGCTTTGGCGGTGAATGGACCGCTGGTGCGGTACTGATCGGTGAAGTGATCCGCGCCCAGGACCGTGGCAAGGCGGTGGGCATGGTGCAGTCCGGCTGGGCCATCGGCTGGGGCCTGACGGCAATCCTGTATGCCGTGCTGTTCTCGCTGCTGCCACCCGAAGATGCCTGGCGCGCGTTGTTCCTGCTGGGCATCGTGCCAGCGGTGTTCGTGATTTTCGTTCGTCGCCTGGTCAAGGACCCGGAGATCTACCAGCAAGCCAAGGCTGCCGAGAAAACCGAAGCGCCTTCGCACTTCTACGAGATATTCGCCCCGGGCATGCTCTTCACCACGATTCGTGCCTCACTGCTGACCACTGGCGCCCTGGGCGGTTACTACGCCATCACCTCGTGGCTGCCGACCTTCCTCAAGAACGAACGCGGCCTGAGCGTGCTGGGCACTGGCGGCTACCTGGCGATGGTGATCTTCGGTTCCTACATCGGCTACGTGATCAGTGCCTACCTGACCGACCTGCTGGGCCGGAAAAAGAACTTCATCCTGTTCGCCGTCGGTTCCTTCACCATCGTCCTGCTCTACACCCAGATGTCGGTCAGTGACGGGGTGATGCTGTGGCTGGGCTTCCCCCTGGGTTTCTTTGCCTCGGGTATCTTCAGCGGCATGGGCGCGTTTCTCACCGAGCTGTTTCCCACCCGTATTCGCGGCTCGGGCCAGGGCTTTTGCTACAACATCGGCCGCGCCCTGGCGGCGTTCTTCCCCCTGCTGATCGGCCTGCTCAGCCAGAAGATCTCCCTGGGCCTGGGCATCGGCGCATTTGCCGCGGTGTCCTACGCAGTGGTAATTCTGGCAGCCTTGAGCCTGCCGGAAACCCGCGGCAAACAACTTGACGCCCATTGAAGCCGAGCCTGAAGGAGTATCACGCGTGAGCCGCCTGCTATTGAATTGCGATATGGGTGAAAGTTTCGGCAGCTGGACCATGGGTCTGGACGCCCAGGTCATGCCCTATGTTGACTGCGCCAACATCGCCTGCGGCTTTCACGCAGGCGACCCGGGGATCATGCGCAAGACCGTGGCCCTGGCTGTGGCCAACCAGGTGCGTATCGGCGCGCACCCGGCCTACCCGGACCTGGCCGGTTTCGGTCGCCGCTCCATGGCCTGCAGCGCCGAAGAGATTCGCGACCTGCTGCACTACCAGATCGGCGCCCTGGACGGCATTTGCCGTACCCAGGGCACTCAGGTGGCCTACGTCAAACCCCATGGCGCGCTGTACAACGACATGATGGCCGACCCGCTCAAGCTGCGCGCCGTGCTCGAAGCGCTGGCCGCCTATGACCGGCAGTTGCCGCTGATGCTGATGGCCACCGCCGACAACAGTGCGGCCCAGGCGTTGGGCGATGAATATGGCGTGACCTTGTGGTTCGAAGCCTTCGCCGACCGCGCCTATGACGCCGCCGGCCACCTGGTGTCGCGACGGCTGCCGGGGGCGGTGCATCATGATCCGGCGCTGATCGTCGAGCAGGCCCTGCGCCTGGCCCGGGGCGAGCCGCTGATCGCCTGCGATGGCAGCGCCTTGCGCTTGCAGGCCCAGACCCTGTGCGTGCATGGCGACAATGACAGCTCGATCGCCGCCGTGCGGCAGATCCGCCAGGCCCTCGATGCCCAGGTGGTGCCATGAACTACCGGATTGAGGTGGTGGCCATCGATTGCCTGATGGTGCGCCTGTTCGATGCCATCGACGAAAGCAACATGCCGTGGATGCTCGCCGCTGGCCAGCGCCTGCGCAGTGCCTTTGCCGAGCAACTGATCGACCTGGTGCCGTCCTATACCACGCTGATGGTGCATTTCGACCTGCTCCAGGTGTCACCCGCGCAGGCGCAGGCGCGCATTCGTGCAGCCCTCGACGACTTGCAGGCAGACACCGGCAGCGCTGGCCGCCTGCATGAGATACCGGTGTGGTACGACCTGAGTGTCGGCCCGGAACTCAAACTGTTGGCAGAACGTTGCCAGAGCTCGATGGCGGACATCGTGCGTCGTCACAGCGAGCGTGAGTATCAGGTGTTCGCTCTGGGCTTTGCCCCGGGCTTCGCCTTTATGGGCCTGGTTGAGGAGGCACTGGCCGCCCCGCGCCTGGCCACCCCGCGCAAACGCGTGGCGGCGGGCAGCGTGGGCATTGCCGAACGCCAGACCGCCGCCTATCCCGCAGTTTCGCCCGGCGGCTGGAACCTGATCGGGCGCACCCCGAGCAAACTCTTTGACCGTCAACGCGAGGGCTACAGCTTGCTGCAGCCGGGCGACCGGGTGCGTTTCGTGGCAGTTGAGCGCGCCACCTTCATCAACCTGGGCGGCGACGATACGCCGCTGGAGGCACAGGCATGAGCCAGTTGTCGATCGAAGCCAGCACGCCTCTGTGCCTGTTGCAGGATACCGGGCGCTTTGGCGTGCGCCACCTGGGCGTGACCCAGGGTGGGGCACTGGACTGGGTGTCGATGCGCTGGGCCAACTGGCTGCTGGGCAACCGCCCTGAGGCCGCAGTGGTTGAGGTCACCCTCGGTGGTTTCAGCCTGATTGCCGAGCAGGACTGCTGCCTGGCCCTGGCCGGTGCCGACCTGGATGCACGGCTCGACGGCCAGCCGCTCAAGCCTTGGCGCAGTTTCAGCATGCGCAGGGGCCAGCGCCTGCGCCTCAACCAACCGCTGCACGGCGCTCGGGCGTACATCGCAGCGCCCGGTGGCTTCAAGGCGCCTTTGCTGCTGGGCAGCTGTGCGAGTGTGGTGCGCGAAGAACTGGGCGGCCTGGATGGCCTGGGTTCACCGCTGGCCAAGGGGCAACAGCTGGAATATCACGGTGCGGCACCGGCGCACAGGGACGTACCGGAGGGGTTCTGGCCGGACTTTACCGACCGGGCGCCGCTTGACCTGTTGCTGGGTGCGCAGATCGGTGATTTCAGCGGGTTGAGCCTGTTCGAAGCGTTCAACCGCGACTGGACCCTCGACAGCCGGGCTGATCGCATGGGCATTCGCCTGTTGGGGCCGGTGTTGCAGTACCAGGGGCCGGCGATGATCTCGGAGGGGATCCCCTTGGGCGCGGTGCAGGTGCCGCCCGATGGTCAGCCGATTGTCCTGCTCAATGATCGCCAGACCATTGGCGGTTATCCACGCCTGGGGGCGTTGACGCCGTTGGCGCTGGCGCGGCTGGCGCAGATGCTGCCGGGGGCGGTGGTGCGCTTTAGGCCGGTGGTGCAGGAGATGGCGTGGCAGCAGCAGCGGGTATTTCTTGAGAGGTTTGTTGGCTGAAAGGGCCTCATCGCTGGCAAGGCCAGCTCCCACAGGTCTGGTGTACACAGAGTCACTGTGGGAGCCGGCCTTGCCGGCAATGGGGCGCGAAGCGGCCCCGGGCTTACTTGGACAAAAACCGCATGCCTTCCTCTAGCCCACGCAAGGTCAACGGAAACATCCGCTCCTCGACCAGCTCGCGAACGATGTTGGTCGACGCCGTATAACCCCAGGTTTCCTTCGGGTAGGGGTTGATCCAGATGAGCTTCTTGTACTTCTCCATGAAGCGCTGCATCCACACGTAGCCGGCTTCTTCGTTCCAGTGCTCGACGCTGCCGCCGGGCTGGGTGATCTCGTAGGGCGCCATGGCCGCGTCACCGACGAACACCACTTTGTAGTCGGCGCCGTACTTGTGCAGCAGGTCCAGGGTTGAGGTGCGTTCGGAAGTCCGGCGTAGGTTGTTCTTCCACAGCGACTCGTAGACGAAGTTGTGGAAGTAGTAGTACTCCAGGTGCTTGAACTCGGTCTTGCAGGCCGAGAACAGCTCTTCGCAGATCTTCACGTGGGCATCCATCGAGCCACCGATGTCGAACAGCAGCAGCAACTTGACGTTGTTGCGCCGCTCGGGGCGCATCTGGATATTGAGCAGGCCGGCGTCGCGGGCCGTATGATCGATGGTGCCGTCGATGTCCAGCTCTTCGGCCGCCCCTTGGCGGGCGAACTTGCGCAGCCGGCGCAGGGCCAGCTTGATATTGCGCGTGCCCAGCTCGACCTGATCGTCGAGGTTCTTGTACTCGCGCTGATCCCAGACCTTGACCGCCTTGCCCTGGCGCTTGCCGGCGTCGCCGACGCGAATGCCTTCGGGGTTGAAGCCGCCCGAGCCGAACGGGCTGGTGCCGCCGGTGCCGATCCATTTGTTGCCGCCGGCATGGCGTTCCTTTTGCTCTTCCAGGCGCTTCTTGAACTCCTCGATCAGCTTGTCGAGACCGCCCAGGGACTGGATCTGCGCGCGCTCCTCGTCGCTCAGCGAGCGCTCGAATTCCTTGCGCAGCCAGTCTTCGGGGATCAGCGCCTCCAGGTGCCGGTCGAGGTTTTCCAGGCCCTTGAAGTAGGCCGAAAACGCCCGGTCGAACTTGTCGAAGTGGCGTTCGTCCTTGACCAGGATGGCCCGCGACAAATAGTAGAACTCGTCCATGTCGGCAAAGGTTACGCGTTGCTTGAGTGCGTTGAGCAAATCGAGCAGTTCGCGCACCGAAACCGGCACCTTGGCCGCGCGCATTTCATTGAACAGATTGAGCAGCATGGCTATTGCTCCCGGCTCAGCGGTTACCGCGACGGCTCATGAAGGCCAGGCGCTCGAGCAACTGCACGTCCTGTTCGTTCTTGACCAAGGCCCCGGCCAGCGGCGGGATGGCCTTGGTCGGATCGCGTTCGCGCAGCACCGCTTCGCCAATATTGTCGGCCATCAGCAGCTTGAGCCAGTCGACCAACTCGGAGGTGGACGGCTTTTTCTTCAGGCCCGGCACCTTGCGCACATCGAAGAACACGTCCAGCGCTTCGCTGACCAGGTCCTTCTTGATGTTCGGATAATGCACATCGACGATCTGCTGCAGGGTGGTGCGGTCAGGGAAGGCGATGTAGTGGAAGAAGCAACGGCGCAGGAAGGCATCCGGCAGCTCTTTTTCGTTGTTCGAGGTAATGATGATGATCGGGCGCTGCTTGGCCTTGATCGTCTCGTCGGTCTCGTAAACGTAGAACTCCATCTTGTCCAGTTCCTGCAACAGGTCGTTGGGGAACTCGATGTCGGCCTTGTCGATTTCGTCAATCAGCAGAATGACCCGCTCTTCGGACTCGAAAGCCTCCCAGAGCTTGCCTTTCTTCAGGTAATTGCGCACATCGTGGACCTTGTCGACGCCCAGTTGCGAGTCGCGCAGGCGGCTGACCGCGTCGTACTCGTAGAGGCCCTGGTGGGCCTTGGTGGTCGACTTGATGTGCCAGGTGATCAGCTTGGCGCCAAAGGATTCGGCCAGCTGTTCGGCGAGCATGGTCTTGCCGGTGCCCGGCTCGCCTTTAACCAGCAGCGGCCGCTCCAGGGTGATCGCCGCGTTGACCGCCAGTTTCAGGTCGTCTGTAGCGACATAAGCGCTGGTGCCTTCGAACTTCATGAACCGATCCTCTAACGTAGCGCCGGGGATACATGGCCCCTGGCGGAAAAATTGCCATGCACGACTATAACGCGGGCTCTGGGCGAGTGGGAACGCAGACGGTCCATTCAGTCTCTGAATGGGCCGTCACTTGGTGACCTGGTCAGATTTACATACAGGCTGATTGTGGACGCACTGGCCGTGCAGGCTTACCCTTGAAGTTTTCCGCCCGGTGTATAAAAGGACCCCGCCATGAGCCGTATTTTCGCTGACAACGCGCATTCCATCGGCAACACGCCGCTGGTGCAGATCAACCGCATCGCCCCTCGCGGCGTCACCGTGCTGGCCAAGATCGAGGGGCGCAACCCCGGGTATTCGGTCAAGTGCCGGATCGGCGCGAACATGATCTGGGACGCCGAAAGCAGTGGCAAACTCAAACCGGGCATGACCATCGTCGAGCCGACCTCGGGTAACACCGGCATCGGCCTGGCCTTTGTCGCCGCCGCCCGTGGCTACACGCTGCTGCTGACCATGCCGGCGTCGATGAGCATCGAGCGGCGCAAGGTGCTCAAGGCCCTGGGCGCGCAACTGGAACTCACCGACCCGGCCAAGGGTATGAAAGGCGCGATCGAAAGGGCCAACGAGCTGGTTGCCAGCGACCCTGCGAAGTACTTTTTGCCCGGCCAGTTCGAGAACCCGGCCAACCCGGCGATCCATGAGAAGACCACCGGCCCGGAGATCTGGAACGACACCGACGGCGCGGTGGATGTGCTGGTGGCCGGGGTCGGCACTGGCGGCACCATTACCGGGGTGTCGCGCTACATCAAGCAGACCCGGGGCAAGGCGATTCTCTCGGTGGCGGTCGAGCCGAGCAGCTCTCCAGTGATCACCCAGGCCCGCGCCGGTGAAGAAATCAAGCCCAGCCCACACAAGATCCAGGGCATTGGCGCAGGTTTTGTGCCGAAGAACCTGGATTTGTCGATGGTCGATCAGGTCGAGCTGGTCACTGACGAGGAGTCCAAGGCCATGGCCCTGCGCCTGATGCAGGAAGAGGGCATCCTCTGCGGCATTTCCTCCGGAGCGGCCATGGCTGCCGCGGTGCGTCTGGCGGAAAAACCGGAAATGCTGGGCAAGACCATCGTCGTCGTCCTGCCGGACTCCGGCGAGCGCTACCTGTCGAGCATGCTTTTTGCCGACCTGTTCACCGAGCAGGAAAACCAGCAGTAAACCGCAGCGGCGCTGATCCGGCGCAATGTTCGGCGCCGCTGTTTGTTGCACAATCCTCAACACTGATTGCCAGCTGCGCAGGCTTGTACCGCGGGCGGATCGGTTTATCATGCTCGATTAATCTGGCAGCGATGGCCTGATCGAAATTCCAAGGAGTGTTGCATGACCTTTTCCTTTGTCGCCAAGGCAGGTGTACTGCTGCTGTTTTTCGGCAGCACCTTGTATGTGCACCTGCGCGGCAAGGCGCGTTTGCCAATGTTGCGCCAGTTCGTCAACCATTCGGCGCTGTTCGCCCCTTATAACGCCCTGATGTACCTGTTTTCCGGCGTGCCGTCCAAACCCTATCTGGACCGCAGCCGCTTCCCCGAGCTCGACGTGCTCAAGGACAACTGGGAAGTGATCCGCGAAGAGGCCATGCACCTGTTTGACGAGGGTTACATCCGCGCCGCCGAGAAAGACAACGACGCCGGCTTCGGTTCGTTCTTCAAGAAGGGCTGGAAGCGTTTTTACCTGAAGTGGTACGACAAGCCGCTGCCTTCGGCCGAAACGCTGTGCCCCAAGACCGTCGAACTGGTCAACAGCATTCCCAACGTCAAGGGTGCGATGTTCGCCTTGCTGCCCGGTGGCAGCCACCTGAACCCGCACCGCGATCCGTTCGCCGGCTCCTTGCGTTATCACCTGGGCCTGTCGACGCCCAACTCCGACGACTGCCGGATCTACGTCGATGGCCAGGTGTATGCTTGGCGCGACGGTGAAGACGTGATGTTCGACGAGACCTACGTACACTGGGTCAAGAACGAAACCGAAACCACCCGGGTGATCCTCTTCTGCGACGTCGAGCGGCCGCTCAACAGCCCGCTGATGACCCGCATCAACCGCAAGGTCAGTGCCTTCCTCGGCCGCGCCACCGCGCCGCAGAACACCGACGACGAGCGGGTTGGCGGGATCAACCAGGCCTATGCCTGGAGCAAGCGTTTCAGCAACGTCATCAGCAGCCGGGTCAAGCAGTTCAAGCGTGCCAATCCCAAGGCCTACCGGGTATTGCGTCCGGTGCTGGCGGTGGTGGTTGCCTATCTGTTGTATCGCTGGCTGTTCTGAGAAAGACATCGCGGGGCAAGCCCGCTCCCACAGAGTGAGAACCTGTGGGAGCGGGCTTGCCCCGCGATAATTTCACCACTATAGTCAGCCACACTTCACCTCACCGAAGACCTGCTCATGCCAGCTTCCTGCCCATCCACCGTATTCGCCACCGCGCCTGACGCGGTTGTCGTTGTGCGCGGGAATCAGCAGCCGGCCATGATCAGCCACTACCCACCACCTGTCAGTAGCGTGGTCGTGTGCATCGTTGCACCGCCAGCGGTGGTAGTGCTGGGCTAAGCGGCCAATTGCTGCGTCCCCACACACCTGCACCCTACTGAATACGGTTGGCTTCCCCTCGCGGGTAGCACCGTTCGGCTTATCTGCCCGAATTACAGGTGGCATTCATGTCTGTTCTAGCGAAACAATCCGTGGTCTCGGCGGCCACTACCAGCCTGTTCGTCCTGCTCTGGAGTAGCGGGGCGATTGTCTCCAAGCTTGGCCTGGCCCATGCCAGCCCCTTTGCCTTTTTGCTGTTGCGTTCAGCCCTGGCCCTGGTCGGCCTGCTGTTGCTCAGCCCGTTGCTCAAGCTGCACTGGCCGCGTACGCGCCCGGCGGTACTGCAAGCCCTGGCCACTGGTTGCGTGCTGCTGGGCGCTTACCAGATTTTCTATCTGCTGGCGCTTAACACCCAGGTTACCCCCGGGGTCATGGCCACGGTCATGGGCGTGCAACCGATCCTCACCGTGGTGCTGATGGAACGCCAGCGCTCCTGGCGCCGGTTGTTCGGCCTGGGCCTGGGCTTGAGCGGCTTGATCATGGTGGTCTACCAGGGCATCAACCTCGGTGGTGTATCACTGGCGGGGATGCTGTTTGCCCTGCTGGCACTGATGAGCATGACCTTTGGCTCGATCATGCAAAAGCGCATCACCCGCAACCCCATGGGAACCTTGCCGCTGCAGTACTTTGCTGGGTTGTTGATGTGTGCCGTGTTTGCGCCGTTTCAGCCGCTGCAGGTGGAGCTGACCGGCAGCTTCGTCGGCGCCTTGCTGTGGATGGGGCTGGTGGTGTCGCTACTGGCGACCTTGCTGCTGTACCGGCTGATCGCCCAGGGCAACCTGGTCAATGTCACCAGCCTGTTCTACCTGGTGCCGGCAGTCACCGCAGTGATGGACTACCTGATCTTCGGCAACCGCCTGGCGGCACTCAGCCTGCTGGGCATGGGCCTGATCGTCGTTGGCCTGTTGTTCGTGTTCCGCAAGCCCGCTGCCGCCCAGGCGCAACTGCAGGCTGACTAGCACGGCCGGCCGCCCGGCGGCGTGCCGGGCGGCTTACCTTCAGAAGTAGTAGCCGATGTTGATGTTGGTGCGGTAGTACCAGTCGTTGCTGCCAACCGAGCTGGTGCTGGTCCAGCCCGTGCCGTTTTCGGCACCGCCGAAGGGGTTGGCGTTCTTCGCCCAGGTGAAATCGACCCAGGCCATGATCGGCATGGCCAGAAACTGAGCGCCGACGGTAAACATCTGCGAGTCATCCCAGCCGCTCTTGTCTTTCATCATGCGGCTGTAGTCGTTGTACACCTTGATCTTCTTCAACTGGCCCAGGCTTGGAGTGAAGATGTCGTAGCCGACGTTGATCGAGCCGATGGTGGCTTTGGAGGCGATCAGGAAGGCCGGGGTCAGGCCGTTGCCACCCATCAGCACCGAGTCATTGCTGACGCCATCGGGGTTCTGCGGATCGTACTCGTAACGAATCGCCTGGCTGGTGACCGTCCAGTTGCCGGCGTTGACGATCGCATGCACGCCGCCCGCCCAGTAGTCGCCATCGTCGCGGGTAGTGGCGTTGTACAGCTCGGCGGCGGCCAGCGAGGCGCCGATTTCAGTCTTCCAGCCGTCACCGCTAAACGTCCGGGCGACCCGGGCGTTGACCTGGTTGCGCTTCTCGTTGTCCTGGCGCGACTGGGTAAAGGCCACGGCGTTGTCGTTCAGGTCGGCATAACGGCCGACTTCCGGCGAGTAGCGGATGCCGCTGGGCAGCATGCGCGGGAAGTAACCCAATTGCAGGTCCCAGTTCTTGTCCTTGTAACTGTATTTCAGGCCCGTGCCGGCGCTGACGCCATAGCCCATGAAAAACGGAATGTGATAACTCCAGCCGAACTGCGGGTAGGGCTCAAGGCCAAAGGGTTTGAACGGCGCCCCCAGTTGCACATTAGCGTTGGTGTTGAAGCGATAACCGACGTAGCCGCGGTCGATCGAGCGCTTGCCGTCGTCCTGGAACCAGTAGCCGATGTCGCTGAACAGTTGCTTATGGGTGGCCTGGACATCCAGGCGGAAGGTATCGAAAAGAAAGCGTCCGTTGTTCTCGGTAGTATCCCAGTGTTCGTCGCGGTAGTTGACTCGCAGCGCGCCGCCGATATCCAGTGAACTCTGGCCATCGTCACTGCGCCAGGCGATGTGCGGAAATGGTTTTTTCAGCGCTGGCGGCTGATCGGGCGCCGCCGGGCCGGGCTCGGAAGCGAAACTGGTGGCGCTGCCGAGGATCAGGCCCAGGCTTATCACGTACTTGTTCATATCAATGCCCCGCAAGGTTGAGCAGTTTCTCTGGGCGACAGCTGTCCGCCGCCTGCAATCAGGCATTAAGCGAAAGTCAGCGGTGGCGCAGGGGTAGGTTTGTTATTGTTTTATAAGTGGCACGTTGTTTTTATTTTTGAACTCGAGAGGGTAAGATCAGGAACTGTGCCAGTGCGGATAAGCGGTAGGTTTTCCGCTAAACATCAAGTAAATCAATTATTTATATTTGAAACGCTTTGATTTGTGTTGTGGGTGAAACAGCGTGGAGTTTAAGTAACAGGCGTGTGCAGTTAAGGTGCGGCTTAAGTGCACAAGGCGCTGTAATAGCGCCTTGTTTGTTTTATGAGTAAATAAGTAGTTAGCTATTTTTATCTACAGATCCAGCACCATGCGCCGGCTCTTGCAGCCCGACACACAGACCATCATCGATTTGTTCTCTGCTCGTTCAGCCTTGGTCAGTACACCGTCGCGGTGGTCGATATCACCCTCCAGCACTCGGGTTTCGCACGACCCGCATACCCCTTCGCGGCAGCTGTACTCGATATCGCAACCGGCTTCGAGCAGTACATCGAGCAGGTTCAGCCCAGGCTCGAGGTTCAGGGTCTTGCCGGACTTTTTCAGCTCGACGCTGTAGCTGTCCTGGGCATCTTCCGAGGGTGGCAGTTCGGCGGCGGTAAAACGTTCGATATGCGCATGGGGATAGCCCAGGCTTTCGCAGGTGCTCTCAAAGGCATCGAGCATCGGCGTCGGCCCGCAGCAGTAGAAGTGTGTGTCGCTGGGTTGGCCGGCCAGGTAATGGGCCAGATCCGGCGCCGCGTTCTTCTCGTCGTTGAAGTGGTAGAGCACCTTGGCATCAACTGCGCTGAGTGCTTCCAGCAGCGCCGCTTCCTTGCGCGAGCGGGCGCAGTAGATCAGCTCGGCGGATTTGCCCAGGGCCAGCAGTTGGCGAAACATGCAGTAGATCGGTGTTATACCGATGCCACCGGCCACCAGCACGTTGTGGCTGGCATGCGGGTCGAGGGCGAAGTTGTTGCGTGGTTGCGAGATGCTCAGTTGCGAGCCAACGCGCAGTTGCTCATGGACGAACGCTGAGCCGCCACGGCTGTTGCGGTCACGCAGGATGCCCACCACATAACGGCCCTGGTCGCTCGGCGAGTTGAGCAGCGAGTAACTGCGCACCAGGCCGTTGGGCAGGTGCAGGTCGATGTGCGAGCCGGCCTCGAACGGTGCGAACACGGTGTCGCCCCAGGGGCGCAGTTCGACGCTGATGATGCCTTCGGCTTCGTGGCGCAGGGTATGCACCAGCGCGGTGATGGTAGAGGAGTTGGACATCGGTCACCTCAATGGCGCAGTGCGCAAGTCAATGTCGAGCCGGGCGCTGGCTTCGATTTCCACCACCAGCTCAGGGAACACCAGGGCGCTCACTTGAACCAGGGTGGAGGTGGGGTAACAGGCGAAACCTTTGAAGAAGTCGCGGCGTGCGCGACCGACTTCGTCCTTGTCGGCAATGTCGGTGAGGTACACCGTCAAGCGGTAGAGATTGCCGATGTGCCCGCCTGCCGCTTCCACCAGGGCCCGGGCCTTGTTCAGCACCACCAGGGTCTGAGCGTAGGCATCCAGTGGCGTGCCGCACTCGGCCGCCTGGCGGGTGGCGGGATGGCCGGTCATGCCGGACATCACCAGTTCATCGCCAAGCAGCAGGGCATTGGACCAACTGGCGCTGGCCAGCTCGGTCAATGCCTGCGCCTGGATACGTTGTACGGGCAGGTTCATCACAGCTGCTTCGCTTCGATCAGCGCCAGTTGCTCCTTGGCCTGGCCCTTGAGGTAACGGCGCAGGCGCACCACACCCAGGTCATGCTGGTAGAGGTTTTCGCGCTGATTGGCGTCGTATTCCATGAACTCCAGCAACACCCGGTCTTGCTCCAGCACTGCCCAGTGACGGGCTTCCAGGCGGTTCTTGTAGAGGAAGCGCCAGGTGTCGCGCTGCCAGCCGGTCAACGGCCGGGCACGCCAGTGGAACACCGCCGAGAGGCTGCGGCTGCTGGGGGTGTAGCTGCCGATGATGGTGAAGTTGCCGCCCGGGCCGCCGGTCTTCGGGTAAGGGATTTCCAGGCGCAGCCAGTGGCAGCCGTTGTCGAGGAATTCGGTCCAGTCGAAGTTGACCCCGCGCTGGCCTTCCTTCTCGAAGAAGAAGCCCTGCTCGGTATCGCGGGTGACGAACTTGGCCGTGGCTTCGCCTTCGCTCATCGAGTGCGACATCTTGTGCAGGTAGGTGCCGTGCATCGGGTCCATGACGTTGTCGAGTACGTAGCGGTAGTCACCTTGCCATTCGGTGTAGCAGAGGAAGCTGCTCCACTCGGGCGAGGTCAGTTGCTCGGGCAGTACCAGCTCCGGTGGGGCGTCCAGGTGCGGGTCGGTGGCGTTGAACAAAAAGATCGCCCCGGCCGCCTCACGGGTATGGAACATGCGCGTCGGGCGGCTGCCTTCGAGCTTGCAGCCCGGGCTGCCGGGGACCTTGGTCACGGTGCCGTCGCAGCGCACTTCGACGCCGTGGTACGGGCACTGCAGGCGGTCACCCAGCACCGGGCCCTGGGACAGTGGCGCGCCGCGGTGCGGGCAGTGGTCTTCGAGGGCATGCACGCTGCCATCGTTGTCGCGCCACAGGGCGATCTTGTAGCCCAGGCGGCGTACCGATACCGGCTTGTCGCCGAGCAGCTCGGAGGGCAATACGGGAAACCAGAGGTCTTTGAGGCCGTTGGCCAGATGGTTCTCAACAGGGTCGACGGTGAATTGCATATTCATCTTGTTTTACCTCCGGCGGGTCATGCGCCCAGCCGTGCCATCAGGGATTTATAGGAGTCTTCGGTCCATTCGCCGCTGGTCAAAGGGCAGGGCGGCCCGGCCAGGTTCAGGTGTGCCAGCAGCTCGGGCAGTTGGGTCACGCCGTTGCCGTAAGCGCGCTCGATGGAGTCGCCAAGCAGCTCCTCGAACGGGGTGTTGGGCCGTTTGCGCGCCTGATGGGGTTCCAGGTAGCGTTGGTTGTTGTTCATGTCATTGACCTCCATTGCGGACCCGTTCGCGGATCGTTTCGCGGACCGGGACAAAGTCGTACGTCGGGTAGCATTCGGTGCGGAACACGCCCCAGGCGGCGCGCTCCAGTTCCACATTGACCTTGCCGAGCAGGCTCGGCGGCAGGCGCAGGGTGACGATCTGGCCCAGGCCCATGGCCACGGTCCAGGACACCAGCTCGACGCCGGCGGGCGGAAAGCTGTCCCACCAGCCCATCTGCTTCATGTGCGCCTGGATCTGTTCCAGGTTCTTCGACTGGTCGTGCTTGAGCACCACCGTCAGTTGCATCGTCTCGCTCATGTTCGGGCCTCAGGCTGCACTTACCGTGGGCACGCTCCAGGCGTCATAGCCGTAAACCCAGTCGGCGTTGCCGCCGGCCTTGAGCCACTGGTTGCCGCGTGAGCCGATCTGGATCTGGCTGGTGCGTTCCAGGCGGGCCAGTTGATAGCCCTGCAGGGCACGGGTGACCTGCGCTGGGGTGTTCACACCGTGCAGATGACGGGCCAGCACTACGGCGTCTTCAATGGCCTGGCCGGCACCCTGGGCCATGAACGGCATCATCGGGTGGCAGGCATCACCCAACAGGGTGATCAAGCCTTCGGACCAGTACGGCAGCGGGTCGCGTTCGTACAGCGCGGTCTTGAGCACCTCGTCGCAGGCGTCGAGCAGGGCGCGGGCATCGGCGTGGAAGTCCTGGTAATGGCTGCGCAGCTCGGCGGCGTCACCGGCGGTGGTCCAGGACTCCAGGTGCCAGCTTTCCTGGGCGGTAGTGGCGAAGATAAAGATGTCGCGACCCTGGTTCAGCGGGAAGGTGACGATCTGGCTCTGCGGGTTCGGCCCCCACCATTTGGTGAAGGCCTGGATGTTCGGCACCTGGGCCACGCGGCTGGCCGGGATTACGGCGCGGTAGGCGACCACCCCGGTGAAGCGTGGTTGCTCTTCACCGAACAGGGCATTACGCACCACCGAGTGAATGCCGTCGGCGCCGATCAGCAGGTCGGCGCGATGGCGGCTGCCGTCCTTGAAGCGCAGCTCGACGCCGTCGGCATCCTGCAGCACGTGCTCGGCGCGTTTGGCGAACTGCACGTTGTGCAGCGGGAACACATCGGCCAGTGCCGCCAGCAGGTCGGCGCGGTGGATGGTCAACTGCGGTGCGCCGTACTGGCTTTGCGCGGCGTCGGCCATTTCCAGGCGCGAGGTTTCTTCGCCGCTGTCCCACAGGCGGCTGATGCGGTGGGTCGGGCGCGCTGCCGGAATACGCACAGCCAGGCCGACGCCGAGGCCGTCGAGGGCGCGCACGGCATTGGGCGTAAGGTTGATGTCGGCGCCGACCCGCAGGAAGGCTTTGGATTGTTCGAAAACCGTGACCTGGTGACCGGCCTGGCGCAGGGCGATGGCGGCGGTGAGCCCACCGATGCCGGCACCGTTGATGGCAATGTTCAACGAAGACATGGACAACTCCTGCTCAGGGTTTGGGTTTGTCGGTAAGGAACTTGCCTTGCGGCGCTTCGGCATGTTGCTGGCGCCGGGTGTTGCCATCGATGCCGCCGGCAATCGCCCATTCGGCAAACACCGTCGGGCCGGGCTCGAACTCGCGGGGTTGCCATTCGCCGGTCAGTTGGTCCTCGTCGGCGTAGTACTCGACGAGGGCGCCGGCCGGGTTCTTGAAGTACCAGAAAA
The DNA here is from genome assembly GCF_028656935.1 of Pseudomonas rubra. Taxonomy (GTDB): domain Bacteria; phylum Pseudomonadota; class Gammaproteobacteria; order Pseudomonadales; family Pseudomonadaceae; genus Aquipseudomonas; species Aquipseudomonas rubra. Next base: position 51,868 of record NZ_JAMDGZ010000009.1, read on the forward strand.
ACGCCGACGACACCGGGTGCCGGCCAGGTCCGATCTCGGTGCTCCAGCCGCTGCGCGAGATGTGCATGCCGCCGCCGAACACTTCGTGCAGGTCGCGCACGGTGAAGGCCACGTGGTTCAGGCCGGCCCGCGGTGCCGGCAACTGGAGCATGAACAGGTCGTGGTGGCCGCCTTCTTCGGCAGTGCGCAAAAAGGCGCCGCGGTTGGGGTAGCGGTCCGAGGCCTGGAAACCGAAGCGTTCGTGGTAGAAGGCTTCGCAGGCATTCACATCCTTGACGAAGAACACCACGTGGCCGACTTCAATGGGCGTGGCGCGCTCGTAGACCGGCGCCGGTTTGTTGATCCGGCCCTTGGTCTGCCAGGTGTTGTGGCCGCTGCACTCGATGTCCAGCGCGCGCTTGCGGGTCACCTGCAGACGAATCGCCAGGCCATTGGGGTCGGTGCAGCCGATGCGCCCGTTGCCCTCGACAAAGCCCGGATCCTTGGCGATGCGCTGGCTGTACAGGGCCAGGTCCGCTTCGCTTTCAACGCCCCAGACCACTTCGCGCACCGTCGAGCCCGCTTCGATCGCGGGTGGCAGGCCAGCCTTGTTGATATCGGCCAGTACCACCCGGCAGCCGTTAAGGGTTTCGAAGATCACCTCGTCGGCCTGTTCGCTGACCTTGTTCAGGCCCCAGTCGCTGAAGAAGCGCACGCAGGTGTCGAGGTCTTCGACGCCGTAGGTGACTTCATCGATGCCCAATACGCTCATGGCCTTGCCTCCACACCGGCCCAGGCCAGCGGTTGTTCGTTCATGCCCCAGTAGAGGCTCTTCTGTTCCATGTACTGCAGGATGCCGAGGCGGCCTTTCTCGCGGCCCAGGCCACTGTCGCGCCAGCCGCCGAACGGGGTGGCAATGGAGAACTGCTTGTAGGTGTTGATCCACACGGTGCCGGCCTGGATCTTGCGGCCCAGGGCCCACGCACGCTTGTAGTCGCGGCTCCAGATGCCGGCGGCGAGGGCGTAAAGACTGTCGTTGGCCTGCTCGACCAATTGCTCTTCGCTGTCGAAGGGCAGGGCCACCAGCACCGGGCCGAAGATTTCTTCCTGGCAGGTCTGCTGACTGTTGCTCAGGCCTTCGAGGATGGTCGGCGGGTAGTAGTAGCCTTGCTCGTAGATACCGCCGGTTGGGCGCTGGCCGCCGAGCAACAAGCGGCCACCTTCGGCCAGGCCCAGGGCCACATAGCGCTCCACCGACTCGCGGTGCGCGGCGCTGATCAGCGGGCCCATCTGCGTCGACTCGTCAGCCGGGTCGCCCAGGCGCAAACCAGCGGCCCCGGCCACCAGGCGCTGCATGAACGGCTCATACAGGGCGCGGGCGACGAACAGCCGCGAGCCGGCGATGCAGGCCTCGCCCGAGGAGCTGAAAATGCCGTAGAGCACCCCGGCCACAGCGTGATCGAGGTCGGCATCATCAAGGACGATGGTTGGCGATTTGCCGCCCAGTTCCAGTGATACCGGCATCATCTTGTCGGCAGCGATATGGGCGATGTGCTTGCCGGTTTTGGTTCCGCCGGTGAACGACACACGCTTGATCAGCGGGTGTTGGGTCAGGGCGTCTCCGAGCAGCGACCCCTTGCCCGGCAGTACGCTGACCAGGCCCTTGGGCAAGCCTGCGTCTTCGCAGATCTGCGCCAGTTGCAGGGCCAGCAACGGGGTGATTTCCGCGGGTTTGATCACCACGGCATTACCGGCGGCCAAGGCCGGGGCGACCTTTTGCGCTTCGCTGGCGATCGGCGAGTTCCACGGGGTGATGGCCGCGACCACGCCCATCGGCTCGTACACGCTCATGCTGACAAAGTCGCCGCGCGACGGAGTGATGGTTTCTTCCAGGGTTTCGCAGGCCGCGGCGAAAAACTGGAAAGTGCCAGCGGCGCTGGCCACCAGGGCGCGGGTTTCGTTGATCGGCTTGCCGTTGTCCTGGCGCTGCAACTGCGCCAGTTCTTCACCGCGCTGGCGGATCAGCTCGGCGATGCGGTACAGCACCGCAGCGCGTTCGTGCGGTTTGCGCTGGGCCCAGCCGCTGTTAAGAAAGGCCTGATGAGCCCCTTGCACCGCTTCTTCGACGTCATCAAGGCTGGCGGCGTTGAGCCAGGCCACCGGCTCGCCGGTGGCCGGGTAGCGCGTGGCGTAGCGTTCACCGCCGCCCAGGCGCCAGGTGCCGGCGATGCAGATAGGTAGAGTCTGTTCCAGCGTCATCAAAGTTCCCCTAGATGGAAATGGCATGGGCGTGGTTGCCCAGGGCGCGGACCACGCTGTAGACGGTCAGCGCCGAGGTCTTCGGGTTGGCCTGCAGCGGTTTGCCGCGCAGGCTCATCTCGAAACCGCCGAAGGCACCCCGGGCCTCGAAGTGGTGGACGTTCTCGTCGCTGCGCGGGTCGGCAATCAGCGTTACCCGCGTGCGGTCCAGGCCCAGGCCTGCCAGCGACAGGGTGGCGGCGACGTTGGCGTTCTTCGGGTACAGGCGCGCCGCTTCCCGGGCGCTGCCTTCGAAGATCACCGTGGCCTGGTCGATGGCATCCAGGTCGCAGACCTGCTCGGCCGGGGTGTTCTTCCACGCCCGGGCCGGCTTGCGGCCGGTGTAATCAACCGAGTCCAGACCGCCGACCTTGGCCGCCGACAGCGCATCGATACCGCCGATGGCGCCGGGCAGCAGCTCGATGCGCGTATTGCCACGGGCGGCCGCCGCTTCCAGGCGCTCGACCAGGCCCAGCTCCGACAAAGCACCGACCGAGACGATCAGGCAGGCGATACCGCGCTCCAGCGCCGGCAGTACGTGCTCTTCGATCGCCTTGTGCCCGGCGCACTCCACCAGCAGGTCCGGGCGGGCATCGGCGGGCAGGGCGGTGAGCACCTGCGGCGGGCGCTTGAAGCTGGCCAGGCGCTGCTCTACCAGGGCTTCGGAGCCGGCCGAGGCAATCACATGCTCGACCCGCATCTGCGCATCGTTCTCCAGCAGTTCCAGCACCGCGACGCCAATGGCGCCGCAGCCGATCATGGTGATATTGAGCATCTTCAAGTCCTCAGGCCGTGGCTTTCTGGGCTTTGGTTTCGCTGTTGGGCGGGCCGGCGAACTGGGTGGCAAAGCCGCCGACGCTGAGCATGTCGACTTCCAGCAGGAACGGCCCGCCCTGGCTTAGGGCGTTGTCCAGCACCGCGCCGAAGTCCTTGAGGTCGCTGACCAGGCCATGACGCAGGCCAATGGATTCGGCGAGCTGGGTGTAGTCCGGGGTGTGCAGTTCGACGTAGGCGTGGCGGGCGCCGTAGATGGCGTCCTGGATATTGCGGATCACCCCGTAGCGCTGATCGTTCATAAGCAGGATCACCACGTTGGCGTTCTCCTGTACCAGGGTCGCCAGCTCGCCGAGGTTGAGGATGAAACCGCCGTCGCCAGCCAGGGCAAAGACCTTGCGCTGCGGGTCGGTCTCCGCTGCGGCCACGGCTGCACCGATGCCCATGGCCAGGCCCTGGCCGATACCGCCACCCAGGGCATGCACGCCCGACAGCGGGTGGTAAAGGTTGAGCAGGCGGTTGCCCCAGATGCTGTTGGACAGGGTCACGTCGCGCACCCAGGAGAAATTGCGCCCGGTCAGGCCCTGCAACTGCTCGACCATGGCCGAGTACGGGCCGAGGTCGGCCACCAGTTGCGCGCGCGATTGCGTGCGTACGGCTTTGAGTTCTTCGAGAAAGTTCGGGTCGATGTGCAAGCGGCCTTCAAGCCGATTGGCCAAGCCTTCGAGGGCCAGGGCAGAGTCGCCGCAGATGAACAGCTCACTGGAGTAGCTGCGGCCTTCGATGGCCGGGTTGGCATCGATGCGCAGGGTGGTGCGCGGCAGCTTCAGGGCGTACTTGAAGGTCTCGTTGCTGCGCAGGCGCGAACCGGCTACCACCAGGGCGTCGCAGCTTTGCAGGAAACCTTCGACCAGCTTGTTCTGCGAGAAGGCGCCCAGGCAACGCTCGTCGTCTTCATTGACCACGCCACGGCCCTGGGTCGAGGTGATCACGCCAACGCCCATGTCCAGCAGGCGTTTGACCTGCGCACCGGCGTGGCGGGCGCCGCCGCCGAGCCAGAGCAGCGGGCGGGTGGCGCAGGCCAAGCGTTCGGCGACAAGGTCCAGGGCTTCGGGTGCGGGCACGGCAGCCGGGATCGGCAACGGCGAGAGGTCGGTCGGCATGGGGATGAAGGTCGACTGGATGTCGATCGGAATCTCGACGCTGACCGGGCCGGTCGGCGCGGTGAGGGCGGTTTGCACGGCGAGCTTGAGCGTGCTCAGCGCGGTCTCGACACTGCGTACCCGAAAGGCGGCCTTGGACACTGCCTTGAGCATGGTCAACTGGTCGCGGGCTTCATGAATGTAGGCGAAATCCTGGTCCAGGTACGGCGTTTCGATCTGCCCGGTGATGTGCAGCAGCGGTGTGCCGGCGGTCAGCGCTTCGACCAGCGCCCCGGCAGCATTGCCGGCAGCGGTGCCGGTGGAGGTCAGGCACACGCCCAGGCCTCCAGTGGTGCGGGCATAGGCATCGGCCATGTTGGTCGCGCCGGCTTCACCCCGGGCCATGACGAAACGGATGTTGCCGCGCACGGCGAAGGCATCGAGGATCGGCATGTTGTGGATCGAGATCACGCCGAAGGCAGCCTTGACCTCGCATTGTTCGAGGAACGCGGTGATGGCAGCGCCAACGGTGACAGTGTTTTCATTACGCATGGCGGGACAGGCCTCCAGAAACATCGATATGGCTGCCAGTGGTGTAAGCCGACAGGGGCGAAGCCAGGAACAGAATCGCTTGGGCTGCTTCTTGGGGCAGGCCCAGGCGACCCAGGGGAATGTGTTTGCGTTGCGCCAGTTGCGCGGTCCATTGCGACCAGTCCAGGTCACGCTCTTCGCGGGCCTCGAAGCGCCGGCGCCACTGGCCGGACTCCACCAGGCCGATGAGGATGCCGTTGACCCGGATGCCCTGTTCGGCGAACTCGGTGGCCATCGAGCGCACCAGGTTTTTCAGGCCCGCACGCGCCGCTGAGGTGGCGACCATGTGTGGCTCCGGCTGGCTGGCCAGCAGCGAGTTGACGCAGACGATCGAGGCGCCGGCCTGGCTCTGCAGTTGCGCCAGGAAGGCGCGCACCGGGTAGATCACCGAGAAGAACTTCAACTGCAGCTCTTCGCTCCAGGCCTCGTCACTGGTGTCGGCGAAGGTCGAGACGCGGCCTTGGCCGGCGTTGTTGATCAGCACCCGGGCCGGGCCCAGTGCGGCCAGGCTCGCGGCGGCGAAGGCCTGCACCGATTGGCTGTCGAGCACGTCGCAGACCTGGGCTAGCAAACGGGCCTGGGGAAAGCGTTCGCGCAAGCGCGCTTGGGCGCTGTCCAACCGCTGTTGATCACGGCCACAGAAGGCCACCGCAGCACCGGCTTCGAGCAGTTGCTCGACGCAGGCCAGGCCAATTCCGGAGGAGCCGCCGGTAACGATCGCGGTGCTGCCGTGCAGTTGATAAAGGTTGCTCATCTCAATCCCTCATCAAAGCAGTGACGCGACCGTTGCCAGCGTGCGGGGTGTAGTTGAGCAGGCGCGACAGCTCGTCGGCACTGCCACGGACATGGCCGAGCAAACCGTCGAAATTGATGTGAGCAACCTGCACCGTGGGGATGGTCACGCCCATGGCGGCCACCACCCGGCCACTGTGATCGCGCACCGGGGCGGCGATGGTTGAGATCGATGATTCAAAAAAGCCTTCGCCGCTGACATAGCCGCGCTGACGGTCGCTCTGCACCAGGTCGAACAGCTCCAGCACGGTTTTCGGCGTGCATGGCGAGTGCTGTTCCAGATGCTCTTCCGGGTACAGTTCGCGCAACTCGGCCAGGCTCAGGTCTTCCAGCAGGATGCGCCCCAGCACCGTGGCGTGGGCCGGCAGGCGGGTGCCGACGTTGACTGCGCTGGAGAACACCGACGGCGGCGAAACCTTGGCCACGTAGACAATCGAGCGACCGTCGCGCACCACCAGATTGCTCGGGTAGTTCAGGTGATCGCACAGCCGCGCCAGCAGCGGTTGACCCAGTTCGGTCAGTTCCAGCGAAGCCAGGTACTCGAAGCCCAGGCGCAGCACCGACATGCCCAAGCGGTACTCATTGCCGCTGCGGGTGACGAAGCCCATGGTTTCCAGGGTGGTCAGCAGGCGAAAGATGGTCGAGCGTGGCAGCTCCAGGCGCCGCGCCAGCTCCGGCGCGGTGAGGGTGCGGTTTTGCCGGCTGAATTCACAGAGCAGCAACAGGCCGCGCTCAAGGCCGGGGACGATGTACTTGTCCTGGTTGTCTTTCAACAGATCCGAATCATTCATAGCGCAGTACCTGTCAGTGAGGCTTCGAGGGCTCGGGCAAGCAGGCTTGCCACGGCCTCGGGTTGTTCGATCGGGCTAGCATGGCCGGCCCCGGCAATTAGCTGGAACGGTGCATCCAGCGCAGCCGCCAGGGCCTGGCAGTCGGCGGGCGGGGTAATGCTGTCGGCGGCACCGCAATGGACTTCGCAAGGCACGGTGCTTGCGGTGTAACGCAGCAGGTCATCGCCGCACAGCAGCTCGATGGCCTGGCGATAGCCCTGGGGCTGCAGCCGCGCCATGTTCCATTGCACCCAGGCGCGGGCCTCGCTGCTGGCCGCAGGCGAGAGCATGTGTGCGCTGCGCTGGCGGGCCATTTGGGCGATGCCCAGTTGCTCGAGGCTGTGCAGGCGCTGGCTGCGCACCTGTTGCGCCTGCTCGGCCCGGGCTGGGTCGCCATAACCACGTGCCGGGCTGATCAGCACCAGGCGGCGCAGCCGTTGCGGATGCTGGCAGGCCAACGCCGCAGCGCTGAGGGCACCGAGGGAGTGGCCGACCAGCACGCAGTCATCGATGTTCAGCGCGTCGAGCAATTGCAGCAGGCGCCGGGCATAGTCCGCTGCCTGTGGTGCAGGTGTAGCAAGCGGGCTTGAGTCGCCGTAACCCGGGGCATCCCAGGCAATTACCCGGGCGCGCTGGCTCAGTTGCAGCGCCACCTGCAGCCAGGACGCGGCGCCCGAGCCGATGCCGTGCAGCAGCACCATGGCAGGCCCGTGCCCGGCTTCGCGGATCGCCTGGGCGCCGTCGGCCAGTTGCACCAGACGCTGGGCAAAGCGCTGCTGCAACTGGGCTTCGAGGCCGGCGAGCGAGTGGTCGGTGGCGTGCGACATGGGCTTAACCGCGCTTGATCGAGGCCAGCGGGTGCGCTGGCGGATAGGTCGGGGTGACCGGTTTTTTTGCGCCGAGCATCACGCACATCAGCGCGTCTTCATCGCCGATGTTGATCTCTTCGCGGTATACACCTGGTGGCACCGAAATCAGGTCGCGGTCGGTGAGCACGGTTTCGAAACGCTCGCCGTCCTTTTCGATGATCACCTTGAGCTTGCCGCGCAGTACGAAGAACACTTCCTCGACATCGGTATGGATGTGCGGCGGGCCTTCATGGCCGGCCGGGATGACCATGGTCGAAAAGGTGAAGTTCTCCGAGGCGATGGTGTTCATGTCGCTGTTGACCCCGGTGCCACCGGTGCCGACGTAGCGCATTTGCGCGCGGCGGAACTTGGGGTCGTAATCGGCCTGGAACTTCAGCGCGTCCCAGTCGTACTTGCGGGTTTCATAGCGGGCGATGCGGGTCTGCATCCAGCCGGCCAGGTCCGAGCCAGCAGGTTGGTCCCAGGTCTTTGGTGCGTCGTTTTGTACGGATAGGTCAGTCATGGGTCTCTCTCCTGATCAAGGCATGACGAACCCGCCGTTGACCGGCAGGGTTTGTCCAGTGATGAAACGCGACAGGTCGGACAGGGCGAACAGCACGGCGCCACTGACGTCCTCGGGCAGTTGCGGGCGCTGAATCGCCCGTTGTTCGGTGTACAGGCGGTGGCGCGCCTCGGGCACATAGGCGGTGGCTTCGACCAGCACCAGGCCAGGGGCGATGGCATTGACAGTGATGTTGTCAGTGCCCAGTTCGCGGGCCAGGCTGCGGGTCATGGCGATGATCGCGCCCTTGCTGGCGACGTAGGCCAGCAGGTTCGGTGCGCCCCACAGCGGTGTGTCGGAGGCCAGGTTGATTACCGCGCCCTTGCCGCTGGCGCGCAGGGCAGGCAGGCAGGCGCGGGTCATCAGCCAGGTGCCACGGACGTTGACCTGCATGACCTGGTCCCAGGTGTCGATGTCCAGTTGCTCGCAGCTCTTGCCGCCGGAGTTGGTGATCGAGGCGTTGTTGACCAGGCCATCGAGGCCACCCAGTTGAACGGTGGCTTCGGCGACACAGGCCGTGATCGAATCGGGGTTGCCGAGGTCGAGGGTCACACCGGTCACCTGCAGGCCTTGCTCACGTAGCTCGCAGGCTGCCTGCTGGACGCGCTCGGCGAGGATGTCGGCGATCACCACCCGGGCACCGGCCTGGCCGATGGCCTGGGCGAAGGCATAGCCCAGGCCGCGGGCGCCACCGGTGACCAGCACGCGACGGCCTTCGAGCATGGCGTTGAATGGGTTCATCATTGAGTACTCAGCATGGCTTTGGGCAGGTAGTGCAGGACGCGTTTCTCGGCCCAGACCACCGCGCCGTAGGCCAGCACGCCGATCAGGGTGAGCATGACGATGGCGACGAAGACCCCGGCGGTGTTGCCTTGGCCTTCAGCGTCGACCAAGAGGAAGCCCAGGCCCTGGTTGCCGCCGACCAGCTCGCCGACGGTGACCCCTATCACCGCCAGGGTCGAGGCGATGCGCAGGCCGGAGAACAGTGCGGCCATGGCCGAGGGAAACTCCACCAGGCGGAAGATCTGCCAGCGGCTGGCGTTCATGGTGCGCACCAGGTTGATCATGTCCGGGTCAACGGTGCGGATTGCCGAGAGCACGTTGATCATCACCGGGAAGAACACGATGAGGATGGCGATGAGGATCTTCGGGTAGATGGTGTAGCCCAGCCACATCACGAACAGCGGCGCGAAGGCGACTTTCGGGGCGATCTGCAGGGCCAGGATGTATGGCGAGAGCATGGCCTCGGCCGACGGCGACAGGCCCAGCGACACACCGATGGCCACGCCCAGCAGGGCGCCAAGGCCAAAGCCGACGATGATCTCGAAGGCGGTGATCAGGGTGTGTTGCAGCAGTCCGCTGGACTGCCACATCAATACGCTTTCCTGGGCTACGCGGCTCAGTTGCGGCATGACGAACTCGGGCATGCCGAGCAGGCCGGGGCCCCACTGCCAGAGCAGCAGGAACAGGATCAGCAGGGCGATGCTGCCGAGCACGGAGGTGTTGAGGTTTCTCATCGGGCTAATACCTTGTTATGCATCCAGGCTTATTGCGCTGCCGTGGTGGTTTCGATGAACTGGTTGCTGTAGAGCTCGTCCAGCTTGGGTTCCTTGGCGACGATGCCTTCGCTGACGTAGAAGGTGCGCACCGCGTCCAGGCGGGCCGGGTCGATGCGCCCGAGTACGGTCTGGTTGGCGTAGACGTGCTCGACGTACAGGCGCAAGGTTTTCTCCAGCGCCGCTTCCTTGCCGGCATAAGCCGGGACGGCCTTGGCGAAGGTGGCGGCGGCGGCTTTCGGGTCTTCGATGATGTCGCGCATGCCCTCAAGGGTGGCCTGGACCACACCGCCGACCACCTGCGACTGGTTCTGGATCGCCTCGTCCGAAGCGAGAATCGCCTGGGCCATGCTCTCGAAGATTTCGTTTTGCGGAATCAGGTTGATCTTCACGCCGGCTTCTTCGGCATTGACTACCCAGTCCGGCACCCCGGCCATGGCCTGGGCCTTGTTGGCCGAGAACAGTTGCCACACCCCCGATGGGCCGGCGGCCTGGATATCGACATCGGTCTTGCTCAGGCCGGCCTTGCGCAGCGAAGCGAGCAGGGCGTAGTAGGTGGTGTCGGAGTAGGACATCACGGTCAGGGTCTTGCCCTTGAGGTCCTTGATCGTCTGGATGTTCTCGCTGGCATTAGTGGCGATCATGGTCACCCCGCCAGCCCCGAGCACGGCCACCGCACGCACTGGAATGCCGTTGGCACGAACCACGATCGGGGTGTCACCGATGGCGCCGCCGAGCATGGCGTTGCCGGCGCCGATTTGCTTGGCGACATCGACTCCGCCCTTGGCGGCAATGAAGGTCAGGTCCAGGTCCCTGGCACGGTAGTAGCCCTTTTCCTTGGCAATGATCCACGGCGCAAAGGCCGGCGAGTTGGGCGGCGCGGGCAGCAGGTAGGTGACCTTGGTCGGCTCTGCCTGGGCGCTGAGCGCCAGGCCAAGGCCCAGGGCGATGACTGAAGTCTGTGCCAGGCGTTGCAGGGACTTGAACATGCGTACTCCTGAATCGGTTGAAGGGCCGGGGGCCGTTGATCAATGCAGTTCGGTGTCTTCGCCGACTTTCAGCAGTTCCATCAGGCGCCCGGCCAGCGGGCCGATTTCTGGCAGCTTGCGGCGCTCCAGCGGGTTGTCACGAAACGGCAGGTCGACGCTGATTTCTTCGATGATGGTGCCGGGGCGGGCGCTCATGACCAGCAGGCGGTCGGACATGGCAATCGCCTCGACCAGGTCATGGGTGATGAACAGCGCGGTTTTTTTCTCCTCGAACAGCATCCGCGCCAGATCCTGTTGCAGGATCATCTTGGTTTGCGCATCGAGGGCCGAAAACGGCTCGTCGAGGAACAGTACCTGCGGGTCGATGGCCAGGGTCCGGGCCAGGGCGGCGCGCTGGCGCATACCGCCCGACAACTGGAACGGGTAGTGGTCGGCAAAGCCTTGCAGGTGGCAGCGATTGAGCAGATCTTCGGCAATCGGCTGGCGCTGGGCGGCGGCCATTCCCTGAATCTCCAGGCCCAGCTCGACGTTGCGGCGGATACTGCGCCAGGGCATCAGCAGGTCCTTCTGCAGCATGAAGGCCACTTTGCGCACCGGCCCGACTACGGCTTCGCCGCCGACGAAGACTTCGCCTTCGCTGGGGCGGTACAGGCCGGAGCCCATGTTGAGGATGGTGCTCTTGCCGCAACCGGATGGGCCGATGATCGACACCACCTCGCCGCGGCGGATCTTGAAGTTCACCTCGCGAATGGCGAAGGGCGCCTCGGCCTTGCCTTTGGCCGGGAAACATTTACCGACATTACGAAATTCGATTTCGGTCGGTTCCAGGTCTTCCTTGGAGTGCGGTGTATTCCATTGAGAGGGGATTGCGTACATCTCTTTCACAGCCATTGGGGAAGCTCTCTGGTCTGTTTTGTAGGTGATACGCCGCTTGGTGCATGAACAATGCCATATTGAAAATTCCTGCAGAAAATGTAGAAATTTCTTATTTATTAATGGTTTGCTGTGTGGTTGTAAAAAATCACATGTTCCATATATAAAACATGGTTTTCTATATGGCACGAAATTGCACAACAACTGCGCGTGGCAATTGTTGATGCAAGGTAGAGGGGCTTTTTTCGGTAACGGAAGTGAAAGCTGGTTTCATGGGTGAAACCAGGAACATCTGCATGCGTCGGACTGTGGGAGCTGGCTTTGCCAGCGATCGAGCGCGCAGCGGTCGCAATTCAGTCAGCGGATGATGTTGCTGCCTGTGCCGGACTCATCGCCGGCAAGGCCCCACAGGTCCTGTCAGGCACGAGCAGGCTTGAGCACCAGCCACAACGCCACGGCAATCAGCAGCCCGCCATACAGGTGCGCCATCGACAGCGGCTCGTCCAGCAGCCAGGCACCCCACAGCACACCAAAGGCCGGGATCATGAAGGTCACGGTGCTGGATTTGACCGGGCCGATCTCGCTGATCAGGCGGAAGTAAAGGATGTAGGCAAAGGCGGTACACACCAGCCCCAGCGCTAGCAACGACGCCCACACCTGCCAGCCACCCCAGCTTGCCGGCGGCTGGGTCAGCACGCTGTAGCTGAACAACGGAAACAGCAGCAAGGTCGCGCCCAGCATGCTGCCCAGCGCCGACAGCCGGCTGTCGAGGCCGCCTTGCTGGTCGAGCCAGCGCCGCGCAAGAAAGCCGGCCAGGCCGTAACAGGCGGTCGCCGCCAGACACGACAGGGCGCCCTGCATCAGCTTGGCATCAAACGCCACTGGGCCTGTGCCACTGAGAATGCCGACACCGAACAAGCCGAGAAAGATGCCGCTGAGCTTGGCCAGGGTCATTGGCTCGCGAAAGCACAGCGCGCCGATCAGCACGCCCATCAATGGCGTGGTGGCATTGAAGATTGCCGAGTAGCCAGCCGGCAACACCTGGGCCGCCACTGAATACAGGGTGGCCGGGATCCCCGAGTTGATCATGCCCAGCACCAGGCAGGCCTTGAGCTTGCCGTTGAAGTCCCAGCGCACCCGCAGCAGGGCGAGTATCACCAGCAGGCCGAGGCAGGCAATGCAGACGCGAAAGAACGCCGTGGGCAGGGTGCCAAGCACCGGTGCAATGATGCGCATGAACAGAAAGCTCGCCCCCCAGACAGCAGCAAGAATCAACAGGCGGGAAATGGCGATGGGGCTCATGGGCTCTCCGGGTCCTTTGGGGCAGGGCGCGAGTTTACGTTACAAACCAGGCTGGGCTCTCTCCCTTTCTTGCGCTTGAATTCGCCGTTAGGCGAGTTTGGCCGATACAGCCGCGCCAACAGGCTTTCCCTGCCCATGGCGACTGGCTAAGCTCAGGCTTTGACATTCCCGCAGAGGTCTGACGTATGCCCCAGCAATGGCCGGCCGCCGATATCGCCCGGATGATCCTCGATGGCTTCGACGATTACCGCGAGCATTTCCGGCAGATCACCGACGGTGCCCGTGAGCGTTTCGAACAGGCCCAGTGGCAACAGACCCAGAGCGCCTCGGCGGCGCGCATCAACCTGTATGAGGAAAAAGTCAGCGAGGTTAGCGGCTGGCTGCACCAGGGCTTCGATGACCAGGTGCTGCTCGATGTGTCGTTGTGGCCATTGGTCAAGAGTGCCTATATAGGCCTGATTGACCCGCGCCTGGACGATGAACTGTCGGAAACCTGGTACAACTCGATCTTCTGCAGCCTGTTCAGCCATGACCTGATCAGCGACGGCAGCATGTTCATCCATACCACCCGGCCGTCGTTGCGCAGCCACGAGCGGGCCGCGCAAACCCGCACCTACCGGCCTCAAAGCAGCCTCGGCGGGTTGCTGGCGCAGGTCTTTGCCGACTATCGCTTCGATGTACCCTATGCGGACCTTGCCGGTGACCTGGCGCGCCTTGAAGGGCAACTGCGTGAAAACCTGCCGGACTGGGTGTGCAAGGACCCGGCCCTGGCTGTGGAGCTGTTTTCGTCGGTGTTGTACCGCAACAAGGGCGCCTACCTGGTCGGGCGCCTGTACACCCAGGATGAGCAATGGCCGCTGGTGATCCCGCTGCTACACCGCGAAGGCCATGGCATCGAGATTGACGTGCTGATCACTGACGAAGCCGACGTGTCGATCATCTTCTCCTTCACCCGTTCCTACTTCATGGTCGACGTGCCGGTACCGGCCGAGTTCGTCGGCTTTCTCAAACGCATCCTGCCGGGCAAACACATTGCCGAACTCTACACCTCGATCGGTTTCTACAAGCACGGCAAATCGGAGTTCTACCGGGCCCTGATCAACCACCTGGCCGGCACCGATGACCGTTTCATCATGGCCCCGGGCGTGCGTGGCATGGTCATGAGCGTGTTCACCCTGCCGGGCTTCAACACTGTGTTCAAGATCATCAAGGACCGCTTCTCGCCGTCGAAGAACGTCGACCGCGCCACGGTGATCGAAAAGTACCGGCTGGTAAAAAGCGTCGACCGTGTCGGGCGCATGGCCGACACCCAGGAGTTCTCCGATTTCCGTTTCCCCTTGAGCAAGTTCGAGCCCGAGTGCCTGGCCGAGCTGTTGGAGGTGGCACCGTCCACGGTCGAAGTGCACGGTGACACTGTGCTGATTCGCCACTGTTGGACCGAGCGGCGCATGACCCCGCTCAACCTTTACCTGGAAAACGCCAACGACGCCCAGGTGCGCGAGGCCCTGGAGGATTATGGCCTGGCCATCAAGCAACTGGCGGCGGCGAACATCTTTCCGGGTGACATGCTGCTGAAGAACTTTGGCGTTACCCGTCACGGGCGGGTGGTGTTCTACGACTACGATGAGATCTGTTTTCTCACCGAAGTCAACTTCCGCTACATTCCTGCGCCGCGCACGCCGGAGGATGAAATGGCCTCCGAGCCCTGGTACTCGATCGGGCCGCTGGATGTGTTCCCTGAAGAGTTTCCGCCGTTCCTGTTCGCCGATAGCGGCCAGCGCCGGCTGTTCAACCAGTTGCATGGCGAACTGTACGATGCCGATTATTGGAAAAGTCTGCAGACGGCGATTCGTGGCGGCAAGGTGATCGATGTGTTCCCGTACCGGCGCAAGTGCCGGGAGAGCTGAACACTGTGGGAGCTGGCTTGCCAGCGATTCGTGCGCGAAGCGCTCGTACTCCAGGCGCCGTGTGAAGTGCTGGCTGCATTGGCCTCATGGCGACGTAGGTGCATGCCACAAGGCTTGTGGCGTCCTTGAAATCGAGCGCCGCCCGCGCGGAGCATCGCCGGCAAGGCCGGCTCCCACATTTGTTGCAACGTGCCATGGTCTGCGAGAGCGGCGTTGTCGGCCTTGGTGCAAGGCGGGAGCGCGGGGTGGTGACTGGTAGGTTCAACCCTTCAAACACTTCAACTCGCTGAAGCTCTGCCGCACCTGCCCAAGCTTGTGCTCCAGGTGTTGGCGCTGTTGCTCGCTGCTCTGCGCCATCACGTCCACCAGCAACCGCCGTGCCTCTTGCTCGGTACGCTGGAAGGCGATGCGGTACTCCGGGGTCCACAGGCTTTCGCGCTTTTTCAGAAGAATGTCCAGGCGTGGCTCGAAGTTGTCGGCATGACGCTGGTCCATGGCCGCACTGAACTGCGCCTGCCAATGTGCGCGGTTGGCAATCCACTGGCGATTCTGCTCGCCCAGTCCCTGGGACCAGGTCATGACCCGCAACTTCTGTTGCGGGCTGAGTTCACCCAGCCAGGTGCTCAGGCGCTGCTCCATGCGCTCGGCACGCCGTTCGATCTGCCGCGCCAGGGGGGTGTCGACGTACTTGGCCTGACGTTCACGGATGTCGTCGGCAAAGGCCTGGCGCATTTCCCGCACCTGCTCATCGTCCATGCTGCGCAACAGTTCGGCAGCCGAGGGGGTGATCTGCTCGGCGACCTTGGCAATCGCTTGGCGGGCCTGCTCGGTGCGCAGTTGCAACTGCTGGTCGGTCACGCTGTTGCTGGCGACAATCACCTGGATTTCATCGATCCAGGTCAGGTAAGCCGGCAACTGTGTACGGCAATGCCAGGCCAGTTGCTGCTTGAGTCGTTCATTGAGCCAGGTTTTCTGCTGGCGGTTCATGCTCAGGTAGTCGTTCAATGACCAGGGCACCAGCATGTCGAGGTTGCGGTAGGCCAGGTCGATACGGTTGCAGGCGATCACCAGCAAGGCCGATATCACCAGCAACAGAACGGTGCGCAGGTACTTGGACAGGCAGGCGTACATGAGCGAATCCTTGCGAAGGCTTGCTTGTCTTTATAGAACAGGGCAAAGCTGTGCGGTTCATTTTGCTGACAGGCCGTCATCGGCAACCGGGCGCAATCGCCGCTTGAGGTGTAGAATGCCCCGCTCGCAACGAGGATTTTTCGGAAATGGCTTTAGTTGGGCGTTACAACACTTTGCAAGTGGTCAAGCACACGGACTTCGGTCTGTACCTGGACGGTGGAGCGGACGGCGAAATTCTGCTGCCGAACCGTTACATCCCCAAGGACACGCCCACCGAGGTCGAAGACTGGCTGAACGTCTTTGTCTATCTCGACAGCGAAGACAAGCTGATCGCCACCACGGAAAAGACCAAGTTGCAGGTCGGCGAATTCGCCAGCCTCAAGGTCAAGGAGATCAACAGCATCGGCATTTTCCTCGATTGGGGCTTGCCCAAGGATCTGCTGATGCCGTACTCCGAAGAAAAACGCCAGATGAAGGCTGGCGAGTACTGCGTGGTGCACGCTTATCTCGACAAGCGCACTCGCCGCATCACCGCCACTGCGCGCCTGGACCGGTATCTGGACAAGCTGCCTGCGACCTACACGGTTGGCCAGGAAGTCGACTTGCTGGTGGTTGAAGAAACCCCGATGGGTTTCAAGGCGATCATCAACAACAAGCACTGGGGCTTGATCCACAAGAATGAAGTGTTCAAGTTCTTGCGTTCGGGCAAGCAGGAGAAGGGCTACGTCAAGGAACTGCGCAGCGACGGCAAGATTGCCCTGAGCCTGCAGCCCATTGGCCAGGACCTGGCCAACAGCCTGCACGACAAGATTCTCGCCAAGCTCAAGGACGCCAACGGCGTGCTGCCGGTCAGCGACAAGAGCGACCCGCAATTGATCAGCGACCTGTTCGGGGTCAGCAAGGGCAACTTCAAGAAAGCCATCGGTGCCTTGTACAAGGATGGCCGCATCGTCATCCACGCCGACCGCATCGAACTGGCCTGATCAGACCTGCTTGAAGCCTGCGAATTTCAGGTTTTCACCGCCTGGGCGCAGGTCTTCGAGCAGCGAGTCGCGATCGGCGCTCAGCGCCAGGCTGAATGTCGAGCGACGCTTGCCCGGTTTGCGCAATTCCATTTTTTCCTGATGGGCTTTGAGGAAGTTCACCGGCACCTTCAAGTGCTGCAGCTCATCGGTCTCTGGTGTGTGCAACAGCAGGTTGACCCAGTCGGCCGTGCCTTTGCGCAGTACCAGTTTTACCGGCACATCGAACCACCACAGGCTGCGCTTGGTGTCGAGCACGGCAAACAGGGTGTTGTCGCTGTTGAGTACTGGCCTTTCCAGTTCCTGGTTGCGGCGGGCAATGGCGGTGGGTTTGTCGAGTTTCATGCAGGTTCCTACGGGTGACGCTTGAAAGGTCGCTTATTGTGCTGGGATTGGCATGAAACATAAAGCCGCCGTCGCGCGTGCTGGCTACGATGGAACTTTTTGTCGGGATTGATATCAATTTGATAGCGCGCAAATGCGCTGTCCCTCCGAAATGTTCGAACAGCGCCGGGCTGCATCCCGGCAACTCAAGGAAGACCGTCGATGAGAGTTGTGATTGCCCTGCTGTTGATGCTCAGTGGCTACGCCTATGCAGGGTGCGGCAGTATCGGTGACGCTGACCAGCGTGCTTACTGTTATGCCCGCGAAGGGAGCTCGTGCGGGAGTATCAATAACCGCGATTTGCGTGCCGCTTGTAATGCTGAAACCCAGGGCGGCAGCTGTGGCTCGATCGATGACCGTGATCAGCGCGCGTACTGCAATGCCAAGAAAGGCGGTAGTTGCGGGAGTATCGACAACCGCGACCTGCGGGCTGCCTGCAACGCCGAAACCCAGGGAGGCAGTTGTGGCTCCATCGATGACCGCGACCAGCGTGCCTACTGCAACGCCATGAAAGGCAGCAGTTGCGGCAGTATCGATGATCGCGACCTGCGTGCCCAATGCGATGCCATGAAACACTGATCCTGCTGTTTGCCACCGGGAAAATAATTGAAACTCTCGCAACAGGCCACGGGTCCACAGACTGTCGACTCTGACAGCGTGTTATTTCCCCTTCAGGAGAACTCCCATGAGTGGCACTAAAGATAAAGTCAAAGGCATGGCCAACGAGGCCGTTGGCAACATCAAGCAAGGTATCGGCAAGGTGACCGATAATGATCGCCTGCGCGCCGAAGGCGAGCTGCAGGAGCGCAAAGGCGAAGCCCAGCAGGTGGTTGGCAAGGTCAAGGATGCCGTGAAAAAGCCTTGAACCCTGCGCGCGCTCAACACAACGGCCATCCCAGGATGGCCGTTGTGCTATCTGCGTCAATCAATCGCAACTGTGAGGCGATCGTCGATTAGACTTCAGCTCAGAACCTGTCTGACAAGTGTTTGAGGTGCCCCGCCATGACCCTCGAGCAGCGAAAGGAGACGCCATGATTTTTCCCGACCTGCGCGGCTTGCCGTTGCACCGCGTGCTGTTGCGCACCGTGAAGGAATTTCTCGATGACGAGATGTCCACCTATGCTTCGGCACTGGCCTACCAGATGCTGTTTTCGCTGTTTCCCTTCCTGCTGTTCCTGATTGCCCTGATCGGTTTTCTGCATTTGCCGGACTTCTTCTCCTGGCTGCGCCTGCAGTCGGAACTGGTCCTGCCACCCCAGGCGCTGGAGCAGGTCAACCCGGTGATCGACCAGTTGCAGCAATCCAAGGGCGGGCTGCTCTCGGTGGGTATCGTCATCGCCCTGTGGACAGCGTCGGCCGGCGTGCGGCTGATGATGAGCGCGATGAATGCGGCCTATGACGTGGTTGAAGGGCGTCCGCCGTGGAAGCGCATTCCGCTGTCGGTCATCTATACCGTCGGCATCGCCGGTATGCTCCTGGCTGCAGCGGCGCTAATGGTGCTGGGGCCGCAGGTCATGGAGTGGATTGCCTCGCAAATCGGCATGCAGGAGTTCATCGTTACCCTTTGGACCGTGCTGCGCTGGCCGGCGATCATCATCCTGATGATGGTCGCAGTGGCCTTGATCTACTACGTCATGCCCGATGTGAAGCAGAAGTTTCGCTTCATCACCCCAGGTTCGGTGCTGGCGGTGGTGGTGTGGATCATTGCGTCGCTGGGCTTTGGTTACTACGTCAAGACTTTCGCCGACTATAACGCGATGTACGGCAGTATCGGCGCGATCATTGTCCTGCTGTTGTACTTTTACATTTCCGCTGCCGTATTGCTGTTGGGCGCTGAGATGAATGCGGTGATCGAGCACATGTCCGAGGAAGGCAAGGCTCCCGGCGAAAAAGACTTCAAAGGCGGGGGCCATGAGCATGATAAAAAGCATGTTTCCGGGCTGGGTCGTGATCATTCGCTCGATCATGAGACCACGCCTGCCAGCGAACCCCTGAGTCGAAGCCAGCATGATTCATGACATTCTGAAAATGGGCGATGAGCGTTTACTGCGCATCGCCCCGCCCGTGCCGACGCACATGATCGGCAGTGCCGAGCTTGAACGGCTGATTGCCGACATGTTTGAAACCATGGCGCATGTCGGCGGCGTTGGCCTGGCGGCGCCGCAGATCGGCATTGATCTGCAACTGGTGATCTTTGGCTTTGAGCGCAGTGAGCGCTATCCGGATGCCGAGGCGGTGCCGCGGACCATTCTGCTCAATCCGCTGATCACGCCGTTGGGTAGCGAGATCGAGGACGGTTGGGAAGGTTGCCTTTCGGTGCCGGGGCTGCGTGGCGTGGTGCCGCGCTTCCAGCGGATTCGTTACGAAGGCATCGATCCCCAGGGGCAGCCGATCATGCGTAATGCCGAGGGCTTTCATGCGCGGGTGGTGCAGCATGAGTGCGACCACCTGATCGGCCGCCTGTACCCCTCGCGCATCCACGACTTCAGCCGCTTCGGTTATACCGACGTGCTGTTTCCCGGGCTGGACCCGGCCAGCGACGACTGAACCCGCACCATCGCCAGCAGTGGCTTGCTGCGTTGATAGCGGGCCAGGCGCTCGGCCAGCAGTGCGGGCAGGGCGTCGGCGGTCTTGAATGCCTGCTGGGCGTAGAAGCTCACCAGGTGTGGATGGCAGAACAGCCAGACATTGCCTTGCAACTCATCCAGCGCCGCCTCGATCAGTTGCCGGGCGACTTGCTGGCCGCGCCAGGGGGGCGCGACGAACAGCCCGGTCAGCCAGTGGCCGCCTGGCACTTCACTCAGGCACAAGGCGGCGACGATTTCGTCGGCCCTGGCGACCCAAAGCTGGCCCTGAGCGGCTGCGCGCATGGGCGAACCCTGGTTTCGGTAAAATTTGTTCAGCAAGGGCCGCTCGGCGGCGAGCAGCGGGCAATAGCGCAATAGGGTCACGGGTTTGATCTGGCAAAGGCTCTACCCCGGGCTTTTACACCCGACGGCAAGCTGTGTCGAGGGCGTTGTGTCGGCGGTATTGTTGCGCAGGCGGTAACAGTGATTGTCCGGCTTCGTGATTTAACCGGCTGAAGTACCTTGTAAACTAAGCACATCCCACACAGAAAGTTGCAGTGGGGTCGGTACTTCGTGTTATGTCCCATGACTTGATATAACAACTTCTCCGCGCCCGTTCTGGCAAATGAAGTCAATCGATTAGTTTGATTGCTTTGCAGGCCTATTATTATGAAAAATTTAATTGCACTTGCCCTGGTTGCTGTTTCTTCGTTCGCCATGGCCGATGAAATGAATACTGCTGCCGCACAACCGGTTGTTGAACAGTACGACTACAGCAACAACCTGGATATTGCCAAAGTCATCCGTTTGTCGACGATTCCCAATGTCTGCGAAGTGGTCCCGGCCACCATGACCTACGAAGACCATCAAGGTCAACGCCACACCATCGAATACCGCGCCATGGGCGACGGCTGCAGCAACGGCTGATACCGTTGGGCAGCTCTGGGTTGCGCATTGCAGGGCATGGGCTAGGGTAAGAGGTGTCCAGGACGGACAGCTTCTTCTCTCTCACATGGAGTGAATGTAATGAACAGCCCGGAAAAAAACCTGCGTCACGGTCGTGTCATTTCACCGGCCAGCCGTGGCTCAAAGACTGTCGAATTGGGATTGCTCGGCAATTGGCAGGTCAATGAAATGGAAGGCGGCAAAAACTTCCCAAGCCTGGTGGCAGGCCCTGTGCCCGCACCGTTCCAGACGGACGTTGACAGTGTTGCCCCCCCCGCAGACGGATATATTCTAAGTGGTGGCAAACAGGACGCTCGTGACTGTGTCAACTTCACGAATGCGGAAATGTCCGCCAAACTTGGCTCACCCTTCAACTGGCCGTTGTTGAACGTCACACCAGGCCAGACGTTTCACGTGAAGTGGGAGTATACGGCGGCGCACATCACCCGTGGTTACCGCTGGTTTATTACCAAAGATGGTTGGGATGCCAACAAACGCATCAGCCGTGCCCAGCTCGATACGGCACCGTTCGCCGAAGATCTCTACCCCTACACGCCGTACTACAGCCACAAGGACAAGCTCAAGGCCAAGGTCGAGCACGAGGTCAAGCTGCCCGCCAACAAGCGCGGCCACCATGTGATCGTGCTGCTGTGGCTGGTGGCTGATACTGGCAACGCTTTCTACCAGGCCTTCGACGTAAACTTCCAGTAATTTGCCTCACTGGCTCTCGCGCGCCAGCAGCTCACGCTTGCGCTCCACGCCCCAACGGTAACCCGAGAGGTTGCCGTCGCTGCGCACCACCCGATGACACGGGATGGCCACAGCCAGGGAGTTGGCAGCGCAGGCCTGGGCCACGGCGCGCACCGCCCTGGGGGAGCCAATTTGCTGGGCGATCTCGGCATAGCTGGCAGTGCTGCCGGCCGGGATCGTTCGCAAGGCCTGCCAGACTCGCTCCTGGAAGGCAGTGCCGCGCAGGTCCAGCGGCAGGTCGAGGCCGATCCCCGGTGCCTCGATAAAACCTACCACCCTGGCGACCAGGGTTTCGAAGCTGGCGTCGCCACCGATCAGGTTGGCCTTGGGGAACTTGTCCTGCAGGTCTTCCAGCAGCGCCTGCGGGTCGTCGCCCAGCAGGATCGCGCAAATCCCCCGTGCACTCTGCGCCACCAGTATCGCCCCCAACGAGCACTGGCCGAGGGCAAAGCGGATATCGGTATTGGCGCCGCCATCGCGATAGGCGCCCGGGGTCATGCCCAGGCGGGCGTTGCTTGACTCGTAGAAGCGGCTGTTGGAGTTGAATCCGGCCTCGTACAAGGCATGGGTGACGCTGGTCGCCTGCTGCAGTTGGGTGCGCACCTTGCGCGCTCGGTGAGCCGTGGCATAGGCCTTGGGGGTCAGCCCGGTAACGGCCTTGAACACCCGATGAAAGTGAAACGGGCTCATCTGCAACTGTTCGGCCAATTGATTCAGGCTCGGCGCCGGCTCTGTGCTTTCAATCAGTGCGCAGGCGCGGGTGACCTGAGCCCGGTGCTGTTCGGCGACGTGGGTCTGGTCAGCACCACGGCGTTTACTTGGCCGGTAGCCAGCGGCCTCGGCCTGCTCGGCGGTGTCGAAGAACTCGACGTTGTCGATGCGTGGCAGGCGTGCGCTGCTGCTGGCGCGGCAGTACACGCCTGTGGTGCGCACACCATAGACAAAGGCCTGGTCAGCGGCCGGGTCGCGGGCGAGGATGGCCTGCCAGCGCGGGTCGGACTCACTGATGCGGGGTTTGCCTGTTCTCATGACGGGGTGCTCCTGGCAATGATCGAGGGCTTCAGGCTACGGGGTCGGCCCACCGGAAAAACTCCGAGTCTTGCGTTCAAACTCGTGTGGCCGGCACTCGCCACAGGTACCAGGCCGCCACGGTCCGATAGGGGCTCCAGTGCTTGCCCAGGTCGATCATTTGCCGGCGTGTTGGTTGTGTTTCCAGGCCCTGCAGCCGGCGATAACCCTCGCGTACGCCAAAGTCGTCGGCCGGCAGGATATCCATGCGTTCCAGGGTATAGATCAGCAGCATTTCGACGGTCCAGCGGCCAACCCCGCGCAGGCTGACCAGGCGTTCGATAAGCGCTTCATCGTCCAGTGCCAGGGCGTCTTGATAGTCCGGTACCAGCCCTTCGATCCGCGCCCGGGCGATGCCCTGAATGGTTGCCAGTTTGCTCGCCGAGAAGCCGCAAGCGCGCAACTGTTCCGGGGTGCTCGCCAGCACCTGCTCGGGGTTGGGAAACGCGCTGCCTGGATAGAGCGCCAGAAAGCGTCCGAGAATGGCATCGCCGGCCTTGGCATGCAGTTGCTGGTAGGCGATGGCCCGTATCAGGGCTTGATACGGGTCGCGGGTAGGTTTGGGTTGATGCAGGCAAGGGCCGATCGCCTCGATGTGCGCAGCCCAGTGTGGGTCCAGTGCGGCGAGGCAGGTTTGTGCCTGGGTATAGAACGCGTGCTTGCTCATCAGGCCTCCAGTGCCTTGCTCACTTGCTCCAGTGCCTGCTTGAGTTCGGCGCGGCTGGTAGCCGCCGACAGGCTGATGCGGATTGCCGCCAGATCCTGCTGTTTTACCGCGAACACCTCGCCTGGCACCACTGCCACACCGTTGCTCCGGCAAGCCTGGGCCACGCGTGCGGCGCTGAGCCCGGCCTTGACCCAAATGTGTGGCGAGGGCTGGCGGTGATTGACCAGGTGGTTGCCCAGAATCCTGCAGGCCAGGCGCCAACGTTGGCGGACTTCTGCGCGTTGCCAGGCCAGGCGCCGTTGCGCGGTGCCGTCGGCAATCCAGCGACAGGCGATCTGCAGGTTCAGCGGCGACACTTGCCAGTGAGTGGCCTGGGCATGTGGGTCGACCTGTTCCAGCAAGGCCGGGTCGGCCACGATCCAGCCCAGGCGCAAGCCGGCGCCCACGGTCTTCGACAGGCTGCTGATCAACATGCCGCGCTGCCCGAGTAATGGCCACAGCGGTGGTTGGTCGGTCAGGGCACCGTAGACATCATCTTCGACTACCCGCAAGTCATGGCGCTCGACCACCTCGGCAATTGCCAGTTGGCGTGCGCGGCTCATGCACGCGCCGGTGGGGTTGTGCAGGCTCGGGGTGAGCACCACCACCCGTGCGCCGGTGGCCCGGGCGACCCGATCGAGGTCATCCGGCACTATGCCTTGCTCGTCCAGGGCGATGCCATGCAACGGCAGGCGTAGCTGCCGGCAGGCGGCCTTGATGCCGGGCGCGGTAAGAGCCTCGACCAGCACCGCTTCACCCGGCTGGCACAGCGACAGCAACACCGCGAACAGGCCTTGCTGGGCACCACCGCAGAGCAGCAACTGCCGGTCGCTGAGCTGCAGGCCGCGGTTGGCTAGCCAGCCAGCGCCGTGCACACGAGCGTGCAGCAACGCTTCGGCACTCAGGTAGTGATCCAGGCACCCGGCCTGGCCGTCCTGGAGGAGGGCTTGCAGGGTGATTTCGCTGTCGCGGTTGGCCGGGTCGATCACCGGCACATTGGTCGACAGATCGATCAGGCTTGATTGCACGTCGCGCTGTTTGAGACGAAACAGCGTGGCCTCCTTGCTGCCGGCCAGTACATAGGTGCCACGCCCGACTTCGCCTGAAACCAGGTGCCGCGCCGCCGCCTCGCGGTAGGCTTGCTGAGTGGTGCTGGGGTTCAGCCCCAGGTTCCAGGCCAGGCGCCGTTGTGGCGGCAAGCGTTCGCCGACTTTCAGTTCGCCGCGTTCGATGGCAGCGGCAATGGCGTCGACCAGGGCCAGGTAGCGTGGCTGGGCATCGTCGGCAAGGGCAGGGGTCCACATTTATTGTTGGCCATGCAATATAAGAATGTACCCATACAATGCGCGGCGACTAGGATCGGGTCAAATCCACTCTTGCCGAGGTGCTCCATGTTCGATCTGCCTGCCCTGCGCGAAGCTGCCCGCCTGGTTCATGTCAGCGTACCCGCCACCCCACAGTATGCCTGGCCGCGCCTGGCCGAGCGGTTGGGCTGCGAGGTCTGGGTCAAGCATGAAAACCATGCCCCGACCGGCGCCTTCAAGGTGCGCGGCGGGTTGATGTATGTGCAGTGGTTGCTGGCGCAGAAACCGACGGTCCGTGGCCTGGTCACCGCGACCCGTGGCAACCATGGCCAGAGCATGGCCCTGGCTGCGCGCAATGCAGGACTGCCGATCATCATCGTGGTGCCTGAAGACAACTCGCTGGAGAAAAATGCGGCGATGCGCGCCTTGGGCGCCCAGCTGATCGAACACGGCGCCGACTTTGACCAGTCCCGCGAAGAGGCCGCACGCCTGGCCCGGTTGCACGATTACGAGAGCGTTCCGCCGTTTCACCCCGAGTTGATCCGCGGTGTTGCCACCTATGCCTTGGAACTGCTGGAGGCGGTGCACGCGCTGGATTGCGTCTATGTGCCGATCGGCATGGGCTCGGGCATCTGCGGCCTGATCCAGGCGCGCAACCTGCTTGGCCTGGATATCGAAATCGTCGGCGTAGTGTCCAGCGCCGCAGACGCTTTCGCCCAGAGCCTGGAACAGGACCGCATTGTCACCACGGCTACAGCCAATACCTTTGCCGATGGCATGGCGTGCCGTATGCCGTTGCCCGAAGCGTTCGAAATCATCCGCCAGCACGCCGCGCGCATCGTGCGGGTCAGCGACGAGGAAGTGGCCCAGGCCATGCGCATCTACCACGAAGACACCCACAACACCGCCGAAGGTGCGGGCGCCGCCGGGCTTGCCGCGTTGATCCAGGAGCGCGAGCGTCAGCAGGGGCGCAAGGTGGCGGTGATTCTCAGCGGGGCGAATATTGATCGGCAGCGGTATGCGCAGGTGTTGGCGGGGGATTGAAAAATCCTGAATTGAAGCATTGGAAAAAGTGCTATCTTATTTTGATAGCATTTTCCGATGAACAATCGATATCGAAAGATCCTCGACAGCATTTTCCGTGCACCGACCAGCGCCAGTGTGGTGTTTGCTGACATCGAGGCGCTGGTGCTGTACCTGGGTGGGCATGTGCAGGAGCGTGAAGGCTCCAGGGTCAAGTTGACCCTGGGTGATCAGCTGTGGCGCTGTCACCGGCCGCACCCGGGCAAAGAGGCCAAGCGATATCAGGTGGAAGAAGCTCGCGAGTTTCTTCTGCGGGCAGGAGTTCAACCATGAACACTATGACCTACAAGGGCTACACCGCCCGAATCGAATACGACCCACGGGATGACATATTCGTCGGTCGTGTCCTCGGCGTACGCGACATCATCAGTTTCCACGCAAGCGCTGTCCGGCCGTTGCACGAGGCGTTTCACCTGGCGCTGGATGACTACCTGGCCGATTGCGCCGAGCGTGGCGTCCAGCCAGAAAAGCCTGCGTCCGGCAAGGTCATGCTGCGGATCAGGCCCGAAGTCCATGCGGCCGCGACAATAGCTGCTCAATCGGCCGGCAAGAGCCTCAACCAATGGGCGGACGAGGTCTTCGAACGTGCAGCGCAAACCTGAATGGGGGCAATTTCTTCCAATACAGCCGGATAAATAACCGTTCTAATAGCGCCTGCCTTCAACACGGGTTATGGAACGTCGATGCCATTTTCAAACGGATTTCTGCTGAGTTTGTCGCTGTGCCTGGATATCGGCATTGCCAATATCGCCATGATCACCCTGGCCATGCAGCGGGGGTTCCTGCAGGGCTTGTGGCTGGGGCTGGGGACTTGTGTCGGGGATCTGCTGTATGCCATTGCCGCATTGGCCGGGATGACCGTGCTGCTGCAATTTGAAACGGTGCGCTGGGTGTTGTGGCTGGGCGGATCGGTGTTGTTGGTGTGGTTTGCCATCAAGATGCTGCTGGCCGCGCTGCGTGGCAATGCCCACCTGGAAACCCGTGGCGAGGTGGTTGTGGAGTCGGCCTGGCGCGAATTCAGCCG
Source organism: Pseudomonas rubra (assembly GCF_028656935.1). Lineage (GTDB taxonomy): Bacteria > Pseudomonadota > Gammaproteobacteria > Pseudomonadales > Pseudomonadaceae > Aquipseudomonas > Aquipseudomonas rubra. The sequence goes on from NZ_JAMDGZ010000009.1 coordinate 78,295, forward strand.
AGGAGTCTTCCTGGCCATGTCGTCACCAAGCGCCATCCTCTGGTTTGCTGCTGTCGGTGGGGTGCTGATTTCCCGTTCCGGTGGCGGCAGCCTGCTTGAAGCCGGGCTGTTTCTCTCCGGTTTTTTTGCCGCCGGGCTGATCTGGTGCCTGTCGTTGTGCAGTATCGCCAGCCACGGCGGGCGGTTGTTGGGTGACCGTCTGCTGACCTGGTCGTATCTGCTGTCGGCGGGTATCTTCTGCTATTTCGCCGGGTACGTGATTCTTTCCGGCTACCGTGAGTTCATTCTCGCCGTGCCTGCGGCCACGCCGGGTCTATAATGAACCGGGACACCGTTGCGCAGGTGCCGTCAGGCAGGAGGATCTTCGATGAAAGGTCTTGATGCAAAAAAGATGACGAAGAAAAAACCACTGAAAACAGCCAAAGAAAAACACGCCGCCAAACGCGCCAAACGCTCTGGCGAGAGTTTTCTACCGCAATAAGGCCAAGAGCTCCGCAGGGGCTCTTTTCGTCAGGCCCGTGCCATCGAACCGATTCCGTGAATCGGTAGTTGCCGCTACTCTGGTGCTTGGTACAGGTGCGCTGTGCCCATGACACCCTTGAGCGAGGCAAAGGACATGACTCTGCAAACTCCCCCGATCAAACCCGCGCGTTTCGAAGACGCTCCTGCCTTCACCATTGCAGGACTGGGTGAACGCTATAGCCAGGCGACTCTCCAGAAGATCCCCGCCCTGTGGCAGCGCTTCGAACGGTACATTGGGCAGGTGCCTGGGCAAGAAGGTGAAGAAGCCTACGGGGTATGCTGCAACGGTGATGGCAAAGGCAATTTCGACTACATCGCCGGGGTTCAGGTACAGGGCACCGACCTGCTGCCTGCCGATTTTCAGCATGTAGAACTCAAGGCCCGGCGGTATGCGGTGTTTGAACACCATGGCAGCCTCGATAATCTCAAGGTCACCTTTGAGGCTATCTGGAAGGACTGGGTGCCGGTGTCCGGCGAAACTGTGGCCAATGCACCGGAGTTTGAACGCTACGGCAAGGACTTCAGCCCCTACGACAGCAATAGCGTGATGGAAATATGGCTCCCTCTGGAAAGCAAATGATCGAAACCTGCAACGATGCTCAACAACCGGCTTGGCTGGCGCTGCGTCAGGCGCTGTGGCCCGACTGCCCGCTTGATGAGCATCGGCGCTCTTTGCAGGAAACCCTCGAGCAACCGCAACGGCTGATTGCCTTGCTGGCCCGTGATAGTGCCGGTCAGGCCCTGGGTTTTGCCGAGGCCTCGATCCGCCGTGATTACGTCAATGGCAGCAACAGCTCGCCGGTGGCTTTTCTCGAAGGTGTGTTCGTCGCGCCCCAGGCCCGTGGCCAGGGCATCGCCGGGCGGCTGATCGCGGCGGTCGAGCAGTGGGCCGCCCGTCAGGGCTGCAGCGAGCTGGCCTCGGACGCCGCCCTGGACAACCACAACAGTCACGCCATGCATGAGGCCTTGGGCTTTCGAGAAACCGAGCGGGTGGTGTACTTCCTCAAGCCCTTGGCCAAGGGCTGATTTTTCCGGGCTGTCGATTTCAGCCACGGTCATTCGACCATCTGTGAACGCGCCGAGTTTTTCGGCGTTTGCTCGCTCAGAGGACACGATCATGACCCGTACTGCCGAAGACGATATCCGCCAACTCATCGAGCAATGGCTTCCCGCCGTACGCTCGCGCGACGTCGAGGCTATTACCGCGCCTTACGCCGAGAACATTCGCGCCTTCGATGCGATCCAGCATTTGCAGTTCCAGGGCAAGGCCGCCTATCGAGCCCACTGGCAGGCCTGCATGGATCACTGCCCCGGCGACATGGTCTTCGAAATCGAGCAATTGCAGATCCAGGCCACCCCGGAGCTCGCCCTGGCCCACTGGCTCAATCGCTGCGGCCCGAACAAGGAGGAAAGTTGCTACATGCGCGCCACCGTCGGCTACCAGCGTATCGACGGGCAGTGGAAGGTGATTCACGAGCACTGGTCGGCGCCGTTTGACATGGAGTCCGGTGCCGCGCTGTTCTCGCTCAAGCCTTAAGCTGAAAAGGCCGAGTGTTATGCCGAATCGCGCTTTTCAAGCAGGCGCGGTGTGCAGCCATAGTACGAATCTGCGCTGGAGAAGACGATGAAATACCTATGCCTGGTCTACTGTGATGAGGCCCTGTTGCACAGCCTGCCCGACAGTCCCGCCGATGCCGAGTGCATGGCCTACGCCGAATCGATCCAGGGCAGTGGCCGAATGCTCGCTGCCGAGGCACTCAAGCCGGTGCAGACCGCGACCACCGTGCGGGTGCGCGGTGGCCACATGAGTTTGACCGATGGCCCTTTTGCCGAGACCAAGGAGCAACTGGCCGGATTTTATCTGGTCGATGCTCGGGACCTGAACGAAGCCTTGAACATCGCCAGGGGCATCCCGGCAGCGCGGGTCGGCAGTATCGAAGTGCGACCGATCCGTGAGTTGCAACCCTGAAGCCAAGGAGTACGAGACGATGAGCCATCTACACCCCGAGCAGTCCAAGGCGCAGCACGAGCTGTTGTTGACGCGCCTGATCGACGCGCCACGGCGCAAGGTGTTTCGCGCCTGGACTGAGCCGCAACTGCTTGCCCAGTGGTGGGGGCCCAACGGCATGACTACGCCCGAATGCGAAATGCAGCTGTGGGTGGGCGGGCTGTTTCGCACGGTGATGCGCGCCCCTGACGGCACTGAGTACCCGAACCAGGGTGTGTTTCTGGAAATCCAGCCGCCGGCGCGGATCGTTTTCACCGATGCCTTTGGCCCGGGCTGGGTGCCGTCGAACAAGGCCTTCATGACCGCCGTGGTGACCTTCGATGATGTCCATGGCAAGACCCAGTACACCGCCCGTGCCTGGCACTGGAGTGCCGACGATTGCCAGGCCCATGAGCAAATGGGCTTTCACCGTGGCTGGGGTGAGAGCCTGGATCGTCTGGTGGCGCTGGTAACTACGCAGATGCCCGACTGATGGCCGAGCTTGCCCAGGTACGGGCTGAACTGGAGACGGTATATCGCCAGGAGTCGCGGCGTATCCTGGCAACCCTGATTCGCCTGCTGGGTGACTTCGACCTTGCCGAAGAGGCCATGCACGAGGCGTTTTTTATCGCTGTAGAGCGCTGGCAGCGCGACGGTACTCCGGCCAGCCCTCGTGCCTGGCTGGTCTCCACCGGGCGCTTCAAGGCCATCGATGGCCTGCGCCGCCGTGCGCGTTTCGACCGCTCCCAGGCGCAGTTGATCCAGGCGCTGGAGTCGCTTGAGGAGGTCGAGGTGAACGATCAGGAACTGGAGGATGACCGCTTGCGTCTGATCTTCACCTGCTGTCACCCGGCGCTGGCCGCCGATGCCCAGGTGCCGCTGACCTTGCGCGAAGTCTGCGACCTGACCACCGAAGAAATCGCCCGCGCGTTCTTGCACAGCCCGGCGACCATCGCCCAGCGTATCGTGCGGGCCAAGGCCAAGATCCGTGAGGCGCGGATTCCCTATCAGGTACCGTCACTGGCCGAGTTGCCGGAACGTCTTGATAGCGTGCTACGAGTGATCTACCTGGTGTTCAACGAAGGTTACTCGGCATCTTCGGGTGAGAGCCTGATGCGCCATGACCTGAGCGATGAAGCGATCCGCCTGGGGCGTTTGCTCCAGCAATTGCTGCCCGACCCCGAGGTGCTCGGCCTGCTGGCCTTGATGCTTTTGCAAGCCTCGCGGCAACAGGCACGCAGCGACGCCCAGGGCGAACTGGTGCTGCTCGATGAGCAGGACAGAAGCTTGTGGAACCGTGAACTGATTGCCGAAGGCTGCCAACTGGTGCAACAAGCTCTGCGCAGTCAGCGGTTCGGTGTCTATAGCTTGCAGGCAGCGATTGCCGCTGTGCATGCCGAAGCGGCCAGTGCCCAGGCAACCGACTGGGAAGAGATCGTTGGTTTGTACAATGTGCTGCTACAGCGCTGGCCGTCGCCGGTGGTCGAGCTCAATCGCGCGGCCGCCCTGGCTCGGCGCGACGGTGCCGAGGCGGGCTTGGCGGCGGTGGAGGTGATTCTGGCCCGCGGCCAGTTGCGTGACTACCACCTGGCCCATTCGGCCCGGGCTGAACTGTGCCGCCAACTGGGCCGTCTGGATCAAGCCCGGGAGGCGTATCGCAGTGCCCTTGAGCTGACGTGCCAGGGCCCTGAGCGGCGCTTTATCGAGCGCCGCCTGAGCGAGTTGTGAGACTCAGCCGACAGTAATCGGTGGCGGGCTGATCAGTTCGACGGTCTGCAATTTGCGCGGAGCGAGGATCTCGGCCTCGCCATCGACTACCAATTCATCGTTCTGGTTGAACACACGAGTGGCGATGCGCACCTTGAATTTTGGCAGCTTCTCGAGGATTTCCAGGCGCACGGTCAGGGTGTCGCCGAACTTCACCGGCTTCTGGAAGCTCATGGTCTGGCCCAGGTAGATGGTGCCAGGGCCTGGCAGTTCGCACGCCACTGCGGCGCTGATCAGCGCGCCGCTGAACATGCCGTGGGCGATACGCTCCTTGAACATGCTCTTGGCGGCGAACTCGGCATCCAGGTGCACCGGGTTGTGGTCACCGGACATCGCCGCGAACAGCTGGATGTCACGTTCTTCGACGGTCTTGCTGAAGCTGGCGGTCTGGCCGACTTCGAGGGCTTCGTACGGGGTGTTGGTGACCTGGGTCATCGCTTGGCCTTCCTTCTGTCCTGAGGGGCGGCCGGTCATTCACTGCGGGCGGGGCGGCCAATGGCCAGGGCCTGCTCCAGCCAGTCGATGATGGCGGCCGTGACCTCGTCACGGTTGGTTTCGTTGAGCAGTTCATGCCGCGCCTGGGGATAGAGCTGCAACTGCACATGCTGATTGCCGGCCAGGCGCAAGGCACCGACCAGATCCTTGAGACGCTTGCCGGTACTCACCGGATCACATTCGCCGCCCATGACCAGGATTGGCAGGTTCGGATCGATCTGTGCCAGGTTGCGTGGCTGGCTGATTTGCTCCAGGCCCATCAGCAGATCGATCCACAGCCGGTTGCTGCAGCGAAAGCCGCACAAGGGGTCGTTAACATACTTGTCGACCTCGGCACTGTCGCGGCTGAGCCAGTCGAAGGCGCTGCGGTTGGGCTTGAAGGCCTTGTTGAACGAGCCGAAGGACAGCCACTCGATCAGTGCGCTGTGCCCAAGCGGCCCCTGGCGCCAGGCTTCGAAGCGTGCAATCAGGCAGGCCGTGCGGTACAGCGCTGGCGGCTGGAAGTTCGAACCGCTCAGAATTGCCCCCTGCAGGCTGGCGCCATGGTGCATGAGGTAGGCCTGGGCGATGTAGCTGCCCATGCTGTGGCCAAACAGGAACACCGGCGTGCCGGGAAATTGCTGGCCGATGTGCTGGCTGAGCAGGCCCAGATCATTGACCACGCTGTTCCAGCCATTGTGTCGGGCGAACAGGCCTAAAGTGCCAAGCTCTGCGGTGCGTCCATGGCCACGTTGATCGTGGGCGAGCAGGGCGTAGCCGGCATTGCTCAGGGCTTCGCCCAGACGCTGGTAACGCCCGGCATGCTCGGCCATGCCGTGGGCCAATAGCACCACCGCCTTGATCGGCGTGGCGGGCAGCCACTGGTAAACATAGAGGCTGCAATGGTCGCTGGCTGCAAGCCAGAACGCGTCGTGGTGCATGGCGGGTCCTTGTGCACGCAAGTCGGTAGGTCAGCACAGTGTATAACCCAGGCAGGCGATCGCAGGGTCATCAGCAACAAGATTCACAATGCAAATGACAGCGCTTGGCGTATTTGCCACCTGCCACAGACCTGCTAACGTCGGCACAGCACCTTCTTCGCCAAGTAGGCAGGGGGGCCGGAACGGCTCAGGTATGAGGACAATAATTGATGCAAGCTGATTTCTGGAATGACAAGCGCCCGCCAGGCGTTCCTGCGCAAATTGACATAAACGCTTACAAGTCAGTGGTCGAAGTGTTCGAACGCTCCTGCAAGAAGTTTGCGGACCGCCCAGCGTTCAGCAACCTCGGGGTGACCCTGAGCTACGCCGAACTTGAACGCTACTCGGCAGCCTTTGCCGCTTACCTGCAGCAGCACACCGACCTGGTGCCGGGCGACCGCATCGCGGTACAGATGCCAAACGTGCTGCAGTACCCCATCGCCGTCTTCGGTGCCTTGCGCGCCGGGCTGATCGTGGTCAACACCAACCCGTTGTACACCGCCCGCGAGATGCGCCATCAGTTCAAGGATTCAGGTGCCCGTGCACTGGTGTACCTGAACATGTTCGGCAAGCTGGTGCAGGAGGTACTTCCCGATACCGGCATCGAGTTCCTCATTGAAGCGAAGATGGGCGACATGCTGCCGGCGGCCAAGGGCTGGCTGGTCAATACCATCGTCAGCAAGGTCAAGAAGATGGTCCCGGATTACCGCCTGCCGCAGGCGGTGCCGTTCAAGCGCGCACTGGCCCAGGGTCGTGGCCAGTCCCTGAAACCGGTATCGCTGAGCCTCGACGATATCGCCGTGCTGCAGTACACCGGCGGCACCACGGGCCTGGCCAAGGGCGCGATGCTGACCCATGGCAACCTGGTGGCGAACATGCTCCAGGTCCTGGCGTGTTTCTCCCAGCACGGGCCTGATGGTCAGCGTCTGATCAAGGAAGGGCAGGAGGTGATGATCGCACCGCTGCCGCTCTACCATATCTATGCCTTCACCGCGAATTGCATGTGCATGATGGTCACCGGCAATCACAACGTGCTGATCACCAACCCGCGGGACATCCCCGGCTTCGTCAAGGAGCTGAAGAAGTGGAAGTTCTCCGGGCTGCTGGGGCTCAACACCCTGTTCGTGGCGCTGATGAACCATCCCGACTTCAAAGACCTCGACTTCTCGGCATTGAAGGTCACCAATTCCGGTGGTACCGCACTGGTGTCCGCCACTGCCGAGCGCTGGGAAAGCATGACGGGCTGTCGCATTGTCGAGGGCTATGGGTTGACCGAAACCTCGCCGGTGGCCAGTACCAATCCCTATGGCCAGCTGGCACGCCTGGGGACCGTGGGTATGCCAGTGCCGGGCACGGCGTTCAAGGTCATTGACGATGCGGGGGTCGAGCAACCCTTTGGCGAGCGCGGCGAGTTGTGCATCAAGGGCCCGCAAGTCATGAAGGGCTACTGGCAGCATCCCGAGGCGACGGCCGAGGCACTGGACAGCGAGGGCTGGTTCAAGACCGGCGACATCGCGGTGATCGACCCGGACGGCTTTACCCGCATCGTCGACCGCAAAAAGGACATGATCATTGTCTCGGGCTTCAACGTGTACCCGAACGAGATCGAAGAGGTGGTGATGAGCCATCCGCAGGTGGCCAGTTGCGCGGTGATCGGCATCCCGGACGAGCGCTCGGGCGAGGCGGTGAAGCTGTTTGTGGTGGCGCGTGAAGGTGGGGTCAGCATTGAAGAGCTCAAGGCGTACTGCAAGGCCAACTTCACCGGCTACAAGGTGCCCAAGCACATCGTGCTGCGCGATTCGTTGCCGATGACAGCGGTGGGCAAGATTTTGCGTCGGGAGTTGCGGGATATTGCCTAACAGACAGGCCGTTAGAATTTTTACTCTAAAAATGACTACGTGATTATCAAGAGTCATTTCCGTGACTGTTTAGGCTGTTTTAGCTCTAGGCGGGCCTTGGCAAAGCTGCTACTCTCGGCCCGCTTCTGGTTATCTGGTTTGCAATAAACCGTAATCTTATATCAATAATAATCGCATCGACTGCGGTGAAGAATTCGCTGTTGCTGGAGGAGAGGGCTTCCATGATCGAAAATTTTTGGAAGGATAAGTACCCAGCCGGGATTGCCTCGCAAATCAATCCTGATGAGTATCCGAATATTCAAGCGGTACTGAAGCAGTCTTGCCAACGCTTTGCCGATAAACCGGCCTTTAGCAACCTGGGCAAAACCATTACATACGGCGAGTTGTATGAGTTGTCAGGGGCCTTTGCCGCCTACCTGCAACAGCATACCGACCTGCAGCCGGGTGATCGTATTGCCGTGCAACTGCCCAACGTCCTGCAGTACCCGGTCGCCGTGTTCGGCGCCCTGCGTGCGGGCCTGATCGTGGTCAACACCAACCCGTTGTATACCACGCGGGAATTGGAACACCAGTTCAATGACTCCGGTGCCAAGGCGCTGGTGTGCCTGGCGAACATGGCGCACCTGGCCGAGAAGGTGGTGCCCAAGACCCAGGTCAAACACGTTATTGTCACCGAAGTGGCCGACCTGTTGCCACCGGTTAAACGCCTGTTGATCAACAGCGTGATCAAGTATGTGAAGAAAATGGTTCCGGCCTATCACTTGCCCAAGGCGGTGAAGTTCAATGATGCATTGAGCAAAGGCCGTGGCAAGCAAATCTCCGAAGCCAATCCAGACAGCAATGATGTAGCCGTGTTGCAGTACACAGGCGGCACCACGGGCGTGGCCAAGGGTGCAATGCTGACCCACCGCAACCTGGTGGCCAACATGCTGCAGTGCCGCGCGCTGATGGGCTCTGACCTCCACGAAGGTTGCGAGGTCCTGATCACGCCATTGCCGCTGTATCACATCTACGCCTTCACCTTTCATTGCATGGCGATGATGCTGATCGGCAGCCACAACATCCTGATCAGCAACCCGCGCGACTTGCCAGCGATGGTCAAGGAACTGGGCAAGTGGAAGTTCAGCGGTTTTGTCGGCCTGAATACCCTGTTCGTTGCCCTGTGCAACAACGAGAACTTCCGCAAGTTGGATTTCTCCGGCCTGAAGCTCACCCTGTCCGGTGGCATGGCGCTGCAGATGAGTGTTGCCGAGCGCTGGAAGGCGGTAACCGGTTGCGCCATCTGCGAAGGTTACGGTATGACCGAAACCAGTCCGGTAGCGGCGGTCAACCCGGCCGAACGCAACCAGATCGGCACCATCGGTATTCCGCTGCCTTCGACCTTGTGCAAGATCATCGATGACGCGGGCCAAGAGCTGGCGCTGGGTGAAGTCGGCGAACTGTGCATAAAGGGGCCGCAAGTGATGAAGGGATACTGGCAGCGCGAGGATGCCACCAACGAGATTCTCGACAGCGAAGGCTGGCTGAAGACCGGTGACATTGCCCTGATCCAGCCAGACGGCTACATGCGTATCGTCGATCGCAAGAAGGACATGATTCTGGTCTCCGGTTTCAACGTCTATCCGAATGAACTCGAAGATGTGCTGGCCGCCTTGCCGGGTGTGCTGCAGTGTGCGGCCATCGGTGTGCCGGACGAGAAGTCCGGTGAAGTGATCAAGATCTTCATCGTGGTCAAGCCGGGCATGACCCTGACCAAGGAGCAGGTGATGGAGCACATGCGCGCCAATGTCACCGGCTACAAGGTGCCGCGTTTCATCGAGTTCCGCGATGCGTTGCCGACCACCAACGTCGGCAAGATCCTGCGCCGTGAATTGCGTGATGAAGAGCTGAAAAAGCTGGGCCTGAAGAAGATCGCTTGAGGCTCTGATCGCGGGGCAAGCCCGCTCCCACAGTATCTGTAGGAGCGGGCTTGCCCCGCGATGCTTTTCAAATCAGCGCAATTTTTCAAGCATCTGGTAATACCACATCCCCGCCGCCAGTAACGGATTGCCCAGCACATCGCCCATCGGCACCTTGATGTGTTTGCAACCGGCAAAGGTATCGAATTTTTCCAGCGTCCCGGTCAGTGCCTCGGCCATGATCTCGCCCATGATGTGGCTGGTGGCGATGCCGTGCCCGGAATAGCCCTGGCAGTACCAGACGTTATCCGACAGCTTGCCCAACTGCGGGATGCGGTTGACCACGATCCCCATCGCACAACTCCACTGGAATTCGATCGGCACACCCTTGAGCGCCGGAAAGGTGCGCTCGATGCAGGGCCGCAGTTCGCCAGCGATATCCCGCGAATCGCGCCCAGAATAATTGGCACCACCGCCAAACAGCAGGCGGCCATCGGCGGTCAGCCGGTAGTAGTCGAGGACGAAACGGCAGTCATATACCGCAAGATCCTGGGGGTTGATCTGCGCGGCCAGCTCGCCCAGTGGGGCAGTGGTGACGATGCCACCCATGGCCGGGAAGATCTTGCCCTTGAGCTGGCGCTTTTCCAGTTTGTGATAGACGTCGCCAGCCAGCAGGATCTGCTTGGCTTCGACCCGTCCGTGGGCAGTCACCAGCGCCGGCTGATCGCCATGAACGATCTCCAGTACCTCGGAGTTTTCGAAGATCAGTGCGCCCAGGCTGTGCGCGGCGCGGGCTTCGCCCAGGCACAGGTTGAGCGGGTGCAGGTGCAGGTTGCGGCGGTTCTTCAGCGCGCCCAGGTACAACGGGCTTTGCAGGTGTTCGCGTATGGCATTGAGCTCGAGCAGTTCGACCTGGTCACCCATGCCGCGGCGTTCGGCCTCGGCGGCAAAGGCACGCAGTTCGCCCATGTGCGACGCTTTCATCGCTGCGTGCAGGTGGCCGTGCTTGAGGTCGCAGTCGATGCCGTAGCGCGCAACCCTTTGCTCGATGATCTGGTGGCCGCGCCAGCGCAGGTGCCAGATGAAGTCGTCGACGTCATCGCCGAGCTTGTCGCGCATCTGCTTGCGCATCGCTTCATCGCCCGAGAGGCTACCGGTGACCTGGCCGCCGTTGCGGCCGCTGGCGCCCCAGCCGATGCGGTTGGTTTCAACGATGGCGACTTTAAGGCCGCGTTCGGCCAGCTCCACCGCGCTGGCGACACCGGTGAAGCCGCCGCCGATGATTGCCACATCGACCTGTACCGTACCCTTGAGGGTCGGGTACTGGGTGGTGTCGTTGAGGCTGGCGGTGTAGTAGGAGGCGCTGCGCTGGGCAGGGCCGGTGTTTACGGCTGCATTCATGACAAAATCCTTGGCGCAAAAATAAAGTGTCAGGCCTGGGTCAGGTACCAACGCCAGTCCTGTTCGCTGACTTCGGCCATGAACTGGCGGTACTCGGCACGCTTGATCGCCAGGTAGACACCTAGGAACTCGGCGCCCAGCGCCTCGCGGGCCCAGCTCGAACGCTCCAGTGCGGTCAGCGACGTCAGCCAGTCGGTGGGCAGCAGTTCGGTGGCCTGGGCGTAGCCATTGCCCTGGACCGGTGCGCCGGGGTCGAGCTGTTGGCGGATGCCGTGATGCAGGCTGGCGAGAATCGCCGCCGCCGCCAGGTAAGGGTTGGCGTCGGCGCCGCAAATGCGGTGCTCGATGTGCCGGCTGTTGGCCGGGCCGCCCGGCACGCGCAGGCTGACGGTACGGTTGTCGACGCCCCAGGTCGGCGCCAGGGGCGCATAGCTGTTGGCCTGGAAGCGTCGATAGGAGTTGGCGTTGGGGCAGAACAGCAGTAACGAATCGAGCAGCAACGTGAGCATGCCAGCCACCGACTGGCGCAGCAGCGGCGTGCCGGCCTTGTCATCGCTGGCGTAGAGGTTGTTGCCCTGGGCATCGGCCAGGCTCACGTGCATGTGCATGCCGGTGCCGGCCAGGTGATCGAACGGTTTGGCCATGAAGCAGGCCTGCATCCCATGCTTGTGTGCCACGCCCTTGACCAGGCGTTTGTAGCGCACCGCCTGGTCCATGGCCAGCAACGCATCACCGTGCTCCAAGGTGATTTCCACCTGCCCCGGGGCGTACTCGGAAATCGCCGTGCGCGCCGGGATGCCCTGGGCCTTGCAGGCAGCATAGAGGTCAGCGAGGAACGGCTCGATCTGTTCCAGCTCGCGCAGGCCGTAGACCTGGGTGCTGCGTGGCCGGCCGCCGTCGCTGTCCAGTGCCGGTTGCGGCCGGCCATGGCTGTCACGGCGCTGGTCGAGCAGGTAGAACTCCAGCTCGCAGGCCATCACCGGGTAATAACCGTCGGCCTTTAGCGCATCGATGACCTTGACCAGCAGGTGCCGAGGGTCGGCGATGCTTGCGGGCATGCCTTCGCTGGGGTGCATGCTGACCTGTAGCGCTGCCGTGGGGATCTGCCGCCACGGCAAGCGCACCAGGCTGTTTGCCAGTGGATAGGCGCGGCAATCGATATCGCCGACATCCCAGACCAGCCCGGAGTTTTCCACATCGTCGCCGTTCAGGGTCAGGCCGAGGATGGTGCTGGGCAGCGGCCGGCCGCTTTCGTACACCGCCAGCAGTTCTTCGCGGTGCAGCAGCTTGCCGCGCGGCACGCCGTTGGCGTCGAGAATGAACAGCTCGATCATCTCGATATCGGGGTTTTCGGCCAGGAACGTTCGGGCCTGCTCGATGGGGGCAAATTGCATGGTGCTCTCGCTCGCGCCCTCAGGCGCACAGGACTGCCTTGCCAGTCAGGCGGCAGTCATCGACAAGGAAACTCGGCCAGCAGGTGGCCGTACGGTTCAGTGCGCAGCGAGGCGGGCGTCCGGTGGGCGGGCATGGCGGCAGTGCCACAAGGCCCAGAAGGCGAGGATGATATGCACCAGCGGATTCTCCCCGCAGCGTGCCCGCACCTTCGGGAACGAAGGGCGCGGCAACGGTCGGGGCAAGCCGGGAGACGAGGTCATGCCCGGATACTCCCATGCCGGGGAAGGTTCATTAAATCAGCATTTGGGTAACCTCAGGTAAGCCTGCACTAAACAATCGTCTGCCAGCCCGCAACCGTGCCGAGCGTCGGCAAATCTGCGACAATCGCAGCCCTTGAAAAGCCGATCATGCAAAAGCAGGCTCACCTGCACGACTAAAAAGCTCCCATGACTGACCACGCGATTGATCAACTGCTAAAAAACCTCGACCACGCCATGATTGCCGAGCGTCACCGCTTGCGCCGGCAACTGCATGAGCTGCGCAAACGCCCGGATGAAGCCAAGCTGGCGCAATGGGCCGCCAAGGTGCAGGCCTCCTGCGCCCAGGTCACTGCGCGCAAGGCCAGCGTGCCGAGCATCCGTTACGACGACAGCCTGCCGATTGCGGCCAAGCGTGACGAGATCAAAAAGGTTTTGGCCGAGCACCAGGTGCTGATCATTGCCGGCGAAACCGGCTCGGGCAAAACCACCCAGTTGCCGAAGATCTGCCTGGAACTGGGCCGCGGCCAGCATGGCCTGATCGCCCATACCCAGCCACGGCGGATAGCCGCGCGCAGCGTCGCCACCCGGGTCGCCGAAGAACTGGGCACGCCACTGGGGGCACTGGTGGGGTATCAGGTGCGCTTTGAAGACCAGAGCGACGCCAACACCCTGGTCAAGTTGATGACCGACGGTATCCTGCTGGCCGAAACCCAGCACGACCGCTTTCTTGAGCGCTACGACACCATCATTGTCGACGAAGCCCACGAGCGCAGCCTGAACATCGATTTTTTGCTCGGTTACCTCAAGACCCTGCTGCCTCGCCGTCCGGACCTCAAGGTCATCATCACCTCTGCGACCATCGATCTTGAGCGTTTCTCCAAGCACTTCAACGATGCGCCGATCATCGAAGTCTCGGGCCGCACTTACCCGGTAGAAACCTGGTACCGGCCCGTGACCCGCGAGCAGGACGAGGAGGGCAACCGGGTCGAGGACGACCTCACCATTGACCAGGCGATCCTCGCCACCCTCGATGAGATCACCGCTCACGAGCGCAGCCTGGGCAAAGGCCCGGGTGATGTGCTGGTGTTCCTGCCGGGCGAGCGTGAAATCCGCGACGCCGCCGAGATACTGCGCAAGGCCCAGTTGCGCCACACCGAAATCCTGCCGTTGTACGCGCGCCTGTCGCCGGCCGAACAGCAGAAGATCTTCCAGTCCCACCCGGGGCGGCGCGTGGTGCTAGCCACCAACGTCGCGGAAACCTCGCTGACAGTGCCGGGCATTCGTTATGTGATCGACAGCGGCACCGCGCGCATCAGCCGCTACAGCTACCGGGCCAAGGTCCAGCGCCTGCCGATCGAAGCGGTATCCCAGGCCAGCGCCAACCAGCGCAAAGGCCGTTGCGGCCGGGTCGAACCGGGCATCTGCATACGCCTGTACAGCGAAGAAGACTTCAACGGCCGGCCAGCCTTTACCGACCCGGAAATCCTGCGTACCAACCTTGCGGCAGTCATCCTGCAGATGCTGCACCTGCGCCTGGGCGAGATCGACGCGTTCCCGTTCATCGAGCCGCCGGATGGCAAGGCCATCAGCGACGGCTTCAACCTGTTGCAGGAACTCTCGGCGGTCAACCGCGAGAACCAGCTGACCCCCCTGGGCCGGCAACTGGCGCGCCTGCCGGTGGATCCGCGGTTGGGCCGCATGCTGCTTGAAGGCGCCAAGCAGGGCAGCCTCAACGAGTTGTTGATCGTTGCCAGTGCGCTATCGGTGCAAGACCCACGCGAGCGTCCGCCAGAGCGTCAGCAAGCGGCGGACCAGGCCCATGCCCAATGGAAGGACGCCGATTCCGACTTCGCCGCGCTGGTCAGCTTATGGCGCGGGTTTGAAGAACAACGCCAGGCCCTGACCGCCAGCCCGTTGCGCAACTGGTGCCGGAAGAACTTCCTCAACTACCTGCGCCTGCGCGAATGGCGCGATGCGCACCGGCAACTGAGCCTGATCTGCCGTGACCTGCAACTGAGCATCAACAAGGAACCGGCCGACTACCCGCGCCTGCACAAGGCGATTCTGTCGGGCTTGCTCAGCCAGATCGGCCAGAAGACCGAAGACGGTGACTACCTCGGCGCCCGCCAGCGGCGCTTCTGGGTGCACCCCTCGTCCGGCCTGGGCAAGAAACGTCCGCAATGGCTGATGACCGCTGAACTTGTGGAAACCACCAAGCTCTATGCGCGCATGGTGGCCAAGATCGATTCCGACTGGATCGAACCGCTGGCCGGGCACCTGATCAAGAAGAACCACTTCGAACCGCACTGGGAGAAAAAGCGCGGCCAGGTCGTGGCTTTCGAGCAGATCACCCTCTACGGCCTGATCGTGGTCGGTCGTCGGCCGGTGCATTACGGCCCGGTCGATCCGGTGATGTCCCGCGAGCTGTTTATCCGCGAGGCCCTGGTCGGTGGCGAGATCCAGTCCAAGGCCAAATGCCTGACGGCCAACCGGCGCTTGCTCGAGCAGCTCGACGAGCTGGAAGCCAAGGCCCGCCGACGCGACATTCTCGCCGATGAAGAAACCCTGTACGGCTTCTACGAGGCGCGCCTGCCGGCCGAGATCCACCAGACTGCAACCTTTGACAGCTGGTACCGGGTCCACAGCCAGAAAGATTCGCAGTTGCTGATCATGCGCGAGGAAGACGTGCTGGCTCGCGAGGCCAGTGAAGTCACCGCTGCGCAGTACCCGGACACCCTGCGCCTGGGCGATTTGAGCCTGGCCCTGAGTTATCACTTCGAGCCTAACCATCCGCGCGATGGCGTGACCGTGCGGGTGCCGGCGCCGCTGTTGCCGAGCCTGCCGGGCGAACGCCTGGAGTGGCTGGTGCCGGGCCTGCTGGAAGCCAAGTGCATTGCCCTGGTGCGCAACCTGCCCAAGGCGTTGCGCAAGAACTTCGTGCCAGTGCCGGACTTCGTCAAGGCCGCCCTGCAGCGCATGAGCTTCGGCGAAGGTTCGTTGCCCCAGGCGCTGGGCCGCGAGCTGCTGCGCATGACCGGTGCGCGGGTCAGCGATGACGCCTGGGCCGAAGCCGCCGCTCAGGTCGACAGCCACCTGAAAATGAACCTGGAAGTGGTCGATGGCCAAGGCAAGTTCCTTGGTGAAGGCCGCGACCTGGCCGAGCTGACCGCACGCTTTGCCGCTGCCAGCCAGGCCGCCCTGGCGGTACCGCAGACCGCGCAAAGCCAGCAGCCGGTGCAGGCCAAGGCGTTTACCCAAGTGGCGGAAACCGCGCAACAGAAGTTTGCCGGGCTGTCGATGACCGTGTACCCGGCGTTGGTGGAAGAAAACGGCACGGTCAAGGAAGGGCGTTTCTCGACCCAGGCCGAAGCCGAATTTCAGCACCGCCGCGCCTTGCAACGCTTACTGCTGCAGCAACTGGCCGAGCCGGCCAAGTTCCTGCGTGGCAAGTTGCCAGGCTTGACCGAGCTGGGCTTGCTCTACCGTGAGCTGGGCCGCGTTGAGGCGCTGGTCGAAGACATTCTGTTGGCCAGCCTCGACAGCTGCATCCTTGAAGGTGAAGCCACCCTGCCACGCGATGGCGCCGGCCTAGCCTCGCTGGCCGAGCGCAAGCGCGGGAGCTGGGCCGAACACGCCGAGCGCCTGGCACGCCTGACCCTGGAGATCCTCAAGCTCTGGCATGGCCTGCAAAAGCGCTTCAAGGGCAAGATCGACCTGGCCCAGGCCGTGGCCCTCAATGACATCAAGCAGCAATTGGGCAACCTGGTTTACCCGGGCTTCGTTCGCGAAACCCCGGGGCTGTGGCTCAAGGAACTGCCGCGCTACCTCAAGGCCATCGAGCTGCGCCTGGAGAAACTCGGCTCCCAAGTGCAGAAGGACCGGGTCTGGAGCGGTGAGCTGAGCAACCTCTGGAGTCAGTACAAGACCCGCCTCGACAAGCACGCCCAGGAAGGCAAGCGCGACGAGCAACTGCAGTTGTACCGCTGGTGGCTGGAGGAATACCGGGTGTCGTTGTTCGCCCAGCAGTTGGGTACCAAGGTGCCGGTTTCCGACAAGCGACTGAGCAAGCAGTGGAGCCAGGTAGAAGCCTAAACCCCTGTAGTTGTGGCACACTTGGCCGATATACGCCGCGTTCCCCGGATTATCCTCCGGGGGCGTGCGGCTCACCCATGCAGCACTGCGCAGCGGCCCTGTGATTCAGGCTCATTGCCAGTCAAAGTTGGTACTTTGGTACCAACTACAAACCGACCGAACAGGCCGTTGCCGGGCTGGCAATGGCCCCGAACAGAGGAACGACCGTGCATAACGTCGTCATCAGCGGCACCGGCCTGTACACCCCGGCCAACAGCATTTCCAACGAAGAGCTGGTGGAGTCCTTCAACGCCTACGTGCAACAGTTCAACAGCGACAACGCCGCCGCCATCGAGCGCGGAGAGGTCCAGGCTCTGGCCGAGTCCAGCGCCGCCTTCATTGAAAAGGCCTCGGGCATCAAAAGCCGTTTCGTCATGGACAAGGCCGGCATCCTCGACCCGCAACGCATGAAGCCGCGCTTGCCAGAACGCAGCAATGACGAGCCGTCGATCCTCTGCCAGATGGCCGTGGCTGCCGCCGAGCAGGCCCTGCAACGCGCCGGCCGCACTGCCGCCGACGTCGATGCAGTGATCGTCGCCTGCTCCAACCTGCAGCGCCCGTATCCGGCCATTGCCATCGAAGTGCAACAGGCCCTGGGCATCAACGGTTTCGGCTTCGACATGAACGTGGCCTGCTCCTCGGCCACCTTCGGCATCCAGACGGCCTGCAACAGCGTGCAACTGGGCCAGGCCCGTGCGGTGCTGGTGATCAGCCCGGAGATCTGCACCGGCCACCTGAACTTCCGCGACCGCGACAGCCACTTCATCTTCGGTGATGCCGCCACTGCCGTGCTGGTGGAGCGCGCTGACCTGGCCACCTCCAAACACCAGTTCGACATCGTCAGCACCAAACTGCTGACCCAGTTCTCGAACAACATCCGCAACAACTTCGGCTTCCTCAACCGCGCAGGCGAAGAGGGCGTTGATGCCACCGACAAGCTGTTCGTCCAGGAAGGCCGCAAAGTGTTCCGCGAGGTCTGCCCGATGGTTGCTGAACTGATCGGCCAGCACCTGAGTGAAAACAACCTCAATGTCAGCGACGTCAAGCGCTTCTGGCTGCACCAGGCCAACCTGAGCATGAACCACCTGATCGTCAAGAAGCTGCTCGGTCGCGATGCCTTGGAAGAAGAAGCACCGGTGATTCTCGACAGTTACGCCAACACCAGCTCGGCCGGCTCGGTAATCGCTCTGCACAAGCATCAGGATGACTTGCCACAGGGCGCCCTGGGCGTGCTCAGCTCGTTCGGTGCTGGCTACTCGATCGGTAGCGTGATCCTGCGCAAGCGCTAAGCTGCAGCTGTTGGCGAAGTGTCCCACCGTGCTCGGGCGCTTCGCTGATAGTGTTGGCTGTAACAAATCCGCCTAATCGGACTCTACCCGCAGAACGATGGATGGAAGGCGATGACTGGCGAACAACAAACCCGCTTGCTGGAGCGGCTGCTCAAGGGTGAGCAACAGGCGTTCAAGGAACTGGTCGATACCTACCAAGGCGCGATGCGTGCAGTTGCCTATGCGATTGTCGGCAGCCGGCATGCCGATGAAGCAGTACAGGATGCCTGGCTGGCGGTGGTACGTAACCTGAAGGGCTTCGAGCAGCGCTCGAGCCTCAAGACCTGGTTGCTGACCATTACCGCCAATGCCGCCAAGACCCGTTACAAGCAGAACCGCCGGGAGGTGCTGCTTGATGACCTGCCAGGCCCGCACGGCACGATCGGTGACGAGCGCTTCGCAACAGACGGGCATTGGCTGCAAGGGCCGGCGGCGTGGCACGAAGACACCCCGGAGGCGTTGCTCAGCCGCGAGCAGATGCGCGAATGCCTGGAGCACACCTTGCTCAGCCTGTCCGAACTGCAACGCAGTGTGCTGTTGTTGCGCGAGCGACAGGGCCTGGAGCTGGAACAGATTTGTAATCTTCTTGATATTTCCCTCTCCAATGTCCGCGTGCTGTTGCATCGGGCGCGCCTGAAAGTCTTTGCGACCCTGGAACATTTCGAGGAAACCGGCCAATGCTGAGCTGCAAGCAACTCGTCGCCCGCTCAAGCGACTACCTGGATAAACAACTGACGCTGGGGGAGCGCTTGATGGTGCGCCAGCACCTGTTGTTCTGTAGCCATTGTCGACGCTTTCTCAAGCAGATGCGCGTCGCCCAGGCCACGGTGCGGGCCTTGCCGGAGGAGCCGGTGGTCGACAGCCAGGCCCTGGCCGAACGCCTGGCGCGGGAGCTCAAAGACTCCTGAAACACGTCTGGAAAGCTCTGCAATGGAGCTTTCTGACTTATTTCCTTTCGAAGTAAAAAAGTTCCCCTGTAACAAAACATTTATCTAAAAGCCACTGATCTGACATAAGCCCCCGCCAAGATTCCTCCCCAGCACAAGTGGCTTGAGCCGCGTGTTTTTCCAACATTATCAAGACCATATAGTAGGGGAGCTTCTTCGATGATCCGTAAGCACTTCGCAGGTTTCGTAGCCAGCGCCTTGGCCATGGCCGTTACCGCCCAGGCTTTCGCGGGTACCGTGACCACCGACGGCGCCGATATCGTAGTCAAGACCAAGGGTGGCCTCGAGGTCGCTACCACCGACAAGGAATTCAGCTTCAAGCTGGGCGGTCGGATCCAGGCTGACTACAGCCGTTTCGACGGTTTCTACACCAACAACGGCGACACTGCCGATGCCGGTTACTTCCGCCGCGCCTACCTGGAACTGGGCGGCGTGATGTACAAGGACTGGGCCTACCAGATCGCCTACGACTTCTCGCACAACTCCGGCGGCGACAACCGCTCCGAAGACGGCTACTTCGATGAAGCGTCCCTGGCCTACAACGGCTTCAGCCCGGTCTCGATCAAGGTCGGTCGTTTCGACCCCGAGTTCGGCCTGGAAAAAGCCACCAGCTCCAAGTGGGTAACGGCTCAGGAACGTACCGCTGCCTACGACCTGGTCGACTGGACCAACGCCCACAACGGTGGCATGGGGCTGCAGGTTTCGGGCAACGCCGGTGACTCGCTGTACGGTTCGGTCGGTGCCTTCGCCAAGGATGCCACCAACCAGGACAAGGACGGCGACAGCACCAAGCAGTTCAACCTGCGCGGCGTCTTTGCACCAATGCACGAAGCCGGCAATGTCCTGCACTTCGGCGTCAACTACGCCCAGCGCGATCTCTCCGATACCGCGTTCGATGGCCGTATCCGCAGCCGTCTGGGCATGCGCGGGGTCAGCACCGACGGTGGTCAGGATGCTGGCAGCAACGGCAACCGCCTGACCTTGGGTGGCCAGAACAACACCCCGGCCGGTGCCTTCGACACCGACAAGGCCTGGGGCCTGGAAGCGGCATGGGCCATGGGGCCGTTCTCGGTTCAGGGCGAGTACGTCAAGCGGGACGTCCAGGCCGACAGCGCCTCGTTCTCTGACATCAAGGCCGATGGTTACTACGGTCAGCTGGCCTACACCATCACCGGTGAAGCGCGTGGCTACAAGCTGGGCAAGTTCGACAGCATCAAGCCTTCGAACAAGCAGATCGGTGCCTGGGAAGTGTTCTATCGCTATGACCACCTGAGCGTCGATGACGACAACGGTGCGTTCGCCAACATTGGCGATGTCGAAGGCAAGGTGCACAACGTCGGTCTGAACTGGTACGCCAACGAGTCGATCAAGCTCAGCGGCGTGTACGTCAAGGCCAAGGTCGACAACGCCCAGAACGCCGCCGGCGACGACAGTGGCGATGGTTTTGTAATGCGCGCGCAGTACGTGTTCTAAGCAACACCGCTCCTCATCCGTTAGATCTTCAGCCCCGCGATTGCGGGGCTTTTTTTCGTCGACGCGACGAGGCAGACTGCGCCAATGCCCAAGCTCATTCTGCAACACCTTGCCGAACTCACACCTGCTACCTGGGATGCCCTGGTACCAGACGAACAGCCGTTCCTGCGCCATGCATTTCTGTCCAGCCTGGAAGACAGCGGCAGTGTCAGCCGCCATACCGGCTGGAGCCCGGCCCATCACCTGCTTACCGACAGCGCCGGGCAATTGCGCGCGGCCTTGCCGGCCTACGTGAAGAGCCACTCGTTCGGCGAGTATGTGTTCGACCACGCCTGGGCCGATGCCTGCGAACGGGCGGGCATCGCCTATTACCCCAAGCTGCTCTGCGCCGTGCCCTTCTCACCGGTCACGGGCCCGCGGCTGCTGGGTGATCCACAAGCGGCGGCGGAGCTGGTGGACAGGCTGACCGATGAGCTGTTCGAACAGGGCTTGTCTGGCGCCCATATCAACTTCACCGACGAGCCTGGTGATGCCGTGATGCGCGATCGCGACGGCTGGATGGAGCGCCTGGGCTGTCAGTTTCATTGGCGCAACCAAGGCTACCGCGACTTCCAGGATTTTCTCGACACCTTGAGTTCACGCAAGCGCAAGCAGATGCGCAAGGAGCGCGAGCAGGTGGCGGGGCACGGCATAGCGTTTCAGTGGTTTCGCGGTGAAGAGCTGAGCGAGGCGCAGTGGGATTTTGTCTTTGCCTGTTATGCCAATACCTACGCGGTACGCCGACGAGCGCCTTATCTGACGCGGGAGTTCTTTAGCCTGTTAGCAGAGCGCATGCCGTCGGCGATCCGCGTGGTCATGGCCCGTCAGGGTGGGCGCGATGTTGCCATGGCCTTCAGCCTGGTCGGCGGTAGTAGCCTGTATGGCCGTTACTGGGGCTGTGTGGATGAGTTCGACCGGCTACACTTTGAGACCTGTTTTTACCAGGGCATGGACATGGCCATTGCCGAAGGCTGGCAGCGCTTCGATGCCGGTGCGCAAGGTGAGCACAAGCTGATTCGCGGCTTTGAACCGGTGATCACCCGTTCCTGGCATTACCTGCTGCACCCAGGGTTGCGCCGGGCAGTGGAGGAGTTCCTGGAGCAGGAGCGGGCGGGGGTGTTGGCCTACGCCGAAGAGGCGCGTTCGGCGTTGCCTTATCGGCAGGGCTGAGGGCCTCATCGCCGGCAAGGCCGGCTCCCACAGGTCCAGTGTACACAGATCCATTGTGGGAGCCGGCCTTGCCGGCGATGAAGTCACCGCAGTCTTCAGTCGATCCCGACAAAGCCCCCGGTCTGGTGATGCCACAAGCGGGCATACAGCCCTTGATGGGCCAACAGTTCCGAATGGCTGCCCACTTCGGCAATCCGGCCTTTCTCCAGCACCACCAGGCGGTCCATGCGGGCAATGGTCGACAGTCGGTGGGCAATGGCGATCACGGTCTTGCCTTGCATCAGGGTTTCCAGGCTCTCCTGAATGGCTGCTTCTACTTCCGAGTCCAGTGCTGACGTCGCTTCGTCCATGATCAGGATCGGCGCGTTCTTGAGCAGTACCCGGGCAATGGCGATGCGCTGGCGTTGGCCACCGGACAGCTTGACCCCACGCTCACCCACATGGGCATCGAAGCCGGTACGCCCCTGGGCGTCTGACAACTGCGGGATGAACTCGTCGGCCCGGGCCTGGCGCACTGCGTCCCACAATTCCTGTTCAGTGGCGTCGGGCCGGCCATAGAGCAGGTTGTCGCGAATCGAGCGGTGCAGCAACGAGGTGTCCTGGGTGATCATGCCGATCTGCGCCCGCAGGCTGGCCTGGGTCACTTGGGCGATATCCTGGCCATCGATCAGAATCCGCCCGCTTTCCAGGTCATAGAGGCGCAGCAGCAGGTTGACCAGGGTCGACTTGCCCGCGCCGGAGGGGCCGATCAGGCCGATCTTCTCGCCCGGGCGAATGTCCAGGTCAAGGTCATCGATGATGCGGCTGCCCTTGCCGTAGTGGAAGCTGACATTGTCGAACCTCACCGCGCCGCGATCGACCTTGAGGTCGCGCGCACTCGGCGAATCGGTGACGCTCACCGGCTGGGCGATGGTCTGCAGGCCGTCCTGGACCATGCCGATGTTTTCGAAGATGCCATTGACCACCCACATGATCCAGCCCGACATGTTGACGATACGGATCACCAGGCCAGTGGCCAGGGCGATGGCGCCGACGGTGATCAGCGACTGGGTCCACAGCCACAGGGCCAGGCCTGTGGTGCTGACGATCAGCAGGCCGTTGAGGCTGGTGACCACCACATCCATGCTGGTGATCACGCGGGCAGCAAGCTGGGTTTTCTCGGTCTGCTCGCTGATGGCTTCGCGGGCGTATTGCTGTTCGAAATCGGTGTGGGCGAAGAGTTTCAGGGTAGCGATGTTGGTGTAGCCATCGACGATGCGGCCAATGAGTTTGGAGCGGGCATCCGAAGAAATCACCGCACGGGCTTTGACCCGGGGTACGAAGTAGGAGAGCGCGCCGATGTAACAGGCGATCCAGGCAATCAAAGGCAGCATCAGCCGCCAGTCGGCTTCGAAGAACAGCACCAGTGCACTGACGGCATAGATCAGCACATGCCACAGGGCATCCACGGCCTGGACTGCCGAGTCGCGTAGCGAGTTGCCGGTCTGCATGATGCGTTGGGCGATGCGCCCGGCAAAGTCGCTCTGGAAGAAGTTCAGGCTCTGCTTGAGCACCAGCGTGTGGTTCTGCCAGCGGATCATGCTGGTCATGCCCGGGCTGATGGTCTGGTGCACCAGCAGGTCGTGCAGGCCAAGAAACACCGGGCGCAGGATCAGTGCCACCACCAGCATCCACAGCAGTTCACTGGCGTGGTCGCTGAAAAAACTGGCAGAGGGTGTGCCTTGGGCCAGGTCGATGATTCGACTCAGGTAACTGAATAGTGCTACTTCGATCAGTGCGCCGATGAAACCGATCACCAGCAGGGCGGCAAAGCTCGGCCAGACCTGGCGCAGGTAGTAGATGTAAAACGGCCATACCGTGGTCGGTGGCGCCGCAGTGGGCGCCTCACGGAAGATGTCGATGAGTTTTTCAAAACGGCGAAACAACATGAAAGCGATAACTCCTGTTCAGTAGACTCTCAGGCCTGGTTCACGTCCCTGTGAAACCCGAGGTCAGTCGATGCGTTTGGCCGACTTGATGAATACCGGATCGACCGGTACATCACCCATGCCTTTCTTGGTGGTGGTGCGCGAGTTGACGATCTGGTCGACTACATCCATGCCCTTGACCACTTTGGCGAACACCGCGTAACCGGCGTCGCGGCCCGGGTTGAGGAAGTCGTTGTCGGCAACGTTGATAAAGAACTGGCTGGTAGCCGAGTTGGGGTTGGAGGTACGGGCCATCGACAGCGTGCCACGGACGTTTTTCAGGCCGTTGCTGGCTTCGTTGCGGATCGGGTCCTTGGTGTTCTTTTGCACCATCTGTTCGGTGAAACCGCCGCCCTGGACCATGAAGCCCGGGATCACCCGGTGGAAGATGGTGTTGTTGTAGAAACCGCTGTCCACGTACTGCAGGAAGTTCTTGCTGCTGATCGGCGCCTTGGTTTCGTTCAGCTCGATTTCGATCTGACCGAAGCTGGTATCCAGCAGTACATGAGGCGCTTTTTCAGCGGCCATCAGGCTGGTGGCGAAGACGACCGAGCAGGTGGCCAGCAGGAGTTTTTTCAGCATGGGCTCAATGATCCTTGAGAGGTGGTGGACGCCGCCAGGAACTGCAGCAGCGTCTGGTTGAAAATGTGAGGTTGATCCAGGGGCGTAGCGTGCCGGGAATCTTCGATGACCGCCAGCCGCGCCTGTGGAATCAGGGCGACGTAGCGCTCTTTGAGTTGCACCGGGGTGTAGTCCTGGTCGGCGCTGATGACCAGGGTTGGGCAGCGAATCTGCCCCAGGCGTTGCGCTACCCCCCAGCCGACGATGGCGTCGAAGCTGGCAAGATACGCGCGTTTGTCGTTTTTTGCCCAGCGTTCGGCCATCTTGCGCCGCAAATCGGCCTGCTGCGGTTTGGGGAACAGCCGCTCGGCCAGGCCCTTGCCAATGGTTTCCAGGCTCAGCACCCGGGCCAGGGCCCAACGCTTGGCCCACCAGATCCAGTCGCTGCGGCTCTGGCGCTTGACCTCCGGGGCGCTGTTGACGATGCACAGGCTGCGCAACCACTCGGGGTGATCGACGGCAAACTGAAAAC
The DNA here is from genome assembly GCF_028656935.1 of Pseudomonas rubra. GTDB lineage: Bacteria > Pseudomonadota > Gammaproteobacteria > Pseudomonadales > Pseudomonadaceae > Aquipseudomonas > Aquipseudomonas rubra. Next base: position 102,986 of record NZ_JAMDGZ010000009.1, read on the forward strand.
CGACCATGCCGCCCATGGACAAGCCGACCAGGTGCACGGGGCCGGTCTGCAGGTGTTCGAGCAGGGCCAGCAGGTCAGCGCTGAAACTGGCGATGCTGTAGCGCTCGCGAGGCTTGTCGGAGCGACCGTGGCCACGGATGTCCATGAGGATCACCCGGTAATGGCCGGCAAGCTCCGGTACCTGCATTTCCCAGTCCAGGCAACTGGAGCCCAGGCCGTGCAGCAGCACCAGCGGCTCGCCCTGGCCATATTCCTCATAGTGCAGCGAGCAACCTTCATGTTCGAAGTAGGCCATCGGCTTGATTCCTATCAGGCTTGGGCGGGCGCGGCGAAGGGAACATCCAGCGGTGCGGTGTCGAAATTGCGCAGCAGCTCGATGAGGATCTGTGTTGCCGGGCCCAAGGGTTTGTCCTTGTTCGAGTAAAGGTAGAACAGTGGGTGACGACTGCCACCCTGATCCAGTGGCAAGGGCTTGAGCAGGCCTTCACGCAGCTCCCGCTCGATCAGGTGGCGTGGCAGCCAGGCAAAGCCCAGGCCGCTGCTGACGAAGGTCGATGCCGTGGCCAGGCTGCCGACCGTCCAGCGCTGTTCAGCGCCCAGCCAGCCGACGTCCCGAGGTTGCGCGCGGCCAGAATCGCGGATCACTACCTGCAACTGGCTCTCCAGGTCCTGGAAGCTCAGCTGCCGCCCCAGGCGGTGCAGGCTGTGTTCGGGGTGGGCGACGGCGACGAACTCCACGGCGCTCAGTTCAGTGCCCAGGTAACCGGAAATGTTGAAGCCGCTGATGGCCAGGTCAGCCACGCCTTCATGCAGCACTTCCTCGACCCCGGACAACACTTCCTCACGCAAACGCACCCGGCAGCCGCGGCTTTGCGGCATGAACGCACTCAGAGCGCGCACCAGGCGGGCATTGGGGTAGGCGGCGTCGACCACCAGACGCACTTCGGCCTCCCAGCCTTGTTCCATGTGATGGGCCAGGTCTTCCAGCTGGCTGGCCTGCTTGACCAGTTGCCGCGAGCGACGCAGCAGCACGTTGCCGGCCTCGGTCAGCACCGCCTTGCGCCCGTCGATGCGCAGCAACGGCACGCCGAGCTGATCCTGCATGCGCGCCACGGTGTAGCTCACCGAGGATTGCGAGCGGTGCAGCGCCTCGGCAGCCTGGGCAAAGCCACCATGATCGACCACCGCCTGCAGGGTCCGCCACTGATCCAGGGTAACGCGCGGCGCTTTCATCTTCGGCTCCTGTTGTCCTAAGCTGGCGCTCTTTCATGGAGAGCGTCGTATGAAGAAATGTTGTGCTGTATTGCTGGCCTTGCTTCCGCTCACGGCCCTGGCCTATCCCATCGACGTGGAAAAGGACATCGAAGGCGTCAAGGTCGACTACACCACCTATGACACCGACCGTGACATTGGCTCGATCACCCTGAACAACTATGGCGAGGTTGCCGCGCAGTGCAAGGTGATGTTCCGCAATGGCCCGGAAGCGCCGCGAGTGCGGCGCGTGCAGGTGCCGGCGAAAAAAAGCGTCGATACCACCGCCAAGTTCAACCGCGAGATCATCAAGCTGCGCATCGCCGTGAGCTGCAAGCCGCAATAAAACAATTTAACTGATAGGTTGGACCCAGTTTTTACGCTTTTTTATCGATAGGTCAATCATTAATCTTGCCTCCATCGACTTACCGAACTCGCCGATGGAGGCAAGCCCATGTCCCGTGTACTCGTCATCGAAAGCAGCGCCCGCCAGCAGGATTCGATCTCCCGGCAACTGACCCGCGATTTCGTCAGCCAGTGGCAAGCGGCTCATCCTGCCGACCAGGTGACCCTGCGCGACCTGGCCGTCAACCCGGTGCCGCACCTGGATGGCAACCTGCTCGGCGGCTGGATGAAGCCCGAAGCCCAGCGCAATACCGACGAGCTGCAGGCCCTGGCACGTTCCAACGAGTTGACCGATGAAGTGCTGGCCGCCGATGTCCTGGTGCTGGCCGCGCCGATGTACAACTTCACCATCCCCAGCACCCTCAAGGCCTGGCTGGACCACGTGCTGCGTGCCGGCATCACCTTCAAGTACACCGAAACCGGTCCCCAGGGCCTGCTGACCGGCAAGCGCGCCTACATCCTCACTGCCCGCGGTGGCATCCATAGCGGCGCCAGCAGCGACCACCAGGAACCCTACCTGCGCCAGGTCATGGCCTTTATCGGTATCCATGACGTGACCTTCATCCATGCCGAAGGCCTGAACATGGGCGGTGACTTCCACGAGAAGGGCCTGAACCAGGCCAAGGCCCAGCTGGCTGCGGTGGCCTGAGCCGGCAATGAATTTTCCCGCCAGGTTTTTTGGCCTCGACACAGGCTCCCGCCTGGCACCAAGGCTGACAACGCCGATCTCACAGGTCATGGCACGTTGCAACAAATG
>NZ_JAMDGZ010000010.1 GCF_028656935.1 Pseudomonas rubra
TCGTTAGCGGGAGGCGAATTTTACAGCGTTTCAATCCGCTGTCAACCACCTTTTTCACCGCTACCGACCTTTCGATCGAAGCCCCTCCAACACCATCCTGAACCGCTAACTCTTTGAAACTCAAGGAGTTTTCAGTTCCGACTGCGCCGGAAGAGGTGCGAATTATAGAGAGATTAAATGGCGCGTCAAGGGCTTACTTCAATAAAACTGTCGCAACGGTCAAAAAGCCCGAAGACAAAGGGGCGGGCCTAGCGGCCCGCCCCTCCTTTACTTGCCTACCTTACAAACTAGGGAACGCAAACTGCGATGCTTCATGACTGGCACGTTGCGGCCAGCGCTGGGTAATGGCTTTACGGCGCGTGTAGAAACGCACGCCATCCGGGCCATAGGCATGCAGGTCACCGAACAGCGAACGCTTCCAACCGCCGAAGCTGTGATAAGCCACCGGTACCGGCAGCGGAACGTTGACGCCGACCATGCCCACTTCGATCTCGTCACAGAACAGACGCGCCGCTTCACCGTCACGGGTGAAGATGCAGGTGCCGTTGCCATATTCGTGTTCGTTGATCAGGCGCATGGCCTCTTCCAGGCTGTCTACGCGCACCACGCACAGTACTGGCCCGAAGATCTCTTCTTTATAGATACGCATCTGGGTCGTCACGCGATCAAACAAGGTGCCGCCGACAAAGTAGCCGTCTTCGTTACCTGCAACCCGATAACCACGACCGTCGACCACCAGTTGCGCACCGGCAGCCACGCCGTCGTCGATGTAGCTAACCACCTTGTCACGGGCCGCAGCGGTCACCAGTGGGCCCATGTCCAGGCCACAGGAAGTGCCGGCACCAATCTTCAGTGCCTTGATCTGCGGTTCGAGCTTGGCGATCAGCGCATCGGCCACCTGGTCACCAACGCAAACGGCCACGGAGATGGCCATGCAGCGCTCGCCGCAAGAACCGTAGGCTGCGCCCATCAGTGCGCTGACAGCATTGTCCAGATCGGCATCCGGCATCAGCACCGCATGGTTTTTCGCCCCGCCCAGTGCCTGGACGCGCTTGCCGCGTTTGGTACCTTCGGCATAGATGTATTCGGCGATAGGCGTGGAACCCACGAAACTCAGGGCCTTGACCTCAGGCGCCTCGATCAGCGCATCAACCGCTTCCTTGTCGCCGTGCACCACATTGAGCACGCCTTTGGGCAGGCCGGCCTCGTGCAGCAACTGGGCGATCAGCAGGGTCGAGCTCGGATCACGCTCCGATGGTTTGAGGATGAAGCAGTTACCGCAGGCAATGGCCAGTGGGTACATCCACAGCGGGACCATGGCCGGGAAGTTGAACGGGGTGATCCCGGCCACCACGCCCAGCGGCTGGAAGTCGGACCAGGCATCGATGTTCGGGCCGACGTTGCGGCTGTACTCGCCCTTGAGCACTTCCGGGGCGGCGCAGGCAAACTCGACGTTCTCGATACCGCGCTTGAGTTCACCGGCGGCGTCTTCCACGGTCTTGCCGTGCTCTTCGCTGATCAGCTGGGAGATACGCGCTTCATTCTGCTCCAGCAGTTGCTTGAAGCGGAACATCACCTGGGCACGCTTGGCCGGTGGCGTGTTGCGCCAGGCCGGGAAGGCGGCCTTGGCCGAGTCGATGGCCTGCTGCACGGTTTGCTTGCTGGCCAAGACGACCTTGTGGATAGCCTGGCCGGTGGACGGGTTGAAGACATCGGCGGTGCGCGCGTCAGCAGCGACCAGTTCGCCGTTGATCAGGTGTTGAACAGTGCTCATGCAAAACTCCAGTAAGGGGTATGCCTGGGCGCGAGTTCACTCGCGCCCACTGCTTATATAGAGAGGGACGATCAATCGACCTGGTTGATGGCTTCGCCGACTGCATCGAACAGGCGGTCCAGTTCCTGCGCCTGGCTGTTGAAGGTCGGGCCGAACTGCAGGGTGTCGCCACCAAAGCGCACATAGAAGCCGGCTTTCCACAGCTTCATGGCGATCTCGTACGGGCGCACGATGGCATCGCCGTCACGGGCGGCAATCTGGATCGCACCGGCCAGGCCGTAGTTACGAATGTCGATGATGTTCTTCGCGCCCTTCACCCCGTGCAGCACTTTCTCGAAGTGCGGCGACAGTTCGGCGGCCGATTGCACCAGGCTTTCCTTCTCCAGCAGGTCCAGCGCGGCGATACCGGCGGCGCAGGCGACCGGGTGCGCCGAGTAGGTGTAGCCGTGGGGGAATTCCACCGCGTACTCCGGGGTCGGCTGGTTCATGAAGGTCTGGTAGATCTCGCTGCTGGCGATCACCGCGCCCATCGGGATGGCGCCGTTGGTGACTTGCTTGGCGATGCACATCAGGTCCGGGGTAACGCCGAAGGCATCGGCACCGAACATCGAACCCATGCGGCCAAAACCGGTAATGACTTCGTCGAAGATCAGCAGGATGTTGTGCTGATCGCAGATTTCGCGCAGGCGTTTCAGGTAGCCCTTCGGTGGCGGCAGCACGCCGGCGGAGCCTGCCAACGGCTCGACGATCAGTGCGGCGATGTTCGAGGCATCGTGCAGCTCGATCAACTTGAGCATTTCATCGGCGAGGGCAATACCGCCCTCTTCCGGCATGCCCTTGGTGAAGGCGTTGCCCGGCAGCAAAGTGTGCGGAATGTGATCGACATCGAGCAACTGGCCGAACAGCTTGCGGTTGCCGTTGACGCCGCCCAGGCTGGTGCCGGCGATGTTCACCCCGTGATAGCCACGGGCACGGCCGATCAGCTTGGTTTTGGTGGCCTGGCCTTTCAGGCGCCAGTAGGCACGGACCATCTTCACCGCGGTGTCCGCGCACTCGGAACCAGAGTTGGTATAGAAGACGTGGTTGAGGTTGCCCGGGGTCAGGTCGGTGATCTTCTCGGCCAACTGGAATGACAGCGGGTGGCCGAACTGGAAGGCAGGCGAGTAATCGAGCACGCCCAGTTGGCGCGATACCGCTTCCTGAATCTGCTTGCGGGTGTGACCGGCGCCGCAGGTCCACAGGCCGGACAGCGCGTCATAGATCTTGCGACCCTTGTCGTCGGTCAGGTAGCTGCCTTCGGCGGCGACGATCAGCCGAGGATCGCGCTGAAAATTGCGGTTGGCGGTATAGGGCATCCAGTGGGCGTCCAGCTTGAGCTGGCTAGCCAGACCGACAGGAGCGTTTTCAGGCAAATTCATCGGGCAAGTCCTCGCAGGGCAATTAGGCAGCGACAAGTGTTGATAGCGCTAACTTGGCATGGACGTAAGGTTTGGAAAATCTGGAATTTATAATCCTTAGTTTGCCCTCTGTTAAACATTTGACTTCTGGCGTCACCTTGGTTGCGGCTCGATTGCGAGAGATCAAATATCTTGCCGTCAATCAATGAGTTGCGAAAATCCCCCCTACATTAATGTGGCTTTACCTACAGTCACGATAGATGAGTCTCACCCTGTCTAACGTCAAACCCCTCTAGCCCAAAGCCATCACACCTCCCAATACTTCCTACAGACCTACAGCGCTCGCGTACAGATAACCTTCGAGAATCCCACTCCAAGAGCGCAAGAGCGCGCAAGTCGGCCTGACACCGTACCTACATGCGCACCATGGGCGGCCTTGTGCATCTGTCGCGCCAAGACAATCACGATAAGGAAATCCTTTGAACCCTGTAATCCTGTTCTGCCCCGTGAAAATCCTCCTGCAGCATTCTGAACAAGAATGGTTGAACGTACTGGGCAACCATTCGCTGATTTACAGCGACATAGCCGGCAAAACTGCGCTTCACCAGCAGTTCCCCACCCTGATCGAATCTTTCAGGCTTTACCCCGATTTCAATGAGTCGGCTCTGGTTGAAATCGATGCCCTGGCGGCGGCCAGAGCACTGGGCACCCACACGGTCATTGCACTGGCTGAAGTCGACCTGCTGCGGGTGGCGCGGATCAAGGATCGTCTCAATGGCTTGCGCACGCGCCATGAGGCCATGACGCTGCTGTACCGTGACAAATTCCTCATGAAGCAGAAGCTCGCAGCGCACGGCATTCGCATCAACCCCATGGCCGTAGTCGGCTCGGCCTGCGAAATCAACGACTTCATCGAGCGGTACGGTTACCCGGTGGTAGTCAAACCTCGTGATGGTCGAGGTTCGGGGGGCGTTCGTGTGTTACGCGATATCTACAACTTGCGCGACTACCTGCAGCAGCAGGACGGCACAACACTGCATAACCTGATGGTCGAAAAGTACCTCGATGCGCCGTTGCTGAACGTCAATGGCCTCTACATCGATGGTAACCCGGTGATTATTTCCCCGGTACGTTCGACGGTCACCTGCCTGGACTTCCTTGACGGGCAAAGTCTCGGTTTCCAGATGCTGGCTCAAAGCAATCCGCTGCATGCTCAAAGCGTGAAGTTGACCCGTCGCATCATCGAGCAGGCATTGCCAAACCTGGGCAACCTGCTGTTCCACCTTGAAGTGTTTCTCGACGGCGACGACCTCATCGTCTGTGAAATCGCCTGTCGCCTGGGAGGCTGTAGCGTCAATCAGGAATTGACCCTGGCTTATGGGCTGAATCCGCGCCTGACCCTGATCGATGCCGAGCGTGGCGGCAAATCGGCTTCGTTGAAATCACTGCTCCCTCAACGCCACTTGCTGGGCCAACTGAATGTCCCTCCGCGCACTGGCAAGCTGATTGACTTCCCGACATCTATTGACTTGCCCTTCATTCGCTATTGCTCCGTCACGGCCCAAAAGGGCGCGGATTACTCCGGAATGAGAATGACCAATGGCGAAATCGTCTCGGCGATTGTCGAGGGCAACAGTGAGAAAGAAGTCAGCGACCATCTCATGCAACTCGACAGTTGGGTCAGGGATACCTTCATCTGGTCATAAGCCAGCATCCCTTCGTACGCCAACTGAAGGACACCCCGACAGCCGGGCTTCGTCGCCAGCCATGACCTGGCTGGTTGACACCCTGCAACGGGCGTTATCACGCCTGGAGCAACACCACATCAAGGATTGGATATGGGCAAGGTAGCAGTCGTTGGACTGGGCTATAGCGGTGCAATCGTTCTTGAACGGCTCAAGTACCTGACACCGGCACTGAGGATCGATGTGTTCGATACAGCCGGCAGTAGCGGATCAGGTCAGGCTTACCAGCAGGATATTCTCAGCAACCTGGTCAACCGCCCCGCCAACTTGATGTACCTGCGCGAACAGGGTGATTTCAAACGGTGGTTGCAGACTCATGGCATGGCCCAGGGCAATGGCTATCAACCTCGACCACTGTTCGGCAAGTTCCTCGAAGAGTCCGTGCAGTCGTCACTGCGCGAACACACATCGATTCAGTATTACCGTGAACACATCACCGGGATGACTGCGTCCCAAGGGCGTTATGACCTGAGCACCGTGTCGGGTGCACACCCCGGATACAAGGCTGTGGTGCTGGCAACGGGGAATGCCGAACCCACCGACTTCTATCGACTCAAGGGCGCTGCGGGATACATCAACAACCCCTACCCGACAACGCGGCTTGCCGATATTCGTTCTGACAGCATCGGCGTTCTCGGCAACCAACTCTCGGCCATCGACGTTGCCCTGACACTGCTCGATGCCGATCCTGACAATCATGTAACGATGTTGACTCGTAGCAGCAAGATTCCCAACTACAGCGAAAGCTATCAGCCAAGGGCACTAAAGGTACTCAATGAGCACACCATCAAGCATCGCCTGCGCTGCGGTGGCTCGGCATTGAAAACGGTGCGGGCGCTGTTCGATGAAGAACTGGAGGCGCAGGGCATCGACACCACACTCGATGACCTCATGCGCGATCACACCCAGGCTTCGCTGGCCCGTGAGGATATCTACTCGGTGTTCTCGTCAACCAACCTGATCGTACCGATGATCTGGAACCTGCTCAGCGAGCGCGAAAGGAAAGTCTTCGTAAAACGCTTTCGCGGTGCCTGGAGACAACTACGGGTGCCCATCCCCAAGGAAAACTGGGTCAAGATTCACCAGCATATGCATTCGGGACGCTTGGCCTGTCGAACCGGCCTGTCCGATATCAGTGTGAAACCAGACGGCTTTCTGGCACGCGGGCGTGAATTCAATTGCCGGTTCGCCAACATGGTCAATGCCACCGGCGCAGGCGATTCGATGCAAGGTGCGCTCTACCAGAACCTCGCTGCATCCGGTATCTGTATTGAGCATCAGTACGGCGGCATCGCCGTACGTTATGACGATTGTCGTGTCATTAACCGCCAGGGGCCGTCTAATATCTTTGCCATTGGCGCTCCGACCACAGGTGTGTTCTATGCCGTCAGCAATATCGACGTCCTGCAAATGCAGGCTGAAACCATCTACCGAAGTCTTCGTGCATTGAGCACCTGAGCTTATGAAAACATTCGTGTGTTTGCTGATCGCAGCCGTGACAGGTTCTGCCTTGCAGTACGCTGGCGTCCCCCATGGTCTGCTGCTGGGTTCGATAGTGGCGACGGCAATTGTCGTCAGCAAATTCAATGTCGCTCCGCAGCTTCGCCTGGGCATGGGCTACGTGCAGATCGTCCTGGGCATTGCCACCGGCCTGATGTTCGAGGCCTGGGACAACCAGACAGTCGCAACCATGCTGCCAAGTATCGGTTTGTTGCTCCTGTGCCTGGCAACGCAGATTACCGTGGCCGCCGTGTGGTTACAGAAAGCCTCGGCATGGAACCGCAAGGATTCACTGCTTGCCGTCTATCCTGGCGCCTTGGCCGCGGTATTCGATTTGCTTGAGTCTGAACGTGCCTCCAGCAAAGTAATCGTTGTTCACCTGGTGCGCCTGCTGTCGATCACACTGTTGGTGAGTCTGTGCATACCGGCAAATGCCGGAGCGCCTGTCAGCGCAAGCAGCCCATGGACCATCGTTACCGCGCTGACCCTGCTGTCGCTGATCATGCTATGCATTGTGCTTGGCCGCTTGCTGCTGAAGTTCGGTGTTCCCGCTCCATTCATGCTGACAGCGATCATTGCCACAGGGGTCTATGTAAAGCTTGGATTGCTGCATGCCTTCCATATGCCGCAATGGAGCGTCGATGGTGCAGCACTGCTCCTTGGTGTAATGATCGGCGCCAGGTTCAGGCAGATCAGCCCGGCAGAACTGGTTCGCCACGGCCGAGCCGGGCTAATGTCCGTGGGCCTGATGCTGCTGGTCGCCGCAGCCTTTGCCGGGATCGCTGCCCGAGTGCTGAACAACGACCCACTCACCTTGTGGCTGGCCTACATGCCCGGCGCCATCGAGACAATCGCCATCGTCGCTTTCAGCGGTGGGCTGAATGTGGTTTTCGTCCTGACGCATCACTTGCTGCGGATGGTCGTGTTGCACTTCGCCCCGGCCCTGCTCGTACAGGCTCGGCGCTGGCGCGAGAATGTCTGATCAGCGTATGTTGTGTGACTTTCATGTCCCTGAATGCAAAGGCACTGCGTGAAACGTCCACAAACCCTGGCCCAGGTCAGCGATTTCGATATCCGCCTGCTGAAGATCTACCGTAGCGTGGTGGAGTGCGGTGGCTTTTCTGCCGCCGAGAACGTGCTGGGTATCGGCCGCTCGGCCATCAGCCAGCAGATGAGCGACCTTGAGCAGCGCCTGGGCTTGCGCCTGTGTCAGCGGGGGCGTGCCGGTTTTTCGCTGACCGAGGAAGGCCGCGAGGTGTATCAGTCGGCGTTGCAACTGCTCAGCGCCCTTGAAAGCTTTCGCACCGAGGTCAACGGCCTGCACCTGCATTTGCGCGGCGAACTGAACATCGGCCTGACCGACAACCTGGTGACCTTGCCGCACATGCGCATTACCCACGCCCTGGCCCAGCTCAAGGACCGTGGCCCGGACGTGCGTATCCAGATCCGCATGATCGCTCCCAGCCAGGTCGAACAGGGCGTGCTTGATGGCAGTCTGCATGTCGGCGTGGTACCGCAGACCAGCCCGTTGTCGGGGCTTGAATACCAACCGCTGTACAGCGAGCGCTCGCTGCTCTACTGCGCGGTCGGCCATCCGCTGTTCTATGCCGATGACCGGCAACTGGAGGACAAGCGTCTCAACAGCCAGGATGCCATTGCTCCGACGTTCCGTCTGCCTTCCGATGTCCAGGCCCATTACCAGGCACTGAACTGCACCGCCAGCGCCTCGGACCGCGAAGGCATGGCCTTTCTGATTCTGACCGGACGCTATATTGGCTACCTGCCGGACCACTATGCGAGCTTCTGGGTGCAACAAGGCCGGCTGCGTGCACTCAAGCCCGTCGAACGCTTCTACGACCTGAGCCTGTGCTGGGTAACGCGCAAAGGCCGGCGCCCGCACCTGGTGCTGGAAAGCTTCCTCGAAAACCTGGCGGCTACTCGCTGAGGGCTAATGCTGGTAGGTTAGCCAGTCATAAGAGATACCCATTGCCTTGTCTGGAACCGTTCATGACCTTTGAAGTCCCTGCGCATCGCTCCCACGCCCCGGGCAAGCCCGCCGGCCGCATTCGCCAGAAGAACGAGCAGGCCATCATCCAGGCCGCCGAGGACGAATTCGCCCGCCACGGCTTCAAGGGCACCAGCATGAACACCATCGCCCTCAAGGCCGGGTTGCCCAAGGCCAACCTGCACTATTACTTCACCAACAAACTCGGCCTGTACGTGGCGGTGCTGAGCAACATCATCGAACTGTGGGACAGCACCTTCAACGCCCTGACCGTCGACGATGACCCGGCCCAGGCGTTGAGCAGCTACATCCGCACCAAAATGGAGTTTTCCCGGCGCAATCCGCAGGCCTCGCGGATCTTCGCCATGGAAATCATCAGTGGCGGGCAGTGCCTGAGCGACTACTTCAGTGAAGACTACCGCGCCTGGTTCAAGGGCCGTGCCGCAGTGTTCCAGGCCTGGATCGACGCCGGCAAGATGGACCCGGTCGATCCGGTGCACCTGATCTTCCTGCTCTGGGGCAGCACCCAGCACTATGCCGACTTCGCCACCCAGATCTGCCAGGTCACCGGCCGCAGCCGCCTGACCAAGCAGGACATGGAAGATGCCAGCAACAATCTTATCCACATCATTCTCAAGGGCTGTGGCCTGACACTTCGCGACTGAACCTGCCTTATGCCTTTTACCCTGCTCGACACCTGCGAGTTTCGCGAAGAGATTCGCAAGAGCCGTTTCATCACCCTGGCTGCACCGATCAGCAGCCCGGCCGACGCCATGGGTTTCATCGAACACCATAGCGACCTGGCCGCCACTCACAACTGCTGGGCCTGGAAACTGGGCGGACAGTACCGCAGCAGCGACGACGGCGAACCCGGTGGCACCGCCGGGCGGCCAATCCTGGCCGCCATCGAGGCCCAGGATTGCGATCAGGTGGTGGTGCTGGTGATCCGCTGGTACGGCGGCATCCAGCTGGGCACCGGCGGCCTGGCCCGGGCTTATGGTGGTGGCGCCAACAAGTGTCTGCAGCAGGCCGAAAAACGCTTGCTGGTCAGCCGCAGCGAGCTGACCTGCAGTTGCAGCTTCAGCGAACTGGCACTGCTCAAATTACGCGTGGCCGAAGCCGATGGCCTGGTGCTGGATGAACAATTCACTGCTAATGGCGTGGACTTGCGCCTGGCCCTGGGCGAGGAACAGATAGAACTGCTGCAGCGCCAGTTGGCTGACCTCAGCCGTGGCCGGATCTTGCTGGAGCGCGCCTGAACTTTTGCCCACATTCACTGTGGGCCCGGCTGTGGATAAGCTCTGGGCATTCGCCTGCGAGCCTTGGCCCACGGGGTCTGCAGAAGAACGATCATATTTTGATCAAGATTTGATGACAACGCTTCAACTGCCGAAAAATCAGTAAGTTATCCCCAGCTATGGCGCCTGAAACCGGTCACGGAACGGCTTTTACCGCGCTTGTGAGCTTGCACACAAATACTGTGGAGCAAGCTGTGGATAAGCCGTGCACCCCTGCGCCAACAGCGTACGGGGCCACGGCTTGGCTAGACTGGTTATTCTTTGATCAATCCTTGCTATCCCCTCAGAGGAGTTTTCCATGTCCACGAACAAAACCGCCCTGATCATCGGCGCCTCGCGCGGCCTGGGCCTTGGCTTGGTGCAACGCTTGGTGGAAGACGGCTGGAATGTGATCGCCACCGTGCGCAATCCGGCCAAGGCCGACACCCTGAGCGCCCTGCCGCGGGTACAAGTCGAAACTCTGGAAATGAACAGCGGTGAGCAACTTGATGCGCTCGGCCAACGGCTGCAAGGTCAGTCGTTTGACCTGCTGTTCGTCAATGCCGGTGTCATGGGACCTCGCGAACAGAACGCCGAAGTTGCGCAACTGGCCGATGTGGGCGATCTGTTCATGACCAATGCGGTATCGCCCATTCGCGTTGCCCAGCGCTTCACCCCTCAACTGCAAAACGATGGTGTGCTGGCGTTCATGAGTTCGATCCTTGGCTGCGTCGCCATTCCCGACGGCAGCGAGATGTGTCTGTATAAGGCCAGCAAGGCGGCATTGAACTCGATGATCAACAGCTTCGTCACCCTGCAACAACCACCACAGACCGTCCTGGCCATGCACCCGGGCTGGGTGAAAACTGACATGGGCGGCGAGAACGCCGAGATCGACGTGCTGACCAGCACCCAGGGCATGCTTGAGCAGATCAATGCTAACGCCGGCAAGGGCGGCCTGCACTTCATCAATTACAAAGGCGACAGCCTGATCTGGTGAACCCTCGCGCGGTGGGTGTAGACTCGACACCTCGCCCACCGCGGCGGACCTGGATCAGCAGACAGGGCAACACTGAGCTGGCTAACCTGAACCCACTTTCAGAGGAGCCGGCACCATGCCTGCGACCCGCATCTGGTTAAAAAACCCCCTCGCCATCTTCACAGCCAATTCCCTCGACGCCCGTGGCGGCCTGGTGATTGAAGACGGCCGTATCCAGCAAGTACTCGGCCTTGGCCAAAGCCCGGCCAGCCCCTGTGGACAAGTCTTCGATGCCCGCGAACACGTTGTGCTGCCGGGACTTATCAACACCCACCACCACTTCTACCAGACCCTGACTCGTGCCTGGGCGCCAGTGGTCAACCAGCCTTTGTTTCCCTGGCTGAAAACCCTCTATCCGGTCTGGGCCCGGCTGACCCCGGCCAAGCTTGAACTGGCGACCCGCGTGGCCCTGGCCGAGCTGTTGTTGTCGGGCTGCACCACCGCCGCCGATCACCATTATCTGTTCCCCGAAGGCTTGGAAAACGCCATCGATGTGCAGGTCGAAGCGGTACGCAAACTGGGCATGCGCGCCATGCTCACCCGCGGTTCCATGAGCCTGGGCGAAGCCGACGGCGGCCTGCCGCCACAGCAGACGGTGCAGCAGGGCGAAGTGATCCTCGCCGACAGCCAGCGACTTATCCACAGTTACCACGAACGTGATGAAGGCGCGCAGATCCAGATCGCCCTGGCACCCTGTTCACCATTCTCGGTCACGCCAGAAATCATGCGCGCCAGCGCCGAGCTGGCCGAAGAACTGGACGTGCGCCTGCATACTCACCTGGCCGAAACCCTCGACGAAGAGGACTTCTGCCTGCAGCGCTTCGGCCTGCGCACGGTGGATTACCTGGATAGCGTCGGCTGGCTCGGCCCCCGCACCTGGCTGGCCCATGGCATCCATTTCAATCCGGACGAGATCGCCCGCCTGGGCGCTGCCGGTACCGGCATCTGCCATTGCCCAAGCTCGAACATGCGTCTGGCCTCAGGCATCTGCCCGACCCTGGACCTGACCGGGGCCGGCGCACCGGTGGGCCTGGGCGTGGACGGTTCGGCCTCCAACGATGCCTCCAATATGATCCTCGAAACGCGCCAGGCCCTGTACCTGCAACGGCTGCGTTATGGTGCCGAAGCGATTACCCCGGAACGTGTCCTGGGCTGGGCCACCCGCGGCTCGGCACAGCTACTTGGGCGTAGCGACATTGGCGAGCTGGCGGTGGGCAAGCAGGCCGACCTTGCCCTGTTCAAGCTCGACGAACTGCGTTTCTCCGGCAGCCACGACCCACTCTCGGCCCTGCTGCTGTGCGGCGCCGACCGTGCTGACCGGGTCATGGTCGGCGGCCAGTGGCGAGTTATCGACGGCCAGATCGAAGGCCTGGATGTCCAGGCCCTGATCGCCGATCACCGTCAGGCGGCGGCGCAACTGATCGCAGGCTAAGGGTTGGCCAGCGCCGCTACCCTTTGGGTACTGCGGCGCTGCTTCTGTGGGTCGCTGGCGCTGTGTAGAATGGCGACAACCGCACCTGATGAGACAGCAAAACCATGTACGACTGGCTTAACGCGCTGCCCAAGGCAGAATTGCACCTGCACCTGGAAGGATCGCTGGAGCCCGAGTTGCTGTTCGCCCTGGCCGAGCGCAACAAGATCGCCCTGCCCTGGAACGATGTCGAAGCCCTGCGTGGCGCCTACGCGTTCAACAACCTGCAGGAGTTTCTCGACCTTTATTACCAGGGCGCCGATGTACTGCGCACCGAGCAGGACTTCTACGACCTGACCTGGGCCTACCTGCAGCGCTGCAAGGCGCAGAACGTGATTCACACCGAGCCGTTCTTCGACCCGCAGACCCACACCGACCGCGGTATTCCCTTTGAAGTAGTGCTCAAGGGCATCAGCGGCGCCCTCAAGGATGGCCAGCAACAACTGGGTATCAGCAGTGGCCTGATCCTCAGCTTCCTGCGCCACCTGAGTGAAGAGGAAGCACACAAGACCCTCGACCAGGCCATGCCGTTTCGCGATGCCTTCATCGCCGTCGGCCTCGACAGCTCGGAAATGGGCCATCCGCCAAGCAAGTTCCAGCGCGTGTTCGACCGTGCCCGCAGCGAAGGCTTCCTGACCGTTGCCCACGCTGGCGAAGAAGGCCCGCCCGAGTACATCTGGGAAGCCATCGACCTGCTGAAAATCCAGCGCATCGACCACGGCGTACGCGCCATCGAAGATGAGCGCCTGATGCAGCGGATCATCGACGAGCAGATCCCGCTGACTGTCTGCCCGCTGTCCAACACCAAGCTGTGCGTGTTCGACCACATGAGCCAGCACAACATCCTCGACATGCTCGAGCGTGGCGTGAAGGTCACGGTCAACTCCGATGACCCCGCGTACTTTGGTGGTTATGTCACCGAGAACTTCCAGGCCCTGCATGAACACCTGGGCATGACCCAGGATCAGGCCCGGCGCCTGGCACAGAACAGCCTGGACGCGCGCCTGGTCAAACCCTGACCAATAGCCGCAACGGTGTGGCAGCCCAAGTGCTGCCGCACCGCGCAACGACGCCTTGCCTGGCTCAGCCTGCGGTTTTCAATACCGGCAGTTGGGCCATACGGTTGATATGCGCCAAACCTTGGGCGTTGATCTGCAACATCCGTGACGCTTCACTCTCACGTATCCAGCCAGACTGCAGGAACAGCTTGAGCAAGCTGCTGCCCAGCGCGCCACCAAGGTGAGGACGGTGGTCGCTCCATTCACTGCAACAGCGACAACTGCTGAAGCTGCGACGCTGATGCTGGGCCAGGGCGCCGATGAAAATCCCGTAAGCGGCAAACTGTGTACGTCCAATACTGGTGACTTCGATTTGCTGCTCGCTACCTTCCAGCCAGCCGGCATCGAACAAGCGCTGATACAGATCCGCAGCCAACTCGCCTCCCAGGTGATCCCCGCACAATCGCGCCCGGCGCATGGACAGGGGGATACCGCCCACCGCCTGCTCGGGACTGCCTTCGGGCATGTTTACCTGGACGCTGGCCAGCGCTTCGACGGCGGCCCCGACTTCCGGTGCGGCCAGCCTGAAATAGCGTTTACGCCCCCTTGGCTCCAGCTTGAGCAATCCACTGGCGGATAATCTGGCCAGGTGAGCGCAGGCCGAGGACGGGGTCAGGCCTGCCATGCTGGCCAGCTCATCGGACGGACGCGCCATGCCATCAATCAAGGCCCAAAGCATGGCACTGCGTTTCGGGTCGGCCAGCAAGCTGGCGATCTGGCTGATACTCGTTACTGGTTTCATATCTCAACTCCCTGCGAGATCATGTCTGATATCGATTGATTAACCATGTCGGCAGCATTTACTGCGAGGTGTCCGATGCCAGAGAGCCAGGAAGTCAACGTTATCAACGTCGCCGTCATCTCGTCGCAATAAGAATATACAAAAGTCTTTCAGCGTATTTGCGACCAAGCACACTTCAGCGAAACTCGACCCGGGGCAAAGCCAGGTAACGTCTGGTTGAGAGACAACCCTTGCCAGCCTGGACATGGAAGTATCTCTCGCTGGAAATGACTGCTGGATCCATTATAAACCGGGTAGCGCAAACAATATTTCGACCAGCCCCATGGTATTGGCAACCTCAGCCAGGGCCTCTGCGCTCAGCACAGCGCAGGCATTTCCAGTGGAACACGCCAGCCCCCACAACACGTATCTCGCTATCAACAACCGGGCTATCAACAACAACCAACAACCCGATAAAACCTACAACAATTTTTGCTCCAACTTACAATTAATAGTGTTTAACATGTAGGCACAGCAGCGAAGATTTTTCCGTTCAATTTAATTGTCCAACATTTCAAACATCGCCTGGCAACGTGCTCTAATTAAATCCCGCAACAACTGCACCGGCTTGCCCAACTGCGCCCGGTGGGTACACATCAAGTTCAAGGGCGCCGGCTCACCACGCAGGTGCGGCAACAACAACTTCAAGCGACCCGCCTGCACATCACCGGCAACATCCAGCCAAGACTTGTAAGCAATCCCCGCCCCAGCCACGGCCCAGCGCCGAACCACATCGGCATCATCACAGAAACGATCACCGCTCACGCCCACGCTCGCGGCACTGGCCCCCTGGCCAAATCGCCAGTGGTCGTGGATGCGATTGCCCAATTGGTACAACAGGCAATTGTGCTGTGCCAATTCAGCAATCTGTGCCGGTTCCCCACAACGGGCCAGATAGGCAGGAGACGCACACAACACCCGCCGGTTATCCAGGCACAGGGGCAAGGCCACCAGTCTGGAGTCCTCCGGGGCGCCATAACGCAAGGCGATATCCGCCGACTGGCGAAACAGGTCGGCATTACGATCGCCCAACAACAGGCGCACATTGAGCTGCGGGTGCTCGCGTTGCAGTTCGTCGAGCCAGGGCAGCAGCACGTTTCGGCCGAAGTCCGACGGCGCCGACAACAACAGGGTGCCACCGACCTGATCCTGACCATGGGCCAGGACCCGTCGTCCTTGCTCCAGGCTCGACAGCGCAGATCGGGCATGTTGCAAATAACTTTCACCCTCGGCGGTCAAGCGCAGATTGCGGGTCGAACGGGCCAGCAAGCGCACGCCCAGTTGCTGCTCAAGACGCTTGAGCGAGGCACTGGCAACTGCCGGTGACAGGTTCAGCAGGCGTGCCGCCGCTGACAGGCTGCCCGTTTCGGCGGCCCGGACGAACAGTTGCAGATCGTCGATACGCACCAGCCCACCCTCTATTATCAAAAAATCATTGAAAGAATCTGTTGTTTTAGCGGCTTTTTCTGGCAAGTGAAAGCATCAATCATGGCCACATTGACTCTGCCTCGAGAACTGCTCATGAAAGCCATTGCCTATTACCACTGCCTGCCGATCAGCGACGCGGCTGCGCTGAAGGACATCGAATTGCCAGCTCCCGAGCCCGGTCCGCGCGACTTGCTGGTAGAAGTGCGGGCGATCTCGGTCAACCCGGTCGACACCAAGGTTCGCCAGAACGTCCAGCCAGAAGGTGGCGCGGCCAAGGTCCTGGGCTGGGATGTCGCCGGGGTGGTCAAAGCGGTGGGCAGCGATGTCAGCCTGTTCCAGCCGGGAGACAAGGTGTATTACGCCGGCTCCATCGCCCGTGCTGGTGGCAACAGCGAACTGCACGTGGTGGATGAGCGAATCGTCGGGCATATGCCCAAGCGCCTGGGTTTTGCCGAGGCCGCTGCACTGCCGTTGACCGCCATCACCGCCTGGGAGCTGCTGTTCGAGCGCTTGCAGATTGCCGAAGGCCAACAGGATCTGGGCCAAAGCCTGTTGATCGTTGGCGCTGCCGGCGGTGTCGGCTCGATCCTCACCCAACTGGCGAGCCAACTGACCGGCCTCACCGTCATCGGCACTGCATCGCGCCCACAGACCCAGGACTGGGTGCGTGAGCTCGGTGTCGATCAGGTGGTCGATCACAGTCAGCCGCTCGCCACTGCCCTCAAGGCCCAGGGCATCGACCAGGTAACTCATGTGGCGAGCCTGACGCAGACCGACCAGCATCTGGATCAACTGGTCGAAGCCCTGGCGCCGCAAGGCAAACTGGCGCTGATCGATGACCCCAAGCAACTGGATGTGAGCAAGCTCAAGCGCAAGAGCCTGTCGCTGCACTGGGAGTTCATGTACACCCGCTCGCTGTTCGAAACCGCGGACATGATCGAGCAGCACCACCTGCTCAACCGGGTGGCTGATCTGATCGACAACGGCACGCTGAAAACCACCCTGGGTGAGCACTTCGGCACCATCAACGCCGCCAACCTGCGCCGCGCCCACGCCCTGCTCGAAAGCGGCGCAGCCAAGGGCAAGATCGTCCTCGAAGGCTTTTGAAACAGCGCGCCCACCGTACTTGCGGGGTGGGCGCGACCGTCAGTCCGACAACTGATCCAGGTCATTCCGCTACCTGTGGCCGGCGCTACAATGCATCAGCCAACGCCAACCTCAGGTATGCAGATATGAATATCCAGGTCAGTGCATCAGCAAAAAAGCCCGGCTGCCCATGGCAGGTTCAGCTAGACCAGCATGTCGTCAGCTTTCGCAGCGAGGCCGAAGCCCGCGCCTTCGTCAGCACCCTGCAAGCGCGGCTCCAGGCCCCGCATCCGCTCAAACGCAGCGGCTGAGGTTCAGTCGCCGGGTGAGCATCGCCACGCTGACCACCGCCAAGCCGCACAAGCTGATGACGATGGCCATCGGTACCGCCGTGCCGTCATGCAGCACGCCGACCAGCGCTGCCGCACCGGCGGCGACACTGAACTGCAGGCAACCGAGCAGCGCCGAAGCGCTACCGGCCCGTGCCCCCTGCCCGCTCATGGCCAAGGCCGAGGCATTGGGGATGATGCAGCCCAAGCTAGCAATGCAAACGAACAGTGGAATCAGCAACGGCCACAGCGCCGCCGGGTGCAAGGCACTGATGCCCAGCAGGGTCAGGCCTGCCGCCAGGTAAACCCACACCGCACGCGCCAGCAGCAAGGCTGGGCCACGCTTGGCCAGCAACCGCGCATTGACCTGCGCGACCAGAATGAACCCCGCCGCGTTGCTGCCGAACAACCAACCGTAATGCTCGGCAGGCACCCCATAGAGCTTGATGAATACGAACGGCGAGCCGGCGATATAGGCAAACATCCCGGCGATGGCAATGCCGCCGGTCAAGGCGTGGCCAAGAAAGATGCGCTCCTTGAACAAGCGCCCGTACTGGCGCAGCGAACCGGACAAGGGCGGGCGCGGCTGGTTGGCCGGCAGGCTTTCCGGCAGTCCCAGGGCCACAGCCAGGGTGCACAGGGCGCTGAACAGGGTCAGGGCGAGGAAGATCGACTGCCAGCCATAGAGGTTGACCATCACCCCGCCCAGCATCGGCGCAAGGATCGGCGCCAGGCCCATGACCAGCATCAACTGCGAAAAGACCTTGGCCGACCCCACCGCATCGCACTTGTCGCTGACAATCGCGCGCGACAGTACCATCCCGGCGCAACCGCCCAGGGCCTGAACGAAGCGCGCCAGGATCAGCGCATCAAGGGTCGGCGCAAAGGCGCAGGCCAGTGACGCCAGGGTGAACAGCGTGACCCCAACCAGCAGCGGGACGCGCCGGCCAAAGCGGTCGGCCACCGGCCCGTAGGCTAGTTGGCCAAGCGACAGGCCAAGAAAGTACGCCGCAAGCGTGGTCTGAATGTGCTTCTCGTCAGTGCCGAAGGCCAGAGCCATGGCCGGGAAGCCGGGCAGGTAGAAGTCGATCGCCAGGGGCCCGAAGGCACTCAGGGCGCCGAGAATCAGGATGGTTCGCAGGTTCATCGGAAATCCGTAGCAGGCTAAGCAAGTCCGCTAGTCTAACCGCCCTGCCGGGGTTTCGCTGGCCGAGTTACGCCTGCGCGATGAATCTTTTATCCACCGCGCAAGCGTCAGTGCTCAGACTGCTTCGGCGGCATAGCCCCCTTCGCGAATCGCCGTGAGAATATCCTCAGTCGGCAACTCGCTCTTTACTTTTACCTGCTTCTGGCCCAGATCGACCTCAACCTTGGCCTCTGCATCCTGGGCCAAAACCGCGCGAGTGACAGCCTTGACGCAATGGCCGCAGGTCATTCCTTGAACAGTGAATACTTGCATTGCAACAGCCTCCTGTGGGGTTTGAGCGCAGTCTCAAGCTTGCCACCGGGGCAAGGTCAAGTTCATTGATTGTCTGCCGGGCTGGAAATCATCGTGCCGCTGCGCCAAGCTGCAGGCCTGACGATTGATAAGCAGGAGTTTGATTTCATGCGCAGGGCAGCTTTAGGTCTGATCGGCCTGCTGGGAGTAATGGGTCTGGTACCCCAGGCCAGTGCCGAGGGCAACGCCGACTACAGCATTCTGACCATTTCCCGCGAACGCCTGGAAGTGGCGACCTCATGCGAGATCGGTGTGTACCTTGATGACCAGCTGTCTGCGCGGCTGTTCCAGGAGCAGACGACCTCGTTCAACTTGCCACCGGGCAAGGTCGCGGTTCGCCTGCGCCTGCTGCCGGCACAGATGCCGGGTTGCCAGAACGGCCTGGAAAACCAGCGCAGTCAACAACTGACCCTCAAGGCCGGTGAGATCAATAAATACCGCATCGCCATGGACCAGAATGGCCTCAAGCTGATCAGAGCCGGCTTGGGCTATTGACCTTCCCCGCATGGCAAGGTTGATGCTTGAGGCCTGTCCAAGGAGGAATGCCCCATGTCCGCATCTACCACGTTCGACCTGCCGATTGCCGGCATGACCTGCGCCAGCTGTGCTGGCCGGGTCGAGCGCGCCCTGCGCAAGGTCGTCGGTGCCGAACAGGTCAGTGTCAACCTGGCCACCGAACAGGCCCGGGTCCAGGCCCCGGCCGACAGCCTGCCGGCGCTGGTCGAAGCCGTTGAACAAGCCGGCTATAGCGTGCCATCCCAGACCCTGGAACTGCAGATTGGCGGCATGACCTGCGCCTCCTGCGCCGGACGCGTCGAGCGCGCCCTGGCCAAGGTCCCGGGGGTGCAGCAGGTAACCGTCAACCTTGCCAATGAACGCGCCCACCTGCAGCTGTTTGGCCCGGTCGACAGCAGCGTGCTGATCGATGCTGTCAGCCATGCCGGCTACTCGGCAAGCCTGCCACAGAGCGCCAAGGTCAACCAGGCCGACGCCGAACGCCGCCTGCACAAGGAGCGCTGGGCAGTAGCCCTGGCCGTGCTGCTGGCCCTGCCGCTGGTGCTGCCCATGGTCCTGCAACCCTTTGGCATCCACTGGATGCTGCCGGCCTGGGCGCAGTTCGTTCTCGCCACGCCAGTGCAGTTCATCCTCGGCGCGCGTTTCTATGTTGCTGCCTGGAAAGCCGTGCGCGCTGGCGCCGGCAACATGGACCTGCTGGTGGCCACGGGTACCAGCGCCGGTTACGGCCTGAGTATCTACGAATGGGCCACGGCCAGCCCCGGGATCATGCCGCACCTGTACTTTGAAGCCTCGGCGGTGGTGATTGCCTTGATTCTGCTCGGCAAATACCTGGAAAGCCGGGCCAAGCGCCAGACCGCCAGTGCCATCCGCGCCCTGGAAGCTCTGCGCCCGGAGCGTGCGCTGTTGCTGGTCGACGGCCAGGAGCGTGATGTCGCCATCAGCGAACTGCGCCTGCACGACTTGGTGCTGGTCAAGCCCGGTGAGCGTTTCCCGGTCGACGGTGAAGTGGTCGAGGGCCAGAGCCACGCCGACGAAGCGCTGATCAGCGGTGAAAGCCTGCCAGTGCCGAAGCAACCCGGCGACAAGGTCACCGGTGGCGCGATCAACGGTGAAGGCCGCCTGCTGGTGCGCACCCTGGCCTTGGGCACGGAAACCGTACTGGCACGGATCATCCGCCTGGTCGAAGACGCCCAGGCCGCCAAGGCACCGATCCAGAAACTGGTCGACCGGGTCAGCCAGGTGTTCGTCCCGGCCGTGCTGGTGCTGGCGCTGATCACCCTGGTGGGCTGGTGGTTGAGCGGAGCACCGATTGAAACCGCACTGATCAACGCCGTCGCCGTGCTGGTCATTGCCTGCCCTTGCGCCCTGGGTCTGGCCACACCGACCGCGATCATGGCCGGTACCGGCGTCGCCGCCCGCCATGGCATCCTGATCAAGGACGCCGAGGCCCTGGAGCGCGCCCATGCGGTCAACCGCGTGGTGTTCGACAAGACCGGCACCCTGACCTCCGGTAGCCCGCGTATTGTCCACAGCCAGGCGCTGGAGGGCGAGCAGGCGCAACTGTTGCAATGGGCCGGAGCCCTGCAGCGCGGCAGCGAGCACCCGCTGGCCAAGGCGGTGCTCGATGCCTGTGAAGAGCAAGGCCTGGTGGTGGCCGATATCAGCAACAGCCAGTCGCTGACCGGACGCGGTATCGCCGGCAGCCTCGAGGGTCGCGAATTGGCCCTGGGCAACCGCCGCCTGCTCGATGAAAGCGGCCTGCAACCGGGCGAGCTGGCCAGCAGCGCCAAGGCCTGGGAAGCCGAAGGCCGTACCCTGTCATGGTTGATCGAGCGCAGCCCACAGCCACGGGTGCTGGGCCTGTTCGCCTTTGGTGACAGCCTCAAGCCTGGCGCCGGGCAAGCAGTACGGCAATTGGCCGGGCAAGGTATCAGCAGCCACCTGCTGACCGGTGACAACCGCGGCAGTGCCAAGGTGGTGGGTGAAGCCCTGGGTATCAGCGACGTGTACGCCGAAGTGCTGCCTGCCGACAAGGCCGCCACCGTTGCCACGCTCAAGCAGTCCGGCGTGGTCGCCATGGTCGGTGACGGTATCAACGATGCGCCGGCGCTGGCCGCCGCCGACATCGGCATTGCCATGGGCGGCGGCACCGACGTGGCCATGCAGGCCGCCGGTATCACCCTGATGCGCGGCGATCCGCGGCTGGTGCCAGCCGCCCTGGAAATCAGCCGCAAGACCTACGCCAAGATCCGCCAGAACCTGTTCTGGGCGTTTATCTACAACCTGATCGGTATTCCGCTGGCCGCCTTCGGCATGCTCAACCCGGTACTGGCCGGCGCGGCCATGGCCCTGTCGAGCGTCAGTGTGGTCAGCAATGCGCTACTGCTGAAAACCTGGAAACCCGCTACCCCGCCCGAGGACCAAGCCCCATGAACATCGGCCAGGCTGCCCGCCGCTCGGGCCTGAGTGCGAAAATGATCCGTTACTACGAGTCAATTGGCCTGCTCAAGCCAGCCCTGCGCAGCGACAGCGGCTATCGCCTGTACCAACAGGATGACTTGCACCAATTGGCGTTCATCAAGCGCTCGCGAGACTTGGGCTTTTCTCTGGAAGAAGTCGCCCGCCTGCTGACCCTGTGGCAGGACCGCCAGCGCGCCAGCGCCGACGTCAAGGCCCTGGCCAGCCAGCACATTGACGACCTCAACAGGCGGATCGAGGAGTTGGTGAGTTTGCGCGATACCTTGAGCGAGCTGGTCGCTCACTGCCAGGGCGACGACCGCCCCGACTGCCCGATCCTCAAAGACCTGGCAGCCGGCGGCAGTTGCTGTCACTGACGAGATTTACTGCAGCCAAGGCGGCGCCGGTTCTTCGTCTTTGACCGTGCCCCGCTCGGCGTCGGCCTTCGCCGCACGCCGACGAGCGTCATCAAAGCGCGCAGCGTCGATCTCGCGCATCACCCCATCCACATCGGCGCTGTGCTCGTCATCGGCAAATACCCCGGTCAACGGGCTTTCCGGCAGCAGCGTGCCTGCCTGGTACAGGGCCCACATCTCGCGAGCGTAGCGCGTCTGCTTGAGCTCCGGGGCAAAACGCCCGAAGTAGGCGGCCATGTTGCCGACATCGCGCTCGAGCATACTGAACGCATGGTTGTTGCCCGCGGCGTCCACGGCTTGCGGCAGGTCGATGATGACCGGGCCATCAGGGCCGAGCAGCACGTTGAACTCCGACAGGTCGCCATGCACCAGCCCGGTGCAGAGCATCAGCACGATCTGGCGAATCACGAAAGCGTGGTACTCCCGGGCCTGCTCAGGCTCCAGGTGCACGTCGTTCAGGCGTGGCGCGGCGTCCCCGTGTTCATCGGCCACCAGCTCCATGAGCAGCACGCCATCGAGAAAGTCGTAAGGCTTGGGCACCCGTACACCGGCATTGGCCAGGCGGAACAGCGCGGCCACTTCGGCGTTCTGCCAAGCGTCTTCGGCCTCTTTGCGGCCGAACTTGGAGCCCTTGGCCATGGCCCGGGCCTGGCGACTGTTGCGCACCTTGCGGCCTTCCTGGTACTCGGCGGCCTGGCGGAAACTGCGCTTGTTGGCTTCTTTGTAGACCTTGGCGCACCGTAGCTCCCGACCGCAGCGGACCACATACACTGCGGCCTCCTTGCCACTCATCAGCGGTCGCAGTACCTCGTCGACCAGTCCATCTTCAACCAGCGGTTCAATGCGTTTTGGAGTCTTCATCGGTTTTTGTCGGGGGTCCTGTCTGGCCAAACACGTGATTGTTATAGGTCACAGGTCCGAAAACCTGCGTATCGCTGAAGCAAGCCGCACTGCGTTGTAACGGCTATCTGCCTGACTTGCCATTCTTTTTATGGCCGAAGGCGACCAATCGGTCACAAAAATCGCCAATCGCTAATAAATACGGGGCAATACCCGCAAGTAACACTTTATTTCCAGAGCACACGGCGGATGTAGTCTGCAGCAGACTCGTACGTTTACAAGAAAAATTCTGGGCCTTTGCCGTAATCGCCGCCTTGCCGGTGATTCTGGTCCCCACCCTGTCGTAAGGCTTTTTGCGCCCTTGAGATCGAGCCACATTTGTTGCAACGTGCCATAGCCTGTTAGAGCGGCGTTGCCAGCTTTGGTGCATGGCGAGAGAGCGTGTTGAGACCGAAAACCTGACGGTTACAGGCGCAGCTCGCCTGGGGTGAAGCCGAACAAGCCCTTGAACGCGGCGATGTAGGCCGAAGTGGAGTCGTAACCGCAGCCCAGCGCGGCTTCGGTCACACTCTGCCTGGCCTGCAGGGCAGTCAGCGACGACAACAGGCGCATGCGCTGGCGCCAACTGCGAAAGCTCAAGCCGGTTTCACGCAGAAACAGACGCGTCAGGGTTTTCTCCGAAGTGTTCAGGCGCTGTGCCCACTGCCCAAGGGTTTGTGCCTGTTCAGGGTGGGCGAGCAGTTCGTTGCACAATTGCAGCAAGCGCGGTTGCTGTGGCAAAGGCAGCGAAAAGCTCACCTGTGGCAGCGCCCGCAACTGGTCGAGCAACACCGCCACCAACCGCGCCTCGGCGCTGTCGCCTTCAGGGTAGGCCACCGGCAACAGGCAGAACTGCTTGATCAGCTCGCGGGCCAGCGGTGTTACTTCCAGCACCCGGCACTGCGCCGGCGCCCAGCTGGCCACTTCGCGGCGCACATACAGGCTGCGCATCTCGGCCTGCATCGAGGTCACCACCTCATGCTCGACCCCGGCCGGAATCCATACGCCCCACTGTGGCGGGGCGAAGTAACTGCCTTCGGCGGTATAGACCCCGAGCACACCGCTGATCGCATAGGAAAACTGCACCCAGTCATGCTGATGGCGCGGCGTCCACGAACCGGCACCGAGGCTTTCGGCGCGCGCATACAGTGGCCGGGGCAAGCGCTGTAGTTGCGGAATCGCCCGGGCCGGGGGTTGTTGTCCGTTACTCGGCATCAGTTGGCCTTATATCGCAAGACGGTAAACACCTGCCGAGCGTAGCCTCTGGGCTCAATGAATACAAAATGATTCGCAGGCCCGCCTATGCAAGTGCTCCAACACCTCAAACGCGTGGTAACCGACTGGTTTCTGTGCGGCATGTTCCTGGCCACCTTCCTCGCCTGGCTGTTCCCCCAGTTCGGCCGCAGCGGCGGCGCCATGCACGCTGAAGTGGTGATCAATGTCGGTGTGTTCCTGGTGTTTTTCCTGCACGGCATCAACCTGTCCAGCGAGCAGATCGGTCACGGCCTGAAAAACTGGCGCCTGCACCTGATGGTCCAGGGCTTCACCTTCATGGTCTTTCCGCTGCTGTGGTGGCTGGGCAATAAAGTACTTGGCAACCAGTTGCCAGCACTGCTGATGCTCGGTTTCTTCTACCTCTGCGCCCTGCCCTCGACCATCTCCTCGTCGGTGGCGCTGACCGGCAGTGCTGGCGGCAACGTGCCGGCGGCGATCCTCAACGCCAGCCTGTCCAGCGTACTCGGCATCTTCCTCACCCCCTGGCTGGTCAGCCTGGTGGTCGGCAGTGGCAGCGACGGCATCGACCTGGGCGCCACCCTGCTCGATCTCTGCGCACTGTTGCTGCTGCCACTGGTGCTTGGCCAATTGCTGCGGCCCTGGTTCGGGCGCTTCTTTACCCGGCACAAGCGCTACACCAATATCGTGGATAAGTTGGTGATCCTGCTGCTGGTGTACGTGGCGTTCTGCAACTCGATGGTCTCGGGAATGTGGCAGCAGCAAGGCAGCTCGGTAATTGCCATTGCTCTGGTTGGCAGCGCCCTGCTGCTAGCGTTGATCCTGCTGCTCACCACCCACAGCGCCCGGGTGCTGAACTTCAGCCCGGCGGACGAGGTGGCTGCGGTATTTTGTGCCAGCAAGAAATCCCTGGCTGCAGGTGCGCCGATGGCCGCGCTGATTTTCGGCGCACACCCGGGGTTGGGGCTGATCCTGCTGCCGATCATGATCTACCACCCGCTGCAACTGATCGTCTGCTCGATCATGGCCGAGCACTACGCCAATCGCCCGGCCCCGCTGGTCAGTCAGCCCGCGTCGGTCAACGCTCGATGATCGCCGTCACGCCCTGACCGCCAGCGGCGCAGATGGAGATCAGGCCACGGCCCTTGCCAGCACTGGCCAGCAACTTGGCCATGTTGGCCAGAATGCGCCCGCCGGTTGCCGCAAAGGGATGCCCGGCGGCCAATGAGCTGCCCTTGACGTTGAGTTTGCTGCGGTCGATCGACCCCAAAGGCGCCTCCAGGCCCAAGCGACTTTTGCAGTACTCGGGGTCTTCCCAGGCCTTGAGGGTGCACAACACCTGCGCGGCGAAGGCTTCGTGGATTTCGTAATAGTCGAAGTCCTGCAGGGTCAGGCCATTGCGGGCCAACAACCTTGGTACGGCGTAGGCCGGCGCCATCAACAGCCCTTCGTGACCTTTGACGAAATCCACGGCAGCCGTTTCGCCATCGACCAGGTAGGCCAGCACTGGCAGCCCGCGCTCGCGAGCCCAGTCTTCACTGCCCAGCAGCACCACTGAAGCTCCGTCGGTGAGCGGGGTCGAGTTACCCGGGGTCAGCGTGCCCTTGTCGCTGCGCTCGAACACCGGCTTAAAGCTGGCGAGCTTCTCCAGGGTCAGCTCGGGGCGCAGGTTGTTGTCGCGGGTCAGGCCCAAAAAGGGGGTCAGCAGGTCGTCGTGCCAGCCATCGGCAAAGGACGCCGCCAGGTTGTGGTGACTGAGCAGGGCCAGTTGGTCCTGATCCTGTCGCGCGATTTTCCAGGTCTGTGCCATCAGCTCGCAGTGCTGGCCCATGGACAGGCCCGTGCGCGCTTCACCATTACGCGGCAACTCCGGCTTCAGATGCCCGGGACGCAGGCGCAAAAAGGCCTTGAGTTTCTCGCCGGTGGTGCTCGCCCGGTTGGCCTGGAGGAGGATCTGACGCAGCTCTTCATTGACCGCAATGGGGGCATCGGAAGTGCTGTCGACACCCCCGGCGATGCCGCTGTCGATCTGCCCCAGGGCAATCTTGTTGGCCACCAGCAGCGCCGTTTCCAGCCCCGTGCCACAGGCCAGTTGCACATCGTAGGCCGGTGTTTGCGGGGACAAACGCGAACCGAGCACGCTTTCGCGGCTGATGTTCATGTCACGCGAATGCTTGAGCACAGCCCCACCCACCACCTCGCCCAAGCGCAAGCCATGCAGGCCGTAGCGCTCGGTCAGCCCTTCGAGGGCGGCAGTGAACATCGCCTGGTTGCTGGCCTTGGCATAGGGGCCGTTGGAGCGGGAGAAAGGAATCCGATTACCGCCAATGATCGCGACCCGGCGCAATGAGCGCATACGTAACTTCCTCTTTTACGAAACGGTCCGCTACAGAGTAGGTGTTTTTTCCCCGGGCGAACGACCAATGGCCAATCATGGTCCACACTTTGGAGCTATTTCAGGGAGAACCGCATATGAGCGACCGCTATATCGACTTCGCCAACTCCGACCTTGGCCGCCGCCTGGTAGGCGCCGTCGGCCTGCCCAGCCCGGCCCGTCTGGAGCGCTGGGAGGCCGGTCGCCTGCGGCCGATCGAGGGTGCCCTGCTACTGGGCGGCGGGCCACTGGCAAAAACCGTCGAAAGCTTCGCCAAGCGCCTCACCGACGAGCTCTACAGCTTTGCCTGCCCAGAGCTTGAGGCCAGCGAGTGGGTGGCCGGGCTTGGGCCGAAACTCAAGGCGGTGGTGTTCGACGCCAGCGAACTGGACGATATCGACCAGCTCAAGCAACTGCGCGAGTTCTTCCAGCCACTGTTGCGCAGCTTGGCGCCGAGCGCGCATCTGGTCATTCTCGGTCGCGCTCCGGAGCAGCTCGACGACCCGCTGGCCCGCGTCGCCCAGCGCGCCCTTGAAGGCTTCAGCCGCTCCCTGGCCAAGGAACTGCGCGCCGGCGGCACCCTGCAACTGCTGTATGTCAGCGAAGCGGCGCAAGACCAGCTCGAAGGCGCCTTGCGTTTCTTTCTGTCGCCTAAAAGTGCCTTCATCTCTGGCCAGGTACTGCGCCTGGAAGCCTGCGGCGCCGTGGTCCAGGACTGGAGCCGGCCGCTGGCCGGGCGCAAGGCGCTGGTCACCGGTGCGGCCCGGGGCATCGGTGCGGCGATTGCCGAAACCCTGGCCCGCGATGGCGCCGAGGTGATCCTCCTTGATGTGCCCCAGGCCAAGACCGACCTCGAGGCACTGGCCGCACGCTTGGGCGGGCGTAGCCTGGCCCTGGACATCTGCGCCGCCGATGCTCCGGCGCAACTGCTCGAAGGCCTGCCCGAGGGCATCGACATCGTCGTGCACAATGCCGGCATCACTCGCGACAAGACCCTGGCCAACATGACCCCGGAGTTCTGGGACTCGGTGCTCGCGGTCAACCTCAAGGCCCCGCAACTATTGACCCAGGCACTGTTCGACAGTGGCGCCCTGCACGACAACGCGCGCATCGTTCTGCTCGCCTCGATCAGCGGCATCGCCGGTAACCGCGGCCAGGCCAACTACGCCGCCAGCAAGGCCGGGCTGATCGGCCTGGCCCAGGCCTGGGCGCCGAAGCTGGCCGAGCGCGGCGCCAGCATCAATGCCGTGGCCCCCGGCTTCATCGAAACCCGCATGACCGCGGCCATCCCCTTCACCCTGCGCGAAGCCGGGCGGCGCATGAGCTCACTGGGCCAGGGCGGCCTGCCCGAGGATGTCGCCGAAGCGGTGGCCTGGCTGGCGCAACCGGGCAGTGGCGCGGTCAATGGCCAGGTGCTGCGGGTCTGCGGTCAAGCCGTGATGGGGGCCTGAGATGACGCGCAAATGGATTGAGGTGAGCCGTACCGCTGCACTCTCCGGGCTGTACCTGCGTGCCGCGCGCAAACGCAAGATCAGTGGTGACAGCTTGCCCAGCAGCGGTTTGCGCTGCCAGCTGAGCGTCGATCCGCAGCAGTTGCAGGCGTACCGCAAGCTCTGCCATTTCAGCGACGACGGGCACCTGCCGCCGACTTTCCCCCACGTCATGGCCTTCGCCCTACAGATGCAACTGCTGACTGCCGCAGACTTTCCCTTCCCGCTGCTGGGGCTGGTGCACCTGCACAACCGCATTCGCGTGCTGCGCCCGCTGGGCGGCATCAGCCGCCTGCGCTTGCGCGTGCATGTGGATAACCTGCAAGCCCATGAAAAAGGCGCCACCTGTGACCTGATCACCGAAGCCGAGGACGGTCTGGGCCTGCTCTGGTCCGAGACCAGCCGCATGCTCTGCCGGGGCCTGAAACTGGCTGGCGAACCGACCGCAGTCGAAGCGCCTGAGGCCCTGCCCTTGAGCGAACTGACGCGCTGGTACGCTGACAGCGATATCGGCCGGCGGTACGCCAAGGTCTGCGGCGACTACAACCCGATCCACCTGAGCGCCGCCAGCGCCAGGCTGTTTGGCTTCCCCACCGCCATTGCCCACGGCATGTGGAGCAAGGCCATGGCCCTGGCGGCCCTGCGCGGGCACCTGCCGGTCAGTGGCTATGAGATCGAGGTGGGCTTCGTAAAACCGGTGCGCCTGCCCAGCGAGGTGATCCTCAATGCCAGCCCCGCTGCGGCCGAGGGCCAGTTGCGGCTCGACGGCCACGGCGAGCTTGTGCACATGCGCGGCGCCTGGCGCCCCTTGAGCTGACAGTGCCCTCTTGCGTTGCAACGGCGCCCGCCTGAAGCTATGCCGCTTGAGGAGAGCCCTGATGAACCTGCAAGAACTGACCCAACGCCTGCACCACATCCGCGACAGCAATGACTGGCGCGGCTTTCACAGCCCAAAGAACCTGGCCATGGCCGCCAGCGTCGAGATGGCCGAACTGGTGGAAATCTTCCAGTGGCTGACTGAAGACCAGTCGCGCCAATTGCCACCCGAGCAACTGGAGCACGCCGGTCAAGAGGTCGGCGACATCGTCCTCTACCTGTTGCTGCTGTGCAGCGAACTGGGCCTGGACATGGAGCAGGTGGTGAAAAGCAAACTGGCCGACAGCGAAAGGCGATTTGGCAAATGAACGACCGTCATTTCGATGAACTGGCCACCCGCTTTGCCGAGAAGATCTACGGTGGCGCCAAGGGTGCGATCCGCCTCGCGGTGTTGCAGGCCGACCTCGCCGAAGCCTTGCCCGATCGCCCGCTACGGGTCCTGGATATCGGCGCCGGCCTGGGCCACATGTCGCTGTGGCTGGCCCAACGCGGGCACCAGGTGACTCTGGCCGAGCCCGCAGCGCCAATGCTCGAAGGCGCCCGCGAGCGCTTTGCCGACGCCGGCCAGCAGGCCACTTTCATCCAGGCCCCCTGGCAGGAGCTGCTCGGCCAGCTGACCGAACCCTACGACCTGGTGCTGTGCCACGCGGTACTGGAATGGCTGGCCGAACCCGAGACCATCCTGCCGGTATTGCATCAGTTGACCTGCACCGACGGCCTGCTGTCGCTGGCGTTCTACAACCGTGACGCGCTGGTTTATCGCAACCTGCTCAAGGGCCATTTTCGCAAGTTGCGCAGCAATGAACTGGCCGGAGAAAAGCAGAGCCTGACCCCGCAAAAACCACTTGATCCACGTGCGCTCAAGGCGCAACTTGAAGACTTGTGGCAGGTCGAAAGTGAAAGTGGCGTGCGGGTGTTCCACGACTACATGCCGCGTGATTTCCAGGCCAAGGCCGAACTGCTCGACCTGCTGGAAATGGAACTGGCACACCGTCGTCATCCGGCCTTCGCCGGTCTTGGCCGCTACCTGCACTGGATCTGTCGACCGCGCTGAACCACGCCCGCCGGGAGGGTGACATGCCGTACCGTTTGACCCTGGGCCTGCTCTGCCTGACCCTGGCCGCCTGCCAGGGCAGCAACCCTTATGTCGCCAGCTCCCGGCCATTGCCACCGGCCCCAGCGCAAGCGGCCAAAAGTTTCGATGCCAGCGCCTACCCCGCAGCGCCCCGCGACTACGGGCGCTATCGCAGTTGGGCCTGGCGCAACGACCAATTGCCGGCAGGCAGCAGCTATGCCGAACCTGCGCAACTGGCCGATGCGGTGAGCAATGCTCTGGACCAGCGTGGCCTGCGCCCCGCACGCAACGGCCAGGCAGGCGACCTGCTGGTCAGTGCCGACCTGCGCCTGGAGCGGCGCTTGCGTCAGGTCCGCGAAGACTATAGCCCCTACGACAACTACCCCTACGGCGCGTATGGTGGCTACGGCAGTTACGGTCGTTATCACAACGGCTACGGGGTGTACGGCAGCGTGCCGCTGGTGCGCACTTACGAAGTCGAAGTGATGGTGGTGCGCGTCGACCTGTACGACGCCCGCGACGGCCAACCGGTGTGGAGCGCCAGCGCCGAAACCGCCAGCCAGGACTCCCAGGGCAAGCGCGCCGATGCCCTGCGCGAATCGGTGCAAAAAGCGCTGGCCAGCTATCCTCCCAGCTAAAGGTATACGGAGAACCATCATGTTGCAGCGTCTCGCTTTACTCTCGCTCCTGTTGTTGCTCGGTGCTTGCCAGAGCAACAACGTCACCCAGGACTTCGATGCCAGCCGCGACTTTGCCGCTTACCGTAGCTGGGTCTGGCAGGAACCGGGGTTGCAGTACCGCCCGGACGATCCACGGATCAAGAGCGACCTCACCGAGCAACGCATCCGCCAGGCTGTGGCCAACCAGCTCGATCAACGCGGCCTGCGCCCGGCCCAGGGCAACAGCCGCGGTGACCTCAAGGTCCAGGCTTACCTGATCGTCGAGAATCGCCAGCAACAGGTCACCACCAACTACGGCGGCGCCTGGGGTGGGTACTGGGGCGGCTACTGGGGTGGGCCGATGTACAACGAAACCCGCAGCGTCGACTACAAGGTGGCAACCATCCAGGTCGATCTGTTCGACGGTCGCGACGGCAAGCTGGTGTGGCGCGGCAGCGCCGAACAGATCATGAACAACTACCCGCCAAGCCCGCAGGAACGCAACTCGGCGATCAACGACACCGTCGCCAAACTGATGGCCAACTACCCGCCACGCTAAGCCTCGCATGCCAGTCACCATACCGGCGACTGGCCATTATCTTGGCTACACTCCTTGGCACTGCTGCTGCCCCGCGCGGCCAACGGCCGGCAAAGGAGTGCTCGTGTCTTCTCGCTTTCCAGCACGGCAACGTGGCGCCATCGGCTTGATCGCCGCCCTGACCCTGGGCATGGCGCTACTGTTCGTGTTGATGGTGGTCGACAGCGGACGCTTGTTTCTGGAGCAACGCAAACTGCAGCGGGTAGCCGACATGGCGGCGCTGGAGGCCGTCAACGGCAAGGGCACATGCCTGCCCACCGGCCCCAGCGCGCAGGCACTGGCCAGCCGCGCCGCAACACGCAATGACCACCCGCCGGGCGGCAACCGCAGCCTGCAAGTGGAATGCGGCAACCTGCAGACCGGCGCAAGCAGCTTGCGGCAGTTCAGCGTGGATGCCAGCAAGGCCGATGCGATCCGCGTGACGGCCGGCCTAACCCTGGACACCAGTCTTGCCGCAGGCATCCGCTCGCTGGTGGCCTCTGCCACCTTTGACCCCACCACCCGCCTCAGCGCCCAGGCCACCGCAGCCCAGCCCGTGCCGCCGCTGGCCCGCCTGAACATTCGCAGCACCTTGCTCAACATCGACTCTTCGCGCTCGGCGCTGCTCAACTCACTGATGAGCAGCTTGCTCGGCGGCCAGGTCAATTTGAGCCTGGCCCAATGGCAGGGCTTGTTGCAGGCCAACGTCAACCTGCTCAACTACCTCGACGCCCTGGCGATCAAGGCCCAGGTCAGCGCTGGCAACTACACCGAGCTGCTGAGCAAAACCCTTAATGTTGGCGAAGCCCTTGAGGTCATGGCCAAGGTAGCGGCGCAGAACAATCCGCTGGTGGATGTCAGCGGCCTGGCCCAGCTCAGTGTCCTGGCCCAGAACGCCGGCGGCATCGTCCTCGGCGATTTGCTCGATATCCAGAATGGCGGCAGCAGTGCCGGGCTGGATGCAAAATTGCAGGCCCTGCAACTGGTCCAGGGCATGGTGCAATTGGCCAACAGCGCCCATGGGGCCGAAGTCACCCTGCCAGTCAACCTGCTGGGCCTGGCCAACATTTCGACCCGGGTCAAGATCATCGAACCGCCGCAGTTTTCCGCAGTGGGCAATCCGGCCAAAGCCACGGCAAACCCGAAAGATCCCGAACAGATCTATGTACGCACTGCCCAGACACGCATCCTGATCAAGCTCGACCTGGGCCCGTTGCTGGGTGGCCTGAACCTTGGGATCATCCAGGTGCTGCCCAACCCCAGCCTCGATCTGGGCCTGGAAGTCGCCAGCGCCAGCAGTCACGTCACCGGCTACAACTGCGCCTCGGCCGCCAGCAAGAGCCTGACCGTGCGCAACGAAGCCGCGGCGGTCAAGGTGCTGATCGGCACGATCAACAGCAGCAACTTCTTCTCTTCGAAAAAACCGGTCGACGCCAGCCCGCTGGTGCTGCTCAGCGTACTGGGCATTGATATTGGCCTGGGCGCCAACTCACCGGTGTTCAGCCAGAACGAGTCCTTCACCTACCTCAAGCCACCGGAGCTTGAGCAAGATTCGGCCAATCACCTGCTCAGTTCGAAAAACATCGTTGCCAGTGTCCGCGCCACCCTTGAAGGCCTGGAGCTGACCCCGCAGATTCCGCTGGTCAGCCTGCTGCTCAATACCGTTTCAGGGCTGATCGGCAGTTTGCTCGGTTCCCTGCTCGACCCGATCATCAACAACCTGCTGACCTTGCTTGGCATCGACCTGAACCAGGTGGAGATTGGCGCCAACCTCAGCTGTCACAGCGGTCGCGCTCAACTGATGATCTGAGCCTGCGGCAAGGCAATGCAGAACCGCGCGCCCTGCTCGCCATTCTCGACACTCAGGCTGCCGCCCATGCTTTCGATGATGCCGTAGCTCACCGACAGCCCCAGGCCGGTCCCAACACCCACCGGCTTGGTGGTGAAGAACGGCTCGAAGATGCGTTCGAGCAACCCCGGTTCAATGCCACCGCCGTTGTCCTCAACCAGTAGGCGCACCTGCCGCGCATCCTGCTCCAGGCGCAGGGCAATCCAGGGCTGCAGTTCGCGCTGGTGCTCGCGGCGGGCCAGCAAGGCATCGCGGGCATTGACCATCAGGTTGATCAACACCTGTTCCAACTGGTCCTGATGCCCTAATACCGGAACGCCGTGCTCCGGCGCCTGCACGCGCAACTCCACACCCTTGCCGTGCAAGCCGTCCGCCAGCAACGACAAGGCACCGTCCACCGCTTGCCAGGGTTCGAACAACTGCTGCTCAAGCTCGGAGCGACGGCCGAACACGCGCATGTGATCGACCACCCGAGAGGCGCGTAGTACCTGAGCATCGATACGTTTGAGCTTGTCCTGCAGGTAGTCGGCCTGAACATCACCGTTCTCCAGACGCTTGAGCGCATTGACCACGGCCATGCGCATGACGTTGAGCGGCTGGTTGATCTCATGGGCAAGGCCAGTAGCCATTTCTCCGAGGGTGGCCATTTTCGCGCTCTGCAGCAGTTGCTGCTGGGCGCGCCGGACTTGCGTGTTGTCGCGGCCCACCGCCTGGATTTCCTGCAGTTGCCCGTGCTCGTCGAATAGCCCGCGATCGGACCATACCCACCAAGCATGCTCACGTCCCGGTAGTTGCAGGCAGATCTCGGCGCTGCTGACCGGCTGCTGCGGGGTCAAGCCTGCCAGGCGTTCGACAAAGGCCTGGCGCTGGGCCTCGGATAGCCACTGGCCGAGGTTCAGGCCGGCCAGTTGCGCCGCCGTGCACTCCAGGTAATCGGCCAATGGCTGGTTGCCGAACACCAGGCTCAGGTCCTGTCGGTAGCGGCAGATCATCGCTGGCGAATCCTCGACCAGCACACGGTAGCGCTCCTCGCTGCGACGCACATTTTCGCTCGCTTCGGTCGCCTCGCTGATGTCCAGCCAGATACCCACCACCTCGACCGGCAAGCCCAGGTCGTCGCGTAACAAACGCGCTTCATCGAGTACCCAGTGATAGCCCCCGTGCTGGTCACGCAGGCGGTAGCGGCTGCGACTCTGACCTTCGCGCAGCAGCGTGCGGGTACGCTCCAGCCACAGCGGCTGGTCATCGGCATGCAGCCACTGGCCAGGCTGCAGTGCCTCGTCTGCCAAGGGCTGCCAGCCGAGCATAGGCTGCAGGCTGGCGCTGAAGAACTCGGCCAGCAACGCGCCCTCGTGGTAGCGCTGGATGTAGATCACGGCCGGTGAGCTGGCGATCAGGTTTTCCAGGCGCGCCTGGGCGGCACTGGCCTGCAGTTGTTGCACCTTGATATCGCTGATGTCGAGCATGAAACCCTGGACCCGCCGCTGGCCACCACTGCCGTGTACCTGGCCACACACGCGGTACCAGCGCGGCGGCGTACTGCTGCTGTGATCCAGCAGGCGCAGGTTCAACTGCAAGGCACAGCCCTGGCGCTGCAGCTCGCCGAAGGCCAGTTGCGCCGCCTCGCGGTCGGCCGGGTGCACGCGGCTCAGCCATTGATTGACGGTCAGCGCGGGCGGTATGCCCAGGCTGCTTGCCAGTGCCGGGTCCAGGTGCAACTGCGGATCATCCAGACGCCATTGCCACCAGCCGGCCCCCAATTGCAGTTGCAGGCTGTCCAGTCGCTCGCTCTGTTGATGTAACTGATGGGCGGCCAGGCGAGCGAGCAACGGCTCGATGAACGCCGCAGCCACCAACAGGGCATTCGCAGGTTGCAGCACCTCCTGCGCCTCGATACAGATCAGCCAGGCCTGGTTGACCTGCCCTTGCGCATAGCCCAACAGGTGCGCAGACACACCCGGCAACACGGCCTGCAACCCAGGCTCGGTGTCACTGCAGAGGATGCTGGCGGGCAGTTGGCGGTCCAGCAACGGGGCAAACTGCTCATCCCCCAGCCAATGCAAGGCATCGCCGCTGCTGGCGTAGGTCTGCCAGCCCTGGTCGGTTTGCACCAGCAAGCGCGCGCCCCTGGCACGCCAATGGCGTTGCAACCAGTTGAGCTGTTCTTCGGCCACCGCATGCAAGTGCTCAATGCTGCACCCACGCAAGGCACACGCCAGGTGCGCGGTCAGGTGCTGCTGACGCTCGGCGGCCAGGGCCTGCTGACGATGCTGCAGCAGGTCGCCGATATCGAACAGCTGCAGCAACCAGCCTCCCTGCTGCGCCAGTAGCCAGCCGCGCGTGTGCAAGGTATGGCCGCCAGCCGCCTTGAAGTCCAGCTCCAGCAGTTGCCCCTGCCAATCCGCCGGCTCTCCTTCAAGGGCCAGCAGGCTATAGGGTTGTACGTAGTCGTGCAGGCGTACGCCGGTTTGAGGCACCAGCGCCAGGGCCGCACGCAAAGGACCGGCCAGGCGCTGCACCCGACCGGCACCATCTAGCCACAACTGCAGGCCCACCGCTGGCACGTCCGCCGGTGGTGGCAGGGGCACCTCGGCTGGCGTGGCACGCCCGCGCCAGCGCTCGAACAAGCCCTGGCCGCCACTCACAGTTGCAGGCTCGCTTCGGCCTTGAGGCTGTCGGGCAAGCGCGGGACCTCACCGATGCCCGGTAGGTCCAGCACCGGCAATACCGAGGTCAGCTTGGCCTTGGCGTAATCGATCTTCACCGTCAGCAGCTTGCCGGGGCTGAGCGTGACACTGGCATCGCTGTTGACCTGGAAATTCAACGACGCCGGCATCCACGCCAGTTGCTCACCGAGCACGCGCTTGGCCAGGGTGTTGACGTCAGCGTTGTAGGTTGCGCTGGCAGGGTCCAGCGCCACACAACGGCGCACCGCTTCGCTGCTGGCCTGGTTGAACGATTGCAGCATCAGCATGGGCAAGCCATAACTGAGCACCCCGTAGAACACCGCAAAGAAGATCACGAAGACCATGACAAACTCGAGGGCTGCCGCGCCTTTTTGCTGCTTGCACAGGCTTGCTTTCATGATCGCGTCTACCCTGACAGTGACACCTGAAAGACAGCATAGAATCATTCACCACAAAGGGATGGCCTTTCGCCAATGCAAAGCATTGTTCTGCTGCTGTGGCTTGCCTTGTGCTCTGAACAAGATCTGCGCGAACGCCAGATCGCCAATACCCTGACCCTCGGCGCTGCCGCCTGCGCCCTGGCCTATCTGTTCGTTACCGGGCACACCTGGATAGGCGCCGACGCCAGTGAAGCGGGCTGGGCGCTGGCCCTGGTCATGCTGCTGACCCTGCCCGGTTACCTGCTCGGCCGTCTGGGCGCCGGCGATGTGAAACTGCTCGGGGCCCTGGCCCTGGCCACGGATCGCATGCACCTGCTGGGCACCTTTATCGGCGCCGGGGTGGCCGTCGTGGCCTGGTTGCTCAGCCGCCGCTGGTTGTGGTCCCTTTTAAGTCAGAAGGTTAAGAACCGTCTTAAGCAATTGAGCGAAGAGTCGTCAAAAAAACAGCCCTTCGCCCCCTTCCTGTTGGTCGGCTTCTTGTTGGCAGCCGTCTGGATTCATTAGTCGAATGACGTGAACAAAAGGATGTACAAACCTTGTACATAGTCAAAAAGTGCGACTACTTTCTAGGGTGCCGGGAATGGATCCAGGCGCAGCCTGGTACCGGTTACCTGAAGGCGAACAGAACAGGGAGTTGCGAGTGAACAAGCCAGTCAGTGAGCTCAAGGTGCTGGTCGTGGACGACCAGCCATTGATCGTCGAAGAGTTATGCGAGTTTCTCCAGAGCAGTGGTTACCGGTGCGTGCCCTGCCAGTCCAGTACCCAGGCCATTGAACAGTTCAGCGCGGATCAGGAGATCGCCCTGGTGGTGTGCGACCTGCACATGCCCGACTGCGATGGCATCGAATTGATGCGAGCGCTCAAGGCCATTGCCGGGTCACATCGGCTGTTCGAGGCCATCATGCTCACCGGGCGCGCCGACAAGCAGGATGTGATCCGTGCACTGCGCGAAGGTTTTGCCGATTACTACCAGAAACCCGTCGACCTGCAAGAGCTGCTCGAAGGCGTGCAACGCCAGGAAGCCGCTGTGCTTGAGCGTCGCAAGAGCTACCAACACCTGGGTGACCTGAACCAGAAGCTGCAGTTTCTCGCCGAATCGATCGACGACCTTTACCAGGACCTGGACAAAGCCCGTGGGCTCGGCGCACATCGGCGAGCCACTGACGTCGAGCCCGAAGCGCCAGAGGACCAGTTGCCGGCCCTGTTCGATAAACTTTCACCGCGCCAACTGGACGTGGCGCGGCTGGTCAGCAAGGGCAAGACCAACTACCAGATTGCCTGCGAGCTGGGCATCACCGAAAACACCGTCAAGCTTTACGTGTCGCAGGTGCTGCGCCTGACCCACATGCACAACCGCACCCAACTGGCCCTGGCGCTGTCCCCCGGCTCCTCTGCCCTGCATCAGCGAATCACGGCGCACTGAGTGCGCCTTGTCATTTGTTGGAAGAGCTGACCTTCTCCCAGCGGTAGAAGTCCGGGATCACATACTTGTAGCTGTCCAGCCAGCGCTGCATGCTCTGGTCGCGTTCCTTGGGCGTGGCCGTCTGCGGGATCTTCGACGCTTCCAGGTTGCGCGCCTGCAACTGCAGCCAGGCCTCGGTGGTCTGCTGAGCCTTGGACGAAGGCCCGGCTTCCAATGCCAGGGCCGTTAACGGCAGTGCACTTAAAGCGAGCAGGAGCAGTGATTTGTGCATGACGACCTCACTGTTGGCTGACATTGGTATCCAGGGTTTTCACCACAGCAACCTGGTCGGTTCTGGCGGCAGGTTGCTTCAACTGCTCGGCGCGTGCCCGGGCTTCGCTGAACTGTGCCGGGGTCAGGTGCAAGCGGCTGACCAGGTCGGCCGCCTGTTGAAACCTGTCCTGGTACAGCAACAGGCTCACCAGATTGACTGCCGCCAGAGTGTTGTTGTCCTTGAGTTCGATGGCGGTGAGGAACTCAAAACGCGCCTGTTCGACATTACCGAGGTTGAGGTAAACCACGCCCAGATCGTTACGCACCTTTTCATCGGTCGGCGCCAGGCGCACCGCCCGCAGCAGGTGGCGTTGAGCCTGGATATTGTCGCCGCGAGCCGCCGCCAATTGCCCAAGCCCATGTTCCCCCTCGGCGGCCAGGCAGCCACCGAGCAGGCTGCGGTACAGCGGCTCGGCCTCGCTGCGCCCCAACAGGCGTGACACCTTGGCCTTGCGCAAACGCACTTCGGCCATGTTCGCCGGCAAGGCTTCAAGATGCGCCAGGCTTGCGTGCGGACGCCCTTCGGCGAGCATTTCGTCGGCCATGCTCAGGGCCAGTTGCTGGGCCGAATCGGGCTTGGCACAACTGGCCGACACGCCAGGCAAGGCCAACCAGGGGCCCTCCCCTGACGTCGCACAGCCGCCGAGCAGCATCAGACTCATGACCACCATGACTGCTTTCATGCATTGCCTCCCTTCATGAACCCAATGCCCTGCCCAAGGCACTCAGGCCGGGACCGGCCAGCACAATCAGCAAGGCCGGAAACAAAAACACCATCATCACCATCGACATCTTCCCGGACATCTTCGAGATTCGCTCCTGCAAGTGTGTCAGGCGACGGTCATCGAGCAATTGCTTGAGCGCCAGCAGCGACTTCATCGCGCCCCCGCCCTGGGTCAGCAGTTGCTGAAGAATCACGCAGGCGTCGCTGAACTCATCGACCCCCAGCCGTTGCGCGGTTTTCTCAAGCTCCGGGGCCAAGGCCAGGCCCGAGTCGACCCGCACCAGGATGGCCCGCAACTCCTCGCTCAACACCGGCAACAACTTTCGCGACTCCTGACTCAATACCCGTAAGGCCTGCTCAACCGCCAGGCCCGACTCGAAGAGAATCCGCAGCAAGGGGATGAAGGTCGAGACTTCGCGAGCGACTTGTTGCTGGCGACGCCCGGCGGCCAGCGCCAGCAGGCGTTTGGGCAGCAGATAGCCCGCGCCCATGGCGCATAACGGCAACACCAGCCAGGGCACCTGGCTGGTGTGATACAGCGTCTGCTGCACCGCCACGCCCAAGCCAAGGGCAAGCAATGGCACACCAATCTGACAGGTGGCGAACACCGCGCGTTGCCTGCTGCGCCGCCAGCCGATGCGATCGAGCAGCAGGCGGGTCTCGCCGTCCAGGTTCAGCACACGCTGACCCAGACGGCTGCTGCCGATCTGCTGCAGCCAGTTGCCCAGGCGATTGTCACCGCCCAACTGGCCCTGCAGGCGCAGGGCAACCAGGTGTTGGCGACGGCGCTCGCGCAGTAACTGGCCGACCAACAAGGCAAAGGCGGCGAACAACAACAGGGCACAGAGCAGCAAGGCCATTTCAGATACTCCGCAACATGCGCCACAACACCAGACAGCCCACCACCTGCAGGACAAAAGCCCCAAGCAGCAGGAACTGACCGTTACCGTCCTGCCACATCGCCAACAAATAGTTGGGGTTGCTGATCAGAAAGTAGCCGGCCATGCCCACCGGCAACAGGCCTAGAACGGTCGCGGTCATACGCGTCTCACCGGTCATGGCGCGCAACTGACGGCTACCTTGTTCGCGCTCGCGGATCAGCTTGATCAGGTTCTCCAGCAACTCGCTGGCGTTGCCGCCGTAGCGATGATTGATACGCAAGCCCAGGGCGAACAGGCGCAGTTCATCCTGTTCGTACAACTCGGCCAGGTCGTTCATTGCATCGTCCAGGCTGATGCCCATGTGCACATTGCGCCGTACCCGCTGCAATGCCCCGTGCAAAGGGTCACGCGCAGCATCGATGGCACCGAGCACGGCGTCGTTCAAGGTGCGCCCGGCCTTGAGGCTGCGCACACTGTGATCTAGCAAGACCGGCAACTGCTCGATCATCCGCTGCACCCGGCGACGATAGCGCCAGCCCAGGTACAGCCAGGTCAGCACAGGCGCCAGCAACAACAGCCCGAGGCCCGCCGTCCAGCCCAAAAAACGCCCCCCCAGCAGTGCGACCAGGGCGCCGCCCAACATCCACACCAGCAGCACATCCTTGCCCCGCTCGATACCGGCACGCTGCAGCAGGCGCTCCAGCCAGTCGCGGCCAGTGGGCGACAGCGCAGGGCGTTCCTGGACCTGGCCAAG
Source organism: Pseudomonas rubra (assembly GCF_028656935.1). Taxonomy (GTDB): domain Bacteria; phylum Pseudomonadota; class Gammaproteobacteria; order Pseudomonadales; family Pseudomonadaceae; genus Aquipseudomonas; species Aquipseudomonas rubra. Next base: position 40,014 of record NZ_JAMDGZ010000010.1, read on the forward strand.
ACGCTGGAGAACGCGCTCTTCACCTGACTTGCGCATACCGCTGTAGAACAAGCGTACAGACGCCCCCAGCAATGCCAGGCAGATCAGACCCAACACTACGGCGATCACGGTTGCAGCTCCGAATAGTCCCGGCGCAATTTGTCCCCGGCCGGGTTCGGTGCCTCACGCAAAAAGCCATCGCCGTTGCGCCGGTCCAGGCGAAACAAGGTGTTGGTGACATACACGTCATCACGCACCCCCACCACCTCCAGCACTTCACTGACACAGCGGCGGCCATCGGCCAGGCGGGTCAATTGAATGACCACGTCCAGCGCCGCGCAGATCATCTGCCGCAGGGTTTTCTCGGCCACCTGGCGGCCGGTCAGGCCCACCAGGGTTTCCAGGCGCAGCAAGGCATCCTGGGCAGTATTGGCATGCACGGTGCTCATCGAGCCGTCGTGGCCAGTATTCATCGCGGTGAGCACATCAAGCACTTCGACGCCGCGAATCTCGCCGAGCAGGATGCGGTCTGGGCGCATGCGCAAGGCGTTGCGAATCAGTTCGCTGGCCTTGATCTCGCCATGCCCCTCGGCGTTCGGCGGGCGGGTCTCCAGGCGCACCACATGCGGGTGGTCGAGTTGCAGTTCAGCCACATCCTCGATGGTCACCAGCCGCTCATGGGGGCTGATCAGCTGGCTGAGAATATTCAGCATCGTGGTCTTGCCGATGCCGGTGCCGCCACTGACCAGGATATTGCAGCGCCGTGCGACGGCCAGCTGGATGAAGTCGAGCATGCCCTGATCGATGGTGCGCGTGGCCAGCAAGTCGGCGCTCTTGAGCATGTCCTTGCGGAACTTGCGGATCGACAGGCACGGCCCGTCCAGCGCTACCGGCGGGATGATGGCATTGACCCGGCTGCCGTCAGGCATGCGCGCATCGACCATCGGCGAAGACTCATCCAGGCGCCTGCCCAGGGGCGCGAGAATCCGCTGCATGACCCGCTCGACATGATGGGCATCGATAAAACGCAAGTCGGTTTGCTGCAGCAGACCGGCCCGCTCGATGAACACCCGGTGCGGGCCGTTGACCAGGATTTCGGTGATGCTGGCATCGCGCAGCAACACCTCCAGCGGGCCAAAGCCGGTCAGCTCGTCGACGATTTCCTCGGCCAGGCGTTCCATCTCGTAACGCGACAGGGCCAGGTGCAAGCGAGCGATATAGTCACCGACCTGCTCGACCACAAACTGCGCCAGCGCCGGGCGCGAGCCTTCGAGCAGGTTGCGTCCGCTGTCCTCGATGGCATCGATGATATAGCGATGCAGGGCCCGCTTGAGCCCTTGCGGATCGGCGCCCAGGTTATGCCGGGGGCCGCCGAACAGTTCATCGCCGCTCATTTGTGCCCCCACAGGCGATTGAGCCAGCTGGCGCTGACCGGCGGGTTGTTCTCGGAGCGCCGTGCCAGGCGTTCACCAAGTGCCTTGAGGTGTTGAGTGAGCTCTTCGCGTGGGGCCAGTTCGAACAAGGTCAGCCCCTGGTTCTTGGCGTTCATGCGCACCTGCGGGCTGTAAGGCAGGACCCGCAATATGGGTAAGGCGTAACGCTTGCCCAGGGCTTCGGAGTCCGGCGCAACACCACGCAGGTAACGGTCCACCAACAGGCTCGCATGTTCAAGTTTCATGCCCTTCTCGCGCCACTGGGTCAACACTTCAAGGTTACGCCGGCAATCGAGCACGTTCTGGTCGGTGTACCAGATCAGCTTGTCGCAGTGGCTGACGAACGTACGTAGGGCTTCGCTGTCGGCCTGCCCGGTGAGGTTCACGACAATGTGCTGAAAATGCTGGCGCAGGGCACTGAGCAGCATGTACAGCTCGGCGGCGCTGGTGCGCTCCAGTGGCTCGTCGCTCTCGGCGTACGCCAGCAAGCGCAGGCCCGAGCCTTCACGGGTAAAGGCACTGTCGATCAGGGTGTTGTCGAGGCGGCGCAAGTGGCGCAGGGCATCACCGAAATGAAACGAGGCCTCCAGGCCAAGCAAGGCCAGGCTGTCTCCGCGCGGCAAGCCGAGATCCAGCAACAATGTTTGCTGGCCACTGGTCTGCACCACCCGCGCCATGTGCGTGGTCAGTAAAGCGCCATCGGCGGCCGACTGCGCCCCATAAAGTACGGTCAGCCCACCCAGGCTGGGGTTGCTGGCCACCGGCGGCAGGCGCTTGCCCAAGCGCCGCACCAGACCGGCGACTTCGCTTGAGCGTGAACCATAAGCCACGAAATCCCGCGCGCCGGCGCGCATGGCATTGAGCACCAGCTGGTTGTCCATGCCGTCGCCCAGGGCAACGATGGCCAGCATCGGTTTGGCTTCCAGCACGCCCTCGATCAACGCGCACTGACTGACCACCTGCTCGCGGTCCAGGCCGACGAACACCAGGTTGGCAAAGGTGACATCGACCAGCGCAAGCAGTTCGTCAAGGCTGCCGTTGCCAGCGCCGACCACCTGCCCCAGCGGTGCCAGCGCCCCTTGCAACCACTGCAGGTCAGCGGCGTCGCGGGTGATGGCGAGGAAGGTCTGGCTCAGGCTTTCACTCATTGGGATAACCCGCTGCGACCTTCAAAGTCGCCGTTTTCCAGGAAAAACAAGCGCCCCCAGCTCGGGTCGAAGGTGCGTAACCCTTCCCCCGGCAGCGACGGCAATTGAGCATCGGCAGCCAGTGGCTGAACCAGATGCGGTGTGACGATCATCAGCAGTTCGGTTTCATCACGCACCAATGCCGACTGGCGAAAGAACGCGCCAAGCACCGGGATATTGCCCAGGCCCGGAAACTTGTCGACCGCCGACCGTGTCTGGCTGCTGATCAAACCGCTGATGACGAAGCTTTCACCATCGGCCAGGGAGATACTGGTGTCGGTGCGCCGTACGGTCAGGCCCGGCACCAGGGTCCCGGCAATGTTCACCGCCTTGTTGTAGTCCAGTTCACTGACTTCCGGAGCGACCTTGAGGGTGATGCGATTGCGGCTGACCACGGTTGGCGACAATGCCAGGCGAATACCGAATTCCTTGTACTCGATCGACACGTTGTCGCTGCCACTGCTGGGCACCGGAATGGGGATCTCGCCACCGGCCAGAAAGCTTGCGGTCAGGCCGCTGAGCACCACCAGGCTGGGGCGCGCCAAGGTGTAGGCAAAACCGCTGTTCTCCAGGGCATTGATCGCCGCCAGAAAGCGACTGCTGCCGCCGCCCCAGATAATGTTGAACACGCCGTTGTCCAGGGGGATGTTCGGCATGCCAGGCAAAGTGGGCACCTGTCCCGGGCTCACGGAGGTGTTCGGGACCGCGCCCGGGGAGCCGATCAAGGTGTTGTTCGAGCCCTTGAAGAACAGCCGCGCCCCGGCTTCCTTGTACTTGGTGCGATTGACTTCGACGAAACGAATATCGGCCTGCACCTGGCTGGGCAGCAGTGGGTCCTCGGACGGAGGCCTCGCACTTTCGGCCATCTCGGTGCTGGCCACCCCTTTGATGAACAGCATCGCCTGGCGCGGCGCCGGGGCGCAGGCGGTCCAGAGCATCAGGCTGGTGGCGCCGGGGCCGACTGCCGTGAGTATCACACCATCCTCACCACTGGCGTGCACATCGGCAATCTTCGGGTCGCCAATGGCTACCTGGGTGATCGCCACCGGCAAGCGCAGTTCTTGCTGCAGGCCCTGATCGATTTCGATCACCGCTGGCATTTGCGCAAGCGCCGCGCAGCCCTTGGGCGCTGCCAGCGCCTTGGGCAACAGCGGCACGCAGCACAGCAGGACACAGAGCACCTGCTTGATCACCCGCTCGGAACGACTGCTCATTGAAGGGCATCCTTGCTTGGTCAGGGGGTTGGCGGGTTGGCTTGACTGCCGCGAATAATCTCCATGCCGCGCGGCGGCGCGGCACTGGCCAGTGGTTGAACGGCGGGGGCCTGGGCCAACTGGCTAAAGCGATAGAGTTGGCGATTGGCGCTTTCGATTTCCTTGCCACTGCTATTGGGGTCAGCCCAGTAGCGGGCCAGGCGCTGCTCTTCGGCACTGCGTACTGCCAGGCGCAAACTGCCGGCTCCAGCGGCAAGCAACAAGCGGCTGGCCAACGCTTCGGGCACCGCGAGCACGACCGTACGCAAGGTGTTGGCCGGTTGCGGTGAGCGGTTTTTTTCATCAACCGGCGCCTGCACCGGCTGGCCGTCATTGCTCAGTCCCAACTGCTCGCCGACACTGAGCAGGCGCAGTGCAGGCAGCACCACCTGGGCCGAGGCCTGCGGGTTACTGGTGGTTTCACGCAAGAACAGCAAGACATCCACATAGTCCCCCGGGCTCAGTTGCCCGGCAGCACCAATCACCTCGTCCACCGCCACTGCCACCGCCCGCTCATGGGGATGGATCATCCGTGCCAGCGGGCCACCCGCTTCGAAGCTGTTCTGCGCAAGCCAGGTACCGGCGCTCAAGGCTCGCCAGCTGCTGCGTCCGATCACTTGTTCAAGGCTTTGGAAACTACCGGCCGGAGCCACCTGCAAATGCTCGAGCAGCAGATCTTCGGCGGTGAGCGCAACAGCGGCGGCAACATCGCGACGCAACACCACCACCGGCGTGCGCAGTTCGTCAACCGCCTCGGCCGCGACTTGGCTGACCGGCGAGGGTGCGGGGGCGGCAACAGGTGCGGCGACCGGTTCACCGGGTGGCTGGCTGAGGACCAGGCCCCAATAGCCGGCCAGCACTGCACCGAGCAGAAAGAAACCAGCGAGGATGATGGTAATGCGACTGCTCATGCCGGCCCTCCCTCTCCCCAAGCTGTCCTTCGGCCTTTTGTGAAAGGGCCCACAGCACTGCAGTCGGAAACAACTATTTCGCTATTTGACCGTAGCGCAGCTAAGACAAAATGCCATTACCCGTCAGATTTTTTTCCGTCGCAAAACCGACACCCCCCTAAAACAGCAGCTTATTGGCGTCGGCTTTCTACTTATCACTTTGGCATTAATGCTTTCTTACATTTGCCGAGTTTTATCCTCTTGACGATGCTGTGATGGCAAAGGGGAATCATCCATAACCCCTGCCACCTGCGCCCTGAGCGCAAGGAGAAATGCCATGCGTCTTGCCCGCGTCCTCAAAAGCTGCAAAGAGTTCTTCTACCGCAAGGATGGCGCCTCCGGCATCGAGTATGCGATTGCCGCGGCGATGGTAGCGGTGGTACTGACGGCGTTCATCACCCCCATTTCCGGGAGTGTGTCGTCCGTCATGACCAAGGTTCAGGGGGCCATGACCAAAGCGCAAAGCACCACGCCTTGAGGCGCCAGGGACTGCAGCGGTTACTCCCACTTTCTTCAATCAAGCCGTCTAAAGGACTACCCGATGCCGACCTCTTCCCCCCGGCAACAGCTACTTCTGGTGGATGACGAAGAGGACGCCTTGCTCGAACTTGCCGAACTGCTCGAGGGCGAGGGTTTTTGCTGCCACACGGCCACCTCGGTCAAACTCGCCCTGCAACAGCTCACCCGCCACCCGGACGTGGCACTGGTCATCACTGACCTGCGCATGCCGGAGGAAAGCGGTATTTCACTGATCAGGCGCCTGCGCGAGCACACCGCCAGGCAACACCTGCCAGTGATCGTCACCTCCGGGCATGCCGACATGGATGACATCAGCGACCTGCTGCGCCTGCAGGTGCTGGACCTGTTCCGCAAGCCCATCTACCACACCCGCCTGCTGGAGACCCTGGACAACCTGTTCCCCAAGCCACGGATGCAGTTGGTGCAGTAAAGCACCGTGGGGCTTGTGGGAGCTGGCTTGCCCCGCGATAACGACCTACAACTGCACACTGAAACTCAAACTTACCCGCGGCTCCCGGTCAAAGCTGTCGAGGGCAACGTCTGACAGTGGCTTGGCCAGCTCCAGAGCGATGTTGTAGAAACGCCCATCGCCAACGCGCACCCCCAACGCCGCTGAAGACAGGTGCGAATCACGCAGGTCGACTTCATTGAACCAGGTGCGCGCGGTATCCAGTACGGCGTAGGGTTGCAGCAGCCTTACCCAGCGGCCAGCGCCGTTGAAGCTGTAGTTGAGCTCATACGCCAGACCCCAGCCTTTGTCGCCCAGGGCCTGGTCGGCGGGATAACCACGGGCGAAGCTCTGCCCGCCGAACACCACCCGCTCGCTGTCGGGCAGGCTGTCGCCGCTCCAGTACAAGGCCGCCGAGGCCACCCCTTGCCAGTTGCCGAACAGTCGGTCGCTCTGCAACCCGGACAGGCGCAAGCGCAGGAAGTCCAGGTCAAAGTCGCTGTTGGTTTTCGCCCCCAGGTAATCAAGGCCCTGATAGGCGCCGCCACTGACAATCCGCAACTGCTCGGCGTCAGCCTTGCGCCATTCCCCTTCAAACCCCAGGGCGCGCACATCGGTGCGATTGCTCAGGCGCAAGGGGCCTTCGACTGCGCGGTACTCCACGTCATCGTTGACCATGTAGAAGCGCGCGGAAACGTTGAGCGATTCACCGGGTGCTGCCAGCAGCACCTGGCTCAGGCCGGCCGAGAAGCGGTCGTTCTCGCGGTGGGCCTTGAGCTGGGTCCGGTCAGCGAGCAGCACCTGGGCACTGGGGTCGCTGTCGTACCGTGATGCCGACAGGTGCAACTGGCTACCCTGATCGTCCAGATACTGTGAGTAATCCAGGCGAAAGTAGCTTTCGTGATCCTCCCCACGTGGCGCCAGGGCCGTGACACTGAACTGTTCGGCAAACGCCGTCTGCGCGTTGCTGCTCAGGGTGAGCAACGCCTGGGGATCATCACGCGTGCCATCCGTAGCAGTCAGGGTGCCATTGAGCGGTCGACGCGTGGCCTCGACGATCAGGCGGCTGGTGCCATGGCCGGCCTGTGCAGGAGACAGTCGCGCCTGCAGGCTGAAACCCGGCAGACGACTCATCAGGGCGACATAACGCTCAAAGGTGGCGCGGGTCAGCGGTCGCTCGGCCTTGAGCCTGCTCACCAGCTGTTCCACATAGGCCGCCGCCGGGCCAATTTCACCGTGCAGCTCAAGATCGTCGATATAGCCTTCGACCAGCACCACCCGCACCCGGCCATCGGCAAAGTCCTGCTCTGGCAGATAGGCATGGGACAGCAGGTAGCCGTCCTGCTGATAGCGCTGGGTCAGCCGCTGGGTCGCATCGATCAGCTCGCCCAGACTGACGTCGCGGTTGACCAGACTTTGATAGTTGTCGCGCAGGTCACTCAACGGATAAATGCTGCCGCCTTCGAAACGCACCTTGCGTAGCAGGATCCGTGTGTCCCGTCGCAGCGGTTGGGCCTGGCTGAGCGGAACGGGCACCAACACCTGCGGGTTGCTCGGCCGGTAGGCATCGGCCGGCAAATTGGCCGCAGGCAGGTTTCGTTCAATTTCGTGGCTATCGAGAAAACGCGGCAGGGGTTCGCCAGTGGTCAGGCTCGCCCAGGACAACCCAACTATCGCGACAGCCAGCACACGCATCGGACACTCCATGATCCCGAACAGTACAAGGCCGCCAGGGCGGCGACCTCGTCAATCCAAGCGTAGGTGCTGGCCCCGGCAACGTCTAATCTGCGCTGTCACTCATTGACCTGGAACTCGACCCGGGCCGTTTCGCCACTTTCATCCAGGGCGCTCAGCTCGAAGCGTCCCGCCTGGCTGAAGCTCGCCGTGAGGTTTTCCTGACCCGTGGTTTCGCCCAGTGGCGCGCCATTGAGGAACCACCAATGACGACCGTTACCGCCAAGGGCCGATACCTTGAAACGCAACGGCTCGCTGCTGGTGGCCGGGCGGCGTAACTGGTCACCCTGACGCACCCCCACGATCGACAACGGTGGCGCACTGGGCGGCACCTGCGGCGGGCACTGCGCATCGACCTTGGGCAGGCGCGCCTCGCGCCGCTCCACCCGGGGCAACCAGGGTTCCAGGGGTGACGGCCACAGGGCAATGTCCCGGGCCTGGGCGCCGGCGCAGGTGGCATCGACGCGCAAGCCCTGGGCATTGACCCAGACCGTTTCGCGCAAGCCTACGCTCAACGGTTGGTCCTGGGCCAGCAAGGTCGGCGGCGTAGTGCCGTCCAGGGTCCAGGCAAAGCGCTGGCGCCGGCAGTTCGGGTCCTGGCGCGCCATGGGCTGCCCGAGCGGCCAGCAGATCGCCGCAACGCCCACGTTGGCCGGCACCGCCGCCACCGGCACAGCGATGCCGCGCTGGCTGTCGCGGTTGCTCAGCACGTCATGCACCTGCAGCATCAACGGCGCCGCCGAAGCCAGGCCGAACTGCCCCGGCACCGGCGTACCATCCGGGCGGCCGATCCAGATACCGATCAGGTAGCGCGGGCCCACGCCAATCGACCAGGCATCACGAAAGCCATAGCTGGTGCCAGTCTTCCAGGCCAGTTGCGGACGCTGCACCAGCTCGGCATGAGGATCGCGATCCGGGCGGGCCTGACCGCTGAGGATGCGCCGGATGATCCAGGCACTGCCCGGCGACAGCAGACGCCGCTCAAGCAATGGATCATCCGGTTGCAAGCGAATCGGCGCGCTCAAGCCATCGCGGGAAAACGCTGCATACCCACCGACCAGGTCCTCCAGGCGGCTGCCAGCGCCGCCAAGAATCAATGACAGGTTCGGCTCGGCCAGCGGCGGCAAGATCAGCGGCACGCCGCCGCTGCGCATCTGTGCGGCAAAGCGTTTCGGCCCGTAGGCTTCAAGCAGCTGCACTGCTGGCAGATTCAATGACATGGCCAGGGCAGAACTTGCCGCCACCGGTCCGCTGAAGCCCATGGAGAAGTTGCCCGGGCGGTAATCGCCATAGCGCCGCGGCACATCCTGAAGCAATGACTCGGAATGGATCAGCCCGTCGTCCATGGCCATACCAAAAAGAAAGGGCTTGAGGGTCGACCCTGGTGAGCGCAGCGCGCTGATCATGTCGACATGGCCAAAGCGGCGCTCGTCATTGAGGTCGACCGAGCCCAGGTACGCGCGCACCGCCATGTTCTGCGCCTCGACCACCAGGATCGCCGCCGAGGTGCGTTCTGGCAGGCGCGCCCGCCAGCCCAGCAACAGGTCTTCCAGACGCCGTTGCAACGAAGCATCGAGGGTGGTGCGAATCAATGGTGGGCTGTGCGGCCGGTTCAGGCGCCGCGCCAGCAAGGGTGCCAGGGCCGGCTCCTGCCGTGGCGCCAGCAACATTGGCTCTTCCTCGGCCTCGGCGACTCGCTGCTGCGGCCAGACCTGATACTCGGCCAGGCGCTGCAGCACCTTGTCCCGCGCAGCCTGGGCACGTTCGGGATGGCGGTCCGGGCGCAAGCGGCTGGGCGCTTGCGGCAGTACCGCGAGCAAGGCCGCTTCTGAAGGTGTCAGGTGCATCGGCGACTTGCCAAGGTAGGCCCAACTGGCTGCGGCGACGCCCTCCAAGGTGCCGCCGAAGGGGGCACGGTTGAGGTAGATCTCGAGGATCTGCGCCTTCGACAGGTGCCACTCCAGCTGCGCAGTACGCCACAACTGACGCAGCTTGCCAGGCAGCGTGCGCGAATGCGGATCGAGCAGGCGCGCCACCTGCATCGACAGGGTGCTGCCGCCGGACACCACCCGGCCGCCGTGCAGGTTCTGCCAGGCCGCCCGCGCCAGTGCCAGCGGGTTGACCCCCGGATGCTGGTAGAACCAGCGATCCTCGTAGGTCAGCAATGCCTCCAGGTAATAGGGCGAAACCTGCTCGGCACTGACCGGGTAACGCCACACCCCGTCGGCATCGGCAAAGCGCCACAGCGGCGTGCCGTCTTCGGCCAATACTACCCGGGCCAGATCATCGGCCGGCATCGGCAACGGCCAGATGCGATCGGCGAGCCATAACAGGGCGACAAGCAGCAGCGCGACGGCAAACAGCCGACCCAGTGGTTTTCCGAAGGCGCCACGCAGGCGAGCTAAGATGTGCATCAGGCCCTCCTGGCGTGACGAGTACGCAGGGAACCGAACCGGCCCGGGCATGGCCAAAGGCGTGGCAATGGCGCATTCGCCGAATTGATCATCAGGAAGCAACTATGCATGTAGAAGGTTTTTTCGAGTGGCTCGGCCAGGCGCTGGGCGCGGTGATCCGTTTTATCGTCGACGGCCTGAGCGGGTTGTTCAACCTGCTGGCCAACGCCGGTGGCAATTTCATCGAGGGCCTGTCACGCACCCTGGGCATGGACACATCGCTGGTCAGCATCCTCGCCCTGATCATCGGCCTGATGCTGCTGTACTCGGCGATCCGCGCCTTCATGCGCGCCTCGATCATACTCGGCATCATCTGGCTGGTGCTGGGCTTGTGGGTGCTGAGCTGGATCATTCACTGATTTAAAGTGCGACGACCCAACTTGCCCCGCGATAGGGCCAGTGTGGCCTTATCGCGGGGCAAGCCCGCTCCTACCGCTGCTGTCAGCGGCCTTTGACGACCAGCTCCGCGGGGGCCTCACCCACCGCGTTGTAGTTGGGCCGGTACATCGACTCGACCTGCGGCGGCGGTACCTTGTAGGTCCCCGGGGTTACCGCCCGGGCCAGGTACAGCAGGTGGGTGGTGTAGTAGCCGTCGATGTTCAGTGCCGCCACGTAACGGTCATCGCGAAACTCCTGATGCACCACATTGGCGTTCTGCATCGACTCACGCCATTCCTTCACCGCACTGCTGGCGTTCTCAAGGCTCGCCGCGCTTTGTGCCAGGTTCTGGTTTTCCAGTTCCAGGCCCGCCGGCAGCAGGTCGACCACCAGCGCGTCCGGTACCTGGGTATTGGCCGTCACCGCCAGGTGCACCAGCACCAGATCACCGCTCTTGAGCGCCTTGATGTCCAGCGCCTGGCCATTCATGCCGAGAAACTCGCGGCGGATGGTCATGCCACTGCCACGGGCAACCGGGGCCTGGCGCGGATAACCGGACAGGGTCAGTTGCTGGAACAGCGTCTCGCTACCTTCGTTCTGGATGGTCAATGGTGAGGCCAGCAGCGCGCCCTCGAGTTTCATCCCCGATTGCTCGGGACTGAATTCGCGCACCTCACCAGCGCTGTCCAGGCGTGCCGACCATTTGCTTTCAGGCTTGCCCAGCAGACCACGACCGGCAAGGAACAGCGCGTTACGCTCCTGGGTCGACAACCAGCGGTTGGCGGCCATCTGGTCAGCCAACTCGAACAGGCGGCCATCGATCTTGTCGCTGGCCAGGTTGTTCTCGGCCAGCAGCGAGAGGATCAGCGCCTGGTCACGCACGGAGCTGCCGTAGTCGCCCATCCAGGTGTTGTCGCTACGCGTGACTGCCAGGCCCGCCTGCAGCGCCTGTTGCGCGCGTGGCTTGTCGCCCATCTTGTCCAGGGCGATCGCCAGTTGTACCAACGGCAGGCCCGAGCGTGCATCGCTGCGCCGCTCGAACAGGCTGCGCAAGGCACCCAGCGGCGCCTGTTGGGTACGCGCCAACACCAGGGCAGCATACGACTGCACGGCGAAACGGCTGTGTTCGGAGTTCTGGCTGTAGTTGACCTCGATCAGGTTACGCTCCTGCAGGTAACGCAGCAGGCGCTCGCTGGCCTTTTTCAGGGCCTCGGGCGGTACCGCGTAACCCTGCTCGCGGGCACGCAGGAGGAAATCGGTGACGTAGGCGGTCAGCCAGAACTCCTCCTGGTCATCGGAACTCCACAGGCCAAAGCTGCCGTTGTAGCGCTGCATGCCCAGCAGGTGCTCAATGCCCATCTCGATCTTGCGTTTGCGTACATCCGCCGCTTCGCCCTTGATGCCAAGACGCTTGAGGGTCGCGGCATCGGCGTACAGCGATGGGTACAGGCCACTGGTGGTCTGCTCCAGGCAGCCATACGGATAAGCTTCGAGGGCGCGGATCTGTTCGGCCAGGTTCAGCGGAGGCCGGCTCGACAACGCCAATGAAGCTTCAAGCCCGGCAGGTTCGAACAGCGCAAGGTCGGCGTCCGGCAGGGTCCATGGCTGGTCTTTGAGGGCCACCCGGTAGTGCTGCAGCATCGCCGGGTAGGCCGGGCGAACGCCCAGGGTCCAGTCGCGGCTGAAGGCCGTGGCCGACTCGCCCGGCAGTTGCAGGCCCTGCACTTCGACCTTGACCTTGCCCTGGCCCAGGCCACCGGTGGCCTGTACCGGTACCAGCAGGGTGACGCGCTTGCCCTCGGCAAGGCTCAGGGTCTGCTGGGCTTCACCGAGCAGGTTCAACTGGCCTTCGGTGCTCAGGCGCACGGTAACGTTTTGCGCCTTGCCCGACAGGTTGGAGAGGTCCAGGGCCAGGGTGGTACGGTCGCCACCGGCGAGGAAGCGCGGCGCCGAGAGCTCGGCAATCAACGGCGCGGCGACCACGGTCTTGCCCTCGGCCATGCCATAGCGCTCGTTGGTCCAAGCCTGGGCCATCAGGCGCAGTTCACCGTTGAAGTCGGGGATATCGACCGTGGCTTCACCCTCGCCCTTGTCGTTGAGGATAACCGGGGCGCTTTGCTTGGCGACGATAGTCACCGTGGTGTTGGGGCGCTTGCCGCCTTTGGCCATAGCCGCGTCACCACCGAAGGCCAGGCTGGCCAGGCGGCCCTGCCCGGCTTCGATCAACTGCCCGTAGATGTCCAGTTGGTCAGCGCCATAAGCCTTGCGCCCGAACATGCCGGTGAACGGATCGGGAGTGGCGAATTCGGTAATGTTGAGGATACCCACGTCCACCGCCGCCAGCAGCACATGCACCTGCTTGGGCACGCTGCCGTCGGCATTGCGTGCCTGTACCTTGACGGTCAGCGGCTGCTTGGGGCGCATCTTCTCAGGGGCCGTGAGGGTCACCGCCAGCTTGCGCTCGTGGCGATCGAGCGGCAGGTGCAGCACACCGACAGCGCGTTTTGGCGTGGCGTTGACCTTGCGCTCACCCGGACGAATCACCAGGGCACTGACATACAGGTCGTGGCGCGCCCACTTCGGATCGAGCTTGACGGCGAAGCTCTTGCCTTCGGCCGGCACGTCGATTTCTTCCCACCACAGCGGGCCTTCGCTGGACTCGACCATCAGGTAACCGGTGCCCGCGGCAGGCGGCGTGACGGTGATGTTGGCGGTGGCACCATCGGCATACGACGGTTTATCCAGGGCCAGCTTGACCTGGTCCGGGCGCACAGCGCCGCCATCGGCGTTGTCCTGGGCGCGGTAACCGGCCCAGAAGCGCCCGCTCGATACCAGGCCGGTCTGTGGGTCTTCGACCTCGACGCGGTAAGGGCCCCAGTCAACCAAGAAGTTCACCCGCGCGGTGGAGCCGGCTTTGACATTGACCGTCTCTTCATTCTGGGTCAGGTATTTCTCGTTGTAGTTGTAGCTCCAGCCGTCGCTCTGCGAGTAGTTCCAGTAGTAGTCGCGACGCTCGCGAATCAGCCGCACTTTGAGGTTGTTGACCGCCAGTTTGTTACCTTGGGGGTCGGCCACCAGCACCTCGAATTCCACCGGGCCTTCGCCGTCGGTCTCTTCACCTTCGAACAGGCCACGCAAGCCAGGCAGACGCGCGGCCGGCCAGATAGGTTGCTCCAGGCGGCGGGTGATCGGCCGGCCACCGGACTCCTGCAGGCTGGCCTGCACGGTCAGTTGCAGCGGCGAACGGGCTTCGGACCATTTGCTTTCGATGTTCAGGGTGGTTTTGCCGGCGCTGTCCAGGGTGACCTCGTCCAGCTCCAGGTCCTGGCTCAGTTCCTCCTCGGTGATCGAGCCGAACTGGTAACCCGGCAGTGCCGGTACCGCTTCACGCAGCGGGCGCACGTAGGCCTGGCCACTCAGGCGGTTGCCCGAGGCCGGGGCGCCGTACAAGTAGCGACCATTGACCTTGATCTGCGCGGTTTGATCCGGGCTCAGCGGTTTGTCGCTGCCTTTAAGCTCCAGCGCCAGGCGCTCGGGCAGGAAGTCTTCGACAAGGAACTCGAACACCTGCTTCTTGCCGCCACCGAGGTCGAACAGCAACTGCCAGCGCCCGGTCGGCGCCTCTTCGGCCAATTGCAGCTGGTACTGATAGAAGCCATTGGCATCGGCCTCCCAGACAAACTTGCGGCTGATCTGCTCATCCGGACGGCGCACTTCCACGGTCACCGGTTGCGGCTTGAGCGGACGGCCATCCTTGTCGCGCAACAGGCCATTGAGCAACACGATTTCGCCCGGGCGATAGAGATCTCGCGGGCCGAACACAAAGAACTGCAGTGGGTTAGCCTGGGGGCCGGTGATGTCGAATTCGGCCAGGTCCAGGGCCGCACTGTTCAGGCGCAGCATGGTGGTGTGCACGCCCTGTTTGGCCAGCAGGGTTTCAGCTTTGGGGGGTGTCGGCAGTTGGCCATGACCGTCGCTGTCGGTCTTGGCCTGGGCCAGCACGCGGCCTTCACCGTCGAGCAGCTCCAACTCGACAGCGCTCAGCGCCTTGCCGCCTTCCAGGCCTTGGGTGAAGACGTCCAGGCGGTTCTGGTAACGGTGCGCCGAGACGCCGATGTCACTGAGCGTGAACAGCGTCGCCGGTTGCGAGTAGTCGTAGGTACCCGAAGCGCGCATCACCGCCAGGTATACGCCAGGCTCCTGCAGCGGCTTGATGCCGGCGATTGGCAGCAGCACGGTTTCGCGAGTGTTCTTTGCCGGGTTGAGGTCAAAGCGGCCGCCGTAGACCAGGTCGGCCATGTCCAGGGTTTCCTTGGACTGGTAGTAATACAGGCTGCTGTTGCGGCCCCAGGCGGCGAGGAACGGCGACAGTTTTTCAGGTTTGATGCGGAAGAATTCGACATCGACCTTGTTGACGTTCAGGGCGATCACCGGCAAGCCTTCGGCCAGGCGGGTCGGCAGCAGCGAGCCACGGCTGGCGAAGCCGATGGTCGACTGCATGTCGCGGGTCTCCAGGCGGCTGATCGACTCGGCGGGCAGGCGCTTGCCATTGACCGCGAGCAGGCCGGCGTCGATGGTCAGCACCAGCTTGCGCTGCGGCTCCAGGTGACGCAGGCGCAGCTCCATCTTGTTGGCAGAGAGCTCCCAGGCACCGTCGACCTTGCCTTTGACGGTATCGACCAGGTGCACCTTGTCGGCGAAGTTCTGCTGGTCATCCAGCGGTATCGAGAAGGTCAGGGCCAGGGCGCTGGCACCATCGACCTGTACTTCCGAGACATCCGCCACTTTGAGTTCACGGCCTGCATAACGCTTGGCCAGGGTCGCGGCATCGTCCTTGGCCACAGCGGGTTTTTCCGCTTGCGGTTGCGCTGCCGGTGCGCTCGGTGCGGCCGGAGCCGGGGCTGCGGGTTGGTCCTGAGTCTGCGCAGGTGGTTCGGCGGGAGCCGAGGCCGGTTTGTCCGGGGCAGACGAATCGCAGGCACTGAGCAAGGCCAGCGCGCAGGCCAGCAACAATCCTTTGTTGAGCATGGGAGTAGTAACTCTCGGGCAGCGGAATCTTAGGTGTGCACTATATATTAACCGCATCGCAACGGTGATAGGGCGCGCGGATGTTAGACCGCCTTCGCACGATTTAGTGCCCGCAGCGGCTACAATGCCGGCTCGCCAGGAGCTTCCATGTCCCGTTTGCTGACCGACTGGCGCGACCGCCCGACCCAATTCAAGGTCTGGGCGCTGGCCGCGCCGATGATACTTTCAAATATTTCCGTGCCCCTGGTGGCCCTGGTCGATAGCGCCGTAATCGGCCATCTGCCCCATGCCCATCAACTTGGCGCAGTGGCCGTGGGCGCCAGCCTGTATACCTTCCTGGCCTGGGTCATGGGCTTTCTGCGCATGGGTTCGACCGGCTTCGCCGCCCAGGCTGCGGGGCGCGCCGACGGCGCAGGACTACGCCAGGTGTTGCTGCAAGGCCTGCTATTGGCACTGTTGTTTGCTCTATTGCTGGGCTTGCTGGCGCTGCCATTCAGCCAGCTGGCGCTGCAACTGATGCAACCCACGGCGGCGCTGGAGCAATCCACTCACGACTTCTTCCAGACCCGCCTGCTGGGCCTGCCGGCGGCGCTGGCCAGCTTTGCCCTGGTCGGCTGGTTCCTCGGCACCCAGAATGCCAAGGCGCCACTGGCGATCCTGCTGACCACCAACCTGTTCAACATTGCCCTCAATTTGTGGTTCGTGCTCGGCCTGGACTGGGGCGTGATCGGTTCGGCGCGGGCCTCGGTGATTGCCGAATGGAGCGCCGCCCTGCTCGGCCTGGCCCTGACCCGCCCGGCCCTGCGCGCCTTTCCCGGGAAGATTGCCTGGGCGCGCCTGGCACGCTGGCAGAGCTGGCGACCGCTGCTCGGCGTCAACCGCGACATCTTTATTCGCAGCCTGGCACTGCAGGCGGTGTTCTTCCTGATCACCGTGCAAGGCACGCGCCTGGGTGAAGCAACCGTAGCGGCCAACGCCTTACTGCTCAACGGCCTGCTGCTTACCGCTTATGCCCTCGATGGCCTGGCCCATGCAGTGGAGGCGCTGTGCGGGCATGCCATCGGCGCCGGTGATCGCCAGGCGCTACGGCGTTCGCTGACCGTCGCCTGCGGCTGGTCGCTGCTGGCCAGCAGCGGTTTTGCCGTGTTGTTTCTGCTGGGGGGGCATCTGTTCATCAATATGCAGACCGATATCAGCATCGTGCGCGACACTGCCTACCAGTACCTGCCCTACCTGGCGCTGCTGCCGTTGATTGCGGTGTGGAGTTATCTACTGGATGGTTTGTTCATCGGCGCCACGCGGGCACGGGAGATGCGCAATGCAATGCTGCTCAGCGTGGTCATCGCCCTGCCGTTCGCCTATGTCGCCCGGGACCTGGGCAACCACGGCCTGTGGTTGGGGTTTCTGCTGTTCATGGCCTTGCGCGGGGTGACGCTGGGGGTGATGGGCTGGCGGTTGCAGCGGCGTGATGGGTGGTTCGGGCGGCGATAGTCTAGGTGCATCGCGGGGCAAGCCCGCTCCCACAATGTGGGAGCGGGCTTGCCCCGCGATGGCATCAGCTCGACAGGTAAGACGAGCGGGTCAGCCCCAGACGCAGCGCATCAAGGAACTGGGTCTTTTCACGGGCCGTGATCTTGGCGCTGGCGCACTTGTCGCGGTAGTGCGTCATCAACTCCTCCGGCGACAAGTGCACGTAGCGCAGCATGTCTTCGATGGTGTCGTGGGTCTCGATCCCGGCGTGGTACACGCTGCCGTTCGGGTTCTGGTAGATGTTCACCGAGTCGGTGTCACCAAACAGGTTGTGCATGTCACCGAGGATTTCCTGGTAGGCACCGACCAGGAAGATCCCCAGCAGGTAGTCCTCACCCTCGTTGATGGCGTGCACCGGCAGGCTGGTCTCAATGCTCTGCTCGTCGACGTACTGATTGATCTTGCCGTCCGAGTCGCAGGTCAAATCTTGCAGCACGGCGCGGCGCAGCGGCTCTTCGTCCAGCCGGTGCAACGGCAGGATCGGCAGGACCTGGCCGATCGCCCAGGTATCGGGCAGGCTCTGGAACACCGAGAAGTTGCAAATGTACTTGTCGGCCAGCTTGTCGTTGAGTTCGTCGAGCACCTGGCGGTGCGAGCGCTGACGGGCCTTGAGCGAGTTGTGCAGGCGCCGGCAAACGGCAAAGTAGCACTGCTCGGCCAGGGCTTTCTCGGCCAGGGTGATCTTGCCGTCGGCGTACTGGGCAGCCACGTCACTCATATAATGAGTGGCGCGCCAGTAGGTCTCGGTGACCATCTCGATATCGGTCGGGCCCAAGAGGTCAACCAGCCACTGTACGGTCTCGGGCAGGCTTTGCTTGTTATCGATCACCGGTACTTCGTCGTTGTGCTTCTCGACGTCGGTCACCTGTACCACCAGCATGGCATGGTGCGCGGTCAGCGCACGGCCGCTCTCGGAGAAGATGTGCGGATGCGGCAGGCCCTGGGCATCGCAGAACTCCTTGAGCATGCCAACCACGACACCGGCGTAGTCGTCCATATCGTAGTTGATCGAGCTGGCGTTACGCGAGTGGGTACCGTCATAGTCCACGCCCAGGCCGCCGCCGACGTCGATATGATCGACCGGCAGGCCCAGTGCACGCAGTTCGCCGTAATAACGGATGGCTTCCTTGAAGCCGTGCTGGTAGTCGGCCAGGTTGGCGATCTGCGAGCCCATGTGGAAGTGCAGCAGGCGGATGCCCTGGTCCAGGCCAGCATCGCGGAAACGCTGAACCACCGAAATCAGTTGCGCCGCCGACAGGCCGAACTTGGATTTCTCGCCCCCGGTATCGGCCCACTTGCTCGACGCCAACGACGACAGGCGCACGCGCAGGCCGACCTGCGGCTTGACCTTGAGCTCGGCTGCCTCCTCGATCACCAGAGCCACTTCCGACTCTTTCTCGATGACGATGAAAACGTTGTGCCCCAGCTTCTGGCCCATCAATGCCAGGCGGATGAACTCGCGGTCCTTGTAACCGTTGCAGACGATGGTGCCGCCCTTCGGCGCCAGCGCCAGCACGGCCAGCAGCTCGGGCTTGGAGCCCGCTTCCAGGCCAATGGAGACGTTCTGGGTGGCGATGATGTTCTCGACCACCGCTTCTTGCTGGTTGACCTTGATCGGGTACAGGGCGGTGTACTGGCTCTGGTACTCCAGGCGCGCGATGTTGGCATCGAAGGCGCCGGTCAGCTGGCGCACGCGGTCCTGGAGGATGTCCGGGAAACGTACCAGCAGCGGCAGCGACAGGCCGCTCTTGCGCAACTCGTCTACCTGTTCGAACAGGTCGATCGGCGCACTGCCTGGCCCGTTCGGGCGGACTTCGACGCGCCCGGCCTCGTTGATTGCGAAGTAACCGGCCCCCCAATGGCGAATGCCGTAAACACTGCGGCTGTCCGCAACTGTCCATTGGCTGCCATCGTCTTTGCGTGTGCGTCGTACGGACATTGAAGTCCCCTATATAGAAAGTCGAATAACACCGGCCGGCATGGGGCGGGCGCAGTGTAAAACCTGAAAGTGACGATTATCCGTGCTCAGGGATAGACCCTGACGACGGGAACGAGTTTAGAAAGCCAATGGCAAAAAATCGCGTTGCAGCGTTCAGCCGCCGGATTTTTTCGCTTTGAAGCCCTGTTTGATCAACTCGGCCAGTAACAGCTCGACATGATCGCCCTGGATTTCGATGACCCCGTCTTTCAACGCGCCGCCGGTTCCACAGCGACGCTTGAGCGTGCCGGCCAGATCCTTGAGCTGTTCCAGGGGCAGCGGCACGCCGCTGATGGTCGTCACCGTCTTGCCGCCACGGCCCTTGCTTTCGCGACGCACGCGAGCAATGCCATCGCCTTCGGGGATGAGCGTCTGTTTGCAGATGCAGGCATCTATGGGTTTGCTGCAGTCCGGGCAATGCCGACCTGCATCGGTGGAGAACACCAGGCCACCCAGGGCGGCGAATGATGCGGCTTTCTTGGCCACTTTTGATCCTCTACGGTGAGGATAAAAACTGGTCGACGCCCCTGGCGGGGTACCGACCGCGAAGCCCCACTCTGGCAGGGGCAGCGCAACTGCCGCATGAAGCGTGCGGCAGCCTTAAAGGCCGCGCAGTGTAACGATAAATGTCGCGAATGCTAAGTACAAAACTGCGCCATTTTGCATGTGATTTGCGACGTCAGGCTCGACGGTCGATGTAGCGTTGCAAAGCCGCCAGCGAATCGGGGCAATACGGCTGTTGCCGGCTGTCGGCCAAGGCTTGTTCGACGGGGATGAAGCGCGCCTCGCTGACCTCTTCGGGCTGCAGGCGCAAAGGCCCGTCCCAGACCGCCGAGAACACCGCGCACCAGAGCCGGTTGCCCGGCTGGTCAAAGAAAAAGCACTCGTGGGCGGTGAGCTCGACCCCGCTTACCCCAAGCTCTTCTTCCAGTTCGCGGGCTGCCGATTCGGCAAAGCTCTCATTCGCTTGCACCATGCCACCGGCCGCCACGTCCCAGTACCCCGGGTAGATCGCCTTGCTTTCGGTACGCCGGTGTACACACAGCTCACCGGCGTAGTTGAACAGCAGGATGTAGGTACCACGTCCGATCAGGCCGCGTTCGCGCAGTTCGGCACGGGGCAAGGCGCCGAGCAACTGATCGTTCTCGTCGACCCAGGCAATCCGTTCGAGGTCGGAGGCGGCGCGGTGCGCCGCCTCCTGCTTGGAGATGGCCACCGGATCAGCCCTGGGTCAGCAGTTGACGCAGGTCGATCACCGCAGCGTTGGCCCGCGAGATGTAGTTGGCCATGACCAGCGAATGGTTGGCCCACATGCCGAAACCGCTGCCGTTGAGCACCATCGGGCTCCACAGAGGCTCCTGCGAGGCTTCCAGCTCACGGATGATCTGCCGCACGCTGACCGTGGCGTTCTTCTTCGCCAGCACGTCGGCGAAGTCGACCTCGATGGCGCGCAGCAGGTGCGACAGCGCCCAAGCCTGGCCGCGGGCTTCGTAGAAGACGTTATCGATCTGCAGCCATGGGGTTTCGACCACCTCCTCGTCAAGCTGCGGCACTTGCCCCGGGACCACCGACTCGGTCTTCAAGGTGCTGTTGAGCTTGACCCGACCAACACTGGCCGACAGCCGCTGCGACAGCGAGCCCAGGCGAGTGGCGACGTCGCCCAGCCAGTTGTTGAGGTTGTCGGCGCGGGTGTAGAACAGCGCGCCCTGCTGTTCCGGCGAGGCCAGGCGGTTCTGGTAGCGGGTCAGCGAATTGATGCCTTCCTGGAACTCGGATTCGCTCGACGGCAGGATCCAGCTCTTGTTGTCGAAGTTGAAGCGCGGCTCGGCCTTGGCCAGGTCAGCGTCTTCGGTGGACTGCGACTGCGAGCGGGCAAAATCCTTGCGCAGGGCGCGGCTCAGATCGCGCACCTGGACCAGCACGCCGTATTCCCAACTGGGCATGTTGTCCATCCACAGGCCTGGCGGGAAACGGTCGTTGGAAATGTAGCCGCCGGGCTTGTTGAGCAGCGTACCGGCCACGGTCTTGAGGGTTTCGATGGTGGTGTAGCCGACCACCATCTGCTTGCCGGTTTTTTCTGCGGCGGCCTGGGCGTTCTGCTGCACCGGGAACAGATCGGGCTCTTCGCTCCAGTACCAACCCAGGCCCGCGCACACCAGCAGGTACAGGCCGATCAGCGAGCCCAGGGCGCGGCTGAACAGCAACCCGCCGAAGTAGCTGCGGGTAGCGGCGGTGCGCGGCTCGACCCGCTCACGCGCCTCGGCTTTGCCTGTACGGTTTTTCCAGTCCAGCATGGCGTTGTCCTTTGAGTCACGTCGGTTCAAGGGGTTCGACCGCAGCCCCCGGGCTTCGTGCCAGCGCGATGGGCTTTTTGTGCCCAGCGCCACCTGCCGGGGTCGGCAAGTATCGCTGCACTATAAATCAAGCCAGCAGGATCGCATAAGCGACTCTTGAGTCAGCAATTGAATAAACAGACTTGTACAGTTAATTGATACAAGGCACTCGATTGCCAGGAAAGTGGTGCTAGCATAGAGCCATCACTCGAACTCAGCCTCACCCCTTATAAGTAGTCAGGACATGACCGAGCCAGAAGACCCGAATCGTGAGCGCCTCAAGCAACACTTTGCCCAACGGGTCATTCATCAGGCCCGGCAAATCCTCGAGATCTGGCAGCGCCTGCAGCGCAGCGAGTGGTCGACTGGCGACCTCGGCGAGCTGTGCGAAGCCAACCTGCGCCTGCAACGCTATGCCGAACGCTTCGAGCAACCCGAGCACAGCCAACTGGCCGAAGCCATCGGCCAGGCCCTGAATGCGGTCGAGGCCAACAGCGCACGCCTGAGCAGCCAACTGATCAGTGAACTCAACCGGCTGATGCAGCGCCTGTCGCGCACTGGCCTGCGCCAGGGCGACCAACTTGAACAAGTGCCACTGCCGCCCTTGCGCAAGCCGGTGTACATCATGCTTCAGGACCACGACCGTGCCGAGCGCCTGACCCAGCAGCTGGAGTTTTTCGGTCTGGGTGTACAAGCCTTGTACAGCGCCGCCGCATTCCAGGCGACCATGAGCGAGCGACTGCCCTCGGCAATCGTCATGGACGTCGACTTCACCGGCCCCGGTGTCGGCTTGCAACTGGCCGCGCAGGCCCAACAGGGGCTTGAACAGCGCATACCTTTGCTGTTCTTCAGCCTGCACGAAACCGACACCCCGACCCGCCTGGCCGCCGTACGTGCGGGCGGCCAGGAGTTCCTCACCGGCACCCTGGAAGCCTCGAGCCTGCTGGAAAAAGTCGAGCTGCTGACCAGCGTCACCCAGTACGAACCCTTCAAAGTGCTGATCATTGACGATTCGCGGGCCCAGGCCCTGCACACCGAACGCCTGCTCAACAGCGCCGGGATCGTCACCCGGACCCTGACCGACCCGATACAGACCATGGCCGAGCTCGCCGACTTTCAGCCCGACCTGATCATCCTCGACATGTATATGCCGGCCTGCAACGGCACCGAGCTGGCCAAGGTGATCCGTCACAATGACCGCTATGTCAGCGTGCCGATCATTTACCTGTCGGCCGAAGACGACCTCGACAAACAGCTCGATGCCATGAGCGAGGGCGGTGATGACTTTTTAACCAAGCCGATACGCTCGCGCCACTTGATCACCACCGTGCGCAACCGCGCCGCGCGTGCGCGCAACCTCAAGGCACGCATGGTCCGCGACAGCCTGACCGGGCTGTACAACCACACTCACATCCTGCAACTGCTGGAGGACTGCAGCTTTCGTGCGCGTCGCGAAGAGCAGCCTCTGAGCTTCGCCATGCTCGATATCGACCATTTCAAGAAGGTCAACGACAGCCACGGCCACCCCATGGGCGACCGGGTGATCAAGAGCCTGGCACTGTTCCTCAAGCAGCGCCTGCGCAAGACTGACTTCATTGGCCGCTACGGTGGTGAAGAATTTGCCATCGTCATGCCCAACACTGACCTGGGCGCAGCGCACAAGGTGCTCGACGAGATCCGTCGACGCTTTGCCGAAATCCACTACCCGGCCCAGCCACGTGACCTGTCGTGCACCTTCAGCGCCGGCGTGGTGCAACTGAGCGAAGGCCTGGATGCCCTGAGCATGGCCACCGCTGCCGACGAGGCGCTGTACCGGGCCAAAGGCGCCGGACGTAACTGCGTACAACGGGTGGACGCGTAAAGGCCAAGTGCCAGCTTTTTTCAGCAATTGACCTACCTCGTCATAACCCGGTCATGAAAACGCAATAACTTCAGGCGCTTACCATTCGGCCGTTGGTAGACACCGGACATGCGCCTGAAGCTGCTCACCAATTTCAATACCCTGTTACTGGTCACCGTGTGCATCGCTCTGGGTGCGACCCTGTGGTGGTCGCAGCGCGCTCTTGAGCGCCCCTATCAATTGATGGAGCGCTACCTTGCGCTGTCGCAGCAGTTCCAGAACCAGGCAGCGCGCAATATCCAGGACTACCTGAGCAGCGGCGACGCCCTGCGCCACGCCACGGCCGTACAGGCCACGGCTGCCCTTGAAGGCGAGCTCAAGCAACTGCCAACGACGCTAGCTGCATCCCTGCGCCCGAGCCTGGAAAACCTGCAGCGCTTCACCGGCAATGAACTGCTCGGCGCCGGCAAGCTGGCCGGTGATCCCCAGGCCCTGCTGCTGCAGGCAGAACGCGAGTTGGGCGCCAGCCTCGAACAACTGGCCAGCTATGCCCAGAGCAGTACCAGCACTAACGCCGCAGCTTATGCTCCAGCGCTGTTCAGCGCGTCATTGCACCTGTCCCGCCTATCGCTTGCCCGGGACAAGCTGGTCAGCAGCGGACGCAGCGAACTGGCCGATGAAGTCGAGCGTGAGCTGCAACAGATCGCCGCCCAGGCTCAGGTACTTGAGCAACTGCCCCTGCTCGGGGTGACGGCTGCCAGCGAATCCAGCGCCGATGACTTTGCCGCACTGATGGGCCTGGAAGCCCAGGCCAGCACCGCCGCTGAAGACCAGGGCATTGCCCTCAAGCGCGAACTCAACAGCCTGATCAAACGCTACCCCGGCGAATTGCAACGCACCCGGGAGCAGATCAAGCAACGCGCCGAGCTGGCCGCCAGCACCCATGAACGCATCGCTGCCGTGCAGCAGGCCATCGCCGAGCTCGAACCGGGCGTACGCAGCCAGCACGCCACTATCCAAGGTGAGGTGCGCGTTATTCAGGGCTTGATGATCGGCCTGATCCTGCTCATCGCCCTGCTCATCGATACCCTGCAGCGGCGCTTGGCCCGGGCCTTGAGCAACCTCGCGCCGGCCCTGTCGCGCTGGGCCGAGGGTGACTTCAGCCAGGTAATCGCCCTGGGCAGGAGCAACCGTGAGATGCACGACATCCAGGATTCGCTCAACCGCCTGCGGGTCTATCTGGTCGAACTGGTCGGCACCCTGCGCCACAACGCAGAGCAGGTCGCCGACAGCAGCCACGCCCTGGCGGGCATGAGCAGCGCCCTGCACGACGGCGCTGAACGCCAGGCCGGCGATACCGCACAGATCCGCGACGCCCTGGGCGAACTGGAAGCCACCATCCTCCAGGTAGCCGGCGATGCCAGCCAGGCTGCCGACGCCAGCCATGATGCCGGACGGGCGGTGAAGCAAGGCCAGGCAGTGATCGGTCAGAGCCTGGCAGGGCTGCGGGCGCTGGTCGATGAGGTGCAAGGCAACGCGCAGATGATCGAGCAACTGGCTGAAGAGTCGGCGACCATTGGCGGTGTGTTGACAGTGATCCGTTCGATTGCCGAACAGACCAACCTGCTGGCCCTGAATGCCGCGATCGAAGCGGCGCGGGCCGGGGAGATGGGCCGCGGTTTTGCCGTGGTCGCAGAAGAAGTACGCTCACTGGCCCAGCGTACCACCGGCGCCACTGGCGAGATCCAGACCCTGATCGGGCGCTTGCAGCAGGCGGCGCGCGACTCGGTTGAAGGCATGCGCACCCAGCTTGAACATGCCGAAGCCACCGCTGATCAGGCCCAGGCGGCTGACGGTGCACTGGATGAGATTGTCGCGGCGATCCAGACCATCTCCGCCACCGCCGTACGCATTGCCGATGTCACCGCCCAGCAAAGCGGCGCGGTGAGCGAGATTCGCGATCACAGCGAGCGGATTCATGACCTGGGTGAAGACAACCTGCAGCGCATTGGTGAAGGTCGTGAGCAGGGTGAACAGTTGCTTCGGCTTGGCGGGGAGTTGAATACGGCGGTGCGGGCGTTTCGCCTGTGAGAATGTGTCGCGGCCATCGCCTGTAGGAGCGGGCTTGCCCCGCGATCCGGGCACTCCAATCGCGGGGCAAGCCCGCTCCTACAAAAGTCCGTTATCATGCAGGCACTTTTGCACAGCGAGATCGTCATGCGCCGCCTGCTTTGCCTCCTGTTTCTGGTACTGGCCTTGCCCGCCGTCGGCGCCGGCCTGCTCGACAATCGCCCCAGTGCCACGCTGGGCGCCGCGTCGCTGAGCAACAGCGCCGAGTTCCTGCCGGTGCACGAAGCCTTCAAGCTGAGCCTGGTGCAGGATGAGGGGCAAACCCTGAAGCTGCGTTTCGTCGCCGCCGACGGTTACTACCTGTACCGCCACCGCTTCCAGTTTCGCAGCGAACCTGCCGACATCGCCCTGGGCTCGGCGCAGATCCCGCCCGGTGAAGCCAAGCACGATGAGTTCTTTGGTGACGTCGAGGTCTACCACGGCATCCTCGACATCGAGATTCCCCGCCCGGCCAACGAACCACGCGCCTACACCCTGCTGGTCGGCTACCAGGGCTGCGCCGACAAGGGGCTGTGCTACCCACCAGAAACCGCACGCCTGAGCATCGACGGCGTCGCCGGCAAGTCGCCAGCAAGCGCCGAGACCGGCTGGGACTGGAAAAGCCTGCTGCTGTTTTTCCTCGCCGGCGTCGGCCTGACCTTCACCCCTTGCGTGCTGCCCATGCTGCCGATCCTCTCCGGCGTCGTCTTGCGCGGCCAGGTTGGCGGCCTGCGCGGCTTCGCCCTGTCGCTGGCCTATGTGCTGCCAATGGCCGCCTGTTTCGCCCTGCTCGGCGCCTTGATGGGCCTGTTCGGCGCCGGCCTGAACCTGCAGGCGCGCCTGCAATCGGCCTGGGTGCTGGTGCCGTTCGCGCTGTTCTTCGTACTGTTCGCCCTGGCCATGTTCGGCCTGTTCGAGCTCAAACTGCCTCACGCGCTCAGCAGCCGTCTGGAGCGTCTGGTTGGCCAGACCAAAGGCGGCTCGCTGATCGGTGCGGCAATCCTCGGGGTGTTCTCCAGCCTGTTGGTGTCGCCGTGCGTGTCGGCACCTCTGGCCGGCGCCTTGCTGTACATCAGCGCCAGTGGAGATGCCTTGGGCGGTGCGCTGAAACTGTTCGCCCTGGGCCTGGGCATGGGCGCACCACTGCTGCTGATTGCCACCGGTGGCGCGGCCTGGCTGCCGAAAAGCGGGCCGTGGCTGGTGACGGTGAAAAACGCCATCGGTGTGCTGTTGCTCGGCCTGGCCATCGGCCTGCTCAGCCGCGTGTTGCCGGGCCAGGTCACGCTGTTGCTGGTCGGCCTGCTGGCGGCCGGTACCGCCGTGTTCCTTGGCGCCCTGGAGTTCACCGTGAAAACCAGCCTTCAGCGCCTGGCACAACTGCTGGGCCTGGCCCTGCTGTTCTATGCCCTGGCCTGCTGGTATGGCGCCCTCAGCGGCCAGAGCGATCCGCTGCGTCCGCTGCCCCAGGCAAGCAGCGCCGGCAGCACTGGCGCTACCCAGGCCGGCAGCACCAGCGACTGGCAGACCATCAGCACACCCGCAGCGCTCGATAGCGCCCTGGCCGCCGCCAAAGCTGCCGGCCAGCCGGTGCTGCTGGACTGGTACGCCGACTGGTGCATCAGTTGCAAGGTGATCGAGCACGAAGTGCTCAATGCCCCAGCCGTGCAACCGCAGCTCAAGGATTACAAGCTGCTGCGCTTCGATATCACCCAGAGCAACGCCCAGCAGCGCGCCCTGCTCGACCGCTACCAGCTGTTTGGCCCACCCGCACTGTTGTTCTTTGCCGCGAACGGCAGCGAAATCAAGGCCGATCGCCTGGTTGGCGAGATAAACGCCGGCGAATTTGCCGCACATCTGACGCGCATTCGCGCCGATCTGGGTCTATAACTTCCTCTGGCCGTTAAATAGCCGGTTTCGATGACCGAAATTAATAAATTAGTCACATATTTAGCGTGAATATCGGTCATCGTGCTGGCTACTGTCGGCAACTGGACAGTGCCTGCCGGTTTACGGCATAGTCGCCGCGCAAAGTTTCCTAAAGATAAAAAGGAACCACAGATGGCAACGCTACTGGTACTGCACGGCCCCAACCTGAACCTGCTCGGGACCCGCGAACCGGGCGTCTATGGCGCCGTGACCCTGGCCCAGATCAACCAGGATCTGGAACAGCGCGCCCGCGCCGCCGGCCATCACCTGCAGTACCTGCAAAGCAATGCCGAGTACGAATTGATCGACCGCATCCATGCTGCGCGCAGCGAAGGCGTGGATTTCATCCTGATCAATCCGGCGGCTTTTACACACACAAGTGTCGCATTACGTGACGCGTTGCTGGCGGTGAGCATCCCATTCATCGAAGTGCATCTGTCCAACGTGCACAAACGCGAACCTTTTCGCCATCACTCCTACTTTTCTGATGTCGCCGTAGGGGTGATTTGCGGCCTGGGCGCCAGCGGTTACCGCCTGGCCCTGGAGTCTGCCATGGAACACCTGGCTGCTAACGCAAAGCCCTGATGACGAGAACCTGGCCTGTAAGGCCAGGGCTCACAAGAAACGTTTGCTAACACGTTTTTATATTTACGCCCCTGACCGAACCTTGGGAGTTGCTGATTAATGGATATCCGTAAAGTCAAGAAACTGATCGAACTGCTGGAAGAGTCTGGCATCGACGAGCTGGAGATCAAGGAAGGCGAGGAATCCGTCCGGATCAGCCGTAACAGCAAGACTCCAGCCCAGCAGTACTACGCTCCGGCTCCAGTCGCTGCGCCTGTTGCCGCACCGGTCGCCGCCCCTGCTGCTGCCGCAGCGCCTGCCGAAGCCGCCGCTCCGAAGCTCAACGGCACCGTTGCCCGTTCGCCAATGGTCGGTACCTTCTACCGCAAAGCCTCGCCTACTTCGCCCTCCTTCGTTGAAGTCGGCCAGACCGTGAAGAAAGGCGACACCCTGTGCATCGTCGAAGCCATGAAGATGATGAACCACATCGAAGCTGAAACCAGCGGTGTGATCGAATCCATCCTGGTAGAAGACGGTCAGCCGGTTGAGTTCGACCAGCCGCTGTTCACCATCGTTTGACCTGCGGAGAGCCAACGATGTCTGCGAAGCTGGAAAAAGTCCTGATTGCCAACCGCGGGGAAATTGCCCTGCGGATCCTGCGTGCCTGTAAAGAGCTGGGCATCAAGACCGTCGCCGTACACTCCACGGCTGACCGCGAACTGATGCACCTGGGCCTGGCCGACGAATCGGTGTGCATTGGCCCGGCTTCGGCCAGCCAGTCCTACCTGCACATCCCGGCGATCATCGCCGCAGCTGAAGTGACCGGCGCTACCGCCATTCACCCAGGCTACGGTTTCCTTGCGGAAAACGCCGATTTCGCCGAGCAGGTCGAGAACTCCGGCTTTGCCTTCATTGGCCCGAAAGCCGACACCATTCGCCTGATGGGCGACAAGGTTTCGGCCAAGGACGCGATGATCAAAGCCGGCGTTCCTACCGTACCGGGCTCCGACGGCCCGCTGCCCGAAGACGAAGAAGAAGCCCTGCGCATTGGCCGTGAAGTCGGCTATCCGGTGATCATCAAGGCCGCCGGTGGCGGTGGTGGTCGCGGCATGCGCGTGGTGCACAAGGAAGAAGACCTGATCGCTTCGGCCATCCTGACCCGCAGCGAAGCTGGCGCGGCCTTCGGCAACCCGATGGTCTACCTCGAGAAGTTCCTGACCAACCCACGTCACGTGGAAGTTCAGGTCCTGTCCGACGGCCAGGGCAACGCCGTGCACCTGGGTGACCGTGACTGCTCGCTGCAGCGCCGCCACCAGAAGGTACTGGAAGAAGCACCGGCCCCGGGCATCGACGAGAAGGCTCGCCAGGAAGTCTTCGCGCGCTGCGTCAAGGCGTGTATCGACATCGGCTATC
The DNA here is from genome assembly GCF_028656935.1 of Pseudomonas rubra. GTDB lineage: Bacteria > Pseudomonadota > Gammaproteobacteria > Pseudomonadales > Pseudomonadaceae > Aquipseudomonas > Aquipseudomonas rubra. Next base: position 69,069 of record NZ_JAMDGZ010000010.1, read on the forward strand.
GTGGCGCTGGCACCTTTGAGTTCCTCTATGAAAACGGTGCGTTCTACTTTATCGAAATGAACACCCGTGTTCAGGTCGAGCACCCGGTTTCGGAGATGGTCACTGGTATCGACATCGTCAAGGAGATGCTCAGCATCGCCGCTGGCAACAAGCTGTCGTTCAGCCAGGATGACGTGGTGATTCGCGGTCACTCGCTGGAGTGCCGGATCAACGCCGAAGACCCGAAGAAGTTCATCCCGAGCCCAGGCACGGTCAAGCACTTCCACGCCCCGGGCGGCAACGGCGTGCGCGTCGATTCGCACCTGTACAGTGGTTATGCGGTACCGCCGAACTACGACTCGCTGATCGGCAAGCTGATCACCTACGGCAAGGACCGCGACGAAGCCATGGCGCGCATGCGCAATGCCCTGGATGAAATCGTCGTCGACGGTATCAAGACCAACATCCCGCTGCACCGCGACCTGGTGCGTGATGAAGGTTTCTGCAAAGGTGGCGTCAACATTCACTATCTGGAACACAAACTGGCTAACCAGGAGTGATTCGGCAGTGAAGTGAAAAAGACCCCGGTCCTGTGACCGGGGTCTTTTTTTTGGCCTACAGTGGGATCCCACAAAACCCTCGTACTCAAGTAAACTGGCGGGCTTCTCGCAGCCTCGGGCTGCCCCTGTAGATTTTTCCAAAGGTGCCCGCCATGCCTTGGCTGCAAGTACGTCTGGCCATCAGCCCGGAACAAGCCGAAACCTATGAAGATGCCCTGCTCGAAGTAGGCGCCGTTTCGGTCACCTTCATGGATGCCGAAGATCAGCCGATCTTCGAACCGGACCTCAACACCACCCCGCTGTGGTCGCATACCCACTTGCTGGCGTTGTTCGAAGCCGACACCGATGCCAGCGCGGTGTTCGCCCACCTGCAACTGCTGACCGGCGCCGCGCTGCCGGAGCACCAGGCTGAAGTCATCGAAGACCAGGACTGGGAACGCAGCTGGATGGACAATTTCCAGCCGATGCGTTTCGGCCAGCGCCTGTGGATCGTGCCAAGCTGGCATGTGGCGCCCGAGCCTGAGGCGGTCAACCTGCTGCTCGATCCGGGCCTGGCCTTCGGCACCGGTACCCACCCGACCACCGCCTTGTGCCTGGAGTGGCTCGACGGCCAGGAACTCAAAGATACCCAGGTGCTCGATTTCGGTTGCGGCTCGGGCATCCTCGCCATCGCCGCGCTGCTGCTCGGCGCCCGCGAAGCGGTCGGTACCGACATCGACGTGCAGGCCCTGGAAGCCTCGCGCGACAACGCCGGACGCAATGGCATCGCCGACGAGAAATTCGCCCTGTACCTGCCCGAGCACATGCCGGCCATGCAGGCCGACGTGCTGGTCGCCAACATCCTGGCCGGCCCACTGGTCTCGCTGGCCCCGCAACTGTCCGCGCTGGTGCGTCCGGGTGGCCTGCTGGCACTGTCGGGGATTCTCGCAGAGCAAGGCGATGAAGTCGCCGCGGCCTACGCCAAGGACTTCGACCTGGACCCGATCGCGGTACGCGATGGCTGGGTACGCATCAGTGGTCGACGCCGCTAAGTGCGCCTAGAATAACCTTCTGCATAACCCGGACCGCCGCATGACCGACAGTTTCGTCACCCAGTGCCCGCATTGCCAGACCAGCTTTCGCGTCAGCCACAATCAGTTGAGCGTGGCCCGCGGTGTGGTGCGTTGCGGCGCTTGCCTGCAAGTGTTCAACGCCGCCAAGCAACTGCTGGAGCAAAACGCGGCGCAGAACCCGCCTGCACCGCCGATGCCGGTCGAGCCGCAGGTGGCGCCTGTGCAGCCGCCCAGCCAGCATGAGTGGAGCGCTGCCGAGCTTGACCTCGACCAGCTCGACCTCGACCAGGAGCTGGCACGCCTGGAGCAGCGCGAAATCCAGCCAACCACCGAATTCAAAGCCGTCGCAGCGCGCGAAGACAGCCTCAGCGCGCACCGCGACAGCCCGGAGCAGGACGACCAGCACTGGCCCGACAGCCTGTTCAGCAGCCCGGCGGCAGAACGCGACGCACTGGCCGCCGAGCTGGACGAGCCACAACCGCCACTGATCGAACAGGAAGCCCTGGACCTTGCGCCGGCACCGGGCGAGCGCACCGAGCCGTCTTTGTCGCTCGATGTGCTCGACGACGACCTCGACGCAGTGGTGCCGCCGGCGCATTCGCTGCGCGCCGATGACGACGAACTGCCAGGCGAGCGCCTGTCCGCGCGCGAGCCTGACGACGAACTGGACAGCCCCGAACCTGAGCTGGACGAGCGTCGCGAACCTGGCCTGAGCCCGGTCAGCAGCCGTCCGGCCCGCAAGGAGCCGCTGCTCGAGCTGGTCGACGACCCGATCCAGCTGGGCTGGCAGAAACCCAAGGTCAACTGGGGCAAGCGCCTGCTGTGGATCCTGCTGATCCTGCTGGCCGCAGCAGCGCTGGCCGGCCAGTACATCTGGTATCAGTTCGACGAGTTGGCCCGCCAGGATCGCTACCGCCCCTGGTTCCAGACCCTCTGCCCGAGCGTCGGCTGCCAGGTACCGTCACGGGTCGACATTGCCCGGATCAAGAGCAGCAACCTGGTCGTGCGCAGCCACCCGGACTTCAACGGCGCCTTGATCGTCGATGCGATCATCTACAACCGTGCGCCCTTCTCCCAGCCGTTCCCGCTGCTGGAGCTGCGTTTTGCCGACCTCAATGGCCAATTGATCGCCAGCCGCCGCTTCAAGCCCACCGAGTACCTCAGCGGTGAGCTGGCCGGCAAGGGCGAAATGCCCAGCCAGACGCCAATCCACATCGCCCTGGACATCCTCGATCCGGGCCCCAAGGCGGTCAACTACAGCCTGAGCTTCCGCTCGCCGGAATAGCCCGGCCAACTGGCGCCGGGTTCTCTGACGCCAGCCGACTGGCACCTGCCCCGGCAATCAAACCTCAGGCTATAACGCCACAACTGTTCAGATTTTATCCAAATCCTTCTTTATCCGGTCACCGAGAGCGGGTATCATGCCCACCCTTTTTCGAACTCTAAGATCGGCCCCCACAACAGGGAACTCCTATGTCGGCGGTACGCATCGGCCCATACACACTGCAGAACGCCCTGATCCTCGCGCCGATGGCCGGGGTCACGGATCAGCCATTTCGTCAGCTCTGCCGACGAATGGGTGCAGGCCTGGTGGTGTCGGAGATGGTCAGCAGCGACATGAGCCTGTGGAACAGCCGCAAGTCGCGCCTGCGCATGATTCACCAGGGTGATCCCGAGCCGCGCTCGGTACAGATCGCCGGCGGTGACGCGCAGATGCTCGCGGCGGCAGCCCGGGCCAACGTCGAGGCTGGCGCGCAGATCATCGACATCAACATGGGCTGCCCGGCAAAAAAAGTCTGCAACAAGGCTGCAGGCTCTGCTTTATTGAAAGATGAGGCGCTGGTCAGCGAAATCCTCCACGCGGTGGTTGCCGCCGTGGACGTGCCGGTCACACTGAAGATCCGCACGGGGTGGGACAGGGCCAACAAGAACGGCCTGACGGTGGCGAGAATCGCCGAACAGGCCGGTATCCAGGCATTGGCTGTACATGGACGCACACGTGCCGACCTCTACACCGGCGAAGCCGAGTACGACACCATCGCGGCGATCAAACAGGCGGTGTCGATCCCGGTTTTTGCCAACGGCGATATCACTTCGCCCGAAAAGGCTCGATCGGTGCTGGATGCGACCGGAGCCGACGGCCTGTTGATTGGCCGGGCTGCCCAGGGGCGGCCATGGATCTTTCGCGAGATCGAGCATTACCTGCGTACCGGCGAGAAACTGCCGGCACCGCAGTTGGACGAAGTGGAACGAATTCTGCTGGAGCACCTGACCGCGTTGCACGCCTTTTACGGCGATGTGATGGGCGTACGTATCGCCCGCAAGCACGTCGGCTGGTACCTGGCAACGCTACCGGGCGCCAAGGAGTTTCGCGCCCGGTTCAATCGTTTGGAAGACACGCAAGCGCAGTGCGCCAACGTTCGCGGTTTCTTCAGCGAACGTGAACAGAGCCTTGAGACAGAGGACGGACAAGGGGTGGCCGCATGACGATGATGACCGAGACTTTAGTGAGTGGAACAACGCCCGTGAGCGACAACGTCAACCTGAAACAGCACCTGAATACGCCGAGCGAAGAGGGTCAGACCCTTCGCGGCAGTGTGGAAAAGGCGCTGCACAACTATTTCGCCCATCTGGAGGGCGCGGCCGTCACGGACGTGTACAACCTGGTGCTCTCGGAAGTCGAAGCGCCGTTGCTCGAAAGCGTAATGAACTACGTCAAGGGCAACCAGACCAAGGCCAGCGAGCTGCTCGGACTCAACCGCGGCACCTTGCGCAAGAAACTCAAGCAGTACGACTTGCTGTAACACGAATCCAATCCAGAAAAGGCGGCTCCCATTCGATGAGGTCGCCTTTTTTTGACTTCACCGCGTTATGGAATCTGAAATGACCGACCAGACTACCCGCCTGCCGATCCGCCGCGCCTTGATCAGCGTCTCCGACAAGACCGGGATCCTTGAATTCGCCCGTGAGCTGCAGCAGCTCGGCGTCGAGATCCTGTCCACCGGTGGCACCTTCAAGTTGCTCCAGGACAATGGCGTTGCCGCGGTGGAAGTTGCCGATTACACCGGCTTCGCCGAAATGATGGACGGCCGGGTCAAAACCCTGCACCCGAAAATCCACGGCGGCATCCTCGGCCGTCGCGGTACCGACGACGCCATCATGGCCGAGCACGGGATCAAGCCGATCGATCTGGTCGCAGTCAACCTCTACCCGTTCGAAGCCACCATCTCAAAGCCTGGCTGTGACCTGCCGACCGCCATCGAGAACATCGACATCGGCGGCCCGACCATGGTCCGCTCGGCGGCCAAGAACCACAAAGACGTCGCTATCGTGGTCAACGCCAGCGACTACGGCCAGGTGCTGGATAACCTCAAGGCCGGCGGTCTGACCTATGCCCAGCGCTTCGACCTGATGCTCAAGGCCTTCGAGCACACCGCTGCCTACGACGGCATGATCGCCAACTACATGGGCACCGTGAACCAGGCCGCTGACACCCTCAGCACTGAAAGCCGCAGCGAATTCCCGCGCACGTTCAACAGCCAGTTCATCAAGGCCCAGGAAATGCGCTACGGCGAGAACCCGCACCAGAGCGCGGCGTTCTATGTCGAGGCCAAACCGGCCGAAGCCGGCATCGCTACCGCCGTGCAGCTGCAGGGCAAAGAGCTGTCGTACAACAACGTGGCGGACACCGACGCCGCGCTGGAATGCGTGAAGAGCTTCGTCAAACCGGCCTGCGTCATCGTCAAGCACGCCAACCCGTGCGGCGTGGCGGTCAGCCCGGACGCTGAAGGCGGCATCCGCCAGGCGTACGAACTGGCCTACGCAACCGATACCGAGTCGGCCTTCGGCGGCATCATTGCCTTCAACCGCGAGCTGGACGCTGAAACCGCCAAGGCCATCGTCGAGCGTCAGTTCGTCGAAGTCATCATCGCCCCGAGCGTCAGCGACGCAGCCCGCGCTGTCGTCGCAGCCAAGGCCAACGTACGCCTGCTGACCTGCGGCGAGTGGTCGGCTGAGCGCGCCGCTGCCTGGGACTTCAAGCGCGTCACCGGTGGCCTGCTGGTGCAGAGCCGCGACATCGGCATGATCACCGCAGGCGACCTGAAAGTGGTTACCCAGCGCGCGCCGAGCGAGCAGGAAATCAACGACCTGATCTTCGCCTGGAAAGTGGCCAAGTTCGTCAAATCCAACGCCATCGTCTACGCCAAGAACCGTCAGACCATCGGTGTCGGTGCCGGCCAGATGAGCCGCGTCAACTCCGCCCGCATTGCAGCGTTCAAGGCCGAGCATGCTGGCCTGCAGGTACAGGGCGCGGTCATGGCTTCGGATGCGTTCTTCCCGTTCCGTGATGGCATCGACAACGCAGCCAAGGTCGGTATCACTGCGGTGATCCAGCCAGGTGGTTCGATGCGTGACGCCGAAGTCATCGCTGCCGCTGACGAGGCCGGCATTGCCATGGTCTTCACCGGCATGCGTCACTTCCGTCACTGATACCAGGACCTGGTGCCAGGCTCTGTGGGAGCGGGCTTGACCCGCGATTGCGATCTGTCAGTTACAGCGCATCGCGGGGCAAGCCCGCTCCCACAAGAGCCCCGCCTACCAGCATTATCCGAATTAGCTTCATCGAGGTTTTGACATGAAAGTTTTGATTATCGGTAGCGGCGGTCGTGAACACGCCCTGGCCTGGAAAGTCGCTCAGGACCCTCGGGTCGAGAAAGTCTTCGTGGCCCCAGGCAACGCCGGCACCGCCACCGAAGCCAAGTGCGAGAACGTCGACATCGACGTCAGCGCCCTGGAGCAACTGGCCGATTTCGCCGAAAAGAATGTCGCCCTGACCATCGTCGGCCCTGAAGGTCCGCTGGTTGCCGGTGTCGTCGACTTGTTCCGCAGCCGCGGCCTGGACTGCTTTGGCCCGACCAAGGGCGCTGCCCAGCTGGAAGGCTCCAAAGCGTTCACCAAGGACTTCCTGGCCCGCCACAAGATCCCGACTGCCGACTACCAGAACTTCACTGAGATCGAGCCTGCACTGGCCTATCTGCGTGAAAAAGGCGCGCCGATCGTGATCAAGGCCGACGGCCTGGCCGCCGGTAAAGGCGTGATCGTTGCCATGACCCTGGCCGAAGCCGAAGAGGCCGTACGCGACATGCTCGCTGGCAACGCCTTCGGTGACGCAGGTTCGCGCGTGGTGATCGAGGAATTCCTCGACGGCGAAGAAGCCAGCTTCATTGTCATGGTCGACGGCCACAACGTCCTGCCAATGGCCACCAGCCAGGATCACAAACGCGTTGGCGACGGCGACACCGGCCCCAACACCGGCGGCATGGGCGCTTACTCTCCAGCGCCAGTGGTCACCGCCCAAGTGCATCAGCGCGTCATGGACCTGGTGATCTGGCCAACCGTGCGCGGCATGGCTGAAGAAGGCAACGTCTACACCGGTTTCCTCTATGCAGGCCTGATGATCGACAAGGCCGGCAACCCGAAAGTCATCGAGTTCAACTGCCGCTTCGGCGACCCGGAAACCCAGCCGGTCATGCTGCGCCTGGAATCGAGCCTGGTGCTGCTGATCGAAGCGGCTTTCGCCAAGGCCCTGGACAAGGTCGAAGCACAGTGGGATCCGCGTCCGAGCCTGGGCGTGGTCCTGGCTGCCGGCGGCTACCCTGGCGACTATAGCAAAGGCGCTGCGATCAACGGCCTGGACGCTGCAGCGAAGCTGGAAGGCAAAGTCTTCCACGCCGGTACCGCACTCAAGGACGGCGTGGTGGTTGCCACCGGCGGCCGCGTACTCTGTGCCACGGCCATGGGCAGCAGCGTCGAATCCGCCCAGCAACAAGCCTACCGCCTGGCTGCCGAGATCAACTGGCAAGGCAGCTTCTACCGCAAGGACATCGGCTACCGTGCCATTGCCCGCGAGCGCGGTGAACATCAGCAGTAAAATAGCGCCAGTGGGCAGCGCCGCGGCAAGCGTCCTGCCCCCGGCTCGTCGACAGGGCCCGCCACGGGCCTTGCCTTCGGCTTGGCCCGCCGCGCATAGTTATCATCCGGCATTTAGCTAAGAAGGGATTTCGTCGTGCGTTGGCTCAGGATCGCCATTGGCCTTACCGTCAGCTTGCTGACCCTGCTCTGCTTGTTCCCGGCTGCGGCCGAACAAGGCAGTGGCTGGGCGGTTTTGCTCGACGACCAGGCCAGCCTGCATCTGAGCGACATACGTTCCGAGCGCTACCGCAACCAGTTCAGCCCCCTCGAACTCAACGAACTCAACGCCGCCACGCCCGACCAGGCGCTGTGGCTGCACTACCGCCTGGAACCCGGGCAGCAGGAAAAACTGCTGCGGGTCTTCGCCCCCGACCTGTCGCGCCTTGACCTCTATGCCCTTGAGGGCGACCGGCTGATCAAGCAGATCCACAGTGGTCGGCAGAACGACAGCGGCACCCCGTACCTGCGCAGCAGTGACCATGTGCTGGCGTTGCCCAACAGCCCGACAACCCTGGACGTCTACCTGCGCCTGGTTTCGGAGCATCAGTTGCGCCCGGCCATCAGCCTGGAGTCCGCCGCCCATGCCGCTGCCGACCAGCGCCAGCCACTGTTCTTCGGCCTGTTGTTCGGCTGCCTGCTGATGCTGATGCTGCACAACCTGATCCGCTATGCCTATTCGCGCTCCAGCACCAGCCTGGCGCTGGCGGTCTACCACGGGCTGATGCTGCTCAGTGCGCTGATCCTGCTCAACCTCAGCGGCCCCTGGTGGAGCCTCTGGCATTCGGCGCAAACACCGGCGGCCTACCTCACCGCTTTGTTGGCGTCACTGGCCGGCCTGACCTTCACCCTGCGCTTCTTCAAGCCTTGTGAACAACCGCGCCTGAGCCGCCTGCTGCAAGTGGAAATGCTGGTGGTGACGCTGTGCGGCCTGTTGCTGCTGTTCGTCGACACCCTGCCGCTGAACCTGATGACCTACGGCTTGATGGCCCTGAGCACCTTGAGCATGCTGCTGGTGGCCAGCTACCATTGGCACAAGGGCTATGCCCCGGCGCGACTGTTTGCCCTGGCCATGCTGGCGTTCAACATCGGCTGCCTGCTGGTCTTGCCGGCCCTGCTCGGCCTGACCCGCACGCCGACCCAATGGCTGTTGTTCATTCTGCTGGGGCTGACCAGCGTCAGCGGCCTGTTGCTAAACCTTGCAGTCAGTGAACGCTTGCGGCGCATCAGCGAGGAGCGCTTCAGCGCCAGCCGCGAACTGGCGGCCAGCAACGCCGAAATCAACGCCAAGGCCGAGTTTCTGGCCAAGATCAGCCATGAAATCCGCACGCCCATGAACGGCGTACTGGGCATGACTGAGCTGCTGCTCGGCACGCCGCTGTCGGTCAAGCAACGCGACTACGTGCAGACTATCCACAGCGCCGGCAACGAGCTGCTGACCCTGATCAACGAGATCCTCGACATCTCCAAGCTCGAATCCGGGCAGATCGAGCTAGACGATGTGCAGTTCGACCTCAATGCCTTGATCGAAGATTGCCTGAACATCTTCCGGGCCAAAGCCGAACAGCAGAACATCGAACTGATCAGTTTCACCCAGCCACAGGTACCGCGCGTCATCAGCGGTGACCCGACCCGCCTGCGCCAGGCCCTGTTGAGCCTGCTGGAAAACGCCCTGAAGAAGACCGACCACGGCGAGATTCTGCTGGTGGTCGCCCTCGACCAGCGCGGTGACAGCCCACGCCTGCGCATTGCCGTGCAAGACAGTGGCGAGCCGATTGCCCCGGGGGAGCGTGAAGCACTGTTGCAGGCCGAGCTGCACAGCAAGCATTTCCTCTCCAGCAACAAGCTCGGCGGCCACCTGGGGCTGGTGATTGCCAAACAGTTGATCACGCTGATGCACGGCGAATTCGGCATCAAGACCAGCCACAGCATGGGCAACACCCTGTGGATGACCCTGCCGCTAGACGCCCAGCGCCTCGAACAACCGCCTACCGATCTCGACGGCCCGCTGCGCGGCGCTCGCGTGCTGGTGGTGGACGACAACGACACGTGCCGCAAGGTCCTGGTACAGCAGTGCAGCGCCTGGGGCATGAATGTCAGCGCCGTGCCGTCGGGCAAGGAGGCCTTGGCCCTGCTGCGCACCAAGGCGCACCTGCGTGACTATTTCGACGCCGTGCTGCTCGACCAGAACATGCCCGGCATGACTGGCATGCAACTGGCCGCGAAGATCAAGGAAGACCCGAGCCTCAACCACGACATCCTGCTGATCATGCTCACCGGCATCAGCAATGCGCCGAGCAAAATCATCGCGCGCAATGCCGGAGTCAAACGCATCCTCGCCAAGCCCGTGGCCGGATACACCCTCAAGACCACCCTGGCCGAAGAGCTCGCCCAGCGCAGCAAAGGCCAACCGAGCATCCCGCTGCAGGCCAACCTGTCGACGCCGCTGAACCTGCCCAGCGACTTCCGCATTCTGGTCGCCGAAGACAACAGCATTTCGACCAAGGTCATTCGCGGCATGCTGGGCAAGCTCAGCCTGGAGCCAGACACCGCCAGCAATGGCGAAGAGGCCTTGCAGGCGATGAAGGCCAACCATTACGACCTGGTCCTGATGGACTGCGAAATGCCGGTGCTCGATGGTTTCTCGGCCACCCAGCAACTGCGCATCTGGGAAGTCAGCAACCAGCGCCGGCGCACGCCGGTGGTCGCCCTGACCGCGCACATCCTCGCCGAACACAAGGAGCGCGCGCGCCTGGCCGGCATGGATGGACACATGTCCAAGCCGGTAGAGTTGTCGCAATTGCGTGAGTTGATTGAACATTGGGTGGCACGTCGCGAAGCCCAATCAAGTCAGATTCCAACCCAGTAATTCGCATACACTTGCCTCACTCCCCTTAGACGCGAGCCTCGACCATGCTCCATGAGTTGTTCAGCGTGTACCTGAAAATGCTCGTGCTCTACAGCCCGTTCTTTGTGCTTTCCTGCTTTATCAGCCTGACCCGCGGCTACTCCAGCAAGGAGCGTAAGCAACTGGCCTGGCGTGTCGCGATCGCCGTGCTGGTGGCCAGCATCCTGCTGTACCTGTTCGGCAGAGCGATCTTCGGTATTTTCGGGATTACCGTCGACGCCTTTCGCATTGGCGCCGGCAGCGTGCTGTTCATCTCCGCGCTGGGCATGGCCCAGGGCAAATCGGCGGTGCAGACCGACAACGTCCAGCAGGACGTGACCATCGTGCCGCTGACCATCCCCCTGACGGTCGGCCCCGGCACCATCGGTGCGCTGTTGGTGATGGGGGTGGGGCAGCCGCACTGGGACGACAAACTGCTGGCCATCGTCAGTATCGCCCTGGCCAGCTTTACCGTGGGCCTGGTGTTGTACCTGTCGAACCGCATCGAGCGGATTCTCGGTGATCAGGGCTTGCAGATCGTCAGCCGGCTGATGGGGCTGTTTGTCTGCGCCCTGGCGGCGCAGATCATCTTCACCGGGATCAAGGGTTATTTGGTGCCCTAGAGCTGCAACTCGAGGATCTCCCGCACGCTGACCGCCTGCAGGCTTCGTTCTACCTTGCTTCTGAACTGTTGATCGAACAGGCGGGTGTTGAAGCGCACCAGCTCGGCCATGAATCGCTGCTGCCTGCGCTTTCTGAACAGAAAACCGGCACTGACCTGCGACTGCTCAAGCACCTCGTGATACAGCACCATGTCCACCGAGCCGTTGCTGGCCGGTGCACACGGCAACAGCTGAAACAGCCCATGCTGGCGTGTTCGTTGCTCAAAATGCAGCAAGGCCCCGGTGTCTCGCTTGAGCGCCTGCAATGCCAGCTCGGTCGACTGCGCATATTGGCTGCCAGCGACAGCCGAGATGGCCTTGAGTGCGCTATCGACTATCTCCGATCGCTCGTTACCCGGCCAATGCACCTCTCTGGGTGGTACCGCGTCCCACCCATAATATTTCAGCTTGTTCTTGTAGTAGCTGTACCAGTCTTCAACCTGGCCCTGCTCATGAACGAACTGCGTTTCCCGCTCGGCTTGCAGCACTGCCAGCGTCACCGAACCGCGCTGCGCCGGCGTCAGGCCGGGCATGAACGACATAAGGCCTGCACCAATCACTGCCGCCTGCTGGTTACTCATGATCACCTCCTTGTACATCGCCAGGGTTGGACAGGTAGAGTTGTTCTTGCTGCTTGCGCTCAATCAGCACTCGCAACTGGGCACGTCGCGGTTCGAACTGCTGCTCATCCAGCTGCGCCGACAGACCCTTGACGAGAATTTCCCCCTGCAGTGCTCCCGCAAGCAATGGCCGCTCGATGCCGACCTGCTCCAGCGCTGCCGAGGTCTGCAAGGCAATACTGCACAAGTGGACCTGCGGACCGGGCTGAACCAGGCCAATCTCCAGGGCAACCCGTGTGCCGCACGCATGCCCCTGGAAAGTAAAACTACGAAAAGCGTCCAGGCTGCTCTGCGCGCCCTGCAAGGTGGCCAGGCCTCGTTCAATGATGCTGTCGGCGCTCGCGCACTGACTGTCCAGCCACAGGCGCAACGGCTGGCTGGGCGCCAGCACCGAGCGGGCGCTTGCAGACTGAGCATCATGAAAGAACTGGGTGATGAGCCAGCCACAGGCTGACAGCTCCTTGCGGTACTGCCCATACCATGACGGATAAAGCAAAAAGCGCGACCCCACGACCTTGTTGGCGCGCAACTGGGAGTACAGCAGTGAATCGAGTACCGCCTGACGTTGCCCAGGCGGTACCCCGGGCGCGAACAGCAGCAGGGTGCCTCCGGCCGTCCATACCGAGTAGTCGTCCATTTCCATCATCCTTGTTACCGAAATGGCAAGGTGGCTCGACGGGCGAGCCACCCAGAGCGGTCAGATCTCGTAGTCGAGTACGTTGTTGATCGCGCGCTCGCCGAGCTTTTCTTCGATGGTGGCGCGTACACGCTCATACACAGATTTATTGAACGAGAGTGCCGCCGTACCGGTGTAGAACTGGGCAGAACTGCTGTTCCATTCGAGCACGAAGACATCCAGGTCCTTGGCAGACGAGTCGGAATGCATGCAGCTCATGGCCAGGACGACTTCGCCATCGGAGGTTTCGATGCAAGAAGCCAGGCCGAGGTTGGCGGTCTTTTTGCTCTTTACGTTGCGGTCGAACAGTTTCTGCGCTTGATCGATCTGGCCCAGCTTGGCCATTGCATCGTTGGTCAGCTTGTTCAACGCTATGCCGATAGGGCCGCCCATCACCGCAGTCCCCACAGCGCCCAGCGCCTTGGCGGCGACAGCGCCGACTGTCAGCGTCTTGGAAGAAGTGAATTCGCGCTCATAGCTGCGACGTGCAGTGACCCAGCCACAATCCTGCAGGACTTTCAAAAACTGCTTGAACCAGGCCTCGCCCTGGCCTTCCTGGTCATACAGCTTGCTGGCGACCAAGGATGCAAACTGGTACGAATGCTTCACGTCGGTGCGGCTTTGCAGCGACATGCCAGCGCCAAATGCCATCAGCGATTGTTCCAGCACTGCGGCGGTATTGGTGCTCAGGATTTCTGTAGTGTCGTTCATCTTGAAGCGTCCTTTTCGTGACAAGCCCGCGCGTCATCGGCGGGGGCTTTACACTAGTGGGGACATCCTCGTTGATCAGGATCGAAAGCCTTCCCTGACAGACTCAATCCTGAGCCGGGTACCAGCGCGGGGTGTAGATCCATTGACCACCATCTGCACGGGCAAAGCCGCAGGTCGTCGAGGAGCCGACCAGCACCATGGTGCGCATATCGACCATGTCCGGCTGCAGTTCGTCGAGCGTGACCACCCTCAGCGTCTGCCCTGGCCTACCGATGTCACGGCCAAGGACTACAGGCGTCTGCTCGGCGCGGTGCTGGCGCACGATTTCCAGGGCCCGGCCCAGTTGCCAAGGCCGTGAGCGTGAGATCGGGTTATAGAAGGCCAGGGCCAAATCGGCCTGGCAGGCCAGGTCTAGGCGTTTCTCGATGATCGACCAGGGTTTGAGGTTGTCCGACAGCGACAGTACGCAGAAGTCGTGACCCAAAGGTGCTCCGGCCTGTGCGGCAGTCGCCAGGGAAGCTGAAACGCCGGGTAGCATCTCCAGCTCCACCGCGTGCCAGTGCGGATCCGTTGATTCATGCAGCGCTTCGAGCACTGCAGCAGCCATGGCGAAAACGCCTGGGTCACCCGAAGAGACCACCACCACCGAACGCCCTTGCGCCGCCAGTTCGAAGGCATGCCGGGCGCGCTGCATTTCTTCACGGTTGTCGGTGCAGTGCAGCACCTGCTCCGGACGAAACGGCCCGGCCATGCGCACATAGGTTTCGTAACCGAGCACATCGTTGGCTCGGGCCAGTTCGGCCTTGACCGCTGGCACCATCAGGTCGGCGGCGCCAGGCCCCAGGCCTATCACCGCCAGACGACCGCGGGCGCGGCCGATCTGTTGCACATCGATTGGCTGGTTGACGACCACAATGGCCAGGCCATCCGCTACCGCTTGCGGTGGCAGCAATTGCGGGATGACCTGGGCGGCCAAGGCGCTGGCATCGCCCGCGCCCGCTGCAAAACGCACGACCACACCCAGCTCGGCTGCAGCAGCATGCAGGGCCGGGTTGGCCATGTGCGCGTCGTCTGCCAGCAGGCAGGCTAGCGCCGGCTCGGCAATCCGTGCAGCCTGCAAGCCATCACGAATGGCCTGGGCCAGCTGCGGCAGGACTTCACTGACCGCAACCATCACACAACGCGGATAGATCACCAGCTCATTGGCCGAGGCTTCACGCGCATCACAGCCGACATGAATGGCCAACTGGGCCTGCTCGCTTTGCGGCAGCTGCGCCTGCTCAAGCCAGGGTGCGGCGCCCTCGATGCGCACGCTTTCACCCGCCAGCAGATCGGAGACAAAGCGCTTGCCCAGCTCCAGGTCGGCCAGGGCATAACCGCTGGGTGGGTTGAGCAGGCAGGTACCGAAACGCAGCTCGCCGCTGGTGGTAATCGCTGCCGCCACACCCAGGCCGGCGCCGATTTCCCGGGCCATGACATTCACCCCGCCCAGGCCACCGAGCAACGGCACCACGGCGCTGCCATCTTCGGCCACAGCCAGTACCGGCGGCTCGGCGCCTTTCTCCAGCAACAGGCCAGCCAGGCTGCGGATGACGATGCCGGCTGCGCACAGGGCGATGATCGGCGTGTCCTGCTGATAAAGCTGGCGCAAGGTGGCGCCAAACTCCTGGTAGCTGCGATCGGCGCCTTCGACCCGGCCTTCAAGGCCATGGATCAGCGCGTCCGGGTACAGCTGCTGAATCTTGCGGGCAGTGGCCAGGCTGCCTTTGCCGAGAATGACAATGGCCGGTGCATTGCGTGTCATCAACCTTGCCACCTTTCACCAGGAACAATGATCAGCGAGAAGTACGGCGACGATTGCGGGTCGACTTCATCCAGGGCCACGATCTTCTGGTTGGCCATGGTCGCGCGCTCCACGTACAGCGCACGCTCCGCCAGGCCGAGTTCGGCCAGCACATCGCGAACCTTGGGGAAGTTGCGCCCAAGCTTCATGATCACCGCAGCATCGGCATCGGCCAGGCGGCGCTTGAGCTCTTCAGGGGGCAGCACGCCGGAGAGCACCGACAGGCTCTGGTTGCGATAGACCAGCGGCGCACCAAGCACCGAGGCACCGCCGAGCATCGAACAAACCCCCGGAATCACCTGCGCCTCATAACGTTCAGCCAGACGATCATGCAGGTACATGTAGGAACCGTAGAAGAACGGATCGCCTTCGCAGATCACCGCCACGTCACGACCGGCATCTAGATGAGCAGCCACTTCCAGGCTGGCAGCATCGTAAAAGTCGCTAATGACCTGTTCATAGGACAATGGCGCAGGCAGCACTTCGGTAGTCACCGGGTACACCAGAGGCAGCAGGGTCTGGGCCTGCTGCAGGTGACCCTCGATGATGCCAAAGGCATTGCCACGCTTGCCCTTGGCGACGAAGTAGGCCACCACCGGCGACTCGCGCAACAGGCGCAGGGCTTTGACGGTAATCAGTTCCGGGTCGCCAGGGCCGACGCCCAGGCCGAGCAAACGTCCACGAGCCTGCATCATTCGACCTCCGTGGCCAGGGCATTGACCGCCGCGGCGGCCATGGCGCTGCCGCCCAGACGCCCCTGCATGATCACGAACGGCACGCCACGGCTGTCGGCGGCAAGCATGGCCTTGGACTCGGCCGCGCCGACAAAGCCTACCGGGAAGCCGAGAATCAGCGCAGGTTTCGGCGCGCCGGCATCGAGCATTTCCAGCAGGTAGAACAATGCGGTCGGCGCGTTGCCAATGACCACCACACTACCTTCCAGGTGTGGCCGCCACAGCTCCAGGGCCACCGCCGAGCGGGTGTTGCCCAATTCACGGGCAAGCTCTGGGACCTGCTCGTCGCGCAGGGTGCAGATCACCGGGTTGTTGGCTGGCAGGCGCGCGCGGGTAATCCCTTCACTGACCATCCGCGCGTCGCAGAGGATCGGCGCGCCGGCGGCCAGGGCATCGCGCCCGGCCTTGCCGGCACCCGGGGAGAACTGCAGGCCATCGATCGCATCGACCATGCCGCAGGCGTGAATCACGCGGACCGCGAGTTTTTCCAGATCGGCCGGGATGCGATCAAGCCGGGCTTCCTCTCGAATGATCGCGAAGGAATTGCGATAGATCTCCTGACCATCGCGGATGTAATCAATCATCAAGGGTGCTCCGTGAGCAGGCGTCTAGCAATGCGCCGGCTTCTTTCAGTGTGAGGTTGCGTGCACGCAGGTCGCCGAAGCCCGGCTGGGTTGCGTCACGCAGAAACAGGTCATAGCGGCCGGGGCTTTGCGCCAGCAGGGTCGCCGGGGCGATATGGGCCATGGCGCAGGAGCGCGGGCAGCCGCTCAGGTGCACGCTGGCCGGGGCTCCGGGGGCCAGCAAAGTGGCCAGCAGGCGGGCATCGCCCTTGGTGTCGGCCTGGCCCTTGGCACAGCCGGCGGAACCGGTGCAGGCGACCAGGCGCGACAGTGGTTCTTTCGCGCAGACCAGCAGGCCCAAGCGGGCCAGGCTGGCGCTGACGCCCTCGGCTTGGCGCTGCGCGATGTTGGGCAGCAGTACGCCCTGCCACGGAGTCATACGCAGGGTACCGTCGCCCTGCTCACGTGCAAGCCGGGCCGCACCGCGCAGCATCGATGGGTTCAGACGACCCAGGGGCGCTGCGCCACCGACGGCACTCAAGCCGTGTTGCAGCTGTGGATAAATCCCCAGATAACTCGCCGAGGCCTGCGCACGACGCCATTGCCCAACCACCGCATCAACGCGGACCGGCACAGCCAACCCGGCGATAAATGCCTCTGGCGCATGCTCAGTCAACAGTTGGCGCATCCGCGCCTGCTCTGGCCGGGCCAGGTCGAGAAACCCCTTGAGCACCGCCAGCACCAGCTCATGCCCCCGCGTCAGCGGCACCGCGCCCAACGGCGCATCCTTGGCCGGACAACCCGCCAAGCCGAACGCCAGCCACAGCTCGCCGTCCAGCTTCAGGGGGCTGAGCCACAGGTCATGGGGGTGATCGAGCATCGCCAAGGCTTCACCGCCATCCAGCTGCACAGCGAACTTGGCCGAGAGCTGATGAAAGCGCGGGGTGGTTTCCAGCGCCTGCAGCAGTTGCCGGGCCAAAGGCCGGGTGTCGAACAGCATCTGCGGATCGATGCCTGCGGTGGGGCTGAGCATCAGGTTGCGTACATCGTCGCCGGCGGCCTCACGTGGCCCAAGGTCGGCAGCCAGCAGCATCTCGATCAGTGCGCTGTGGTCGCAGCCGATGCCGCGAATCTGCAGGTTGCCGCGGTTGGTGACTTCGATGTCACCGCCCGCATAACGCTCGGCCGCAGTGGCAACGGCATCGGCCTGGTCCGCCGTCAACGCACTGCCAGCCAGCTTAATTCGGCAGATCCCGCCGTCCAGCGCCTGGACAATACGCCACAACCCCGGACAGGCCGAGGGACGCAGCGAAGCTTGGGGCTGGTGGGCCGATACAGGCTGGTTCAAAAGGTCACCCGGCAATCGTGAAAAGGCACTTCAGTGTAGAAGGCGCGGTATTATGCCTGCTTTGTCCGAAGGCATGAAAAGCCTGCCGGTCGGATTGCGTAGAATTGAGGAAATCCATGTCGCCCTGGCTGACAGTAGTAGGTATCGGTGAAGACGGTTTCAGCGGCCTGGGCAAGCAGGCCCGGCGTGCTCTGCTGGGCGCTTCACGGGTGTTTGGTGGCCAGCGCCAGTTGGACCTGCTGCCCCGTTGCATTACCGGTGAACGCCTGCGGTGGCCCAGCCCCTTCTCGCTGGCGCCGGTGCTGGCGTTGCGCGGCGAGCCGGTGTGCGTACTGGCCAGCGGCGACCCGATGTTCTTTGGCGTTGGCGCAAGCCTCGCCCGGCGGCTGGATATCAACGAAATGAGCATCCTGCCGATGCCCTCCTCCTGCGCCCTGGCTGCCGCGCGCCTGGGCTGGCCGTTACAGGAGGTCCTGACGCTGTCGCTGGTGGCCCGGCCGCTCGCTGCGCTCAATGCCCACCTGTACAGCGGCGAGCGCATACTGCTGTTGAGCAACGATGGCAGCAGCCCGGCAGCCATCGCTGCCCTGCTGCGCGAACGCGGATTCGGGCCGAGCCGGCTGCAGGTCTTCGAGCACCTGGGCGGCAGTGCTGAACGTCGCCTGGGCGGAACGGCCGCAGACTGGCCGCACACGCAGATTGCCGACCTGAACCTGATTGCCATCGAATGCCTGGCCGCGCCCGATGCGCCGCGCCTGTCGCCCCTGGCCGGCTTGCCGGACAGCGCCTTCAAACACGATGGCCAACTGACCAAGCGCGATGTACGCGCCATCACCCTGGCACGCCTGGCGCCGCAACCGGGCGAACTGCTCTGGGATGTTGGCGCCGGCAGTGGTTCTATCGGTATCGAGTGGATGCGTACCCATCCCAGTTGTCGGGCGCTGGCCATCGAGTCCGATGAAGGCCGCCAGCAGTTGATCGAACATAACCGTGATGCCCTTGGCGTGCCTGGCCTGCAACTGATCTGCGGTCGTGCGCCGCTTGCCCTGCAAGGCCTGGAGCGCCCTGATGCAATCTTCATCGGTGGCGGCGTGACTCGCGAAGGCGTGTTGCAACACTGCTGGGAGCAACTGCGCCCCGGCGGACGCCTGGTGGCCAATGCCGTGACCCTGCAAAGCGAGCTAGCCCTGGTCAACTGGCGCGAACAGCACGGTGGCGAGCTGACCCGCATCCATATCGCCCAGGCGCAGCCCCTGGGCGAGTTCGACACCTGGCGCCAGGCCCTGCCGATTACCCTGCTAGAAGCGGTCAAGCCTGTCGATGCGTGACGAAACCCGCGAACAACCCGCGCCGCTGCGCAGCGGCCTGACCACCGGCAGCTGCGCCACCGCCACCAGCCTGGCGGCGGCTCGCCTGCTGCTTGCCGGCCAGAGCGATGACGCCGTGCACATCACCCTGCCCAAGGGCAAGGTGGTGCAGATGCGCCTGGAGTTCTGCCGCCTGATGGCAGACGGCGCCGAAGCCGGCACCCTCAAGGATGCTGGCGACGACCCGGACGTTACCCACGGCGCGCTGCTCTACAGCCAGGTGCGCTTGCAGGCAGACCCCGGCGTGCGCTTCGTTGCCGGTAAAGGCGTCGGCACGGTGACCCGCCCCGGGCTGGTGCTGGCGGTCGGTGAGCCGGCAATAAACCCGGTACCGCGGCGAATGATCAGCGAGCACCTGCAACGCCTGGCGGCCGAACATACCTACGCTGGCGGCTTCGAAGTCACGGTCAACGTCCAGGACGGTGAAAGCCTGGCGCTGAAAACCATGAACCCGCGTCTGGGCATTCTCGGTGGCCTGTCGATTCTCGGCACCAGCGGCATTGTCCGGCCGTTCTCCTGCTCGGCCTACATCGCCTCGATCCACCAGGGCATCGACGTGGCGAAAACCAACGGCTACCAGCACATCGCCGCCTGTACCGGCAACGCCAGCGAAGACACCATGCGCCGGGTCTACAACCTGCCGGAAATCGCCCTGATCGAGATGGGCGACTTTGTCGGCGCAGTGCTCAAGCACCTGCGCAAGGTACCTGTGGATAAACTCAGCCTGTGCGGCGGCTTTGGCAAGATCAGCAAGCTGGCCGCCGGCCACATGGACCTGCACAGCCGCCATTCGAGCATCGACTTGCCGCAACTGGCCGGCTGGGCTGCGGCCATTGGCGCCGACCCGGCCCTGCAAGACTCGATTCGCCAGGCCAATACCAGCCAGCAAGCGTTGGCCCTGGCCAGCGCCGCCGGCATCGCCCTGGGTGATGCGGTCTGTGCCCACGCCCTGGCGTTTGCCCGCAGCGTGGTGCCGGCACAGGTGCAGGTCGAGGTGTTCGCCATTGACCGCCAGGGCGGTATTGTCGGTCATGCCGGGGGCTTTGCATGAAACGTATCCTGTTGCTCGGCGGCGTCACCGAAGCACTGGCCATCGCCCGCAACCTGGGCCCGGAACATGTCTACAGCCTGGCCGGGATCGGCAGGGTGCCCACTGACCTGAACTGCCAGGTACGGGTGGGCGGCTTTGGCGGGGCAGAGGGTTTGGCGGCGTACCTGCTCCGGGAAAGCATCGACCTGCTGATCGACGCCACCCACCCTTATGCCGCGCAGATCAGCGCCAATGCCGCCCGTGCCGCACAGCTCACCGGCGTGCCTTGCTGGGCATTGCGCCGTCCGGCATGGACCGCCCAGGCTGGCGATGATTGGCGCGAAGTGGCCGACTGGGGCGAGCTGATTCAAGCCCTGCGCCCGTTTCAGCGCCCGCTGTTCACCCTGGGCCGTGAACCGCTGCAGCACCTTGATGAGATTCCCGCACAACAGTTCTGGACCTTGCGCGCCCTTGAGGCCTGCCCCGGCAACCAGCGCTGCGAAGTGATCGGTGCTCGCGGGCCGTTCCACCTGGAAGACGAACGCGCGCTGTTCGAGCGTCGGCAGATCGATGTGCTGGTGAGCAAGAACAGTGGCAGCGGGGCGACCGAGCCCAAACTGCAAGTCGCACGCGAACGTGGTGTGCCTGTGCTGGTGCTTCGCAGGCCTGACCTTCCCCCTGCCACTCGCAGCTTCTCGACGACCCAAGCACTGTTGCAAGCGCTTGCGTCAGTACCTGCAGGGGGCTCAGCTACATCCCGTTGACAGTTGCCGGTGCTCTTTTAAACTTGGATATACATTTGGCATATACAACGAGGTGGATCATGGAGCAAGGTGCCGTCTTCAAGAGCAACCGCAGCCAAGCTATACGGCTGCCCAAATCCGTAGCCCTGCCAGAGGATGTGAAGCGCGTGGATATAGTCGCAGTGGGTCGAACCCGAATTATTTCCCCCTCCGGCGAAGCCTGGGACAGCTGGTTCGAAGGGCAGGACGTCAGTCCGGATTTCATGGCCGAGCGCGAGCAGAATGCCGATCAGGAGCGCGAGGGCTTCTGATGCTCAAGTACATGCTTGATACCAACATCTGCATCTTTACTCTCAAGAACAAGCCTCAGGCCATACGTGAGGCCTTCAATCGCCACCACAGGCAGCTTTGCATCAGCACAGTGACGCTGATGGAGTTGACTTATGGTGCCGAGAAGTCTGCCGCGCCTGAGCGCAACCTGGCCGTAGTCGAAGGCTTTGCCGCACGCCTGGAAGTCCTCAGTTACGATGAGCACGCGGCCGCTCATAGCGGTCAGTTGCGTGCGGAGCTGGCCAGAGCCGGAACACCGATTGGGCCCTATGACCAGATGATTGCCGGGCATGCACGTTCTCTGGGGCTGTTACTGGTAACCAACAACATGCGTGAGTTTTTGCGTGTTCCGGGGCTGCGTGTGGAAGACTGGCTCAACCCTGCGCCATAGCCCATCCCTCTCCACTGCCTTACACTGCACCCCTCCTCCCTCGGAAGACTTCACCCATATGGAAATGCAATGGTGGATCTGGCTGGTGTTCGGTTTCGGCCTGATTGTGCTCGAACTGGTCCTGCCAACCTTCTTCATCCTCTGGTTCGGCATCGGCGCCGTGCTGGTTTCGCTCATCGCCTTTTTCGCACCGAGCCTGCAACTCGACATGCAGGTATTGCTGTGGGTGGTGTTCTCGTCGATCACCACGCTGCTGTGGTTCAAGGTGTTTCGCAAGAAACAGCCGGATACCCGCTGGACCGCAGACAGCGTGCTCGGCGAAGTCGGCCTGCTCACCGCCACGGTGTCCGAATTCCACAAGGGCCGCGTGCGCTTTCAAAAGCCCATCCTCGGCAATGAAGAATGGGTGTGCGTCGCCGATGCCGAGATCCCGGCCGGCGAGCGCGTGCGCCTGACTGCCATCGAAGGCAATACCGCCCGGGTTGCCCGGGCCTGATCAGTAAAAGGAAAGATTGACTCATGACCAGCCTTATCGTCGTCGGCACGATCGCCGCATTCGTCCTCATCACCCTGTTCAAGGGCGTACGCATCGTACCCCAAGGCGAGGAGTGGATCGTTGAACGCCTGGGCCGTTACCACATCACCCTCAAGCCGGGCCTGAACCTGCTGATCCCGTACATGGACGTGGTCGCCTACCGCCTGCCGACCAAGGACATCATCCTCGACGTGCAACAGCAGGAAATCATCACCCGCGACAACGCGGTGATCGTCGCCAACGCCCTGTGTTTCGCCAAGGTCGTCGACCCGCAGAAGGCCGCTTACGGCGTGCAGGATTTCTCCTTCGCGGTGACCAGCCTGACCATGACCTCGCTGCGCGCCATTGTCGGCGCCATGGACCTGGACGAAGCGCTGTCGAGCCGCGAACAGATCAAGGCGCGCCTGCGCGAAGCCATGTCCGAGCAAACCGAAGACTGGGGCGTGACCGTGCGCTCGGTCGAGATCCAGGACATCAAGCCGTCGCAGAACATGCAGGCGGCCATGGAGCGCCAGGCTGCAGCCGAACGTGAGCGTAAAGCTGACGTTACCCGTGCCGAAGGCGCCAAGCAGGCGGCCATCCTCGAAGCCGAAGCGCGCCAGCAGGCGGCCAAGCTCGACGCGGAAGCACAGATCAACCTCGCTGAAGCCTCGGCGCGTTCGATCACCCTGGTCAAGGAAGCCGTCGGTAACGAAATCACGCCGGCCATGTACCTGCTCGGCGAGCGCTACATCGGCGCTATGGAGAGCCTTGCCAGCAGCGACAACGCCAAGGTCGTGGTGCTGCCCGCCGACCTGCAAGAAACCGTGCGCGGGCTGATGGGCCGCAACAAGCAGGCCTGATGTGCACCGGGTGTGCGGCACTTCACCGCACCCCCGGTAAATTTCCCTATACTGGGCGTTACAATAGCCACCTCTGATTCCTGACCGGATCTTTCCATGTCCCTACATCGGCCCGCCATTGCCTGGATCGCCTGCTTTGCAGTGCTGTTCAATCTGCTGGCCATGCCGTTGGCGTCCGCCGCCCCCAAGGGCCCGGCCGAACAACTGCTGTGGGGCGCCTTCTGTTCGAGTGTCGGGTCCAAGGCCAATCCCGCAATAATGGCCCTGGGCAAGATCGACCTCGGGCAGCAAGGCGATGATCACTCCAGCATGCAGCACTGCTGGTGCTGCTCTGGTGCTGCACCGTTGCTGGCATTGCCTGGCCACCCGCCACGCTTGCTGGTCCCCAACCAGAATTTCGCACCATCGCCAGCGCCGCCCGCCATCAACCAGCCGACACCGAGGCAACAGTGGCCGGCCCTCAACCCCCGCGCCTCCCCTCTGGTCTGAGTTCACTACGCTACCTGTTGCGAACCTGAATCGACTGGAGAATCACCATGTTCAAGAACGCCCTGCTGCTGGCCGCGCTGATGCTGCCGGCGACCTTTGCCAACGCCCATGAATACACCGTTGGCGAGTTGCATATCGCTCACCCGTGGTCGCAGGAACTGCCACCCAACGCCCCCAACGTTGCGGCCTATTTCGTCGTGCATAACAACGGCAAGACTGCCGACACCCTGCTCAGCGTCGACAGCCCGATCAGCGACGACGCCCAGTTGCACGAACATGTGCACCAAGACGGCCTGATGAAAATGCAGCAGGTAAAGAGCGTCGAGGTACCTGCCGGCGGCGACCTGAAATTTGCCCCTGGCGCCTACCACGTGATGCTGATGCAGCCCAAGGACCGCAGCCTGCTGACTGACGGCAAGCGCTTCCCGCTGACCCTGCACTTCAAGAACGCCGGTGCTATCACCGTCGAGGTGGCGGTGCAGAAACAGGCCCCCGAGGAAGCTGCCCACAGCCATTGATTGCTGAAGGCTGCCCGGCGTGAGTATCGCCCGCAGCAGGTTCAACCACCCCGCGCGTCTTGACCCCAGGACGGTTCGTGGCGGTTGGCTGAGCCTGTTCGCCATGTTGATGATCTTTATCGGCCCACTGGTTTCCCAGTCGATGCCGATGGATCACCGTGCCATGCCGGCAGGCATGAGCATGGCCATGGACAGCGCCGCCGATTGCCATGCCGACAGCCAACATGGCAGCAGCCCGGCGCTCAAGGTCATCTGGGAGAAGTGCGGTTACTGCAGCCTGTTCTTCCACTGCCCGGCGCTGCCTCAGGCCTTGAGCCTGCTCAACACCGAGGCCGTTCCCGCCAGCAGCCATCTGCTGGTTTCCCCACGCCAGGGTCATGCCCGGCAAACGGTATTCCCCGGCGCCCGCAGCCGTGCGCCGCCTGCCCTCATCGTCGTCTGAAGCCACTCTCTGCGCCCGAAGTCCGGCATCTGCCGTCGACTGCGCGCACCCTTATGACTGATCGATGTTGGAATCACTATGTCCGGCTGCACCGCTGTTTTTCGTCTGTCCCTGCAAGGCACCATTGCCGTGATCTGCGGCACCCTGCTCAGCCCTCTGGCCCTGGCTGCCGGCCAGGCTCATGACACGCATGTTCATGAACAGCCTGAATTGAGCCCGACGGTAATAACCGCCGTGGCCCCCAGCTCACCGCTGACTATCGTCACCAACCCCAAGGACCCACGCCAACCGGTACCGGCCAGCGATGGCGCCGACTACCTGAAAACCATTCCCGGCTTCTCGGCCATTCGCGCCGGTGGCACCAATGGCGACCCGGTATTGCGCGGCATGTTCGGCTCACGCCTGAACATCCTTACTAACGGCGGCGTGATGCTCGGTGCCTGCCCCAACCGCATGGACGCCCCCACCTCGTACATCTCGCCGGAAACCTACGACCGCCTGACCGTTATCAAGGGCCCGCAAAGCGTGATCTGGGGCCCGGGCGCCTCGGCCGGGACCATCCTCTTCGACCGTGAGCCGGAAAAATTCGGCGAGCTTGGCAGCCGGGTCAATGCCAGCCTGCTGGGCGGCTCCAACGGCCGCTTCGACAAAGTGCTGGATGCCGCCGCCGGCAATCGCTACGGCTATGCGCGCGTCGTCGGCAACCAGTCGCGCTCCGACGATTATGAAGACGGTAATGGCGACACCGTGCCGTCGCGCTGGGACAAGTGGAACGGTGACGTCGCCCTGGGCTGGACCCCGGACGCCGATACCCTGGTGGAATTGACCGCCGGCAAGGGCGACGGTGAGGCCCGCTACGCCGGGCGCGGCATGGACGGCTCGCAGTTCAAGCGCGAGAGCCTTGGCCTGCGCTTCGAGAAGTCCAACATCGGCGAGGTCTTTGACAAGCTCGAAGCCCAGGTTTACTACAACTATGCCGACCACGTGATGGACAACTACAGCCTGCGCACGCCCTCGGGCATGGGCATGATGGGCATGCCGATGGTCAGCAACGTCGATCGCCGTACCCTCGGCGGGCGAATCAAGGGCACCTGGCGCTGGGATGACCTGCAACTGATCAGCGGCATTGATGCGCAAACCAACGAACACCGCCAGCGCGGCGGCATGGGCATCGATGCCCACAAGCACATGGCCTGGACCAAGGACGCCGACTTCCACAACTACGGGGTGTTCGGCGAGTTGACCTGGTACGCCGCCGAGCAGGACCGTCTGATTACCGGCGCCCGCCTGGACCGCGCTTCGGCCAAGGATTACCGGGCTACCAGCGCCACCAGCGGCGATACCCGCGCCGATACCCTGCCCAGCGGTTTTGTCCGCTACGAGCACGACCTGGTGGATATTCCCGCCACCACCTACGTCGGTCTCGGCCACGCCCAACGCTTCCCCGACTATTGGGAGCTGTTCTCGCCCAAGTCCGGCGCACCTGGCTCGGTCAATGCCTTCGACAGCATCAAACCGGAGAAAACCACCCAGCTCGACTTCGGCATCCAGTACCAGACTGATACCGTCGACGCCTGGGCCTCGGGCTATGTCGGGCAGATCCGCGACTACATTCTCTTCGACTACCGGCCGGGAATGATGGGCATGCCCAGCTCGCGAGCGCAGAACATCGATGCACGCATCATGGGCGGCGAACTGGGCGCGGCGTATAAGTTGACCAGCAACTGGAAAGCCGACGCCACCCTGGCCTACGCTTGGGGCAAGAACAGCAGCGACGGCAAGGCACTGCCGCAGATGCCCCCACTGGAAAGCCGCCTGGGCCTGACCTACAGCCGCGATGTGTGGAGCGCCGGGGCCTTGTGGCGCCTGGTGGCGGCGCAGAACCGCATCGCCGAGAACGCCGGCAACGTGGTGGGCAAGGACTACGAGAAAAGCAGCGGTTTCGGCGTGTTCTCGCTCAACGGTGCCTACAAGGTCAGCAACAACCTCAAGCTCAGTGCCGGGGTCGACAACCTGTTCGACAAGGCTTACGCCGAACACCTGAACCTGGCGGGCAACGCCGGCTTCGGCTACCCGGCCACTGATCCGCAGCCGATCGATGAGCCAGGGCGTACGTTCTGGACCAAGGTCGACCTGAGTTTCTGATCCAACCCGGGCGCGATCACTGATCGCGCCTTCTCCAGGCAACACGGGAGCGCTCCATGAGCAAACCGCACGTATCCTTCTACAACCTGGCCTGGCGCTGGCATTTTTACGCCGGCTTGTTCGTTGCACCGTTCATGATCCTGCTGGCGATCACCGGGATCATCTACCTGTTCAAGCCGCAACTCGACCCATTGCTGTACCGCAACTTGCTGGTGGTCGAGGCCGGGCAGCAGCGGCACAACGCCGACAGCCTGCTGCAAACCGTGCAGCAGGCCTACCCCAAAGGCCAGGTCAGCCAGTACCTGCCCGCGCTGGCCAGCGATCGCAGCGCGCAGTTCGTGGTGCACAACGATGGCCGTGAATTGAATGTGTTCGTCGACCCCTACCGCGGCACGCTGCTGGGCGAGCAGGACGCGAAAAACAACCTGCAGGCCGTGGCCCGCGCCCTGCACGGCGAACTGATGATCGGCACCACGGGCGATCGCCTGGTGGAGCTGGCCGCCGGCTGGGGCGTGGTGCTGGTGGTCTCCGGCCTGTACCTCTGGTGGCCGCGGGGCAAACGCAGTGCTGGCGTGCTCTGGCCACGCCTGAACGCCCGCGGGCGCCTGCTGTGGCGCGACCTGCATGCGGTCAGCGGATTCTGGGGTTCGGCCCTGCTGCTGTTGATGCTGCTCAGCGGCATGACCTGGACCGGCTTCTGGGGCAAGCAGTACGCCGACCTGTGGAACCGCTTTCCGGCGGCGATGTGGAACAACGTACCGCAATCCGACCAGCAAGCCCGGGAGCTCAACAGCGCCAGTCGCCAGACTGTGCCCTGGGCCATGGAAAACACACCGATGCCGCAATCGGGCGCCCACGCCGAGCATGCCGGTCACAGCATGGGCTCCAGCGCACCGGCAGCGCCGCAGGTCAGCCTGCAACAAGTCGAAGAGCTGGCCACCACACGCCGCGTCGAACCTGGCTACAGCATCACCCTGCCGACCAACGCCGAAGGCGTGTACACCATTGCCGTATTCGCCGACGACCCGCGCAACGATGCCACCCTGCATGTCGACCAGTACACCGGCAAGGTTCTGGTGGATGTACGCTGGCAGGATTACAGCAACGTCGCCCGCGCCACCGAGCTCGGGGTCATGCTGCACGAGGGCAAGATGTTCGGCCCGTTCAATCAGCTCATCGTGTTGCTGATCTGCCTGATGATCCTGCTCGGCTCGGTCAGCGGCCTGGTGATGTGGTGGCAGCGTCGTCCCGAAGGTGGCCTTGGCGTACCGCCCCTGCGCCATGACCTGCCGCGCTGGAAGACTGCGACCGTGATCATGCTGATGCTGGGGGTGGTATTCCCGCTGGTGGGCGGCTCGATGCTACTGGTTTGGCTGGTGGATAGCCTGGGTTCCCGCCGCTCCTACAGCAAATCCGTTAACATAGGCCCCTGATTTTTTTGGGCCCGCAGGACCTAGATGAGCACCCTGAGTATCAGCGACCTGCATTGGTCGCCCCTGGGCCACGGCCACTGTCACCACCAGTTCCAGCTACGCAACGTTGAGTTGCAGGTCGGCGCCAGCGAATTCGTCGGCCTGATCGGCCCCAACGGCAGCGGCAAGACCAGCCTGTTGCGCTGTGCCTACCGTTTCAACAAACCGGAGCGGGGCCAGGTACGCCTGGGCGAGCATGACTTGTGGCAGCAATCGTCGCGCTGGTGCGCCCAGCGCATCGCCGTGGTGCTGCAGGAGTTTCCCGATGCCTTCGGCCTGAATGTCGAAGAAGTGGTCGCCATGGGCCGAACCCCGCACAAGGGCCTGTTTGACGGCGACAGCCATGAAGATCGCCAGTTGGTGCAAGAGGCCTTGCAGGCGGTCGGCCTGCAGGGCTTCGACGACCACACCTTCGCCAGCCTGTCGGGCGGTGAAAAACAGCGGGTGATCCTTGCCCGCGCCCTGGTCCAGCAACCCCAGGTGCTGATCCTCGATGAGCCGACCAACCACCTTGACCCGCGTTATCAGCTGGAACTGTTGCAACAGGTGCGACGCCTGGGCATCGGTACCCTGGCGAGCATCCATGACCTGAACCTGGCGGCAGCCTTCTGCGATCGCCTGTACGTGCTCGACCACGGGCGCATCGTCGCCAGCGGTACACCTGATCAGGTACTGACTGCCGAGTTGCTGCAGGAGGTATTCGGTGTACGAGCACTGATCGACCGCCACCCTCTGGCTGACCACCCACGCCTTACCTGGATAACCCAGCGATGATTCGATCCACCCTGCTGCCAGGCCTGGCCTTGCTGCTGGCCAGCCCCGGCGTATTTGCCGAGGCCACCCAATACCCTTTGACCGTGCAGAGCTGCAACCGTCAGGTGACCTTCACCCAGGCCCCGGAGCATGCCCTGAGCCACGACATCAACATGACCCAGATGATGCTCGCCCTCGGCCTGCGCTCGCGCATGGTCGGCTACAGCGGCGTCAGCGGCTGGAAGGCGGTGACACCGGAGCTGCGCAAGCAACTCGAGGGCCTGCCGGAACTGGCGGCCAAGTACCCGTCGGTAGAAACCCTGCTCAATGCCAATGTCGACTTCCTGTTCGCCGGCTGGGACTACGGCATGCGCGTCGGCGGCGACCTGACACCACAGAGCCTGGCACCGCTGGGCATCCCGGTGTATGAGCTGACCGAGTCGTGCGCCTTTGTCATGAAGCGCCCGGCGGCCAGCCTGGACGACACCTATACCGACCTGCGCAACCTTGGCAGGATCTTTGATGTACAGGCGCGTGCCGAGCAGTTGATTGGCCAGATGCAGGCGCGTATCGCCGTGGTGCAACAGCACTTGCCGGCTGAGCGCCCGCGCGTGTTTCTCTATGACAGCGGTGAGGACCGGGCCATGACCTCCGGGCGCCTGGGTATGCCCGAAGCGCTGATAACCGCAGCCGGCGGGCGCAACGTGCTCAACGATATCGAAGCCAGCTGGACCCGGGTCAACTGGGAGAGCGTGGTCGAGCGCAACCCCGAGGTCATCGTCATCGTCGACTACGGCGAGGTCAGCGCCGCGCAGAAGCAGGCGTTCCTCGAACAGCACCCGGCCCTGCAATCGGTGGATGCAATCCGCAACAAGCGCTTTGTGGTCATTACTTACGTGGCAGCCACGCCAAGCCTTGAGAACGTCGAAGCCATCGAGACCATCGCCAAGAGCCTGCACGGCGCATGAGGTCGGCAAACTCTCGGCACCGGCTGTTGCTGCTCGGGCTGTTCGGCCTGCTGCTGGTGTCCTGCGTGGTCTCGCTGGGCTTCGGCTCGGCCCCGGTGCCGGTCGAGGTGGTCTGGCGGGTGCTGCTGTTCAAGCTGTTGGGCATTGCGCCTGAAGTACCGGCGTGGACCACCGGCCAGGAGCATATCGTCTGGTTGATCCGCGTGCCGCGCATGCTGCTGGCAGCGCTGGTGGGCGGTGGCCTGGCGATGATCGGCGCGGTGCTGCAGGCCGTGACGCGCAACCCGCTGGCCGACCCGCACCTGCTCGGCGTCACCTCCGGGGCGACCCTGGGGGCGGTGCTGGTGGTGTTGCATATCGGCGAGCTGCTCGGTGTGCTGACCTTGCCGCTGGCCGCTTTTATCGGCGCGCTGTGCAGCATGCTGCTGGTACTGGCCATTGCCAGCCGCCACGGCCGCCTGGACAGCGACCGCCTGCTGCTCTGCGGTGTAGCGGTGGCCTTCGTGATGATGGCGGCGGCCAATCTGCTGCTGTTTCTGGGGGATCACCGGGCGAGCTCGGCGGTGATGTTCTGGATGCTCGGCGGCCTGGGCCTGGCACGCTGGGAGCTGCTGCCAATCCCGGCCGTCAGCGTGTTGCTGGGCCTGGCCTTGCTGCTGGGCATGGCCCGCTCGCTGAACGCCCTGATGGCTGGCGAGCAGACCGCCGTGACCCTTGGCCTGAATGCGCGCAAAGTGCGCTTGCTGGCGTTTCTGATCTGCTCGCTGCTCACCGGCGTGCTGGTGGCGATCAGTGGCTCGATCGGCTTTGTCGGCCTGATGGTGCCGCACATTGCCCGGCGCCTGGTCGGTGCCGAGCACAGCCGCCTGCTGCCGGTGTGTCTGCTGCTGGGCAGCCTGTTCCTGATCTGGGTCGACGTCGCCGCGCGCACGCTGATCTCGCCCGAGGACCTGCCGATCGGCATCGCCACCGCCGCCATCGGCGGATTGTTCTTTATCGGCCTGATGCGCCGACGTTGATCACGGTCAACACCGCCCGCGCCTTGAGACGTATTGTCGCGCTAGCGCCAGGAAGGCGCGTGTTAGCCTAGCGGCGCACAACAAGACTGACCTCAACGGAATGCCTGCCTATGACCGCGAACCTGCCCCCGCAACACGCCACGCCCGATGAGCATGACCACCTGCAACGCAGCCTGTCCAACCGCCATATCCAACTGATCGCCATCGGTGGCGCCATCGGCACCGGGCTGTTCATGGGCTCGGGCAAGACCATCAGCCTGGCCGGCCCGTCGATCATCTTCGTCTACATGATCATCGGTTTCATGCTGTTCTTCGTCATGCGTGCCATGGGCGAACTGCTGCTGTCGAACCTCAACTACAAGTCGTTCATCGATTTTTCCGCCGACCTGCTCGGGCCCTGGGCTGGCTACTTCACTGGCTGGACCTACTGGTTCTGCTGGATCATCACCGGCATCGCCGACGTCATTGCGATCTCGGCCTATTCGCAATTCTGGTTCCCCGACCTGCCGCAATGGGCACCGGCGCTTGCCTGCGTCGGCCTGCTGTTGTCACTGAACCTGATCACGGTGAAGATGTTCGGCGAAATCGAGTTCTGGTTTGCCATGATCAAGATCATCGCCATCGTTGCCCTGGTCGGCACTGGCTTGTACATGGTCATGGCCGGCTTCCAGTCGCCCGCCGGGCGCACCGCCGACCTTGCCAACCTGTGGAACGACCAGGGCATGTTCCCCCATGGCTTGATGGGCTTTTTTGCCGGCTTCCAGATTGCCGTGTTCGCCTTCGTCGGCATCGAACTGGTGGGTACCACTGCCGCCGAAGCCAAGGACCCGGAGCGCAACCTGCCGCGCGCGATCAACTCGATCCCGGTGCGCATCATCATTTTTTATGTGCTGGCGCTGATCACCATCATGGCCGTGACGCCATGGCGTGACGTGGTCCCGGGCAAGAGCCCGTTCGTGGAGCTGTTCGTGCTCGCCGGCCTGCCGGCAGCGGCCAGTATCATCAACTTCGTGGTGTTGACCTCGGCGGCCTCCTCGGCCAACAGCGGCGTGTTCTCGACCAGCCGCATGCTCTTCGGCCTGGCCCAGCAGGGTGATGCGCCACGCAGTTTCGAGCACCTGTCCAGCCGCAAGGTGCCGGCCAACGGCCTGTACTTTTCCTGCACCTGCCTGTTGCTGGGCGCCGCACTGATGTATGTGGTTCCCGATCTGATCGAAGCCTTCACCCTGGTGACCACGGTCTCGGCGATCCTGTTCATGTTCGTCTGGACCCTGATCCTGCTGTCGTATCTGAACTACCGCAAACAGCGTGCGGCGCTGCACCAGGCCTCGAAGTACAAGATGCCCGGCGGGCGCTTCATGTGCTGGGTGTGCCTGGTGTTCTTCGCCTTCATCCTGGTGCTGCTGAGTCTTGAGCACGACACCCGTCAGGCGCTGATCGTCACGCCGCTGTGGTTCGTGCTGCTGGCCGTGACTTACCAGTTCGTGCGGCGCAATCGTCAGGCTCAGCTTGAAAGCGTCAGCTCCCGCCAGGGCTGATCAACGCTCGTTGGCCTTGTACAATTGGGCCAGCACCGCGTCGGCCTCCTTGCGTTGGGCCGGCGTGGGCGCCTTGGCGAACTGGCTGCGGCCGTTGAGGGTCAGGTAGGCATTGTCGCCGTCGCCCCAGATGTATGAGTAGACCAGCATGAAGCTGTCGGAGTCGGCGGCGCAGTAAGGCGCAACGCTGCGCAGTGGCGCCAGCAGCGAGATCATCTCGCCGTAGTTGTCGCTGAACTGCAACAGGGCGAACTGCCAGGCCCCGGCCTTCTCGTCGTACTCCGAGTACGTGCCCCAGCCGCTGACACCGACCAGCTCGCTCAGGTCTTGCGCAACCAGCGGCCGCAGGTCTTCACTTCTGACCTTACCGGGACCATACATCCCCTGGCTGTCGAACCATTGCTGCCAGTCGTCGAAGGCGGGCGCCCCGCCCGGTGGAGCGGCCTTGGCCTCAGCGTACTGGGCCGGGGTCATGGTGCAACGAAAGTACAACGAGGACGGTTCAGCCTGCGCCTGCCCCATTGCCGCCCACAACCCGGCCAGCATGCCTGCGCCCACGTATTTGATCACTGCCATCGTCCTTGAGTGGTGTTGAAGACGCCGATCATACCTGCGCGTTCCAAAGCTGTGCAGGCAAGTTTGCAGTGCACGGGTTCAGGCGCCATCACAGTGCAAGCACGCTGCATTGTTGCCGCAGATCTCCTGCAAACGCCTGTCCCAGGCAGCCTCTCACCACCCGGCACAGCCCTTGCTAACGCTCTTGGGCGAAGTCGCCATCTGCCCAATAGAACATCCCATTGCATGGAGAGAGCACTATGAAGCGTCGCAGTCTGATCAAGGCCTTTACCCTCAGCGCGTCCATCGCAGCGATGGGCCTGAGCTGGAGCATCCAGGCCGCCGAGACCATCAAGGTCGGTATCCTGCATTCGCTGTCGGGGACCATGGCGATTTCCGAAACCTCGCTCAAAGACATGGCCCTTATGACCATCGAGCAGATCAACGCCAAGGGCGGGGTCAACGGCAAGCTGCTGGAACCGGTGGTGGTCGACCCGGCCTCGAACTGGCCGCTGTTCGCCGAAAAGGGCCGCCAGTTGCTGACCCAGGACAAGGTCGCGGTGGTGTTCGGCTGCTGGACCTCAGTGTCGCGCAAGTCGGTGCTGCCGGTGTTCGAAGAGCTCAACGGCCTGCTGTTCTACCCGGTGCAGTATGAGGGTGAAGAGATGTCGCCGAACGTCTTTTACACTGGCGCTGCACCCAACCAGCAGGCAATCCCGGCAGTGGAATACCTGATGAGCGATGACGGCGGCGCGG
This sequence comes from Pseudomonas rubra, assembly GCF_028656935.1. Classification (GTDB taxonomy): domain Bacteria; phylum Pseudomonadota; class Gammaproteobacteria; order Pseudomonadales; family Pseudomonadaceae; genus Aquipseudomonas; species Aquipseudomonas rubra. The sequence goes on from NZ_JAMDGZ010000010.1 coordinate 102,567, forward strand.
CCAAGCGCTACTTCCTGCTGGGCACCGACTACGTCTACCCGCGCACCACCAACAAGATTCTGCGCGCCTTCCTGCACAGCAAGGGCGTAGCCGACAAGGACATCGAAGAGGTCTACACGCCGTTTGGCCACAGCGACTACCAGACCATCGTCGCCAACATCAAAAAGTTCTCCGCCGGCGGCAAAACCGCGGTGATCTCTACGGTCAATGGCGACTCCAACGTGCCGTTCTACAAGGAACTGGCCAACCAGGGCCTGAAAGCCACCGACGTGCCGGTGGTGGCATTCTCGGTGGGTGAAGAGGAACTGCGTGGCATCGATACCAAACCGTTGGTGGGCCACCTGGCGGCGTGGAATTACTTCGAGTCGGTGGATAACCCGGTCAACAGCCAGTTCGTCGCCGACTGGCAAGCCTACGCCAAAGCCAAGAACCTGCCCGGCGCCGACAAGGCGGTAACCAACGACCCGATGGAGGCCACCTATGTGGGTATCCACATGTGGGCCCAGGCGGTGGAAAAGGCCAAGTCCACCGATGTCGACAAAGTCCGCGAAGCCCTGGCCGGCCAGACCTTCAAGGCGCCGTCCGGCTACACCTTGACCATGGACAAGAGCAACCACCACCTGCACAAGCCGGTGATGATCGGCGAGATCCAGGATGACGGGCAGTTCAACGTGGTCTGGGAGACCGAACAGCCGCTGCGTGCACAGCCTTGGAGCCCGTTCATCCCGGGCAACGACAAGCGGCCGGATTATGCGGTGAAGGGCAACTGAGTTACCGGGGCCGCTTGGCGGCCCATCGCTGGCAAGCCAGCTCCCACAAGGACCGCGCATCCCCGCAGGCACTGCTGTATCTGTGGGAGCTGGCTTGCCAGCGATGAGGCCCTCAGACACTCCACAACCGCGACGGATCCCGCTATGCCCAAGGCCCTCCAGCGCCTCTTCCTCGGCTTGCTCCTGCTGCTGCCGCTAGCCGTCCAGGCAGCCGACGCCGATTACTTCATCGCCGCCAAGGCCAATGAGCAGGCGCGCCTGCTCCAGGACTGGGCGGCGCAACCGGACCCAGCCCGTCTTGAATTGCTGAGCTCCCTGCAGCAAGGCCGCATTGCCCCCGGCGACACCCGCAAGCTGCGCCTGAACAACCGCCTGCGCGGGCTTGTGGATAACGCCCTGGCCAGCCATCAGCTACTCAGCACAGACAGCGCAGTGCGCCTGGCCGCTGCCCGGCAACTGCAAAAAAGCGCCCAGCCCGCCCAGGTCGCCTTCCTCGACCGGCGTTTTGCCGGCGAAGCCGACGCTTCCGTCCATGCTGCACTGGCCCTGGCCCTGGCCAACTTGCAACTGGTCGACAGCGACCCGGCCGTACGCCTGGCGGCTGTGCGCCTGCTCGGCGAGACTGGCGACCCCATGGCCCGCACACGCCTGCAAACCCTGCTCGAACCCGGTGTCGAAAGCACCGCCAGCGTGCGCACCGCCGCCGAAACCAGCCTGGCCCAAGTCAAGCGCAAGCTGCTGATTGGCGAGTTGCTCGGCCAGGCCTTCAGCGGCTTGTCGCTGGGTTCGATCCTGTTGCTCGCGGCCCTGGGCCTGGCCATCACCTTCGGTCTGCTCGGGGTGATCAACATGGCCCACGGCGAAATGCTCATGCTCGGCGCCTACGCCACTTACGTGGTGCAGATCCTGGTGCAACGCTACGCGCCCGAGGCCATCGCGTTCTACCCGCTGATAGCCCTGCCGGTGGCCTTCGCCGTCAGCGCGGGAGTCGGCATGCTCCTGGAGCGCACAGTGATCCGCCACCTGTACGGCCGCCCACTGGAAACCCTGCTGGCAACCTGGGGCATTAGCCTGATCCTGATCCAGACCATACGCCTGCTGTTCGGTGCCCAGAACGTCGAGGTGGCCAACCCGGCCTGGCTTTCCGGTGGCATCCAGGTGCTGCCCAACCTGGTGCTGCCCTATAGCCGCCTGGTGATCATCGCCTTCGCCCTGTTCGTGGTGGTGTTGACTTGGTTGCTGCTCAACCGTACCCGCCTGGGCTTGAACGTGCGTGCCGTTACCCAGAACCGCAACATGGCCGCCTGCTGCGGCGTACCCACCGGGCGCGTGGACATGCTCGCCTTTGGCCTTGGCTCAGGTATCGCCGGGCTTGGCGGCGTTGCCCTGAGCCAGATCGGCAACGTCGGCCCGGACCTGGGCCAGAGCTACATCATCGACTCGTTCCTGGTGGTGGTGCTGGGCGGCGTCGGCCAACTCGCCGGCAGCCTGTGGGCGGCCTTTGGCCTGGGCATCGCCAACAAGCTGCTAGAGCCGCAGATCGGCGCGGTGCTCGGCAAAATCCTTATCCTTGCGCTGATCATTCTGTTCATCCAGAAACGCCCGCAAGGCCTCTTCGCGCTCAAGGGACGGGTAATCGACTGATGAACCAGCCTCTGCTTGTTACCGCCAGCCAGAAGGCCGGCCCACGCTGGACCCTGGCCATTGGCGCCGCTGTACTGTTGGTATTGCTGGCCCTGCCGCTGCTGTCATTGCTGCCCGCTGGGCACAGCCTGCAGGTCTCGGCCTACACCCTGACCCTGGTCGGCAAGATACTTTGCTACGCCATCGTCGCCCTGGCCCTGGACCTGGTCTGGGGTTATGCCGGGCTGCTGTCGCTGGGCCACGGCCTGTTCTTCGCCTTGGGCGGTTATGCCATGGGCATGTACCTGATGCGCGAAGCGGCCGGTGATGGCCTGCCGGCGTTCATGACCTTCCTGTCGTGGAGCGAACTGCCCTGGTACTGGGCCGGCACCCAGCACTTTGCCTGGGCCCTGTGCCTGGCGATGCTGGCTCCGGGACTGTTGGCCCTGGTGTTCGGCTTCTTTGCCTTCCGCTCACGGATCAAGGGCGTGTACTTCTCGATCATGACCCAGGCCCTGACTTTCGCCGGCATGCTGCTGTTCTTTCGCAACGAGACCGGCTTTGGCGGCAACAACGGCTTCACCAGTTTTCGTCGCATCCTCGGTTTCGAAATCACCGCGCAAAGCACCCGCGCAGTGCTGTTTTTGCTCACCGTCGCCTTGCTGGTGGCCAGCCTGTACCTGGGCTGGCGCCTGGCCCGAAGCAAATTCGGCCGAGTGCTGACCGCCTTGCGCGACGCTGAGAACCGCCTGATGTTCTGTGGCTACGACCCGCGCGGTTTCAAGTTGTTCGTCTGGGTCTTGAGCGCGGTGTTGTGTGGCCTGGCCGGCGCCTTGTACGTGCCGCAGGTGGGCATCATCAACCCCAGCGAGATGTCGCCGACCAACTCCATCGAAGCTGCCGTATGGGTCGCCCTCGGCGGACGCGGCACCCTGATCGGCCCGCTGCTGGGGGCCGGCCTGGTCAATGGCATGAAGAGCTGGTTCACCGTGGCCTTTCCCGAGTACTGGCTGTTCTGTCTTGGGGCGCTGTTCATCCTGGTGACCCTGTATCTGCCACGGGGCGTGGTCGGTCTACTGAAGAAAAGGGGCGAACAATGAGCGCCATCCCGCTAGCACCAGTGCACCCGGCGTTCATGCTCGAACCGCTGCTCGACGCCGGCAGCGGCCGCGATGCCATCGGCCTCGGCCAGCGCCGCAGCGAAGGCCTGGACGTGCGTCACGGCACGCTGCTGACCCTGGAGGACATCAGCGTCAGCTTCGACGGATTCAAGGCACTGAACAACCTCAACCTGTACATCGGCGTCGGCGAACTGCGCTGCATCATCGGCCCCAACGGCGCCGGCAAGACCACGCTGATGGATGTGATCACCGGCAAGACGCGCCCTACCAGCGGCAAGGCCTTGTTCGGCGACACCCTGGACCTGACGCACATGAGCGAGGTGCAGATTGCCCAGGCCGGAATCGGCCGCAAGTTCCAGAAGCCGACGGTGTTCGAGGCCCTGAGTGTGTTCGAGAACCTGGAACTGGCGCAGAAGGCCGATAAATCAGTACTGGCCAGCCTGGTTGCGCGCCTGAGCGCAGAGCAAAAAGACCGTATCGATGAAGTCCTGCAGACCATTCGCCTGACAGCCTCGGCGCAGCGTCCGGCGGGACTGTTGTCCCACGGTCAGAAACAGTTCCTGGAGATCGGCATGCTGTTGATGCAAGACCCGCAATTGCTGCTGCTCGACGAACCGGTGGCGGGCATGACCGATGCTGAAACCGAATTCACCGCCGAACTGTTCAAACGCCTGGCCGGCAAGCATTCGCTGATGGTGGTCGAGCATGACATGGGCTTTGTCGGCAGCATCGCCGACCACGTCACTGTGCTGCATCAGGGCAGCGTGCTGGCCGAAGGGTCGCTGGAGCAGGTGCAGGCGGATGAACGGGTGATCGAGGTTTATCTCGGGCGATGAGGCCAACCAAGGACAACAACATGCTGAAAATCGACTCCCTGCACCAATACTACGGCGGCAGCCACATCCTGCGCGGCCTGTCTTTCGAGGCCAAGGTCGGTGAAGTCACCTGCCTGCTCGGCCGCAACGGCGTCGGCAAGACCACCCTGCTGCGCTGTCTGATGGGTCTGCTGCCCACCCGCGAAGGCAGCGTGCACTGGGAAGGCCAGGCAATCACCGCGCTCAAGCCGCACCAGCGGGTACATGCCGGCATCGCCTACGTGCCCCAGGGCCGCGAGATCTTCCCGCGCCTGAGCGTCGAGGAAAACCTGCTGATGGGGCTGTCGCGCTTCGGCGCCAGCCAGGCCAAAAGCGTGCCGGCGTTCATCTACGAGCTGTTTCCGGTGCTGCTGCAGATGAAACAACGCCGTGGCGGTGATCTCTCTGGCGGTCAACAGCAGCAGTTGGCAATCGGTCGCGCCCTGGCCAGCCAGCCGCGACTGCTGATCCTCGACGAGCCCACCGAGGGCATTCAACCATCGGTGATCAAGGAAATCGGCGCTGTCATCAGCACACTCGCCGCCCGTGGCGACATGGCCATCCTGCTGGTGGAGCAGTTCTACGACTTTGCCGCCGAGCTTGCCGACCAGTACCTGGTGATGTCGCGCGGCGAAATCATCCAGGCCGGACGTGGCGAAAACATGCAAGCCGAAGGTGTACGCGGCCTGGTAACCATTTAACCTGAACCTATCACCGTGCCCTGTTCGAGAACCTGCCATGACTTACCTGCTGCGCGATGCTGTGCCTGCCGACCTGCCGGGCATTCGCGACATCTACAACGACGCCGTGCTCAACACCACGGCGATCTGGAACGAGCAAGTGGTCGACCTGGGCAATCGCCAGGCCTGGTTCGATGCCCGCCAGGCCCAGGGTTATCCGATCCTGGTGGCGGTGGACGCTGCCGACCAGGTACTGGGCTATGCTTCGTTTGGCGACTGGCGAGCGTTCGACGGCTTTCGCCATACCGTCGAGCACTCGGTGTATATCCGCAGCGACCAGCGCGGCAACGGCCTGGGCCCCACGCTGATGCAAGCGCTGATCGAGCGGGCCCGCACCTGCAACAAGCACGTGATGGTTGCTGCCATCGAAAGCGGCAACGCCGCCTCGATTCGCCTGCACCAGCGCCTGGGTTTCACGCTCAACGGGCAGATGCCCCAGGTCGGCGTGAAATTTGGCCGCTGGCTGGACCTGACCTTCATGCAATTGATCCTCAACCCCGACGCCCCGCCCCCGACAATGGAATGACGCCCATGAATGCTGCGCAGCTCAATCGTGTGACCCATGAAAGCTTTGCCTATTACCGTGACGGCCTGGTGGCATTGCTGCTCGATGCCGTGCAGCACGGTGCCTCGGTAGGTTTTCTGGCAGATATCGATATGCAGCAGGCTGAGCGCTACTTTGAAGAAGTGCGCCAGTGCCTGGTCAGCGGCGAGTTGCTGCTGTGGGTAGTGGGCAAGGACAAGGAAGTGCTGGGCAGCGTGCAACTGGGCTTGTGCCTGAAGCCCAATGGCTTGAACCGCGCCGAAGTGCAGAAATTGCTGGTACACAGCGCAGCGCGGCGCCGGGGCCTGGGCCTGGGCCAGCAACTGATGCAGGCACTGGAGCTGGCGGCGCGGCAGAAACAGCGGGGCATGCTGTACCTGGATACCGAGGCCGGGTCGGATGCCGAGGTTTTTTATCGCTCGCAAGGGTACAGCAAGGCCGGGGAGATTCCGGATTACGCTTGTGGGCCGGATGGGGCTTATCGGGCGACGGCGTTGTATTACAAATTGCTTTAGGGCCTCATCGCGGGGCAAGCCCGCTCCCACAGAGGCACCCCGCGATCAGGCCTGCACTAACCGCCCCAGGCGCTGCCTGAGCATGCTGTTTTCGCTGCGCAGCTGCTGGACCTCGTCCAGCAGCTCCAGAGCCAGTGCCACCCCTTCCCACTCCAGTTGCAGGTCGTGGTGCAGCTTGGCCGCGCGTTTGGCCAACACCTGCGCCTGATCGTCAAACAGCCAGTCTTCCGGCGTTCGCCCGGAAGGTTCGACAATGCCGTGTTCGACGATTTCGATCACGTAGGCCGCCGGTAGACCGGCTTCCTGGCAGAGGGTCTGCATGTCCAGTTCAACGATCAGGGTACCGCTCATGATCAGCTACTCCATTGTGTCCTCGGGTTGAACGCGGCCTTCTCCGACAGCTTGCTCCACAGCTCACGAGCGGCAGCATCGGACTGGCTCGGCATCACCACTTTCAATTGCGCGTACAGGTCGCCACGCTGGCCCTGCTTGTTGCTCAGGCCCATGCCCTTGATCCGCAGGCGCTGACCGTTCTGGCTGTCCGGACGAATGGTCAGGTTGACCTTGCCGGTCAAGGTCGGCATCTCCACCTTGGTGCCCAGCGCAGCTTCCCAGGGTGCCAGCGGCACGGTGATGATCAGGTCATGACCTTCGACATCGAACAGCGGATGCGGTGCCATGCGGATGGTCAGGAACAGGTCACCATTGGCGCCGCCACCGATGCCCGGTGCACCCTGGCCCTTGAGGCGGATCTTCTCGCCGTCGCTGACACCGGCCGGGATCTTTACGTTCAGGGTCTTGGTAGTGAAGCCGGTGCGCTGGCCGCTGGCGTTGTGCTGCGGCACCTGAAAGCTGATCTGCTTGGATTCGCTGGACAGGGTCTCCTCAAGGAAAATCGCCAGTTCCATTTCCACGTCCTGCCCCCGCCGTCCGGCACTGCGTTGCTGGCCACGGCCAAAAGGATTGCCGTTGCCACCGCGCGAACCGAAGATCGAGCTGAAGAAATCGGAAAAATCGCCACCGTCACCGAAGCTCTCGGCACCTGACGAGCCGCGGCTTTGCCAGCCGGGTGGGCCCTGGAACGGCCGGCCATGCTGGCCGTACTTGCGCAGTTCATCGTACTCGGCACGTTTTTCCGGGCTACTCAGGGCTTCATAGGCCTCGTTGGCCTCCTTGAATTTCTCCTCGGCGTCACGCTCTTTGCTGACGTCGGGGTGATACTTGCGCGCAAGCTTGCGGTAGGCGGTCTTGATCGCCTTGTCATCCGCAGTGGGCTCCACGCCAAGAATCTTGTAGTAGTCTTTGAAGTCCATCTATGGAATCACCATGGGTTAATCGAATGCTGGTATAGATTGGGGTCAAGCATAGCCTTTCAAGGTGCCCATGGGTTTGCCGCAAAGCAGATAATCGGTCTTGATTCTGCTGCCAGCTGGCATAAACTGCGCGGCCGTTTTTCCCCCGGAAGTACAACCCATGAGTCAAGCATCTCCGGCCCGTGCCTGCGGCATCGACTTCGGCACCTCCAACTCCACCGTCGGCTGGCACCGCCCGGGCGTGGAGTCGCTGATCGCCCTGGAAGACGGCAAGATCACCCTGCCGTCGGTGGTGTTCTTCAATATCGAGGAGCGCCGCCCGGTGTACGGCCGCCTGGCCCTGCACGAGTACCTTGAAGGCTATGAAGGCCGCCTGATGCGCTCACTCAAGAGCCTGCTGGGCTCCAAGCTGATCAAGCACGACACCAGCGTGCTGGGTACCGCGCTGCCGTTCAAGGACCTGTTGGGCATGTTTATCGGCGAGCTGAAAAAGCGCGCCGAGGCCAATGCCGGCCGTGCCTTCGACGAGGTGGTGCTGGGCCGCCCGGTGCACTTCGTCGATGACGACCAGGCCGCCGACCAGGAGGCTGAAGACACCCTGGCTGAAGTGGCGAAGAAGATCGGCTTCAAGCACGTGTCCTTCCAGTACGAACCGATTGCCGCAGCCTTTGACTACGAGTCGAACATCCAGGGCGAAGAGCTGGTGCTGATCGTCGACATCGGCGGCGGTACCTCGGACTTCTCCCTGGTGCGCCTGGCCCCTGAGCGGCACATGCTCGACGACCGCCAGCAGGACATCCTCGCCACCGGCGGCGTGCACATTGGCGGTACCGACTTCGACAAGCAACTGAGCCTGCAAGGCGTGATGCCGCTGTTCGGCTACGGCAGCCGGATGAAAAGCGGTGCCTTCATGCCCACCAGTCACCACATGAACCTGGCCACCTGGCACACCATCAACTCGGTGTACTCGCAAAAATCCCAGTTGGCCCTGGGCAGCATGCGCTACGACATCGAGGACACCGACGGCATCGACCGCCTGTTCAAGCTGATCGAACAGCGCGCCGGGCACTGGCTGGCGATGGAAGTGGAAGAAACCAAGATCGAACTGACCCAAAACGACCGCCGCCTGGTCGACCTCAAGCGGGTCGAATCGGGCCTCAGCGTCGAGCTGACCCGGGCGCTGTTCGAAGAATCGATCGACAACCTGCTCGAACGCGTACGCGGCAGTGTCAGCGAGTTGCTGGGCAAGGCTGGTGTGGGTGTGGCACAGGTGGATACGGTGTTCTTCACCGGTGGCTCCAGCGGCATCCCGGCGTTGCGCCAGAGCGTGGCGGCGATGCTGCCGAACGCGCGGCATGTCGAAGGCAACATCTTTGGCAGCATTGGCAGCGGTTTGGCGATCGAAGCGCGCAAGCGTTACGGCTGAGATGGCTGGGGCCGCGTTGCGGCCCTTTCGCCGGCAAGGTCGGCTCCCACAATGGAGTTGCTACACACTATCCCTGTGGGAGCCGGCCTTGCCGGCGATGATTTTCAGTTCACACCAGCTCTTGCTGGCGCAACTCACTCTTCAGATAGGCGTAATAAACCGGCCCCGCCACTACCCCCGGCAAACCGAACGCCGCCTCACACACCAGCATTGCCAGCAACAACTCCCACGACTTGGCACTGATCTGCCCACCAACGATCCGCGCGTTGAGGAAGTACTCGACCTTGTGGATAACGATCAGGTAACCCAACGCCGCCATCGCCACCCAGATCGACAACGACAACCCGACGATGGTGATCAGGGTGTTGGACATCAGGTTGCCGATCACCGGCAGCAGGCCGAGCAGGAAGGTCAGCACGATCAGGGTCTTGGTCAGCGGCAGGTGCACACCGAACAGCGGCAGCACCACGGCGAGAAAGATCCCGGTGAAGAAGGTGTTAAGCAGGGAAATCTTGATCTGCGCAAACACGATGTTGCGAAACGCCTGCACCAGCAGCGCCAGGCGGTTGAACAGCGCCGCTGCCAGGGGCTTGCGCTTGGAGATATCAGGGATGCGCTGCAGGGCGACAATGGCGCCGAGGATCATGCCGATCAGCAGGGTGACGAACATGTGCGCCGCGCCCTTGCCGACCAGTTGCAATTCACCCAGGTGGGTCTTGAGCCATTCGCCAATGGCCACCTTGAACTCCGAGGCGCTGGCCGGCAGGTAGGCGTCGATGAACGGCGGCAACTGCCCACGAGCCTGGTCGACCAGCAGCATGAACTTGTCCAGCGACGCGCCGGGGTTTTCCGCTTCATGCAACAGGAAGCTGATGGCACCGGCAAACAGCAACGTCAGGGTGCTGACCACCAGCGTACCGAGCAGCGCTACCGCCAGCCAGCGTGCCCGTTGCCCGGCAATCAGGTGCTGCAGCTTGGGGGTGAGCATGTTGACCAGTTCGAACACCAGCAGCCCGGCCAGCAGGCTCGGCAACAACTTGAGCGGCAACACCAGCAACAAGCCGGTGAAGACGATGATCCAACTGGCCAGGGTGATCTGGCGCTGAGTAAAGGTCATACAACCTCGAAAGGCGACGGCATGGAAAACCGGCAGTCTGCCAGCCTTCGCCCGGCAGGCATAGTGGCACGCAGCAGCACTGCGGCTGGCAATGCACTCGCGATGTTTCTATGATTGCCGCCCCCGATGGAATGGCGGCGCCCTTGAGGTGCATTCGCAGGTAAGCGAAACAGAAGTCCCTCTGTGCCTTCCCACCTTCAAGGCAAAGAGTTCCAGACCATGCGCAAACTGCTTGTCCTGCTCCCCCTGATGCTGCTTGGCGGCTGTTCGGAGGATTTCGCCACCCTGCACTTTGCGCAGTCGGTAAGAGCCTTCTACGGTGATCTCGCCCCGCAATACGGCGACGACCTGTACAACGCCATTTTGGCACTCCATATCGACCCCAAGGACATTGAAGTCGAGCTGGATCACGACCACCCGCAGACCATTGTCATCAGCGTCTCACGCTCACTCGATGTCACCAAGCGCAAAGCCTTGCGCGACTTTCTCGACGAAATTCCCCGGGCGCGCGCCGCCACCTCCTGGGACGTCGATGTCACCCTCGAGCCGCAGGCACTGGAACCCCAATTCCAGGTCTGGAAGGAGCCGCTGGAAAAGATCAAGGGGCCGGTCACCCTCAAGCTTGAGCTTGGCGATCGTATCGAGGCGCTTTCCACCGCCTCGCTCCAGGATCGCATGCTTGCGGCATCAAACAAGAGCGAAGTGTCGAGCATCATCACCTGCCACGTGCTGGCCAAAGTCTCGGGCGGGCCGTTCAAGCTCAGGTCGATCGTGCAGCTCGAGGATGGCCCATCGGAACGTGCGCAGGTGGTCCTTGAGTACGACCAGATGCGTTACGCCACGGTGCCGGCCCGCTTTGATTTCAAGGACCCGACGCTCAAGGAGAGAATCCGCAACGGCCAGATCAAGGCCTGGCAAGCCGAGAGGACGTTGCAGCGCAACCCTTACGGCCCCTTCGAAATGGCCTTCGAGATCGGTTCACTGGGCAAACAGAGCCTTAACCTCAACTCAGGCACGGACCAGCGCATAGGGATGGTCCAGGACGACTGCCGGGAACTGGCCAGCCGCGCCGGCCGGCCCTTCTCGCTGTTTCTCGGCAGGGGCCTGGACCGGCTCGAGTCGGTGACTTACGCCAATGATTGATGCCGGCTATTTTTTCTTCAGGCAGTCGCTCATGTAGGCCTTGCGCTCATCGCCCTTGAGCGCCTTGGTGGTGGCGTCGGCGTTGCAGGTTTTCATCTTGTCCTGCTGGGTCGCAGGCTTGGCTTTGAGGCAGGTGCTCATGAACGCCTTGCGCTCATCACCCTTGAGCGCCTGGGTGGTGGCATCGGCGTTACAGGTTTTCATTTTCTCCTGTTGTGCGGTGGCGGCAAAGCCTTGGGAACACATCAGCAAACCGAGCAACAGCAATGGCACACGCACCCGCTTCATGGCGCTTTCTCCTGGTCGCCGCGCCGGGTGCGCAGCCTTGCCGTGAGTGTAGACAAATATTCTTACAAACCACCAGCGCGCGCCTGCCGTCGGTACTGCTCAGGCGTGCAGTGGGCCTGGCGCTGGAACATGGCGATGAACGCCGAAGCGCTGCTGTAGCCCAAGTCGAAGGCAATCTGCTGGATCGGCAGGTTCTGCTCCAGCGCCTCGATGGCGCGCAAAAAGCGTAAGCGTAGGCGCCACTCGCCAAAGCTCATGCCCAGCTCGCGGACAAACTGCCGGGCCAGGGTGCGTTCGCTGACATGAACACGCTGGGCCCAGTGGCCGAGCGGGCGGTTGTCGCCGGGCTCGGCATGCAGGGACTGCAGCACCTCGCTCAGCCCGGCGCTGCGCGCGTACGGTAGGTAGCAAGTCTGGGTCGGTGCGCGGCGTAACTGGTCGACCAGTACCTGCGCTAGACGCTGGTCGGCTTCATCTTCGGCAACCCTGACGTCACGGGCAGCGAAGTCGCCAAGGATGGCCTTGAGAATATCGCTGATCACCAGGGTGCAAGGCTCATCAGGCAGGCCTTCGCACACGCTTCGATCCAGGTATACCGAGCGATAGACAATGGCCTGCGGGTTGTAACAACTGTGCTCGGTATCTGGCGGCATCCACACCGCATAGTGTGGCGGCGAGATGAAGCGCTGGCCGTCGACTTCCAGGTGCATGATGCCGTGGGCCGCATAGTTGAGCTGGCCCCAAGCGTGCCGGTGCGCGGCGCTGTGAGTATCGGCGCCGAACTCGTCGTAGCGGAAGTACACCGGGGCCGGTAACGCTTCGAATTGCGGGATGTTCAGGTATTTGATCGCCATGCTGTCTGGATCTATGCGCAGGCTGTCTGGATACAAGTATAAGCAACAGGACAGACAAGCGGATAATAACCGCCTGTACCTTCAAGAGCTCCCGTTCCATGAACTATGTGTTTCCGTTGCTGGCAATCTTCATCTGGGCCGGCAATACCGTGGTCACCAAGATGTCTGCCGGGGCGATCTTCCCGGCCGAAATCGGCTTCTATCGCTGGCTGCTGGCCGGCCTGCTGTTCACCCCCTTCCTGTTGCGGCCGGTGTTGCGCAACTGGGCGGCCATCGGCCCGAACCTGGGCAAGATCTTTATCCTTGGCGTGCTCGGCATGGCGGTGTATCAGAGCCTGGCCTACTTCGCAGCCGCCATCACCAGCGCCACCAACATGGGCATCATCCTCTCGCTGATGCCACTGATGTCCCTGGCCTTGGCGATCATCAGCCTGGGCCAGCGGTTGACCATCGGCGCGCTGATTGGCGCAGTGGTGTCGTTCATCGGTGTGCTGGTGGTGGTGTCGGCTGGCGACCTGGCGGTGCTGGTGCAACACGGTCTCAACGGCGGCGATGCGCTGATGCTGATCGCCACCCTGGCCTATGCGGTGTACAGCACTCTGCTGAAAAAGTGGCAGTTGCGCATCCCGCCCCTGCAACTGCTGTACCTGCAGGTACTGGTGGCAATCATCGTGCTGTTTCCGCTGTTCCTGTTCTCGCCGAAGACCGGCCTGGGCACGGGCAACATCGGCCTGGTGATCTACGCCTGCGTCCTGGCCTCGATGATCGCACCGCTGGCCTGGATGCAGGGGGTCAGCCGCCTGGGCCCGAGCCGCACGACATTGTTCTTCAACCTGCTGCCAGCAGTCACGGCGGTCATTGCGGCCCTGGTACTGGGCGAGCAACTGGCCCTGTATCACCTGGTGGGCGGGCTGCTGACCCTGGTCGGGGTGATCCTCGCCGAACGCTGGAAAACACCCCTGCGGCGCAGCGCTACAGCCCTGCAGCCTTGAGCCTGGCGGCATGCTCGGTGAACAGCCGCAGCGGTTCCGCGCCCTTGCCCACAGCGCCCAACGACTGATTGACGATGTCCAGGTGATCGAGCGGGTAGTCATCGCCGATCACCTGCCCCAGATGCGAGCTGAAGCGCCCGACCATGCCGTCGCACTGGCCCTTTTCCCGCACGAAGGTGCGGGCGAACAGGCGGCAGAAGCGGTTGCTGCCATCCAGGCGGTTGAGGCCGCGGTCGGTCAGGCCCGGTTGCAGGGTGCCGGACCAGGAGTAGTAGCGTACACCGTTGACCTCGGCAGGGCCCTCGCCGCCCCAGGTGGTCGGCAGCCCCTGTGGATAAGCCTGGTTGAACAGCGCTACCCCGGCACTGGTCAGTGAATGGTGCGAGGCGTGCACGTCGATTGGCAATGTCGGCCCGCGCCAGCCGGTTTCCAGCCAGCCCATCAAAACCCCCAGCCCATGCAGCAGCGCCTTGAGCAGGCGGCCACGTGCGGAATCGGCAGGGTAGTGTTCGAGCAGGTAGTCGGCCAGTTCCGAGCCGTGATTGGGGCCGGCGATCGAGGTCACCGAGGCAACCCACTCCGGCCGTTTGGCCGCAGCGTAACGCGCGGTCAGGGCGCCTTGGCTGTGGCCGAGCAGGTTGACCTTGTCGGCCCCGGTACGCTGGCGGATATCGGCGATGATCAGCAGCAACTGCTCGCCGCGTACCTCGCATGAGTTGAGCGGCGAAACCTGCACGGCGATTACCTTGGCCCCACCCCGGCGCAACGCCGAAACGATGCCGTACCAGTAGGGATACAGCAGCAGGCGGACAAAACCGAGCATGCCCGGCACCAGCACCAGTGGATAACGTGTGGCGAGCCCTTGGGCCATGGCTGCATTCCCCGTTCCGTGGACAGTCGCCCAACACTACAGGCACCTCGATGGCAATCGCAATCGAACTCCCACCGCTCGCTGGGGTTCCAAGTCAATAGACCCTCAGCAAGGAGCTCAACCATGTACCCAAAGATCCTGGCCATTATGCTGGCCACCGTCACCCTCGCGGCCTGCGGCAGCCGTCCGGAAAACCCGGTGGACTACGTCACGTACCGTGAGGAACCGCTGGTCAAGCAGGTCGAGAACGGCATGACCATGCAACGGGTGATCGCCATCGGCGGCAGCCCCTCGACTGTGATCGACCTGCCTCACGGCGGTACCTGCAACAATTACATCCTCAACCGTGACGGCCAGCAACAGGCCTACTACGTGCGCTTCGATGCCACCGGCCATGTCGACGCCAAGGGCTTCAAGACCTGCGCACAACGCCAGGTCGATGACAACGCCGTCGAGAAGGCCAAGTCCCACGTATAAAACTTTTTCGCCCGCAGGCCACTCACAGCTTAAGCAACCAGCGCGCCAACAGTGCGTGAAGATCTCGCCGATTTCAGCCTGGAGATGATGATGAGCAACGTTGAACTGACTGATGTCAAAACCTTGCGTGAACGCGCCCGCCAGCATGTCGAGAAGGGCGCCGTGACTGAAGGTTACAGCGCCGACCGGAAAACGATCCTGCGTCTGCTCAATGAGTCGCTGGCCACCGAATGGGTCTGCGCCCTGCGCTACAAGCGCCACTACTACATGGCCAGCGGGATCAAGGCCAGTGTTGCGGCTGACGAGTTCCTCGAACATGCCACCCAAGAGCTGGAGCACGCCGACAAACTGGCCGAACGTATCGTCCAGCTGGGCGGCGAGCCGGACCTGAATCCGGACAACCTGAGCAAGAATTCCCATGCCCAGTACGTCGCGGGCAAAAATCTCAAGGAAATGGTCCTTGAAGACCTGGTCGCCGAGCGGATCGCCATAGACAGTTACCGCGAGATCATCCACTACATCGGTGAGAGCGACCCGACCACCCGGCGCATCTTTGAAGACATTCTGGCCCAGGAAGAAGAGCACGCCGACGACATGGCGGACCTGCTCCAGGGGCTTTGAACCTGATCGCGGGGCAAGCCCGCTCCTACACCTCCGAGTAGGAGCGGGCTTGCCCCGCGATAGCTTTTTCTCAACCCGCCTTCACCGCCCGCGGCGCCTTGCCTGTCTTCATCTGTTCCAGCAACGGTGTGCACTGATTCGGCACATCGCCGCTGGGCGCGATCAGTGCCAGCAATCCGGCCGCCGGCCCCACTGCAACCCCCAGCGCGACCATGCCCACGCCGCGCAACGCCAGCGGCAATGCCTGCACGCCGGCGCTGGGCTTGGCAAAAGGCCCGCGCACATACAACGGTGAACGCAACGAGATCAGGCGCACGCCCTTGGATTCGGGGTTGATCTTCAGGTCCAACTGCTCGCTGGCGAAGTTGGCCGTGCCGTCGATGTGGATGATCGCGTTCTCGGTATCGAAGACAAACACCCGGGTGGTCGCCAGGCCATTCTTGATGCCGAAATCGGCCGCCGCGCAGTTGATCTTCACATCCTTGTCGCCAAACAGCTTGCCGACCACATAGTTGCCAACGTTGAGCCCGGCGATTTCCATCAATCCACGGCTGATCGCGCCATCGTTGATCAGCATCTTCAGGTCGCCATTGGCCGTGGCCAGCAAGGCCGCCACCGAGTTGCCACGCCCGCTCAGGTCGGCGTCGCCATTAAGCTCGCCGAAGCTGGTCTTCATCGGCTCGAAGGTCGGGAACAACTGCTTGAGCTTGAAGTTGCGCGCGCTCAATTGCGCTCGCCCCTGCAACGGCACACTACGGCCATCCAGGCGCACCTGGGCGTCGAGCTTGCCACCGGCAATGCCAAAGCGCAGCGGTTCCAGGCGCAGCACGCCATCGTCGAGAACGAAGTGGCTGGAGAGATCGGTAAACGGCAGTTCGGCACTGTGCACGATGCGCTTGCCGCTGAAGGTCACGTCGGCGTCCATGCTCCGCCAGCGTTCGGTCCGGAACGCCTCGACCGGCAACACCTTGCCCGCCGGTTGCTTGCTGGCACCGCCTCGGGCTTTCTGCTGGGCATTGGAATCGGCACCGATCAGCGGCGCCAGGTCCTTGAACAACAACTGATTGGAGACCAGCTTGCCGGTCAGTTTCGGCCGCGGCTGGCTGGCGGCGAAGGCCAGGTCGCCATGGATATCACTGTCACCGATCTTGCCGTTGAAGCCTTCATAGCGAAACAGCGCGCCGCCGGGCTCATGCAACTTGGCCGTGAGATGACCATCGGTTGCGTAGGGTGGTGAGTCGGGCAGAGTTACGCCGGTCAGTGGGTACAGGTTGCCCAGGCTAGTACCGGAGAGTCGCAAGCGCAGGTCCAACGCTCCGAGATTACGCGGATCGGTGAGCGTGCCAGCGACGGCGATACGGGTGGCTCCGATGGCCATGTCGGCTTGCAGTGGGAACGGCTGCGCAGCGTCCTGCAGCGCCAGCAGGCCGCCAATCTTGCCAGTACCGGCAAGCGCCTGACCTTTGTAGAGGCCCTTGACCTTGAGTCCGAAGGCATAATCCTGGGCGGCACCAGTCTTTTGCGCGGCCCCCTTGCCGACGATATCGCCGAACGGGATCGGCTTACCCAGTGGGTCGATCAGCACGTCCAGTTGAGTCTTCAGGCTCTGGTCGTCGAGTCTGACCTGGCCCTTATCGAAGCCGATAGCGCCGATATCCAGCACCCATTGCGACGCTTCGGCCTGGTCATCCTTGGGCCCGAAATCGAAGTTCCAGTTGGCACGGCCATCGGCCAGGCGCTTGAGGCTGGCGGTCGGCTGGTTGAGGCCGATGCGCGGAATGACGATCTGCTGCACCAATAGCGGCAGCGGCGCCAGGCGGAACTCGACACGCTTGAGGCCGACCATCTGCGGTTCCTTGAGCCAGTCCGGGTTGCCCAGGGTAAGGTCCTCGGCAATGAAATGCGGCCACGGCAGCCAGGCACGCCAACCACCCTGCTCCGGCTCACGCTGCCAGCGCACGGCCAGGTTGCCATTGATCGCAAAGGGCCGATGCAGCGCTTCGGAGACCTTGGCATTGAGGGTCGGCTTGATCCGGTTCCAGTCGAAGGTGGCGATGACGATCACCAGTACGCCCAGGACCAGCAGCAGGCTGGCCAGGGTCCAGGTGATGATTTTGGCAGGACGCGTCATTGCACGGTTCTCCGGATGGCTGCAGGGCAAAAACGGGCGCGCTGATGGCACCTATCTCTTCGGACTGATGAAATCCCGAGGGGTTTAATCGGTCAGCCATGATAACGAGGTTTTTTCTGACCTTTCTCTCAACTTTTGTCGATCGTTACCACCTTCGGCAGCGTCGGTAACAGCCTGCCCGCCATGCCCCATCAAGCCGTAAGCCGCTACCCAGAGCGGTCGCTGCAAAACATCAATTCCGTTGATTGTTACCATTATCTTTATGAACTTTTATCTGGCGTTTCCCGGCGTAGCATTGGCTCCGTACCCACTTTCCAGCCCCACCGAGGAGCACCGAACCATGAAACGCCAATTACTGCTTAGCCTGTCCCTGTCCATCCTGGCTGCCAACGCCTTTGCCGTACCCGCTGCCGAACAGGCCCTGACCGCCGAATCACGCTCAAGCTCGACGGTGATCTCGCAACCGCTCAATCCACTGGCCGAAGGTGGCTCGGATCGCTTGCTGGAGCGCAACAATCGTGTTGCCGAAGGCGGTGCTGATCGCCTGAATGACCGAGTCAAAGTGGCCGAGGGTGGTTCCGATCGCCTGAAACAGTATTACAAAGTAGCCGAAGGTGGTTCAGACCGTCTGAATGCACGCTTGCAGGTCGCAGAAGGTGGATCTGATCGTCTGATCGAAAACCAGCGCGCGAGCTGAAGCCTATGCCAGACAACAACAGACACCAGCGCTGTAGCAGCTCCCCTCCCAGCCCGGTCCATTGACCGGGCTTTGTTTTTCTGGCGCCAGGCTATTAGAGTGCAGGGCTGTTTCATTGCCTGCCGATACTTGCCATGCTGCCGCGCGCCGAACAAAAGCAACAGACCCGCCAAGCCCTGCTGGATGCCGCCCGCCACCTGATGGAAAGCGGTCGAGGCTTCGGCAGCATCAGCCTGCGCGAAGTGGCGAAAACCGCAGGCATCGTCCCCACCGGCTTTTACCGGCACTTCGTCGACATGGACGAACTGGGCCTGGTCCTGGTCAATGAGGTCGGCGAAACCTTCCGCCAGACCATCCGCCTGGTGCGCCAGAACGAATTCGAGCTCGGTGGCATCACCGATGCCTCGGTACGGATCTTTCTCGACGTGGTCGCGGCCAACCGCGCCCAGTTCCTGTTCCTCGCCCGCGAGCAGTACGGCGGCTCGCAGCCGGTGCGCCAGGCCATCGGCGACTTGCGCCAGGGCATCAGCTCGGACCTGGCCACCGACCTTGCACGCATGCCGCGCTGGCAACACCTGGACGCCGCTGCCCTGGCGGTGATGGCCGACCTGGTGGTGAAAACCGTGTTCGCCACCCTGCCGGAGTTGATCGACGAACCGAGCGCCAATACTGCCGAAATGATCAGCGCCCAGGAGAAGATCACCCAGCAGCTGCGCTTCATCTTTATCGGCGCCAAGCATTGGCAGGGGCTCAGTACCCTGTAGGCCGTGTGCTGTGCTGGCCGCACCGCCACCCCCAAACTCCCCGCCGTTTCCTGCTACCATTGCGCGCAAACGCACCGACCGCGACGATTTTTCCATGCCCGACCTTTGTACTGCCCCGTCTGAACTGCTCGCCAAGGTCCAGGCGCACTTTGACCTGCGCATCGTGCCGCTGTGGCAAGGCCCGGGCTGGAATGCAGAGATGGCGCTGCCCTTCGAAGCCCTTGATCCGCAGCAACGGCCACTGCCGGTGCAACGCTATCGGGCCATGGCCTGCGCGCGCCAGTTGTACCTGTTCAGCAGCCGTATCGAACAACCTGGTGCCCGCGAGCGCGCTGCAGCGCTGTTTCGCTCGTTGCAGCGGCACTTCCATGATGCCGAGCACGGCGGCTGGTTCTACAGCATCGATGCCCAGGGCAAGCCACTGGACCGGCGTAAGGACCTCTACACCCACGCCTTTATCGTCTTCGCCTGCGCGCATTATTGGGGCAAGGTTCGCGAGCAACTGGTCGAATCGACTCTCGACGCCGCGCTGGCAGTGATTGCCGAGCAATTCGCCCGTGATGATGGCCTGTACGAGGCGAGCCTTGGCGAAGACTGGTCGGACCTTGCCAGTGGCCCCCTGCAGAACCCGCTGATGCACCTGGCCGAAGCCTTCCTCGCCACATTGTCGGTGCGTGACGATGAAGCCGTAGCGCAGGCGTTGGAAGACCTGGCAGCGGCCATGCAAGCGCACTTCATCGACCCTGAACACGGGGTGATGCTGGAGAAACCGCGAGGCGCTGTGGATAACTGGTTCGAACCGGGGCACCAGTTCGAATGGTTCTACTTACTGGAGTCTTCACCACTGCTATGCGGTGGCGAGTTGCATCGGTCGCTCAGCCGCGCGTTCACCTATGCCGAGCACTGCGGGGTGAAGGACACCGCAGTGCTGGCCATGCTCAGCGCCGATGGCCAGGTGCGTGATGCCACCCAACGCATCTGGGCCCAGGCCGAGTACCTGCGCGCCCTGACCTTGCGCCCGGACAGTGACGCCAAGGTACTGGCCCAGCTCCAGGCGCTGCAGCAGAATTTCCTGCATGCCGATGGCTGGTATGAGTGTCGGGATGCCAGTGGCAAGGTCAGCCGCGAAGATATGCCGTCGACCACGCCTTACCATTTGGCGACTTGTCTGGAAGGGTTGCAGCGTCAGCACTGACGCTATCGCGGGGCATTGTGGGAGCGGGCTTGCCCCGCGATGGGCCCTCAAGCCTTACCGGATCGATCAATCGAAAAGCCCGCCCACGCCTGGCTCACCGGCATTAGCTCAAGGCTGTTGATGTTGATGTGCGCCGGCTGGTTCATGATCCAGAAGATGGTCTCAGCGATGTCCTGCGGCTGGATCGGCTCAGCGCCGGCGTAGGTCGCATCGTACCGCGCCTGGTCACCACCGAAACGCACCAGCGAGAACTCGCTCTCGCACAGGCCCGGCTCGATGTTGCTGACCCGCACGCCAGTCCCCTGCAGGTCGCAACGCAGACTCAGTGAAAACTGCCCGACGAATGCCTTGGTGCCGCCGTACACATGGCTGCCCGGATACGGATAATTACCCGCCACCGAGCCAACATTGAGAATGGTCGCGCCACGGCCATGGGCGATCAGCCGTGGCAGCAACAAGCGGGTGCTGTACATCAGGCCCTTGATGTTGGTGTCGACCATGGTGTCCCAATCATCCAGGTCGCACTTGGGCGCCGGGTCCGCGCCCAGGGCCAGTCCTGCGTTGTTGATCAGCCCGCGCAGCTTGGCGAACGCCGGCGGCAGGGTGTCAATGGCCGCTTCCATGGCCTTGCGGTCACGCACATCGAGCACTAGGCCGTGCACCTGGGTCTGCTTGGACAGCTCGGCACACAACGCTTCCAGGCGCTCCTGACGGCGACCAGTAAGTACCAGCGACCAGCCGGCTTCAGCAAAACGACGGGCGCAGGCTTCGCCGAAACCGGACGTTGCACCAGTAATGAATACGGTAGAGGTCATGCGGGTCTCCTTGATGAGGCTGATCACAGGGTTTGCAGCATGCCCGCCGTCGCGTTCGGCAGCAAGCCATTCAAGTTGCTGTACAAAAAACGATCAAACCTGTGGAGACCCCAGTATGTAAGGCCTGCAGCAAGCTTTACTCATCTTATCCACAAGCCCTTCCACAAAATCCGGGGGCAACTCGAAAGCCCTGCAAGCCGTGTAATTCGGGGCTTGAGCAAGTATTTTGCTTGACCTTGAGCGCTGCGCTTGACCTCAACCTGCGGACCAGGAAATACAGAGGTGTTTTCCGTGATGGCTCCAGGCCTGTAATTCCGCCGCCTACACCGATCCGTCCAAGGCTTGCCCACAGAGTTATCCACAGGCTTTTCAGGTCCTTTTAGTGCCTTTTGCGCTAGCGACAAAGCACTTGACAAAGCCTGCTGGAAAACCTTGGAAAACTTCTGATCAAAAAACAACCACACACCGTAAAGCCTTGTAAACAAAGGCCTGTAGCAAGATGCACCCAAGTTACCCACAGTCGCTTCCACACCAATGGTGGACAACTCAAGGGTCGAGAAAACAGCCAGTTACAGCGACTTTCTGTCGCGCCGCAGAGAAAGTTGCCGCAAGGTTTTCCACAAAACGCTGGACAAAAAAATGCCCCGTCACACGGGGCATTTTTTCCAGCAAAAGATCAGTGCCCGCCCAGATAAGCGTTGCGCACCTCCTCATTGACCAACAGCTCCTGGCCAGTACCGGTCAGGCGGATATGGCCGTTGACCATCACATAGGCGCGGTCCGAGAGCTTCAGCGCATGGTTGGCGTTCTGCTCCACCAGGAAGATGGTCATGCCGGTCTGAGCCAGCTCACGCAAGGTGGCGAAGATCTGCTTGACCACGATCGGCGCCAGGCCCAGCGACGGCTCATCGAGCAGCAGCAACTTGGGCCGGCTCATCAGTGCCCGGGCAATGGCGAGCATTTGCTGCTCGCCGCCAGACATGGTCATGGCACGCTGGTTACGCCGCTCCTTGAGCCGTGGGAACAGCTCGAACATGCGCTGCATGTCCTCACTGGCAAACTTGTCGCCAATCGGGATGGTCCCCATCATCAGGTTCTCTTCCACCGACATGTCGGGGAACACCCGCCGGCCTTCCGGCGACTGGGCAATACCGTTGGAAGCAATGTAGTGCGAGGACTTGTGGGTAATGTCAGTGCCGCGGTAGATGATCTGCCCGGCGGCGGCCCGCGGCTGGCCGAAGATCGACATCAGCAGGGTCGACTTGCCGGCGCCGTTGGAGCCGATCAGGCTCACTGTTTCACCCTCATCAATGTGCAGCGAGACTTTTTTCAGGGCCTGGATCGGCCCGTAAAACACGTCGATCTCTTTGAGTTCGAGGATCGGTGCACTCATACCAGTTCCTCTTCATCGGCGCCCAGGTAGGCGGCAATTACCGTCGGATTGTGACGGATGTCTTGTGGCGCGCCTTCGGCGATCACGTTACCGTGGTCAAGCACCACGATATGGTCGGATATGCTCATGACCATGCCCATGTCGTGCTCGATCAGCACCACAGTCAGGTCGTGCTCGTCACGCAATACGCGGATCATCTTGCTCAAGGCCTCGGTCTCCTGCGGATTGAGGCCCGCCGCCGGTTCGTCCAGGCAGATGATCTGCGGCCGCGTGCACATGGCCCGGGCAATCTCCAGGCGACGTTGCTGGCCGTACGACAGTTCACCGGCCAGGCGGTTGGCGCAGTCGACCAGGTCAACCACTTCCAGCCAGTAGAAGGCGTGGTCCAGGGCATCGCTTTCAGCCTTGCGGTAGCCCTTGGTGTTGAGTACGCCGGCCAGCAAATTGCGGTTGACCCACATGTGCTGGGCCACCAGCAGGTTCTCGACCACCGACATTTCCCGGAACAGGCGAATGTTCTGGAAGGTCCGCGCCAGGCCTGCGCGGTTGACCAGGTGGGTACCGCCAAACATCTTGTAATGCAGGCGGTTGATAAAGCGCTTGGGCGAGACGAAGTCACCGAACTGGAAACGCTCGCCCAGCAGCTGGATAACGTTGGTGCGGGTGCCGCGCATGTTCAGCTCGATCTTGCCGCCACTGGCCTTGTAGAAACCGGTCAGGCAGTTGAACACCGTGGTCTTGCCAGCACCGTTGGGGCCGATCAGGGCGAAAATGGAGTTGCGCTTGACCTTCAGGCTGACATCGCTGAGCGCCTTGATCCCGCCAAACTGCATCATCAGGTTGTCGACCGAGAGAATCACCTCATCGCTCATGGCGCTACTCCTTTACGCGGAACCACACCGGTACGGCTGATGCGAATCAGGCCGCGCGGCCTCCAGATCATCATCAACACCATCAGCACGCCGAACAGCAGCACCCGGTATTCGGAGAAACTGCGCAACAACTCCGGCGCCACGGTCAGCACGAACGCGGCAATCACCACACCGACGGTCGAGCCCATGCCGCCGAGCACGACGATGGCAAGGATCAGCGCCGACTCGAAGAAGGTGAACGAGGACGGGTTGACGAAGCCCTGGTAGCTGGCAAAGAACACCCCGGCAAGGCCTGCGGTGGAGGCCCCTAGGGTGAAGGCCGAGAGTTTTACCAGTACATGGTTAAGACCCATGGAGCGGCAGGCAATCTCGTCTTCGCGCAGGGCTTCCCAGGCACGCCCAACCGGCATGCGGGTCAGCCGGTGCTTGATGTACAAAACCGCCAGCACTACTAGGAACAAGACGATGTAGATGAACAGGAACTTCAGGTTGGGGTTGTAATCGATGCCGAAGAACTCATGGAACGGCACGCCGCCGTCCTTGGCCCGTCGACCGAACTCCAGGCCCATGAAGGTTGGCGACGGCACCGGCATGCCGTTGGGGCCACCGGTGAACGACAGCCAGTTGTTCAGTATCAGCCGAATGATTTCACCAAAGCCCAGGGTGACAATGGCCAGGTAGTCGCCATGCATCCTCAGCACCGGGAAGCCTAATATGCACCCGGCTAAAGCCGCCGCAATGGCGGCCAGCGGCAGCACGGTCCAGAAGCCCAGGCCCAGGTATTGGTAACCCAACGCCAGGCCATAGGCACCAATGGCGTAGAAGGCCACGTACCCCAGGTCAAGCAAACCGGCCAGGCCGACCACAATATTCAGGCCCAGGCCCAACAGCACGTAGATCAGGCCGAGGATGACCACCGTCAGCAGGTACTTGTTGGCAAAGAACGGGAAGACGATGGCGATCACGATCAGTGCCGGGATGATCCAGCGCAGCCGTGACTTGTAGTCCGGCGCCAGCACATGCACGCCGGAGCCACTGCCCTCGAAACCCTGCAGGATCGACTGGCCCTTGGGCGTCTGCAGAAACAGGCTGAGCAGAAAACGCCCGGCCATCACCCCGGCCACCAGCCAGGCAACACGAGTGGGCTCAAGGTTGAAGCTGTAACCGTCAAGCACCACACCGACGATGGGACCAAAGACGATCAGGGAAATCAGCCCGGCGAGAATCGCATCGATCAGGCTGCGCTTGATATCGAATGAAGTAGATTTGGCAGCAGACATACTTACACCTTCGCCACGAGTGGGCGACCCAGCAGGCCTTGGGGACGGAAGATCAGGATCAGCACCAGCAGCGAGAAACTGAACACGTCTTTGTAGTCGGAGTTGATCAGCCCGGAGAACAACGACTCGGAAATGCCGAGGATGATCCCGCCGAGCATGGCGCCCGGTAATGAGCCGATACCACCGAGGACTGCGGCGGTGAACGCCTTGATGCCGATGATGAAACCGGCATAGAAGTCGAAGGTGCCGTAGTTCATGGTGATCAGCACGCCGGCCAGGGCTGCCATCACTGCACCGATGACAAACACATAGGAGATCACCCGGTCGGTGTTGATACCGAGGATCGAGGCCATTTTGCGATCCTGCTGGGTGGCCCGACACATGCGCCCAAGTTTGGTGAACTTGATGATGTAGGTCAGCGCAGCCATGCCAACGAAGGCTGCCACCAGGATGAAGATCTTGGTGTAGGTCAGCTGGACGAAGCCGGTGCCCACTTCCATGCGCCAGGCGCCTTCGAGCAGGGTCGGAACGCCTTGCTGGCGTGCGCCCTGGCTGATCTGTGCGTAGTTCTGCAGGATCAGCGAGATGCCGATGGCACTGATCAAGGGGGCCAGCCGTGTGGAGTTACGCAGGGGTTTGTAAGCGATACGTTCGATGGTCCAGCCGTAGACACCGGTGACCACCACCGTGAAGATCAGCGTCCCGAGCATCAGCAAGGGGAAGGATTCGATACCGAAATACGCCAGCAATGCCAGGCTGATTGCCGCCAGATACGCGGAAATCATATACACCTCGCCGTGCGCGAAGTTGATCATGCCGATGATGCCATAGACCATTGTGTAGCCGATGGCGATCAAGCCATAGACCGACCCGAGGGTCAGACCGTTGACCAGTTGCTGCAGGAAAATACCATCCATAACGCAATCTCACGTATTTGAGATTGCACAAGCGCCGACTACGGTGAGCCCCGGATGAAGCGGCCCTCGCAGCGCAGGGTTGTGCAGATCTACGAGAAAAGACAGGTACGGCGCAAAACCGGGTAGCGACCCGGGCAAAAGCCCAGGTCGCCTACCTTTGTTATTTTTGTTTTTCCAGTTGGTGATACTTGCCGTCCTTGTCCCACTGGTAGACCACGTAGTCGGAGACTTTCAGGTCGCCCTTGCTGTCCCAGGTCTTCTCGCCCATCACGGTTTTCACCGGGTTGGCCTTGAGCCACTTGGCGGCATCCTCGCCTTTGTTTGACTTGGCGCCGTTGAAGCCTGCGGCCAGGGCCTGAAGTGATGCATAGGCGTACAGGGTGTAGCCCTCAGGTTCATAGCCGGTCTTGCGGAAGGCATCCACCACCGTCTTGCTGTCAGGCAGCAGGCGCGGGTCGGCGCCGAAGGTCATGTACACGCCATCGACGTACTGTGCGCCACCGGCAGTGGTCACCAGTTCGTCGGTGACGATGCCGTCATCAGACATGAACTTGACGTCTTTCAGACCATTCTCACGCAGTTGACGGACCAGCGGGCCGGCTTCCGGATGCAGGCCACCGAAATAGACCACGTCGGCACCGGCAGCGCGGATCTTGGTGACCACGGCGCTGAAGTCCTTCTCGCCACGGGTCAGGCCTTCATACAGCACCGGCGTCACCCCACGTTTGGTCAATTGCGCCTTGGTGGCGTCCGCCAGACCCTGGCCGTAGGTGTCCTTGTCGTGCAGCACCACGACCTTCTTGCCCTTGAGCACATCGACGATGTAGTCGCCGGCGACGATGCCCTGCTGGTCATCACGCCCGCACATGCGGAACATGGCGCTCAGGCCACGCTCGGTGACTTGTGGGTTGGTCGAGCCTGGAGTGATAGCAATGACCCCAGCTTCGTCATAGACCTCTGAAGCAGGAATGGTGTTAGACGAGCAGAAGTGCCCGACCACCCCGGCGACCTTTTCCTGGTCGACCAGGCGATTGGCTACCGCTACGGCCTGTTTCGGCTCGCAGGCATCATCGCCTTTGACCAGCACGATCTGCTCACCATTGATCCCACCTGCGGCGTTGATCGCATCAGCCGCTGCCTGCGCACCTTTCATGTACTGCTCGCCAAACGCTGCGCTAGGACCGGTCATCGGGCCTGCTACACCGATCTTGATGTCGGCCTGAACATACGAAGAAACGCCCAGCGCCGTAGCCACGGCGAGGGCCAGAAAGCCTTTCTTGTAAAACGTCTGCGACATGAGGTGGTGCTCCTGGAGTTTTTTTTGGTTGGCACTACAACTTTCAGCAATTGCTCTGAGCAAGGGCCGTGCCAGTGGTTTTTTATTCTGGAAAAACTCGTGAACAAGTTGCGCAGCGCGGATTCGCGGCCTTTTTTTACGGGTCGTGCAACCGTCTGCCTCACGGCAAGCGCCACTCGATTCTGCAAAAAAGAGCAACCACGAAGTGCCATCATTGCAACCCTGGGTTGTGGTTACGTGCAACCAGCCTGTAACAAGATGCGTAACCGAACTGCACATCCTTGGTGCGCGACTGCTACAGCGGGCACAACTACAGGCTAGCCGCTGACCGCTAAAAGCGCCGCTACCTGTAGCCTGCTACCGAATTACCCCGGCCCCGGCCTGCCCTGATCAAGGCAAAGGCTGGCACAATGCGCAGGTCTGTGCGCCGTCGCTGGCGGTGATGGCGCGCGCCCCCTTTGGAGCCCCCTATGAGCGAGAGTGCATTTGCCGATCGCATCGTGCAGAACCTGCTCGACACCGATTTTTACAAGCTGACCATGATGCAGGCCGTGCTGCACAACTACCCCAACGTCGACGTTGAATGGGAGTTTCGCTGCCGTAACGGTGAAGACCTGCGTCCGTATCTTGCGCAGATCCGCCAACAGATCGAGCAGTTGTGCGAACTGAGTCTGGGTAATGGCCAGCTGGGCTTCCTGGAACAGATCAGCTTCATGAAGCCGGACTTTTTGCGCTTTCTCGGACTGTTCCGCTTCAACCTGCGCTACCTGCAACTAGGGATCGAGAACGACCAGCTGTACCTGCGCCTGCGCGGGCCCTGGCTGCACGTGATCCTGTTTGAAGTGCCTTTGCTTGCGATCATCAGCGAAGTGCGCAACCGCCATCGCCATCCCCAGGCCAAACTCAGTGATGCCCGCGACCAGCTGTACCGCAAGTTCGACTGGCTCAAGGCCAATGCCAGCAGCGAGGAGCTGGCCGAGCTGCAGGTCGCCGACTTCGGCACCCGTCGGCGCTTCTCCTACAAGGTTCAGGAAGAAGTGGTGCGGGTACTCAAGGACGACTTCCCGGCGCGCTTCGTCGGCACCAGCAACGTGCACCTGGCACGGAAACTGGATATCAAGCCCCTGGGGACCATGGCCCACGAATGGATCATGGCCCACCAGCAACTGGGGCCGCGGCTGATCGACAGCCAGATCGCCGCGCTGGACTGCTGGGTCCGCGAATACCGCGGGCTGCTTGGCATCGCCCTGACCGATTGCATCACGATGGATGCCTTCCTGAACGATTTCGACCTGTACTTTGCCAAGCTGTTCGACGGCCTGCGCCATGACTCGGGCGATCCGGTGCAGTGGGCGGAAAAGGCCATCGATCACTACCGCAAGCTGGGGATCGATCCGATGACCAAGACCCTGGTGTTCTCCGACGGCCTGAACCTGACCAAGTCGCTGGAGATCTTCCGTGCCCTGCGCGGGCGGATCAACGTCAGTTTCGGCATCGGCACCAACCTCACTTGCGACCTGCCCGGGGTGGCGCCGATGAGCATCGTGCTTAAAATGACCGACTGTAACGGCCAGCCCGTCGCCAAGATTTCCGATGAGGCAGCCAAGACCCAATGCCGCGACGAGAACTTCGTCGCCTACCTGCGCCACGTCTTCAAAGTGTCCAAGGAGTAATTCATGCAAGCCGTCCAGCGAGAGATTGCCCAAGCGCTCAAGGTCCAGCCGCCGTTCGCCGACAGCGTCGCGCTCGAAGCCGAAGTGAACCGGCGCGTGGCCTTCATCAAGACCTGCCTGAGCAACGCACGGCTCAAGACTCTGGTGCTGGGCATCAGTGGCGGCGTCGATTCGCTGACCGCAGCGCTGATGGCGCAACGGGCGATCAACGAATTGCGCAGTGAAACCGGTGATCAGCAGTACCGCTTCATTGCCGTGCGCCTGCCCTACCAGGTGCAGCACGACGAACACGATGCCCAGGCTTGCCTGGAGGTGATCAAGGCCAACGAAGTGCACACCGTCGACATCGCCCCGGCCGTGCGCGCCCTGGCGGGCGAGGTCAAGGCCCTGGAGAGTGGCTCGCCGACGCTGGTCGACTTCGTCGTCGGCAACACCAAGGCGCGCATGCGCATGGTCGCCCAGTACACCATCGCCGGCGCCCGCCAGGGCCTGGTGATCGGCACCGACCACGCCGCTGAAGCAGTGATGGGCTTCTTTACCAAATTTGGTGATGGTTCCTGCGACCTGGCGCCGCTCAGTGGCTTGGTGAAGAACCAGGTACGGGCTATCGCACGCAGCTTTGGCGCGCCGGAGTCACTGGTGGAGAAGGTCCCGACCGCGGACCTGGAGGACCTGGCGCCGGGCAAGCCGGACGAAGCGTCACACGGCGTGAGCTATGCGCAGATCGATGCGTTCCTGCAGGGTGAGCCGGTAAGCCAGGAAGCGTTCGACATCATCAGCGCCACCTACCGCAAGACCCAGCACAAGCGCGAGATGCCGTTCGCGCCTTGAAAGCATCGCGGGGCAAGCCCGCTCCCACAGGATCAGCACTGTGTGGGAGCGGGCTTGCCCCGCAATTGGTTACCTGAATTACTTCAGCGTAACAGTGCCTTTCATCATCGAGATGTGGCCAGGGAACGAGCAGAAGAAGCCGTACTTCTCGTCCGCCTTGAGTTTGGACACATCGAAGGTCACCGAGTCAGTTTCCTTGGCGCCAATGATCTTGGTGTGGGCGATCACGCGCTCGTCACCGTCTTTCACATAGTTTTTGTCGATGCCGGCAGTCAGACCGTCGGTGGCGATCGGCTGCATGTCAGCTTCTTTGCTGATGACCAGGTTGTGGCCCATGACGTTCTTCGGCAACGAACCGGAGTGGGTCAGCTCGACGGTGAATGTCTTGCAGCTCTTGTCGATTTCGATGGCCTTGGTGTTGAAGGACATCTGGTCGGTGGAGTCGATCGTCGCCTTGCACTCAGCGGCGAATACCTGAGTGCTGGCGAGGGTCAGCAAGGATACTGCGACAACTTTGGCAAACATCGTGAATCTCCATGGCAGGGTTTTATCAGTTTGCAGACTGCCCGAAACCGCAAGGCCGGCCCATGATGTGGGTCAAGCACTGGCCGAAGAGCCAGACAGTAAATTTGTTCTATGGATTGTATACAGGAAATCTAAGTGCCCATCATGCACCTTTGGGCGAGGATGAGACAACCTCTCATTCAGGAGTCAACGGCTATGTCCCTGGGTAGCATGATCAACAGTTTTCTGGCGGCTTATGCCTGCGGCGCGGCGGGTGCCTCGTGCGAGTTCGCGCGCCCGGAGTGAAGCGGCCGCCGGAATTATGAACTTGGAAGCGCGGGCCGTGCGCCTTACTCTGTGTGCGCTTGTAACCGGAGAGAAGCAATGCCCGTACGTTCCATTTGTGTGTTCTGTGGCGCCAGCACCGGCGTCAACCCCGCCTATCGCGAAGCCGCCATCAGCCTCGGCCGGAGCATCGCCGAGCGCGGCCTGACTCTGGTCTATGGCGGTGGCGCCGTGGGCCTGATGGGCATCGTTGCCGATGCGGCCATGGCTGCCGGTGGCGAAGTGATCGGTATCATCCCTGAAGCCCTGAAGAATGCCGAAATCGGCCACACTGGCCTGACTCGCCTGGAAGTGGTCGACGGCATGCACGCGCGCAAGGCGCGCATGGCCGAACTGAGTGACGCCTTCGTCGCCCTGCCGGGTGGCCTGGGGACCCTGGAAGAGCTGTTCGAAGTCTGGACCTGGGGGCAGTTGGGCTACCACGCAAAGCCCCTGGGCCTGCTCGACGTCAACGGTTTCTACAGCAAGCTGGGCAGCTTTCTCGACCATGTGGTGGAAGAAGGCTTCGTGCGCCCGCAACACCGCGCCATGCTACAGCTGGCCGATTCGCCCGCCGAGCTGCTCGACGCCATGGACAACTTCGAGGCCCCGGTACTGCCCAAGTGGGTCGACAAGAAGCCTGACTGACCCACCTCCTCGCGGGGCAAGCCCGCTCCTACAAGGCAGCGGCCTCATCCAGCGGCGTCACCGTGACCTGCACCTGCGGGTCATGGCTGCCGCCGCCCAGGATCACCCCGCGCAACGGCGACACATCGCAAAAGTCCCGGCCCCAGGCCAAGGTGATGTGTTCAAGCGCCGGGCGCAGGTTGTTGGTGGGGTCGAAGTCGATCCAGCCCTGCCCCGGGCAGAACACCGACATCCAGGCGTGCGAGGCATCGGCACCGATCAACCGCGGCTGGCCGGGTGGCGGCCGGGTCAACAGGTAGCCGCTGACATAGCGCGCCGCCAGGCCACGCGACCGCAGGCAGGCGAGCATCAGGTGGGCGAAGTCCTGGCACACGCCACGTCGGCGCTCCAGCACCTCCACCAGCGGCGTGGCGACCTGAGTCGCATCAGCGTCGAAGGTGAATTCGTTGAAGATCTTCTCCATCAATGCCTGCACACCTTCGAGCAGTGGCCGTCCGGGCTCGAAACAGGACTCGCTGAACGCCACGAAGCGCTGCTTGAGCCGCACATACGGCGACTCGAAACAAAAACGGCACGCTTGCAGGTACTCACTCGTCAGCGGCTTACCGGAATAAGTCAAGGCATCACGCACCCACTCCCAGGCGGGTGAGGTAGCAAAGTCTGGCGCGGCCCGTTGCAGTACTTCGATCTGCACACGCGCCACCACCTGCAACTGTTCATGCGGGCGCTCGAAGGCCAGGCGGGTCAGTGGGTTGCCAAACACATCCCACTCGTCACGGCGCTGGCTGGGTGCCGGGCTGACCTGCAGGGCCTGGGTTTCGCAGCGTTGCCAGGCGCAGGGCCGTGGCCACAGGTGCGCCAGCTGCTGGGCCAGGGATACCGGGCTGTCGTAGCGGTAATGGGTGTCGTGAATGATCTGATAATGGGCACTCATCACAGCGATACCGTCTGTTGGCTGACATCATCGACGTGAGCGAAATGGCGCAGGACCAGGCGCTCGGAAAGCTCGCCACTGGCCAGGACGATCGCTTGCAGCAGGTCAGCAAGCCCGGACAGCACAGCCTGGATACTGGCGCTGCCGAACAAGGGGTCTTCCAGGCTGCGCAAGTCGAACAGTCGCAACTGCTCGGCCAGCAGGGCCAGAGCCGGGTCGCGCGGGCTGTCGAACTCCTCGCTCAAGCGCTGGTTGGCACGCACCAGCAACTTGAGCTGGAACAGCACGGCATGGGGGTTCTGTTCGTCGAGCAACAGCAGGTCGAGCACCGGGATCAATTGCGCGACGGCCAGGTAGCGCGAACGGTAGGTGATGCTGCTGTTGCCCAGTTCCAGCAACCACTCAAGCCCCGCCTGGTCGTGCACCGCCGGCCCGCGCAAAAACGCCGCCAGGCTGCTGCACAATGACTGCAGGCGTTCGATGCGCCGGCCAATCATCAAGAAGCGCCAGCCCTCGTCGCGGGTCATGTCGTCCAGGGCAAAACCGGACAGCGCCGCCAGCGACATCACCAGGCGGTTGAGAAAATCCACCCGTTCGCCAAAATCAGCCTCGGCGTCTTCCAGGCTCTGCGCTTCGCGTTGCAGTTCAAGCAACGCCTGCCAGTTTTCCCGCGAGAGCTTGCCGCGCACTTGCGAGGCCGCCCACTGCAGGCGCTGCAGGTTGGCGCGCAGGCTAAAGGCCCAGTCGGCATCGTCCAGTGCCACCTGCAGGCGCTCGGGCAATTCACCTTCCTCCGGCAGCAGCGACAGTTCATCGGCCAGCTCCACCGCAGCCTGCAAGGCCAGCGGATCATCGCC
The DNA here is from genome assembly GCF_028656935.1 of Pseudomonas rubra. Classification (GTDB taxonomy): domain Bacteria; phylum Pseudomonadota; class Gammaproteobacteria; order Pseudomonadales; family Pseudomonadaceae; genus Aquipseudomonas; species Aquipseudomonas rubra. The sequence continues at coordinate 134,968 of NZ_JAMDGZ010000010.1, forward strand.
ATCCAGGTAGCGGGTGAGGATGATCCGCAGCAGCCGCGCACTGGTATCACAACGCTCGCAGTAGCGCCCGAACCAGAACAGGTTTTCTACCACCCGCGATGGCAGGTAAGGGTCCTGGCGGATCAGTTCGGCCACGCCGATGCTGCGCTGGGCGCGCCATTGCTCGCCTTGTGGCGCGGCCTCACCGAGCACCCAGGTGTCCTTGCTGGCACCACCGCGCTGCATCGACACCACTTCTGCATCGGCCTGGGCCGCGACCCGGGTCAAGCCACCGGGCAAGATGCGATAGCCCTCAGCCGACGCCACGGCATATACGCGCATACCGATGGGCCGCGCCTGCAATTGGCCGTGCTCGGCCTGCCATACCGGTGCCTGGGACAGCTGCGCCAGCTCCTGGGCCACGTAGGCATAGGGTCGCGCCTGGATGCGCTCGGCCAACGCCTGACGCTGAGCCGGGTCGAGATCGCGACCAAATACCGGGCTGAAACTTTGCGAGGGGAATGCTGGCTTCACCAGCAGTTTGGGCAACTGCTCCAGCGCCCGGGCCATCACCGCTGGCTCACCGCACCACCAGGTGGCGATGGACGGCAGGCTCAATTCTTCAGCGAACAAGCGCTGGTTGATCGCCGGTAAAAAGCCCAGCAGGCCCGGCGACTCCAGCACCCCGCTGCCCAGCGCATTGGCCACCAGCACCCGGCCCTGGCGCACGGCGTCGAGCAAACCGGGCACGCCCAGGGCCGAATCCGTGCGCAGCTCCAGCGGATCGCAGAAATCGTCGTCCAGACGGCGCATGATCGCGTGTACCCGGCGCAGACCGCTCAAGGTCTTGAGATAGACGGTGGCATCGCGCACGGTCAGGTCACTGCCCTCGACCAGTGGGTAACCTAGCTGCCGGGCCAGGTACAGATGTTCGAAATAGCTCTCGTTGAACCGCCCCGGGGTCAGCAAAACCACCAGCGGTGCATCTTTGTCGCTGGGCGCCAGGCGCGCCAGGGTTTGCTGCAGGGTGCGGAAGAAACCGGCCAGGTGCTGCACCTGCAAGTCACGGTACAGCTCAGGCAGCGCCCGCGAGACAATGGTGCGGTTCTCCAGCGCGTAGCCGGCACCCGACGGCGCCTGGGTGCGGTCGGCCGTGACCCACCAGCGACCATCTGGCGCGCGGGCAAGATCCACCGCATAGACATGCAGGTAGGTCCCTTCGGGCGGGGCAATGCCTTGGCAGGGCCAGAGGAAATTGTTATGGCCATAGACCAGCTCGGCCGGCAGCAGGCCCTCACTGATCAATTGCTGCGGCCCGTAGATATCGGCCAGTAGTGCATTGAGCAGGCGCGCCCGCTGTGCAACCCCGGCCGCCAGTTGCTGCCATTGCGCAGCGGGCAGCACATGCGGTAACAGATCCAGCTCCCAGGGCCGGTCGGCGCCCTTGGGGTCGGCGTAAATGTTGTAAGTCACACCGTTCTCGCGCAACTGGCGGGTCAACGAGGCCTGGCGCTGGGCCAATTGCGCCGCCCCGCTGCGCTGCAGGTAGGCGCACAACGGCTGCCAATGCTCGCGCACAGCGCCCTGGCCTGCGAGCATCTCGTGATAGGTCCCCGCACTGAGCGGGTAAACATCAAACAGGTCAGGCATGACAATGCTCGAAGGCCACAGGTCAGTTCAGAGTAGCGCTCAGCTGCGGCGCAAATCCAGGGTAAAGGGCAGTTCCGGATTCACCTGCGGCACAGGAATCTGTAGCACGCCTGGGCTATGACCGAGGCGGAAGAAGCGCGCCTGTCGCCGGCTCTGGGCCTCGTTGGCATTAACCGGCAGGGTGTCGTAATTGCGCCCACCGGGATGCGCCACATGGTACTGGCAACCGCCCAGCGAACGGCCCATCCAGGTGTCGAGCAGGTCGAACACCAGCGGTGCCTGCACCGCGATGGTCGGCTGCAAGCAATTGGCCGGCTGCCAGGCGCGATAGCGCACGGCGGCGACGAACTCGCCGACCCGGCCGGTGGGTTGCAAGGGTAGTGCACGACCATTGCAGGTCAGTTGGTAGCGTTCCGGCGGCAGGCCGCTGACCTTGACCTGCAGGCGCTCCAGCGACGAATCAACATAGCGCACGGTCGCTGCGCCACTGCCCTCCTCGCCCAGGACATGCCAGGGCTCCAGAGCCTGGCGCAGCTCCAGCCCGATACCGTTGACGGCATAATCACCGACCTTTGGAAAACGAAACTCCAGGTGCGCGGCAAACCACTCGGCACGCAACGGGTAGCCTGCGGCATTGAGCTCAACCAGCACATCGGCAAAGTCCTGCTCGATAAAGTGCGGCAGCATGAAACGGTCGTGCAGCTCGGTACCCCAACGGGCCAAGCGCTTGGGTGCGTAGGGCTCACGCCAGAAACGCGCGACCAGGGCGCGCAGCAGCAGTTGCTGGACCAGGCTCATGCGCGCATGGGGCGGCATCTCGAACGCGCGCAATTCCAACAAGCCCAAGCGCCCGGTCGGACCGTCGGGGGAGTACAGCTTGTCGATGCAGAACTCGGCGCGGTGGGTATTGCCGGTGACATCGATCAGCAGGTTGCGCAGCAGCCGGTCGACCAACCACGGCGGGCACTCCTCATCAGGTGCGGGCATCTGGGCGAAGGCGATCTCCAGTTCATAGAGCGCGTCGTTACGTGCTTCATCCACCCGTGGCGCCTGGGACGTCGGACCGATGAACAGGCCGGAAAACAGGTAAGACAACGATGGATGGTTATGCCAGTAGCTGATCAGGCTGCGCAGAAGGTCCGGGCGGCGCAGGAAGGGTGAGTCGGCCGGCGTGGCACCGCCGAGGACAAAATGATTGCCACCGCCAGTGCCGGTGTGACGGCCGTCGATCATGAACTTTTCGCTGCTCAAGCGCGTCAGGCGCGCCTGTTCGTAAAGAAATTCAGTGCGCTCCACCAGTTCGTCCCAAGTGGCCGAAGGCTGTACGTTGACCTCAATGACGCCCGGGTCGGGGGTGACCTTGAAATTGGCCAGACGCGGGTCGGCCGGCGGCTCGTAGCCTTCGAGGATAACCGGGCAATGCAGCTCGGCCGCAGTCGCCTCGATCACCGCGACCAGTTCAAGATAGTCCTCTAGCCGCGACAACGGCGGCATGAACAGGTACAAACGGCCCTCGCGCGGCTCGGCGCACAGCGCAGTAAGGGTCAGCCAGTGCGCCGAGGCATCGACTCCGGGGGCAGCACGTTCCTGCTCATCGACCGCCTGCCCGGCACTGGCCTTGAGCAGCTCATCACGGCCAGGCAAGTCGCCAAATGCCTGGTTGGGATCGGCTGGATGCACGTAGGGGTATTCAGCGGCCTTGACCCAGGGCTGCGCCGCCAGCGGCAAGCGATAGCCCAGCGCTGAATCACCAGGCACCAGGCGGCAATGCTCGTCACGCAGGTACCAACGCCCACTCTGCCAGCGTTGTTCGTCGGCGCTGCGGGCCAGCGGCAGCACCTGGCCAATGACCTTGTCCAGGCCCTGGGTGAACACCTTGCGCAGCCTCTCGCGCTCCATCTCGTCGTTCAGGCGCGTATCGTCGGGGCGCACATTGGACGGCAGGCCGCCCTCGCGCCACAGGTAATAGAGCTGGTCTTCATAAGCGGCGAAGACATAGCGCGGCGCCAGCTTCAGCCGCTCGGCGACACTGGCCAAAAAGCGCCCAGCCATGTCGCTGTCGGCGCCGAGGTCGTCCTTTTCATCGGCCAGCAATGCAGGGTTGCTCCACAGCGGTACTGCGTCGCGACGCCAGAAGCAGTTGAGCGACCAGCGCGGCAACTGCTCGCCCGGGTACCACTTGCCCTGGCCGAAGTGCACCAGGCCTTGGGGCGCGTAATGTTTATACAGGCGCTGGAACAGCTCAGCCGCCAGGCGCCGCTTGCTCGCCCCCAAGGCGGCGGTGTTCCACTCGGCGCCGTCAGGGTCGTCGACGGCAACGAAGGTCGGCTCGCCACCCATGGTCAGGCGTACATCCGCAGCTTTCAGGTCGCTATCGACCTGGCGCCCGAGGGCGACGATGGCCTGCCACTGCTCATCGCTGTAGGGCAGTGTCACCCGTGGCGATTCCCACAAGCGCTCGACCCTCATTTCATGTTGCAAGATGCACGCGCAGGGTTCGACCAGACCGCTGATCGGCGCGGCCGACGTCGGATCGGGGCTACAGGCCAATGGGATATGGCCTTCGCCGGCAAACAGCCCGGAGGTGGCGTCCAGGCCGATCCAGCCCGCCCCTGGCAGGTACACCTCGCACCAGGCATGCAAGTCGGTGAAGTCTTCTTCGGTACCGGACGGGCCGTCCAGCGACTTGATGTCGGCGCTCAGCTGAATCAGGTAGCCCGAGACGAAGCGTGCCGCCAACCCCAGATGGCGCAACAGCTGTACCAGCAGCCAGGCCGAGTCGCGGCAGGAGCCCGAGCCCAGCTCCAGGGTCTGTTCCGGGGTTTGCACGCCGGGTTCGAGGCGGATCAGGTAGCTGATGTCTTCGCTCAGACGCTGGTTGAGGGCAACCAGGAAGTCGACGCTGGCTTGCGGCTTGCGCTCGATGCCGTGCAGGTAGCTGGCGAACTTCGGGGTCAACGGCAGCTGTTCCAGATAAGGCATCAGCTCATGGCGTTCGTCACGGCCATAACTGAAGGGGATCTGCTCGGCATAGGGTTCGAGGAAGAAGTCGAATGGGTTGAACACGGCCATCTCGGCGACCAGGTCGACTTCCACGCGCAGGCTGTCGGCTTTCTCTGGGAACACCAGCCGCGCCAGGTAATTGCCCTGCGGATCCTGCTGCCAATTGATGAAGTGCCCGGCCGGCTGCACCTTCAGCCCATAGGAGAGAATCCGCGTACGGCTGTGAGCAGCCGGGCGCAGGCGCACGATTTGCGGGCCCAGTTCAACCGCACGGTCGTAGCGGTACTCGGTGACATGGTGCAAGGCGACATGAATCGACACGGCGGGCCTCCTGCGAGCCTGGGCGGTAGGGGAACCGCGCAAGACTTGTGCCATGGGCCCAGGCCTGCGGTTCCCCGCATGCAGCCCGCACAGTCGCAGCAAAAGCGCACCGTAGCGAGGCCGCCGTGCAAGCCTTGCACAGATTTGAGGCTTTGCCAGCGACGCAAACAAAAACGCCAGCCCGAAGGCTGGCGTTTCAGTGTTAGCGCGGCACCGCAGGCGGGCGTACGGGCTTTTTGCCCTTGCCGCCCTTGGCTGCTTCCTTACGCTCCTTGGCTGCCTGCTGGTTGCGGGCAAAGGCGGCAGCCTTGGCCTGTTCACGCTTGTCCCAGGGCTTGGCGCCGTCGCTTGCGCGTGGCGGCAGGCCAGTGTGCTGGGTCAGGATCTTCTGCTCTTTGGCCACCTTGTGGCTGCCGGCGGGCGTCGAGTTCTTGCGCCGGGCGCTCTGGTAGCTGTCGGTCGCTGGCTGGTGCAGCGGGATCAGTTGGTTCTTGCCCGGGCCGATCAGGTCGGCACGGCCCATGCGCTCCAGGGCTTCACGCAGCATCGGCCAGCCTTTTGGATCGTGGTAACGCAAGAAAGCTTTGTGCAGGCGGCGCTGCGCCTCGCTCTTGACGATGGTGACCGGGTCGCTCTTGTAGGTGACCTTGCGCAGCGGGTTCTTGCCCGAGTGGTACATGGCCGTGGCCGAGGCCATTGGCGAGGGGTAGAAGGCCTGCACCTGGTCGGCACGAAAACCGTTGCCCTTGAGCCACAGGGCCAGGTTCATCATGTCTTCGTCGGTGGTGCCCGGGTGCGCGGCGATGAAGTACGGGATCAGGTACTGCTCCTTGCCCGCCTCTTTCGAGTACTTCTCGAACATGCGCTTGAAGCGGTCATAGCTACCGATGCCCGGCTTCATCATCTGATTCAGCGGGCCTTCCTCGGTGTGCTCCGGGGCAATCTTCAGGTAGCCACCGACGTGGTGGGTCACCAGCTCCTTGACGTACTCCGGCGACTCTACCGCCAGGTCGTAACGCAGGCCCGAGGCAATCAGGATCTTCTTCACTCCCGGCAGGTCACGGGCGCTGCGGTACAGCTTGATCAATGCCGAGTGGTCGGTGTTGAGGTTCGGGCAGATGCCCGGGAACACGCACGATGGCTTGCGGCACGCCGATTCGATCTCGGGGCTCTTGCAGGCGATGCGGTACATGTTTGCGGTCGGGCCACCAAGGTCGGAGATGACCCCGGTAAAACCGGGAACCTTGTCACGAATCTCTTCGATCTCGCGAATGATCGACTCGTGCGAACGGTTCTGGATGATGCGCCCTTCGTGCTCGGTGATCGAGCAGAAGGTGCAGCCGCCGAAGCAGCCGCGCATGATGTTCACCGAGAAGCGGATCATGTCGTAGGCAGGGATTTTCTCCTTGCCATACGCCGGGTGCGGGATGCGCGCATAGGGCATGCCGAACACGTAGTCCATTTCTTCAGTGGTCATCGGAATGGGTGGCGCATTGAACCAGACGTCTACTTCGCCATGCTTCTGCACCAAGGCGCGGGCGTTACCTGGGTTGGTCTCCAGGTGCAGCACGCGGTTGGCGTGAGCATAAAGCACCGGGTCGTTACGGACCTTCTCGAACGATGGCAGGCGGATGACCGTCTTGTCACGGGTCATGCGCGGGCTGGCAAGGATCTGCACGACCTTGGCTTCGTTCGGGTCTTCGACCTCGCCCTTCTCCTGCTCGATGGCGCAGGCTTGGGTGTCCTGGGTGTTGACGTACGGGTTGATGATCTTGTCGATCTTGCCCGGACGGTCGATACGGGTCGAGTCGACCTCATACCAGCCTTGCGGCGTGTCACGGCGCACAAAAGCCGTGCCGCGAATGTCGGTGATGCTCTCGATCGACTCGCCGAACGACAGGCGCTGGGCTACCTCGACAATGGCCCGCTCGGCGTTGCCGTACAACAGGATGTCGGCGCAGGCGTCGATCAGGATCGAATGACGGACCTTGTCCTGCCAGTAGTCGTAGTGAGCGATACGGCGCAGGGAGGCTTCGATGCCGCCGAGGACGATCGGCACATGCTTGTAGGCTTCCTTGCAACGCTGGCTGTAGACCAGGCTGGCGCGGTCCGGACGCTTGCCGGCCAGGCCGCCCGGGGTATAGGCGTCGTCGGAGCGGATCTTCTTGTCGGCGGTGTAGCGGTTGATCATCGAGTCCATGTTGCCGGCCGCGACGCCGAAGAACAGGTTCGGCTCGCCGAGCTTCATGAAGTCATCTTTGGACTGCCAGTTCGGCTGGGCAATGATGCCCACGCGAAACCCCTGGGCTTCCAGCAGACGGCCGATAATGGCCATGCCAAACGACGGATGGTCGACGTAGGCATCACCGGTCACGATGATGATGTCGCAGGAATCCCAGCCGAGCTGATCCATCTCCTCCCTGCTCATTGGCAGGAACGGCGCTGGCCCGAAGCATTCGGCCCAGTACTTGGGATAGTCGAAAAGTGGTTTGGCTGCTTGCATGTCAGTGACCGGTGGCTAATCGATGAAAAATCGCGGGCGCGGAATATAGCACAAATTTTGACCAAATCCGACGGTGATAGTCGGATTCCCCCCAGACATATCTATCACCTGCCCTGGTCGCGGCTGCGCTCTGATCGGTTCTCACTTTCGATGAGATAGCCAAACCATGTCAGATATACACAGCAACGACTCGTCTGCCCGTAGCGAAGACTATGTTCAGTCCGGTGCAACCCGTGAAGACAGCAGGACCCTGCAATGGATTGTCGAGCAAACCCAGAACGCCCTGCGGACCCTGTCGCCGGACGACAAGACGCGCTTCAAGCAACTGTGCCTGGATTTGCCAGGGCATGAAGCCGAGCTGGTCCGGGGTTTACAGGCCTTCACCGAGGCCGTCGAGACAGACGGCAAGCGCCGCCTGGCCGGAGCGCTTACCGCTTATCTGGGGCGCCCAGTGGATGTACTACAGACCCGTTTGACCACGCGTTACTCGTCACGGCCACGGCGTGAGGCGCAAGTAACCGAAACCGAAACCACAGACACTCTGTGGAACGTTGCCCGCAGCAACTTCGGCTTTCACCTGGGGCGCCGCTGGAGCCTGGCGGCCGGCCAGGCGTTTCACGCAGCCAGCAGCATCGTTGAGCCCGGCATACCCGCGAACGGCAAGCCACTGACCACCGAGGACCTGGTTCAGGTCGCACGTTCGCTGGACCTGGGCAAGCACTTCCAGCACTACTTCGACCAGCATTACAACGCCCGGATCAAACCCCTCCTGACCACCTGCATGACGGTAAAACTGAAACTGGCGATACTCGAAGCGCTGCGTCAGGGCGACATCAGCGTGCTGGAAAAAAACACCCTGCAAGCGACCTTGAACGACAAAAGGTACGACTGGACGGCCTATGCTTTGTCTTTCGCCGGAACCCATGCGGCGATTGGCTTGTACATCCGACGTTTCGAGTCGCTACCCTCCTCACCGACCTTCAGCTACTTTCCGGGACGCCCGCAAGGCGAGCTGTTGCGTCACGCCTCGGTGGAGGGTGCCCTGGTGTCGATACGCGAAACGTTACGCCAGGCCGCGCAACTCAGCAACAGCCCCTGGTTCCTGCATCACTTGAGCATCAGCGATCAGCTCAGGTTGCACCAGCACCTCAGCACGCCCCCGACCGATCCCGCCGGGCTGAACTGGCTGGCCAGCCAGCTATATGCCTGGTTCGGGGCTGACACTGCGCCGGGCCTGCGCTTGCAGCTGGAGCCTGCTGGCCAGGGCGATGCGCTGTTGACCGTGCTGTGCAATCGTCAGTTGCTGAAGTTCCATGCCGACCTGATCAAGGACTACCGGACCGTCGCCGATGTCGACCATCAAACCTGGCTGGACGGTCTCACGCTGATCATCAGCGAGGTCGTCGAGTTGCTGACCATCGCTGTTCCCGGGGGCGTACTGGGGGTCAACCGGCTGATGCTGGCCGCCTCGTTCGGGGCACTGGGCTACCAGAGCATCAGCGCCATCCAGGCCCTGCAGCAAGGGGAGCGCAGTGCGTTCATCCAGGCCATGGCAGATATCATCGACCTTGCGATCAGTGCGGCCTTGCAAGGTACCGCCGCACGTCTATCGGCGCGGCGCAAGCGCGGCCTTATCAGGGACCTGCGCAATCCGACGCAGTACACCACCGAGACGCAAACCACAGCACTCAGGTGGTCAAGCAAGCCCACAACACTGGCTCAACCAGTGGCCGGGCTCAGCGACGCACAACTGCTGAAGACGATGTTGTCGCCCGAACTCCCCACTTTCAGCGACCACTCCTTGACCCGCATACTCCAGCACACCGGAGTGCAGCGCCGTGCGCTGGAAGCGATCTGGGCCGGCAGCGCCGACTCGAACTGGGCCCTGCGCGATGTCATCGACGGGTTTCAATTGCGTCAACGCCTCGACAACCTGGCCAACGCGCTGGCAAACGGTGTCGATACGCTGCCAGACATCGCCGATCAGGTGTTGCCCCGCCTGCTGGCCCACCGGGCCAACGCAAGAGTGCGTCTCTACGGTACCGACAAGAGCACCCTGCTAGGTCAGTACGAGCCGGCAACCCCAGCCGCTGGTCGCGCCCCTGACCTGGTGCTGATCCGCCACAGCGCCAATCGCTATGCCACCTACTTTCAACCTGACAGTGCGGGCTTACCCTTGCTGTCGACCGCGCTGAAGGAACATGAACGCCTGAATCCGCGCAGTATGCTGGGCAAGCAGCACGACTATGACCGTGATGGTCACTTCCACAATCGCCTGGACCATTTGCGCAGCCAGCTCTTCGATGACTTCAAGCGCCAGCAGCGCGCTGTCTATGCAGTGATCCAGGACGACCGTCCGCGTACCGACCTGGATCCTGAGCAGTTCGCCTTCACCCTCGCCCGCAGCGCCCCGCTGACCGCCGCCGCCAGGCAGGCGCAAAATGAACTGCTGCAACGCTTCCCTGACCTTTCGGAAACTGCCGCCGCACAGATTATCCATGAGTTCCCCAACCAACCGCCGCGTCCAGGTACCAGCCTGACCCCGGCCCAGTGGTCGAGAATCAATGAGGTCCGCATCCAGAGCCGGATGTACCGCGCCTTCGCCGCCCTGGAAGACCCGTCGAGCCGCGACCTGAACAGAGACGCCGAGGCGCTGTTCGGTCATCTGCTGACCTGTTTTCCCGATTGGCCAGAAAACCTCGGCATCCGTATTTATGAAGGGGTCAGCATAGGTAACGAGCTGAACAAGGGTGACCACCTACTGGCACAATACGGCGATGACGCCGCCACCCAGTTCATTACGCTGGTCAGGCACAACGGCCTGTACACCGGCTACAAAGCCTCCGACGGCGCAGTGTTCTCTGCCTATCCTGGCGAGAACAACCTGGTTTGCGCCTGCCTGCGCACCCTCGACGATGATCAGCGCAAGGCACTGGAGTATGGCCTGCATGACAGCGCGGCGCTGGCCACAAGTATTGTCGACGGTGCACTCGCGCACCCTGAAACCTGGGCCGAACTTCTCACCGAAGACCCGACCTACAGTCTGAGCAGCACCCGGCTGAGCGCCTTCACCACCTCGGTAGCCCTGAGCGCCAACAGCCTGGCGAGCGAGGGTGTCTACAAGCTCGACGGCAAACGTTACATCAGCCATACCGGCCAGACGTACCAGGTGCTCAAGGACGAAGACGCCTCATCGCCCACCCGTTCGATCTGGCGCATCGTCCGGCCACAGGACCCGGTGGCGCAGGACAGTGCCAATCGCTACGTAGCCACAAGGGTCGGGCGCAGCGAGGCGGTAACTCGCGACAGCCAGGGAACCTGGCGCGGTATCGCCACTGGGGGGCGCGGAGGCATGAAGCCCACACAGGCCAGGACTGCTTATAAAGAGCAGCGTCTTCTCGATAAAGTGACGAGCGCTGATGAAGCCATTTTCGAAGGCTTGAAAAAAGTGGAGATCCTGAACGAGCAGCTGCAGAAAAGCCCGGCCAACCGCCCCGACTTTCGCCAGATGCTGCTCGAACGCTATACCGTGGAACGCGATCGGGTATACGCCTTGCATTACGAGAATCTGAACTACTTAAAAAAGCACGAGAATACGCTGACCAAATCCCAGAACCATCGCGTCACGCTGTTCAGTCGCTGGGCAGCCGAGCTGTTGACTCTGGCCGATCTCTACACCAAGAACATAGGCCTCGAAGTTTTCCTTCTGAACGCTCAGGTCGAGAGGCTCGGTGCCCTGGACCCGGTCAGGAACGCGACGAACTATGTCACCCTTAATCGTGCTTACCTCAAAACGTTCCAGACGCAGCTCTTGAACTGCATACAGCGTGAGCAAACCATCGCCAGCTTTACCGAGGTATTGGCAAAGCTTGAACAGTACCAACATGACGAGGGGGGACAAGACGCTCTGGCTTTTCTCCGTGACGAGTTCACCCAACTGCAGCGCGAGGGTCCCTCGTCATCGAATGCTGTCAGAGCTAGCCTGATCTACTTCCACTGCAATTTACTCATTTCTGGCGATAACCTGTTTGACCCTGAGCTCGCCGTGCCCCGTATCAATGTCAACTTCCTGTCCGCCAGGGTCCGGTTGCTTGCGACCACACTGGACGATGTACGGAGCATGCCCAACCAACAGCAGTTGAGCGTTCTGGAGTACATCCACAGCCAACTCGCAGCCTACCGCCAACAGGCCCAGACACTCAATACAACCCTTGGCACCGCACTCGACAGCGAGCACGGACAAGCGGTCATCGAACACCTCGAGAGCCTGCAGTCGTCCGTCGACGAGCAAGCACTTGCGGCCTTCGCCTCCTCAACCGCGAGTGACCACCCCGAGCGCGGCAGCGACTTCATCGACTTCGATTTCATTCCACCACAAGGCCCGGGCACGAGCACAACCGCCAGGCCTAAAGGCAAGAAAATCATTCGTGCTCACGGCCGCTTCGGCGACACCTTCATCACCGGGGAAGTGGACGCCAGCAATGCCGACACAGTGCATGTGGTTTCCGAAACGACCCAACAACCCATTGCCACTTACGAAAAAGTGAACAACCGCTGGACCCGTAAGAAAAACGTGCCTTCGCCACGGACCGACTACAGCAAGCTGGACACTGAAGCCCAAGCGCTTCTGGCAACTGTTCAAGCAACGCTGGATCGAGCCAACGCCCGCGCCGCCAGCAAAGACCATCCGGCCAACATCAGTGAATTTCTCGAACACGAAGCTGACAAGCTCAAGGAAAGCGCCCAACTCCTGGGGCGCGAGCCCAACAGCCGGTACAAGGACCTCGTCGCCTCGCTTGAGCAGCAGGCAGAAATACTGCTCGACCACGATAAAATCCTGATGATCAAGGCGTACAAAAACAAGCAGCACCTGAGCATTCCCCGCTTGCGGTACTTGATCGAACAGGATGAGGTCACGGTGACGCAAAAGCAGACACGAGTAAAACTCAAGGGCCATTATCTGGATACCTACCATATCCACGACCGACATGGCGCGAAGGAAGCACTCTGGGCGGCGCACTTCCACTATCCCGAAGTCGACACCGCGCCACTTGACTTCGAGGCCAAAGCCGGGCATCTCAAGCGTCTGGACCAGGAGAAGCTCGGCCAAGCCTCCCAGGCCAGCCAAGAGCACGCTGGGGAACTCATCACACCGATCTGGCGGGCAGCCATTGACTTGAAAACCGCTGCCGAACTGTTCGCACTCTCCAGCTGACCTACATATCTATCGCATGCCCACCCTGGTACTGCGCTCTGATCAGGCTTTCGCCTCAACAAGGAAGCCTGATCAATGCCCTCTACCGACACCCCCCCCGGAACCGCCAGCAATGGCCTGCAGCGCTGGAGCGATCGCCTGACCCTGGAGCTGATCGAAGCGCAGTTCGACAGCGCCTTCGAACAACTGGACCAGGCCGAGCGCGAGCAGTACCTGGCCCTGTCACGCCAGGTCGAGCAACACCGACTGGCGCTGGCTCAGGCCCTGGCGCAGTGGCGCCAGGACTTCGAGCAACACGCCCTACGCGACCTGCGCGCACACCTTGTGCAGCACAGCGGCCTGGCGCTTGACCCACTGACGACCTATCTGCACACCTACTCCCTGGAAGTCGGGCCCGAACCACCGTACAAAGAAGTGGAACACCTGCAAACCCGCACCTTGTGGCAGGCCGCCCTGGACAACTTCGGCTTCAACATCAGCTTGCAGAGTGGTTCCGGGCTTGAGTTCATCAACGCCAGCAGCATCAACAACCAGGCTGGCGGTGGACGGCATAAACAACTGGCGGTAAGCACCTTCGTCGCCATCGTGCGCGAGCTGAATCTGGGCGCTCGCTTACAGCAGCACATCCGCCAGACCCTGACGCAACAACTGGCCGCCGCTTCGCGTAATTACCATCGCGCCCTGTTGCGCCTTGCACTGCTGGATGCCTATCGACAAACCCACGACCATCAGTTCAATCGCGAACAGCTGCAACGATTGGCCCAGGCCCTCGAGCATCCAGGTGCCGTGCAATGGAAGTACTTCAATCTGAAGTTGCCTGACAGCGTGCTGGAGCATGTTCTGCGCTGGCTTCCGGATGCGGGCCTGCTCAAGCATGTCCATCGACAGCTTGCCCAACTGCCGTTCGAGCGCCTGCAGCGGACCTTGCTGGACAACCAACTGCCCCTGCCGTTCTACATCATCAACCTCGACGATGCCATCTTCAGCTATTTTCCCGAGCGCCCGGGTGGCGCCTGGCGTGTCCATGAGTCGGTCAGCGCCGCTCGCACCGGGTTACTGGAGCAAATTCAACTGACGCAAAGCAGCCAGCAGCTCGGCTGGCTGCAACGCTGGCTGGCGGTGGCCCTGCAACAGAAGCTCAGCGTATTTCTAAAGCCCGTCGAGGTTGACCGCGAACAATTGAACTGGCTGGCCCGCAGGCTTCACGACAGTTTCGCCAGTGCGCCGTCCACCGCCCAGCTGGAACTCATCGAAAGCCCCGACAGCCCCTGGCGCCAGCTATCGCTGCTGGACATGCTGGGCCGTGAGCAGCATCTGACGATTGCCACGGACCTGGCGCTGATGGCCAGTACCAACAACAGCGTCGACTTCCAGACCTTCAGCCGCGGTTTTTTGTTTGTGATCAGTGAAGTGCTGCAACTGCTCACCCTGCCCGCGCCGGGCGGTGTAACAGGCCTGTCCCGGGTGATGCTGGCCGCGACGCTGGGCAGCCTGGGGCTACAGAGCGTCTCGGCGCTCCAGGCGCTGTCGAGCGGGCACAGCGAGCAGGCCGTGCAGGCGCTGGCCGATGTCGCCGACCTGTTGATCGGAGCAAAGGTACAAGGCATCGGCGTACGGCTTTCGGCACAGCGCAGCAGGCAGTTGGTCGCCGCGCTGGGCCACTCGCCGAGGCTGACGCAGCGAGTGACGGTACAACTGCAAGCCGCTTCCTGGAGCGATACCCGGTTGCTGGAACACCTGCTGCCCTGGGACCGCGAGATGTCTACACAGGACATTGCCCAAGTCACCCGCCTGGCGGGGGTATCACGCCAACAACTGGAGAGCGCCTGGCGCCACGGCAGTGAACTGCCCTGGCCAGTACAGACCCTGCTGGCCCTGCAAGGTCACGCGGGCCAACCCGCACTAAGCCGTGAGCTGGCCCGGCGCTTTCCCGGCCTCGCACCGGCGGCGGCGCGCCAGTTGGTCGAACGCTACCCACAGCTGCGCGACCTGAACAATGACACGCTGATTGATCCGCCAGCCGCTGCCGCCTTGCTCGATCACCAGGCGCAAAGCCGGATCCTGCACGCACTCTGGCTGCTCGACGGCCACAATGACACGGCTGGCCGCGATATCGAGGCCCTCACCTGCCAACTGATCACCTGCCTGGACGCCTGGCCCGGCGAACTTGGCATCCGCATCGAAGAAGACCTGGCAGCCCCACCCGGCAAGTCGTTCTATCCTGCCAGTGCTTGGCAAGACTACGGCCCACAAGACAGCACTCGAGCACTGCAATTGAGTCGCACCGGCCAACGCTATCAAAGCACTAATGATTCACCGCCGGCATCCTTGCTGGACTGCCTGCTCGAACACATGCCCGAGGTCGCCCGGCACTTCACCGACAGCGCCCAACTGAGCGCGCAGTTGCTGCGCATCGCCTTGCGCGAGCGCGATAACCTGGATGCGCTGCTGGCCCCTGCGCCCTTGCAAGGGGTTTCGGCTCAACGCCTGTCACCAGCAACCCAAGCCATTGCAGCCACGCAGCCGGTGGTCAATGGACAAGTGCTCATCGACGGCCAGCCCCATGCCGTGATCCAGGGCGCGGCCTATCCCATCCGTCCCGATCCACAGGCCTCGACCTTGCGCCAACCGGTGTGGCGCCTGATCGACAGGCTGCATCCGCACACCCCGGGTGCCGCCGTGCTGTGCTACCGCAATCAATGGTATTACACGCCGTTGCCCGGCAGTGCCGGCATGCGCCGTGGCCGTCTTGACGAAATTCGCCGGCGCAACCAGGAGCAAGCCAACGCAGCGCAACAAGCCCGGCAAAGCCAGCAGTTGCAACAACAACGTTTGCTGCAAGACGTTAATCGGCGCATGGACGAAGCAGCCAAACAAATGGCTATCGCCCAGCGCCGAGTCACTGCAGCCGAGGAAAACACCGAGCAACAACAAGAAGCTGTCGGCGCGCTGGTGACCATTTACTGGAAGATCATCTCCCTGACCACGGAAAAAATTCAGCTGTTCGAGACCCAGGAAGCCAGCCAGGTGCGCGCCCCCCTGGTACAGATGCACCTGTACCGTATGAGCTGCCTGGAGAAAATAATCCTGAGCCTGGACCTGGGCTTTGATCAGATCGCCGAAGACTTGCTGGTCGATCCCCACCAGGGCGAACAAGCCCTCTACCGCTACCAGCATCAGGAGCTGCTCAAACAACTCGAAGCCAAGCGTCCCTTCCTCAGCAAGCATGAAGGTTACCTTGAGGAATTGCACCGCAAGCTGCCAGGTGCCGATACCACATCCGCTATCAGCAAACACCGCGAACGCTTTCCCAATACGCCAAGCCTGCTCAATAGCGCTGTGATCATGTTCAGACTGGAGCTGTTGGTGATTGGCGACCCAGCCGACGCCACAGCACCGGTGCGTTTCAATGCCGACATCGCTACCAGCCTGATCCGCTTTCACGACATCTTCGTGGCCCTGAACGAATCCGACAGCGTTCCATCTGACTACCGCATGGCGTTGCTGGCAGACCTGCACAGTCAACTGGAACACCAGCGTGGCGCACTGCCCCCCCTGTTTGGAGACCTCTCTTCGCGAGAAAAAGCCCACTTGAAGGATGTGCTGGAGCTGTTGGGTAAATTCGAGCAACAGCTGCAGGAGGACCTCGCCAGGCTCTACCAATCGCTGCCCACCAATGAGCTATTAAGCCTTGATCCACAAGCGCCGGACTACGACTTTTTACCCACCCAGCCAGTGGCCGGGACAAAACCACAGCCGCGGCGCAAACGCCTGATCCGGGTCAGGCAATCCGGCACCTGCGTACTCAAGCTCGGCGAAACGCGGGTTGACGACAACGGCCAGGAAACGGTCGAGATCGCCGCCGCCAACGACACGGCCCGGATGCAGACCTATCGCCACAACCGCGGCAGCTGGCAGCGCGTCCGCTCGCACCCGCGTCCGGGGCAAACCGATGCGGGCGAACAAGCACGCGCGCTGGTGGCCGGAGTCGGCGAACATCTGGAAAGGGCCCGGCGCGACACCGAGCGCAAAGACAATCCGACCAGCATTATCGAACGGCTGGAACAGCGGGCGGAGGAGCTGGATGAACTTATCGAACACCTCGACAGGCGCGATGCCTCTTTGCCCGAACAGGTGCGCGAAGCGGCGCAGCGCCTGCGCCAACAGGGCGAAACCCTGCGCATCGAGCAATACAAGGACAAGGACAATCTGGACATCAATCGGCTGCTGTACTTGCTGGAGCAGCGCCAGGTGACGGTCTACAAGGCTCGCGCCCGCGCACCGCGTGGCAAGGGCCAGAACAAACACTTTCTCGATGTGTATGAAATAAGGGATGCCCAGGGCCAACACTCGCCCTTATGGGAAGCGCACTTTCACTACGATGCCAGGACGACTCGGGACGAGCAGTTCCAGATCAGAGGGGGGCACTTGAAAACCCTGGCGCAAAGCCGTCTAGGCGCGGACAGCCAGGCCCAGGACGAACGCGAAGGCCTTGCGCACAAACCGATCTGGCGCGCCGCCTTCAGCCCGCAAGCGGCTCGCCTGCTGTTTGCGGCGGTGCAGCCCGACTGAAGGCGCAACGCCGGTCGTGAGCGGCCGGCGTTTACTCGTCGTCGTCGAAGTTGTAGCTGCCCGGCGCCAGGTTCTCGAAACGCGTGTACTTGCCGATGAAGGCCAGGCGAATAAAACCGATCGGGCCGTTCCGCTGCTTGCCGATGATGATCTCGGCAATGCCTTTGTGTTCGGTCTCCGGGTGGTACACCTCGTCGCGGTAGACGAACATGATCACGTCGGCGTCCTGCTCGATTGCACCCGATTCACGCAAGTCGGAGTTCACCGGGCGCTTGTTCGGCCGCTGTTCGAGGGAGCGGTTGAGCTGCGACAGAGCCACCACCGGGCAGTTGAACTCTTTGGCCAGGGCCTTGAGCGAGCGGGAGATCTCGGAAATCTCGTTGGTGCGGTTATCACCGCTGGAACCCGGGATCTGCATCAGTTGCAGGTAGTCGATCATGATCAGGCCGACCTCGCCGTGCTCGCGTACCAGCCGCCGGGTGCGCGCACGCATCTCCGAGGGGCTGATCCCAGCGGTATCGTCGATGAACAGCTTGCGGTCGTTGAGCAGGTTGACCGCCGAGGTCAGGCGTGGCCAGTCATCGTCTTCAAGCTGACCGGAACGCACCTTGGTCTGGTCGATACGGCCAAGCGAAGAGAGCATACGCATGATCAGCGATTCGCCTGGCATCTCCAGGGAGTACACCAGCACCGCCTTGTCGCTGCGCAGCACCGCGTTCTCCACCAGGTTCATGGCGAAGGTGGTCTTACCCATCGACGGACGACCGGCGACGATGATCAGGTCGGCAGGCTGCAGGCCGCTGGTTTTCTCATCGAGGTCGGTGTAGCCGGTGGACAGCCCGGTGATCGCGCTGTCGGTGTTGAACAGCGTGTCGATACGGTCGATGGCTTTGGTCAGCAGGTCGTTGACGCCCACCGGCCCACCGGTTTTCGGCCGCGCTTCAGCGATCTGGAAGATCTGCCGTTCGGCCTCGTCAAGGATCTCCGCAGCATTGCGCCCCTGGGGGTTGAAGGCGCTGTCGGCGATCTCGCTGCTGATGCTGATCAGCTGACGCAAGGTCGCCCGCTCACGAATGATTGCGGCATAAGCCTTGATGTTGGCCACCGACGGGGTGTTCTTGGCCAACTCGCCCAGGTAGCCCAGGCCGCCGATTTGCGAGCTGACGCCTTCCTTGTCCAGTTGCTCGTGCAGGGTCACCACGTCGAACGGGGCGTTCAGGTCGGCGAGCTTGTGAATGGCGCGGAAAATCAGGCGGTGGTCATGTCGATAGAAATCGCCGTCCGAAACTTGATCGAGCACGCGCTCCCAGGCGTTGTTGTCCAGCATCAAGCCACCGAGCACGGCCTGCTCGGCCTCGATGGAATGCGGCGGCACCTTCAGGGCAGCAGTTTGCAGATCATATTGCTCGGGGGCGGATATCTCGTTCATGGCCACGCAGGAATCAGGGTGATGAAAAAAACAAAGGGCACGACCTGCAAAGCAGGATCGTGCCCGATGTTAACCGGCTGGCACTCAAGGTGCCAGCCGATAGGTACAGCTTAGGCTGCGACAACAACCACGCGAACGGTGGCTTCAACGTCGCTGTGCAGGTGCACGGCAACGTCGTATTCGCCGACGTTACGGATGGTGCCGTTCGGCAGACGAACTTCAGCCTTGGCCACTTCAACGCCGGAGGCGGTCAGGGCGTCAGCGATGTCGTGGGTGCCGATCGAACCGAACAGCTTGCCTTCGTCACCGGCGGTGGCAGTGATGGTCACTTCCAGCTCAGCCAGTTGGGCAGCGCGAGTTTCGGCCGAAGCTTTTTTCTCTGCAGCCAGTTTTTCCAGCTCAGCGCGACGCTCTTCGAACGCAGCCAGGTTGGCAGCGGTCGCAGCGGTGGCTTTGCCGAATGGCAGCAGGAAGTTACGACCGTAACCGGCCTTAACATTTACCTTATCGCCCAGGTTGCCCAGGTTGGCGACTTTTTCCAGCAGGATCAGTTCCATTTGGTAATAACCTCTTAACTTTTAACCTTCACCGTTCGCGGAATCGTTATCGGCACCTTTTGGGGGCGCCTTGCGACCGCGAAAATCAATCAGGCTGTCGACAATGGCCAGGACCACGAGCAACGGATAAATCAGCTGCATGAACAGCAACAGCGTCACGTACAACCCGACCAGCCAGAACTTGGCCAATCGACCTTGCGCCACCAGCCCATGCATCAGGGCAAGCCCTGCAAACATCAGCGGTACGCTGCACAGCGGCGTCAACATCGCCAGTTCAGGACCGAAATTCGGCCCCACCAGCATGAGCACCAACAGCACCAGCGCCGGCACCAGGGGGAGCCTGACCGCTTGAAACTCGCGACCAAAACCACCCGGGTTATACAACAACGCCTGCCAGTAACGACCCAACATCAGGGCCAACACACTGACGGCTTGCAACAACGCCGCTATCAGGCCAACGAGCACGGGTGCGATAAGGCTACCCAGGCGGGCCCGCTCCTCTACCGATAACTGTTGATAGAGACCGTCGAGCATCTGCGGCAGGGCTTTTTCAAGCGCTCCAGCCAGAGCTTCAATCGGTTCGCGGAACACCGAACCCAGTACAACCCCATACACCAGGCCCATGCCGATGCTGAACAACAGCACCCGGTTCCAGGACTGCCCGGCGCGCAACAGCGCAGCCAGACCCAGCGTACCCAGCAACACCATCAAGGTGCGCGGCTCACCGAAGAACCACCAGGCCATCGCCGGCAATAACGCCCAAGCGAGGACACCGGAGGCGTCCTTGAAACCGCGCCGCAGGAACACCAGGCTCCCGGCGGCGGCACTTAACCAGAACAACAGCGGCAATGCCGCACAACCCACCACCACGAGGGCGGCTTGCACGCGACCGCGCATGATGAAATCAGCCAAGGCGCGCATGCATTCTATCCTTTGCTACTTGTCGACGACCCGGTCTCAGCGGCCGTGGCTGTCGGTGTAGGCCAGCAGGGCCAGGAAGCGGGCGCGCTTGATAGCGGTAGCCAGCTGACGCTGATAACGAGCTTTGGTACCGGTGATACGGCTTGGAACGATTTTGCCGGTTTCGGATACATAAGCTTTCAGGGTGTTGAGATCTTTGTAATCGATCTCTTTCACTTCTTCAGCAGTGAAGCGGCAGAATTTACGACGACGGAAGAAACGTGCCATGTAATAGGCTCCTCAAAAGGTCCGTGGATTACTCGTCAGCGTTATCGCTGTTGTCGCTGTCATTGCTGTCGTCGCCATCGGCGCTGTCAGCATGCTCAGGACGGTCGCGACGCTCACGGCGCTCACTGCGGTTCTCTTCAGCCTTGAGCATCTCGGACTGGCCGGTAACGGCTTCGTCGCGACGGATGACCAGGTTACGGATCACGGCATCGTTGTAGCGGAAGTTGTCTTCCAGCTCGGCCAGGGCCTTGCCGGTGCACTCAACGTTCAGCATCACGTAGTGAGCCTTGTGAACATTGTTGATTGCGTAGGCCAGTTGACGACGGCCCCAGTCTTCCAGACGGTGGATTTTGCCGCCGTCTTCTTCGATCAGCTTGGTGTAACGCTCAACCATGCCGCCGACTTGCTCGCTCTGGTCAGGGTGGACCAGAAAGATGATTTCGTAATGACGCATGAATGCTCCTTACGGGTTGTAGTCTGCCACCAGGGTGGTCAGACAAGGAGTGAATGACACTTGTATGTCTTGCCCCGGGAAAAGGCGCGTGAACGCCTGCCAACACGGCAAGGGGCGCAATTGTAGAGAAGCGCCGAAGGACAAGCAAGGTAATTGGTGAATTATTGAGCAGTTACAAAAGCTTCGCGGGGCAAGCCCGCTCCCACAGGGTCAACACAATCCCTGTGGGAGATTCTA
>NZ_JAMDGZ010000011.1 GCF_028656935.1 Pseudomonas rubra
GGCAGGGTGATGCTGCCTTCAGTCTGACCCTTGGCAATGGTGATCACTTCACCGTTGCTCAAGGTGACCTTCATCTCGGTGCCAGCCGGGTTGGTCAGAGTGGCGGTGTAAACGATTTCGCCGCCTTCAGCCACGGAGCCAGTCGCAGTCAGCTTCAGACCGGTCGTGTCGTCGGTGCCTGGGCCGTCGATGACGGTGGTGACCGGGTTGCCGGCAGTGTCCAACTTCTCGTAGTTGCCGCCGGTGGTGCCAGTGATGCTGTTGGTCAGATCTGGATTGGTGGTGTGCACGTTGTTCGGTGCGACGAAGTCCACAGTGCCGGAGCTTGCGCCAACCGGAATGGTGATCTGCTGACCATTGGCCAGGTTGATGACCAGGTTCGAGCCAGTAACCGGAGCAGTGACGGAAGCGGTGTAGGTCACTACACCGCCTTCGGTCACGCTTGGAGTCGCGGTCAGAGTGACAGTCGAAGTGTCGATAGTGTCAGTGACTTCAGTGACGGCCGCTGCCGGGTCGACTTCGACTTTCTCGAAATCGCCACCAGTAGTACCGGCGATGGTTACGCTGACTTCACCGGCATCGATGTACACGTCATCGGATGGAGCAGGCAGAGTGATGCTGCCTTCGGTCTGGCCCTTGGCGATGGTGATGACTTCACCGTTGCTCAGGGTCACCTTCATTTCAGTGCCGGCTGGGTTGGTCAGGGTGGCGGTGTAAACGATCTCGCCGCCTTCAGCCACGGAGCCAGTTGCGGTCAGCTTGAGGCCGGTGGTGTCGTCGGTACCTGGTCCGTCGGTGACGGTGGTGACCGGATTGCCAGCAGTGTCCAGCTTCTCGTAGTTGCCGCCGGTGGTGCCGGTGATGCTGTTGGTCAGGTCTGGGTTAGTGGTGTGCACGTTGTTCGGTGCGACAAAGTCCACAGTGCCGGAGCTGGAACCCACCGGGATGGTGATCTGCTGACCGTTGGCCAGGGTGATCACCAGGTTCGAACCGGTAACCGGAGCGGTCACCGAAGCGGTGTAAGTGACAACGCCGCCCTCAGTCACACTCGGGGTCGCGGTCAGGGTAACTGTCGAAGTGTCGATGGTGTCAGTCACTTCGGTGACGGCTGGAGTGTTATCCACAGCCACTTTCTCGAAGTCACCACCGGTAGTGCCGGCAATGGTCACGCTGACTTCGCCCGCATCCACATACACGTCATCGGATGGAGCAGGCAGAGTGATGCTGCCTTCAGTCTGACCCTTGGCAATGGTGATGACCTCACCATTGCTCAGGGTGACCTTCATCTCGGTGCCAGCCGGGTTGGTCAGGGTGGCGGTGTAGACGATTTCGCCGCCTTCAGCCACGGAGCCAGTTGCAGTCAGCTTGAGGCCGGTGGTGTCGTCAGTGCCTGGACCATCAGTAACGGTGGTGACCGGGTTACCGGCAGTATCCAGCTTCTCGTAGTTGCCGCCGGTGGTGCCGGTGATGCTGTTGGTCAGGTCCGGGTTCGTGGTGTGCACGTTGTTCGGTGCAACGAAGTCCACGGTACCCGAGCTTGCGCCCACAGGGATGGTGATCTGCTGACCGTTGGCCAGGGTGATGACCAGGTTCGAACCGGTCACCGGAGCAGTAACCGAAGCGGTGTAAGTGACGACGCCGCCTTCAGTCACGCTTGGAGTCGCGGTCAGAGTCACGGTCGAAGTGTCGATGGTATCGGTCACTTCGGTAACGGCTGGAGTGTTATCCACAGCCACTTTTTCGAAGTCACCACCGGTGGTGCCAGCGATGGTCACGCTGACTTCGCCCGCATCCACATACACGTCATCGGACGGCGCAGGCAGGGTGATGCTGCCTTCGGTCTGGCCCGCGGCGATGGTGATGACTTCACCATTGCTCAGGGTGACCTTCATTTCAGTGCCAGCCGGGTTGGTCAGGGTAGCGGTGTAAACGATCTCGCCGCCTTCAGCGACCGAACCGGTAGCGGTCAGTTTGAGACCGGTAGTGTCATCGGTGCCTGGACCATCAGTAACGGTGGTCACTGGGTTGCCCGCGGTGTCCAGCTTCTCGTAGTTACCACCGGTGGTACCGGTGATGCTGTTGGTCAGGTCCGGATTGGTGGTGTGCACGTTGTTCGGTGCAATGAAGTCCACGGTGCCCGAGCTGGAACCGACTGGGATGGTGATCTGCTGACCATTGGCCAGAGTGATCACCAGGTTCGAGCCAGTAACCGGAGCAGTCACCGAAGCGGTGTAAGTGACAACGCCACCTTCAGTCACGCTTGGCGTGGCGGTCAGGGTAACGGTCGAAGTGTCGATGGTGTCAGTGACTTCGGTGACGGCTGGAGTGTTATCCACAGCCACTTTCTCGAAGTCACCCCCGGTGGTGCCAGCAATGGTCACGCTGACTTCGCCCGCATCCACGTACACGTCATCCGATGGAGCCGGCAGAGTGATACTGCCCTCAGTCTGGCCCTTGGCGATGGTGATGACTTCACCGTTGCTCAGGGTCACCTTCATTTCGGTGCCAGCAGGGTTGGTCAGCGTCGCGGTGTAGACGATTTCGCCGCCTTCAGCGACCGAACCGGTGGCGGTCAGTTTCAGGCCGGTGGTGTCGTCAGTGCCTGGACCATCAGTAACAGTGGTCACTGGGTTGCCCGCGGTGTCCAGCTTCTCGTAGTTGCCGCCGGTGGTCCCGGTGATGCTGTTGGTCAGGTCCGGATTGGTGGTGTGCACGTTGTTCGGTGCAACGAAGTCCACGGTACCCGAGCTTGCGCCCACAGGGATGGTGATCTGCTGACCGTTGGCCAGGGTGATGACCAGGTTCGAGCCGGTGACCGGAGCAGTAACCGAAGCGGTGTAGGTCACTACGCCGCCTTCAGTCACGCTCGGAGTCGCGGTCAGAGTAACGGTGCTGGTGTCGATGGTGTCAGTGACTTCGGTGACGGCTGGGGTGCTATCCACAGCCACTTTTTCGAAGTCACCACCGGTGGTGCCGGCGATGGTCACGCTGACTTCACCGGCATCGATGTACACGTCATCCGATGGAGCAGGCAGGGTAATACTGCCTTCGGTCTGACCCGCAGCGATGGTGATCACTTCACCATTGCTCAGAGTGACCTTCATTTCGGTGCCAGCTGGGTTGGTCAGCGTCGCGGTGTAGACGATCTCACCGCCTTCCGCGACCGAACCAGTCGCGGTCAGTTTGAGGCCGGTGGTGTCGTCGGTGCCTGGACCATCAGTAACAGTGGTCACTGGGTTGCCCGCAGTGTCCAGCTTCTCGTAGTTGCCGCCAGTGGTGCCGGTGATGCTGTTGGTCAGATCCGGATTGGTGGTGTGCACGTTGTTGGGTGCAACGAAGTCCACGGTGCCGGAGCTTGCGCCCACAGGAATGGTGATCTGTTGGCCGTTGGCCAGAGTGATGACCAGGTTCGAACCGGTGACTGGAGCGGTGACGGAAGCGGTGTATGTGACTACACCACCTTCGGTCACGCTTGGGGTAGCGGTCAGGGTAACGGTCGAAGTGTCGATGGTGTCGGTGACTTCAGTTACAGCCGCCGCCGGGTCGACTTCGACTTTCTCGAAATCGCCACCAGTAGTACCGGCGATGGTCACGCTGACTTCACCCGCATCGATATACACGTCATCCGATGGAGCAGGCAGAGTGATGCTGCCTTCGGTCTGGCCCTTGGCGATGGTGATGACTTCACCGTTGCTCAGGGTCACCTTCATTTCGGTGCCAGCCGGGTTGGTCAGCGTCGCGGTGTAAACGATTTCACCGCCTTCAGCGACCGAACCGGTGGCAGTCAATTTCAGGCCGGTAGTGTCATCGGTACCTGGACCGTCGGTAACGGTGGTCACTGGGTTGCCCGCGGTGTCCAGTTTCTCGTAGTTGCCGCCGGTGGTGCCGGTGATGCTGTTGGTCAGGTCCGGGTTGGTGGTGTGCACGTTGTTGGGTGCAACGAAGTCCACGGTGCCCGAGCTGGAACCGACTGGAATAGTAATTTGCTGACCGTTGGCCAGGGTGATCACCAGGTTCGAACCGGTAACCGGCGCGGTTACCGAAGCGGTGTAAGTGACAACGCCGCCTTCCGAAACGCTCGGTGTCGCGGTCAGGGTGACAGTCGAAGTGTCGATGGTGTCGGTCACTTCGGTGACGGCTGGAGTGTTATCCACAGCCACTTTTTCGAAGTCACCACCGGTGGTGCCGGCGATGGTCACGCTGACTTCACCGGCATCGACGTACACGTCATCGGAAGGCGCCGGCAGAGTAATGCTGCCTTCGGTCTGTCCCTTGGCGATGGTGATGACTTCACCGTTGCTCAGGGTGACCTTCATTTCAGTGCCGGCCGGGTTGGTCAGGGTAGCGGTGTAAACGATTTCACCGCCTTCAGCGACCGAACCGGTGGCGGTCAGTTTGAGACCGGTAGTGTCATCGGTACCTGGGCCGTCAGTAACGGTGGTGACCGGGTTGCCTGCAGTGTCCAGCTTCTCGTAGTTGCCACCGGTGCTGCCGGTGATGCTGTTGGTCAGCGCCGGGTTGGTGGTGTGCACGTTGTTGGGTGCGACGAAGTCCACAGTGCCCGAGCTGGAACCGACCGGAATGGTGATCTGTTGGCCGTTGGCCAGAGTGATGACCAGGTTCGAACCGGTGACTGGAGCAGTCACCGAAGCGGTGTAAGTGACCACGCCGCCTTCGGTCACGCTTGGAGTAGCGGTCAGGGTGACAGTCGACGTGTCGATAGTGTCAGTGACTTCAGTCACGGCAGCCGCTGGATCAACTTCGACTTTCTCGAAGTCACCACCATTAGTTCCCGCGATGGTCACGCTGACTTCACCGGCATCGATGTACACGTCATCCGACGGAGCCGGCAGAGTAATGCTGCCTTCGGTCTGGCCCTTGGCGATGGTGATGACTTCACCGTTGCTCAGGGTGACCTTCATTTCGGTGCCAGCTGGGTTGGTCAGCGTCGCGGTGTAAACGATTTCGCCGCCTTCAGCGACCGAACCGGTGGCAGTCAGCTTGAGGCCGGTAGTGTCATCGGTGCCTGGACCGTCGGTAACGGTGGTGACCGGGTTGCCGGCAGTGTCCAACTTCTCGTAGTTGCCGCCGGTGGTACCGGTGATGCTGTTGGTCAGCGCCGGGTTGGTGGTGTGCACGTTGTTCGGTGCGACGAAGTCCACGGTGCCCGAGCTGGAACCGACTGGAATAGTAATTTGCTGACCGTTGGCCAGAGTCACTACCAACGCAGAACCCGTCACTGGCGCAGTAACCGAAGCGGTGTAAGTAACCACGCCACCTTCAGTCACGCTTGGAGTGGCGGTCAGAGTCACGGTGCTGGTGTCGATGGTGTCAGTGACTTCAGTCACGGCAGCCGCTGGATCAACTTCGACTTTCTCGAAGTCACCACCAGTAGTTCCCGCGATGGTCACGCTGACTTCACCGGCATCGATGTACACGTCATCCGACGGAGCCGGCAGGGTGATGCTGCCTTCGGTCTGACCCTTGGCGATGGTGATGACTTCACCGTTGCTCAGGGTGACCTTCATTTCGGTGCCAGCCGGGTTGGTCAGGGTAGCGGTGTAAACGATTTCACCGCCTTCAGCGACCGAACCGGTGGCAGTCAATTTCAGGCCGGTGGTGTCGTCGGTACCTGGACCGTCGGTAACAGTGGTCACTGGGTTACCGGCAGTGTCCAGCTTCTCGTAGTTGCCGCCGGTGGTGCCGGTGATGCTGTTGGTCAGGTCCGGGTTGGTGGTGTGCACGTTGTTGGGTGCAACGAAGTCCACGGTGCCCGAGCTGGAACCGACTGGAATAGTAATTTGCTGACCGTTGGCCAGGGTGATCACCAAGTTCGAACCGGTAACCGGAGCGGTGACGGAAGCGGTGTAGGTCACTACGCCGCCTTCGGTCACGCTCGGAGTCGCGGTCAGAGTGACGGTGCTGGTGTCGATGGTGTCGGTCACTTCGGTGACGGCTGGAGTGTTATCCACAGCCACTTTCTCGAAGTCACCCCCGGTGGTGCCAGCGATGGTCACGCTGACTTCACCCGCATCGATATACACGTCATCCGACGGCGCTGGCAGAGTAATGCTGCCTTCGGTCTGGCCCTTGGCAATGGTGATGACTTCACCATTGCTCAGGGTCACCTTCATTTCAGTGCCAGCTGGGTTGGTCAGTGTCGCGGTGTAAACGATTTCACCGCCTTCAGCGACCGAACCGGTGGCAGTCAATTTCAGGCCGGTCGTGTCATCGGTACCAGGACCATCAGTAACGGTGGTGACCGGGTTACCGGCAGTGTCCAGCTTCTCGTAGTTGCCGCCGGTGGTGCCGGTGATGCTGTTGGTCAGATCCGGATTAGTGGTGTGCACGTTATTCGGTGCAACGAAGTCCACAGTGCCGGAGCTTGCGCCCACAGGAATGGTGATCTGTTGGCCGTTGGCCAGGGTGATCACCAGGTTCGAACCGGTAACCGGCGCGGTTACCGAAGCGGTGTAAGTGACAACGCCGCCTTCAGTCACGCTTGGCGTGGCGGTCAGGGTGACAGTCGAAGTGTCGATGGTATCGGTCACTTCGGTGACAGCTGGGGTGTTATCCACAGCCACTTTTTCGAAGTCACCACCGGTGGTGCCAGCGATGGTCACGCTGACTTCACCGGCATCGACGTACACGTCATCCGATGGAGCAGGCAGAGTAATGCTGCCTTCGGTCTGGCCTGCGGCGATGGTGATCACTTCACCGTTGCTCAGGGTCACCTTCATTTCAGTGCCAGCTGGGTTGGTCAGGGTGGCGGTGTAAACAATCTCGCCGCCTTCCGCGACCGAACCAGTAGCGGTCAGTTTCAGGCCGGTGGTGTCGTCGGTACCTGGACCGTCAGTAACGGTGGTGACCGGGTTACCGGCAGTATCCAGCTTCTCGTAGTTACCGCCGGTGGTACCGGTGATGCTGTTGGTCAGATCCGGATTGGTGGTGTGCACGTTGTTCGGTGCAACGAAGTCCACAGTGCCGGAGCTGGAACCGACTGGAATAGTAATTTGCTGACCGTTGGCCAGGGTCACTACTAACGCAGAACCCGTCACTGGAGCAGTAACCGAAGCGGTGTAGGTCACCACGCCGCCTTCAGCAACACTGCTGTTTGCCGTCAGGGTGACAGTAGATGTGTCGATAGTGTCAGTGACTTGAGTCACTGCTGGAGTGCCATCTACGGCGACTTTCTCAAAGTCGCCGCCGGTGGTACCGGTGACTGTGACATTCACTTCACCAGCGTCGATATAGACGTCGTCGGCAGGTGCGGCAACGGTAATGCTGCCTTCGGTCTGGCCAGCTGCAATGGTGATCACTTCACCATTACTCAGCGTCACCTTCATCTCGGTGCCGGCTGGGTTGGTCAGGGTGGCGGTATAAACAATCGAGCCACCTTCAGCCACAGAGCCAGTCGCGGTCAGCTTGAGGCCAGTGGTGTCGTCAGTGCCTGGACCGTCGGTGACGGTGGTTACCGGGTTACCGGCAGTGTCCAGCTTCTCGTAGTTACCACCGGTGGTACCGGTAATGCTGTTGGTCAGATCCGGATTGGTGGTGTGCACGTTGTTCGGTGCAACGAAGTCCACGGTGCCCGAGCTTGCGCCGACAGGGATGGTGATCTGTTGGCCGTTGGCCAGGGTCACTACCAACGCAGAACCAGTAACCGGAGCAGTAACCGAAGCGGTGTAGGTGACTACGCCGCCTTCCGAAACGCTCGGGGTCGCGGTCAGGGTGACGGTGCTGGTGTCGATGGTGTCGGTAACTTCAGTCACCGCCGGTTCTTTGCTGACCAGCAGGTTTTCGAAGTTGCCGCCATCGACCTTGTCGATGCTCACGCTGACGTTGCCGGCATCGACGTACACGTCGTCGCTTGGCGCCGGCACGGTGACGCTGCCTTCGGTCTGGCCCGCTGCAATGGTGATCACCGAGCCGTTGCTCAGGGTCACGGTCACTGGGGTGCCGGCCGGGTTGGTCAGGGTCGCGGTGTAGATGATCGAGCCGCCTTCGGCCACGCTACCGGTAGCGTTCAGGCTCAGGCCGGTGTCATCGATCGAGTCGTTGATGGTAGTGACCGCCGGGGTCGGGTTCGGTACCAGGTTCTCGAAGTTGCCACCGCTGGCGTCAGTGATGGTGGTGCTGACGCTGCTGCCATTGTTGTAGACGTCGTTCGCCGGCGTCTGCACATCGACAGTGCCGGAACTCTGGCCGGCACCGATGGTGATGGTGCTGCCGTTGGACAGGGTGACGGTCACCGGCGTCTGCGCCGGGTTGGTCAGGGTGGCGGTATAGGTGATCACGCCGCCTTCGGTGACACTCGGGTTGGCGGTCAGGGTGACCGTGGTGGTGTCGATGGTGTCGGTGATCTGGGTCACTGCCGGCGTGGTGTCCGGGGTGATGATCAGGCCCGCGCCGCCAGTGGTGCCGGTGATGGTCGCGGAAATCTCGCCACCGTCCAGGTACACCGTGTCGTTCGGCGGGATGGTCACGCTGACGCTACCGGTGGTTTGCCCGGCGGTGATGACGATGACCTGGCCATTGGACAGGGTCACGCTCAGGTCGGTCAGCGGTGGCTGGCCCAAGGTGGCGGTGTAGATGATCACGCCGCCCGCCTCGGTGATCGACGGCGTGGCGCTCAGGCTCAGGCCGGATTCACGCGTAGGCGTGGTGGTGCTCGGGTTGTTGGCATCGTCCAGGCCGCCCAGTTCCTGGGTGGCGGCGGCAGTGGCAAAGCCAATGGGGCCGGTCGGGAAGCCGATGGTCGGGTCGACCGAGCCTGCGGTGGCATCGAGCATGACGAAGCTGTGACCACCACCGACCGCGCCGCCGCTACCTGCGGCCGACGGGCCCGCTGCGGTGGCTTCGAGTTCTGTAGTCGGGTCAGCACCGGCGGCGATGGCCTGCTGCAGCTCTTTGACCGAAGGCGCAGCCTGGGCGGTGGCAGCGGCCAGGTCGGTGCTGCTGTCTGGGGCCTCGGCGCTCCACTGGGTATCACGTCCCAGGTCCAGGGAGCGGCCGTCGGCCAGCTCCAGGGTGACAGCGCCGGCCAGGCCGGTGAGCACCTGCTCGCCAGCGAACAGGCGGTCACCTTCGATGAGTACACGTTGAATCCCTTCTGGGGATACGGCGATTACTTGGCCAACAATGCTTTTGACGATGGCAACAACACTGCTCATTGGACTCTCCGGACTACCTGTTCAATTTGGCTTCCATGCCAGCAGGCGCTGAATTGCCGCTTCCGATGGAATGTTTCGCTAGTAAGTTTGGCGCTTTTGACGTCAATTATTTGTCGATAACTGTTGGCTATTAAGTTTATGCCAAAGTATTGACCTTCCTGCAGCCATCCTAAACAATCAGCAGGGTAATGTCACATTGATATTTGAGCGGCTGCCACTCTTCCTTCGTACTATTCCAAGTACCCCTTCGGAAGTTTCCGACATAAGGTCATTCCGGTTGCCATTTTCTAATGCAGCAACGATTTCTGCTGTGATTTGGGACAAGACGTCCCTGGGAAAAAAGTTAAATGCGCGCGTCACTGTTCACTGCTCTTCCTTTCGTCCTCGCCACCAGTTTCGTTCAAGCACAGACCCTGCCAGAGGCCATGCAAAAGGCCCTTGAGGTGCACCCGGAAATCCAGGCCGGGGTTAACAGCCGAATCGCTGCCGATTACCAATTGCGTGCCGCCAAAGGCGGTTACCTGCCACGCGTCGATGTCCTGGCCGGATATGGCCGTGAAGGCACTGACAGCCCGAGTACCGGCAACCGCTGGGAAACTCTCAACCGTGGTGAGTCGAGCGTGCGCCTGCGGCAGATGGTCTTCGACGGTTTTGCCACCTCGAGCGAAGTCGGTCGTCAGCAAGCCACCGTCAACTCCCGTGCCTACTCGTTGCTGGGTGCCTCCGAGCGCACCGCACTGACCGTTGCCCAGGTCTATCTGGATGTCCTGACCCGTCGCGAGATGGTTCGTCTGGCAGAAGACAACCTGCGCAGCCACGAACGCATTTACGACCAGATCAAGCTGCGAACTGCCCGTGGCGTTGGCCGCCTGGCTGACCTTGACCAGGCCGAAGCCCGCCTGGCCCAGGCCCGCAACAACCTGATCACCGAGCAGACCAACCTGGCCGACGCCAAGACCAACTACCTGAGCGTGGTCGGTCAGATGCCGGACGAGTTGAGCAGCCCGGCGCCCTTTATCGACCTGTTGCCGGCCAACCTCGACGAGGCCCGTCAACAGTTGGTGGAGAGCAGCCCGATCCTGCGCTCGGCAGAGTCCGATATCGCTGCGGCGGAAAAGCAATACGCAGCAGCAAAGTCTACTTTCTATCCGCGTTTTGATGCAGAACTCGGACGGACGGCCGATAACGATCTTGATGGCATGAACGGCCACAACAACGAATGGCAGGCTATGCTGCGTATGAGTTTCAACTTGTATGCCGGTGGCAGCAACAAGGCCGACCTGGAATCCAAGTCGTACCTGACCAATCAGGCGCTGGACATTCGTAACAATGCCTTGCGCCAGCTCAATGAGGAGTTGGGTCTGGCATGGAATGCTATGGACAACGCCAATGCGCAGTTGCCGATCGCCCAGCAATACGTCGATCACAGCAACAGTGTGCGCTCCGCCTACCAGAAGCAGTTCAGCCTGGGCGAACGTACCTTGCTAGACTTGCTCGACAGCGAGAACGAACTCTTCACTGCCCAGCGCCGTCTCACCGAAGTGAAGAACAGCCAGGTGTTTACTCAGTACCGAATCAAAGCGACCATTGGTCAACTGCTCAAGAGCCAGGGTGTTGTCGCACCGATGGCCTCGGTAGTGCAGAACGACCTTAAACCGAAAGTGAACCTGCCAGGCATGAACTGAGGTTCACTGTTATAGCCCACCGCAACCGTCAAGAGAGCCCGCGTGGAATCAGAAGTCAGTCGAGTCCAGCTCAGCCATGATCCACGCAGTCAGCACGACGATCCGTTGCTGGACAGCCTGCTGTCTCTTTGCGTGTTGCACCAGAAGCCCGCCAGCCGGGCCATGCTGACCACCGGCCTGCCGCTCCCGGCCCAGCGCCTGAGCCCGGAGCTGCTGCCACGTGCGGCAGCCCGTGCCGGGTTGCAGGGCCGTTTGCTGCAACGCCAGCTTGAGCAGATCCCGAGCATCGCCATGCCGGCCATGCTCCTGCTCAAGGACGGTCGCAGTACGGTGTTGCTGGGTTGGGAGAGCGACGGCAGTGCGCGCCTGTTGCTCAGCGAGAGCGACGGCGGCGAGGTGCATGTCAGCCGCGAAGCCCTGCAAAGCGACTACAGTGGCCGGGTGTTCTTTGCCCAGCCGCAGCACAAGTTCGACGTCAACCACGGCAACCTGATCCCGCGGGCACGCTCCTGGTTCCGTGACACTCTCAAGCGCAGCCGCTGGCTGTACATCGACGCCATCGCCGCAAGCCTGGTGATCAACCTGATCGCCCTGGCCGCGCCGCTGTTCGTGATGAACGTCTACGACCGTGTGGTGCCCAACCAGGCCACGTCAACCCTCTGGGTCCTGGCCCTGGGTATCTCCGGCGCCTATATCTTCGACCTGATCCTCAAAGGCCTGCGCAGCTTGTGCCTGGACCTGGCCGGGAAGAAGACCGACCTGATCATCTCTGCCACGCTGTTCGAGCGCATCGTTGGCATGGCCATGAAGTACCGGCCGGCCAGGGTCGGCAGCTTTGCCCAGAACATCCATGAATTCCAGGGCCTGCGTGACTTCCTCGCCTCGCTGACCCTGACCAGCCTTATCGACCTGCCGTTCACCCTGTTGATCCTGCTGGTGATCGCCATCATCGGCGGCCACCTGGTGTGGATTCCGATCATCGCCTTCCCGCTGGCCCTGGGCATCGGCTATGCCCTGCAAAAGCCGCTGGTGGCGACCCTGGAGCGGACCATGGCGCTGGCCTCCGAGCGCCAGTCGAGCCTGATCGAAACCCTCGCCGGGCTCGATGCAGTCAAGGTCAACAACGCCGAAAGCGAACGCCAGTACATGTGGGAGCAGACCATCGGTACCCTCAGCCGCCTTGAGCTGCGGGTCAAGGTGCTGTCGGGCCTGGCGATGAACATCACCCTGCTGATCCAGCAACTGGCGGGCGTGGCGTTGATCTGCGCCGGTGTCTACCAGATCATGGCCGGCAACCTGAGCATGGGTGGCCTGATCGCCTGCTACATGCTCAGTGGCCGTGCCCTTGGCCCGCTGGGCCAGCTTTCCGGTCTGTTGACCCGTTACCAGCAAGCCAAGGTCACCATGGTCTCCACCGACCAGATGATGGAACTGCCGCAAGAGCGCAACTTCGAAGAGCGGCCGTTGAGCCGCCAGGTGCTGCAGGGTGCCATCGAGTTTCGTGGTGTTGACTTCACCTACCCCAACCAGCAGAACCTGGCGCTCAAGGGCGTCAATGTGTCGATCCGCCCCGGCGAGAAAATCGGCATCATTGGCCGTAGCGGCTCGGGCAAAAGCTCACTGGCCAAACTGATCGTCGGCCTCTATGAAGCCGATGCCGGCTCGTTGCTGGTCGATGGCGTGGACATTCGCCAGATTGACGTCAGCGAGCTGCGTCACAACATCGGCTACGTGCCCCAGGACATCCAGTTGTTGGCCGGTACCCTGCGCGACAACCTGGTCAGCGGTGCTCGCTATGTCGAGGACGAAATGGTCCTGCAGGCCGCCGAGTTGTCCGGGGTGCACGAGTTCGCCCGGCTGCATCCGCAAGGCTACGAGCTGCAGGTCGGCGAGCGCGGCCAGAACCTCTCCGGCGGGCAGCGGCAGAACGTCGCCCTCGGCCGTGCGCTGCTGCTCAACCCGCAAATCCTGCTGCTCGACGAACCGACCAGCGCCATGGACAACACCGGTGAAGAACGCCTCAAGCAACGCCTGCAAGCGGTCATCGAGAACAAGACCGTGGTCCTGGTGACTCATCGGGCCTCGCTGTTGTCACTGGTCGACCGCCTGATCGTTGTCGATCGCGGACAGATAGTCGCGGATGGCCCGAAAGCCGCCGTCATGGATGCGCTGAAGAAGGGGCAGATCAGTGTTGCTTAAGATGGATATGGGCCAGATCAAGGACAGCCTGCGCAGGTACTTCAAAGGTTCCGAATCACTCAGCGGCCAGCCGCTACCCGAGGTCAACAAGGCGCTGATCGAGGATGCCCCGCGCATCGTGCGCCTGACCATCTGGGGGGTGATCGGTTTCTTCCTGTTCTTGGGCTTGTGGGCCAACTTCGCCATTATCGATGAAGTCACCCGCGGCGAAGGCAAGGCGATCCCGTCGTCGAAACTGCAGAAAATCCAGAACCTCGAAGGCGGTATCGTTGCGCAGATCTACGCCAAAGAAGGCGAAATTGTAGAAATTGGCGACCCGTTGCTGCGCCTGGACGATACCCGCTTCGTCTCCAACGTCGGTGAGACCGAAGCGGATCGCCTGGCCATGGCCCTGCGTGTCGAGCGCCTGAGCGCCGAGGTTGAAGACCGGCCGCTGAAAATCGACGAAGAGATCCGCAAGGCCGCACCGAGCCAGGCCGCCAACGAAGAGGCCCTGTACCAGAGCCGCCGCCAGCAGTTGCAGGACGAAATCGGCGGCTTGCAGGAGCAACTGGTGCAGCGCCAGCAGGAGCTGCGCGAGTTCAGCTCCAAGCAGGCTCAGTACCGCAATAGCTTGCAGCTGCTGCGTCAGGAAATCAGCATGTCCGAGCCATTGGTGGCCCAGGGCGCGATCTCTCAGGTGGAGGTGCTGCGCCTCAAGCGTGCCGAGGTAGAAAACCGCGGCCAGCTGGATGCGACCACGCTGGCGATTCCGCGCGCCGAATCGGCGGTCAAGGAAGTCGAGCGCAAAATCGACGAAACCCGTGGCAAGTTCCGCAGCGAAGCCCTGACCCAACTCAACGAGGCCCGCACCGACCTGAGCAAGGCCCAGGCCACCGGCAAGGCGCTGGACGACCGGGTCAACCGTACCCTGGTTACCTCACCGGTGCGCGGTATCGTCAAGCAACTGCTGGTCAACACCGTTGGCGGCGTGATCCAGCCGGGCAGTGACCTAGTTGAAATCGTGCCGCTGGACGACACCCTGCTGGTCGAAGCGCGCATCCGCCCGCAAGACATTGCCTTCTTGCACCCGGGGCAGGAGGCGATGGTCAAATTCACCGCCTATGACTTCACCATCTACGGCGGCCTCAAGGCCAAGCTCGAACAGATCGGCGCCGACACCATCACCGACGAAGACAAGAACACCTTCTACGTGATCAAGCTGCGCACCGAGCGCAGCCATCTGGGCACCGACGAAAAACCATTGCTGATCATCCCGGGGATGGTGGCTTCGGTGGACATCATCACCGGCAAGAAAAGCGTGTTGAGCTACCTGCTCAAGCCGATCATCCGGGCACGGGCCGAGGCGCTGCGCGAACGTTAGGTGGGAGCAACGGTCTTGCACAGCTTTTTAAAAGCTGGCGAGGCCCCTGTGGGAGCGGGCTTGCCCCGCGATGCGATGTGGCTGACAGGACGCTATCGCGGGGCAAGCCCGCTCCCACAGTATGTCTCAGAGTAAGCCCCGCTCAGGCTGACTGGTACTGCGCTGCGGCATTGCTGAGGGTTTCGGCAATCTGCTGGCGCAAGCTCAGCGGTTGCTCGACGATCAACCCATCGCCCTGGCTTAGCAGCCACCAGCGCAACTGCCAGCTGTTGCTGACGGTGGCCCGCAGGCGATGGCCAGCGTCCAGCGGGGTCAGGTGCATGTCTGCAGACAATGGTGTCTCGCGCACCAGGCGGGCGAGGTTGTCGCTGATCCAGGCCTGAAGTTCGATCTTGTCGCTATCGCCGAACTGCAGGGCATCGCTGCGCAGGTAAGCCTGCAGGTCGAAGGCGTGCAGGCCTTCGGTGGGGCTGTCGAGGATGCGCAGCTTGCGAAAGCGGTGCACGGCAAACTGGCGAATGTCGGTACAGGGCGCGGCGGTGGCAATCAGGTAACTGACCTGGCCGCGCTGAATCAACGCCAGGGGGTTGAGGGTCAGCTCGCTGAGCTTGTCGTTGTGCGCCGAATAGTAGTGGCAGTGCAACTGGTACTCTTCAAGCAGTGCGTGCTGCACGGTCTCAAGGATGCTGTCGGGCACTTCGGGCGCCTGCATGTTCATGTCCGGTCGCACGCTGGCGACCTTGTCCAGCCAGCGTGCGACCTTGTTCGCCCCCGACAGGTGTTCGAGTTTCTGCCGGGCGTGACTGAAGCGCGGGTCGAGCACCTTGAGCATGCTCCCCGGCAAAAGCGGCCGTACCGCTTCTTCCACCAGCGCCAGGCTTAGCGCCTCGCTGACACTGATACCGCGCAATTCGATGCAGGCGTTGGCCGCCCAGTGCCAGCCGTACGGGATGCTCTTGTCGTTGCGCTCCAGTGGGAAGATCAGCGACAGTTCATTGAGGTCGCGCTCGATGCTGCGCTTGCTGATGGTAAAGCCTGCGTCCTGCAGGCGACCCACCAACTCGGCACTGGTGACCCCCGGTGAGCGGCTGGGCAACTGGCGCAGCAACTCCCATTGGCGGCTGAGGGTGGCGCGGGTCGTGGCAGAGGGCAAAAGGTAGCGTCCTTGTCTAGGCTTGCGGTTGTAGCATGGCGCCAGCGCTGTGATATGGCAATTAGCCATTTATGTATCCAGATCAAGGATGAAGCAGTTGAGTGCCCTAACCGAATCGTTCGCGACAGGTTTTGTCGTGATCGTGCGCAGAATCACGCCTCATCACTCCCGCTGTTGGATCTGTGGGTAGTTCAATGAGGACGAACATGTCAGCTGCCAGCAACATTTACCCACTGCTTGAGCGCCTGTTGCCCGAGCGGATCATCCCTGCGCCCGGCCGGCCTGGCCGCATGCAGCGGTTGTACGCCGGGGTCGGCATGCCCAGCCAGCGGGCAGTGCTGGGCGAGAGTTTCAGCCTGATCAGCCGCCTGGATGAAGCCACCGACCTGCAAGCGGTGTACGACGACCTGCGCGCCCTGGCCCTGGAAGGCAATGTCGGCGCACTCAACGACCTGGGCTGGATCTGGCTCAACGGCAAATACTGGCGCGCCGACCCAACCCTGGCCGGGCACCTGCTGCGTATGGCGGCTTTGCAGGGCAGTGCGGCGGCCTGGTTCAACCTGGGCCAGCAGCATTACTTCGGCAAGGGTGTGGAGGTGGCCTATGCCAGCGCCGCCGAGTATTACCAGCAAGCGTTCGAGCGGGGCCTGGAGCATGCCGCTGCGGCGCTGGGTGATCTCTACGAAGAGGAAATCTGCGACAGCGATCCGCAGGCTTGGCAAATCGACCTGCAGCAGGCCTATCGCTGGTTCCTGCGCGGCGCCCAGCGCGGCGACGCCCGTTGTCGCTTCGAGATTGGCCAGCGACTGCTGCATGGCCAGGCGGTCAACGCCGATACCAAGGCCGCTGTCTACTGGCTGGAGCTGGCCGCCGTAGCCGGAGTCATGCAGGCCGCCGAAGAGCTGGCAGTGCACTTCAGTGAGGCCAATGATGCCCTGCGCTATCTGTTCTGGCGCGAGCAGGCAATCAGCCTGGGCAGCAAGCTGGCCCTGAACATGAAGCTGGACGACCAGTTGCAACCCTGAGCATGACGCCTGTCAGCCATGCTTGACGGCAGGGGCGGTGATCGAAGAATATTGATAGTTAGCAAACTATGAATATAGCCTCGAACCTCCCTTCATGACCCTCGACACACTGCAACTCAACACCGGCAGCGGTATGCTGGTGGCCAACCTGCGCGTGCCGCGTGGCCCGGGCGTGGCAACGTGAAGGGTTTTTTCAGCTCGATGCCGCCCGCGCGCGACTGGTTCTACGGCGTACGCACCTTCGCCGCCTCGATGATCGCCCTGTACATCGCCCTGCTGATGCAACTGCCACGGCCTTACTGGGCCATGGCCACGGTGTATATCGTCTCCAGTCCGTTTGTCGGCCCCACCAGCTCCAAGGCCCTGTACCGCGCCTTAGGCACCTTGCTCGGCGCTGCCGGGGCGGTGTTCCTGGTGCCGCTGCTGGTGCAGGCGCCGGTGCTGCTGACCGTTGCCGTGGCCTTGTGGACCGGCACCTTGCTGTTTCTCTCGTTGCACCTGCGCACCGCCAACAGCTATGCACTGATGCTCGCCGGGTACACCTTGCCAATGATTGCCTTGCCAGTGGTCGACAACCCGCTGGCAGTGTTCGACATTGCCTCGTCGCGGGCCCAGGAAATCTGCCTGGGGATTGTTTGCGCAGCGGTGGTCGGGGCGATCTTCTGGCCGCGGCGCCTGACCCCGGTGCTGGTGGGCGCCACCGGCAACTGGTTCAATGAGGCGATCCGCTACAGCGACACCTTTCTGGCCCGCGAAGCCAGCGCCGACAAGGTCGGTGGATTGCGCGCCTCGATGGTCGTCACCTTCAACTCTCTGGAATTGATGATCGGCCAGCTGTCCCATGAAGGTGCACGCCCGCAAACGGTGAAGAACGCTCGCGAGCTGCGTGGGCGAATGATCCATCTGCTACCGGTGATCGATGCCCTGGATGACGCCTTGCTCGCCCTCGAAGGCCGCGCCCCGGCCCAGACCGAGCTGTTGCAGCCGTTGCTGGCCGAGGCCCGGGCGTGGTTGCAAGGCACCGCGCAAGGCCCGGCCCCGGCGCGCTGGTCAGCGCTACGGGCGCGCATCGAGCACCTGCAACCGAGCGCCGCAGCCCTGGACGAGCGAGCCTCGCTGTTGCTGTCCAATGCACTCTATCGCCTGGCTGAGTGGGTCGACCTGTGGCAGGACTGCTGCAGCCTGCAGCACGCGATTCGTAGTGAAGACCTGTCGCCCTGGCGCGCGGTCTACCGGCACTGGCGCCTGGGCCGGCTGACACCGTTTTTCGACCATGGGCTGATGCTCTATTCGGTGTTCTCCACGGTCACGGCAATCATCGCTGCCACGGCATTGTGGATTCTGCTGGGTTGGGATGATGGCGGCAGTGCGGTGATCCTTGCCGCTGTGGCTTGCAGCTTCTTTGCCGCCATGGACGACCCGGCGCCGCAGATCTACCGCTTTTTCTTCTGGACTTCACTGTCGGTGCTGTTCGCCAGCCTCTACCTGTTCCTGGTGTTGCCCAACCTGCACGACTTCCCCATGCTGGTGCTGGCCTTTGCCGTGCCGTGCATCTGCGTCGGCACCCTGACCGTGCAGCCGCGCTTCTACCTGGGCACTTTGCTGACCATCGTCAACACCGCTTCCTTCATCAGTATCCAGGGCGCCTACGACGCCAACTTCCTGACCTTCATCAACGCCAACCTGGCCGGGCCGGTGGGCTTGTTGTTTGCCTTTATCTGGACCGTGGTGGTGCGCCCGTTCGGCGTGGAACTGGCGGCCAAACGCCTGACCCGTTTCAGCTGGCACGACATCGTTGGCATGACCCAGCCAGCGACCCTGGCCGAACACCGCCACCTGGGCGTACAGATGCTCGACCGGCTGATGCAGCTACTGCCGCGCCTGACTCAGACCGGCCAGGACACCGGCACGGCCCTGCGCGACCTGCGCGTGGGCCTGAACCTGCTCGACCTGTTGGCCTACATGCCACGGGTTGGCGCACAGCCGCGCCAGTTGCTGGAAAGGGTGGTGCAAGAGGTCGGTGAGCACTTCCAGGCCTGCCTCGACGCGCGCCGTCGTCTGCACGCACCGCAAGCGCTGCTGCAAAGCATGGAGCGCGCCCGCCGCGCCCTTAACCTCACTGACCTGGCCGACAGCGGTGAAGCCCGCGTGCACCTGCTGCATGCCCTGAGCGGCCTGCGCCTGGCGTTGTTGCCGGGTGTCGAGGTGGTGCTGGAGCCATCCGACGATCAGCCACAACTGCCTTACGGCATCGATGGAGCGCCGCTGTGATCGGGGATCTGGATATCAGCGGGGTGTTCCTGCCCACGCTGCTGGTGATGATGGTAGTCACCTATCTGTTGTTCCTGGGGGTGCACGCGCTGCTCAACCGGGTGCATTTCTACCGCCTGGTCTGGCACCGGGCGCTGTTCAACGTTGCGCTGTACGCCGTGCTGCTCGGCACGCTCGACCACTTTTGCCGAAACCTGATGCTGCCATGAAAAAACCTTTGTTGACCCTGGGCCGCGTGGTCCTGACCCTGCTGGTAGTGACACTGGCGACCGTGCTGGTCTGGCAGATGGTCATGTACTACATGTTCGCGCCCTGGACCCGTGACGGGCATATCCGTGCCGATGTGATCCAGATCGCCCCGGATGTCTCCGGCCTGATCCAGCAGGTCGAGGTGCGCGACAACCAGGTGGTCAAGCGCGGCGACGTGCTGTTCACCATCGACCAGGACCGTTTCCACCTGGCCCTGCGCCAGGCCCAGGCGACGCTGGCCGAGCGCAAGGAAACCCTGGCCCAGGCCCAGCGTGAAGCCCGGCGTAACCGTGGCCTGGGCAACCTGGTGGCGCAGGAACAGCTGGAGGAGAGCCAGTCGCGCCAGGCCCGTGCCGAGTCGGCCCTGGCCGAAGCCCAGGTGGCAGTGGATGCCGCCCAACTGAACCTCGACCGTTCGGTGGTGCGCAGCCCGGTTGATGGCTACCTCAACGACCGCGCCCCGCGCGCCCACGAGTTCGTCAGCGCCGGGCGGGCGGTGCTGTCGGTGGTCGACAGCGATTCCTACCATGTCGATGGCTACTTCGAAGAGACCAAGCTGGCCGGCATTCATATCGGCCAGGCCGTGGATATCCGGGTGATGGGCGACAACACGCGCCTGCGCGGGCAGGTGCAAAGCATCGCTGCCGGCATTGAAGACCGTGACCGCAGCAGCGGCGCCAACCTGCTGCCCAACGTCAACCCGGCGTTCAGCTGGGTGCGTCTGGCCCAACGAATCCCGGTGCGCATCGCCTTTGATGAAGTGCCTGCGGACTTTCGCATGATCGCCGGGCGTACCGCGACGGTGTCGATCCTTGAGGGCAACGGGCAATGAAACGGCTGTCGCTGATCGGCCTGAGCCTGCTGCTGTCGGCCTGCCAGATGGTCGGGCCGGATTACCACGTGCCGAACAACGCAGCGGTCCAGCGCGCCGACCTGCAGGGCGAGCTGCGCCAGGACGCCGACAGCGTGGTCTCGGCGCCTGTGCCCAAAGACTGGTGGCACCTGTACCAGGACGAGCGCCTCAACGAGCTGGTACGCCAGGCCCTGGAGGCCAATAGCGAGCTGCGCGTGGCGGCAGCGAACATTGCCAAGGCGCGCGCTCAGGTCGAAGAAGCCGAGGCCCGGGGTGGCTTCAACGGCGCGGTGAAGCTGGGTGCCCAGCGTTTGCAGGAGTCTGGCGAAGCCTTCCTGCAGCCGGAGAAAGTGCCGGTCGCCAACATTGGCGAGGCGATCATCAGCGCCTCCTACCAGTTTGACCTGTGGGGCACCCTCAAGCGTGGCGTCGAGGCCGCCCAGGCCAATGCCGATGCGACCCAGGCCGCGGCCGATACTGCCCGCATCACCCTGGTGGCGGATGTGGTGCGCGCCTACACCCAGGTGTGCGCGGCCAACGAGGAATACCACATCGCCCATGAGTCCCTGGACCTGCAGGAGCAGAGCGTGACCCTGACCCAGCGTCTGCGTGATGCCGGGCGCGGTGATGAAACCCAGGTGACCCGTTCGCAGACCCAGTTCAAATCCTTGCGCGCCGAGTTGCCGCGTTATCAGGCCGCGCGCGAGGCGGGGCTATACAGCTTGTCGATGTTGCTGGCCACACCGGTCAAGCAGTTACCGGCCGGTACCGCTGATTGCGCCGAGCTGCCGCACATCGCCCAAGTATTGCCGGTGGGTGATGGTGCCGCGTTGCTCAAGCGTCGTCCGGATATCCGTCAGGCCGAGCGCGGCCTGGCGGCGGCCACCGCAACCATCGGCGTGGCCACCGGGCAGCTGTATCCGGATATCAGCATCGGTGCCCAGGTGGGCACCATCGGGATTCTGGATAACCTCGCAGAGCCCGCAACCAACCGCTGGGGCTTTGGTCCATTGCTGACCTGGAATGTGCCGACCAATGGCTCACGGGCACGTATTCGAGAAGCTGAGGCCTCGACCCAGGCGGCGCTGGCGCATTTTGATGGCGTGGTGCTCAACGCCATTCGCGAAACCCAGACCAGCCTTGTGCAGTACAGCGCTTTGCTTGCGCGGCGTGATGCCCTGGCCGATGCCGAGCGCTCGGCGCAGTTGGCGGCGCAGCAGACCCATCGCTTTTACCAGGCCGGGCGCGAGTCGTTCCTTGCGGACCTGCAGGCGACCCGCACCTACACTGACATGCGTGCGCAGCTGGCGGCGGCCAACACCCAGGTGGCGATGGGGCAGATCGGGTTGTTCCTAGCCTTGGGTGGCGGCTGGTAGATCGCATCGCGGGGCAAGTCGAGGCGTCGCACCGCCGCTCCCACAGAGGCACCCTGTGGGAGCGGGCTTGCCCCGCGATAGATCTCACTTATCCACAAAGCCTTTGAGCATCTCGATCGGCAACGGAAACACGATGGTCGACGACTTGTCGCCGGCAATGCTGCCCAGGGTCTGCATATAACGCAGTTGCATCGCTCCCGATTGGCGGCTGAGCATTTCTGCGGCCTGCATCAGCTTCTCCGAGGCCTGCAGTTCGCCTTCGGCATGGATCA
The DNA here is from genome assembly GCF_028656935.1 of Pseudomonas rubra. Classification (GTDB taxonomy): domain Bacteria; phylum Pseudomonadota; class Gammaproteobacteria; order Pseudomonadales; family Pseudomonadaceae; genus Aquipseudomonas; species Aquipseudomonas rubra. Next base: position 21,620 of record NZ_JAMDGZ010000011.1, read on the forward strand.
CCTTGGCCCGTCGTTCGCGTTCGGCTTCGGCCTGGCGGGCAATGGCGCGGATCATCGACTCGTTGAGGTCGACATGCTTGATCTCGACGTTGGCTACCTTGATGCCCCAGGCATCGGTTTGCGCATCCAGCACCTGGCGAATGTCCAGGTTCAGCCGTTCGCGTTCGGCCAGCAGTTCATCCAGCTCATGCTTGCCGAGCACCGCGCGCAACGTGGTCTGCGCCAGCTGGCTGGTGGCCATGAGAAAGTCCTCGACCTGGATGATTGCCTTCTGCGGGTCGAGCACGCGAAAGTACAACACGGCGTTGACCTTGACCGAAACGTTGTCGCGGGTGATGACGTCCTGCGGCGGGACATCGAGAACGATGGTGCGCAGGTCGACCCGGACCATCTGCTGGATCCCCGGAATCAACAACACCAGCCCCGGCCCCTTGACCCGCCAAAAGCGCCCGAGCTGGAACACCACGCCCCGCTCGTATTCGCGCAGGATGCGAAACGCCGACAGCAACAGCACCGCCAGCAGTGCCAGCAAGGCGCCAAAGCCCAGTTCGAAAAACATTTCAGTCTCCTCGCGCCGGCGCTTCGGCCTCGGCGCTGACGTCTAGTAGTACGCCCTTGCGAGTGATCACCCGAACGCATTGCCCTACCTGCAGTGGCGTCTGGCACTGGGCCTGCCACTGCTCACCCTGTGCCTGTACGGAACCTATGAACGGATCAGCGTCATTGACCGCCATCACCGTCGCCAGGCTGCCCACCAGCCCCGCGTCACCGCTGACCAGCGCCCGTTTGCGCGCTTTCATGGCCATGCCCAGCACACCGCCGAGCAACAGCGCCGAGAGCAGGGCTAGACTCAGGATCAAGGCGATGGGGATGCCGAAGCCGGGCACATCGGTATCCATCAGGATGACCGCACCGACCACGAAGGCGACGATACCGCCAAAGCCAACCACGCCGAAACTGGGCAAGAACGCCTCGGCAATCATGAACGCGATACCAAGCATGATCAGCGCCGCGCCAGCGTAGTTCACCGGCAGCAACTGCAAGGCGTACAGCGCGACCAGCAGGCAGATGCCGCCTACCACCCCGCCAACCCCGGAGCCAGGGCTCATGAACTCGAACAGCAAGCCGTAGATGCCGATCATGATCAAAATCAGCGCCACGCTCGGGTTGGTGATCACCGCCAGCAGGCGCGTGCGCCAGTCCGGCTCGCGCTCGATGATGCTCACGTTGGCGGTGTGCAACTGCACCGGCTGGCCGGCCGCTTCGAGGCTTTTGCCATCGAGCTGGCGCAGCAGGTCAGGCAGGTCGTTGGCGATGCGGTCGATGACTTTAAGGCGCAAGGCTTCATTGGCCGGCAGGCTGACGGATTGGCGCACCGCCTGTTCCGCCCAATCGGCATTGCGCCCACGCAGTTGCGCCAGGCCGCGAATATAGGCTGCGGCGTCGTTGATCTGCTTGCGGGTCAGGGTGTCTTGCTCACTGTTGGGCGCTTGCTTGTCACTGGTGGGGGCGGCCGGGTCCTTCGGCGTACCCGGCAGGCCGCCGATCTGCACCGGAGTGGCGGCACCAAGGTTGGTGCCTGGGGCCATCGCGGCAATGTGGCTGGCGTAGAGGATGTACGTCCCGGCGCTGGCCGCACGGGCGCCACCGGGGGCGACAAAGGTGGCAATCGGTACGGGGCTGGCGAGAATCGCCTTGATCATTGTGCGCATCGAGCTGTCGAGCCCGCCGGGGGTATCGAGGCGGATCACCACCAGTTGCGCCTGCTGCACTTTGGCCTGCTCCAGGCCGCGCACAAGATAGTCGGCGCTGGCCGGGCCGATGGCGTCGTTGATGCTCAACACCAGCACAGGGTTTGCGGGCGCAGCCACACCGCTCGTCAGCACGCCGAGTAGTAAAAACAGAAGCAGGTGCCGACACCAGCGAGCGCTCACCTGAATTCACCCGGGCTGTGCGTGTCCAATAAGTTTAGTCGGCCGCTTGGCGCAGCACGGCCTAAACTTCAAAGGTGGGGGCGCTGTATCCGGAGGTGCATCATGCGTATGGCAAAAACCCTGCAGCAATGCCTGGACAAGGCTGGCTGCGATTACGACATTGTTTCTCACCCGCACTCATCCACCAGTCTTGAGTCGGCGCGTACAGCCGGGGTGCCTGCTGAACGGGTGGCCAAGTCGGTCATGCTCGACGACCGCCACGGCAACTACCTGATGGCCGTGCTGCCGGCCAACCGTCACCTGGACATGAGCAAGGTGCGCGCTACTGGCGCATGGCAAATGACCCATGAAAGCGGCCTGCCACATCTGTTTGGCGACTGCGAGCGTGGCGCGATTCCGGCGCTGGGTGATGCGTATTCGATCAAGATGCTGGTCGATCCGACCCTGACCCGTCAGGGCGATATCTATGTCGAGGCCGGTGATCACGACCACTTGATCCACATGAACATGGCGCAATACCTGAAACTGGTGCCAAACGCCGAAGTGCGTGAGGTGTGCTGATGATCAACCCACTGCCAGGCTGGCGTCGTGGATGCCCGGCCTGGCCTCAAGGAGTCATGCATGGAACCGAACATTCATCCGTTTTCGGAGCTCTTCAAACAGCTTGGCCTGGCTGACGATGCGCAGAGTATCGACCAGTTCATCACCAGTCATTCGCCGCTGAAAAACGAAATAAAACTGGTGGATGCACCCTTCTGGACCGAGAGTCAGCGGGACTTTCTCAGGCAAAGCATTAGTGATGACGCTGACTGGGCAGAGCCGTTCGACCAGCTCAACGAGGCGTTGAGGCGTCCGCGAAAATAATCGCTGAGCGGCACATCTACCGGCGAATGGCGTTGCTATGCTCAGGAAAAAACAACAAGGGGATAGCGCCAATGAAAGATCCCTATGCCGCCGGATTCTGGTGCGCCGTGACTGCCTTGGGGCTGCTGACCGTCGGCTATTTCTATGGCATCAAACAGACTCACCAACTGGGCCAGGCCCTGGTTTTTCTCTATGCCGCCGGGGGCGTGATCGGCGCGCTGGCGCTGACTGCGCTGGCGTGGATTGCCTGGCAGCAACTGCGGGTCAGCAAGCGTCAGTTGGCTCAGGGGCGCACCCTGGTGGCGATCTGGAACACCAAGGTTGCCTTGCGCCGGGTCGAAACCGTGTTCGACCGCTATTTCTGGGGTAGCTACTGGCAGCCCGGGCGCACCTTCCAGGAGGTGATGGGCGAGCTTGAAGGCACGCCGCTGGAGCAGAGCCTGGAAGCCTTGAAGCGCCAATGCCGCGAGCTGGATCGCGAAACCCACGACCACCGCCGGCACTGGCTGGACAACGCCCGTGAGTTGTCCACGGTGGCGACCGCTATGGCCCGGGAGCGCTACCAACTGGACTTGTGCGATTCGCAGCAAAGCAGTGGCCGTGGCGCCGCCGTGCTCAACCGTGACCTGGAAGTGCTGGTGTACACCTGGTCGGCGCGCCTGCGCAGCTTCGACCACCAGCTCGATGAGCTGGAGGGCGAATACCGCTGATTCAGTCGCCGCGAATGTACTGTTCCAGTTGCTGGATCATATTGGCCTGCTCGGCGATGGCTTCCTTGACCAGGTCACCGATCGACAGCAAGCCGAGCAGCTCGCCATTCTCGACCACCGGCAGGTGGCGCAGGTGACTGTTGGTCATCATGCTCATGCAGTAGTCGATATTCTGGTGCGGGTCGACGGTGATCACCGGTGCACTCATGATCGCGCTGACTGGTGTGCCCACTGAGCTGCGGCCCTTGAGCACCATCTTGCGCGCATAGTCACGCTCGCTGACGATCCCCACCACTTCCCCGTTCTCCACCACAGGCAGGGCGCCGACGTTCTTCTCGGCCATCAACTTCAGCGCATCGAGCACCATGTGGTCAGGGCCAATGGTGTGCACCTGGTGGTGCTGCTGGGCTTTTGTCTTTAGAAGCTGTGCCACGGTTTTCATAGAGGCCTCTGCGATGCTGGGAGTGGGTGACGGCAGATAGCTACAGAATCGTGTACAGATGGCCGCAGGGCAAGGGCGAAAGCGGCATCGATGTGATTGAAAAACGTCATGGGCGCAAAAATGCAAAAGCGGCCAATGATGGCCGCTTTGCGTTGAGTCTCGATCAATCTGTGATCAAGCGATACCTTTCGGGTTCGGGCCGAAACGGTTCGGGCCTGGCTGGCTGTCCTGGCACAGGAAGATCAGGTTGACGATCGGGAGCAGCAACCACCAGCCGCTACGGTCGGTATCGTGCATGCGTCGCACGCCAACGGCGATGCCCGGGATCAGCACTGCCAGGCTGTACAGATTGGAGAGGATGGCGCCGACACCGGCTACACCTTCAATAAAGCCCAGCACCATGGCAATCAGGACGTTGACCAGGCAGAACATCCAGTATTCCTTGCGGCGTGCGCGGCCAGCGAATACGGCGTACTTCTTCAGTACTTCAAAGTACCAGATGCCGGTCGGCGCAGGCGCGGCGGTTGCAGCGGCTGGCGCAGTTGCTTGCGGCGCGCCGCAGGCAGGGCAGGCCACGGCGCTGTTGTGGATTTCCTTGGCGCAGCCGCGGCAAAAAACCATACTCATTTGTTGTCCCTTACATTAATTGACTGAAAGTCCGATATACACAAACAGAGAAATGCCCGACATAGCCGCACCGGCTACCGCCATGTTGCTTCCCGGCTTTTTATTGATGAGGCTGAGGATACCCAAGATCAGTCCGGCTAGCGCAAATAGGCTCAACCCCAAAAGGGTGTCACTGTCCCATTCGCCGTCATCGGTGAGAGTAACTGCGCACAGAATCCCGAGGATAAGCGAGGTAATGCTCATCCAGTACGATGGCTGGCTGGCAGGTTGAGCTGCAGCGGGAAGATACTGAGGGGCGCCGCACGTTGGGCAGCTAGGAGCCGTTTCATGGATTTCCTTGGCACAACCGCGGCAAAAAACCATTGCCATGACAATTCCTTTTGATCGTTTTCGCTTGCGTGGGCGCAGCAGCGGGCGCCGCGGAGTTTACCAAATATTTCATAGATGGCGTAACGGTGGCAGTACCCTGCGGCACACAAGGTGCGGCAGGGCACGACACATCAGCTCTTCTGGACGATTACCTGGCTGTTCAGGTCATTGAGCATGGCTTCAATCGTCGGTTTCATTTTCTCGAAGTCCTTGGCACTGCACACCGCTTTGGGGTAGTGGAAGTCCAGGCGACGCTTGATCACCAGGCTGTTGCCTTGCTGGGCATATTCGGCGCTGTAGTCGAAGTGCTTGTCCTTGAGGGTCACAGGCTTTGGCGCAGCAAGGATGGTGACGTCAGCCGGGAACTCGAAACGCGCCTGTTCTTCGGTGATGCCGGAGATGCAGGTGAAGTCCTGAGTGCGCTGCTTTTCAGCGACAAAGCCGAAGACGTTCTGGGCAATGCCACCGGCCAGGCTGGTCAAGGTCGGTACACCGATCGGGCCGGGCAGATTGACCAGGTTTTCACTGCGGCCGTTGATCTGCATGCTGAACGAGCCGGTGTTTTCCAGGTCGTCGCTGCTGATCTTGCCGCTACCGCGCTGGCCGTAGGCAGCAAGGATGCGCTGGGTCAGCAGGTCGCGCTCGGCCGGCTGCATGTTGCGCATCATCCAGCGGTTCATCTCGGCAGCCCAACCGTCGATCTTCGAGTCATGCGAGAAGTCGGCGGCGCCGGTGCTGGCCACGGTGTAGGTAGTGCTGTTACGCACCAGCCCTGGCTGGTTGGACGGGGTATGGCCGAGTTTGCCGGAGCGGGCCAGTACGGTGGGCTTGTCCAGCACCGGGGCGGGCAGGTAACCGCTGGCGATGGCTTCGGCGGTGGAGTCCAGGTACAGATCAAGGCTTGGAATGTAGGTGATCACATGGTTGATCACGCCCAGGGTCGGCACCTTGGGCAGGGCATAGGCATTACCGAGGTTGATCAGCGCCGGGGTGCTCTCGATATTGACTGCGGCCAGTAGCGCTTCGAGCAGGGCTACATGGTCCTTGCAGTCGCCATAGCGGTTGCTCAGCACGGTGTCGGCAGCGTGCGGCACCACGCCACCGGCGCCGATGTACACGGCGACGTAGCGAATGTTGCGGCGCACCCAGTCGCCCAAGGCCAGGGCTTTGTCACGCGGGTCGTCGATCTTGGCGGTGAGCTTCTCGGCCAGTTCGCGGATGGCTGGTGTTACTTCGCTGTTGGCGCGTGCCGCATAGGCTTTGGCGAACTCGCTGTAGTCGGCGAAGGTAGACACGGCCAGGTACTTGCCGTAGTCCGAGTAGGCTACTGCGCCCAACTCGGTACGGGCGTTGTCACCCTGCACGTAATCCCACTGGTAGACCTTGCGACCGGCCTCGGCCTTGGGGCTGGAGGCCTTGAAACCCTTGGCTTCGGCATTGAGCTTGAGGTTCTTCGGCAGGTCGTAGATCAGGGTGAACTGTTTGGTCGGGTGGAACTGTGGCATGGCCAGGTCTTCGAACTGGCCGGGGAACAGCGGGGTCTTGCGCTGTTTCTTGAAGCTCAGTACCAGGCGATCGCCCACCGCCACTTCCGGGAAAATCACCACCTTGACCAGGCTGTCGTGGAACATCGGCGCGCGCGAAGACTGCTGCTCCTGCTGCTCCTTGATCTGCTCGGGGCTGACCTGCACCTTGCGGCCATCGGGCTTCTGAGTGTAGGCCTGGGTTACTTCGAGGCTTTCCAGGGTACGGTTGTAGTACAGCGATTGCTGGGCCTTGGCCTGGATCGCGCGTTCTTCGTTGATCAGCAGGACCAGGTCCTGGGTGGAGGCGTAGCTGCCATCTTCGGCAACCACGGTACGCAGAATGTCCTTTTCGATAGTGACGGAGGGGTCGGTACCGTCATCCTTGGCCTGTGCCGTGTTCAGGGCGAACAGGCAGCACAGCATCCCGACCAACCGGGCCGGGGTCAAAGCGAACCGCTTCATAAAGATCCTTCTCGCTGGTGTGTTCCAGATGCCTGATTCAGGAATGCGAATCAGTTAGTAGCATTTTGCCTTATCGGCAGGCTGGTCTGCTGGAACAATTTTTTTTCAGCGTGTGTTTTCCCTGTCGTTGCTTTCCGAAGACCTTCTAACCCTGTAGGAGCAGTTGGCCCGGAAAACAAAAAAGGCCCAGGTATTCACCTGAGCCTTTGTCTTGTATGGCGCACTCGGCGGGATTCGAACCCACGACCCCTGCCTTCGGAGGGCAGTACTCTATCCAGCTGAGCTACGAGTGCAACGCGGGCGCCATGATACCCATCTAGGCTGGCGGCGTCCATCGTCAGAATGGCTGTGGTCGATTTCGCACACTCAAGGGGTCATATGTGACGCTGATCCGAAAAAATCAACCATACAGCGCTTTTTGTTCTTTTTTTCGAACACCCTATTGTCCTTTCTCCTCGTTGATCCTAGGATTCGTTTGAGATTTCAAACGCTCTCCTTTTTCTACAATCAATAATTCGCGCCGTGCCTGCACGGTGCCGTTAAGGAAGCCAGACATGCAGCTTAAAGACGCCCAGTTGTTCCGCCAGCAAGCCTTCATTAATGGAGAGTGGCTGGACGCGGACAACGGCCAGACGATCAAGGTCAACAACCCGGCGACGGGCGAGATCATCGGCACTGTGCCGAAGATGGGCGCCGCTGAAACCCGCCGTGCCATCGAGGCCGCCGACAAGGCGCTGCCGGCTTGGCGCGCGCTGACCGCCAAAGAACGTGCTGGCAAGCTGCGTCGCTGGTTCGAGCTGATGATCGAGCACCAGGACGACCTGGCCCGCCTGATGACCACCGAGCAAGGCAAGCCGCTGGCCGAAGCCAAGGGCGAGATTGTCTATGCCGCTTCCTTTATTGAGTGGTTCGCCGAAGAAGCCAAGCGCGTTTACGGCGACACCATCCCGGGTCACCAGCCAGACAAGCGCCTGATCGTGATCAAGCAGCCAATCGGCGTGACTGCGGCAATCACCCCGTGGAACTTCCCGGCGGCGATGATCACCCGCAAAGCCGGCCCGGCCCTGGCCGCAGGCTGCACCATGGTGCTCAAGCCGGCATCGCAAACCCCGTACTCGGCCCTGGCCCTGGTTGAGCTGGCCACCCGTGCCGGTATCCCGGCTGGCGTGCTCAGCGTGGTGACCGGCAGCGCCGGCGACATCGGCAGCGAGCTGACCGGCAACCCGATCGTGCGCAAGCTGTCGTTTACCGGCTCCACCGAAATCGGTCGCCAGCTGATGGCCGAATGCGCCAAGGACATCAAGAAAGTGTCCCTGGAACTGGGCGGTAACGCTCCGTTCATCGTGTTCGACGACGCCGACCTGGATAAGGCCGTCGAGGGCGCGATCATCTCCAAGTACCGCAACAATGGCCAGACCTGCGTTTGCGCCAACCGTATCTACGTTCAGGATGGCGTCTACGAAGCCTTCGCCGAGAAGCTCAAGGTCGCAGTGGCCAAGCTGAAAATCGGCAACGGCCTGGAAGACGGCACCACCACCGGCCCGCTGATCGACGGCAAGGCCGTGGCCAAGGTCCAGGAACACATCGATGATGCCGTCGGCAAGGGCGCCAAGGTGCTCAGCGGTGGCAAGCTGATCGAAGGCAACTTCTTCGAGCCGACCATTCTGGTCGACGTACCCAAGCACGCTGCCGTGGCCAAGGAAGAAACCTTCGGCCCGCTGGCGCCACTGTTCCGCTTCAAGGACGAGGCCGAAGTCATCGCCATGTCCAACGACACCGAGTTCGGCCTGGCCTCGTACTTCTATGCCCGCGACATGAGCCGAGTGTTCCGTGTTGCCGAAGCCCTGGAGTACGGCATGGTCGGTATCAACACCGGTCTGATCTCCAACGAAGTCTCGCCGTTCGGCGGTATCAAGGCCTCGGGCCTGGGCCGCGAAGGTTCCAAGTACGGCATCGAGGACTACCTGGAAATCAAATACCTGTGCATCAGCGTTTGATCGCAGCGTAAGGCTTTACCTCTGCCAGCGGGGCGCGAGAGCGACGTCTCGCTGGCCTTTTTACACCGTACATCCAGTGGCCTGGGCCCCTGCGGCAGTCGATCAACGCATGCTGCCAGCAGTTGAATACCGGCCGCTCCGACTTGAATCGCGCCACCTTGTGTGTGGCGAATTGAGGACATTATGAGCAAGACCAACGAATCTTTGATGCAACGTCGTGTCGCCGCTGTTCCACGCGGTGTTGGCCAGATCCACCCGATCTTTGCCGAGTCGGCAAAAAACGCCACCGTCACTGACGTCGAAGGCCGCGAGTTCATCGACTTCGCCGGCGGTATCGCGGTACTGAACACCGGCCACCTGCACCCGAAGGTGATCGCTGCCGTTCAGGAACAGCTGACCAAAGTGACCCACACCTGCTTCCAGGTACTGGCCTACGAGCCGTACGTCGAGCTGTGCGAAAAGATCAACGCGCGGGTTCCTGGCGATTTCGCCAAGAAAACCCTGCTGGTCACCACCGGTTCCGAAGCCGTTGAAAACGCCGTGAAGATCGCCCGTGCCGCCACTGGCCGTGCCGGTGTCATCGCCTTCACCGGCGGCTACCACGGCCGTACCATGATGACCCTGGGCCTGACCGGTAAGGTCGTACCTTACTCGGCCGGCATGGGCCTGATGCCAGGCGGCATCTTCCGCGCCATCTTCCCGAACGAGCTGCACGGCGTGAGCGTCGAGGATTCGATCGCTTCCATCGAGCGCATCTTCAAGAACGATGCCGAGCCACGCGACATCGCCGCGATCATCATCGAGCCAGTTCAGGGCGAGGGTGGTTTCATCCCGGCTCCCAAAGAGCTGATGAAGCGTCTGCGCGCGCTGTGCGACCAGCACGGCATCCTGCTGATTGCTGACGAAGTACAGACCGGCGCTGGCCGCACGGGTACGTTCTTCGCCATGGAGCAAATGGGCGTTGCGCCTGACCTGACCACCTTCGCCAAGTCCATCGCCGGTGGTTTCCCACTGGCCGGTGTCTGCGGCAAGGCCGAGTACATGGATGCCATCGCCCCGGGCGGCCTGGGCGGTACCTACGCCGGCTCGCCGATTGCCTGCGCCGCGGCCCTGGCCGTGATCGAAGTGTTCGAGGAAGAGAAACTGCTGGAGCGCAGCCAGGAAGTTGGCGAGCGTCTGGTTGCCGCCCTGCGCAAGATCCAGGACAAGCACCCGATCATCGGTGACGTACGTGCCTTGGGCTCGATGATCGCTGTTGAAGTCTTCGACAAAGCCGGCTCCCACACCCCTGATGCAGCAGCAGTGGCTTCGGTTGTGGCCAAGGCGCGTGACAAGGGTCTGATCCTGCTGTCCTGCGGCACTTACGGCAACGTCCTGCGTGTCCTGGTGCCGCTGACTGCACCGAATGAGCAACTGGACAAAGGTCTGGCGATCATCGAAGAGTGCTTTGCAGAACTCGCGTAAACTGTGACGCATTAGAAGAAAAACCCGCTTCGGCGGGTTTTTTTTCGCCCAGAGGAATGCCAGGGGGCTAAGGTTGCCTGTAAGGAGACACCTTGGAAGGTGCACTGGATTGCGTGTAGCGGAATATCGGGAGAGTTGTGTATGAGCGTTGTAGAGCCCGTCCAGGCACCTTGTGTGCTGATTGCCGAAGGTGACCCCTGGGTACTGGACATGCTGAGCCAGATGCTGCTCAGCGTACGTTGCGATGCGCGCTTGTTGGCATGCGCCGACGGTTCTCAAGCCTTCACGGCGCTGGCCAGCAAACCGGATCTGATCATCGCCGCACGCGAATTGCCAGGCGGTGACGGCCTCGACCTGTTGCGCAACGTGCGCGCCAAGGGCCGCCAGCCGGCGTTGCCGTTCATTCTCATGAGCAACCGCAGTGACGCCGCCAGTGTCCGCGAGGTGCTACCGTTCGCGCCCACGGCTTATCTGAGCAAGCCACTGAACATGGACGCTCTGCGCCAGCGTCTGCAAGAACTGTTGCCCAGCAATGGCGAAACCGTGGCCTGCCCGCTGCCGGCGTTGCAGCCGGGAGCGACCTTGCCGGCGTTTCTCGAAGGGCGCCGCGCCACTTCAGATGGCGGGCCGCTACTGGCTGACGTGAAACAGGCCATCAATCGCAGCCTGCAGCCCCAAGGGCTGGACCTTAAAGTGCTGGAAGCCGAGATCGGCAACGATCCGCAGGTCACCGCTGTGCTCATCGCCGCCGCCAACAGTGCGGCATTGCATCGCGACGGCGCGGTGCAGAACCTGATGCAGGCGCTGAACAAGCTGGGCACCACCCAGAGCATGAACCTGATCCTGGGCCTGGCGCTCAAGCGTTGCGCCAAGCTCAGCGATTCGCTGCTGTCGCGTCATGCCGAACACTTCTGGGCATTGTCGCTGCACACCGCAGAATATGCGCGGACCCTGGCGCGCATGCTCGAACTCGACCAGGAACGCTGCTATTGCGCCGGGTTGCTGCATTGCCTGGGAGACCTGGCGTTGCTGCGTTGCTTGCAGGAATGGCAGCAGGCCGGGGGCGCGCTGGATGAGGACGTGGTGGAGCTGTCGCTCAACGAATTTGCCGCAGCGTTCGGGTCGGCCCTGCGTACCCGCTGGCGCCTGCCGCTGGAGCTGCGTCAGCTGGTTGCGGCGATCTACCAGTTGGGCGGTGGCGTGTATTCACGCGATGCGCTGGTCATGCACCTGGCCGGACAACTGGCGCGCTTGCCGGCGGACCAGGGGCTGGAAGAGCTGGCTCAAAGCAAGACGGCGCGCTTGCTCAAGGTGGGGATGGCAGAGCTGGGCAGGTTGCGCAAGGATTGAGAGTGATCGCGGGGCAAGCCCGCTCCTACCCTTAGCTCCTTACAATTTGATTCTTGCCCTGGCGCTTGGCCTGGTACATCGCCGCGTCTGCCCGGGCAAACAGGCTGTCCAGTGATTCGTCGGCGTCGAGGATCCCGGTCAGCCCCTGACTCACGGTCACCCCAAACACCTGGTCTTCATGGCTGAAGCTTAAGCGCTGGATCTCGCGCTGCAGGCGTTCGGCGATCTGCTGGGCGATCTGCGGCGTACAGCCGGGGAACACCGCAGCAAACTCCTCGCCACCAATGCGTCCGAATTGGTCACCACGACGCAGCACCGCCTTGCCGGTATCGGCGATACGTTGCAGCACATGGTCGCCTTCCTGGTGGCCGTAGGTGTCGTTGATCTGCTTGAAGTCATCGATGTCGAGCAGCAGGAACGACAACGGCCCCTGCTCCAGCCGCGCGGTTTCAAAGGCTTGCTGGGCGCACTCGAAGAAATGCCGGCGGTTGCTGCTCTGGGTCAGCACATCGGTGGTGGCCAGGCGCTGCAGCTCGCCTTCGAGCTGTTTCTTTTCAGTGATGTCCTCGGCCATGCCGACAATGATCAGCCGCTGGTTCGGATCGTTTTGCTGGTTGATGAAGCACTTGTCGCTGATCCAGCGCACGTGGCCATCGGCGGTAATGATGCGGTACTCACGGTCTTCCACCGCGCCTTTGACCAGCACTTGGGCCAGGCTGCGTTCGGCGTAGTCAAGGTCGTCGGGGTAGATGCTGTCACGCCATTCATTGAAGTCGGCCAGCAACAGCCCGGCCGGGCGGCCAAAGATCCGCTCATAAGCAGGGCTGACGTACAGCACTTGGCGGCTTTCCCAATCAAACGCCCAGAGCACCGCGTTGACGCTGTCGAGCAAGGCGCTGAACAGCTGTTCACGTTCGCTCAGGCGGGCGACTTCACCTTGGGCATGCATCAGGGCCAGAAGGGTTTGGGCGGCTTCAGGGGGCGGATTGCAGGCCGGGCTTGTTGATTTGTTCTTGACCATTTTCGCGGAAATTCTCACGACGGGGGCGTGCGGCCACGACCCGGCCCGCCACGCGGGCGATATGCCTGTCAGAGTGAGATTAGGCGGGTAAGTTCCGGTCGGCGCGCCGGGAGGCAGGCGCGCCGATCAACGGCATCAGGCCAGGGCAGGGCGAAGCGAGTAGGTCTTGAGCTGGGCGGCAAAGTCACGCAGCGACTGGATGCCGCTGGCTTCTGCTTCGTGTACCCAGTCTTTCATGGCGGCGAGCATGTCGTGGCCATTGGCGCTGGTGCGCGCCCAGATCTGTTGCAGGGCCAGGCGCTTCTCGTAGATGGTCTTGAGCGACTGGCTGTGCTCGAGCATGGTCTGGATGCGCAGGTGATGGCGGTCCTCCAGCAGGCTGGTTTCCCGCGACAGCAAGCGCTTGGCACGGCGGAACTGGTGGCGCATCGAATCGTCGACCCGTGCCAGTTCCTGTTTGACCAGCGGCGCGATCACCAGCTTGCGGTACTGCGCCATGATCTGGAAGCGGTTGTTGAGGATCGCCATGGCGGTGTCCATGTCCAGCTGACCCTTGCCTTCGATCCGGTGGGCGATCGGTGCGACGCGCTGCACCTTGGCCAGGCGCAACCAGCAGAACAGCTTGATCCAGGCCCAGCCCATGTCGAACTCCCAGCGCTTGACCGACAGCTTGGCCGAGTTGGGGTAGGTGTGGTGGTTGTTGTGAAGCTCTTCACCGCCAATGATGATGCCCCAGGGCACAAGATTGGTGGCGGCGTCGCGGCATTCGAAGTTGCGATAGCCGACGGCATGGCCCAGGCCGTTGACCACGCCGGCCGCCCAGAACGGAATCCACATCATCTGCACCGCCCAGATGGTGATGCCAGCGGTGCCGAACAACAGCAGGTCGATCACCGCCATCAGGGCGATGCCGCCGAGCTTGTAGCGGCTGTAAAGGTTGCGCTCGATCCAGTCTTGCGGGCAGTTCTTGCCGTAGATGCGCAGGGTTTCCGGGTTCTGTGCTTCTTCGCGGTACAGCTCGGCGCCCTTGCGCAGCACCGTGGACAGGCCTTTGATCACCGGGCTGTGCGGGTCATCGACGGTTTCGCATTTGGCATGGTGCTTGCGATGGATGGCGGTCCATTCCTGGGTGTTCTGCGCCGTGGTCAGCCACAGCCAGAAACGGAAAAAGTGCTTGAGCCCGGCGTTGAGTTCCAGCGAGCGGTGGGCGGAATAACGGTGCAGGTAGACGGTGACACCAACGATGGTCACATGCGTCATTACCAGGGTAACTGCAAGCAACTGCCACACGGACAAGTTGAGCAAACCTTCGTACCACATAGGCGATATGGCCCTCAAGAACATAGGGAACAGCGGGAAGCATTATCCCTGCGCCAGCAAATAAAACCAGTCGGCCTTTTAGATAGGAGGTTAGAGGATGTTTCTACCCTATAATCCCCACAAATTTTTGTGGGTTTGCCCGGGACCTTATGTCTGCTTCCATTCGAGACGCCATGCGCATGGCGGCGCTCTACCTCGTGTTGTCGGTACTGTGGCTGGCTCTGTCTGATCAATTACTGAACAGTCTTTTCGATGCAGCCGAGCAAATCGCCCGCTGGCAACTGATCAGCGCGCATTTCTGGGTGCTGTGCAGCGCCTTGCTGATCTTTGTCTCGCGCGCGCGCCTGCTTAACTTCATCGGTGTCGGCGTGCGTTTGCGCCGCGAAGACCGCGAGCGTCTGCGCATGGCCGCCGCAGTGTTCGACAGTACGCTGGAAGGGGTGTTGGTGACGGACCGCGACGGCTTGATCGTGCACGTGAACCGGGCCTTCATGCAGATCACCGGCTACGACAAGGACGAAGTACTCGGCCAGCGTCCGAGCAAGTTCAAGTCCGGGCGTCATGGGGCGCCGTTCTACCAGCAGATTTACGCCACCCTGGCGCAAAAGGGCGAATGGAGCGGTGAGATCTGGAACCGGCGTAAAAGCGGTGAGGTGTATCCGCAATGGCAGACGATTTGCGCCATCCGCGATGACAGCGGCGAGTTGAGCCATTACGTCGCGGTGTTCAGCGACATCAGCGCGATCAAGCATTCAGAGCGCGAACTGGCCTACCTGGCCCACCACGACCCGCTGACCGACCTGCCCAACCGGCTGTTGTTCAATGACCGCACCCAGCAGGCACTGGCTGCGGCCCAGGCCAACAAGCGTGGCTGCGCCCTGTTGCTGCTCGACCTGGACCATTTCCAGAGCATCAACGACAGCCTCGGCCACAACATCGGTGACCAGTTGCTCAAGGTCGTTGGCGAGCGCTTGAGGTCGTTGCTGGACAATGCAGTGACACTGGCGCGGCTGGGCGGCGACGAATTTGCCGTACTCGCCGAGAACTGCCCGCAGGTGGGCCAGGCCGCAGCCTTGGCGCAGAGCATCATCGATTGCATGAAAGAGCCGTTCGAACTCGACAGCCAGCGCCTGTTCATCAGCGTCAGCATTGGCATCAGCCTGTTTCCTAGCGATGCCCTGAGCGCCGAACAATTGTTGCGCAATGCCGACTCTGCACTGTTCAAGGCTAAAACCTGCGGCCGCGCCGGTTACGCGTTGTACACCGAAGAGCTGACGGCCCATGCCCAGCAACGGGTGGAGACCGCCGGGGAGTTGCGCCGGGCATTGGAGCAGGAAGAGCTGCGGGTCTACTACCAGCCGGTGCATGACCTGTGCAGTGGCAAGATGATCGGCGTCGAGGCGCTGGTGCGCTGGCAGCACCCGCAGCGCGGGCTGGTGCCACCGGGGGAGTTCATCCCGATTGCCGAGCGCACCGGGCTGATTGCCGATATCGACACCTGGGTGCTGCGCCAGGCGTGCCTGCAGATGGTGCAATGGCAGGCTGAGGGGCGGCTGCTGGAGTTCGTCGCGGTGAATATTTCCAGCCGCCTGTTTGGCCATCGCGACCTTTATCAGCAGGTTGCCCAGGTGCTTCACGACACCGCGCTGGAGCCAGCCTTGCTGGAGCTGGAAGTGACCGAAAGCGCGGTGATGGAAGACCCCGAAGTAGCCCTTGAGCAACTGCATCGGCTGCGTGAGCTGGGCTTGCGCCTGGCCATCGATGATTTTGGCACCGGTTACTCATCGTTGTTGCGGCTCAAGCGCCTGCCGGTGCAGAAGCTCAAGATCGATCAGGGTTTTGTCGCCGGCTTGCCGTGTGACGACGACGATGTGGCGATCGTGCGGGTGATCATCGCCCTGGCCCGGAGCATGGGCATGCTGGTGCATGCCGAGGGTATCGAACAGGCCGAGCAGGCGCGCTTTCTGCTCGAACAGCAGTGCCAGTTGGGCCAGGGCTACTGGTTCGGCCGGCCGGTGCCGGCGCAGCAATTACGCCGGCCCTGAGGGCCCTATCGCGTGGGCGGGAGCGGGCTTGCCCCGCGCTAGGCCTCATACAAGATTTTGGTTATATAAAAATTCTTAAATAGTATTTTTAAGAATATTCGTGCGCCCCTAAGATTGCTCTCAAGCCAGGCGCAGTCGCTCCCCTTCACGCACTGCACGGCACCCATTTCACAGGAGCACGAGCATGAGCGCATCTCTGCGTAGCGTTGACGGTCAGGACGAAGCCACCATTCTGCGCGAAATCCAGAGCGCCCTGCGCGACCTGCGGTTTGGTGCGGTGGAAATCACCGTGCACAACGCCCAGGTCGTACAGATCGAACGCAAGGAAAAGTTCCGTCTGCAAAACCCCGCCAACAAGCCCAGCTGACCGACTGTGGGAGCGGGCTTGCCCGCGATGAACGCGCCACCTAATTAGAAAAATACGCCAATCGGGAGCTTCACCATGTCCATCCGCCGTTATGCCCTGGCCGCCCTCGCCAGCGCCGTTTTTGCCGGTTCCGCCATCGCCAAGGACTACGAACTGCTGAACGTGTCCTATGACCCGACCCGCGAGTTGTATCAGCAGTACAACGCCGAGTTCATCAAGCACTGGCAGCAGGCTCACCCGGACGACAAGGTGAAGATCCAGCAGTCCCATGGTGGGTCGGGCAAGCAGGCCCGCGCCGTGATCGATGGCCTGCGCGCGGATGTGGTAACCCTGGCCCTGGCCGGTGACATCGATGAAGTGGCCAAGCTGGGCAAGACTCTGCCGGATAACTGGCAGACTCGCCTGCCGGACGCCAGCACTCCCTACACCTCGACCATCGTGTTCCTGGTGCGCAAGGGCAACCCCAAAGGCATCAAGGACTGGGGCGACCTGATCAACAAAGACGTCTCGGTCATCACCCCGAACCCGAAAACCTCCGGTGGCGCTCGCTGGAACTTCCTCGCCGCCTGGGCATACGGCCTCAAAGCCGGTGGCAGCGAAGCCAAGGCCCAGGAATACGTGAAAGAGCTGTTCAAGCACGTGCCGGTACTGGACACCGGCGCCCGTGGCTCGACCATCACCTTCGTCAACAACGGTCAGGGTGACGTCTTGCTGGCTTGGGAAAACGAAGCCTTCCTGGCCCTCAAGGAAGACGGTGGCAGCGACAAGTTCGAGATCGTCGTACCGTCGCTGTCGATCCTCGCCGAGCCGCCGGTGGCCGTGGTCGACAAGAACGCCGAGAAAAAGGGTAACGAGAAGATCGCCGAGGAATACCTCAAGCACCTTTACAGCCCGGCCGGGCAGAAGATTGCCGCCGAAAACTTCTACCGCCCGCGTGATTCGAAAGTCGCTGCCGAATACGCCAAGCAGTTCCCGAAACTGGACCTGGTGACTATCGACAAAGACTTCGGTGGCTGGAAGACTGCCCAACCCAAGTTCTTCAGCGATGGTGGCGTGTTCGACCAGATCTACACGGCGCAGTGACGCATTGCCTGTGAGGATGATCGCCGTTCAGTAGCCAGCATGGGCCCGGGATTCGTTCCGGGCTTCGTGCGTTCAACCAGGGACCTCTATGTCACGTCGTATTTCCCCCGTCATACCCGGCTTCGGGCTGACGCTGGGCTACACCTTGGTGTACCTCAGCCTGATTGTGCTGATACCGCTGGCCGCCATGTTCATACATGCCGCCCAGCTCACCTGGGAGCAGTTCTGGGCCATCGTCAGCGCGCCGCGAGTGCTTGCGGCGCTCAAACTGAGCTTCGGCACGGCCCTCTGCGCCGCCATCATCAACGGCATCATCGGTACCCTGCTGGCCTGGGTGCTGGTGCGCTACAGCTTCCCCGGGCGCAAAGTCATCGATGCGATGATCGACCTGCCGTTCGCCCTGCCCACGGCGGTCGCCGGCATCGCCCTGACCGCGCTGTATGCGCCGGCCGGCCTGGTCGGGCAGTTCGCCACCGACCTGGGCTTCAAGATCGCCTATACCCCATTGGGTATCACCCTGGCGCTGACCTTCGTCACCTTGCCGTTCGTGGTGCGCACGGTGCAGCCAGTACTCGCCGACATTCCCCGTGAGGTCGAAGAGGCCGCCGCCTGCCTGGGTGCCAAGCCGCTGCAGGTATTTCGCTACGTGCTCGCGCCGGCGTTGTTACCAGCCTGGCTGACCGGCTTCGCCCTGGCCTTTGCCCGTGGCGTTGGCGAGTACGGTTCGGTGATCTTCATCGCCGGCAACATGCCAATGAAGACCGAGATCCTGCCGCTGCTGATCATGGTCAAGCTCGACCAGTACGACTACACCGGCGCCACCGCCATCGGCGTAATGATGCTGGTGGTTTCCTTCATCCTGTTGCTGCTGATCAACCTGCTGCAGCGGCGCATCGAAACCCCTTGAAGGAGGCCACGTCCATGTCTGCAACTTCTATTGGCGCGGCCGCTTCGGCCAATGCCGCGCGCCGTGGCAGTGCCACATCACGGCGCATCCTGATCAGCCTTGGCTGGTTGATTTTCGCCCTGTTCCTGCTGCTGCCGCTGGTGATCGTGGTGTCCCAGGGCCTGAAAATGGGCCTGGGAACCTTCTTCGAGGCGATCTTCGAGCCCGACGCCCTGTCGGCCCTGAAGCTGACCCTGATCGCCGTGGCCATTTCGGTGCCGCTGAACCTGGTCTTCGGGGTTAGCGCCGCTTGGTGCGTGAGCAAGTACAGCTTCCGCGGCAAGAGCATCCTGGTCACCCTCATCGACCTGCCGTTCTCGGTGTCGCCGGTGATCGCCGGCCTGGTCTACGTGCTGATGTTCGGCGCCCAGGGCCTGTTCGGGCCGTGGCTGCAGGATCACGACATCCAGATCGTCTTCGCCCTGCCGGGTATTGTCCTGGCGACCATCTTCGTCACCGTGCCGTTCGTCGCTCGTGAGCTGATCCCGCTGATGCAGGAGCAGGGCACCCAGGAAGAGGAGGCTGCGCGCCTGCTCGGGGCCAACGGCTGGCAGATGTTCTGGCACGTGACCCTGCCCAACATCAAATGGGGCCTGATCTACGGCGTGGTGCTGTGTACCGCGCGGGCGATGGGTGAGTTTGGTGCGGTGTCGGTGGTGTCCGGGCATATTCGCGGGGTGACCAACACCTTGCCGCTGCACGTCGAGATCCTCTACAACGAATACAACCACGTTGCGGCCTTCAGCGTCGCCAGCCTGTTGCTGATCCTGGCGCTCTTCATCCTGCTGCTCAAGCAGTGGAGCGAGTCCCGTATTAACCGTCTGCGCCATAACGCGGCGGAGGAATAATTCATGTCGATCGAAGTTCGTAACGTCAGCAAGCGCTTCAACGCTTTCCAGGCTCTGGACAGCATCAACCTGGATATCCACAGCGGTGAGCTGGTGGCCCTGCTGGGCCCGTCCGGCTGCGGTAAGACCACGCTGCTGCGAATCATCGCCGGCCTGGAAACGCCGGATCAGGGCAGTATCGTCTTCCATGGCGAAGACGTCTCCGGCCACGACGTGCGTGATCGCAACGTCGGTTTTGTGTTCCAGCACTACGCGCTGTTCCGCCACATGAGCGTGTTCGACAACGTCGCCTTCGGCCTGCGCATGAAGCCCAAGGGCGAGCGTCCGAGCGAGAGCAAGATTGCCGAGAAGGTCCACGAACTGCTGAACATGGTCCAGCTCGACTGGCTCAGCGACCGCTACCCCGAGCAACTGTCGGGCGGCCAGCGCCAGCGTATCGCCCTGGCTCGGGCCCTGGCGGTGGAGCCCAAGGTGCTGTTGCTCGACGAGCCATTCGGTGCGCTGGATGCCAAGGTGCGTAAAGAGCTGCGCCGCTGGCTGGCGCGGTTGCACGAAGACATCAACCTGACTTCGGTGTTCGTCACCCACGACCAGGAAGAGGCCATGGAAGTCGCCGACCGTATCGTGGTGATGAACAAGGGCGTGATCGAGCAGATCGGCTCGCCGGGTGAAGTCTACGAGAACCCGGCCAGCGATTTCGTCTATCACTTCCTCGGCGATTCCAACCGCCTGCACCTGAGCGAAGGCCAGCACGTATTGTTCCGCCCCCATGAAGTGTCGCTGTCGCGTCACGAAATCGAGGGCCACCACCCGGCCCAAGTGCGCGACATCCGTCCGCTGGGAGCGACTACCCGGGTGACCTTGAAGGTCGAAGGGCAGAGCGAGCTGATCGAGGCCGAGGTGGTCAAGGACCACGACAGCCTGAGCGGGCTGGCGCGGGGCGAGACCTTGTTCTTCAAGCCCAAGGTCTGGCAGAAAGTGGCCAATATCTAAGGGCCTCATCGCGGGTCAAGCCCGCTCCCACAGCGAATCCTGTGGGAGCTGGCTTGCCAGCGATGGGCTGCAAAGCAGCCCCTACCACACCCCAATCTTCACTACGCTATCCTCCCGCGGTTCGCCATAGCGAAACCACTGCCCACGCCGCTCGATCTCGGCATGGCTGATGGTGGTCCGCCGTTTCAAGCCCCTCAGCCATTCGAACAGATAACCCTGGTGCGTCTCCTGCACGCTGGCAAAGGCCGGGTCTGCGCCGAGGTCGTGCAACTCCTGCGGGTCATTGAGCAGGTCGAACAACTGTGCGCGAAAACCGTCATAGGCGATGTACTTCCAGCGCTCGCTGCGCACCATGGTCATCCGGCAGCGGTCGATCGGTTGGCCCAACCGTTCACGGGCCGGTGCCTGGAAGGCGTAGTCGTATTCGGCAATGGCGTAGTGGCGCCAGGCGTTGGCTGTACCGTGCAGCAGAGGGATCAACGAGCGCCCCTCCAGCCGATGCGCTGCAGCTGGCAGCCCCAGGGCGTCGAGAAAGGTCGGCAGTGCATCGATGGTTTCCACCAAGCGCTCATCCACCGTGCCGCGGCTGATATCGGCTGCGGCCCGTGGATCACGCACGATCAGCGGTATACCCACCGCAGGCTCGAGCAGAAACTCCTTTTCGCCCAGGCCATGGTCGCCCAGAAAATCGCCATGATCGCTGGTGAACACGATCAATGTGTCATCCCAGCGCCCATTGCTTTGCAGCACATCGAACAGGCGCCCGAGCTGGTCGTCGATCTGTTTGATCAGGCCCATGTAGGTGGGGATCACTTTGCGTCGCACCGCTTCGCGAGAGAAGTTCTGGCTTTCCTGGTGCAGGCGGAACGCGGCATACACCGGGTGATCATTGTCTTGCGCAGCGGGTATCGCCGCCTGCACCTGGCTGGCGTTGTACAGCGCGTGGTAAGGCGCCGGAGCGATGTAGGGCCAGTGCGGTTTGATGTA
Organism: Pseudomonas rubra; assembly: GCF_028656935.1. Lineage (GTDB taxonomy): Bacteria > Pseudomonadota > Gammaproteobacteria > Pseudomonadales > Pseudomonadaceae > Aquipseudomonas > Aquipseudomonas rubra. The sequence goes on from NZ_JAMDGZ010000011.1 coordinate 42,975, forward strand.
CGACAGGTGCAGGCACCAGGGCTGTTCGCCCTGGGCCTGAATGAAGTCGATGGCGCGGTCGGTGGTGTAGACCGTCTCGGAGTGTTGTTCGGGCAGGCGCGTGGGCAAATCGGCGTTGCGCATGTGCCAGCCGCTGAGGATTTCGCCGTCATTGCCTTGGGCCGCATTGGCCCAGCTGTGCCACGGGTTGTCGCCGGCAAAGCCGTGGTCGCGCAGGTAGCGGGTGTAGGGCGCGCTTTCGCGTTTGCCGGCGAATTGCGGGTCGTCGGGGAAGATACCGTCGTGGCGGGCAACCGGCTCGAAACCTACCTCGTTGAGGTGTTCGGCCGTGCTCCCCAGCGGGTCGATGGCCAGTTGTTGCAGGGCCTCCTGGTTCGGCGTGGCGTGGGTCTTGCCCACCAGTGCGGTGCGGATCCCGGCTGGGCGCAGGTAATCACCGAGGGTCAGCTCGTCCAGCGGCAGCGGCACGCCGTTCCAGGCCACCTGGTGGCTGCTGACATAGCGTCCGGTGTAGGCCGACATCCGCGATGGGCCGCAGATGGTGCCCTGGGTATAGGCACGGCTGAAGCGCACCCCGGCAGCGGCCAGGCGGTCGATGTTCGGCGTGTGCAGGTGGCGGTGGCCATAGCACGACAGGTAATCGCGACGCAGTTGGTCGCACATGATGTACAGCACGTTGCGCACGGCAGTGGGGTGGGGCATGGCAGTCACCTGAGCGAATTTCAGCTGACTGTTTTCGCCGCCCGCGGCGCGCATCACAAGCGCATTTGCTGAATGCCTTTGATGCGTTTTGTGCAATGGCTCAGATCGCCAGGTGCTCCAGGTTGCGGGCGTCGAGGGCGCGGTCGGCCTGATCGGTGAGGATGATCTGCTCGATCATCGCCTCGGTCAGCGGTGACAGGCGCAGGCGCGCCTGGCTGACGATGCCGTAGCGGGTGTAGAGCTCTTCACAGTCGTCACCCAGGCCGTCGATGCTCAGCCGCACCAGCTTGCCGGAAGCATTGTGCAGAGCGTCACTGTAGGTGCCGCAGATGCCGATGGCATCGGAGTTGAGCACTACGCCGAGCAGGCTGTAGCTGTTTTCGCATTCGACGTTGGCGACGAAATCCGGTCGGCCGCTGAGGTCGGCGATGACCTTGCGCAGGTTGGGCGGGCGCAGGGTGACGGCCAATGGATAGTGCAACAGCTGCTCGGCGCTGACGCTGGACAGCGCCGCCAGCGGGTGCCCGGCACGGCAGCAGAAGTGCCAGCGCCGGGGGCGCAGGCGCAGGGTCTGATACTGCGGGTCGGCCTCGAAATGGCGGGTATCGGCGACAAAGAACTCGAACTCCTCGGCCAGCAGGCGTTTGTTCAGGCTCTGCCAGTCATCGACCTGAAACTGCACCCGCGCCTTGGGATAACGGCCAATGAAGCCGCCAATCGCCCGTGGTACGAGGCCCGCTGCGGGCGCCGGGCCGCAGCCAAAGCGCAACTCGCCCGCCTCCAGGCCATTGAACTGGCTGATCTCGTTGCTCAATTGGCGTGCGCCGCTGATTAGCCGCCGCGCGTGTTCGAGCACCACCAGGCCCTGTTTGGTCGGCGGCAGCTCCTTGTGCGAGCGGTCCACCAACTGGCAGCCAGCGCTGTGCTCCAGGGCCTGGATGCTGCGGCTGAAGGCCGATTGCGACAGGTTCACCGAGGTTGCTGCGGCAACAAAGCTGCGGTGTTCGGCAAGGGCAATCAGGTGGCGAAGTTGGCGCAGGTCTATATGCATTTTTCACATAAAAAGTATCGGGCAAATGCATTTGCTCTGCCGCTGGTGCACTCCTTATAAAGGCAATCTCTTATGCAGTAAATGTATGTCGAATCATAAATAAATAACTTAAAGGAATATAAATTCCTTTGCCAGGAGCCGCCCATGAGCCTGTCCCTTCGCGCTGCACCCTTGTCTTCACGGCGGCTCCAGCGCCTGCCCCTGGCTTTGCTGCTGGCCGGCAGCGCCCATTGGTTGCCGGCCCAGGCCGCAGAATCAGTAGAGCCTGAGGTCAAGGCCAGCGACAGTCAGCTCAAGACCGTGACCGTCACTGCCCGGCGCCGCGAAGAGAGCGCACAGGACGTGCCGACACCGATCAGCGTGCTCGATGGCCAGGCCCTGGAAAGCCAGCGGGTGTATCGCATCCAGGACCTGCAGCAACTGGTGCCCAGCGTCAACGTCGCCTACATGCATGCGCGCCAGTCCAGCGTGTCGATCCGCGGCCTGGGCAACAACCCGGCCAGTGACGGCCTGGAGGGCAGCGTTGGCCTGTACTTGGATAACGTTTACCTCGGCCGCCCGGGCATGGCCGTGTTCGACCTCATGGACATTGAGCAACTGGAAGTGCTGCGTGGCCCGCAAGGCACGCTGTTCGGCAAGAACACCACCGCCGGGGTGATCAACATCAGCACCCGCGCGCCCAGTTTCACCCCCGAGCGCAGCATCGAAACCTCGGTGGGCGAGGACGGTTACTTCCAGACCAAGGGCACGCTGTCCGGCCCCTTGAGCGAAACCCTGGCCGGGCGAATTTCGGCCTACCGCACGCGCAATGACGGCGATATCAAGAATGAGTTCGACGGCCACACCCTCAACGGCGGTTCGCGCCAGGGCTTTCGCGGGCAACTGCTGTACAAGCCCAGCGAGCAGTTCAACCTGCGCTGGATTGGTGACTACAACGAAGAGGACTCCAGCGCCGGCACCCGCGTGCTGTACAGCACCGGGCCGACCATCAATGGCGTCAACCGCTATGAAACCCGGGCCCGGGCGGCCGGGGCGACGCTGGTCGACGGCAGCAAGCGCAAGGTCAACCTCGATGACGATCAGCAGGTCACGGTGTTCCAGGGCGGCACTTCACTGGAGGCCAACTGGACCCTGGACAACGACTTTACCCTGACCTCGGTAAGTTCTTACCGCTGGTGGGACTTCACCCCGCGCAACGATGACGGCCTCAATGTGCCGGCGGCCTACAACGCCGGTGTCTCGGTGCGCGATAAACAGTACTCGCAGGAGTTTCGCCTGGCCTCGCCCACCGGTGGCTTCTTCGACTATGTGCTGGGTGCCTATTACTTCGGCTCTGACTTGGATAACAAATCCTTCGTTCAGTACGGGCCCCAGGCGGATATCTGGAACGGCACGCCAGCCGGCGCACTGGCCAACGTCAGCAGCGTCGGCAAGGGCCATATCACGACCGACAGCTTCGCCTTGTTTGCCCAGGGCACCTGGCACCTGACCGAGCGCCTGGACTTCACCGCCGGGGTACGGGGCACCTATGAGGAGAAAAGCGCCTGGGTCGATCGCGCCGCGCCTGTGGGTGGCGCGACCGTGGCAGGCGCCGCGGCCGCTGCCCGCCAGGGCCGGGTTGGCGCTTATGATTCGGGCGATCTCAACCAGTACAGCACCAGCCCTTCAGGTTTGCTCAACCTGAGTTATCGCTTCACCGATGACCTGCTCGGCTACGCCACCTTGTCTCACGGCGAGAAGTCCGGTGGCGTCAACCTGGCCGTGGGCACCGCGCCGGTAGCCGGCGCCGACTCTCTGCTGATCGGCACCGAGCGCGCCAATAACGCCGAACTGGGCTTGAAGAGCACCCTCTGGGACCGTCGGCTGCAGCTCAATGCCAACCTGTTCTGGACCGAAGTGCACGGCTACCAGACCAACGCCTACGACGATGCCAACCGCGTGCAGTACCTGACCAATGCCGGCTCTGTGCGTTCACGCGGGGTGGAGCTGGAAAGCACACTGATCCCGGTGCGTGGCCTGACCCTTAACCTCAACGGTTCCTACAACGACGTTCGGTACCTGTCCTACAAGGATGCCCCTTGCGCGCCGGAAGTCGCTCTGCAGCCGGGTGCCCCCGCAGCTTGCGATCTGAGCGGCCACCAGGTGGTCGGTGCGTCGAAATGGATCGCCAACGCCAACGGCCAGTACCAGTGGGACCTGGGCAACGGTCTGCAGCCTTATGTCACCGCCAGCTATGCCTTCCGCTCCAAGGCGGTCGGTACGGTCGAGGACTCGGACTTTGCGCAGATCCCCAGCTACGCCGTGGTCAACCTCTCCACCGGCCTGCGTGGCGACCTTGGCCAAGGCCAGTGGGATGTCTCGCTGTGGCTGAAGAACGCCTTCGACAAGACCTACTACACCACCCTCTGGAGCGCAGCCAACGGCGGCTATGAGGGCCTGCTGGGCACGCCGCGGACCTTGGGTGTGACCGGCCGCTACGACTTCTGAAACAGCGTTTTGCCATGCCTTTGCCGAATACTTTTCATGCCCTGCAAGCATGGCGTTTCAGGCGTTTGGCGCCAGCCCTTGAAGGCTGCGGCCTAGAGCGGTTCGGTCAATTTATATAGGCGTTTTAGTTCTATCTATAACTTTAAAAATTACTTTAAGACATAAGCAGTGCACGTTGATGATCCATCCCAGCGAAGGCAATTGACCTGCCTTCGATGAACCGCACCCACGTCCCAGGAGTTGATCAATGGGTAATGTCCAGACCGCCGCCAGTGCTCACGATGTGCTTTGGCGCCAGACGCCGAGCGGCGAGCTGGTCGACCTCGGTCGCCCGCTGCGGTTGCCGCTGGCGCAGTTGCGCCTGCAAAGCACACCGAAAAGCGCGCTGAGCCGTCGGGAGAAGATTCTGCTCGGGGTGTTTGCCCTGGCCTTGCACGGTGCGGTGGCGTACTGGGTCAGCCAGGCGCCGACCCCGGTGTTGCCAGTGGTACCACCGGAAATCCCGCCGATGACCATCGAGTTTTCGCAACCGGCGCCTCCTGCTGTGGAGCCACCACCGCCACCACCTCCGGCGGTGGTTGAGCCGCCGCCACCGCCGGTCGATGAACTTGCCGCCAAGCCTGCACCCAAACCTGCGCCCAAGCCCAAGCCGAAACCTGTGCCCAAGCCGGTACCCAAGCCTGAACCCAAGGCCGTCGAGCAACCGCCGGCAGCGCCGCAACCGCCAGCGCCTGCCGCACCCCCGGCGCCCGCACCGGTGACGCCGGCGTCGGCCAACGCCGCGTACCTGAAGAACCCGGCGCCGGAGTATCCGTCGCTGGCTCAGCGTCGCGGTTGGGAAGGCACGGTGGTGCTGCGGGTACAGGTGCTGGTCAGCGGCAAGCCGGGTGACATCCAGATCCAGAAAAGCAGTGGCCGCCAGCAACTCGACGACGCCGCCCTGGCCGCCGTCAAGCGCTGGAGCTTCGTCCCGGCCAAGCAGGGCGATGTGGCCCAGAACGGCTGGGTCAGCGTACCCATCGACTTCAAGATCCGCTAATTCGCGCTAATAGAAGAGAGTATTGATCATGACTGTATTGGCATCCCCCCTCGAATCCATCGAAAGCGCGGTGATCTGGCTGCTGGTGGGCTTCTCCGTCGTCACCTGGGGCCTGGCCCTGGTCAAGGGCGTGCAGTTCGTCCGCCTGAAGAACCAGGACAAACGCTTCCACAAACAGTTCTGGGCCGCTTCAAGCCTGGATTCCGCTGCCGAACTCAGCCATGGGCAACCCGGCGCTGCGGCCCGTGTCGCCCAGGCCGGATACGCTGCCATTGCTGTCGGTGAGCCGGGCCAGCAGGCCAGCGACCTGAGCCAGGCGATCAACCACCAGGACCGGCTCGAGCGGGCCTTGCGCCAGCAGATTGTCCGCGAACGCCGCTCGCTGGAGACTGGCCTGGCGGTAGTGGCCAGTATCGGCAGCACCTCGCCCTTCATCGGCCTGTTCGGTACTGTCTGGGGCATCATGGAAGCGCTCAAGGGCATCAGCGCTGCAGGTTCAGCCAGCCTGGAAACCGTCGCCGGGCCGATCGGCGCAGCGCTGGTCGCCACCGGTGTGGGGATTGCTGTCGCAGTGCCAGCCGTGTTGGTCTACAACTACTTCCTGCGCCGCCTGAAGCTGACTGCCGCTGACCTCGATGACTTTGCCCACGACTTCTACAGCCTGGCGCAGAAGAGCGCCTTCCGCGTGCTGGTACACCCTGCCGCCCACAAGGCCGGCACCGGCCAGAACACCCAGAAAGTGAAGGAGGCCTCCTGATATGGCCTTCTCGACCCAAGACAGTGACGAAGTACTCAGCGAGATCAACGTAACGCCGCTGGTGGATGTGATGCTGGTGCTGCTGGTGGTGTTCATCGTCACCGCGCCGCTTTTGACCAATGCCATCCCGATCAACCTGCCCAAGACCGAGGCCGTGGCTCCGGTGGAGCAGAAAGACCCGCTGGTGGTCAGCATCGACGGTGGCGGCAAGCTGTTTATCAACAAGGATGAGATCCAGCCTGATTTGCTGGAAACCAACCTGCAGGCGGCCAAGGCCAGGGATCCGGAACTGCGTGTGCAGTTGCAGGCCGACGATGGCGTGAATTATGGGGAAGTGGCGCGGGCCATGGCCTCGATCGAACGCGCGGGTATCACCAAGTTGTCGGTGATTACCGCCCGCTGAGCAACAACGCTCAGGCAATGCTTCAGGGACCGTCCTTCGGCAGGGGGCGGTCCCTTTTTTTTATGAAAGATATTTATTTTTGTTATTAATAAATAGCTTCTTATTCCTTTACGAATATAACCACCTCCCTATACTTGACCTCATGCACGCAAACGCAGCAGGAGGCGTCCCCATGCGCAACGAGTCGATCCGTTACCTGATTGTGCCGGGCTGGCAAGGTTCGCCAGACGATCACTGGCAAACCCATTGGCAGCAGGTGCTGCCCAACAGCGCCCGGGTCGAACAGGCCGACTGGTTGACCCCGCAGCGCCAGGACTGGGTAGCCGCCCTCGAACACGCCGTGGCCGCCGATGAATCGCCCGTGATCCTGATCGCTCACAGCCTGGGTTGCATCACCGTTGCCCATTGGGCGGCGCAAGCCAGTGCGATTCTGCTGCGCCGGGTTCGTGGCGCTTTGCTGGTGGCGCCGGCGGACGTCGAGCGTCCGACGTGTGCACCTGCGCTGCGTAACTTCGCACCGATTGCGCAACTGCCGTTGCCGTTCCCAAGCCAGGTGGTCAGCTCCGACAACGACCCGGCCGTGAGTGCGCCGCGGGCCATGCAACTGGCCCGTGCCTGGGGCGCTGAGGTGGGTTTTCTCGCCGGTGCCGGGCACATCAACGTCAAGTCCGGGCACCGTCGCTGGGAACAGGGATTTGCCTACCTGTATCGCCTGCAGAACCGCCTGGAGCAGCACGCCCTACGCCGCGCCTGAGGTTCAGGCGCTGACCCTTTGCCTTGATTCGAACGCCCGGGTGTAAAGCGCTCAGGGCGGGAGTTTGCCATGAGTAATCACGACACCTTCGGTCAGCCGTTGCTGACCTTTCCCGAACTGGACAAGAGCCCGCTGAGTATCCGGGCCAAGGCGCTGGTATTTGTCGACCCGCGCTCGCGACAACTGCGCGAGGAGCTGGAGCTGCTCGCGCCCTTGGCGCTACCGGTGCTGATCCGCGGCGAGACCGGCACCGGCAAGGAACTGCTGGCAAGGCAGATTCACCGTGCCAGTGACCGCGGCGGGCTGTTTGTGTCGGTCAACTGTGCGGCGATCAGCCCGACCTATGCCGACGCTGAGCTGTTCGGCTATAGCGCCGGCGCCCACAGCGGTGCCGCTAGCAGCCGGGCCGGCTGGTTTGGTTCGGCCAATGGCGGCACCCTGTACCTGGACGAAATTGCCGACTTGCCGTTGCCGATCCAGACCAAGCTGCTCTCGGCCCTGGAGAACCGCGAAGTCTATTCAATAAGTTAGATCC